>NZ_JH114233.1:709771-735423 GCF_000224655.1 Bilophila sp. 4_1_30
GCCCCCGGCGTCAGCACGGGCGCCGGCATGGAGGCTATGGAAGAAATCGCCGGGCGGGTACTGCCCCAAGGTTTCGGCTACGAGTGGACGGGGATGAGCTTTCAGGAAGAGAAAAGCCACGGGCAGGCCGCCATTGCCGTCGGTCTGGCGATCCTGCTGGTCTACCTGATCCTCGCCGCGCTGTATGCCAACTGGATATTGCCCCTCGGCGTGCTGCTGGTCATCCCGCTGGCGCTGTTCGGCACCGTGGCCGCCATCATGCTGCGCGGCATGGACAACAATATCTATGTGCAGATCGGGATGCTGCTGCTCATCGCCATGTCCAGCAAAAACGCGCTGATTCTGGTCTTGTACGCGCGCCGCTACGGGGAACAGGGGATGACCCCCATGCAGGCGGCGCACAAGGCCGCGAGCGTCAGGTTCCGGCCCATCCTCATGTCCTCGCTGGCCTATGCCGTGGGCGCCCTGCCCATGCTCTGGGCAACGGGCGCGGGCGCAATCAACCAGCAATATCTGGGTACTGCCGTCTTCGGCGGCATGGTGGCGACGGCGCTGCTCACCGTGCTGTACGCCCCGTTTTTCTATACGGTGTTCATGGGGCTTTCCAGCAAACTGGGCGGCAAACGGACATCCGAACCGAAGCAAGCCTGAAGCTGGGCCTCACCCGAAGGCTCCTCCCGGCCCCCGGCAAGGGTGCTTTGGCAGGGGAAGCGCCCTTGACCTGCGCCGCGTTTCCTTTGACCGCGAGGCCGCCAACGGAACCGCTTGAAGCACGGCGCTGAATGGGCCATCCGGAAAGGATCTTTTTTTCTTGCGAAGCAAAGGGATACGGTTCCCCAACTCTATGGGAGCCAAAGCCCCAAGCCTCCTCTCATAGGAAAAAGAAGAGGGAGCCATGCGAATACTTCTTTGTGAGCCTCCCCTTCTCTTCATCACATTTCCGGATCTTCCACGCGGAAGAGGTTCCCACCATTCCGCTTTTCCTATCAGCCGGATGCCACAGCAAAGGTAAAGAAAACCAAAAGAGGAAAACCTCTCTCCAGAAAGGTTTCCCTCCATCAGGAACTCCGTACGTTCCTTACCGGAAATTATTGCTTGGCGTCGTAGATGAACGCGATGATCGAACCGGGGTTCTTCATGTCGTTGACGGGCTTGCCGTCGTTGCCGAGAGCGTTGCCGCGCACGTCGGTAGCCACGTAAATGGTCTTCCCGTCGGGCGAGACGAGTGCCGAACGGTAGCGATTGGGCGTATGGAAGTACTTGGTCACGTCGCCCTGCGCGGTCTTGCCGTCGGCATTGAGGGGTACACGATACAGCGCGCCGTTCTTGAGGCTGGTCACGAGAAGGGAGTTGCCCCAGCCGGGGATCGGGCCGTTCGCCGGGTAGTAGGCGACGCTCGACGGCGCGATGGTCGGCCAGCACAGGTAGGCCATGTCGCCGCAACGCCCGTCGCGGAAGTTGTACGAATTCGGCACGGTATAGAACGTCTTGATGGGTTCGCGGAAATCCTCGGCCTTCCACTCGGTTTCCTTCTGCTGCGGAACGCTGGCGGGGATATCGGTCGGGAAGTAGCTCTTCGCCAGCTTTTCGCAGTCAGGGGCCGCCGACCAGTTGCCGTATACGTAGCCCTGATCATCCCGGAACCCGGCGACGTGCGGCCAGCCGTAGTTGCCACCCCCCACGAGGAGATTGATCTCATCGTCTGACGAAGGGCCGTGCTCGGCCTCAAAGAGCAGATCACCCACAAACACAAGCCCCTGCGGGTTACGATGGCCGTAGGTGTACACGTGGCTCCTGACGCCGTTGATGACCGGGTTGTCGTCCGGGATGCCGCCGTCGGGATTGAGGCGCAGTACCTTGCCCGCATAGGCGGAATGATCGCCCGCGTCGAGTTCGGCCTTGGTGGGAATACGCTGGGCGTCGATGGGCTTGCAGACGTTCGCGCCCTGATTGTGCCCCTGCTCCCCGATGGAGTAGTAGAGCTTGCCGTCGGGCCCGAAGCGCAGGCGACCGCCGTTGTGGTCATCCCCGGCGGGCATGTTGCTCAGGATTACTTTGGGATCGGCAATCTTCCGGGTCTGCGGATCATAGTGGAACCGGACGATGCGGGCGTGTTCCCTGCCGCCGTCCATATATGTATGCGCGACATAGACGTTGTTCTTGCTGCCGTTTTTGCCGAGATCGGGATCAAGGGCAATGCCGAGCACGCCTTCATGCTGCGGCCCGACCTTCACGTCCGGAATGCTGCCGACGAGCTTTTTCTCGCCTGTTTCGGGATCCACACTGGTGATGCGGCTCCCTTCGCGCTCGGAAACCCAAATATGATTGCCCGGCCCCCAGACCATATCCCACGGAGCGGAAAGGCCTTCGGCAATGACGACCCCTTCAAACGGTTCCGCAGTGGTCACCGCCTTTTCCTTTTGCGGCGTTGCGGCCCAAGAAGCCGGAGCGCTCAGAAGCAGCAGCGTCATCGCGCCTGCCATGACTCGGGAATGGTGCATTCTGTACCTCCTGATGTTTCTCTGTGTATCGGAACGCGAGGCTCTCCGCCGCGCGGTTTCCGGCATTGTCAAAAGCGGGAAGCCCTGCGGATTCCCGTTCGGCAAAGGCGGGGGAAAAACGCCTCCCCCAAAAACGGGCTCCTTTCAGGCTGGGTTTGCCTTTCAAGGCTGAAGCGCCCCATCCCGCGGGAACGCGTGAGGAGGGCTTTGGGCGAGGCGCGGGCAGCTGCGGGAACGGACGCCCGTACCTTTCAACGGCGGAACAGCCGCAGAATGTTACCCATGACGGATGAACGTCCCCTCTTCCAGTTCCATAAACGCGTTGCGCAGCTCTTCATCGGTATTCATGACGATGGGGCCTCCCCATGCTACGGGCTCGCGGAGGGGCTTGCCGGAAACGATGACCATACGGGCGCCTTCGGGACCGGCATGGAGGTGGATCTTGTCCCCATCCGAGAAGAGGACGGCACGCCGGGCGGGCTGGATCACACCTTCCGGCTCATAGGCGCACGAACCTTCCATAAGATACGAGAACACGGTATTGCCGGGGATAGTCTCCATCTCCCACGTGCCGCCGGGCCCCATCTCTACATCAAGGAATTGCACGTCCACGTATTCGCCTTGTGTCGCGCCGCCGATATTGCCGTATTTTCCGGTGACGACGCGGATCGTCACGCCCTTCTCCTCAATGACGGGGATATCGTCGGGGGTGATGTCGCGGTATTTGGGATGGACCATTTTTTTGTCGCGCGGCAGGTTGATCCAGAGCTGGAGCCCGAGCATCCGGGGGGATGCCTTGGGCATTTCCTGATGCAGGATGCCCCCGCCCGCCGTCATCCACTGGCAGCAGCCGTCTTTAATCTGCCCGCTGTTGCCAAGGCTGTCCTTGTGGTCGATTTCGCCTTTCACCAGATATGTAAACGTCTCAATCCCGCGATGCGGGTGCAGCGGAAAGCCGCGCACGTAATCCGCAGGATTCAGCGAGTCGAACGCATCCAACATGAGGAACGGGTCAAAGTCCCGGATCGTCCCTGAGCCGAGCACGCGGACCAGATGTACCCCGGCCCCGTCTATCGCCTGACGGCCCGTCACGATCTTTTTGACTATGCGGTATGACATGACTGTCTCCTTTTTTCCCCATACTATCCTTCACACGGTATGGTGCGTCAATAAAATAAACATTATTTTTAGTACGATAGAGTTATAAAGAGACTCCACCCGCTACGGAACGAACCGATTTTACACCCAAAAACACGCATTGCCCGGTAACGGCATACCGATCCCGTACGCAGCAAAAGAGCGTTCCCACTTTGAAAAAGTGAAAACGCTCCTTCACATTGCGGAACAAAAAAACACGCTTTCAGGCCAGCCTAAAAACCCAGTATCCGGACAAAAACTTCCAGCCCATGATGTGGGGGAATGTGGCGGAAGCACCGTCTCCCCGATGCCCTTCTTTCTGCGGGAAGCGGCGGTCCGGAAGCATGAACCGGAGGCAAAAAGAAAGGGCGTCCCCGAGGGCTCGCAAACGCGGGGACGCCCTGCCCAGCGTCCGGGGGGTCGGACGCCGAACGTTTATGCCTGCCCGGACGAACCGAGCACGGCGCGGATCTTATGCCGGACCATCTCGCGCACGGCTTCGCGGCCCGCGGTCAGATAGGAGCGAGGATCGAAGGTTTCGGGGCGCTCCGTAAGCAGGGTCCGGATGGCGGCGGTGACGGCCAACCGCAGATCCGTATCAATATTGATCTTGCAAATGGCGGAAGCGGCGGCGCGGCGAAGCAGGTCTTCGGGCACGCCGGAGGCTCCCGCGACATTCCCGCCGTGCGCGTTGACGGCAGCCACGGCCTCCTGCGGCACACTCGACGCGCCGTGCAGCACCAGCGGCACGCCCGGCAGACGGGCGGCGATAGCGTCAAGGCGCTCGAAATCAAGCCGCGCCTCCCCCGAAAACTTGCAGGGGCCGTGACTCGTCCCGATGGCAATGGCAAGCGAATCGCATCCGGTACGGGCTACAAATGTTTCTGCCTCTTCGGGATCGGTATAAACGGATTCGCGGGACGAAACGGTTTCCTCGACCCCGGCGAGCCGTCCGAGTTCGGCTTCGACCCAGACACCCCTGTCATGGGCGTACTCCACGACGCGGCGGGTGACGGCCACATTCTCCTCAAAAGGCAGGTGTGAGCCGTCGATCATGACCGAAGTGAACCCGTCGTCGATGCAGGCCTTGCAGATGTCGAAACCGGACCCGTGATCCAGATGCAGCACAAAAGGCACATCGGTTTCTTCCGAAGCGGCTTCGGCCATTTTGCGGAGATAACCCCGCCCGGCGTACTGGCGCGCCCCGTTGGAGACTTGCAGGATCACGGGGGAACGCTCGTCCCCGGCGGCCTGCAAAATCCCCTGCACGGTTTCCATATTGTTGATGTTGAACGCGCCCACGGCGAAACCGCCCGCAAGGGCTTTCGCAAACATGTCCCGAGGTCCGGTAAGAGGCATCTGACCTATCCTTTGTTCAAAAGGTTCCGTATCGTTTCAAAAAACATGCGCCGTTCCGCATCAAACGGGCTCAGGCCCCGCCCAGAGGTACCGTAATCCCGCAAGGGCAATAGGCCATACTGCAAAACCGTGGCCCGGCGGGTACGTTTCCCTCAACGACGTTGCGCTCAAAAAAACGCTCAGGAAAGAGGCCGCATGTTTCTGAAACGCCGCGATGCGTTACAGCCAAAACTGGCAACAGCCGTTACAGAAAAGCCTGACGGACATACTCGGCATCGCGCCTGAGCGCATACAGGGCATCCGAGCCGAAAACCGGCTCCGTATAACGGTTTTCGAGGAACAGCGGCCCATCGTACCCTTCCCGCTTCAGCGCCGCGAGCAACTCACCCGCGCGGCATGACCCCTCACCGAGGGGCCTGACTCCGGGTTCGCCGTACATGCCGTCCTTGAGATGCACGCCGCAACACACGGCGAGGTGTTCCGGCAAGGCCTCAAACACGTCTTCCCGCCTACGCAGGACAAAATGAGACAGGTCGAGGCAGGAACAGAGATTATCGTAGGCGACGATATTCAAAAGGGATTTCATCGTCGTAACATCAAGAAGATTTTCCGTGGCTACAGCAATGCCCCGGTGTTTCGCCAGCGCACAGGCCAGCCGCAAACAGCGGGCCGTCTCACGCAGATCGTCCTTGTTACGGATAGCCGACGCCTTGAAGCTCGGCAGCACAATCCGGGGAATGCCCATGTCGGCGGCACAGTCCACGGCGGCGGCAATGGCCTTTTCCGCCGTATTGCGCCGTTCGCTTCCGGGCTCGGCGGTCATGCCGTGCTTCAGGACAGCCAGCACAACTACAGCGTCAAGCCGGATGCCGTATAGCTCAGCCTCTTCTTTCCATTGCCGCTGTATGCCCGGCGACGACAGCGGAAAATATTCCTCCGCAGAACCCAAATCGAGCTGGATCGCATCGATCCCCGTTTCCTTCAGCTTCTTGCAGCATGACGGAGATTGCAGCAGGGGATGCACCCAATTACAGACACCAAGCAATACGGCCATACACATTCCTTTCAAAAGTCTTGGGAAGGAAAGAGGTTGAAGCCGGGGAAAGCCTCTTCTTCAAAAGGCCTTCCCCGCCCCGACGGTCGACCATTCCAATCGCTAATCTCTTCCCATGACCACGCGGATATAATCCTTTACGGAGTCCTCGATGGACCATTCGGGCGCGTAACCCAGCTCCTTCCGGATAGCGGAATCGTCGAACGAGCACGCATACGGCGAGGTGTTCGCGCTGTGTTCCGCATAGGTGACTTTGGCTTCCGGACAGAGGCGGTTGGTCAGTTCCGCGACTTCCCGAAGCGTGTGGACGCTGCCGCAGACGGTATAGAAGCGCTGTGCGGGCTTTTCGGCGTTCCAGACCAGCAGCATGGCCTTGATCGTGTCATGGATGTAGATCCAGTCGCCCCGCTCGTCCGGGTTGTCGACGTGCACCTCGCCGCCTCTGGCGATGGAATCCACAAGCCCCGTCGTATATTGCGTGGTCAGGCCGTTGGTACGGTTGGGGCCCCAGACCCATGTGGGACGGATGCCCCGGCTGTCGATGCCGTGGTTGTCGGCGTACCAGCGCAGCAGGTGCTCCCCGGCCAGCTTGGTCTGCCCGTAGATGGTGGCGGGATCCTTGGGCGCGTCTTCCGGCACGGGTTCGACGGAGGTCGGGCTGTACAGGGAGATGGAGCTCATGAAGAAGAACCGCTTCACCCCGCAGGCCACCGCCGCATCAAGCAGCACCTGCGTGGAGCGGAAGTTCACCTGAAACGCCAGCGGCGGATTCTGTTCGCACACGCCCGCCATAAGCGCGCCGAGATGGAAGATCCCCTCGATACCGTTGGTCGCCACCGCCCGGTACAGATCGAGATCCGAAGCGCTGTCGCCCTGCACGTAGGTGATCGAATCCATGATGTCCTGCAACAGATGAGGAACCGGAACACGGTCGAAAACGACGACTTCGTCGCCCTGCCGCAGCAGAGCGCGGACAAGATGGGAACCGATGAAGCCCGCGCCGCCCGTTACGAGAATACGCATGAAACCTCCCCGGGGATGCCCCCACGGCTAAAAGAAGCGAGTGTGCTAACACCTGAATGGTTTTTGCTTTATACCCTATGCAAATGACATGTGCTTTTGGGGAAGAACCATTCGGAAGCCACTACTCTCAATACGTCCGGGCACAGCCGCCTGAAACGCGCCGTTTACCCGGAAAACACGGATAAACCCCGTTTCGCGGCGTACCCACCCGGCGGAACCGACTGCCGGCACTATGCCTTCCAGTTTTTCGCCACGGCCTTCCATGACACGGCGTGGTCCTTCGCGCCGTAGCCCTGAACCGAAACCATCCGGTGCACATAGTCCACCGCCGCGCCCAGAATGAGCGGCGCGCCGTATTCTCTGGCCATGTCGAGGCACAACTTGTTGTCCTTAATGAGCATGTCCACCGTGAACGTGGGCCCGTCGTAACGCCCCTCGGCGATGCGGGTACCGATTTCCTTATAGGCGTTGCTGAGCACGCGGGCGTTGGCGGCGACCGCCACGTCGATGAGCGTTTTCTGGGACAGACCCATGTGTTCGGCGAGCGCCATGGTCTCGGCGGCGCAGGCGTCGATCGCGCCGAGCATCATGTTATTGAGCAGTTTCAGCTTGTTGCCGTGCCCGAGCGGCCCGATGTGGAACAGTTTTTCTTCCGATCCGCTGAGTACGAGGAGCACATCCTTGATCTTGGCGAGGGCCTCATCCGAGCCGCCGAGCGCAAAAGCCCAGCTTCCCACCCCGGACGGGCTGCCCATGACCGGTGCGTCCACAAAATCAATGCCTTTGGGGGCCAGCGCCTCGCCCATGCGAATGTTCACGCCCGGATCGACCGTGCTCATGTTGACGACCACGGTGCCCTCGGGGGCCCCGGATGCGATCCCGCCCTCGCCGAGCACGACCTTTTCCGTGTCGGCGGGGCCGGGGACGAACATCAGGATGACCCCGGCCTTGCCCGCCAGTTCCGCCGGGGAACCGCACATGCTCACCCCGGCCTCGGAAGCGCGCTTGACGGCAGGCGGATACGGATCGTACCCGGCCACGGGAACCCCGCTTTCCATCAATTTTTTCGCGCAATTGCTTCCCATAACCCCCAGTCCTACAATGCCTACGGTATCCATATCCAATCCTTGCTTGAGTCCGAAAAAAGGTATGACTTCAGCCCCCCTGGCCGAGCGGGCAGGGAAACGGTGAAACCAGTGAAGCGGGATGGTTCCGGCGGAACGCCGGGGGCGGCTACTTTCTGGCGATGGCCTTGCGGGCCGCCTTGGCGATGTCCGCGGCGGTGATGCCGAACACGCCCATCAGATAGGGCGCCTTGCCCACCTGACCGAAATGATCCTTGACGCCGACACGTTCCAGCGGCGTGGGCCGCTGTTCCGCCAGCACTTCCGCAACGGCGCTGCCAAGCCCGCCGATGACGTTGTGGTTTTCCGCCGTAACCAGCGCGCCGGTTTCGGAGGCGGCCTTGATGACGGCGTCGGCGTCGATGGGCTTGATGGTGTGGATGTTGAGCACGCGGGCGGATACGCCTTCCTGAGCCAGCGTTTCGGCGGCCTGCAACGCGTTGGCGACGCAGACGCCGGACGCGATCAGGGTCACGTCGGAACCGTCGCGCAGGAGATCGGCCTTGCCGAGATCAAACTCGTAGCCATCGTCAAAGACGTTTTCGGCCTGACGGCGGAACAGCCGGATATATACCGGGCCTTCGTGCTCGACGATGGCGGGCAGGGCCTTGCGGAGCTGCACCGAGTCCGTGGGCTCGAACACGGTCATGCCCGGCAGGGTGCGCATGATGCCCATGTCTTCAAGCGCCATGTGCGTACCGCCGTTGAGTTCCGCGCCGACGCCCGGATCGGAGCCCACGATTTTGACGTTCAGCCCGGCGTAGCAAACCGAGATGGCGATCTGGTCGAAGCAGCGGCGGGAGGCGAACGTGGCGAAAGAATGCACGAAGGGGATCTTGCCGCAGGCGGACAGCCCGGCGGCCACGCCGACCATATTGGCCTCGGCGATGCCCACGTTGAAGGAGCGGTCGGGATAGGCCGCCTTGAACGGCTTCATGCCGTGCGCGCCGGTCAGATCCGCCTCAACGTCCACGATGCGGGGATCCTCCTTGGCAAGCGCGATCATCGTATCGCAATAGACCTTACGCATTTCCTGAGATTCAAGCATGACGGCATTCCTCGTTCCTTATTGGAGTTCCTGCAAAGCGGCGGCAACGTCTTCGGGCGACAGGGGCATGTTGTGCGAACTGAGCTTGCCTTCCGCGACCGAAAGCCCTTTGCCCTTGACCGTGGCCATGATGATGGCGGTGGGGCGCTTCTTGATGGTGCGGGCATGGTTCAGCGCGGCTTCGAGATCCGAGAAGTTGTGCCCGTCGATGCACAGAGTCGCCCAGCCGAATGCTTCCCAACGCTTGTCGAGCGGACGCACGGCGTTGATCGCGTCGGTGTAGTCGTCGATCTGCATCCCGTTGTCGTCCACCAGCACGACAAGGTTGTCGAGCTCCTGGCTCCCGGCATACATGGCCGCTTCCCAGATCTGCCCTTCCTGCTGCTCGCCGTCGCCGACGATGCAGTAGACGCGGTAGTCCTTGCGCTCCATGCGCGCCGCCAGCGCCATGCCCACCGCCGCCGAAAGCCCCTGCCCAAGCGAACCCGCGGTCATGTCGATGCCCGTGGTCAGCTTCATGTCGCAATGGCTCGGCAGCCTGGTGCCGGGCTGGTTCAGGGTGAGGAGGGTTTCCTTATCAAAGTAGCCCTTCATGGCCAGCAGGGTATACAGCGCGGGTCCGGCATGGCCCTTGGAGAGCACGATTCGGTCACGGTCGGGCCAGCCCGGCTCTTCGGGGCGTACGCGCATTTCTTCGTAATAAAGGTAGACCAGCGCTTCGATGAGGGACAGGGAACCGCCCACATGCCCGACACCGATCTGGCCGATCATTTTGGTGAGCAACTGCCTCGCTTCCTTGCTCAGCTCGGTGAGCTGCCGCAATTTCCGCTCGTTCATGGTTCAGCCTCGACTTCCTTACAGATGTTGTTCCGGTTCGGGGGACGTGCCCATCACGTCCCCCTGCCCCGTCGTTTCCAGAACCGACTGCCACAGATCGGAACGCACGCTCATGGTGCGGCGCTTGCGCGTTACCAGCTCCAGCGGCAGATGGACGAACTTGTCCATGATGTTGGCTACGACCATGCCCGTCTTCCCGCTCATGGCCGCGTGCACGGCATGTTGGCCCAAAAAGCCGCAGTACAGCCTGTCGTTGGCGTTGGCGGGGACGGAACGGATCATGTAGCTCGGATCGATATATTTGAGATAGTAAGGTATCTTTTTGGCTGAAAAGTATTCGGCGATCTTCGCGCGCAGGAACCCGGTGATGTCGCCGAGCGCCTTGTTGCCCGAGGCGTCGCAGCGGGTTTCGTGCTCAGAAAGCAGATCCTGCCCCGCCCCCTCCGCCACGGCGAGCACGGCGTGGGAATGCGCGGCAAGGCACTTTTCCAGAGCCGGGAACAGGCCCCGCTCGCCGTAGAGGCTGAAAGGGACCTCGGGGACGAGCACGAAATTGACCTCGCGCATGGAGAGGGAGGCGTTGGCGGCGATGAAGCCCGATTCGCGCCCCATCAGCTTGACTATGCCGATGCCGTTGAAGACGCTGGCGGCCTCGATATGGGCGCAGCGGATGGCGTCGGCGGCCTTGTCCACCGCCGTTTCGAAGCCGAAGGAATGGGGGATGAAATTGATGTCGTTGTCGATGGTTTTCGGAATCCCGACAATGGAGATGTGCTTGCCGCGCCGGGCGACTTCCTGCTGGATGGACGCCGCAGCCTTCATCGTCCCGTCGCCGCCGATGATGAACAGCGCACTGATGTTCAGGCGCTCAAGGGCGGTGGCGATTTCGGATGAAGACTGCGGCCCTCTGGACGTCCCGAGGATCGTCCCCCCGAACTCGTGGATGCCTTCCACATCGCGCGGGGCCAGCTCGCGCACGTCGTAGCGGTAGGACGGGATAAACCCCTGCAGGCCGTAGCGGATGCCAAGGACCGAAGGGACGCGATAGGCGTTGTACGCCGTCATTACGATGGCCCTGATGACGTCGTTGATGCCCGGGCACAGCCCGCCGCAGGTCACGATGGCGCATTTCGTCTTGCTCGGATCGAAGTAGATCCGGTCGCGGGGGCCCGCCAGCTCAAAGGACATGGGGCGCGGCGCAGCGCCTTCGTCCACCAGCTCCTCGTCCACGGTGAAGACCACGCGCCTCTCGCCCGCCGTCGCCAGATTGCGCGACAACGGAGAATCGATTTCCGGCGTTCCGAGACTCTGAATGCGTATCTCTTGGGCCGCGGAGGGCGTAGCTTCACAAGTATTCATGCGGATTCCTTCCTTTTATTTTTCTTTGACCCTGCCGCAGGTCCTGCGCACGATAAGCTCCGTGTCGAGCAGGTACTGCACCTTCAGCGGGGTTTGCGATTCAATGGCCGAGATCATGATGTTCGCCGCCATCTGGCCCATTTCGTAGCAGGGCGTCTTGATGCTCGTCAGCGGCGGGTTGAAGTAGGCGGCGATGTCGATGTCGTCGAAGCCGCAGACCGAAATGTCCTCCGGGACGCTCAGCCCCGCCTCGGTGATGGCGCGTATGGCCCCAATGGCCAGATAGTCGTTCACGCACAGCACCGCCGTCGGGGGGTCCTGCAATTTCAAAAACGCCCGCATGGATTCCTTGCCGAGCAGATAGGACGGCGGCTGCGAGCGGATAAGTTCCGGATCGAAGGGGATGCCGTTGTCGGCGAGCACCTTCTTGTAGCCTTCCATGCGGTCAATGGTGCGGCGCGCGCAGGTCATGGGGCCGACCAGAAAACCGATGCGCTTATGGCCGAGATCAATGAGGTATTTGACGCTCGTATAGATGGATCGCGCGTTGTCGATGCCGATATAGTTCACGCTTTCGTCCGGCACTTCCCACAGGATGATGCAGGGGATGCCCGCCGCCTCCAGCGTCTTCATGTACTCCACATTGCTCATGTCCAGCCCGACGAGAATGAGCCCGCCGATGCGTTGCTCGTGGAAGCGCCGCATGGCGAGGCGCTCCTCCTCCGGCGAAAACTGCGACAAGGCCACCTTGCACGAGTAGTTCCGCTCCGAGCACGTTTTCTGGATCGCCATCAGGTTCACGCCGAACGCCGCGTAGGTCGGCGAAGGCAGGAGGATGCCGATGGTGTCCGAGCGCCTTTTGGAGAGGGAACCCGCCGTCGCGTTGTAGACGTAATTGAGCGCTTCCGCGGCGGCCCTGACCTTGCTGACCGTTTCCGCGGGCGTTTTGTCCGGCTCGCGGAGGGCGCGGGATACGGTCGAAAGCGAGACGTTCGCTTTGACGGCAACGTCTTTTATGGTCGCCCGAGTGTTGTTGAAACCGTTTTCATTCATTTTATTGTTTCTTTTCAATGTATTATCCATTTATTTTGTACTTCAATGAGTACGTTTTCAATCTAGCCGCCCATAAAACCGCTGTCAAGCCTCTTTGCAACGTTTTTTTGCTTTCACCCCCTTCAGCTCCGGCAAAGGCCGGGTTTTGTACCTCACTCCACTCCATTTACTGGGAAAGAGCGTGCCGAAAAAGAAAAAATATATTGTATTTACATATGTTATATGGACACATGCATTTCTGGCATCTCCCACAGCGGCAGACCCCGTGAGGGCGGAAACCTCTTCACAGTGCTGTGGGGAGTGCTTGAAAGGGCAAAAAATATCTTTTTTAATAGACTGTATTCTATAAAAAATATGTCTTTTACGGTTTTGAGGACACAAAAAAAGACATCCCATCTCTTGACAAGATATTTTTTTGACGCATAGAATGAAAACGTATTCATTCTAATATAAACTATAACATACAATATATTGAATATTCATATTTTTTTATAAAAGAACGGATTCAAAAATCGCTCACAGGCATCATAGTTATAAGGAAATCCACCCTTTAGGCCTCATGTCTGCGACCCCGGAGCCACACGGCACCCCGGAAGGCCGCAGGCCTAACCAGATAACCCCAAGGAGAAGGGCGTTATGCAACTGTCCAACACATGGAAGGCGACGGTAGGATTGATGATCGGGGCGATCCTGTGCCTGCCCGCGCAAGCGGCGGCCGAAAAGAAAATCATCATGCGCTACAGCCACAGTTCGGCGGCCATGGTGGAGGAGCCTCATCACACGGCGGCTCTGGACTTCAAGAAATACGTTGAAGAGAAAACCAAGGGCAGAGTGGAAGTACAGATCTACCCCGCCAGCCAGCTCGGCGGCGAGGAACGCGCCTTTCAGGACGTGCAGCAGGGCGTCATCCAGATAGCATCCCTGGCTTCCAACAACGCCGCCGTGTTCGCCCCCTCCCTCTATGTCATCGATCTTCCCTACCTGTTCAGGACCAATCAGGAAGGCTGGACCATCCTCGACAAGTACTGGGACGAACTCAACGCCAAAACCATCAAGGAAAGCGGCAACCGCATCATCGGCTGGCTCGACCTCGGCTACCGCCACGTCTGCAACAGCAAGCGCCCCATCCGTACCATCGAAGACCTCAAGGGCCTCAAAATCCGCGTGCCCAACAACCCGGTCATGATCAACACGTTCCGGGCCTGGGGCTGTGAACCGACCCCCCTCGCGTGGGACGAAACCTTCAACGCCCTTCAGCAGAAGGTCGTCGACGGCCAAGAAAACTCGTACGTGGTTTTTGCGTCCAACAAGTTTGAAGAAGTGCAGAAGTACATGACCGAGCTGCGCTACAAGCTCCAAATCATCGTCATGGTCGTCAACGACACATGGCTCAAGAAGCAGCCCGCCGACATCCAGCAGGCCATCCTCGAAGGCGGACGCCTCGCCACCAAGCACAACCGCGAAATGATCATGGCTATGGAAGCCCGCCTGAAGCCCGCCATGAAGAAGGCCGGCGTCGAAATCCTCGACAAGCCCGAAGACGAAAACGTTTGGGAAGAAAAGGCGATGGCTCTCTGGCCTGATCTCTACCCCAAAATCGGCAATCTCGACCTCCTCGACAAGATGATGGCGGACATGCATCGCAAGCGCCCGTAAACGCAAGAGCATGAAAACGTTTTTTACTATTGATTAAGGTCGATTATCTCTATTTCTACGTTCTTTTGAGGCGACATGCAAGTGAAAAAGTACGCTCTTTCATGAATGTGCAGCGCGCATTCTTAGAAAAAAGCGCGACTATGGCAATGGATTTCAGACTGTTCACCCATAATGAGGAGGTCTTCATGAACATCCGGCAAAGCTTCAACCGGGCCCTTTTAGGGGCGGTTTGCGGAGCGCTGCTTCTGGTTTCCCCTGCCAGTGCGGCCGAGAAAAAAATCGTCATGCGCTACAGCCACAGCTCCAGCGCGATGGTCAAGGAACCGCATCACGCGGCGGCCCTCGACTTCAAGAACTATGTGGAAAAGGCCACCAACGGGAAGGTAGACGTTCAGATTTACCCCGGCAGCCAACTTGGCGGCGAGGAGCGGAGTTTTCAGGACATCCAGCAGGGGGTCATTCAGATCGCGTCCCTCGCGGTCAACAACGTGACGGTGTTCAGCCCCTCAATGGGCGTGTTCGACCTGCCGTACATGTTCACCAACTATGAAGATTGCTACAAGCTCATCGACCAGAACTGGGACGAGATCAACAAGCGCATGATCGCCGAGAGCGGCAACATGGCCGTGGGCTGGCTCGTGCAGGGCTTCCGCGTGCTGAGCAACAGCAAGCACCCCATCCGTACGGTTGAAGACCTCAAGGGCCTCAAGATCCGCGTGCCCAACAACCCGATCATGATCGCCACCTTCCGTGCGTGGGGCGGCGAACCCGCGCCCATGGCGTGGGACGAAACGTTCAACGCCCTCCAGCAGAAGGTCGTCGACGGGCAGGAAAACCCCTATCCCGTGTTTGCTTCCAACAAGTTCGAGGAAGTGCAGAAGTACATCACCGAAATCCACTACAAGGTGTGGATCGGCCCCATCGTGGTGAACGCCGCGTGGCTCAAGAAGCAGCCTGAGGACGTCCAGAAGGCCATCCTCGAAGGCGGACGTCTCGCCACCGAAAACAACCGCAAGATGATTGCCGAAATGGAAACCGACCTCGTCAAGGTGCTCAAGGATAAGGGTGTCGAAATCCTCGACAAGCCGGAAGACGAGTCCGTCTGGCAGGAAAAGGCCATGAACGTATGGCCGCAGTTCTACGACAAGATCGGCGATATTTCCCTGCTTGACACCATGATGAAGTCCCTCGGACGTACGCGTCCGCAATAACGCCTGCCGAGCCCGGAGGTGGCTTCCTCCTCCGGGCCGCTAAACCTCAACGGGTGAGGAGAGAGTCATGCGCGAGCAGCTGGCGTCCATTTGGAAGAACCTTGAAGAGTACATTTGCTGTGCGCTTCTCGGCGTCATCATGACGCTTTTGATGATGCAGGTGTGCTACAGATACTTCGGCGGCAAGTCCATCGCATGGTCTGAAGAGGTCAGCCGTTTCCTGTTCCTGTACCTTGTCTATTTCGCGGCAAGCCTCGCCGCCTCAAAGAATCTGCATATCCGCGTGACCGCGCAGCTCAAGCTCCTGCCGAAGCTCGGCCAGATGCTTCTGCTCCTTACGACGGACATCATCTGGCTGATCTTCTGCATTATCGTGGTGAACGTCGGGACGGACTTCATCATCAGCATGAGCGACCGCCCGATGGTTTCCGGGGCGCTGATGCTTGATATGCGCTATGTCTACGCGGCGGTGCCCATCGCCTTTACCTTGCAGGCCGTCCGCCTCGTCGAGCGCTGGTGGCGCATCTTCACCAAGCGCGATCCCTTAGTCGTTCCCAGCGAGGAGGTATTCTGATGTCGCTTGAAGTCCTCATCTGGATTGCGCTGGCTGTCCTGCTCGTCATGGGCACGCCCATCTTCGTCTCCCTCGGCATGGCGTCCATCACCGTGCTGCTTCTGAGCGACATCCCGCTTTCGCTCGTCATGATTGACCTTATCAAGGTCTCGGACATGTTCCCCCTGCTGGCGGTGGTGGGCTTCGTCTTCGCCGGGGCGCTCATGGAACGCGGCGGCATGGCGGCCCAGATCGTTGAGGTCGCCTCCATGCTCGTCGGGCACATACGCGGCGGGCTCGGCATCGTGACCATCCTCGGCTGCATGTTCTTCGCCTCCATGATCGGCTCCGGCCCCGGCACCGTGGCCGCCATGGGCAGCATCATGATCCCCTCCATGATCAAGCGCGGCTACTCGCCCGAATACGCCGCCGGCGTTTCGGCTACCGGCGGCACGCTCGGCATCCTCATCCCGCCGAGCAACCCCATGCTGGTCTACGGCATCATCGCCAACGTCTCGATTTCCGCGCTGTTCACCGCCGGTTTCGTACCCGGCGCGCTGGTCGGCACCTGCCTCATGTTCACGGCCTATACCATCGCCCGCCGCCACGGCTACAAGGGCACGATGCATTCCTACACGATGGCCGAATTCGGGCGGGCGCTCCTGAAGAACATCTGGTCCCTCATGGCTCCCGTGGTCATCCTCGGCGGCATCTACGCGGGCATATGCACGCCCGTGGAAGCCTCGGTCGTCGCGGTGTGGTACGCCCTTTTCGTCGGCTTCTTCATCACCAAGAAGCTTTCCCTGAAGGAAGTGTTCAACGCCATGAAGCTGGCGAACATCTCCACCGGGACCATCCTCATCGTCGTGGGCGTGTCCACCATTTTCGGGCGGTTCCTGACCATGTACCAGATCCCGCAGCAGCTCGCCGCCCAGATGATGCTGTACACCACCAATCCCATCCTGATCCTGCTGCTCATCGCGGCACTGCTGTTCTTCCTCGGCATGTTCATGGAAACGCTGGCCACCATCGTCGTGCTCGCGCCGGTCTTCCTACCCATCATCAAGTCCGTGGGCATCGACCCCGTGTTCTTCGGCGTCTTTTGGGTGATAACCAACGAGATCGCCCTGCTGACCCCGCCGCTCGGCGTCAACCTGTTCATCGCCATGAACCTGTCCAACCTCCCGCTGGAGCGGGTCGCCAAGGGAGCCTGTCCGTATATTTTCCTGCTTATTCTCGTGGTGTTCTTCCTCATCTTCTTCCCCGACGTCGTGACGTTCCTCCCGAAGGCGCTCGGCATGTATTGATGGTGCGCCGCCCCGGACCCTCTCGGAACCCCGGCAGAGGCGCTGCCTCTGCACTCCGCAAGGGAGCAGCGCTCCCTTGACCCGGCACAAGCGTTTCCTCCCGCGGCAACACCGCAGGAGGAAGCGCTCAGGGCATAAAGGAATCTCCCTTTACTGGAATTCCGGAAACGCAGGGCTCAAAAAAATCTCCTCTCCACCAACCTGGGGGCTTCCTCCTCCCCCACTCCCCCAAACGGCGGCTATTCCCCCCAATGGATAGCCGCCGCTCCGTTTCCCATACAAAAAGCCGCTTCTCTGGGAAACGGCCCTTACTGGCGGCAATGTTAGGGAAAGGAAAATGCGCGGGGTTTTGCACGTCACGGTTTCATCGCGAACATATTGACGGTGTTATTGCAGAGGGAGGTTATCGCCTCGTCGGACAGACATTTCGGATAAACAAATTTAGATGGTTATCACATAGTACATGGACAGATTCCGGTATACGAATTGAACTACATTGTATATTAAGCGATTACCTTGGCGGCGTTGCCGCCAGGGTAATCGCGCCGCCGGGTCAAGGGGCGGCTCGCCCCTTGCGGGGTCCCGAGGGGCAGAGCCCCTCGGCAGGGTCCGGGGCGGAGCCCCGTGAGATCGCTTGCCTCGCCAACCCGCACGGGCTATCAGGGAGCGTCACTCGACAAAAGGCTGTGACGACAGGAGGCTCCATGAAACCACTCAAGCTGGATGCCGATTCCTCCCGCACCGGGAAACTTGAGGACATGAACGCACCGTGGAGCCGCCTGCTCCATCTGGCGACGCGGTACACCTACCCGAAACGCTACCCCCTCGTACTGGCGGGCGACGCCATGTTCGACTTCTACTACCTCGCCAAGGGGCGCCTCCGAATCATGCACGGCACGGAGAGCGGACGCGAGCGGGCGATGGTCTATATCGGCAGCGGGAATGTATTCAATGAGGCCACGGCGCTGGCAGGGTTCGACGATCCCGACTGCCGCTTCTACTGTATGGAAGACGTGGAACTGTACCGCTTCCCCGGCACGCTGCTCCATGATCCGCGTTTCGTCGCCGAATACCCGGAACTCATCATCAACCTGATGGTATCCATGAGCACCAAGGTGCTCGTGATGCACGCCAACCTTTCCGAAACCGGCGGCGGAACGGCGGTGAAACAGGTCAGCCTCTTTTTGTGCGGGCTTTCACGTCTGCACGGCGACAAGCTCGACTTCAACCCCCAGATGACCCAGGAAGAACTGGCGGTTTTCCTTGGGATACACAGGGCTACGCTTGTGAGGGCCCTGCGGGTCCTGCGCGGGTGCGGCGCCCTCCTCCAGCTGACCAAGAACCGCCTCCGGATCGGAGACCTCGCCCTCCTGCAAAAAATAGCCGGGGAATAACCCGGAACCTCTACAGAAAAAACCATACAATCCATACTGTTTCATCCTGTCTCCTCTTTTTTCCACTTTTTTTCACAAATGGCGCATCTGCGCCATTTTCTTGAGAGCGGCTGTGTGAAGGTTCGCACAATGGGAAGTGAGCCGGAGGGCGGATGCGCGCCCGCCCATCCCCTCACCCTTCACATAGCCGTCCCCCGCGACGCGGGGAACGCCAAGGAGACAGGACGTGATCAACGTTATCGATCAAGACAAATGCATCGGATGCGGGACCTGCTTCAAGTCGTGCAGCCTCGACGTGTTCCGCCTCGACACCGACCAGAGCAAGGTTTCGCCCTGCATGGCGGCGTGCCCTGCGGGGACCGACATTCGCGGCTACAATGCCCTCGTGCAGCAAGGCAAGCTTGAAGAAGCCGCCCAAAAACTCCGTCAGGCAAACCCATTCCCCGGCATCACGGGGCGCATCTGCTTCCATCCCTGCGAAAAGGAATGCGCGCGCAATGCCGTGGACGGCGCGGTAAACATCAACGCCGTCGAGCAGTTCCTCGGCGATCTCGATTTGCCCGAAGAACAGCCCGCCGTCCGGCATACCGCCAAGATCGCCGTGGTGGGTTCCGGCCCCGCCGGGCTTTCCTGCGCCTGTTTTATGGCCCGCATGGGATACCCCGTCACCGTTTTCGAGGCCGCGCCGCGCCCCGGCGGCATGCTCCGCTACGGCATCCCTGCCTACCGCCTGCCCGACGCCGTGGTCGAGGCGCATGTGGCCCGGCTTGAAGCCCTCGGCGTCAGCTTCCGCTGCAACACCCGCATCGGCAAGGGAGGCGACCTGACCCTCGGCGATTTGCGCCGGCGTGGCTACAAGGCGTTCCTTCTTGCCCCCGGAACCAGCCTCAGCCGCAGGATCGCCATTGAAGGCGCGGAACTGCCCGGCGTGCTGTGGGGCGTGGAGTTCCTGCGCGCCGTGCGCGGCGATCACGCTCCTACGTTTTCGGGCCATGTCGTGGTCGTGGGCGGCGGCGACGTTGCCGTCGACGCGGCCATTTCCGCCAAACGCCTCGGAGCATCGTCCGTGAGCATGGTTTCCCTTGAGTCCGAAGCCGAACTGCCCGCCTATCCACACAACATCGCCGACGCCCGCGAAGAAGGCATTGATTTCCAGTGCGGCTGGGGCCCAGTGCGCGTCGAAGGCACGGACGCCGTTTCCGGCCTCACCGTCAAAGCCTGCCTTTCCGTCAAGGACGCTTCCGGCGCGTTCCGCCCGTCTTTTGATGAAACGCAGACCTGCACCATCCCCGCCGATGCCGTGATCTTCGCCATAGGGCAGGCCGCCGATCTCGATCCCTTTGCGGAGGACGTGGCCATCACGCCCCGCCGCACCATCGAAACCGCCGCCGTCACCTTTGAAACCTCCCGCCCCGACGTATTCGCGGCGGGCGACGCGTCCAGCGGCCCGGCCTCGGCCATCCAAGCCATCGCCGGAGGCCGCGAGGCGGCTTACTCGATGGACCGTTACCTGCGCGGAGGCCAGATCCTCGCCAACCGCTCCGCCGTCCGCGAAACCGTGGACAAGGACAGGCTCCCCGGAGAAGGGGTGCTCCTCTCCCCGCGCAACGAACGTGCCGTGACAGACGCCCCCGGCTTTGAAGAACGGCGGCAGGGGCTGGATCTCCATGCCGTGCTGGCGGAAGGCATGCGCTGCATGACCTGCGGGGCCAAGGCCCGCATCGCCTACAACGACGACTGCATGACCTGCTTCACCTGCGAGCTCCGCTGCCCGGCGGAAGCCATCAACGTGCATCCTTTCAAGGAACCGCTCCCGCGTACCCTTGAAATCCATTGCGAGGACTAGCCATGAGCGCGAAACCTTTTGTTTTCGATACGGACGTGCTGATCATCGGCGGCGGCTTTTCGGGTTCGTGGGCCGCATTGACGGCCCGGCAACATGTGGAGAACGTGCTCATCGTCGACAAGGGCCCCCGCGACTGGGGCGGCCTCGGCGGGATGTCCGGCGGCGACATGATCGTCAAGCAGCCGGAGTTCGCCGCCAAGGATCTGGTCGAAGAGCTGGTCTATTACTATGACGGGCTGTGCGAGCAGGATGTGCTTGAGGAAATCCTCAACCAGTCCTACGAGCGCTTCAAGGATTACGAGAAGATGGGCCACGAGTTCGCCCGCGACGATTCCGGCAGGCTCATGAGCATCCCCCAGCGTGGGCTCGAACTCATGCGCTATTACTTCTACCACCCCTACGGCAAGGGCGGCGCGCACACCACGCAGATCCTCAATGCCGAGCTCCAGCGCCTCAACGTCCAGCGCCTCGGGCGCATCGAGATCACCGATCTCGTCAAGGACGGCGACGCCGTTTCCGGGGCCGTGGGCTTCCACGCCCAGAGCGGCGCGCCCTGCCTGTTCCGGGCCAAGGCCGTCATCCTCGCCGCCCACAACGGCGGCTGGAAGGGCTCGTACCTGCTGAACACCTGTGCGGGCGAGGGCGCGGCGTTGGCCTACGGCGCGGGCGCTTCCCTGCGCAACATGGAGTTCATCGAGAACTGGAACGTGCCCAAGCTGTTCGCGTGGGAAGGCCAGACCGGGATGCTCCCCTACGGCGCGCGCTTCCTCAACGGCGAAGGCGAGGATTTCATGCGCCGCTATTCCCCGAAGCTCGGAGCCAAGGCCGACCCGCACTACAACGTGCGCGGCATGGCCTTTGAAGTCCGGGCCGGACGCGGACCGATTTATTTCGACACCAGCACCATGAGCCCCGAGGGGATCGAGATCATGACTCCCACCGGCGGCTGGATGAAGCTCAACGACACCAAACTGAAAGAACTCGGCATCGACTTCTTCAAGAGCAAAACCGAATGGATGCCGCAGGTTCTCACCTCATTCGGCGGCACCGTGGCCGACAAGGACGGCTGGAGCGGCATTCCGGGCCTGTTCGTGGCCGGACGCGCCCGCAGCGTCACCCCCGGCGTCTACATGGGCGGCTGGGACACCTGCAAGACCACCACGACCGGCTACATCGCGGGGAACAGCGCAGGTGAATACGTTTCCGGGCTCGCTTCTGCGCCGCGGTTCGACGACGCCCACGCTTCCGGCACTCTCGACGCCACCCTGTCCCTGCTCGGCAAGCCCGGCGTCTACCCCAAGGACGTGGTCCGGCTCATGCAGGAACTCATGGCCCCGATGGACGTGTGCATCCTCAAGAGCGGCAAGGGCCTGACCCGTTCGCTGGAACGCCTTGAAGACGCCAAGCAAAATATCCTGCCGTATATGACCGCCCCCGAGCCGCACTATCTGGTCAAGCTCGTGGAAGCGCGCTCCATGGCGCTGATCACCGAAATGTACCTGAAGGCGTCGCTCATGCGCAAGGAATCGCGCAGCGGGCATTACCGCGAGGACTTCCCCGGACGCCACGGCGATCCGGCGTGGATCGTCATCCGCAGCGGGCACGACGGCATGGATCTGCGTGCCGACCCCGTTCCGCTGGATCGTTATCCGGTGAAGCCGCACCGCTACTATATGGACAACTTCGCCTTCCCCAAAACATCGGCCATCTAAGACAGCGTCCGCCGCGCCGGAATCCCGCATCCCGGCGCGGCTCCCCGACCTCTGAACCCGCCTCCCGCAGGAGTCCCCATGAACCGTGCCCTGACCTTAAAATGGTTCGCCGTGCTCGGCCTTGCCAGCCTGTTCTACCTGCTGGCTCCCCGTGACGTTTCGCCTCAGATGCCCCTCTATCTCGGGATGACCTCCGCAGCGGTCATCATCTGGACCTTCGATCTCTTGCCCGCCGTGGCAGTCGCCGCCGCGCTGACCTTCCTCTACCTGCTGACCAACATGGCCCCACCCGAAGTCGTGCTTGGGCCGTGGACCACCGTGCTCATCTGGACCACCTTCGGCGCGGCCATCTTCGGCGAAGCTATGGAAAAGACCGGGCTCGCCAAGCGCGTGGCCCTGCGCTGTATGCTCCTCACGGGCGGCACGTTCACCGGGATGCTCATCGGGTTCGCCATCGGCGGCATCATCCTCGGCCTGCTGCTGGCCTCCGGGTTCGCCCGCACGGTCATCTTCTGCGCCATCGCCGTGGGCATCATCAGGGCGCTGGACATCGATCCCAAGTCCCGCCTGTCCTCCATCATCGTCATCGCCTGTTTCTTCGCGGCGGCGGCCCCGACCATGCAGTTCCTGCACACCTCGGAGTCCTTCATCTGGTCGTTCCAGGTGCTCATGAAGGCCATCGGCGGCAATGTGGACTGGTGGGAATACCTGAACCACGCCTGCTTCATCAACACCATCTATGTCGCGCTGTCCTTCCTGACCATCTATTTCATGCGCGGCAAGGTGCAGCTTCCCGAAGGCAGAAAGCTCAAGCTCATCCTTGAAGAGCGCCTCGCCGAAATGGGCCCCATGACGGTTTCCGAAAAGCGCCTCCTCGTCCTCGCCATCCTCGGCATCCTCGGCTTCATGGTCGAGCCGTGGACCGGAGTGAACGCCGTGTATGTGCTTTGCCTCGTGGCCCTGTTCTGCTACATGCCCGGCATGAAGATCATGGAGCCCTCCTCCTTCAACAACCTGAACATCGTGTTCCTCGTCTTCGTGGCGGGCTGCATGGCCATCGGGTTTGTGGCGGGCGAAGTCGGAGCCAACAAGTGGGCCGTCTCGTCCATCATCCCGTTCCTCAAAGAACTGCCCCCCACGCTCGGCGTGCTCTGCTCCTACCTCGCGGGCGTGGTCACCAACCTGCTCCTGACCCCCTTCGCGGCGACCGTGGCCTTCACCCCGGCGTTCGGCGAACTCGGCGTCCAGATGGGCGTCAACCCGCTGCCCCTGTTCTACGCCTTCGAGTACGGGCTCGATCAGTACTTCTTCCCCTATGAAGGCGTCATGTTCCTCTACATCTTCACCACCGGATGCGTGACCCTCAAGCACGTCATTCCCACGATGATCGCCCGCTGCATCGTCGCCGGGGCGTTCATCGCCGTCATCGCCATCCCCTACTGGACGTTCATCGGCATCATGTAACCCCGGCGTGGCCCGCTCCCGCGCCTCTCCTCCCACTCCCGGATGCCCCCGCATCCCCCACAAAAAAGGCGTTGCCCTACCCCGGCCTGATGGCTGGATACGGCAACGTCTTTTTGTGATTGCCCCGTCTTCTTGACACGCAGCCCAGCCGTGCCCACATTCAGAGAAAACACGGGACGGGAGGCCGCCATGAGCGACAAGGACTTCATCGATATGAAAGAGGAAAACGGCCAGTGGTCGGCCTACGTTTCCGAATTCTCCCCCGAAAAGCTTTGGGAAAAAATCAAAGGGCACGCGAAGAAAGTCGGCTGTGAGGGCATACGCAGCGCCCTGCGCCTGTTCTACGCGCTGGACAATCCGTCCATGCCGCTCAAGACGAAAATGGTGATCTACGGCGCGCTCGGCTACTTCATCTCGCCCATCGACGTGATCCCCGATTTCATCCCGGTCGTGGGCTTCACCGACGATATCGGCGTGCTCGCGGCAGCGGTGGTCATGGCCGCTTCCTATATAGACGCCGAGGCCAAGGCCAAAGCCGACGCCAAGCTTGCCGGCTGGTTCGGGGAAGGCTCCTGCTGAAAAGAGCCATACCACCCCTTTAAGCTTCTCCGGGAACTACGGAGAGGCTCTCCGCCACGCTTTGGCGCGGACGTACCGCGAGGTACGCCCGCACCTCTGTTCTAGGGGCAGAACAGTATCAGGAATAGGCCCCGCGCACGGCGTCCACAATGGCGTCCGTCAAACGCCGCAGATCTTCGGGCTCGATACAATACGGCGGCATGAGATAAATGTTCCGGTTGAACGGACGCACCCACACGCCGCGCTCAACGAAGAAATCCTGCAAGACGGCCATGTTCACGGGCTTGTCCACTTCCACGACGCCGATTGCGCCGAGTGTCCGCACGTCGCGGACGCCCCGGAATTCCCGGCACGGCGAAAGCCCTTCCTCAAGGCCCCGGCGGATGCCTTCCACGCGTTCGGCCCACGGCGAGGCGTTCAGAAGATCGAGGCTGGCGCATCCCACGGCACAGGCCAGCGGGTTGCCCATGAAGGTGGGGCCGTGCATGAACACGCCGCCGCCCTGCTCCGGCCCGGCCTCTTCAATGCCCCGCGCTACGGCTTCGCTGGCAACGGTCGCCGCCAGCGTCATGGTGCCGCCGGTGAGCGCCTTGCCGAGACAAAGGATATCCGGCTTGAGGCCCGCCCATTCCGAGGCGAACATCTTGCCGGTACGCCCAAATCCTGTGGCGATTTCATCAACGATCAGCAAGAGTTCGTGCTCGTCGCACAGCTTCCGCAGCCCGCGCAGGTAGTCGGGGTGATAGAACCACATCCCGCCCGCGCCCTGCACGATGGGTTCGAGGATGACCGCCGCCAGCCCGTCCGCGTGGCGCTCGATGGCGTCGCGCATGGGCCGGAGGCTGTCGGGATCGAACGGGCTGTCGAAACGGCAGCTTGGACGCTCGACGAACAGGTGTTTCGGCAGGATGCCGGTAAACAGGGTGTGCATGCCGTTTACGGGATCGCAGACGGACATGGCCCCCTGCGTGTCGCCGTGGTAGCCGCCCTTGGGGGTGAGGAAGCGGGTTTTGCCCGGCCTGCCCTTCGAGGCCCAGTACTGAACCGCCATCTTGAGCGCGACTTCAACCGAAACCGAACCCGAATCGGCATAAAAAATATGCTTCAGGTTGCCGGGCAGCAGCGGCAGGAGCCGTTTCCCCAGTTCCACGGCGGGTTCGTGGGTCAGGCCGCCGAACATGACGTGGGCCATTTTCGCGGACTGCCGCCGCACGGCGTCCATGAGGACGGGATGTCCGTAGCCGTGGATGGCGCACCACCACGAGGACATGCCGTCCACCAGTTCCCTCCCGTCGCGCAGCCTGATGCGCACGCCCGACGTGCCCACCGCCTCCCGCACCGGGAGCGGGTTCAGCGCCGACGTGTACGGGTGCCACAGGTGTTCCCGGTCGAAGGCGAGGAGCGAAGAAGGTAAAAGAGGAGATGAAGGGATGTG
>NZ_JH114233.1:737097-738708 GCF_000224655.1 Bilophila sp. 4_1_30
CTCCCCCCGATTCTCTTCCTCTCCCCCCCGCATAACGCACCCCGTCTGCACGGGCTTCACAGCGGCGACAGGCACCCCGGCGACCTTCAAGGCGCGCAGAAGCGCGGCGGTGACGGTGGTCTTCCCGGCATCGGTATCGGTCCCGGTGATGAAAAGCCCCTTCATGACCGCTCCTCCCGAAGCCCCAGCACCTCGTACATCTCGGCATCGTCACAGAAGGCGCAGCCCTTGGTGGTGAGGTAGTTGCCGGTCATGACGCCGTTGGCTCCGGCAGCGAAAACCCACGACTGCCACTGGCCGAACGTCTTGGAGCGCCCGCCGCAGATGAGCACGTCCTGTTCCGGATGCAGAAGCCGCATGAGCGCGACCACCCGCAACGCCTCGGAAGGCGGCAGGAGGGGGGAATCCCCAAGCGGCGTGCCGGGAATGGGATTCAGAAAATTGAGCGGCAGGGAGTCCACGCCGAGATCGGTCAGGGTCTGGGAAAGCTCAATACGCTGCTCCCACGTCTCGCCAAGGCCGAAGATGCCGCAGCTGCACACCCGGAACCCGGCGGAGCGGGCCACGCGCACGGTTTCCAGATCCTGCTCGTAGGCGTGGGTGGTACAGATCGAAGGGAAATGGCTCGCGGAGGTTTCGAGATTGTGATGATAGGACGTAAAACCCGCCTCGCGCAGCCGGGCGGCCCGCTCGGGCGTCAGCAGGCCGAGCGAGGCGCACAAGCCGATCTTCACTTCCCGGCCGATGCGCAGAGCCGATTCGCACAGCGCGTCGAAATCGCGATCGCTCGGAGCCGTGCCGCTGGTCACGATGCCGAATCGGTCGACATTGTTGGCGGCGAGCTCTTCGGCGCGGCGCAGCAGCGTATCCGTGTCATAGAGAGGATAGACGGGGGAATCCGTTTGATGATGCGCTGATTGGGCGCAGAAAGCGCAGTTTTCAGGGCAACGCCCGGACTTGGCGTTGATGATCCCGCAGGTAAACGCGGCGGCGGGCTTGCGGGCGGCGCGGGCCAGCCCCGCCACGGACAGGATGTCCAACGTCGCGGACTCGGGAAGACGGGCAAGCTCCAGCGCCTCGGAAGGTGACAGAAGCGGATCGGCGCCGGACGTGATGCGTTCGGCGATGCGGACAAGCAAAGCATCCATGGGAAAACGTCCTTACAAAAAGTGATGCGACCTTCGCTGTGAGAATAAAGACGCCCGGAAGGGAATCTGGGCAAGGCCGGCGGCTTCGGCCCGATCGGATGCCGAAAAAATTTTCCTGGGAACCCCAAGGGCTCTCCCCAGCAATGCCGGACAGCAAATAACGGGAGCCTGACCGCTGAACGGATACGGCATTTCCCTGCTCTGTGCAACTCCGGTGAAACGGACGGGTTACGGCGGGAAGCAATGACAATGGGCACTGCCGGGAAGCCCCACTGAGAGAAGCATCCGCTTCCATATCAGAGCCTTTCCTCTTAGAAATGTATATGATCGCCCCAGAAAAGCTGCGTGGGGGGATTCGATGGCACAGGAGCCTTTGGAAAGGCATGGGCTCCCCGCCGGCAAGCTTGGGGAAGAGAGAGAGAGAGAGAGAGAGAGAGAGAGAGAGAAGAAAGAAAGAAAGAAA
>NZ_JH114233.1:739130-747021 GCF_000224655.1 Bilophila sp. 4_1_30
AAAGAAAGAAAGAAAGCCTTTATCCAGAAAAGGTTCCCTCTCCCCAATGCCTCTATGCCCTTTCAAAGCCCTTCCTCCCACCTTCCCCGAAAATCGGTTGCGGCCTACAAGTCAAAAGGCTAAAATGATTTCACCATCAACGCTCTCGGCCCCGCCGTCCGCAAACGCACCCCGACCACATGCCAAAACGTCTTACGCTGTTCGCTCCCGTCCTGCTCGCCGTAGTCCTGTCCATCGGGATCATGGCGTGGTTCGGCTACCATAACGCCAAGGACATCCTCGAACAGGAGCTCGTCGCCCATCAAAAAATGATCGCCCAAAGCGCCGTCGATGCCATCCACACCTATTTTACCGGCATCACAGAGAACGTCGAGACGCTCGCCGCCTCCGGCCCCATCCGCCGGCTGCTCAAGAATCCCGATTCGGCGGAAGAGATGGATTCGGCGCGGCGGCTTACGCGCCTGTTCATCCGGCACCAGTCGGATATGCCCAACCTCAACCTTCTCAACAAGAACGGCCAGATAATCCTCAGCTCCACCACGGCCATGCCCGGCATCACCCGGAGTGTCCGCACCGATTTCTCCGATATTGATCGGCCTTCCTTCGGCAGCACCACCAACGGGGACGGGAAGGTCATGGCCTACGTCAGCGCCCCTGTCCGCAGCGACGGCGAACACGGCGGCGAACGCATCGGTGAAGTTGTCGTCATCATTGATCTGGAAAATTTTCTGCAAAGCTGGAAACGCACAGCCTCCATCGCTCCGAGCGACGGCTATTTCCACATCATCAACGCACAAGGCAAAGTGCTGGCCTCATGGAACAGCGAGGCGCCTCCAGACAACATGCTGAGCCCCGGCAAGCAGAATATTTTCCATCAGCCGGAAGGGCAGCTTATCCGTTTCGCCTCCAGGGATCGGCACACCAGCCTCGGCATCTGGTTCCCCATTCCGTCCACGGACTGGCGGATCCTCATGGCGGTGAACGAAAACAAGATCCTCGGCCCGGCCAACATACTCCGCGACGGGACGCTGACCATCAGCGGAGCCACGGGGCTGCTGCTTCTCCTCCTCGTCTGGGTGCTCCTGAGCTCGCTCACCCGGCAGATCCGCGAGAAAAATCTCCAACTTGACGCCATATCCTCCCACCTGCTCGGTGGCCTGCTCATTACAAGGCTGGATCGGTCCTTCACCATCCTCTACGCCAACGACGGCTACCTGAATATGGTAGGCTATACCCGAAGCCAGCTCCGCAAGGAAAAGCGCAACGCGGCCGTTAGCCTCTGCGCGTCCGAAGAGCGGAACGCGACGATGCAAGCGATTTTCAGCCAGCTTTCCCAGAACGGCATGCTGTCGCTCGAACACCGCCTCCAGCGGAGGGACGGCACCCGCTTATGGGCCCTCATCCGGGGGCGGCAGGTGAACGATCCCGAACTGGGGCAAATCGGCGTATGGGTCATCATCGACGTCACCGAACAGAAGGAAACGCAGCTTGCCTTTGAGCGCCAGTCCTGCGAGCTGGAAACGCTTGTCCAGCAGGTTTCCGCCAGCGAAAACAGGCTCAAGTTCCTTGTGGACAGCGCGAGCATCCCCTTGTGGTCCACGGATCTCGAAACAGGGCTCATTTCCTACAATGAGCACGTCTGCCGGATGCTGGGCTGGCCCGAAGGCCTGCTGCACATGACGCTCCCGGATTTTCTGCTCCGGTGCCATCCCGACGACGTGGAGCACGTGCGCAACGTGTTTGAAAGCTTTTCCGCCGAAGACGCCGGCGGCACGCTGGAATACGAATACCGGGTGCGGGACGGCAACGGGAACTGGCGGTGGATACTGGTCAAAGGGCAAAAAGCGATCAACCCGCTGACCCACAAGGCCGAACGGGTGGGCATCGTCATCGACAACCACGCCCGCAAACAAGAGGCGCTCGATACCCTCCAGCGCGCCGCTGAACTTGAAGCGCAGGTGCAGACGCGCACGGCGGAACTCGCGGCCCGCAATGCCGAACTGCTCAAAAGCCAGCAGGAAGCCTTGGAAGCCACCCGTGCCAAGAGCGAGTTCCTCGCCACCATGAGCCACGAAATCCGTACGCCCATGAATGGGATCATCGGCCTGACATATCTTGCGCTCCAGCGCGAATGCCCCGCCGCCATTGCGGATTACCTCGCCAAAATCGACGTCACCGCCAAGACCCTTCTGCGGATCATCAATGATATCCTTGATTTTTCTAAAGTCGAATCCGGCAAAATGGACTTCGAGGAAATCCCGTTCAACCTCTCGGAGGTGCTTGATAACACTCTCCAGATGTTCACCCATGCCGTGCGGGAAAAGGGGCTCTCCCTGCGCTTTGACGTTGGGGAAGGAGTGCCCCAGTCGCTTGTGGGAGATCCCACGCGGCTCGGGCAGATCTTGCTCAACCTTGTGGGGAACGCTATGAAATTCACGCATGAAGGCAGCGTGACCCTTTTCGTCCGGTGCGTGGAGACGGACCAGCAGACCGTCACGCTGGGTTTCGCCGTGCGCGACACGGGCATCGGTATCCCCGCGGACAAGCTTCCCTCTCTGTTCCAGCCGTTCATCCAGGCGGATATGTCGGTTTCCCGGCGCTACGGCGGCACGGGCCTCGGCCTCGCCATCGCGCGGGTGCTGGTACAGCACATGGGCGGGACAATCCATGTGCGCAGCGTGGTAGGCAAAGGGTCCACATTCAGTTTCACGCTCCGCTTCCGCCGGCCTGCCGCAGTCCTCAAGGAGGCCGAAAGCACCGCGCCGGGCAACACGCCCGCACCGCTCAACGGGCTCCGGGTCCTGCTCGCCGAGGATAACGATATCAACCAGATAGTAGCTACAGAAATCCTGAAAATGAAGGGCATCGCGGTGGATGTGGCCTCCAACGGGCTCGAAGCCGTGGACATGGCTCGTTCCGGGGCCTACGACGTGATCCTCATGGACATCCAGATGCCGGAACTGGACGGCATCGAGGCGACGCGGCGTATCCGGGCCTTCCTGCCGGACATTCCCATTATTGCCATGACTGCCCACACCATGAAGGGCGATGCCGAAAAGTGCCTCGAAGCGGGAATGCAGGACCACATCGCCAAGCCCATCGATCCGGAGACGCTTTTCGCAGCGCTGCAACGGGCACGGGGGTAGGCTTCCATTCCTGCCCGGCCCTCCGAATCCTCCCTGCCTAGGCCCTCCTTTGATACCCGAAAGCCGCCCCCCTTCACAGACGGCGGCTTTCGGAGTAATGTGCTCTTATGTCACATTTCCTTTATATATCGGACGTATTTTGTCCTTGGTGTTATGGTTTTGCCCCGGTCATGCAGCGGATTTCCTCCGAGCATCCCGGCTATCCCGTACGCGTGCTGAGCGGCGATCTGGTGGAAAACCCAACCACCACCGGCGAAATGATGAGGAACCACCCGACCATGCGGGAATTTTTCGTCCGGCTCGCCAAGACCACGGGACAAGCCGTCGGGCAGGATTTCCTGCGCCGCCTTGAGCCGGGGCAGGGAGATCTCCGCATGTTTTCCCCGGATATGGCCGTGCCTCTGGCGGCGCTGAAAAAACTGGCCCCGGGACACGAGCTCGAACAGATGGAGGCCTTTCAGACGGCCTTTTACGGCGAAGGCCGCGACGTGCTCGCCCCCGAAGTCCAGATGCGTATGGCGAATGTGGACGGCGACGTCTTCATGCGAGCGTTAGAAGACCCCGGCGTACAGGCCGCCGCGGAAGCCGAACGAGAGGAAGCGCTCGATATACTGGGTGACTTTGTGGTTTATCCCACCCTCTTTCTTGAAACGGACGACGGCGAGCGCCATGTGCTGGCGCGCGGTTATGCGGATTATCCCGTTGTGGCCGCCAAGCTTGCCTCCGTGCTCGGCGGAGGAGCCGACGGCTCGGAGACACGCCCCGCCAACGCGTGCGGCCTCGACGGGCATTGCAATATTTCAGCATGAAGGGGAAAGACCGGGGGGAGCTTTTTCAAAACAGTTCCTTCCCCGAACCCATCCCGCAGGAACTTCGATTCGTGGAGAGGCCGCGCAACAGGAGTTCGTTCCGGTCAAGGGGAAAACTTCCTATCCTATGCGCAAGCCTTTTCCCGCTGTTCCTCCAAATCAAAAACCCGCCCAGACAACATGTCCGAGCGGGTTTTATTTTTGTCTACCCGAAAGGCCGACAAGGAGGGATTCGATAACATCGAAAGCCTTGGGAGGAAGGAGCCCGGGGAGGGACGCTGCTGTCGATGTCCGTAAAGCCCGAAGACGCACCCAACGATCACAGCCCCTGTGGGGCAGCCATCCACTTCCCGCCCAATAAGGAATCTACCCTCCGATTATGACTGTAGGACAGCCCATGACGACCTGCCCGCCGTGGGCCGTCTGATCGCCCATGCGGGCGGCGGGGCGGCCTCCGATCAGCACGGAAGACGATCCTTTGATGATAACGTCCGGAGGCCCTACGCAAACGGCGGAATCGCCCATACACGCTGCGGGCATATTCCCGATAAGGACATGAGGGCAGCCGGGCGGAAGTATCGGCCCGCCCACATGCGGAATCGGCGGGAGCCCCGGCGTCTGCATGGGACACACATGCATATCTCCAACGCGCGCTGCTGGCGGCATGGCCCATCCTCCTTTACGCCAATTCGGCGTGTTGCGGATAACGCTTTCAGTCTCCGCCGTACCGGGCGGAGCCAGCCTTTAGTTGATCTTCACCAGACCGCCCTTGACCTCAAGCATTGCACCCGCGCTGAGTGTCCCCTTGGCATCAGCCTTGATGTCGATCATCGTAGCCTTCTGAGTCAGTTCCGCTTGCGCGGAAACGGAAAGGTTTGCCGACGAGGAGATCTCCATACCCTGCTTCGCCGAGAATTGTGCCTTGGCGGACTTGAGCGCCAGAGTCCCACCCGCTTCGATAGTCAGATTGCCGGAAACCTTCAGCGTATAGTCACCCTTCACGTTGATGACCACGTTGCCGCCGTGCTTGCGCTCCTCGTCGCCTCCCGTTTCAACGTGCCGCTTGCCCTTTACCTTGAGGCTGTCGTCGCCATCCTTGAGTTCGACAGTGCGCCCGCCTTTTTCCAGCGTCAGCACATCGTTGCCTTCTTTGAGCGTCACGGCCCGATTGCCTTTCTCAAGGCTCAGCGCGTCGTCACCTTCCTTTAATGTGGCGCTGCGGCCGCCCTTTTCAATGGTGAAGGCATCGTCACCTTCCTTGAGTTCGACGGAGCGGTTCCCCTTTTCCAGCGTAAGGGCATCGTTGCCTTCCTTGAGCGTCGTGACCCGGCTGCTCTTTTCCAACGTGAGCGCGTCGCCGCCCTCCCCGATGATCGTCACCGTGCGGGCGTCCTCCACATCACAGGAAAACGCCTTCTGAGCGTGCAGATACACCAGCTCCGCATCCTTCGTATCGTCGAAGCGCAGCTCATTGCCGGCCTGTCCGTCCGGAAAGCTCCGGGTCAGCAGGCCGGAACAGGCCGCGTGCTCCGGCAGCGCCCACGGCGGCGGATTACCCGAATTGTAGACCATGCCCGTCACAAGGGGCCGATCCGGATCTCCCCCGACAAAACTGATCACCACTTCCTGCCCGATGCGAGGCAGGAACAGCGCGCCGTAGCCGTTGCCGGTCCACGGCTGTGCCACCCGCACCCAGCACGACGAGGTTTCATCCGAGGCACCCTGCCAATGGAACCGGACCTTGCACCGCCCGTGCTGGTCCGTCCAAACCTCTTCACCCTCCTTGCCCGTGACCACACCCGTAAGCGGGCCGCTCATGCGGGACCGTGCGAAAAACGGCAGGGGGCGATAACGGGCGGAAGCGGGCACAGCGGAAACATCCGCCAGGAAACGCCCGGTTTCGGCAGTGCCGTTACCGGGGAACGATGCCGTAAAACGGACTTCCGTAGCCACCCACCGGGCATTCACCTGCCCGTCGGGGTGACCCTTCACTGCAAAGGCGCATCCTGCGGACAGCCCCGGACAGGAAGAGCGCCCGCGCAGCTTGAATCCTCCCGACTCGCACGCGTCCAAGCGGATAGCGGCGAGCCCTTCGCCGGACTGCTGATCGATATGCCCGCCCAACGGATAGCCGAGGCAAGGGAACCCTTCTCCCGCGGACGCGGCAAGGCTGGTTTCAGGGGTCAGCGGATTATAGTCATCCACGGAACAAGAAGCCGCAGCAACCTGCCGTGACAGCGAAAGCTCAAAAACATGCGCAGAGGGTTCCGTGGGCGGCCCCCCCTCCTTGTCCTGCGCGTCGGGAAGCCATTCCAGCGTCGCACCCTGCGGGCAATCCGCGAAAACGTCGGGCGAATCGGCCATGACCAGCGTGTGCGCGGACTCGCTGTGCTCGAAAAAGTACACAATCCCGGCCTCCGCCATAAGCCGGCTCAGGAAGGCGAACGACGTTTCGCCATAACGGACGGTGTACTCCTTTGCCGGATAGGTTGAGGAAAGGGCATTGCGGATATGCCCGAATCCAGCATCAGTGCAGACTTTGGTGACGATTTCCGGCACGCTCATATTTTGGAAGACAGCGCAGGTACGTTCCTGATCAAGGCGCAGGAACCACGGGCGCAGCTCCAGCGTATACCGGGCGGAGCGCACAGTGGACGGCCCCTGTTCGGCACGGAACACGATGCCGTTGAGCGGACGCGCCGAGCCGTCGGGCATGGGCAGCCGTACGGTATACGGTTTGCCGATCAGCGCCGCCAGATCCGGCTGCTCGTCAGGGTAATGTTCCAGCACGTAACGAAACGGACGGGAAAGGGCCTCGTAACCGGTGAGGGTAGCGGCGGGCATTCATTTTCTCCAGGCTCAGGTAATATAGATAGAGGCATAGTGTTCGACTTCATAGACTTGAAAGACGAATTCAAGCATTGTTACCAGTTCTGCCTGTCCGAGGGCCTTGAACATCCCTAAATTCGGGTCAAACAGGTACAAACCGGAAGGGGTCTGTGCCAACGCGATCGCATGTCCGGCCTCCACCGGATATTTTATGAACAAGATCTTCTCCCGTACAGTAAAACGCATCCGAAGGAGTATAAAAGCACTGGGAGGCGTCCCCGCGCCGGAGACAAGCTTGCCGACGATTGAGGCGGGAGCCCCCATATGATTGGAGAGCTTCATCACCGGTTCAACCGTAAAGCCGGGACAAGAAAACCAGCCTGTCCCGCCCATAAGCTCATGGAACGTGTGCTCCACATTGATCTTGTCCCTTTCCTCCTCGGAAATGCCCGCCCGATCCTCATTGAAGTCCGAATACGCTTTCTGTATGGCGACAAGCGTATCCAGTTTATTGTAATCAGATATGATTTTAAAACTGTCCTCTGGGATTTTTCCGCTCAGGCAGCCGAGGATAAAACATGACGACAGGGCATAGCAGATGCCTTTGCTGCCCGCGTGCGCCGCATCGAGTTTCAAAAGAAAGCCTTGATCAAAAGAGCAAATACTTTGAGAATATTGTACAAACTTCATGACGATCTGCTCAACACCCATACTTCCTCCCTGTGCCCCCTTGCCTTTCCAGCACGATTTCACACCCCATGTCCCCCAGATACCAGCGGACCAGCGCGAGCAGGTCTGCGCGGCACGTTCCGGCGGGAGGGGGCAGAAACATCCGGCGCTGTGCCTCCGTCAGCGGGCCGAGGCGCAGGGTGATCCCCGCCGAAGCGTCAAAAACACGGCTTCCGAGCAGGGCCGTGCTTCCGAGCCGGGCATTGCCCGCATCCCTTCCGCCAAGGCGGGTGAGATCTTCCTCGGGCAGATCGATCCATGCGCCGCGGAACGGTTCTACGCGGGCTTCAACCCCAAAGGCCGCCTTCACCAGTTTTTCCAGCCCTGCCGCGGATCGCGGCTGCCGGGCCCATACGGCTGCGCAGGACCGGAACAGCG
>NZ_JH114233.1:747347-761283 GCF_000224655.1 Bilophila sp. 4_1_30
GGGCCGTCAGCCCGCAGTTCAGGGCACAACGACGACGCCATATCCCGCCACAGATGCAGGAGCCTGTTGTGGAACAGATCCAGAAACTCCTGAAATGCCGGGTCCCCGGCCCGCATCCGCTCCCGCACCAGCAAGGCCACATGCGGCGGCAACGGCCCATCCATGCCCGCCAGCCCAAGCAGATTCACATCAAGGCGCGGAGCCCCGCCCTCCGGGAAGGCCACGCCGCGGACCTCCCCCGCGGGGATGCTGTCCGAAGCCGGGACGCCCCAGTCCATACGGCCTTTCCATGCCTCAAGAATCGCACTCGCCTGCCAGACGTCGAAACGCCACGGCGCGGACCGAAAGCGCGACAGGGCATCGCCGCCTAGATCAGCGGAAGCGCGCCGGATCGCAGAGGCCATCTGTGCCACGTCCCCTTACGGTTACAGGTTTTCAGCACAAGCTGCGTAAACGTGTTGATTCCGGCGTACAGCCCGAAGAACACGTCGAGGACCTCCGCGAACAGGAACGCGCTGCCTCCGGTGAAGGCGTCCTCGTCGAGCGTGAGCGTCAGCCGGGTTCCCCTCGCCGCACAGCCCGGAGCGGAACGCAAGGGGCGAATGAGCGGCTTGGCACACAACCCGTTCACGCCAGCGATCTGGCGCTGCGCAAAAGCGTCGCGCGGAGGCGCGTACAGGCGGAGCAGCTCACGCAGGACATTGTCAGCATCCGGCCCGCTCAAAGAAAGCTGGTGGAGGCTGAGATGGGAAACGAGCTTCCACAGTTCGCCGCCGAACATGGGCGGATCGTGCTGTTGCGAAGGAGGGCCGCAGAAGCGGATAGCCGCCGTGGGCATGTCCGTATCCCGCGTCAGTTCGCCCTGACGCCAGCGCTCGGCGGCACGGTGGCGGTTCGTGCACAATACCCGCGCGGAAGCCACCCACGGCCGAGCCGTCTCCGGGCGGAACGCCGCTTCCTTGAAATGCAGAAACACGTCCGTCCCTATGCCGTCCAAAGATGGCTTCCTGCGCAGGAACCACATCAGGGACGGCGGCGCATCCCCTTCTCCTGAAAGAGAAAAATACGGCATGACCGAAGAACGTTTCCCTCCCTCCAGAGCGTCCACAGCGATCACGGAATGGACTTCCGTACTGTCCCGGTGCCGCAGATCCGGCACGAGCAGATGTCCCGAGCGCTCGTGATCCACCCGTATGGGTTCCGCCAGTCGCTCGAACAAGTTGACCACAGGTACGGCGCAGGTGCGGAACAATCTTGAGGAAACCGTTTTCGGCGGCGGCGCGTCCACGGGGAACAGGAGATCGAAGCCTGACAAATCCCCGAGTTCCCGCCGACGCTCCAGCCCTCCCACCTCCCAGAACAGCAGGTGTTCGGGATAGGCAAAATACTCCTGCAGCAACTGGTATCCGGGCAGAGCGTAGACGGATTCGGGGAACAGACGCCCGCCCGGCTCCAAGCCCGCATGACACAGGGCCTCCCGGCCAAGGGAGAGCGCCCTGGGCCTTGCGGCCCCGGCGTCGTCCGCGAGAAAGACATCCCTACACGCGCCGTGCACCCATTCGTGCATGGGAAAAGTCGCAAACCGATCACCGCCAAGGTGGAGAGATAACGAGGGCAATCCGAACTTTGCCAGCGAAAGCCCCGCGATCCCCTCGATCCGCAGGCACAGGACACCGGGCACGCCCTGCGCCGCAACGGGCATCCAAGACGCCGGAGGGATGATGGAAGCCCGTACAACCTTCGCGGGATGCAACGTCAGAGGCCGGGCCGTCCGCCAGCGCAGCACGCCGCCGCGCTCGTCACGGTTGTGGATCGACGTGTGCGCCGGAATGCCGAATCCGTCCGGCAGCCCGGCCACGCCCGCCGGATTGGGGATGAATTCCGCCACGCCCACGGACGGAATCGGGCAGACGAACTGCGGATAGAGCAGCCCGAGCAGGCTGTGCGAGACCAGCGGCAGCCGGGATTCCGCGTCCGCCCTCACCCGGGCGGCAAGCCATGCGAACGACTCCAGCAGCAGATTAACCAAAGGATCGGGCTGCGTATCGGACGCCAGCCCGAGCTGGCGCGCCATGCCGGGATTCCGCACGGCGAAGCGGACCGCGTCCTCACGCAAGGAACGCAATTCCTCCCGGTACAGCCCGGCGATGTCCTCAAAGGCGTGCATCAGCCCTCCGCGCCCGCTCCAGCGGAGAACACGCCTCCGTCGCATTGGAGCAAAAACGTCACCGGTTCCTCTTCGGACGCCGCATCCACCCGCAAATGCAGCCGACCGTCCTCAAATCCAAGCGGGCTCACCCTTATCTTTTTCAGGCGCGGCTCGAAACGCTCCAGCGCAGCCGAAACGGCACGGGCCACCTCTCGCCCGTCCAGCGGGGCCGAACTCCAGTCCGCCAGGCCGTACCCCCTCACCAGATCCGCCGCAGCCCCATTCCCACAGGGGGCACGGGTGTTGAGCAGTTCCTCGACGTCTTCCGCCACGGCCGACAGGTATTCGCTCCGGGACAATCCGCGCCCCGAAGCTTTCCCAGCAAGGCGGGACAACAGCGGAATGCGCCTTTCCTCCTTCATTACGAAACCTTATTCGTCTTGAGATCGTGGTTGGCGGCAATATTGCCGTCGGATCCGCCCTCTTCCTTCTGGCGGATATAGGTGTACTTGATGGTCGCGTAATTCAGCGCGATCTCCTCATACGGCAGATCCCCGCCGCCACGCAGGTTGTAAGAGGCCACCACCACGTTCTCCATCGTGATTTCAAGGAACTTGATCGCGGCGTCATTGTCCATACGGCAGCAGGTGAGCACCACGGAATCCATGACCTTGGCGCTCCACAGGGCCTTGCAGATATTGGGCGAGGAACTGTCGAGATATTTGGTCACGTTCATCATCGAATGGACGGCCTGCCCCGTGGTGGGGCCGGTACTGCTGCGGATCGGCGAGGTCGGCTGATGAAACCCGTTGGTGAAATTGATGAGTTCCATCTGCTTCTCAAAGCCGCTGATGGTCGATTCGCCCTCAATATCACCGAGCTTGAGAAAGGTATTCGTGGACATGGATTCTGCTCCTCAAGAGTTGTATGCTCCGGAGGCAAGGGCTGCCGCCCTCTTGCCCTCATCCGGAGAAATGGCTCGTGCCCGTGGAACTTCCGGTTTCCCTCCTGCCCGGCGTACAGGACGAATGGGATTCACAGACATTGGGCATTTGCGTTTTATGCCGCGGCAACGTCGCAGTGGAAGGCATCAAAGACGGAAATCATTTCCCCCTCCTTGAAAGATCGCTCCAGCTCCGGCGTTTCCGTCCATGCGGAAGTCCGGGGCCGATCCAAAGGGCGGTTTCAAAAAGGCCGGGCACCGGGCGAGCCTTCGAGCCGTACGGGGCGAGGGCACCACAGCTCTCCCCCGGCGGGCAAAGGCATTTGCGGCCCCTCGCCGCCGGAGGCGCATCGTTTTTTACACCGCGGGCGGCGGCAATTCCGCCACAAGCCGGATACTTGCGGTCAGTTCCTCAAGCTGGAAATGCGGCCTCAGGAAGATCACACACTTGTACGCGCCCGGATTCCCGGGATCCTCGCTCACGTCCACACGGGCCTCACGCAGCGGATAGCGCGCCTTGATGTCGTCTCCGGCGTCGTCGGAGAGAAGGACATACTGGCTGATCCAGTTATTCAGATACCTTGACACGTTATCCGCCGTCATGAACGACCCCACCTTATCCCGCATGTTCGCCTTGACGTAGTGCGCGAACCGCGATGCGTTCAGCAGATAGGGCAGCCGCGCCGAGATCCGGGCGTTGGCGTTGGCCGTGTCGGAAGTATAAACCGGCGGCTTGTGGATCGTCTGGCCGCTGAAGAAAGCCGCCTTGTCCGAATTCTTGCGGTAAATCAGGGCGATGAAGCCGAGATCCGAAAGTTCCTTTTCACGGCGGTCGGTGATGCTCACCTCGGTGGGGCACAGCGCCACCGTCTCGCCGTTGGTCTGGCGGTACTTGTAGACATTGAGGTTTTCCACGGCCCCGCCGCCCTCATAGCCCCGGATCGCCGCCGTCCAGCCGTACTTGGCAAAGGCCGCCGTGATGCACGCGGCAAGGGCGAAAGCCGCGTTGCCCCAAAGGTAACGGTCTGGAGACGGCCCGGCGACATCCTCCTCATAAACGAAGGTTTCCACGGGATCGGTATCGTTGCCATAGGGCAGACGCATCAGCAGATGCGGAAGGCAAAGGGTCACATAGCGGGCATCGTCCTTCTCGCGGAACGAACGCCATTCGATATAGTCCGCGCTCTGGAAAATCTTGTGCAGATCGCGGGGCAAGGGCAGATCGGTGAAGCTCTCCAGCCCGAAAAGCTGCGGCGACGCGGCGCTGAGCAAGGGGGTGTGCGCTGCGGCGGCTACTTCCGCCATCTTCTGGAGCACGCCGAGGTCCACCGCCGACAGGCCGTATTCGTGGACATGGAGCAGGCAACTGTAGGGCTCTCCGCCGAACGTGCCGTACTCCTCCTCATAAACCCGCTTGAACAGCAGGCTCTGGTCGAACTCCACGGCCCGTTCCAGATCCGTACGCAGTTCCTTAAAGGAGGCGTTGAACAGCCGCAGCTTGAGCCGATCGCTCGTCTCCGAGTTGAACACCAGATAATGAAGGCCACGCCAGACGGCTTCAAGCTTCTGGAATGCCTCGGCATGTAGAATGGCGTCGAGCTGGCACGCAAGGAGCTTGTCCTTGCAGGCCACCCGTTCCGTCAGCATCCCCAGCATACTCCCGCTTGCGGGCAGCGTGAACGGATTGTCTTCATGTTCGGCAAGGCACGCCTCCAAACGCGCATCGGCGACTTCCCGCTGGCGCTTGTCCTCATCCGGGTCTCCGGAATTGCGGACCATTGCGGCGGCGATGGCCTCGGTATCGGGCCTTTTCGCCGTCCAAGCCTCGTCCAGCTTCTCCTTGGCCTCTGACGCCGCCGTTTCGGCTCGCCGAACGTCTTCTTCAGCGGCCTTTTGTTTTTCTTGGTCCTCTCCGGCCTTGCTCACGGCATCACGGGCGGCGTCCACAGAAGCCAACGCCTCCTTGTACACCTTCCGCAACGCGTCCAATTCCGAGGCAGAGTCACCGGTAGGGAACAACATCTTCTGCAGGCTGGCCTGTAAAGCGTCGTTGCCGTCCAACTTGGCGGCAAGATCCTGCAACAGATTGCGGCGCTCGAAAAACGCTGCCAGCGCCTTGACGTTTTTCACCAAACGCTCGGGCCTGAAATCGTCCAGCTTCTCAAACCGCAGCGCACAGGAGAACGCCGCCTTCTCCGGCTCAACGCCTCCTTCCCGCCACGCCGCACTCGCGTCTTCGGCAATGAAGCGGTCCAGCCCGGAAAGCCTGAGCGCGGGGACAACGGTTTTCATGATGTCGTCAAAATTGTCCCGGTCGACGGCGGCAAAAGCACGCAGCTTGTAATCGGGCAGCGGCGGAAGCCCCAGATCTTCCCGGACGGTCCTGTCACCCGCGAGATCCGCCATAATGCCCATGACAAAGGGAAGTTCCTTCTTGACGATGGCATCGCCCACTTCCACGTCATAGGTAATCTGTACGCGCGGCGGGCGTACCCTGCCGAGCCGCTTCTGGATCGATTCTCCCATAGATACGCTCCTTGACGCTTTTTCGCGGCGTGGGCCGAAAAAAGGCTATTCTTTGGTCATTCCGAGCAATTTCTTGATGGAGGCAAGGTTTTCCCCCTGCCCCAGCAACTCGTCGAGCAGTTCCGCCAGCGTCATGCCGCCCCACGAGACGGCCCGTTTCACCAGCCACGGGGCGGGGCTGTGCGGCTCTGTGCGCATGAGGTAATCGGCGATGGCGGAAAGGGAGGCATACGCCTGTTCCCGCGAGGAGAACGATGGCAGTGGCGGCGAAGACAAAGAGGCGGGAGAGGAAGGTGGGGATACGGGGGGATCCGTCCCGGCGGAGGGATGCCACGCGAGCACCCGCGCGTCGATATGCTCCAGCCTGTCCCGCAAGGCATGAAAGCTTGGTGCCTGCCCGCCGCAAAGCGCGTCGGCGGCGCGGGCGAGTTCGTCCAGCGCCAGCAGCGCTTCACGCAACTGCCCGTGCAGGGAGGCATGGAAGGCCGGGGAAGTCTGTGCCCCGGCAAGATTCAGCATACGCCGGGCATCGCCAGCCACGCCGTTCTTGCCGTTGCCGTTCTGGATGCGCTCGCGGTGCTCCATCGCCATCCAGTCCGCATAGGTGGCGGCAGGGACGTCCGGAGAGGCTTCCGTGATGGGCAGAGAGGCGGCCCGCTCGGCAAGGGTGGAGTCAAGCCATGCCAGCCGCGCCAGCCGTGCCTCCTGATCGCCTCCTTCCGGCTGCGGGTGCAGCCCGTCCCCAAAGCCGGAACACAATCCGGCGATCATCCTGAGCCCGCCCGGCAGGGAGGCAAAGCCATACCGCATCAGCGCGGCCTCGCAGGCCCATCCGGCAACCTGCATATCCTTGGAGCGCTCCCGGAGCACCCCGAGGGACAACGACAAGGCCTTATCCCAGTCTGCCCGCTTGAGTTCCCGTTCCCAGACCCCCTGCGGAAGGCCGGGGTCATCCTCCCGGCGCGCCTCTCTGATGGCGGCGCAAACGGGATCATGCGGCAATGCCGGACCGTACGGATCTTCGCCAAACGGATGCAGACATGACGCCCAGTCGACAAAATCTGACTTTGCTCTGGACATAATAAACCCTTCGTTATAAATTAGCTTCTAATATAAAGAAAAACATAGAGTCAACACTTTATTCCATTTTTGTCTTTCTCATAGCTATAACAGTATGATTCGATTCTTAAAATTCCATATTGCCGTCTTATTGGGCGTCATTGCGCTGTGCAGCGGCTGTTCCGCGCCGGAGCCCCCTCCTCCGACGCCGCCCGAAAGTGATGTGCCGTGGGTCTACGAACCCGACGCTGTGGTATTGCGTATCTCCGCCGACGAGCGGCTCAACGAGCATGAGGGCGAACCGTCCAGCCTGATGCTGTGCGTCTACGAACTGGCGACCCGAGAGGGAGTGGACAAAAGGCTCGCCAGCCCGGAAGGATTCGCCGAGCTGCTGGCCTGCGGGCGTTTCGACGATTCCGTGGTGACGAGCCGGAGGCTCTTTTCGGATCCCGGTCAGGCACAAAACCTTTCTCTGGACCGGGAAGAGGGCGTCCGCTGGATCGCGGTGATCGCCGGGTACTTCCACGGGACCCCCGCCCACAGCGCCCGGGTTGTCGCCGTGCCCGTACGGAAAATCGTCGAAGGCTGGGTGCCGTTCTTCAAAGACACCCGCCACGAACCTGGACAGACGATCATCCCCATACGCCTCGGCCCGGCGGAACTGATGGGAGGGGAACCCCCGCAGGCCCAATTGGGGCGGCAGTCCCTTTGAGCGCTGGCTGAACGTATGCCTCTGAAAGGACTCCGGCGAAGGGCCACCAGAAACCTGTGGGCCAAAGTTAGAGAGAGAGAGAGAGAGAGAGAGAGAGAGAGAGAGAGAGAGAGAGAGAGCAAGGCATCGGAAAAAATCGTGAGGAATTGAAAAAGACGACAACCCCGGCACAGGCATGGGCCCTTGCCGTAGGAGCCATCATCGGATGGGGGTGCTTTGTCCTCCCGGGGACTCGTTTCCTACCCGATTCCGGCCCGCTGGCCGCATTCATCGGGTTCATCATTGGCGGGGGGCTGATGTGCTTCATAGCCCTGTGCTATGGCATCCTCGTCAAGGTCTATCCCGTTGCCGGAGGAGCGTTTGCATACGCCTATGTCGGCCTTGGCACAAAGGCAGCCTTCATATGTGGGTGGGGACTCGTGCTCAGTTACACCTGCGTCATCGCGGCCAACGGTACGGCCGTGGCTCTTCTGAGCAGGTTTCTCCTCCCCGGGGTCTTTGATGTCGGATACCTCTACAGTATCGCCGGATGGGATGTATATCTCGGAGAACTGCTGCTTCTTTCCGCCTTGTTCGTTTTCTTCGCCTATATGAACTATAAGGGGATGAGCTGCGCGAGCGGGATCCAACTCATTTTCTCGCTTGCCTTGGCGGCTGGCGTCGCCGTTCTGGCCTTTGGGTCTTTTTCCACCGAAACAGCCAGATTTGACAATTTATACCCCCTCTTCGCCGAGGACAGGGCCGCATGGATCAGTGTCCTTGCCGTCATAGCCCTTGGACCATTTCTCTTCCAAGGATTCGATACAATTCCTCAAACAGCTGAAGAATTTAACTTTCCTCCATCTCTCTCCACAAAATTGATGCTCTATTCCATCGTTTGTGGCGGGATCCTCTACATACTGGTCCTTCTGGCGGTCGCCTCCATTCTTCCTTACCCCGCGATGTTGGCACAGAACCATCCATGGCTGACGGGAGAGGTCGCGACGCTCTCTTTCGGCAAGATTGGCGGAGCTATTCTGGCCATTCCGGTCCTCGCAGGCATATTCAGCGGCATGAACGGCTATTTCATAGCATCTACACGGCTTCTGTTCAGCATGGGGAGGGGAAAATTTATCCCGTCATGGTTCGAAAAGGTGCATCCACGCCACGGAACCCCTGTCAACGCTATTCTGTTCGTCCTGATGTTCACCCTCATCGCTCCTTGGTTCGGCCGGGCGGCCCTGAACTGGCTCTGTGATACATGTGCGTTGGGCGCGGCCCTCAGCTACCTGTTCACCTGCATCACCGCCTACAAGCTTGCCGCCGCCTATCCTGAAATGGTCATGCGATCCGGAAGATGCATCTCCCTCATCGGCGTCGCCATATCGTTGTTCTGTTTCCTACTGCTCTCCGTCCCCGGATCCCCTGCGGCCATCGGGCTTGAATCATGGGTCATGCTGTTGGTATGGGTAGCCCTTGGGGTCATCTTCTACCTTCAACGCGCTTCCGAACTCAGAGCTATTCCCGAACGGGAGATGCAATTCATGCTTCTCGGGAGTTCTGAACGCCCGCTCCTTTTTGGGACGAAAGCGGATTAAATTTTTTGCGCAAAAAATATTTCATAAAATATTTCATAAATTATAAAAACAACAATCACAGAAAGGAGAATCACCATGGAATGGCTCAAGAAAGCAGTCAAAACGACTGAAGCCAATAGTCAGGAAGCCCGGGAAGCCGTCGCATCCATGCTTCAGGAAATCCGGGCCGGAGGAGAACCGGCAGTACGCGAACTGGCTCGCAAGTTTGACAAATGGAATGCCAACTTCATCCTCTCTCCGGAGAAGCGGCAACGCCTCATCGATTCGGTCCCGGAAAGCGTCAAGCGGGATATCCAGTTCGCTCATAAGCAGGTTTCGGGCTTTGCCAAGGCGCAAAGGGAAAGCCTACATGATTTTGAAACCGAAGTGACTCCAGGCATCGTGCTCGGCCAAAAGGTCATCCCCATGGATGTTGCGGGCTGCTACGTCCCCGGCGGGCGGTTTGCACATGCCTGTTCCGCCATCATGAGCGTGGCGACCGCCAAGGCGGCCGGCGTATCTACGGTCATCGTAGCTTCCCCTCCGCGCGGCGAAAGCATCGATCCCGCCGTATGCTATGCCATGGATCTCGCGGGTGCGGACATTATTCTTGAGATGGGAGGCGTTCAAGCCATCGCCACCATGGCTTATGGCCTGTTCACCGGAAAACCCGCGAACATCATCGTCGGCCCGGGGAACGCCTATGTGGCCGAGGCCAAGGCCCTCCTCTGCGGATCAGGGCAATGTGGCATCGACGTGTTTGCCGGCCCCACGGAATCCGCAGTCATTGCCGACGACAGCGCCGATCCCATGACCGTGGCCGTCGACTTGGTATCCCAGGCGGAACATGGGTATAACTCCCCCGTCTGGCTGTTCACGACTTCAAAGGAACTGGGAGAAGAGGTGCTGCGGCTCATCCCCAAGCTGTGCGCGGACATGCCCAACCCCGACGTGCCGCTGACGGCCTGGAACGATTACGGCGAAATCATCTATTGCCCCGATCGCGAAGAGCTTGCCAAAGCCAGCGACCAGTATGCCGCGGAACATGTGCAGGTCATCGTCCGCGATACGGACTGGTGGCTCTCCCGCCTGACCTCCTACGGCTCCCTCTTCCTTGGCGAAGGCAGCACTGTCCCCCACGGCGACAAATGTTCCGGAACCAACCACATCCTGCCCACCAAGAAGGCCGCGCATTACAGCGGCGGGCTCAACGTGCATAAGTTTCTGAAAATATGTACCTATCAGCACATTGACGCTGCCGCTAACGCCATCATCGGCCCTGTGGCGTCACGCCTCTCCCGCGTAGAAGGTATGGAAGGGCACGCCAGAGCCTGCGACTGGCGGCTACGCAAATTCTTCCCGGAACAGGAATGGGATTTTACAGTGTACCAGCATCCCAAGTACTGAGCCTCCCCCCCCACATCCGGAGAGGCGTCCTCCTCTGCGTCTCTCCGGAAAACAGTTTCCCCATGGAGTAACGCTATGTTGACATTCAACAAGGACTTCACGCTTCAGGAACCCATTCCCCAAGAAAGCATCGACAAAGCTCTGGGCGTGCTTTCCACAGGCAGGCTTCACCGCTACAACACCATGAAGGGCGAAAAAGGCTATGCCGCCGAACTTGAAGAGGCGTTCGCGGCCTATATAGGTTCCAAGTATTGTCTTGCCTGCGCCTCCTGCGGCAGCGCCCTGTACATCGCGCTGAAGAGTCTCGGCGTCCAGCCGGGAGATACCGTTCTCTGCAATGCCTACACGCTGGCACCTGTTCCCGGAGCTATCCAAAACGCCGGAGCGCGGATCGAACTCGTCGAAATAGAGGACGACTACACCATCGATCTCGCCGATCTGGACGCCAAGGCCGCCCGGACGGGAGCCCGATATCTGCTCCTTTCCCATATGCGCGGCCACATGGCCGACATGGACAAGGTGATGGAGATTTGCCGCAAGCACAATCTCATCCTTCTGGAAGACTGCGCCCATACGATGGGAGCCAACTGGAACGGCAAAAAGAGCGGCAGTTTCGGCCATGCCGCCTGCTTTAGCACTCAGACCTACAAGCACATGAACTCCGGGGAGGGGGGACTGCTCGTCACCGACGATCCCGACGTGATCGCGCGCGCCATCATGTATTCCGGTTCCTATATGCTGTTCTCGGCCCACACCTCCCGACCGGGCATCGAAGCGTTTGAAAAGATAAAAAAGTTCACCCCCAACTACAGTTCCCGGATGGACAACCTCAGGGCCGCCCTGCTCCTGCCCCAGCTTGAGCGGCTGGATATCCAATGCGCCCGCTGGAACGAGCTGTACCAGCACGCGGAAATCCTGCTGAAGGCCATCCCCGGCGTCAGCTGCCCTCCCCGCAAGCCCCTCGAATACTACGTGGGAAGTTCCATCCAGTTCAACTTGGGCAACGCTTCCTATGAACAAATCGAAGCGTTCCTCGCGGAAACGGGAAAGCGCGGCGTCCAGATCAAGTGGTTCGGCAACAAGGAACCCGCCGGGTTCACCAGCTCTTATGACAGTTGGCAGTATTTTGAAAATCTTCCAGACCTTCCGAAGACCAAGAAGGTTCTCGCCACCATGTGCGACATGCGCCTCCCTCTGACCTTCACGAAGGATGACTGCACGCTGATTGTGGAAATCATCTCCGAGGTCGTCCGGGACATGGGGCTGGATAAGGCATAGCCATCCCTGCCTTTCTACATAACTTTTTTAACTCATACGGAGAAATTATGAATCTCGCCAAGTTCCCCCGTCGCGGCTATGTGCAGGCCCCCACTCCCCTTGAAGCCCTCCCCCGCTTTTCAGAGGCTCTCGGCGGAAAGGTCAACGTGTTCATCAAGCGCGACGACATGCTTCCCGGAACGGCCGGGGGCAACAAGACGCGCAAGCTCGACTTCTGCATGGCGGATGCGCTGCGGCAGGGGGCGGATTCCATCATTACCTGCGGAGCCGTGCAGTCGAACCACTGCCGTCTCACGCTGGCCTGGGCCGTCAAGGAAGGGCTGGACTGCCACCTCATTCTGGAAGAGCGGGTCAAGGGCAGCTACAAACCCGAAGCGTCCGGAAACAACTTCCTTTTCCAGCTACTTGGCGTGAAGTCGATTTCCGTTGTCCCCGGCGGATCCGACATGATGGGTGAAATGCAGAAGCTCGCCGAGACATTGCGCGCCGAAGGCAAAAAGCCCTATGTCATCCCCGGCGGGGCGTCCAACAAGATCGGCGCGCTGGGCTACGTTTCCTGCGCGGAAGAAGTACTTCGCCAGCTTTTCGAAACCGGATTGCGCATCGATCACATGGTCGTCCCCAGCGGGAGCGCCGGAACTCATGCAGGCATCATTGCCGGGATGATCGGAAACAATGCGGGCATCCCCGTAACCGGCATCGGCGTGAACCGCAAAAAAGAAGCCCAACAAGCCGCTGTGCTCAAATTGGCACAGGAAACACTCAATTATATCGGAACCGGCGTGACTATGCCAGCAGAAGCCGTAGTCGCCTTTGACGACTATGTCGGTCCCGGCTATTCCCTGCCCACGGACGGCATGGTGGAAGCGGTCAAGCTGCTGGCCAGTACCGAAAGCATCCTGCTCGATCCCGTTTATTCCGGAAAAGCCATGGCCGGCCTGATCGATCTCGTCCGCAAGGATTACTTCCCCGAGGGCTCCAACGTGCTCTTCCTTCATACGGGCGGTTCACCCGCTCTGTTCGCCTATCTTGACACGTTCCGGTCCTAATCGGCCATCAAACCTCATGGGGCGGCATCCTGCCGCCCCATGACGCCCGCTTGTCGAAGGGAATAGTATGGAATCGTTTGCGTCCATCGGCGTCCTTGGAGGCGTTGGTCCATATGCGGGGCTTGATCTTGTACAAAAGATTTTCAACAACACGCGAGCCGCGCGGGATCAGGAACATCTTCCGGTCACGCTACTTTCCTTTCCCGGGGAAATAGCAGACAGGATAGACTTCCTCGTTCACGGGACGGGGAAGAATCCCGGCGTTGCCATAGGGTGTATCCTCATCAGGCTGGCAAACGGCGGGGCAACAGTACTCGGCATTCCCTGCAACACGGCGCACAGCAGCTCCATTCTCCGCCCCGCGCTCCAGATGTTGGAAGCGTCCGGCACCGATGTCCGCTTCATGCACATGATTTACGAGGTCGTACGCTTCATCCGCGAAGAGCTGCCTGAACTACGCGCTGTCGGCGTTCTCTGCACGCAGGGGACCTACGCCTCAGGCGTTTACCGGACAGCTTTGGGCAATGCGGGCATAACGCCGCCATTTCCCGATGAGGAGGGGCGGGAAGAAGTCCAGAACGCGATCAGCCATGCAGCGTACGGCATCAAGGCGTTTTCCCACCCCATCACACCGAGGGCGTGCCATGCCCTGGATGTGCAGGCCGCGCAACACATCAAACGTGGAGCGCAGGCTTTGATCCTGGGATGCACCGAAATACCTCTGGCATTTACGGGACGGCATTTCCAAAATACACCGCTCATCGATGCTACGGATATTCTGGCCAGGGCCCTTATACGGACGTTTGCCCCTGGCAGGCTTCACTGAGCATTCCCCTGAAGTCCCTTGAAAAGAAAGGAAGGCCGCCATCATGACGCCCGATATGACTATCTTGATCGTTTCCATAGCCTGGTTTCTTGGCGGGTTCGTCAACGGCGTGAGCGGAATGGGCGCGGCAATGGTCGCCCTGCCCATCGTAGCCGGTTTTATGGATATGAGCGAAGCAGTCCCTTCCAGCTGCCTTGTCACCTGCATCGTAGCCGGCTATGTGGCATGGATGTATCGCCGCAGCTGCCGCATGGCTTCAGTATGGCCAATGCTGCTTGGCTGCCTCCCCGGAGTGCTAGCTGGCGTATGGGTGCTCAAATTTGTTCCGGGAACATGGCTACAGGCGGGGCTCGGCAGCTTGTTGCTCGTCTATATGCTCTGGCAATACCTGTATATCCCGTCCGGTCGACATAAGGAATCCCTGCCCTCCG
>NZ_JH114233.1:761916-763880 GCF_000224655.1 Bilophila sp. 4_1_30
GGGCTTCGGATCCGGTTTCGCGAATGCGGCCATCAGCTTCAGCGGCCCTCCCGTGGTCATTTATGCCCTCATGGTCGGCTGGGATAAGGAAACAACTCGCGGAACTCTGGGTGCTTTTTTTCTTGCCATAGCCATCGTCACATGCATCGCCCAAGCCTTTGCGGGGTTCTTCACCCCATCCACCCTCACAGCCGTCGCATATGGTATTCCCGGGGCGATCGCGGGCCTTCTTGCGAGCATACCCGTCGCTAGGAAAATTCCTGAAAAACAATTCAAGGTCGTCCTCAAACTGATGATCGCTTTTGCCGGTATCGTCTGCATTTACAGGACGATTTAACCGGCACCCTTCCGGCTTCAAAAGCCAGTGCGTGACGCCAAAGCCCGCAAACTCAAAGGGTGCCCCGACGAAACACAATTACCCGGTACTCCAAACAGTGCCCCCAAAGAACTCCATGCAATTCAAAAGATTGACCTATTCCGACCAAATCTATGAATATCTGAAAAAACGCATCGCGGATGGCGAGTTACCCCCGGGAAGCCCGATAAAGGAAAGCTCGCTATCGAGCTATTTGGAAGTAAGCCGTGGCCCCGTACGGGAAGCAGTGCAGAAACTATGCGGTGATGAAGTCGTGATGTCCGTACCACGAAAGGGAACGTTCGTGCGCGTTTTGACATCAAAGGATATTATGGACAGCTACGGGCTAGCCGGGATTCTGGAGTCTTCCGGGGTATCAGGCTCTCTAGAGCTGTGGACGGATTCAGATATGGCCAGGCTTGAAGAGATTGTGGAGTCCATGCGCCAACAAAGCCATAACGATTCGGAGAGGGAACACCTTATAAGACTTGAAGAAACTTTTCATGAAACTCTTCTCCAGCGTTGCGGCAACGACAAGTTGATAAACATGGCAAAACGTTCCTGCGCAGCAATTTCCAAGATACTGCTCCACCGTCAATGGAGCGGCCTCTTCCCCCCATCGGTGTTTTTCAAGCAGCACGAGGTAATAGCCCAAGCGGCATACACCCGGGATCCCACGGCGACAGCCAGGGAGATACTTCTGCACTATCAGGAGACCGGAAACGCTATGGCCAAATTCGGCCAACGCTGAACCGGTACGTCGCGTCCTGAAATTCCAGTATGCGCTAGGGAAAAAGGGCGACGCAGTCCCTGCCCTTCATACCATTTTCCATGAGGCGTCATCCATCCCATACCCCATAAATTCATCCTGGAGGAACGAAATCATCCGTACAGCCAAAGCCCCTGCAGCCATTGGCCCGTATTCCCAAGCAGCCCGATCCGAAAACGCCGTTTATTTCTCGGGCCAGTTGGGGATCGATCCGGCCACGGGGAAGCTTGCCGGGGGTGGCGTAAAGGGACAAGCAGAACAAAGCCTCAAGAATATCCTCGCTCTGCTTGAAGAAATCGGCGCATCTATCAACGATATTGTGAAAATGACGGTAGTTATCGTTGATATGGCCGATTTCTCCATCGTAAACGCCGCTTATTCCGAAGTGTTCCGTAACAACTTCCCCGCGCGTTCCTGCGTGGCGGTAAAACAGCTTCCCTTGAACGGGCTTGTCGAAGCGGAAAACCCAAATCCGGGGTAGACGAGATAGGAAGCTTCCCCCACCTCGCCTACCCCCTCTGAAAAGTAAGGGAGGAAAACTGTGCCTCCTCCCCATTGCTTGTAATGCTTCAAACCCTCGCGGCGGCGCAGATTTCGAGGGCCTTTTCCGCGGCTGAGGAGGCGTCGGGGGTGTAATAATCGGCTCCGATGGACTCGCGGAAGGCGTCATTGACGGGTGCGCCGCCGATCATGATTTTGACCTTTCCGGCAAGGGGGCTCTCGGCCACGCCCTTCACGACATCCTTGATGTGGACCATCGTGGTGGTGAGCAGGGCGGAACAGGCGATGATGTCGGCGTTGTGCTTGGCGGCGGCTTCAATGTATTTGGCCGGGGGCACG
>NZ_JH114233.1:764610-778754 GCF_000224655.1 Bilophila sp. 4_1_30
GCACGCGCGCCAGCTTGAGGCTCTTGACGGGATCGAACAGGCAGATGGTCGAGGTTGTTCAAAAAGGCCGTCGAGGCCGGAGAGCCGGAGCATCTTGTCCACGGCGGAGGGATCGGACATGCCGGAGGCCTCCACGATGATCAGATCCTCGTCGCGGGCGGCGAGGTTGGCCAGCGCCTTGATGAACGGCTCCCGCAGGCACGAGCAGAATACCGATCCGCCTCCGATCTCCACCACTACGCCGCCCTCTACGCCGGAGCGGCGCAGGGTTTCCCCATCCACGGGGATGTCGCCGAAATCGTTCAGCAGCACGGCTATCTTCCGATCCGAGTGCCGCAGCAGGAGCGACCGCAGCAGCGTCGTCTTGCCGCTTCCGAGAAAGCCGGAGAGGATGATCAGTTCCTTGCGCATTCCGTCAATCCTGCCTTGTGGGGAAGAGCCGAGGCCCGAGCCTCTTTGCCCCTTTTGGGGAAAACTCCGTATCCTGTCCATTTTTAGTCCGATAGGGACTCCCGCCGCGCCGCCTTTCATATCTTATGAACATCTTTGGAAGGAGGGGCGCGAACCGTGCGGCAGGTTTGGGGAGGAGCCCTTCTTTAGAAAGGGCCCCTCTCCGATTTCGGTGCTACCTCATCGCTTCCTCAATCTCCTCACGCAGCTTTTCGACAGTGGGGATGAGGGAAATGTGCTTAACAACGCCGTTGACGAGGAGGGAAGGGAGGTTCGTTAGTCCGACCTTGTTCACGAAGGCGATGTTCTCGGGGAACATGATGGAGCGTTCGACGACCTTGACCTTATCGCCGTAGATCTTGGCGGCATTGTTCGCTGTGGCGACCATGTAGCCGCAGGCGGCGCAGGTCTTGGAGTCGATAGTCACGGCCTCGACGAGGACGTGGTCGAGGTTGACGTAGTCCGGCATTTCGATTTCCGGCAGATTGTCCTTGGCGACGTAGTTTTCAAGCGCCTTGCGGACGGCCTCCGGGTTGTGCACGGCCTGCCCCACGCCGATGAGATTCGCGGCGGGCGCGTCGAAGGGGACGTCGCAGCCGGGCGCGAGGATAAAGCGGTGGGTGCCGATCTTGTCCATCAGCTCAATGGCGGCCTTCTGGTTGTCCTGCTGCGTGCCGAGTAGCATGGTAATGGTGAGCTGGAGATTGCCTGAGATGGTGATGTCGTGGACGTCCGTGATCTTTTTGGCTTCCATGATGTCGACGTTCTCGTCAATGGCGATGCAATCGGGCTTGGTGAGGCACATGGGTTCGATGTTCTTAGTGGCGTCGCCGCACACGAAGAAGGAGGAAGGCACGCCCTTTTCGCGCATGGAGGCGAAGAACTTCGTGTAGGGTTCGCTCAGGAAGGTCTCGAACATATCCGGGGATATCTGGGAGACGAGCGGGTCCACGGCGGCAATGACGTCGCACCCCGCCTCGATGTAGTAGTCCGCAACCTCACGGACGACTTCCTCACAATAGGTGACGAGGGCCTTCACGCCGTCCTCATCGTCGTACATATCCATAAAGATGTTGGTCCCGCGCAGGTGCGAGGCGAGGGTGAATGGGCCGCAGACGAGGCCGTACATGGCGATGTCGGGCTTGGCGGCCTTGAAGCGGCGCATGACGTCGAGGATGAGCGGGATACGTCCGTCGTTTTTTTGGATGCGCCGCGTGGGGATGACGAGCTCGCCTTCGAGCGGGTGGGAGCAGACGGTGGGCGGGGTGTTGTCGTACCATGCGAGATCGCAGCCGAGGATTTCAGCTTCGACTTGCAGGTCGAACATGGGAGTCATGCCGTCCGGGGAGTATTGAGACTCCGCCTCGATGCAGCATTCGTACAGCTTGCCCGCGTCGCGGAACATTTCCTGCGCGGTATACCCCTTGAGGTTGGCGATTTGGGAACCGGTGTAGGGAACCCAGGGGGTCCGCTCGACGGGGTTCCCCTTGAAAACTTCAAGAATCAAATTTTTTCCGTGCATTTCCTTATCCTTCTATACTGATTACGGCTCTATACGCACTGCAGAGAGTTATGACTTGAAAAGTTCCCTTCTCAGGTGTTCCATATATGAACGTTCTTGATTTTCCTTAAACCGTGCGTACTCACTTCTGAGTGTTCTGAAGAAGGAGACAACCATAAACCAAATGATGAACATAAACGGAGCCCCTGCAAGAATGCCCGCAAACTTGACCCCATCAAGCCCGTTCGTGTTCAGGAGCACAACCGAGACAGCTCCGATAATGAGCCCCCACAAAAGGACCATGCCCTTGCTGGGGTTCAATGAGCCATGCGACATCTGTATGGCGATAAAGAAAGAGGCCGCGTCTGCTGACGTGATCAGGAAACCGGCAACACTCAGGAAGATGACACAGTTGATGATCACGCCGCCGCCAAAGGCCGAGGCTACCGCGTAGGGTCCGTTTGCCGGGTTGCTCTGCACCAGTTCCCATATATTAACGAGATGGTTGGCATCGACATAGTGCGTCGCCGTCATGAGCACGCCGAACCATATGAAAGAGACGCAGACCGGGATGATCAGAACGCCGAGGATATACTGCTGGATCGACCTGCCGCGCGATATACGGGCGATGAAGCCACCAACGAACGGAGCCCATGAAGTGTTCCAAAGCCAATAGAAAATAGGCCAGTCCGTCGCCCATCCGCCTGTCAGCCCCTGAGAATCCGTAAAGGTTGCCATCGTGAAGAAATAATTGAAATATTGCCCAATCGTTTCCACCATCCCGTTCAGGAGAAGCACTGTCGGGCCAGCAAATAGGATAAATACGAACCAAATGACCGAAACCCAGACGTTTCCATCGCTGATGAGCTTTATCCCCTTATGCAGGCCAGAGTACGCCGCCATGGTATACGCAATGATGATGGAAAACATGATGACGGCGTTCCCGGCAAGCCCCACCTCAATACCGAAAATATTCTTTAATCCCACGGTAAACAACATCAGGCCGAGACAGTTCGCAGCCGCCGCGCCCCAAAGGGCTGTGATGGACGCGATAATCTCCACACAGCGCCCAATGATGCCTTTCGACGCCTTGTCCCCCAGCAGGCCATAGAACGCTCCTGATACGGTCATGGGGCGATCCAGGCGGAACGCGGGAAAAGCGATAACCAATCCCACGATCGCGTAAATGGCCCACTGATGGAATCCCCAATGAAGCATTGCCGCCCCTTTGGACACGAGATACGCCGCCTGTGATCCCGACTCGGCAAGATAAGGGGTCTTGTAGAAATGCCAAAGTGCCTCTCCAAACGGCCAAAAGCAGTACCCGGCTCCCAAGCCGCACCCGAAAAGCAGAGCCACCCAGCTGAATGTACTGAATTCCGGCTTGTCGTCATCCTTTCCCAGCTTGAGATTTCTGTATTTGCCGAAGGCCAAAAAAAACAGAATGGGAATGAATAGGAAAACGCTCAAAATGAAGAACCATCCGAAATGATGGGCGATACTGTTCTTGGCCCCTTTCATGATGTCCGCGAACTGATCGGGGGATACCGCTGCCCAGATGATTGCGAGAAGCGTAAGGAACAATGTTACGCCAACAAGGAATGTATCTATGCCGCTACGTTTTTCCGTGGAGACTGAATTGCTCATGATTTCCTCCCCTTCTATGCCTTGTAGGCCAGTACAAAGGCTTCAAGGCGCTCTCTGATGCGAGGTTCCAGATCGGGCTGGACATATTCGGCCAGAAGCTGTTTTCCGCGTTCGCGGATGGCCTCACGGATATCCGGCTTCCCGCTAGCCTCCCACGCATTCAAACCTCCCCGGTAAGAATAGGCGGGCTGCCATACGGCGCTGCGGCAATTCATGGCTGTGTGCAAGTGTGTGAGGTATTCCCCTCCGTGGCCCACTTCCTTGATGATATCAATGGCGAGAGCCTCTTCGCTGAAATCCACTTTTTCCCGCATTGCCTTGCCATAACTGCATATCCCGTCATCCATGACGAGCTTGGAGAACGAAGCGGCCAGATAGGAGGAAAGACATCCCGCGCTGTGCTGGATGAAGTCAGCGCCATATGCCATGGCATTGAGCATGGTGCTCATTGACTCGAATCCAGCCTGCGCATCAATGTCGCAGGATTCCGTAAGCGAGCCTCCTCCACGGCAGGGAAGCCCATAGTGGTGCCCGAGCTGAACCCCGGCCCTCAAAATCTTCGAGAATTCGGGCGCACCCAGCGAAACGACGATGCTGCGCATATCCATAATCCCAGAAGCACAACCGTAGACAACGGGCGTTCCCGGTGAAACCAGCTGCGCCAAAACGATTCCCGCAAGAATCTCCGCATTCTGCAAAACGAGCACACCAGCCATTGTGATCGGCCCGGTTGCCCCTCCCGTAACAAGGGAGGCAATGAGGAGCGGTTGCCTGTCCCGCGCGAAGGCCATCAAAGCCTCGCAACTCCCTTTTTCATAACGCAACGGAGTCAGGCTGTTTATCAACGAAATGCAGAAGGGATGTTCCCTCAGATAAGCTCTAGACGAATCAAAGAAGATCTCCCCCATGCGCATGCAATCCTCAACGCCTCTGGATCCGTGGGTGCTGCTGCCCATGAACGGCTTATCGGAACAGGTCATGGAAGCATGCAACATATGGACATGGGCCTTCCCCGCCGGGACATCTCCTGGATCGCAGAGGAGATAGCCGACCATATCCTGATTGGGTAGCTGGTGTGCCAGACGCACGAGCGTTTGGTAGTCCTCCAAGGTACCGCTTCTTATATTTCCTTCAAAGTCAACGACATATGGGGCACCATATATGGGGGAAAAATAGGGCGGCGCCCGCCGATTTCGACGCTTCTCTCAGGGTTTCGCGCATGGATGGTGAACGACGGAGGACACAGTTTCAGGGCGGAATCGATATCCTCCTCCGTAAAGAAAACGGTTTCCCCCTCCACCCGGAAACCGTGATGGCGGAAAAGTTCTATGCTCTCCTCAGATAAAAACTGGATACCCGTTGACTTCAAAAGCTCAACCGTTGCACTATGGATAGTAGCCAAGTCGCTATCAGACAGAACCCACATGGGTTGTAACATCTGCCCCTCCTTATGGAATGGCGTTTCCGTTGCAGAATGGAATCGTAGCGCGCGAAACGAAACAGTTTGTTACTTTTTGTACAAAGTAATCAAACCCTAGCATACGCTCATCAAAAAAAAACTAGCAACGGCTAAAAACAGTGAGTTCTTTAAGGCAAAAAGGTGTTCCCTCGTGATGTCAGGAAACAGCAGCTCAAAAACGGTTACACGATATTGGTTCAAGCCACACCTCGTAGATGAATGTGAGGAATGGTCCAAGGAGCAACCCCATGCCCGGATAGTGCCTCTGATGCGGGGGGAAAGCTTTCGTCCTAAGGGAAACGAACTGATCCTCGTCCTCGGCGGCTATGCCCATCTCTTCTGCCGCTCAAAGATCGGGGATGAAAAACTGACGTTCCTTGTTGGAAGAAACGCCTTGGCGAACGGAAGCGCGGCGTTAACGGGCGGCAACCATTTGCTCAGGCTGCTTGCGCCAATCCCATGCTCTCTGGCCGTATTTGATGTCCCCCTGCTTGAGGAGAGCTTCATACGCGATAATCCCGCACTGATAATCGAGCTCTCCAGATCCATTGCGAAGACGACCAATCTCTTCAATCTACGCGCATTCAACATGTGCTTCCATTCAAGCGTGTCGCGCCTGTGCAGCGTCATCAACAGAATAACTACACAAGAACAAAGCCCGCCAGATCGACAGGTCAGCAGCATCACCCAAAATGATATCGGGGCTCTTTCCGGGCTGCACCCGGTGACCGTATCCAACACGCTTGATGTATTAAGAAGTGCTGGAATTATAGGAGAAATATCCAAGTCGCACATCGACGTCATCGACCGAAACAAACTTCTGGAAATTGAGGCATATGGCTATGGATATGACAAAGGAAGAAAATGAGAGCTTATTGCTCCTCCTACGGTTGGCAAGCCAGAATGAGGAATGGAATGAAGCTGCCAGCCCAAAAGGTATCCTGAAACTGAGAAAGGGAGCAATCCTCAACGCAAAGAGGCAAATGTTTTACCTGATCAAATCTGGTATTGTGAAAACAGTGCATCCAACCCCGGAAGGAAGCGAATGGACGCTCCTTTATCAAGAAGCCGGATGCCTTCTCAACGAAATTGGAGTATTGGTTGGAGGACTTGAAAATTTCTATTATCGCTGTGAGACGGATGCGGAGCTTTATACCTTTGATGGGAGCCTGCTCTCTTGTGAATGCTTCATCAGGAACAATCCATCAAAGGTAAAGAATCTCATTATGACTCTCGCCCGGAAAGACGCAATAGCTTACGCATACACATCAGATCTTGCCTATGCTGATGCCAAAGGACGCGTCTGCCAAGCACTCATGTCTCTCATCTATGAACATGACTGGAAGATTTCTTTCTCTCCAGAAATTACCCAAACGGATATAGCAGCCATGATGGGGCTCCATCCCGTTACGGTCATGCGTGTAATAAAAGAGTTAAGACATAGTGGTATCATTGGAAAATTTACTAAAAAGAAGATTGAAATACTCGATAAAAATGCCCTTTCGCAACTTGCCTATGGAACCCTATGAAATCTATCTATGTATCTTTCTTTAACAGCACTTAAAGAAATGGGGAAAATTATTAGTATTAAAATTCAAATTACATATCACATACCTTGTTAAAGATAGCATCTTATTGGTAAATTCAGAAAAAAATAATTGAGTTCATGAACAATACATTTTAAATATATTACTCTGTGAGATGAAAAAGTGAAAGACAAAATACTTAATGAGCTTGAAGAAATATCAAAAATGCTAAACCGGGCAGCAATTGCGGGATGTAAAAATTTTGTAATCCCTTTTCATCAAAATTTTATACAAACCCTCAAAAACAAGATTATAAACTTTTCAATTCTTATTAAAGATACATTTCCATTTCAAAGTAAACTTATTTTTAATACAAAAGATGATCTTTTTTATGGGTATAACTATATCAATCTGTTTGCCCTTGGACTTATTGATAGCCAAATTAAATATATTCGTTGGGCTATAAACAACAATCAAACTGAAAGCGAATGGAATTACATCCATAATTCAATCAAAGCATCATCAAAAAAGAAATTTATTGATGGATATCATGCTGATGCGGCATTTTCTGCATGCAAAGAAGTACTAGACAGGATCAGATCCATATATATTAGTATGACACCGAACGGTGATGAGCTGGATGACGCAGCATTAGTATGTCATATGTTTTCACCCAAAAATCCAAAATTAATCATGTACAGTGAAAAAAACAGAACAAACGAAAACTTACAAAAAGGAACATGTGCTATTGCAGAAGGCTTTGTGTCTTCTGTAAGAAATATTTTGGGGCATAAAAAAATGGAAATGGACAAAGAAGAATCCTTTCAGATACTAGCCCTGGCAAGCTTACTCATGAATAGAATTGATTATTCTTTACATATCATAAAAAATAACAAAAATTAAATACCCTATTTAAGAAGAAGAACAGGCCAATCAACATATCTTTTATATCAATCCGATAATAATTTAAATACATCTATTTTATACATTAATTACTTAATAAAATTACCTTTTCATATAAACAAAGGGAACTATTAATATTTACATCTAAAACATACAGTAGAACGACTATCAAATCCTATCAATGTTCACATTTTTATTCGATAACTAATTATTTTTAAAAATTCTTCTCACGACAATAAGCAATGTTCTATATTTAACTATAAGGACATCATGTTCTATACGCCTAGGATGCCAAGGTATGTGGATAAAAGGTGGATTAAATCCAAATTCATGCCTTATGCGATGGTCACAGATAGTCCATCTTGGCCATTTTGGGAGAGAAACAGGATGAATGAGAATTTGTAAAAACGATATGCTTAGGCAGAGGGATTTATTTATATCGTCTGCCTGCCTATGCAATTCCTAAGGCGCTATGTAGCATTCGATTGATATACACCTATAACATATTGAAAATATAATATTTTGTCGTTCAACTCCATTACAAAGAAAACTTTCTTTAGTATCTATCTAAAATCTTATGGAATAGGATTTCAATCATTTACTGTGACAGAGCCTAAGTAAATCTCACTCATAGGCATCCTCTTCGGATTTAGAGATAACTCCAATATTTTTTTATTGTCAAAAACTACAGCAATCCCTCCATCGCCACAGCAGATAGGCAAAATTGTCGGCTTGCTTGGGGCTTGGCGGGTTCATGCCAGCCCCCCAGAGCAATTCCGAGCGCCCGATAGCCGGACAGAGCCGCGAGCGTACAGGCCGCACCGTCTGCAATTTATACTGTGATTTGAGCCAGATGGGTTGAGGATAGGGACCACAGAGCGCAGACATGCCCTTTGTGCCCCACAGCAAGAGGTTGTTGTGGCTCCTAGCGATGGATTTCGCGGCGACGTTCGCGGCCGCGCGCACCCCGGAAGCACCTTTTGCCGAACTGTATCCCGTCAGAGGATAGATGGGCCCCCATTCCCCAGCGCACCAGAACAACGCATCAACCGGATGGCCCGCCGTCGCCGCCACAGTGTCGGCCATGCAGGCGGCAAGCGCTACCGGATTGGCAAACAAAAGTGTCTGGGGATACAGCATGAGATTCAACTGACCATCCAGATGCTCAGGCCGAACCTCCGAGATATCGCTGATCCCGGTCGGAGATTTATCGAGACACCGGGCGTCCATGAGCAATTCCAACAAGAATAGCGGATTATAAAAATAACTGTGCGTATGCGCGCTGTACTCGGAGCGTTGTCCGTAGCCGTCGCCGCCGTTGACGGAACTGCCGTCCCCCCAGACCGAGCTTTTGCCCATATCAACGCCAAAGCCAGCAAAGCACCATGCGTCTTTCACTACATCAATCATGAACGCGGGCTCCCTGAAGCCCATGACGAGCCCTACCCGTTGGATAGCGCCGTCCTGGCAGGAGCACAGAGGCGTGGAGAGATAGCTTTCCGGGTCCGGGGAAGAGGGTGAGATGCGGACCCCGGCCAGCCGGATGGGAAATAGGCACTCCCAACAGGTGTCCGTCAAAGGGTTCACGAACGTCGATTTGCACACGGCATGGGCACTCTGCACGAGCCCGCCGAGCAGCAGCGCCAGACAAAACACCAACTTGTTCATACATGCTCCTATTGAGGTATGCCGCTCATATATTTTTCAAGGAGGTTGCTGATCTTGGAGCCGACCTGTTCCTGGTTGAGCATCTGCCGCGTCAGATCATCGGTATATTCCCCCAGGTCAATCTGTGTGAAATCGATGCGCATGAATTCGTCCATATAAAACCCCCGGCATTCAGGGTCGTCTCCGTCGCCCCATCCCAGACCAATCTGAGGGCGTCCTTGCTCGTGGATGATTCGAGCCAGTACAGTATCAAAGCAGCAAAAGACTCTCTTCTTCTGCCCACACATCCCGAATACCTTGAACGTGCATGTCGTGCCGACATCGTGGCATACGCCTTTGCTGCGCTTACAGCCGAGGATTTTTTCTCCGGCCAGGCATTTGGTCATCCCATCCACAATATTGTACATACTGTAAATGGTATACGCCCAACCGACCCAGGAAATCGCGTTCAGGTAGACCGCCGAGAGCTGACTAACCGCTGATTGCATCCCGGCTTCCGACCCCACATAGGCCGTGAAGCTCCCCGACGAGGACACAAACTCGACGCCCACACCGGCAATCGAATCGTTGACGAGGTGGATGGCCCCGTCTCCGAAGAGAGAACCCAGGCCGGATGTCACAAAAGAGAATGCTCCTTCGGTAACGGCCTGATTGATCACATATTGCGCCGCCCAATTCGCCAGTCGCTTTTTCGCAAAATATCCCCCCAGACTTGTGATCATGGCGATGGCCGCGTCCGACCAGCCAAGCTCTTTCGCCAGATTTTCAAAACCGCAGGCATTGGAAGCTTCATCCTCATCCTTGCAGCAATTGGAGCCCATCGTTTGGACGCCGGGCTTACGGCACTCCTCTTTCGTTCCCGGGAAAACGTATATTTGCCCGTCGCAACCGAGGGGCGTCGCCGTGTCGCCACTCGTTTTCAGCATGCACTGATCCGGGGAAGGACATTCGCAGTGACCCGGCCCCCAGATTTGCTCGCAACGCTCAAGCGTGTACATCCCGGCAGCGGGCCGCTTGTAATAGCAACCGTAGCCCCCTTGCTCCAGTTCGATGCAGGCGCAAAAATCCTGGCCGTACTTCTGGATGCAGGTGAGCTGATCCAGCAGGACAGGCCGCCCCAGGAGTGGATTCGTCTCGGCGGGAGTATACTCTGCCAACACGGGCACCGGATGGAACGCCAGGGCCAATATGATGACCAGGACGATCATCTTTCTCCCGCGCTTATTGCCAGTCGCCATCGTTCACCATCCCGCAGTTGCCAAGGTTCTGGTCGGGTTCAATGACCGCATCCGGATCGCAGCGACGCTCGAAACACGCCGGTCCTTGCACCGTCCAGTCCACCCCTCCAAACGGCGGCACAGCCCCACAGGTGTTGGCCGTCCCCGGGCGGATCTCTCCGGTCGGGCACTGGTAGTAGTAGACATAGGGCAACAACCCGCCCGCCTGAAGCGTGAAGTACCCGAGACGTAACGAGTCATCGTCCGTCCAGACGCCCGAAACGCGCTTGTCCCAATACATAGGCGTGTTCGGGACCGTTGTTTTGCCGCCGTCCGTCCGGGGCCGGTACACGGGCGGGTATTTCGGCAGACTGTGCGGCGTGCCCGAGCTGGCGTCCCTTGCCGCTTCTCCGCGTTCGGCGGACCACTGATAGATGAGCGCATCCATGGGCGCGTATGCAAATTTACCGCTTGTGGCAGGGTCCGTGAACGCAAGATATGGTTGCGTGTATCTGTCTACACACTGCTGGAGGATACGGTCCTCATACGGATACAGCCATGAATCAATATGCACCGCGTCAGGGCTGACCACATCCAGGATGGACAAATAGTCGTTGGAGTTATTGCGAATGGTGACTTTGAAGCGGAAATCGTCCGACTGCGCGTTACAGGCCACAGGTTCCGCGCAGGCCGCCGTGCAATCCGCCTGAGTCTGGAACGATGCTCCCGGCATTTTGGAACATACCCATCGGGGACACAGTGCCGGTTCGCTGACGATCGGCCCGTTGGCGCAGGCATATTTGCGTACCACGCCGCAGCCGGCGGAGCACGCGGCCTGGTCATCGCACACATAGCGCGGTTCTGTGGTGCATGTTTCGTGCTGGTACTGGACGGAGGTGCGCAGACTCCCCGTACACCGGCTGTCCGTGCGGGCCCCATTCATGGACAAGCGCAATTCCAGCGTACCGGACAAGCACGAGTCCGGGATTTTGAAGGTGTTGTTGAAAGGGCAAACATGAACCCCGCCGCCCAGATTCTCGTGATATGTACAATCTATGGCTGTGGCGTACCCCTGACGCCATCCGGGACAGGCTCCCGTCTGGTATTCGATGGCGGCGTTGCCTCGAAGACAAGTGGCGTCAAAATTCGTCCGTACCGACAAATTACCGGCACCTGCGGGCAGTCCTTGCGAATACAACGGGATCTGTCGCGTGATGTACGCGATAATGTTACTCAGATTAGCGGTATACGGTCCTGCAATACCTGATTCAGCGCAGTTGGTTATTGTGCCGTCCACAACGCAGTTGGAGGGCATGGTCGCCGTCTGTGCGAGGCAGCCGTATTGCGCCGTCTGTGTGCATGAGAGCGACCGATAATAGATTTGGTCAACCCATAGATGACGCCCGCTGTAACCCCGACCACCTTCTGAATGAACATACACTTGCAAAGCTGACCCGTTGAGGCATTGCGCGGGCACCGCGCCTTCGCGTGTGGTTGATGCCGTGTTGCCGTCCGGAAGCGTGAACGACCATGCCGTCCCTGGCACATAGGCCCCGCCTGGGCATCCATCCGAGTACACCAACAATTGAACAGTCCCCAGATGATCATGCTCCTGATACCAGACATGCAGGTCTATGCCGCGATCCGTGGCGGACAGGGGCACAGCGCCGACATAATATGTAGCCGTCCCACTCCCTTGCGGCTTCACGTCAAAGGCCCCCCTGTAAGAGATCCAGCCGCCTTGGGCACAGTCCTCACGGTTACGAATCCAAACGCATTCCTGCGCCGCTGTCGTGATCTCCCCGGGCGCCGGGGATTGAGTACAGGTGCCGCTTGTACTGCCGCCCCAGGAACCGATCCGTGAAAAATAAAGATAAGCGTCACCGAAGGGGTCTCTGTCGGTTGGCCGCAACCCGAGCTTGTCCTCCCGGTTGATATTGGCGACCGAAGTTTCCACCGTCCATGTGCAGGTCGTTGCGCCTGTTTGTGTCGTCAAAGCGCCGCCGCTTCCGGGAATGGAACTCGTTTTAGCGCCGCACGGACATTCGGGCCCGGGATCGGGGATAAAGCGCGGGTCGGATTTCAACACATCGATGATGCGAGGGCCCGCCTCCTGCACGGGGATGTCGAACCAGGCCGAGAGAGGGACGAGTGGGCCGAGATGGTTGTCAAAATGATCGTCTTCCGGGTATCCCGGCACAAACGCCTTGCACTCATAAGCGTCCGTGGTCTCCACGCGATGCGTCTGCGGACTGACTTCCAAACCGCGCCAGAGCTTGGGCTGACAGTCCAGGATGCCCGAAGGCTCGATCTGCACCTCTCCGGAAGGAGACATGGAAAAATCGCCGCAAACAACCCGCTTTGTCTCCACCCCCTGGTTTTCCGGCGTGCAGCCCCCCACGTTTTCACCAGAGGAACAAATCATATTGGTCGAAGCCATGTTGATGGCCTGGAGAGTGCCTACGACCTGGCCGAATGACTCTTTGTCGAAGCACTGGCAGCCAGCGACCATGCTTTCCCCCTCTTCCAGGGGACAGGTCCATGTTTTGTCGCGCTCCTCACACTCCTTGATGTATTCCACCACCGTATCCTTGTTCAGCGTGGTGGAGAGCTGGCCGTCCGCCTCCATATGGTAATTGCCGTCCGCCGCGAGCTTGCCCTGACCGGGAACGTATACGTCAGTCGTTTTGGCCGACTTGCGCACGCGACATCCCGGAAGACAGGATTCCGCCGCAGGCATAAATTCGAGGTTCGGGTCAAAAACGCGAGTGGTTTTCTCTTCTCCCTGCCACGTCAGATCGCCCTGGTGTTTCCAGATATTGTTGTCGAAATCGTAGTCGATGGTGTTGCCAACATGGACAGCACGTTCCTTGATTTTGGAAAAATCCGGCTCGTCGGCCTTGCAGCGGTAAACGCGCTCGCGCCGCCACCACGGCTCGCAAACCTGGATGCTCCGCAAACCACCACTGAATGTCTTGCAGGATTGGGCCGGTTCAAGGCCGGTGCCCGCGCCGTCCCGAACTGTGTATACGCCGTCCGCCAGCTCGGTCTGGAGCTGGCATTCTCCGTCAACTCGGCGTTTTTCCAGGGCCGCGCAGGAATTTTCGGGCTCACGCACTTCTTCGCAGCCCTGGTAGAGGGCCTGATTATACGGAGCATTCCGAATCGTTTTCCCGGGAAGCGACATGGAGGGCGACTTGCAGACAAAGACATCATCCCGGCGCATGCCGGAACAGGTCATCTCCCAGAGCTGATCCGCCGCGTCGTTATCCGCCCCATAACAGTCGAAGTAATTTCCAATCCCGGACGTGGCGTGGTAGTCGCTTATGCCGGTGATGGATGTGAACGTGCCGCCATTAACCAGCAGTTGGTTGCAGATGTCGGAAAGGCCCGCGGGCACGATCCGGTCTATGCACTCGCTCAGGTTGCCGGTTTCACCGAATACCGACCCGCAGTAACCGCCACGCGCCCAGAAACACTGCTGACTGCCGCCGTCCGCGTCCACGCCGATCCCGAAATCAAGTTTTGAACTCCGTTCAGCTTCTTTGGTCTCCACACCGACTTTGGCCTGCATCACGCATTTTTGATACGTGCTTCCATCATCCCCAAAATGTTGCGCGATGCTGTTGTAGGGATGGGCGGGGTCCGCCTGCGTGTTTTTGATTACATCATCGGTGGGAAAGTCGAACTTGCCGTACAGATCGGTCAGATCCGCAAGCTTGGCGTCGCCGTCCACCTCCGAACAGTTGCTCATTTTGGTGCCCAGATAGGAG
>NZ_JH114233.1:779837-795188 GCF_000224655.1 Bilophila sp. 4_1_30
CGGCTCATGCGGAGTGACGGAATCAGGTGATCTATCCGATATTTTCCTATAACGGAGAACAAGGAAAGAATACCGGTTGCCGAATAAATTAAAGAGTATAATACATTGATTTTACAAATTTTATTAACACAAAACACGTACATTCATATGCTGACGTGATGAATACCTCCCCCCCATGTCCCTCTCGTTGCGTATTTTGGGAACGGCTCTTCTGGATTGCATCCCGGAAGATCAACGGATTCCGCTGTACCTTTCTCCTGTGACGGCCGGATTTCCTCCAACGGCTGATGATTACGTGGACCAACAAATCAATCTGCACGAATTGTTGGTCCACAATTCGGCGGCTACCTATTTTGTGCGAGCCGTGGGTGATTCCATGCTTGGGGCGAGAGTTCATGACGGGGATCTGCTCATTGTGGATCGTTCCGCCGAGGCCAGATCCGGGCGGGTGGTGATCGCGGTGCTGGAGGGGGGAGCTGACGATCAAACGTCTGATACGCCGCAAGGGACGGGTATTACTCGCTCCGGAGAACCCCGCGTATCTGGAATTGACATCACTGAGCGGAAGCATGTGCACATCTGGGGCGTGGTGACGTATGTCGTGCATAAACTCTGATGAAAGTCTCTCGAAACGGTTCTGTCTGTCGTCTTCCTCGGCGGTAAGTCTGATCGTCCGCCGTCTCTGAAATCCGCTTGTTGCCTTCTGTTTTTCCATCTGCCTTTCCTGCCTTTTTGAGAGCGTGAGGAGCGAAGCGCCGAACGCTCTGAGGGAGTCCAAAGGCGGAGCCTTTGGCAGGATAGTAGCTGTCGTCAGACAACTACTATCCTGTAAAGATGAACCTCCGGCGCGGTCAAGGTTCATGCCTTGATCGCGCCGCCTTTTGGAAATGGATCAGATGGCGTATTCATCTTATTTCTGTACTTTGTTTTTCTTCTTAAACAGATTGCAAGAAAAGCTGTTTGATGAGGGTGGATTTGTTGAGGCCTATAACCCAAATGCACAACCATTTGTCTGGAGGAAAAAACTCAGGGGATGCCGACTTAAAAACAATGCTTGAAACTTTTACAATTAGACACTAATGAAACTATACATACTTCTATGGAGAAGCAATATGGCGAAGCAGCTCAAGATAAAAGACTGGTTGAATGATTTTCTGGCCAGCAGGGAACTTGACGCCCCAGACGGCCGCCACTTGTTTTCCTATCATGCCACACCGGACGAATTCCTGACTCTGGAAGAAGGCCTAAAACAAAACATGACATTGGCCTCCATGCTGGGCTGCCAAAACCCCTTCTGTCTGTGGGACAATGCTCCCGACTTCGATGCCGTTTTTGTGCTTTATGCCGCTTTGTGCTGGCAGCAAAGGTACGGAGGGACGACATGGACGTATGACGTCATCCTGAACGGCCTGAACACCTCTCTCTCCAATCCCAGTCTGGAGCTGAGGGATATCATTGAAAGAGGGCTGAACTTCTGGGGCCTTGCCAAAAGCGAACGAGGCTATGCCTATCTCGGAGCTATCGCGCGCGAGGCCGGACTTCCGCAGAAGCTGCTTGCCGAAAACAGAGGCGCCGTAGGACGCCTTCTCCATTCCGTTCTGAGAGAAGCGCTGCGTTCCGGCCAGTCCGGCAGCATCGTTACAAGCTGGATTGAAAGCTGCAAAACTCTCCTGCCCCAATCTTACTGGAACGAGGAAATCATCGCTCTGTTGGCCGACTCCATCAACGCCATTCTCAACATCAAGAAAAATCTTCGTGCGAGCACGCTCGAAGAGGCCATGTCCGAGCTGGATGAAAAAACTCCCGACTGGCGTTCCTGCTTTCCGCTTCCCCTCTATGACGATACCGCTCGCGACCTTCTAAACCGCCTCCTGGAAGATGCGGCGTCTTCCACACAAACGGTACAGACCGGAAGTCCTGTCTCTGCTGTCCGCAGCCTTATCAGGAATGCCGGACAGGATTGGGATCTTCTGGTCCGTCTGGATATACCCTCCCGCATAGAAACCGGCATCAGCCAAGATAAGCCGCGCGTGCTCTCCATGTGCATCACTTCCGGCCAGAGATCTTTCGAGTCCGTACTGAAAAAACATGCAGACAGCGATTTCTATTTTTTTCAGCAAAAGAAGAATATGACCTTCTCCGGTCCAGACGCCGTGCAAGAAATCATTGTCCGATACACCGCACCTTCAGGCTTCTGTCTGACCCATACTTGTCCCGGTGGCACGGAACTGGACTCTGAACTGCCCTGGATTTTCGAGGGAGAGCAGTACGGCTACCGTTTCCGGCAACAGGGCGGCGGCAGTGTACGTGGAACGGTCAGCTATGTTGCGCTCGCTCCCGGATGGGAAGCCGAAAATGCGGAAGACATAGGTTCTCTACTGGGTACAAACAGGCATGTCTACCGCATGACAAAACCTAGCCGCCTAAAAAAAGACGACCTCGATTTTTCTATACGAACCTCCGAGTTGATCGGTGAAGAGTATGACTGGAGCAGGGACAACCGTTTCTGGGATGTGGAAATGCTTCAACCCGCACTGGCATTCCGCGGTATTCCCAAGGCCGTTGTTTCCACGGGCGGCACGAAAAAAATCCCGCACGGCAAAATGCTAAAAAAAACAGCTGGGATGGAAAAATTTGCCCCGTTTTCTGCCTCAAATGCGCCTGTCGGTGTCACTCAGGTATGGTTCAAGGCGAACGACGGCGCCAGCCTACGCAGTCGCATGCTTCTTCTGCCCATGAAAGCCTCCATCAGCCTGTCCACAGATGCGGAGGGAAACGGCCTTCTGCGCCTTGAGAATTGGAACGCCGAAGCGGCTACCTTCGACCAGCCGCAGGCAGGACTGGAACTTGCCTGCCGACCTCTGGGAAACAGCCTTGAACTTGCCTTTAAAACTCTGCCCGGTCGTGTGCCTCCGGCCACGGTGGATCTTCGGGTGTCTTGGAAGAATAATCCCCAGTCCGCGCGTATCCGCGTTCCCTTTCCCCAGACAGGAGCCCGACTCTTCAACGCCGAAGGTCAGGAAATTCTTTCAAACAAACAAATCTGCGCGCTGCATCTTCACGGTCTGCGCCTGTACTGTTTCATCATGGGAGTGCATCATACTGCGCTTCGCCTCTCCCTGCCCGGCAAAAAACTGGACTATCCACTGGAAACTCATGAGCACTGCATGGGCATCCACCTCATAGACTGGCAGAATGCCCTTCTGGAAATGCTCGCCATGACAAATGGACTGGACGACCGCGTCTCACTCGACATTCTTTTCGATGGCCAGAAAGTAGCGGGCTGGAACGTGGCCCGCTACGAATCCTGTCTTGTCCCGGAGGAAACGAAAGCCGTGCTCGCCCTCCCCAAGTACGGAACCCGACCTTCACAAGGTTATGCCATGAAGGCTCTGCTGCTCGACCACCCAGAACTTGGTCCGACACTGCTTGAGGAAAGCCTGCGTGAAGACGGCACGGCCTCGGGCGAGTGGGAGCTTTCAGAGGTGTTGGACAGGCCTGGCCCCTGGCTCATTTTTGATGATACGGAAGGCACATCTCTGCGTCCTCTGCTCTGGACAGTGAACGGCGACATCGACGAAACGCCCCGCAACTGCCTTCAGGCCGCCATTGCCGAAAAGGACAGAGAATCCCGTCTGCGGGCGTTTCTATCATGCGTCGCTGTCATGGAACACGACCTTGACGCGCCGGAATGGACGACTCTTCTTGCGCTTTTCAAGTATGTGAGGAACCTACCGCTTTCCACGCTGGAAGTCTGGCAGGCCCTTCTTCATTTTCCACGCATCATGGCCATGATCGCCCTGCATCCGGGCATCTCCTTCCAAGTTCTCACATCCAGAGTCGACACGGAACTTCCCTTTTTGTGGAACTTCGTTTCCCGGCAGGACTGGAGTGCAGCCAGCCAGTGCGTCAAACACTATTTTGAAAAGCTCATTCCCGGCGACATGGCCTTCGGCATCTGGCAGGATCATATGCAGAAGACTATGGAAAATCTTGGTTCATGCTGTCCGTCCGTCAACGCACTCGTACACATCGCTAATCCTCTTCCCTGTGAAACACCGATGTTGACAAGTGTATGCGCCTATTACCACGCAGATCAGGTCGCCTGTCTTCTGTTCAAAGACAACAATTCTGAAATGCAAAAATTGCTCCGACGGCACGCCGACGACAAATGGCCGACAGCGTTTGCGTCCCTCGTCAACCGCGAGCGGCACAGCGACGATATCAAGTCGTTCCTGCCCTTCTCGCAGGGGCATGGAAACAGCGTGCTCGGCCTGCCCATTCTTCTCACGCTTCAGGCCTTTGAGCCGCAAACAATGTTTATCCCCGTTCCACCCGACCAGGACACTGTCTTTCACGTCCGCGAGCATCTTCATTTCGACGCCGAATGGTTTGAACAAGCCTCCTCCCTTACGGCTTACTGCTGCGCATCGAAACGCTTCAGCATAAAGGAATCATGAGCATGCCTCTGTCGTATTTTTCCAGAATTTTCCCTCGCCTTCAGGAACGCATCCGGCAGGATGTGCCCTCCGCGCTACCGCTAAACAATGATTCTCTGCGCCGCTGTCTGGACGCCATGCTCTCCTGTGCGCCGGGTGATGAAGGAAGTCTCACAAGCGACCCGGCATTTGAAGCCATGTTCGGCTGGAAACAGGCAGACCTCAGCATGGCCGACCTTGCAGGGAACCTGCTGGATGAACGCCTGGCCCGCTGCCTCAACGAGCCGCCCGAGGAACTGCGGCAGGACTACGAGTTCCCGTCTTCTCGCAGGCCTTACACACACCAGCTTGAAGCCTGGAAAACTCTTTGCGGGAAGGAGCCTTCCTCCGCCGTCATCAGCAGCGGCACGGGATCGGGGAAAACGGAATGCTTCATGATTCCCATCCTCGACAGGCTGGCCAGACAAAGCGCGGTACAGGGCGGCCCTCTGGAAGGTATACGGGCCCTTTTTCTCTACCCGCTCAACGCGCTCATCAGCAGTCAGCGCGATCGGCTCGACGCATGGACGCGGGGCTTTAACGGCAACGTACGTTTCTGCCTTTATAACGGTAAGACACCCCAAAGTCTGCCTGCTCATGAAAAGAGATGCGCCAACGAAGTGCGCTCTCGCGATGAGCTGCGCGCCAGTCCGCCCCCCATTCTTTTTACCAACGCTTCCATGCTGGAATACATGCTGGTGCGCACAGAAGACGCACCCATTCTGCAAAAATCCCAGGGCACGCTGGAATGGATAGTGCTCGATGAAGCACACTGCTATATAGGTTCCCAGGCCGCGGAACTCTCCCTTCTGCTACGCCGTGTACAGATGGCCTTCGGAGTGACTCCCGACACAGTGCGCTTTGTGGCCACATCCGCCACCATAGGCGATCCAAATGGTTCGACCGGATTGGAGCTGAAACGCTTTCTCGCAGACGTGGCGGGCGTTCCCGTCTCTCAAGTCACACTTATTGCGGGAGAAAGAATGATTCCCGTACTTCCCCCGCTGGAAGAAAAGCCCGCCATGCTGGAAGAGTTGGAAGGCATGGCTCCCGAAGAAGCCCAAAGTGCCGCTCGTCATGAAGCGCTCTGCCGCTCGAAAACGGCAAAAGTATTGCGTGCACTGTTTACCCGGGACAAAAACGTGGCATGCCTCTCCGAGGTACAGACTCTGCTGAAAAAAGAAGGCCTTCCTGCCGGCACAAATGTCGCCCTGCGCTGGCTCGACGTGCTTTCATGGACACGGGGAAGCGACGGCACACCCTTTCTTCCTCTGCGCGCCCACATGTTTGGTCGGGGACTTTCCGGGATCTGGGCCTGCGCGGACCCAAACTGCCCGCACAAACAGAAAGATTTGCAGGACGACTGGCCTTACGGCGCGGTATGGACGGATCTGCGCGAGCACTGCACATGCGGAAGCCCTGTCTTTGAAATCGTCACGTGCAGAGGTTGCCGCACGCCTTTCCTTCTGGCGCAGAAAAACGACCGCACCGATAGCGACGGACGGCCCGCAGAATTTCTCATGCAGAAGATACACTTGCTGGAGCCGGAATACGAGGATGACAGCCTCATCGACGAAGAAACGACCATGAGCCGCATTGTAGATTCCTACGCCATTCTGCTGGTACGGCCCGGTGCATCGTCAGTCTCCTTCTTTCTCGACAAGGAAACCTTCCGGCTCATGGACACGGACAACGGCCATGCCATCCGTGTTTCATTGAAGGAACCGAATCCCGACAAGGGCAGTCTTGCCTGTCCCCTCTGCCTGGAAACTTCGCGGGGGCATCAAGAATTCTATCATTACAACACAATCGGCACACCCTACCTGCAAAACACCATAGCTCCGGTACTTCTGGAGTTTGCTCCAGACGGCAAGGACCCCATGCAGCATCCCTTCCGGGGCCGCAAGATGCTCACCTTCAACGATAGTCGGCAGGGCACGGCGCGCTCGGCCATGAGCATGCAGCTCTTTTCCGAACTCACGCGCATACGCGGACTTCTCTATCATATCAGTCTGCAGGTCTGTCAGGACGGCAATGACGAAAAGATGGCCAAACTGCAGCAGGACATCGCTAAGCTTGAAGCATTGCCCGAAGAAACCCTGTCCGCTCTTCAGAACATTCTGGACGAAAAAAAGGCAGAGCTTACCAGTCTTGGGAACATGGTTCCCGTTACCTTCGACGACATAGCTAAAAAACTTCAGATCGAGCGTTCCAGCTTCGAGGCTCTGCTCCGAATCTATCAGGAAAAAGCGCCTGCGCTGTTTTCCGTAGGTTCCGGCACATCGGACTTTGCCAGGATGCTCATCTTCCGTGAATTCGGAAGACGACCGGCAAAAGCCGTCAATCTTGAAACGCTGGGGCTCATGGCCGTACGCTATCCGGCACTGGAGCAGGTAACTGCCGTTCCTCGGGAATTGAGTCGCGAAAATCTCACGCTGCAAGACTGGAAGGACTTTCTGAAAATTTGCCTCGACTTCGTGTTCCGGGCCAACGGCGCCACCGATTTCCCAAGAGAATGGAGAAAATGGCTGGGCATGACCTACAACCAGAACTTCATGCTGCCCCCGGACAGGGAAGAGCACGGCAAGTTCCAACTTCTCTGGCCCCAGTGCCGCCGTAACAGACAGCACCGGCTTGTGCGCCTTCTCGAACGGGCGCTGCGCATAAACACCGAACACTGGGAACATGCCGACCTCATCGACAGTATTCTTCGTCAAGCATGGAACCAAATCACGAGCCTCCCCAAGCTCTGCTCAAGACACACGGACGGCGTTCTTCTGCAGCACTCTGCCATGAGCTTCGCGCCGCTGAAAAAAGTCCGCCTTTGCCCCTTCACGCGACGTTTTCTTGATACTGCATTTCTCGGTATTTCTCCCTATCTTCCCCGCAAGGGCGAACAAAACGCGTCCTGTCGGGAATATGCCATGCCTCTCTACCCTTCACCGTTCGAACCCACTTCCGAAAGCGGCGTTCAAAAAGCCCGCGACTGGCTTTCGAAAAACAAGGACGTTCAGACGCTACGGCAGGCCGGACTTTGGTTTGCCGACCACGACAGTGTCGTGGAACTCACCCCTTATTTCAGGGCGCAGGAACATTCCGCCCAACTCCCGTCCGCTGAGTTGGATTTATGTACGCAAAAATTTCGGGAAGGAGACATCAACGTGCTCTCTTGTTCCACCACCATGGAAATGGGCATAGACATCGGTGGCATTTCCATCGTAGGCATGAACAACGTACCTCCTCATCCGGCCAACTATCTCCAGCGCTCCGGCCGTTCCGGCCGCCGAGGGGAAACGCGAGCACTCACCTTTACCATGTGCAAGAACAACCCTCACGAAATGGCGGCCTTTGCCAACAGTCGCTGGGCCTTCGACACGTCCCTTTCCGTGCCCCGGGTATCGCTGAACAGCCCTGTCATAATGCAAAGGCACGTCAACGCCCTTCTACTCACGACCTTTCTCAAGGAACGGCAGCAGGAAGACGACAAAGATTTGGCCAAACTCTCGTGCGATGCCTTCTTCACCGGCAACAATCCGGCGGCTCGTCTCTTCTCCCTGCGCTTCAAAACGCTGAAAACAGACTCGCCCCTTCTGGAAAGCATACGTCTTTTATGTCGCAACAGCGTCTTCCAGAACGAACGCCCGGAAGCAATGGCTGAAAAAGCCGCCGAAGCCATGGACAGAGCGTACGAACGCTGGCACGGTGATTATGACATCCTGTGCCAAGAAGAAAAAAACATGCAGAGCGATGGCGGCAAGGAAAATTCCGCAGCCAAGAAGGCCGTTACCCTCCGCAAGGAGCGCATGGCCAAAGAGTATCTGCTCAAGGAACTCATCTCGCAGGAATTTCTACCCGCCCACGGATTCCCTCTTCATGTGGCCACGTTTGATACCATGTATCTTTCCCTTTTCCTGGAGCAGCAGCGACGAAAAAAAGAAAGCAGGGGAGAGGTGGACAACCTGTTTTTACGCAGAGAACTGCCCAGTCGTTCTCTTTCTTCGGCACTCACCGAATATGCGCCCGGCAACAGTGTGGCCATCAACGGCCTTGTCTACGAATCGAGAGGCATAACCCTGAACTGGCATATTCCCGCCTCCGAAGAGGCCGCCGCGGAACTCCAGAACATACGAAGCCGCTGGAGATGCCGGAACTGCGGAAGCTTCGGCACGGCGGCCAGCCGTTCCCTGACGGCATGCAGCAACTGCGGCGCTCCCCTTACCAAAGAAAACTGGCATGAATATCTTGAACCTGCGGGCTTTGCCGTCGACTTTTTCAGGGAACCTTCCAATAACGTTGCGCTCGGCATGAAAGGTCTGAGTCACGCCGAGGCCAATGTATGCGCCTGCGGCCCGTGGATATCCCTGGGGCTTCCCGAAACGGCCCGCTTCCGCTGCACCACGTCCGGCACGGTATTTCATCGCTCTCGCGGTCTTTACAGCAAGGGATACGCGGTATGCCTAGCCTGCGGCAGGGTAGAGTCCATCTCCGAAACAAGGGAAATACCCTCTGCCATAAAGCATCATAAAAAACTCCGTGGAGGGAAAAACGAAAACGATCCCGCCAACCATATCTGCCCCGCCTGCCGGGAAGGTATGGAATGGAAAATAAAAGCACCTCTCTGGCTTGCCTGCGAAAGTAAAACCGACGTTTTGGAGCTACAGATACGAAAGGAAGACCAATCATGGCTCAACAATGAAGCACAGGCCTTTCCCATAGCTGTCGCCCTGCGCGATGCCTTGGCCGCGCGGCTCGGCATTCAAACGGAAGAGATGGAATGTACCGTGGACACCCGCAGAAGAGAAGATGGCACGATCTGCACCTCCATCTTCGTCTTCGACAAAAATGCCGCAGGCTACGCCTCTTCCGCCGGGGAGTACATGGTGGAACTTATGCGCGACGCGCACGATCGTCTGCTCTGCAAAGGTCATGGCTGCGAAACTGCCTGCCCCCACTGCATCCTCAGCTTTGACCTGCGTTACCAGAGCCGGGAGCTCGACAGGCACAAAGGGTTGGAAGTACTCACGCCTGCATGGTTCACCCTGCTCGACCTTCCCTCGCAGGCGCGCATCTTCGGAGCTTCGACCGCAACGGAAACCATGCGTCTTGAAGAATCAGTGCTGTTCATATCCCTGCTGCATCCTGAGGCAACCATTCTCATGCACCTCGGACCGAATTCTCTGTGGCTGCCCGGCGACGGTGACATGCTACACCTTTTGGACATTCTGAGGCTGCGGCAGGTACATGTTGAGCTGACACTGGAGAAAGAATTTTACGACAGCTTCAGCCAGGAAGAACGCATGCTTCTTGCTCCCCTTATCCACGGCAACGTGACCTGCTCCGTTCTTGAGGGTGACTTTTCTCATCCTCATGCCCGTCTTGCCGTCACCATAGAAGACGGGCTGCTGCATCGCTGGGCCGTGTACGAAGAAGAGGAAAACCGCCTGTTGCTCAAAGGCTGCACGGAAGGCGATGCGGGCACGCGCAGACCGCTTCTGCAAAAGGATCTTCAGGCAAAATCCGGCAACAGCGCCATCGTGCAGATAGGAGGCAACGACAAGACTTCCGTCACAGACTTCGGCCCATGGCTGTGGCACAAACTGCGCCAGTCTCTTGAAAAAAATCTGGGGCTCGATCCCGTTGCCGCCCGGCGGCCCATCACACGCATCCTGTTTTCCGACAGGTACTGCAATTCCCCCCTTACCACTGCCCTTCTCTACAGACTGCTGAGTCATCTGAAAGAGCTCTACGGCGAGGCATGGACTTCCCCCACCTTCTTCGTCATGCTCGCAGACCGGATTTCCGGGGAGTACTCCCATGTGTGGGACGATTGGAGCCGTGCCACAGAGCGTGATGAAGCCGTCAGAGGATTGTTGAACGAACTGGGAACGGCCAAGGTAGTTCCCATGGATAAAAAAATGATGGCTCATGCCCGCTCCCTTCGGCTGGATTTTCAAGACGGCACGGCACTGACCATCTGGCTTGACCAGGGACTCGGATTCCTCAAGGTAGAACGCAAATGTCCCGACCGGCTGTTCCCCTTCCAGGAAACCTGCGAAGAACAGATCATTACGCTAAAGAATATGGAGCAGACTCTCGAAGTAGTTCCGGGAGGAACGGTCGTCAGCCTACAGTTGGGCAAAGTCTAAAAAACTGCCCGATACTGCATCCACGGGAACAAACACTATAGCGGAATATGAGGCGAAACAGGAACCTCCGGCATAGCCGGGGGTTCTTCTTGTGTACCTGTAAGGCTCTGTTACCAGCAGCGCCCTAGCAGGCACATGTGCGATCTGACCTTTCCATTTCTGTTAATTGCGGCACGTAAACGGGCTTCCTGGGTATGACAAGCTCAGTTGGTCACCAGTTTTATCTGATTAGAGCTGGTGCTTGATGTAGTCTTGAATCTCGGTTTTGTTTTTTCCCACCATGTCAACGTAGTACCCACGACACCAAAATTCACGATTACGATATTTGAACTTCAACTCACCGAACTGTTCGTAAATCATCAGACTGCTCTTGCCGTTAAGATACCCCATGAAACTTGACACACTCATCTTGGGAGGAATTTCAAGCAGCATATGAATATGGTCAGGGCAACATTCCGCCTCTACTATTTTCACGTCTTTCTATTCACACAGTTTACGCAGAATTTCGCCAATGGCTCGTTTCTTTTCACCGTAGAAAACATGGCAGCGATATTTAGGCGCAAATACAATGTGATATTTGCAGTTCCAGCGCGTGTGGGCTAAACTTTTTACGTCACCCATTGTGACCTCCTTTTGATTTGTTGACTCGCAGTTGCTAGACCGCGAGACCTTTTAACAAATCAAAAGGAGTTTTACTGACATGGGCAAAGCTGTAATCTTTTGAGAATCCCGTGCCTAGCGCGGGGTTCTCTTTCATACAAGAAACACGGCGCGGTCAGGGTATATGTCCCGGTCACGCCGTGTCTTTGGAGTGCGTCAGGTAGCACACTCATATCTGGTGTACGACTCGTGTTTTCCCTCCTGCATAGGGTGCCGGGGAAGCTGCCTCATGAAAACGGCAATATCCGAAGCCCTTCATACGGTGTCACGCGGTCCCTGCTTGATGGGCTTGGGGTAACGTCCATCCTTGCAGCCCTGCCACCATGCGCTCTTACTGATGGGAACTATCTTTAACACTTGGGACAAGCGTAAAGGGGATTCGTTTTCTATATTAAACATGAGGAACCTCCATACTGAATTTTTCAAAGTGTATCATGACATTTTTCAACACGGTCTGTAGACGTCGAAAACATACTCCAATAACGTCTAAGAAAACCTCGCAAGAATAAATGAGGACCATATTTTTTTGCTTGACAGGTTTTAAGTTTATTGGATTTTTTAGGGAGGGGCTTTTATAAAATATAAATATCCAGCATAGATAAAAAGCGGCCCTGTCCGAGACGGAATCTCTGGTATAGGGCCGGGGGTGTGTCTTGGCTTTTATGATGCCGATTGTGCCTGTTCGCGTAATGTGTCCAGATAGTCAGCGTGAGCCTTGAACCACACGTTGCCGTTCCGGCAGATACTCGGCCTAGTTGTAGGCAGCGCAGACACTGTTGCGCTCGCAATGAACAAGCTGACGCTCTATCCAGTCCGCGAAATAACATGCTAAATAGACATCTTTGGACTTCTAGGACTGCCTGAGTGACTTCAATGTGAAATGCTCTAATACCCCACTTCTTTCTGGTGTTTCACAGCGAGAATCAGAATAGAGTCGTAGCCCACTTCATAAATCAGCACGCAACCTGTAACGCCAAATGGGAAAATCAATTCCCGGTGCTCCGGGTCGAGATCGTCGGTCGACCTGCCAGCTTCAGGAAATCGGGCTAATACGGCGGCATGTTTTTTTGTGGCCCATGCAGCGGCCATAGCCGTTTCCCTGTCTCTTTCGGCCAGGAACCTGTAAGTCTTCTGCACTCCCCAGATGGCGTTCTCCGACCATTTCAGATATGGCATTTGATGCTCCACGTCATGTCCTTAGGCCAGTTCATCGAGCCAGCCGTCAACTTCTTCTCCAGTCAGATGCAAACCGGTGAGCATAAAATGCTCGTGAGCGGCACGGGCCTCCTGACGTAGAGACTCTCGCTGTTCTTCCAATCCACATAGGACTCGGTGTCTCTCAGCATGATGCCGTGGGCTGACTGGTTTCGGGCCTCGGCAAGACTCTTTATCCTCTCCCGTAATGCTTGCGGGAGCTTCGAGGAAAGCGGCACATGACTCAAGGCCAGTGCCGCTTTCATATCGGTTCAGTGGACGCCATCTCAACATCCGAACGGAAAACGCGGCTCGGAGACGGCAAAGAACGCGTTTATCGGGGTGATTGAACGCTTTCCGGCCCGGGCGGGCTTCCGGGAAAGGCCTATGCGCACCTTCCGGACGGGGGGAGGCCCTCCGGCACAGGGCGGGCCACGGCATACTTTTTCTCGTATTCCTCAACCGGGATCGGGCGGCTGAACAAAAAGCCCTGCACGATCCGCACGCCGCATTCCTTCAGCACCGCCAGCTGCTTTTCGTCCTCGACCCCTTCCGCGATCAGCCGGATGTCCATCTTCCGGCACATCCCCACCATCGCCTCGACCACCGTCCGCGCGTTCCCGTTGATCATGATGTCCTTCACGAACCCCCTGTCGATTTTCAGGGCGTCGAAGGTCGCCATGGACAGCAGCGCCAGATTGGAGCTCTCGATGCCGAAGTCGTCGATGGAGACCTGAAAGCCCGCCGCCCTTACCCGGTCGATCTGCGCCTTCAGCTTCTTATAGTCCACGTTGTTGAGGCTTTCCGTGACTTCGATTTCCAGATACGCCTTGGACAGCCCGTATGTGCCGCAGATGGCTTCCAGCCGTTCCACAAAGGAGGCTTCCATAAAGGAACTCCGCGAAAAATTACAGGAAATCGGAAACGGGGATTCCCCTTGCCCGCTCCATTCCCGTATCTTGGCGCAGACGGATTCAAACACATGGAAGTCTACCTTGCTGATCAGCCGGGAGTCTTCCAAGATGGGGATGAACGCGTCCGGAGAGACGATCTGGCCGTCGTCGTCCCGGTAGCGCACCAGCGCCTCCGCGCCCACCGCCTGCCGGGTTTCCGTGTCCACCTTGGGCTGGAGGTACAGCAGGAACCGGTTGTCCGCCATCTTTTCCCGCAGCAGCTCGGGGTCGGTCAGATGGCGGGCGGAGTCGGTATGATGGCGGTAACGCCCCGACGGCTGGTGGTTGCGGTAGAAGGCCTTCTTGTCGGCATACATGATCTCGTCCGCCTCGGCGATCACGGCAGGAAGGTTCCCGCAGTCCTCCGCCCACTGGGTCCCAATCGCGGCCCGGCACGTCTCGCCCTGAAAATTGTTCCGCAGCTCGCGGACGATCTCATAAAAGTTTGTCTTGCCTATCCCGGTGTAAATGATGACGAATTCATCGCCGCCTATCCGATAGAAAGAACCCTTCTTGCAGATTCTCCGGATGGTCTGGGCGCACCGCGTCAGCACCCGGTCGCCCGCGGCATGGCCAAAGTGGTCGTTGACCTCCTTGAGCCCATTGACGTCAAGGTAGATCACGCCCACGGGGACGCTCTGGCCGGTCAGCCCGTTGACGTCCTGTATGTAGCGGTTCCGGTTGTAAAAAGAGGTCAGCACGTCGTGGTAGCTCAGCTTGGAGAGCAGCTTTTCGTCCTCGCTCCTGCGTATCGCCAGCATCAGGAAGTAGCGGAGGGTCTGGAGGAAGGCGGCCGCGTTTTCCAAGTGTTCCCGGGGCGGGTTGTCCAGCCCGATGCAGCCGTCCACCTTCCCTTCGCGCTCCAGCGGCACAAGGACGGCGCGCTCGATCCCCTGAGCGGCAAGCAGCTCATATCCTTGGATCATCGTCCCCTTGAGGTCTTCCACATCGGCGATGAGCAGGTTTTCCTGGCTGCGGAATATGTCGAACCACATGGTGAATTCAGTCTGGGGAAGGTTTTGCAGGTTATGGATCTGCGGCTCCACGCCTTGCGCGCACCATTCGGCCGTATTGGAAAAGCTCTCACCCTGAAACTGGAAAACATAGGCGCGCCCCGCCGAAAACAGCTTCCCCACCTGTTCCAGCACAAAATCGGTGGCCTGCGCGATGTTGTGGTTGCGGTGGAGTTCCCTGAGGCACTCCACCAATACCCTGTCGCGCTCCAGACGGTCCCGCATCTCTTTCTTTTCGTTGGCCGTCTCGGTGATGTCGAAGGCGATCTCCATCCTCGCCATGCGGCCTTCCCATTCCATGAGGCGGTCTTTGAGCAGGTAATGCCGCTTGGTGAGGGGGTTCGTAAATTCCCATGTGTACGTTTCATCCGCCTTCATGAGCGGGATATTGCAGAACGGGCAAGGCGCGTCGCGCCCCTGCAATGCCTCATAGCATTTCATGCCCCGCCTTTCGTCGAGGCGGAACGTTTTTTTCCCCACGTCGTTGATAAACAGCAGATCATAGGTATCTATGTCGGATACGTACATCAGTTCCGATATTTCGTTCATGGGGACGAGGAGCTCCTGGGACAGCCGCGACAGGTGCGCGCTCTTCCGGCGGTTCTCTTCCTCGGCCTCCTCAAGCCGCTTCCGCCTTTTTTCGTGATAGAAGGCCGACAGCGCGCTGAGGCCCGCCAGAAAGATGAAGGCCAGATTCATGTAGAGCAAGGCGTTCTTGGCGTCCTGCACGCTTTCCTCGGTGAAAAGCTCGGCCGCCAGAACCGTACGGTCCGCCAGCGCGAAGTATTCCTCGCTCAGCTGCAGCAGGGCATCCCCGGAGCCGCCGCTCCTGTAGCGGACGATTTCGGCCTTGATCTCCGCCCACTCGAACTTCATCTTTGCCAGCAGTTCCTGAAACTCGGCGCTT
>NZ_JH114233.1:795976-820085 GCF_000224655.1 Bilophila sp. 4_1_30
CGGCCGGACACGCGCCGGGGGTTACGCTTCCTTGAAAGCGGCCAGCATGGCGGCCAGTTCGTCCTCCGGCATGGGCTTCGCGTAGAAAAACCCCTGAATGTAGTCCACCCCGGCCGCCCGGACAAGATCCCGGACTTCCTCGGTCTCCACACCTTCGGCGACGATGGCCATGCCGTTGATCCGGGCCATGTCGACGACGGCCTTCAGCAGGGTACGCTGCTTCGGGGAATCCATCTCGCCGTTGATCAGCCCCCGGTCGATCTTCAGCACGTCTACCGGAAGGCGGGACAGGTAGTTCAGGCTGCTGTACCCCGCCCCGAAGTCGTCCAGCACGATGTGCAGCCCGGCCTGTTGCAGCTGCACGGCGATGTCCTTGATCTTGCCGAAGGACTGGATGAGCACCGTCTCGGTGATCTCCAGCGAAACCACGCCGGGCTCCGCGCCGCTTGCCCGGATCGCTTCGAGAATCCCCCCCGTGCAGTTTTCCACCAGAAAATGCTGTACCGAAAGGTTGATCCCCACTCTGGACAGCCCAAGGCGCAGGCCGGCCCGCCGCATGAACGAGCACGCCCGGCGGAGGGCGTATTCGCCGACGCGCACCACAAGGCCGTTCCGTTCCGCGATGGCGATCACCTGATTCGCGGGCAGGAGCCTGCCCTGCGCGTCCCTCAGGCGGAGCAGGGCTTCGGCCGCCGTAAACCTGCCCGTGCGGAGGTCCATGAGGGGCTGATACCAGACCTCCAGCGTCCCGTCCCCCAGCCGGGTTTCCAGCAGCCGCAGGATGACGGCCTCGTCGCGGAGCAGCCGCATCAGCGCGGCGTTGTAGGTGACCATGCCGTCCTGCCGCTTGGCGTAGCGCAAGGCGACCTGCACCCGCTCAAGCAGCTCCTCCGGCGTGTCGGCGTGCACGGGGTAGGTGCAGATGCCGATGTTGACGCTGATCGTGAACATGTCGGGCCCCGCCTTGACGGGCACCGCCAGCGCCTGCCGGAGCCGGTTCGCGATGGCGTCGGGATGTTCCTTCCGGAAATCGATGCCGAGGAAGACGTCGCCGTTGATGCGGTAGATGTATCCGCCGAAGAAGCCCTTCAGGCGCCCGGAAACCTCGCGCAGGATCTCGTCCCCGGTCTGGACGTTGAAAAGGTCGTTGTAATTGCTGAACGAGCTTATATCGATGCAGAACAGGCTGAACCGGCGCTTCTTGTCATAGGAAATCAGCATGTTCGCGTCGCGCAGGTACTTGCTCCGGTTCCCCACGGCGTATACCGGATCATAATAGGCGAGCTGTTCCACATGGCTGCGGTACTGGTTGAGGGCCATGGAGAGCTGCATGACGTCCAGATTGGACGAGTCGTTGAAAGTGACGCCCGTCTGCCCTTCGGCCAGAAGCCTGCACTTTTCGGCGAGGGAACGGATCGGCGATTCGCTCTGGAGCCGCGCATAGAACTGGCAAAAAAGGTTCCTGAGCAGTTCCGCCGCCGTCCCCCCGCCCTGCGGGCAGACGAGGAAATGGTACCGCGCCTCAAGGAAGAGTTTCGTCCCGCCCAGATTGACCTTCCACAGCAGCTGCAACGCAAGCCCCTGCGCCAGATCGGACATCTGCTTTTCAAAGCTTGAGCACAAGTCTCCCGACGATCCAGCTTTCGGAGATCAGCCCCAGGTAACGGCTATCGTAGCTGGCCGGGTGATCGCCCATCACGAAATAGCGGCCTTGGGGTACAATTCCATCATAGAGAGCGGAGTTGAGAGGTTGCCCCTTCAGATTGCGATCTCGGACCGCCCCCAAAGTGCGTCCATCGCAGATCGCTTCATGCGCGGTCACGAGTAAACGCTGACCCGGCCCACAGGCGATGCGCTTGATGAGCTTCATTCCCTGTTTCAAACGGGGCTGGCGGTTGGGATCAACGCCTTGCCACCGGAGTACCACGTACTCGCCGGGGTGGGCCCTGGTCGCCAGCTCAGCGCGTGTTTCCATCAGGGCGAGTGAGCCCGACACGCTGGACCCGAGTACAATGACCCACCGCCAGGGAGAGAAATACTGAATGCCCAGAGCGACCAGCATGAGTACAGACAAGCACCAACACACGGTATTCATCCATCGCTTACCGGCCATTTATTTCCTCCTGTGAAGCGGATACGGTTTGTGAAGGAGCGGACTCTTCCCGGCTGTCCGTGACATGCACGGTGCGGACAGCCAGAGTGTCCGTTCCGACCGGCCAGAAGACGAGACTCGGGGTGGCTCGTATCTGGAACCTGTCCCGCAATCCCCGTGAAAGTTGGTAGACCGGGCGTCCAAGCTCCAGAGCCAAGTCATAGGGATAACCGTCCGTGATGAGCAGTTTGACGCGCGGATCGTCGTTATAGCCGGTGTCTTTGAACCAACGCAGTTCGGCTGGCCGGTCGGCGTTGAGCACGACAAGAATAAAAGGGTAGCCGATCCCTTCTTCAGCCATGATTTTGAGCGGGTTCACCCGAAGGCCCTCCGGGTAGATGGATGCCCCGTTGATGTCGGTCACGGCTTTTGCCAGTTCCGGCGTGACCGTGAACGACAGATCCACCCGGTACAGCTCATCTTTATCCGCAGGGGGCAGTCCCCCCACGGCGTCATGCGGGCGGAACGTCCGGGCCTCATCCTGAATCACGTTTTGTAATTTTTCCTGGAGAGCCCGGGGATCAATTCCGGCGCTGCGTTCGGCAATAACCTCCAAAAAATCACGCTCTTTGATGGGATACACAGCGCCACCCCGGCCCACGACAAGCGCATGAGCCGGGATGGCCAACAACAGACAGAGAGCCAGAAGGAGAAGAGTACGCATCGGCATTCACGCCGCCGCGCACTCTTTTTGGGGAGCGGGATTCATTTGTTGCAGCGCCATTTTCTTTATATCGCGCTCCAAATCCTTGATGCGTTCGTTGTAATCCTTGACCGACTCCCGGCGTTGCTCTTTCAGATCCGCCAGTTCCAGCACCATTGTTTCGAGCGACCGTGCTTGCATGTCATGCCCCCTTATTTTGTGATCGAGCCGATCTCCGAGTGGGCCTTGGCGTCGAACTGATCCGGCCACACCCATTTCGCATCTTCCACCGGCACCCAGAGCGTGCGTTCGCCAGCGAGAGTTCCGAACCAGGTCTGATAGGGCAAGATGACTGTCTCCATGATCACGGGCGACGTCCGCACCGCGGGCGCTTTGTTGCCTTTGACGTATTCCGTGAGCAGTTCCAGGCGCAGCGCGCTTTGTTCCCGATCCGCCTCTGTGGACGCCTGTGCTGGGGCCGGACTTTCCTGCTTTGGACTGTCACCCGCTTTCTGGAGCGTCCCGGTTGCAGACGGATCTCCTTTGACCGCCAGTTCATGAGCCTGAGAGACGCTGACGCACCGTCCGTTTGCCTGTTGCGGACAGTCGAACGTGTCCTTGTACGGCATCACTGCGCAACCGGTAAGGGAGGTCATCGCCAGAGCGACGAGCAACGGGAGGTTGAGGTTACAGTGCATCGGTCGTATCCTCCGGGGTAGTGGAAAGTGCTTTCGCAAAGCGCAATTCCGCGCCTTGAGTAAGTACAAAAGTGGCTTTGCGAGCGGCGCCGACCTGGATTACGGGAAACACCTCGTCCGCGAGATCCATGTAGTAATCCGACACTTTTTCCAGGGCCTTGCTCATCCCTGAAAACGCACCGCCAGCTAAATTTTTACCGTATTCTTCGGTGTCCGGGACACTGAGGCCCCCCCCGGAATCCGTTATGGAAACGGAACGTGAGCTGAAGCTGAAAAACTCCGCAAGACCCTGTACAAAACCGGCTTTCATCGTCTGGGCCAGGAGCGCCCCAGCTTTGCTCGCCACCGGTCCCCGTAACCCCGCTTTACCATCCGAATCAGCCACAAAGCCCAGAATTTTCTGATCGATGGCCGTTTTCCCCTCGTTATCCACACAGGATATGGAGAGCCCGCGAATGTTGACCCGTTCTGTCGAGAGCTCGCCTATGCCTTCGGACAGGAGGAAACAGCCGAGCACGTTTTGTTTCACCTCGTTGGGGAGCCAAGCCAAATTCTGGATGCGAAATAGAATAGGGGATGGCGAACTTTTGGCTTTGGCCCCTGTGGGCGCATCCAGTCCCGTGAGGAGCTGAACCTCAAAGAATGCGCCGGAAGGGATGTAAAAACCAGGGGCGTCATCATCCTTTTTTCCCGTAGTTCCGCCCATCCCGGATTTGACCTTGGAGGGGGCCGTGCCGTCCGCTGCCGCCACCGGCGTCGGCGTCGGCGTCCAGGAAAGCACTCCCAGACTTCGTGGCGCGGGTGGGACAGGGCCGTTCTCGACGGTCTGTCCCTGATCTTTGGGCGGTGTCGAGACTTCCGCGCTTTTCTCTTTCGAAGAAGATGTACCAGCAGGGACGGAAGGCGGGGCGATGAAAAGAGGCTCCGAAGAAGGCACAATTGGAGAGGATGGCAGCATCTTGCCGATTTCATCCATCAGAATCGTCTTGTCCACCGACGCGGGAGCGGGAGCCTGCGGCTTGGGAGTGGATGCGTTGGTCCGGCGTCGCTCCTGTTCCAACTGTTCCATGCGACGGTTCATCTCCGCGATCTGAGAGCTTTGAACGGCGATCTTGGCTTGGAGACTCTCTGTCAGGACTTCGGCAGCAAGATCCGGGTTGTGGAATTCATAAGCATCACCAGAACTCTTGCCCAAAGTCCTGGGTTTGCGATCCGGCATTCCGACCATGAACAGCAGGCCGCCCAACACGAACACAGCGCCTAACGTCAGTACCCGGCGCGTGGTCGGACGCAACGACTTCCACCGTTCACTCAGTCCAGACAGGCGTTGGCGTACTCCGGTCATGGGCGATCCCCCGTATCCTTGGTCAACACCACGGCGCGTTGCGTTCCACGCAATACCACACGCCCCAGAGCAACAATGGGACCGGCGACGAAATCCTGGACGGATGCCAACAGCTTCGGCATATCGGCGGAAGCATCCTGAACGACCAGATCCCAGGCCACCAGGTCGCTGATTCCAGTGATAATCCGTTGGCCCGGCGTAATGCCCTTGGGGGCTTTATCGGGATTCACCGGCTCTTTGCGCCAGAATGGCATGAGGTCATCGGTCCAGACGCGCCGCAGTATCCGTGCGATCTGCTCCTCGTGAGGGAGCGCTTCGGCGGTGCGGATTGCCGTGCCGTAGCGAATGTTTTTCTGAGCTGACAGGTCTTCTGTCGGGATTAGTTCCACGTTGGTTGCCGGATATTGGTCGTCCACGACGCCGTTGATCTGATAGACGCGGCCATCGCAGATGATGTTCATATCCAGGGGAAAATGGCTGAACTCGGCGGGCACGTCCACGCCCATACGAAGAAAAAGATCATGGCCACTGTTTTTCAACTCCAACTCCACGCCTTTGGTCGTGGGGTACAGCACGTCCTCAATAACTCCCGAGCAATGAATCCTGTTGATGTAGTTCCGGCTGAATACCGCGAAGTTGCGCCGATCCGCTTCGGCCCGCTGCCATTCCGGGGACTCGATCTGAGCCCGGTAGGCGTCGGTATCCTTGCGATAGCTGATCTGGCGCTCCTTGGGATCGCCGGGGCTGGAATCATCTTTAAACCCCTTCCGGATGCGCTGGATCTCCTCCAACAGAGCTGTTTCACTATCGTCCTTTGGGGACGGCTGTTTCACGGTTTCTTCTGTTGATGCTCCGGGCGCGGGGATTGGCATGCCGTCCGCCAGCGCGTTACTTGTTGTGATCACGCAGCAAAGCATTGTACTCAGCAGGGCTGAGAAGGCGAATTTCCTCAACACGGAACCCTCCATCGGTGATACTGTATGTGTATCGGATATGGATTTCGTCATTGGTCAGTTCTTGTCCGGACGCCCATCGGATCGTGGTGCCCGCCACCAGAAAAGAGTCTTTGAGAAGAGTGAAGGTCTTGGGCATGAACGATTCACTGATTTTCAACTTGCCCACTTGATCAATACGTTGCTGGAGCGAGGTTTTGACCGTCGCCCAATTCTCAGCAGGCACGTAAGCCAAAAATTCTTTGTATCTGTCCCCTATGTTGTAGGGCGTATACGTATAGAGCAAATGGGTGAGGTGAATGCCCATAATACGGATGTATTCAGGCGACGTTGCCTCTCCTTCTATGGCGACTTTTGCGGCAAGATGCGTGGGCACGATGATCACCCGCGCGTGTTCAGCCCTGTAGACGCAATAGCCCGCCAGCCCGATAACAAGTACCGAGAGCAGCGTATTGAAGGCCATGACCAGACTGAATTTCGCATGGGAGTCTCGCAGGTGATCGGCATACAAACGAAAGCGCATAGCTGCTCCTTATCAACCACGAAATGTATTGATGTAACCGTCAGGATAGCCTTTGTACCGAATGATTCCCCAATGGTGCATGAGGTTTGCCATGACCCCGCTTGGAAATTTTTTCTGATACAGGGTGATGGTGTACATATAGGCGCCCGCTAGTCCTAAAAAGAGCAGCAGGTTATGCGTGAACAGCCCGATCAGAAAAAGCGCGAAGGCAGGGACAAAGACATCCACATCCCAGATAAGAATCGTGATTGGCGCATCAAGATAGCGAGGTATTCGTCCCTGCCCCCGGATCATATAAACCCCTTTGGATAAGGATCAGTTTTTCAGCAGATGATCCCGAAACCAGTCACCACATCTTCCAGCTTGAAGAGGACGCCCGCTGTGCAGGTACACAGGACAAACGTGGCGAACGAGCCCCGGATGGCAGCGGCCAGCCCCCAGGCCAGAACGCCGCCGGTAAGCAATCCGCCAAGCGGGCCTGCCACCAGGCGATCATAAAAGACCTCATACATCGTGTACCACATGTCGCCCGCCGAAGGGGCCGTGAACGCCAAAGCGGCACGGGTCGTAGCCAGCACCAAGCAGATTGCTAGCAACGGAATCTTGATTCTTTGCATAAAAATCCCTTCTGTTAAATTTCCAGAGAGAGATTGGCGGCGAGTTGGTGCGCCACAAACCCCATGCACCCGGCAAAAGGCCAAACCCATAACATGGGAGATGTGGTCCAAATCGTGGTTCCGCTCATTTCCACTGTCAGAGGAATAGCGCCGATGCCCGGAAGGATGCTGCCAAAGGGCAGAGTCAAATACAGCATGCACAACGCCGTGCTGAACAACGCCACAAGTACGAAAAAACGGAAACGAGTCGAGGAGACGTTCCCAAACTGGATAAATCGTTCATGGAAAGCGATGCGCCCTTCGCACAGGCCGAATATGGCGGCCAGAAAAATGGTTGGGGCCATGAGCCACAAGCCGAATCCCCTTAACGCCAGCATTTCAAAAATGCCTGCATAGGGTCCCAGCCATTCGCGCAGCACCCCGAATCCCTCTCCATCCAACCACTGAATGTCGTATCCTGCCTCTGTGTAGAGTTTCTTCTCCTGCTCCAGGGGAGCCCAGACCACGTGGTCACGATTCCCCTTGGCCCACGGATTAAAAAAACGCTGCTGCCCCGGTCCCTGGTGGATCACCCATACAGAGAGCCACAGGCTGGAGAACAGCACGAGCAGACCAATGATCATCACGTACCGCAGGCATCCTACGGGCCGCTCCTGGATCATTCGCTGTCGCCTGCCGGAATCAACAAGAAGGTGTCAGATGTGGCGTCCGTTTCGTCGGCCTGTGCCTCAAAGGTCTTATCCGCATCGGATGCGGCAAGGGCCATACTGTCCGGGGAAAGTACCGTGTCCGCATTGGGTGTGGGGGTAAGGTTGGGCGACGAAGCGTGCTTGTTCTGCCGGGGGCGGGTTTCCCTGCGACCCGAAGCCTCGCGCAGACGCATGGCATAATCGTAGAGAGGCGTGCGCACGGTGCCTGCCATCTGCTGCAACTGCTCAGGGGCCAGTAGCGGATAGAGACGCGCATAATCGCCCCGGCCATTACTCAGGGCTTGGGTCGCGGACTGAAGTTGGGATGCGAGATGCGACAAGGAATACACCACGGGACGCAACGGCGAAGGGACCTGCGGCAGTTCCCACCGCAGTTCTCCGGTGCGCAGCCGGTAACTGTGTGCGACAAGCGTGGCCTCCAACCGGAAGGCCAAACGCACTCTCGCCTGCGCGGACAGTTCCCGCAAAGACGTTTTGAGCAGCACACGTTCCAGCGCTTCGGGCGCCAGACTTGCGAGCGCATCGCTCAGTTGCTGTTCCTGGTTCGACAGGGCTCCACGAGACAGATCGGTATCGGGCATAATTGCCTCCTTTTACCCATGACTGGCGGGAGGTCATGTCGGGCAAGGAGGTAATTCTCTATTCACGCAAGACCGAAAAAACGCCCCTGGCTTTTTCGAGTACCCGGAGACGTCGTTGCGTCATCCTCTGTCGGGAACCTGCGAAGTGTAAACGCTGACGTATTTCCTCGTCAGTCGCCTGTTGAAGGTGCAGCAAAAAAATAGCCATATCCAACCCCGCCTGTTTCCGGGCGCGGGATTGTGTTCGTTTTGAGGCATTCAGCAGACGCTCATCCAATAGGGATCGGAAAAATTCTTTCTTTAATTTTTGGAAATCAATATGAAAAATCTGATCTGTTTCTGATTCTGATACGGCCGTTTTTTCAATGGTATCAGCTTGATCAGGCTGTATTTCATAACTGCTTAGTGTGTCATAATAAAGTGCTGTATCAGAAATGGCCGATAAAAAAGACTTATCAACACTCTGACCATATAAAATGTTATCAAGCAAATGATTGTAGAAATCCTCATAGTTAATTTCGGATAGTATTTTTCTGAATTTGTAAACATGACTCTTCTCAGATATAATTTTGTTCGCTTGTCTTTCTACTTTTTTGAGATAGTTATTGAGTCTTACAAAATCGTCATTGGATATGACAGGTTCCAACTGCTCCAGATAGTCATGAAAAAAAAGAAAACGTGGTTGCATGAATAATAGATCTTCCGGTGTCGTAATCACCATACGGCAACGGGCACGGGCCAGGCCATAATGCCGTTGCCATGTTCCATGCGATTTGGAAACCAGATGCGTCATCCGTCTGCCGACAAGAACGTTCCATAGTCTCTTCAAGATAGGCGCTATGCCCGGGCGCTTGGAGGCGATCAGAATCCGCGCCTCCATTTCCTGTTTGGGAACGAGGGCATGTCGTTTCCTGCCCAGGTGATCGCGTACCCATTTATACGTGCCCATGGACTGCCACTGTTTGTATATCCACCACCGCGAGAGTCCATGTTCTTCAAGCAATGGGTAAAATGTTGACATTTCGACATATACAGTCATATGACGCTCCTCAAAGCATAGATAGATAAAACTATAAAAGAAATTGAGTTTTTGAGTCAAGATTAGTATCCGATTTTTCAAAACGGGAATTTCCAAAGCTCTCGTACACTCCAGCCCATTACTCTATTATATGGGTATTATAGGATATTCTACTCTCAAAATGACCATTTCCAAAACTCTCCTACACTTATTTGCGACGAGGATGAGAGGTGGTTCAACACGATAATCAAAACCACCAGCCTAGTGGGTGGTTTGCTCTGGCCCTATAAGGGCCTGTTACCGGCCGGCGCCTAAACGACGCTGGCTTTCACTTCGTTCAAGCCCAGTGCCCTTGTCACCTTGGCCACCCCTTGAAGGGGTCTGCATATTCCCGTGTCGTCAACTTGTCTTGTATGATGTCATTCTTCTCTTGTTGTTAGATATATTTCTTAATCGTGGCTTCATTGAGGCCAACGGTGCTTACATAGTACCCCTCCGCCCAAAATTTTCTGTTGCCAAACTTGTATTTCAAGTTCGCGTGCTTATCAAAAATCATCAAGGAACTCTTGCCTTTCAGATACCCCATAAAACTCGACACGCTGATTTTGGGTGGGATACTCACAAGCATATGCAACATGGTCTGGCATAAGATGGCCTTCTATAATTTCAACACCTTTGTACTTGCATAAGTCCCGTACACTTTCACGCAATTGCGAAAAGAGTACTTTTCTCCTGTATTTTGGTGTAAAAACGATATGATACTCACACAACCATCTTGTGTGAGCTAAGCTCTGTGCCTTAGTTCCCATAAAAAACACCTTTCCCTTGGTTTGCGCTGAGCCTGAACAGCTTCAGCGTACGGGAAAGGTGTTTTTTTTTGTGTATAACACTTGGTCTCCACCCGCATAGCGGGTGGTTTCTTGTTTCGGACGCTCCGCGTCCTCAACAGGCTAAAGCCCATAACAAAAACAGGGGTGGAGGGTCTATAACCCTCCACCCCTGCGTGATGGCATGAGGAACAGCAAAAATCAGGAAGCCGCTCGTTCCTCTCTCACATTATGTATTTTTTTGGAAAAGAGATTTTCGCAGTCCTGCCTGTGAACATATATTTGCTTTCCGCGTTGTTGCCAGCGCACCGCTCCTTTGGATTTGTGGTAGTGCATGGTACTGCGGTGCACGTTGTATTTGAGAGAGATGACGCCTATCGGCACAAAATCGCCCTCAGACAGCAATTTGTATGTTTTTATGTCTTCAGCATAGACCATCATTACAGGAATATTCATTGGCAAGAGTTTTGTCACAAAATGCCTTACCTGCCCATTTTTGATAGCCTTACGCAAGGCATATTGCGTAATTTCAAACTGTTCAACGGCGTCTTTGATGACAAGGTAGTTATTCATTCCTGTGACCTCCCATTTTTTTATACACACGCTCTGCATATTTTTTTGCGCGTACCGGATTACGCGATGCTGGCGTGTGATAACTACCCACTCCTTTCCAATTATTCCCATATCGCTTAAGCTCCTGAGCCAAGATCCACGCGCCAACTGTTAGGTTGACGAACGGATCAAGGACAATATCAGGAGACAGCCGGAGTTTGTGTATCCAGTAACTGTTGATTTGCATAAGCCCGACATCAACGGATTCACCTCTGGCAAGCGCAGTTCGCACGAGGCGAAGCGCGTCCTCGCTTTTCCGAGGATAGAGATCTTTGCCTTCGACATTCACGGTCCAGGGATGAGCACTGCTCTCCACATCCATTATCGCGCGCACCAAGAGCGGCGGGACTCCCCAACGTGTACTGACTCTTTCAAGAGCAACCTGAATCCGTTCACTATTCCACTCTTCCGCTTTCACAGGGTGGCAAGGGGTGCACAGAAGAACGGCGCACAGCCAAATATACTTCATATCTACCTACCTGCCTTGGACGATTTTAAGAATTCCTTGAAAGGCACAAGATTTTCCACCATCTCGGGTCGTTCGTAAGCGTTCTTTCCGAACCACTGATTCCAGGCACTTAGTAGCCCCCGTTCTATATCCGCATGTTCTGCAAGCCCGGCTTTGAGTCGGGTTTGGCGAATGCCCTGATCCGTATTACCGACCACCCAGATATCCGGTACGACTTGTACTCCATACTCAGCAGCCAAATCTGGATGTTCATGTATGTTGATTGCAGTAAGATTTTTCCAATCCCACTTATCTATAAAGCTTGATATAATAGCTTTTTCCTTCTCACAGTAAGCGCATGCGGGAGAGAAAAAGAATATCAGGCCCATCTGGTCACGCATTTGTGAGATGGCTTTTCTTCGATCTTCCCGTTCGGCAATGATTTCGAGATTTGTGGCGGCCGTTGTAGGAGATCGCTGTACGACCTCATCAAGGATCGGATATTTGAGTATCGCTGCTGACCACGCTTCCTGGAAAGTTTTGGCTCGGCGCATGGCGACACCCTGCAACGAGAGATACGTGAGCATCCGATTTTCATCATCAGGGGCTTGTTGTGCCCAGGATAACGTTTCATTAATGAGTGTTTTGAGTTCCTCGGGTGGAATCGTCCAGACTTTTTCCCAATCTATCGTTCCAGTAAAAATCGATGCTTGGTTATCTTTATTGTTTTGTAGCGAATCTGGCTCTTTAAAATCTTTATAGCAAAACCACCCATTGCAAGTATCAGGGGTATCAAAGAAATTCGGATTTCGTGAAGATGTTTCATTCGCAGATGCGAGAAATGGCATGAACGTCGATAATGAAATGATTATAAATGCACAAACAAGGCGATATATCATTTATCACCTTCCAGCGTATTTAATTTATCGAGATAGTTATTAAGTAGAGGGTCAAATGGTCGTTCTAACAGGAACTGTTCTAAAACATAGTGCAACGAAATATCACCAATCCATGAAAGCGTAATAGCATCTTTTGAGTCTATTTTTGTATGTGAAAATGTATTTATAATATTCGGAACGTAAACAACAGTCGGCACATCTTGAATATTAAAAAGTTTATATAGGTTTGGATTTATCTCCACAGATGTTGTGTAGCAATCCTGATCACTGGTGGATGCGCAGAGCAGGGATTGAGCCCATCGGGATGTCGGGATGAACTTGGAAAAATCAGTTCCGATGACCCCCCTTAAAACCAGGACCGCTCCAAGCCCTTCCATATCCCGGAGATAGTTTTTTATCGTAGCTGACGGAACGGATTCTGATACAAAAATATACAGATGCGTTTCGGAGTAGAGGCCGTCTTCCACATTTGTATCAGAGGAAGAAGCGCTTCCGCACGCATCAAGGTTCCGCAACCTCGTCACTTTACTCCAGATGTCTCGGGTATACTCCTCCACCAAGGGGACTTGACCTTGCGCGTCCAGAACAGACCGCCGGGCAACCTCCGAATCCAAATTTTGGTCTTGTAACGCCGGTAGAGATAATAGCAGTTCCTGCCACTTCTCCTCGGCTGAGGGCTGGCGCAATAACTGTCCGGCGACTTGGGGGACAATGATTTTTTCGTACCGCGTTGCGTCATAAACGCTCCTTGTTGCTTCTACGTCCTCCACAATGCTCAGGATCGTCACCAGTATCAGACCCGCTATCCGGGCTATTCCGGCATATTTCATGGCGGCATACCTCCTGCCTATTGGCTTTGGGAGACCAGGCCGCGCAAATTTGCGCCAATTCTGTTCCCGCCTCCTATGGGGTAGGAGGCAATCCATGTTCACGTCCACCGAATCCGAGCTGAACGCGTTGCAGCAAACGAGATTGACGATTTTAACCGAATTACGGGCCTGGAAAGGATTAATGGATCTGCTGGCGGATACATTTCACACCCGCTATCCCCCTCGCGGCCAATGGCATGGGTGGACTTTGCATGTGATCCGTTGCTCCAAGAGCAAATCATGTCTGATGTGCCCTCATGCCGTTGTTTGGCGAAAATACTACCTCGCCAAGCTGTCTGAAGCCAAAAAAAAGTCTGTTCTGTCCGAGGGAAAGAGCCTCCGAAAGGTTGCGTTCATTTGGGGTAACAAACCTTCGGAAATATGCAGATCGGGACTTCCTCCACGGCTGTTTTTGCGTCCTGAAACCCGCGAGACTTTCAATAAGTTCGAAGAATTCAGATCCGCGATCATGGTCGCACACCATGAACTGGCTGACGCGCACAAGCGCCTTCTCCTGCGCATCCGAAAGCTGGAACAACGGCAGAAATTGTCTCAGGCCGGGCCATACCTTTATAAGTGGCTTTCTTTGGCCTCAGAAGCCGCAGACACCAGGGCTTCTATCTCCCGGCAGATATGGTCGCTTAGGCTGGACAAGTCTCAGGGAGAAAGCCGTACAGTTCTCTGAGTCGGCCCCGTACCAGAATTGAGAAAGGAGGCCGTCCAAGTATGGCGACTCCTTTCTCCTTCACCTGGTCCTGAATAAGCCGGGTCAGATGCGGGTACACTTCGGCCCACAGCGGATGGGCTTCTCCCTGTTCCGCGATTTCGGCCATCCGGCTTTCCAGTTCTTCCTCTCTCGCAAGGTTTTCCCTTTCATGGCGGATAGCGGCCAAGCGCTGTTCATCGGCCAACTTGGCGTCAGCCTCGGCCAGCAGTTCCAGCCTGAGCGCCGCAGCTTTATCCACATACCCTTTGGGCCTCTGATAGCTTCCATTACGTTTCATAGAGCACAGCCAGTAGGCGATGGGGTCCTGCACAGGATTACCTTTCTGGTCAGTGATGCCCCCGTGTTCCAATTGCCAATCCAGGTAGCGAAGGGTCAGGGCCACGACACCCTCGCCGTCCCAACCCTGGGCGCGAAACGCCTTCTCAAGTTGCTGGAGATGTCCCGGCGTCAATCCACCCTGAGCGGCGAACGGCCAAAGCTCCCGCATAGTCTGGGTGTCTGTCTGCCAAATTGTAGAGATGGATAGATCTGTTTTTGATCTATCTATCTCTCTGTACGTGGATGGTGGGACAGGGGTGTCTGGATTGAAAAGACAGGATGGGGAGGATGGTGGGGTAAAAGATTTCCCTTCTTCCATGGACATAATATGCAGCCCTTGGATGGCGCCTTGAAAATAGGGAATCACCGCCAGTAATCCCAACAGCTTCAGGCGGCGAAGGATGCCCCGTACCGTGCCGTATGGGATACCCAATTCCCTGGAAAGAATAGCGTGAGTGGAGATGAACGACTTGCGCTCCCGGCAATAGGCGAACAGACGTTTCTGCTGGTTGGTGCGGAGATGTGCCGTAGGAGGAGAGACAAGTTCCAAAGAAGGGAGACCGGATGTTTGAACACCCCGCTCTTGGGATTGGACAGTCTGCCAGGGCTGTCTGTCAACAAAGGCTGTCTGTCCGGGCAGCCTGTCGTGGATGATTTCGGGGCTATTCTGATGACCGAGTTGACGAGAAGAGCTGAACATGGGGAGAACCTCCATCCGTGGATTGGGAAGAAGACGGCTTCTTCCGATCAGAATGGACGGGAGACGAGTCTGAGCAACTTTCTCCTCTTCGAGAGGAGCGGATGGACGTTTGGAGTGGTTCCCACAACATAAAATGACAGTGGTTTTGAGGACAGGTTCCCACAACTAGGGAAAAAACGGAGCAACTGACTACTGCCTTTTTGATGGTGACGGGGCACGAATAATTATTTATTTAATTCGGTATGTTAAGCAAATAACGAGGTAATCCGGTGTGGTGCGGAGACGGTATTCTTACGAAGCGGTACGCGGTATCCCGGTATTGGCGTGAAGGGGTATTGGTTTCATGGTATTCTCGTGAAGAGGTACGTGGTGACAGGGTAAAGTGAAGAAGAGGTACGGATTTCGTGGTAATTTTACGAAGCGGTAGGCGGTGTCGCGGTAAAATGAGAAAGAGGTACGAGGTATCAGGGTATTCTTGTGAAGAGGTACTCGGTATCGGGGTAATACAAGAAAGAGGTACGCGGTATGATGCTATTCGGATGAAGGGGTATATGGTAATGAGGTATTTTTGAACGGGTACGGCAAAAACGGGTATGAACAAAAGACAAAAAAGGACTCCCCAAGTCCGGCAGAGACTTTGGGGAGTCCTTTTTGAGAAACTACTTTTTTGAAGTGGACACAAGCTTCATGGCATGAATCACTTCATACACACTTTGTAATCTAAGATAAATATGGTACACTAATGTACCCCATTCCTTGACATAGAAGGTGGGAATTTGCTCGTCAGGCTGAATCCGCATCAAAAGCTGACTTTGTGATTCGAGCATAATACAAGTTGACAGCAAGAGGTCGTCCAAGTCTTCAGCTTGATACACAGCAAGCATTTTTTCTTCATGGCCGAGTTCAAATGGGGAAAGATAAAAAGTCCGATATTCACCCTTGAAGGGCGGTTCGTTTTTCTCTTTCTCCTTTTCTGCACAATCAGTTTCGTGCTCGGCCCCCCCTGACCGGGACATGCTGTCCCTGTCCAACTGCTCCACAGTTTCCCTAAGTCGGTCGATTAAAGAAGACAGTTCTTGATAAAGATGACGAGGGCAGGAAATGTCATCTTGAGACTTTGATCCAAAAACAGTACTGTGCAAATCAGCCATGACCATACCTCCTTCGAAGGTTGGTTGCGGTTAGGCTCCTCGACGGATGGCCGTCTGTCGGGGGGCCGCTTCGTGTGAATGAGACTTTCCTTTTGCATAACATACTTGGAAAATTGGCGTCAAACGCACGTTCAAAATGTGTTATACATTCTGAGAGCTGAGAATTTTTTTTACGGATATGAACGCCCGCATCCTTTGCTTACACTGCTCAGCTCGTCAAAAACGAATACCGCGCAAGTAATGCCATCTGAACGCTGAAAGCCACCTCGATTTTTTTCGATTAATTTTTCGTGCCCCGCTCCTCCTTTCTCATCGCCTCCACCTCCTGTAGATTTCCCGTCATCCCTTCTCGCTGGACTTGACTCAAAAAATCACCTGTCCCCTGAATTCACCGCATTATTTATTTGCCAAAAGAGGTCTCCCGCCCCTTGAAGTATGAACACGTACTTCAACATGGAGGGCACAATGCAGGAAGATCAAAAGCCAACGATGCCGACTGGTGAGGTCGAAAACAAAAAAAAGGCCACCAAGCTCCCGCTCAAGGCCAAAGTGACCAAACGTCAATTTTCAGTGGAACGGCCTCGTGATACGGTCTATGCCATTTCGGTGGTCAGTGATGCCATCCGTGAGCACATGCAGGCATTTGTGGATGAAAACGGGGGGCGCAAGGCTTGTTGCCACCGGATTTCCATCCACGAAAACGTCATGGTGTACGAACTGAGGGACGTGCAGTCTTGCCCGCAGTGCGCCTTCAAGCCTCTTAACCCGACCAATCGTGACATCCCGGCCCATCCCACGTTTTCTCCCGATGCAGCCTAGAATCGGTCGGTACAGACTTTACAATCAACACACTCGACAACCTCCAGTTTTGTGAAGTTTGCCAATCGAACAATCAGAATGCGTGTATGAGCGAATACAAAGAGCTTCCCCCAGGAGAGCCTTATGAATAGCCCACTCTTAGAACGCTACTTGTCGCCCAAACAGGTAGAGACGATGTTCAACCTTCCTGTAACGTCTCTGGAAAAATGGCGCTCATTGAAAATGGGGCCACCGTATATGAAGTGTGGCAAACATATTAGATATAAACCAGAAGAAGTTGAAAAGTGGATGGAAAAACAACGTATCCCCACAAGCTGATTTGTAACGGTTACATAGCCAGTCTTATTTTAAGACAATATGATGTAACTCTCTATTTTCACAAAAGTAAGGCCGCCCGAAGGCGGCCTTACTTTTATCCTGCCATAGCTACTTCATAGTCAAGCCATGTCAGATTTTCCGTGCTTTCTATTTTAGTCTTTACGGTGTCAAGTTTGGATCTACCTTTAACCAGTATTTCGCTTATGAGCGTTGACCGCTCTTTATTAAGTGCCGGTATATAATGAGCATATCTCTCTGTTTGTTTGATTGAGGTATGCCTTAAAAGATCACGAAGCTGGTGCAAGGTTACATCACCACTCATTGCTAACCATGTGGCAAATGTATGTCGCCAAACATGAGCCCAGATTCGTTTCCTACGTAGTTCCTGCTTTTGCGCTAAAGTTCTGTTTATAGAGATTTCTTTTCCATTAACCATTTTTGTTGTTTTAGCGCACAAGCCTATGTCTTCCGCTGTTCTTTTAAGTGTATCAGAAAATTGTTTGATTTTATCTCCAGTACGGGACTGAAAAATATATTCATGAGGAGCCCTGTTGTAACTCAAAAGACGATCCAAACATTCTTGATTGGACATTATGGGTTGGCGGATTCCCCCTTTTCCTGTCACCCAGAAACAACCTCCCAGTTTATCAGGATCAGCTCCGCAGATTGAAAATATTTCTGTGGGGCGCGCACCAGTATGAAGCATAATATACGACATATCCATACATTGCGTACTTCTCTTACCCAACTCAAGCAGAAGGAGGTCTGCCTCTTCTGGAGTCAACCACCGCTCACCCTTGTTCTGTGGCTTAGGCATAGTAAACCCCGAGTCACGTTCACTAAAAGGGTTCCCTCCAGTATTGATCCTGAGTTTTTGTGCCGCAAAATAGTATGAAGCTCTCAGCAGAGAAAGGCATTTTTTAGCATGATCCGCTGAGGCGTCTTTAAGTAACCGCCTCTTCAGGTTACAAGCGGACTCAAAATCAACATCGGTAATGAGAGAATTCCCGATTCTGCCTTTTATATTTACTTCATATCTGTTTTTTTCTTTTTCGGAGTATTTTCCCTCACCTTCCAGCCAATCAAGATAGCTATTGACAATATAATCAACTGTGGGAATCGATTGCACATTACCATTTTTTCGTGCCTGAGTTCTCGAAAAATCTGGTTCAGCGGTTGAGGGTAGGCGTCCTGAAGCATCTGAAAATTCGGCACCACCTCTTGACGAAGAGAGGGAGCTTGTTGCCTCAATTTCACCTTTACAAATTTTTTCTAGGGCTTTTCTACGGGCTTTTTCTTTTTCAACCGCAGCAAGGGCTTCAATCCTTCCTCTGGATGCTTCTTGCTCCGAATAGCCATCCGATGCCCAACCCGAAGTAATAGTACGTTGTTTCCCGTCAGCATCACGATACATATACTCATAAGCCTTATCAGGCTTACCGTTATGCCGCCTCCGAGGGTCAGTGGTGATCCGGACGTAAACTCCTGCGTACTTCGAGGATCTGATCCTGTCCTGTGCCATTTGAAGGTCTCCTTTAATATGGACCTTCGGGACTCCCAAAAAAGCAAGTTGCTCAATGCTGACGCGTTGCTGACACTATGCTGACACCGGGCGGTAAAAAAACAAAAAGAGGGTTACGATTTTCATCGTAACCCTCTGATTTCTTTCTGGTTGCGGGGGCAGGATTTGAACCTACGACCTTCGGGTTATGAGCCCGACGAGCTACCATGCTGCTCCACCCCGCGTCGTGTGGAAAGAGTCCTACGCTTACCATGCGGGAATGGCAAGCTTTTTTTCGGCCCGTGGCAAAAAAATCCCGCCCCGCTGCCGTCCGTCCAGCCCGGCCTCCTTCGAGAGCCTTTTCAATCTGCCTTCCTTACAAGGCTTTCCTCCAGATCAGGCGCCTTTCCCGGTTCCGGCGCACGGGACGAGATGGTTCTCTTCAAGCCAGCGGCGCAGCGGCTCCAGCGTTTCGGGCCGGAATGCCGACACCGTAAAGAACGGCCCCCGCAGGCCCATGCGCTCCAGCCCCCGCTCGGCGCGCGGGATGTCCGCGTCGGGATGGTCGGTTTTACTGATGATCCCGGCGATGAGGAGGTTCGGCACGGTTTGCAGCAGCCCCGGAGGGACATGGGCGGGCTCCGCCGTGGCTGACTGCACATACAGGATGGCCCGCACATCCTCAGCCGCCACAAGGAACGCCGTGCGGCGCTGCGGGTAGGTGATGTACTCGCCGGGCAGGTCTACCATCAGATCTTTATGGAATACGGGCGATTGCGTCTTGATGACCCGCCTTTCGGAACCGGGCTCCAGAAGCGCGGCGCAGAGCGTGCTCTTCCCGGCCTCGGGCGGCCCGGCAAGCAGGCATTTCCAGCGTTTGGGCATGATTTCCTCCGTAGCGGCCTTCTCCTTTCAGCATCGGCGTAAGGCCGCCCCCCAGCGGCTCCAGCGGCCTCAGCGCGCCGGGCCCGCAGATAAGCGAGCCACCCCGCTTCCGGATTGGAAACGGCATGGCATCCCCCACCCCGGAAGGCGGGAGGGCACCCAGCGTATCGCTATGCTGGCATCGCCCCGCCCGAACCCACTCCGGAACGGGGGCGGGCCCCCGCACTGCCCGGCCCGGTGCCGCGCTCCCGGCGTCAGTGCCGGGTGACGGGGCAAATGGTGAATTGCAGCAGCCGCTTGAGCATATCGTTAACCTGCGTGAGGGCCTGCTCCACCGCGCCCACGGAACCGTACAGGATCAGCGTGCCGGAAAAGCGGTCGAGGAAGGCCACGTTCACGTCCGCCGAACGCACCGCCATATCCCCGGCGATGATCGCCGTCTCGCCCGGCGTCAGGGTGAGGATGCCGATGGCGTCCACGTCGGGAATCCCGGCCTTTTCGCAGATTTCCGGTGCGGGGTGCGCGATGAGGTGCGCCACCGTCACCTGTTTCCCCGGCACATAGGCGCGCGTCCCGGTATTCGTCTCATTGGGCATGGTCTTCCCCCTTTCCCGTCCCGGCATCCCGGCCCGCTGACGGCGTCATGCGCCCGCGTCCCCGGCCTGACGCCTGTTCAGCCTGATGCCGCTGGCCTTCCAATGCAGCATGTCCCGGACAAGATCCACAATGACGGCTGCTGCTTCCACAGGCGGCGTCCCTTCCCGGTGGATGTTCGAAAGCACCGAGCGGTCGGATTCGAGCGTGTCCGCCGTGGGGCGGTAGACCGCATAGCAGCTCATGCTTTCCGACTGCCCGAGCCCCGGCCTCTCGCCCACGAGCATGACCACCACGTCGCAGCCCACGGCCTCGCCGATGCGGTCTTCGGCCTTCACCCTGCCGTGCCGCAGGAACAGCGGGGCCCCGGCCCGGATGCCGGCCTGCTTGAGCCCGTTCAGGAGCGGAGGCAGGATTTCCTCATAGTTGGCGAGCAGCGCGTCCGTGCTCAGGCCGTCCGAAAGCACGATCACCACCTGCGGGGCGTCGGCATAGCGGCGCTTCAGCTCCCGCAGCGACTCCTCGGACAGCAGCCGCCCGAGGTCGGGCCGCGTGAGGTAGGTATCCTTGTCCTCCGCCAGCGTGGAAACGCTCCAGAGGCCATGCCCGCTGATCCATTCTTCAGGTACTTCTTTAAAGACCGTCCCCTTCGAGCGGGCATGATCCGCAAGGAAACGCAGGTAGGCCCGCGTCGGGGGCCGCGTCCCCACAGTCCCGGTGGCGATGCGCGCCCCGGTGTGTGAAACGAAATCATCAATGACGTCACGCCGATGGGGTGAAGCGATGAAACACCCCCGGCGGAATTCCGGCCCCGCCAGATCGGGGAGCGTACCGCCCCCGTCCCGGCCTTCGTCCTGAGCCGTGGGCATCCCGGTATGCGCCGCTTCCGGCTTGCCTCCCCGCCCGGCGGACGGGACAACGCCAGTCCCGGTTTCCCCGTGACCGACCGGACGATCCGCCCCGGCCGGAGCGCCTTCCCTCAGCGCGGCGAGCACTTCCGCCGCGATACGCTCTACATCCTGTTCCCGCATGTCCTTTCCTTACGAATGGGCGACGCCGCGCCTTAAAAGAGGAATGAGGCGTCCCCGGCCCGCGCCGTGAGCATACCGTTTTCCATGATGCCGTGCCGCTCCAGCCATTGCTCGAACTCCGGCGCGGGCCGCAGGTTGAGCAGCTGGCGGGCCGTGGCGATATCGTGGAACGAATTCGTCTGATAGTTCAGCATGATGTCATCCCCCATCGGCAGGGAGATGATGAAATTGACCCCGGCGACGGCCAGCAGGAGCATCAGGTTCTCGTTGGAATTCTGGTCGGTGTCGGCGTGGTTCGTGTAGCAGCAGTCGCAGCCCATCGGCAGGCCGTGCAGCTTGCCCATGAAGTGATCCTCAAGGGCGGCGCGGATGATCTGCTGATGGTTATACAGATATTCCGGGCCGATGAAGCCGACCACCGTATTGACCATGAACGGCTGGTAGCGGCGGGCCAGCCCGTAACAGCGGGCCTCCATCGTCACCTGATCGCAGCCGTAATGCGCATCCGCCGACAGCGCGGAACCCTGCCCCGTCTCGAAGTACATGACGTTGGGCCCGGCGGCCTGGCAGTAATGCCCGGCGAGGTCATACGCCTCGTCAAGCAGCCCCACGCTCACGCCGAACTCGCCGAGCCCCTTCTCGCTCCCGGAGATGCTCTGGAAAATCATGCTCGCGTTGGCCCCCTGCCGGATGGCCTCCATCTGGGTGGTCACGTGCGCGAGTACGCAGTTTTGTGCGGGTATCCGATGCCGCTCGATGACCTCCCACAGGGCGTTGAGCATGGCCTTGGTATTTTCCACGGTATCCGTCACCGGGTTGATGCCGATGACCGCGTCGCCCGCGCCGTAGGACAGCCCCTCATAAACCTGTGCCACAATAGAGGAAACGTCATCCCGCGTGTCGTTGGGCTGGAGGCGCGAGGAGAACCGCCCCGGCAGGCCCACGGTGTTGTTGGAGCGCACCACCACGGGCATCTTCTTCGCTGCGCAGATGAGGTCGGCGTTGGACATGATCTTGGACACGGCGGCGGCCATTTCGGAGGTGAGGCCCTTGCGGACGCGCTCGATGTCGGCGGCGGACGTGCGCCCGTCCAGCAGGAATTCCCGGAACTCCGCGACGGTCCAGTTCCTGATGCTCCCGTAAACCGGCGTGTGCACGGCGTCCTGAATGACCCGGGTGATGGCGTCGTCCTCGTAGGGGACCACGGGGTTTTCGCGCAGGTCGCCGAGCGTCAGCTCGCTGAGCACCTGCTTGGCGGCGACCCGTTCCCGCATGGACGAGGCGGCGACGCCCGCAAGCACGTCTCCGGAGCGCAACTCCCCGGCCTTGTTCAGGACTTCCTTGATCGAACCGAATGCATACGTTGTCCCGAAGAGGACGGTCTTCAGCTTCACGGCTGCTCCACGAAAAAAAGCGTTGTCCGGGGGCGGCACGCCGGGAATGGCGGCGACCCGCCCCGGAGTGGTGAAGGCACCTCCCGGTGCGCCGCCGGCGGATGCGGCGGCCTTCGGGAAGCGGGCGTTCTTTTGGAAGCGTCGGCGGCTACTTGTAGGACTGCATCAGGATTTCGACCACGTCCGCTTCCGTGACGGTGTAGCGGTCGCACTCGAACCCGACTTCGGCGGCGGCGATATGGGCCACCTTGGGCAGGTCGTCCTTGTTGATGTTGAAGTCGGACATGGCGAGCTTGTCCATGCCGGTACGCTCCATGAGCTTGGCAAGGGCGGTCACGAAGGCGTAGCCGGGCTTGGCGGGGTCGGCCTTTTCGCCCATGATTTCGCCGATGGCGTCGAATTCCGTGGGCAGCAGCGAGCAGACCTTCTTATAGTAGGCGTCGGCGATGAGCAGCAGGGACGCGCCGTGCGGCACGTTGGGGAAGAACCCGCCGAGGGCCTGCGCGATGATGTGGTGGGAGGTGGTGCACACGAGGGACTGCGTGAACCCGCACAGGATATTCGCGGCGTAGGAGATGTTGCTGCGGGATTCGAGGTTCGAGCCGTCCTCGGAGACGATGGGCAGGTGCTTGGCGACCTTTTCGATGGCGTCGACGGCGAAAAGCTCGGTGAGGCGGTTCCCGTTGCCGTTGTTCACGTAGCATTCGGAAGCGTGGAACAGCGCGTCGAAGCCTTGGAACAGGGTCAGCTTGTGCGGCAGGGTGAGCATCAGCTCTGGGTCGATGATGGAAATGGCGGGGAAGATCTCGTCGAGCGTGAAATCGAGCTTTTCGTTGGTTTCCTCATTGGTCACGACGGCATAGGGGTCGGCTTCGGTGCCCGTCCCGGCGGTGGTGGAGATCGCCACCACGGGGAACGCGCCGGAGACCGGCTTGCGCCCGCCGCTTCCGGCGGAGGCGTAATCCCACAGGTCGCCGGGGTTGGCCATCATGATGGAGGCGGCCTTGGCGGTGTCGATGCTGCTGCCGCCGCCGAGCCCGATCACGAAGTCACAGCCGCTTTCCTTGGCGAGCGCGGCGGCCGCCATGACGCCGGTGCGGGTCGGGTTGGGGGTGACTTTGTCGAACACGGCCACGGACACGCCGTTCTGTCCGAGCAGTTCGATCACGCGCTGCTGGATGCCGAGCTTTTCCATGAGCTTGTCTTCGGTGACGCACAGGAGGGCCTTCTTGCCGGGCAGGGAAAGGGTGGCGAGTTCCTTCAGGCGGCCCGCGCCGAAGACGATCCGGGTGGGGATGAAATAGTCGATGCGCTTCATCATGGCTTTGTGCTCCGTATAAGGTTTGGCGTTTTCAAAGGCGTAGCGCCTTGTTCTCATGCCCTTTCAGTGAGCAATAACGGTGCCAAACTCCTATCCGTTCAAATTGCTTATCTCTTTTCACAAAGCCCTGTTTGTCCGCTCAAAGTATCTGTAGCGGAGCACGCGGAACCTGTAGCGCAACGCTACACTTTTCACAAGGAACGGCCAAACTGTAGCGTTCTCGGACAAAGAGACGCGGGGGAAGGTGGGAGAAACGTTTCTGAAAAAAGGGGGGAGCGCCTCACGCTTCTCCCCCCTTCCCCAGCCTTCTCTCCCCATCCGCTCGCTTATTCAATAATCCCAAACTTTCGCAGCCTTCTGTACAGCGTGCTGCGGGCCACGCCGAGCTGCTCCGCCGCCTTGCTCAGGTTGCCGTTGCAGGCGTCTAGCGTGCTGCGGATAAGCTCGTAATACAC
>NZ_JH114233.1:820387-823347 GCF_000224655.1 Bilophila sp. 4_1_30
CCATCTGCTGCAACGCGCGCAGCAGCTTGGCCTGCATTTCGAGGGGCAGGCTGTTGACCTCGTCGAGGAACGAGCGTGCCTCCCTTGGCAAGCTCCATCTTCCCGATCATGCCGCCTTTTCTGGCCCCGGTGAACGCCCCGCCCACATAGCCGAACAGTTCGGACTCGATGAGGTCGCGCGGGATCGCCGCGCAGGAAACCGCCACGAACGGCCCCTTGCACACCGAGCTGCTGTTGTGGATGGCCTGCGCGAAAAGCTCCTTGCCCGTGCCGCTCTCCCCGGTCAGCAGCACGCGCGAGGCCGTGCGCGCCGTGCGCCGGGCAAGGTCGATCTGCGCCTTGAGTTCCGGGCTTTTCCCCCTGATGGCGTCAAAGGAATATTTGGCGTAATTGCCCCCCGCATGGTTGGCAATATTGATGATCTGGCTCTTCATGCTGATGGAGAGGGTCATGCCGAAGTCGCCGTTGCTGAGCTGGATCGGCTCGAAGCGGCAGAAGTGCGTCCGCTCGCCCTCGTGCGTCAGGATGGTCACGTCCCCCGTCTCCGGAACCCCCCGCCGCATGAACTGCCGGACGCGCGGCAGTTCGGGCTTCGGGAACAGATCGTCAATGTTCTTGCCCACAAGGACGCCGTTCTTGGGGAGCAGGTAGTTGGCGGCCTTGTTGTTCGCGTGGGTGATGGAGCCGTTCCCGTCGATGGCCACGACCGCCTCGGGGAGCGAGTTGAGCACGCGCTGGAGCATGGCGTTGAGGCGCTTTTCCGTGTCGATGAGCGCGCTCTCCCGCAGCCGGATGCTGATGCAGTTGGCGCAGGAGGTCGTGAGCGTCAACGTGTGGATGTCCTTGCACGAAATATGGCTCGAAATGGTAAGCGAGGCGATGGGGATGTCGTTGTCGTTGAAGATGGGGGCCGAGGCGCATTTCCACTCGTGGAACCAGCAATTATAGTGTTCATAGCCGGTTATCTGGATGGGCGCACGCTCCACGATGCTCATGGACAGCGCCGACGCCCCAATGGTCTTGATGCTCCTCTGCGCGCCGGGGATGTTGTATTGGCTCCGCGCCTGCACAAGCAGGTTGTCGTCGCCCACGGCGGCCAGCAGGTGGCCCGAGGCCACCGCGAGGATGGCGATGTACCCGGTGTCGCGGATCGAGACTTCCAGCATGTCGAGGATGGGCTTGGCCGAGTCGATGAGCGTCTGGTGCTGGCGGCACAGGCTCGCCAGTTCCCGCTTGTCCAGGACCGGCGGCACCTGCGGGTTCAGCGGGTCCATGCCCGCCTCGCGGCTCAGTTTCCAACTGCGCAGGATGTGCGGCGGGATGTCCTTCTCCCTGATGGGCTTGTTGGCGATGAACTGTTTCCACGCCTCATGGACGGCGGATTGGTAGCTTTTTTCAAGGAGATTGCGTTTTTCGTAGGTATCCATGCGGGGCCTCCGGAAGTCCGGGCGAAAGGGGGAAAACGGGGCGGCGTCCCGTAGACGCGGACGGCGCCGACGGCTGAAGCATTCAACGCCGTATTGGACAGCGGCGTCCCAAAGGCGGGTCAGCGGGCGATGATCGCCCTGCGGGGCTTCTGCCCCGTGCAGCGTCCCACGGACGGGGCGGCGCAACAAGGACGCCCCGCGGGACAAACTCAAAGAAACGGAGTCCCAAGGGCGGGGGCAGCGCGGCGGCGGAGCGTAACGGACGCTCCAAGTGTAGCGCGCCGGTGTCCGCCTGTCGTGTATCGCTACACTTGAACGCCCTTTTAGAAAAAAGTGGAGCGAAACGCAACACTCGAACCACGCTTTTCCGGACACGGTTTTGCCGTCCGCCAAAAAAGGTTTCCTCTTTCCAAACGATTCTCATACGATAGGGAAACCGTCCCGTTTTGGCATTTTCCTTGCTGTCAGTGAAGAATCCGCAGCAACCAACGCAACACGGAATCCGCGCCCTCCGGCTCCCGGCTTCCGCAACGGACAACGGCGGCCGACGCCGCCCGCATCGCGGAGCCGGCGCGCGGAATCCGCCGCAACCAACACAATGAGGTGTTCTTCATGAAACAGATCCACGGCATTTTCGCCGTCACCGTCACCCACTTTCAGGAAAACGGCGAGATCGACTACGCCGCCTGCGCCAAGCACATCAACTGGCTCATCGAATCCGGCGTGCACGGCCTGCTCCCCCTCGGCGCGACCGGCGAATTTTCCGCGCTGACCCTTGAAGAACGCAAAGCCTTCGCGGAATTCGCCATGAAGGAAGTGGCGGGGCGCATTCCGGTCATCATCGGCGCGGTGTCCACCAACGTGGACGTCACCCTCGAAGTCGCCAAACACGCCGCCTCCATCGGCGCCGACGGCGTCATGATCCTCCCCCCTCCCGGCCTGCATCCCAGCCAGGACGAAATCTACGCCTTCTACAAGCACATCTCCGAAAACGTCACCCTGCCGGTGATGATCTACAACAACCCCGGCAGCAGCGGCGTCAACATCCTCCCAGAAACGCTGGACAAAATCGCTGATCTGCCGCACATGGGCTTCCTGAAGGAATCCACCGGCGACATCATGCGCCTCACCCGCGCCGTGGACGAGCTGGCCGACCGCCTCGTGATCTTCTGCGGCTGCGAGAGCCTCGCCTACGAGAGCTTCGTCATGGGCGCGAAGGCGTGGGTCTGCGTCCTCGCCAACGTCGCCCCGGCCCAGTCCGCCCGCCTCTACGACCTCATCGTCAATCAGGGCAAGCTTGAGGAAGCCCGCGCGCTGTACCGCCAGATCCTCCCCCTGCTCCGCCTCACCGAGGAAACCGGCGAGCTGTGGCAGATCGTGAAGTACATCCTCAAGCAGCGCGGCTTCGGCACCGGCACGCTCCGCCTGCCCCCGCCAGCCCATTTCCGAAGGCGTGAAGGCCCAGCTCGACGAACTGCTCGGCAAGGCCGACTTCGCCTAAATCCCCCGAATGGGGAGCCCTCCCCCGACCGC
>NZ_JH114233.1:823530-824665 GCF_000224655.1 Bilophila sp. 4_1_30
GGGCTCCAGCCGCCGCTGCGACGGCCACGCCGTGACCTACGACAGCGCGCCCGGCTACTTCAGCCAGTTCTGCAAGATCGGGCAGGACATGTTCCCGGAAATCAGCCGCGAGCTGCCCTGCGACATCGAGTTCGAGCCCGAAGGCCTCGGCCTGCTGGTCGACGACGAGCGGGACATGGAAACCGTGCTCGCCAACTATGAGGGCAAGAAGAACGAAGGCGTGGACGTGACCTTCTGGGACCGCGACGAACTGCTCCGCCACGAGCCGCACGTCTCCGACAAGGTCATCGCCTGCCTCAACTTCAACGGCGACGCCAAGCTCAACCCCATGCGCCTGTGCTTCGGCCTCGCGGAGCTGGCCCGCCAAAAGGGTGCGAAAGCCTTCAACCGCACCGCCGTCACCGGGATCACCGTCAGGAACGGCGCGGTGCAGAGCGTGGAAACCAGCAGCGGCAGCATCGCCACCAAGAAAGTGGTGCTGGCCTCCGGCGTCTGGACCCCCGGCCTCGGCGACATGGTGGGCGTGAAAGTCCCGATCCGCCCCCGGCAGGGGCAGATCCTCGTCACCGAGCGCCTCGACGGGCTTGTGAGCAAGAACTACGCGGAATTCGGCTATCTGGCGGCCAAGAGCGGCAAGAAGCGCCCCGGTGTAACCCCGGAAATGGAGCAGTTCGGCGTGGCGATGGTGCTTGAGCCGTCCGCGGCGGGCACGGTGCTCATCGGCAGCAGCCGCCGCTTCGTGGGCATGGACACGACGCCCCACCCCGCCGTGATGCAGGCCATAGCGCAGCGCGCCAAGCATTTTTTCCCGTCCTTCAGCGGCGTGAAGCTCATCCGGGCCTACGCGGGCGTCCGCCCCGCCTCCCCGGACGGCAAGCCCATCATCTCCCCCACCCATGTGGAGGGCGTGTATGTGGCCGCCGGGCATGAAGGCAACGGCATCGGCCTGTCCCTCATCACAGGCAAGCTCGTATCCCAGATGCTGCGCGGCGAAACCCCGCTGGTCGATCTCGCGCCCCTGTGCATCGACCGGTTCGGCATGAACCCGCCGTCGCTGCCGTCGGCCTGACCGGAACGGCGGGAACGGTCCCGCAGGCAGCCCGGAAACGGGCATGGCTCCCGAGGCGGGCCAGCC
>NZ_JH114233.1:825909-830879 GCF_000224655.1 Bilophila sp. 4_1_30
CCCACGCGCACGGCCTGCCCATCGAGACGCTGCCGCCCTACCACGCGCAGCCGCCCCTCTTCCCGCTTCCGCTGGAAGAACTGGCCTCCATGTCCATTCCGCCTGAAGGATTATAGCCGTCAGGCCGTAATCTCTCATAAACGTTCGGGATTTCTTTTTCCCGCCACGGTCCGCGCCCCGGTTTCCACCCCACGGGAACCACGGCGCGCCGTCGGCGGGCGGGTATTCCATTCCCCCCGGAGTACCTGAACCGTCAGCCGGAGGCGCGTTCCCCGCGTACTCCGCAGGCCAAGCCGGAAGCGCTTCCCCCGCGTTTTCATCAGGCCTTCCGCCGGAGGCGCATCCCCCGCGGCCTCCGGCGGATACATCGACGGCGAAGAACCCCTTACAGCCCCGGCCCCCTGCCTCCCCACGGCAGGCTGTCCTCCCCCGGACCCCCCAACCCCTTTCACAGGAGCCTTTCATGGACGGTAACCTCTCGCTCATCCTGGCCTTTCTTGTGTCCATCTCGGTCGTCTTGGCGCTGGTCATCAAGTTCAAACTGCACCCGTTCCTCTCGCTGTTCATCGGCTGCCTGCTGATGGGCGTATGCTCCGGCCTTGACCCGATGGCCATCATCAAGACGTCCTGCAAGGGCTTCGGGGACACGATGGGCGACATCGGCATCATCATCCTGCTCGGCGTCGCCATGGGGCAGATCCTCCACGAATCCGGGTGCACCCGCGAAATCGCCAACACCATGCTGCGGCTGTGCGGGCGGGAAAAATCCGCGCTGGCCCTGAACCTCACCGGCTACATCATCTCCATCCCGGTGTTCTTCGACGCGGCTTTCGTCATCCTCATCGGCCTCATCCGGGAAATGGCCCGCGAAGGCAAGCTGGCCCTCAACACGCTGGTCACGGCCCTCGTCGTCGGCCTCACCTGCACACACGCCCTCGTCATCCCCACCCCCGGCCCCGTGGCCGTCGCCGGGAACATGGGCGCGGACATCGGCTGGTTCATCGTCTACGGCGCGCTCATCGCCCTGCCCGCCTCGCTCATCGGCGGCGTGCTGTACGGCAAGTACCTCGGCAGGAAGTTCCCCATTTTCCTCACGGACGAGGAGCCCGACGCCGCCCTTGTGGAACAGGCCCTCGCCAAGTCCGCCCACCCCAGCGGCGCGCTCGGCATCGCCATCATCTTCCTGCCCATCGTGCTGATTTTCTTTGCCAACATCCTGAACGCCTTCCTTGATCCGGCCTCGTCCGCCAGCCGCGTCGTCTCCTTCTTCGGCAACACCAACATCGTGCTGCTTATCACCGTGTTCGTGGCGTATTTCTCCCTGCGCGAGCACCTGCCCGAGCCTTTCGACACCGTGGTTTCGCGCGGCGCCGAATCCGTGGGCTCCATCCTCGCCATCATCGGCGCGGGCGGCGCGTTCGGGGCCGTCATCGGCGCGAGCGGCATCAGCACCGCCATCGTCGACGTCATGCAGAGCTGGAGCATCCCGGTCATCCTGCTCGGCTTCCTCATGAGCCAGTGCTTGCGCATCGGCCTCGGCTCCATTACGGTCTCCATCGTGACGGCCTCCGCCGTGCTCGCCCCGGTCGCTTCCCAGCTCGGCGCCTCCCCGGTCCTCGTGGGCCTCGCCATCTGCTGCGGCGGCATCGGCCTCGGCCTGCCCAACGACTCCGGCTTCTGGACCATCTGCAAGATGTCCGGCCTGAGCACCAAGCAGGCGTTCCTCGTCTACCCCATCCCCACGCTGATCTCCGGCCTCGTGGGGCTTGCCGTCCTCCTCATCCTGAACATGTTCGCAAGCTCCCTCCCCGGCCTCATGTAGCCGTACCGCGCGGGGCCTCGACGGGCCCCGCTCTTTTTTCAAGCACTACTTTAAGGAGTCGTTATGGCAAAACTTCCCGCAAGCCTGTTCAACGACGTCATCGGCCCCGTCATGCGCGGCCCTTCCAGTTCCCACGTCGCCGGCGCAGCCCGCATAGGCGCCCTTGTCCGCCAGTCCCTCGGCGGGGACGTCCGCAGCGTCCTCGTCGAATTCGACGTCAACGGCCGTCCAGAAAAGCGTCTGCGGCGGCGCGTTCCACGCCAGGGGGCTGCGGGAAACCACGCTGGGCGGCGTGTCCGCGATCGTCCCCTACGTGTCCTGCTCGGACGTCCACATCACCGGGTTCAACCACCTTATCGTGGAAGAGAACGACAAGCTGAAGAACGGGTTCGTTTCCTGGTAGCCGTGGCGGAAGGTTAGGGGAAACGTGCCGGGGGGAGCCTTTTGGGAGAGCGGGAAGCCCCCGCACAGGTTCCCCTCCCGGACCCTCTCCCTTCCCAAGGCTTTCGGCTGGCGGGGCCGCGCGGAAGGCATCCGTTCCGGTGCGGGCCGGAGGGAAGGCTGCCGGGAAGTACCCGCCCCCTGCCGGAAGACGTTCAAGGCTGTCCCCAACGGACCGTATCATAAGGAATAAAGCAAGGAGGGAGCCCCGTTCTGGAACGGCCCGGACAGAGGGATGCGGCCTCACCCCTCGGGCATATGCTCCCAAGGGATTGGCCGCCGCGTTTTTCCTGCGCCGGTTCCGGCCGGGCGGGCAACCATCAACAGCGAAACCCTCCGCCGCCTTTCGGCGGGGAGTTTTGCGGAACCGGCAGGCGGGAAGCGCGCGCCGCACCGCCCTCCGGCCCTTGGATCTGAAAAGCCACTCAAACGATTAAGGAGATGCCGCCATGACATTGCTGTCCCACGCCGACTACGAACGGATTGCCGCGAACCTGTCCTACCCGACCGAAGCCTTTATCGGCGGGACATTCGCCCCCGCCCTCTCCGGCGAGACAATGCCGACCGTCAACCCCGCGACGGGCAAGGAAATCGCCCGGGTCGCCTCCTGCGGGCGCGAAGACGTCGACAAGGCCGTCGCCGCGGCGCGCAAGGCTTTTGAAGGCGGGGTCTGGTCGCGTATGCATCCTTCGGAGCGCAAAAAAATCCTCATGCGCTTCATCGGGCTCATCGAAAAGCATCAGGTCGAGCTGGCTGTCCTCGAATCGCTGGACAGCGGGAAGCCCGTCCGCGAATGCCTGCTCACGGATCTGCCGGAAACCATCAAGTGCCTCGAATGGCACGCCGAATGCGCGGACAAGCAGTACGGCGGCATCTCCCCCTCCGGGGACGGCAGGCTGGGGCTCATCGTGCGCGAGCCCGCCGGGGTGGTCGCCTGCGTCCTGCCGTGGAACTTCCCGCTCATGATGGTGGGCTGGAAGCTCGGCCCCGCCCTTGCCGAAGGCAACAGCGTCATCCTCAAGCCCGCCAGCGTCACCTCGCTCTCCACCCTGAAGCTCGCGGAGTTCGCCGCCGAAGCGGGCATCCCCGAAGGCGTGTTCAACGTGATCACGGGCCCCGGCTCCTCCGTGGGCGAGGCGCTCGGGCTGCACCCCGGCGTGGACGTGGTGTCCTTCACCGGCTCCACCGAAGTGGGCCGCCGCTTCCTTGAATACGCCGCCCGGAGCAACCTCAAGCGCATCGTGCTGGAACTCGGCGGCAAGAGCCCCTTCGTGGTGCTCGACGACGTGACCGACTACGCCGCCGTCGCCGCGCAGGCCGCCGCTGCCGCCTTCTGGAACATGGGCGAAAACTGCACCGCCAACTCCCGGATCATCGTGCCCCGCAAGCGCAAGGACGCCTTCACCGAAGCCCTGCTCGCCGAGCTTGGAAACTGGCGCATCGGCGACCCGCTCGATCCCGAGAACAACCTCGGCTCCATCGTGAGCGAAGGCCAGTTCAGGACCATCATGGGCTACATCGAGAAGGGCAAGGACGAAGGAGGGCATGTCCTCACCGGCGGAGCGCCCCTCGCCATCGGCAGCGGGCTGTTCATCCCGCCCACCATCTTCGACGGCGTGACCCCGGACATGACCATCGTCCGTGAGGAAATCTTCGGCCCCGTCACCGCCATCCTCCCCGCCGACAGCGACGAGGAAGCCGTAGGGCTCGCCAACGCCACCGCATACGGCTTGCAGGCCACCCTGTTCACCGAGGACGTCACCAAGGCCCACAAGTACGCCCGCGCGCTCAAGGCGGGCACCGTCTCCGTCAACTGCTTCAGCGAGGGCGACAACACCACGCCCTTCGGCGGCTACAAGCTCTCCGGGTTCGGCGGCAAGGACAAGGGCCGCGAATCCCACGACCAGTACACCGAAACCAAGACCATCTTCCTGAACCTCGACAGATAGAGCCTCCCCCACGCGGGCCGCTGCCCTTCCACGCCGGAACGTTCCCGTTCCCCGGAACCCGGCGGCCCGCCCCCTCCCCGGCCGAAAGCCCACGGGAAGGCGCATCCCCGGCGGGACATTCCGGGACGGCAACGGAACGGAAGCCCCGTGCGGCGGAAGGCGCAGGCAGGCTGGTTCGGGAGGGGAAAGGGAATCCCTTCCGAAGGGTTCCCTTCCCCGATGCCTCATTCAAACCCCTTCGCTTCCGTCCAGCCACCGCCGAGCGCCTTGCACAGCCCGACCACGGCGGCGAGCTGGCGGCGGCGAGCCTCGGCCTGTTCCTGCCGGGCGGCCAAGAGCTGGCGGCGCACGTCGAGCAGGTCCATAACGCTGCTCAGGCCAGCATCATACTGCTTTTCCATGATCTCGTTGCTGCGCGCAAGCTCCTTCACCCGCTCCGTGCTGGCGGCGAGCGCCTTGCGGCTGATGCGGTTCCCGGCGAGGGCGTCGCGCGTCTCCGTGAAGGCGTTCTGTACGCTCCCCACATAGGCCGCCCGCGCTTCCTCGTATTTGGCCTCCGCCATGCGCTGCTTCGCCGTGAGCCTGCCGCCCTCGAACAGCGGCTGCGCCAGCCCGCCCATGATGCTCCATATCCGCGCCGGATCGAGGAATACCCGATCCAGATGCGTCGAGGAGTAGCCCCCCTCCGCCGTCAGCGAGAAGGACGGGAAGAACGCCGCGCGCGCCGCGCCGATGCGGGCGTTGGCGGCCATGAGGCG
>NZ_JH114233.1:831722-833800 GCF_000224655.1 Bilophila sp. 4_1_30
CTTTTTGATGGATGAGGACACGATGAGGAGCGCGTCGTGCCGGGACTGGGAGGGCGAGAGCCCCTGCCCGGCGAACAGCGCCGACCAGCGCGAGATGGAAGCCGAAGCCGCCGAGGAGCCCTGCGTCACCTGCGCGGCGATGAGGGCGAAATACCACTTGTTGAGGAGCACGCTCAGGGTGGTGATCGACCCCATGCACACGCACATGCTGAAGAAACGCACGCTGTTGATGGCCGGGAGCGTCTGCGGCTGCTTCTCCGGCGGGACGTTGCGCAGCAGGAAGGGCGTGGCCGAGGCGCTGCCCATCGCATAGCCGAAGCTCCGCAGGGCCAGCGGCACCGCCATGTGCCACCAGTCCGCGTTGGCGTCGAGCCGCGAGAGCAGGAGCCCGGCCCCGGCGATGCAGGCGATCCCGGTCAGGAGGAAGGGCTTGGGGTTGCCGTGCGTGGCGACCATGATGCCCGTCGGGACGACCGTCAGCACGAACACGCACAGCGGCAGCAGGAACATGAGCCCGATCTCCGACGGCGGGTAGCCGAGCACGTTGCGCATGAACAGGATCATCTGGATGCGCATCCCCACATGGCTGATCACGAGCAGGAGCGCCGCCATGACCGCCAGCCCCACGCCCTTGATGCGCAGGTTGCGCAGGTGCAGGAGCGGGGCCTCGGCGCTGAGGCAGGAGACGAGGAACAGGAACAGCGCGGAGACGGCGCAGAAGATCATGATCAGGATGAACGAGGAATTCCAGCCGAAGGTCTGCCCGTAGCACACGACGATGAGCGTCGGCACGGCGAAGGCGACGAGGAAGGCGAACGAGCACCAGTCGAACGGCGGCATCCCGGCGGGGCGGCTGTCCGGCAGCAGGAAGAAAAGGATCACAAGGCACGGCAGCGCCACCACGGGCGAGAGCAGGAACAGGGAGTGCCACGTCAGGAACTCCACGAGGAACCCGCCGAGCAGCGGGCTCAGGTTGGACCCGAACCCGATGAAGAAGCTCCAGATCGCCATCATGAGCCTGCGCGATTCCGGGGGCACGACCACAAACAGGATGCGCGCGGAAAGGCTCAGGAACAGCCCTCCCCCGAACCCCGCCAGCGCGTACCACAGGGTCATCTCGGTGAGCGAGCCGGAAGAGGCCGCCCCCACCCCGGCCACGGACACCACGCAGAGCGCGAGGAAGAGCGCCCCGCGCAGGCCGAGCCCGGCATGGATGTGGTTTACCAGCGGCTGCACCAGCCCCATGATCAGGAGGTTGCCGAGCGCCAGCCGCCCGAGGTCGATGAGATCCGCGTTGAAGTCGCCGGAAAGCGCCAGATAGGCCGAGCTGAGCATGGCCATGTTGGAAATCGGCAGCATCCCGCCGATGAAGGCCACAAGGATCAGGATGCCCTGCCGGGCGCTCCGGTGCGGGACCGAGCCGATTTCCGGCGCGGCGAAGAAACGGGCGAGGGCGTCCCCCGCCGCAATCAGGGAAACAGGCATGGCATCACCTTCCGGGCCGCCGCGTTAGAGCTGGATTTCAATGGTTCCCTGCATCCCGATGCGGAACACCACCTCGGGCTCGCCGGGGTCCGTTTCCGGGCTGTCGAGGCGCGGCAGGGAAATTTTCACCGGGACGCGCTGCATGATCTTGGTGAAGTAGCCCGCGACGTTTTCGGTGGAAATCAGGGAAAACACGGAGCACGCCGCCGGGTTGATCTCATAGATGCGCCCGGAGAAGGTGCGGCCCGGATAGCCGTCGATGGTGAAGGCCACGTCCTGCCCCACGCGGATCTGCCCGATGCGGGTTTCCTCGATGCGGGCGTTGAGCCAGATGTCGTCGGTATTGACGAGCGTGAACAGCTTCTGCCCCGCCGCCACCAGTTCCCCGGCGCTCACGAGCTTCTGGGCCACGACGCCGTTGACCGGGGAAGGGATCACGCTGTCCTGGCACAGCACGTTGATCTCGTCGAGTTCGGCCTGCGCCTGCATGACCTGCGCTTCGGCGGCCCGGATGACTTCCGGGCGCGAGCCTTCCTTCTTGAGGGCAAGCTCCTCCTGCGCGGCGGCGACGTTGGCCTGCGCCGCACGGTAGG
>NZ_JH114233.1:834575-840220 GCF_000224655.1 Bilophila sp. 4_1_30
CCGCCCGCTCCAGCATGGCCTGCGCCTGATCCAGATGGGCCTGCGCCGCCATGATCTCCTGCCGCCGGAACCCGGCCTTGGCGTCCTCCCAGCGGGCCTTGGCAAGCTCAAGCGCGGCCTCGGCCTTGGCTTTGCGGGCCATGACGCTGCGGCTGTCGATGCGCACGAGCCCCTGCCCCTTGTGCACCGTGTCGCCCTCGTTCACCATGACCTGCACCACCCGGTCGGACAGGCGGGAAGCCACGCCGACGAGCGTCCCCTCGATGCGGGAGTCGTTGGTGATCAGGACGCAGTGGGTGCGGTACCACAGCCAGATGCCTCCGATGATCCCCGCGCACAAAACCACGCCGAACGCATACAGCACGGGCTTTCTGACGCTTACCGCCATGCTTCGCCTTCCTTCGGGGCAACGCCGCCGATGAATACGGACACCGCGTTTTCGATGTATTCATCCCGGACCAGCCCCGGGCGCTTGCGCCCGATCACCAGCGTCATGACGAAGCCGAAAATGAGGTTCCAGAACAGCGAGGAAACATACAGGCTGTCCAGCTGCCGGATGTGCCCGCGCCGGATCATCTCCTCGAAATACGCCCGCAGGCGCTCACGGAACGAGGTGACGTCGCTGACCAGCTCCGTGCTGTGCTCGTCGATCTGCCCGATGGCGCTGAAATAAATCCGCCAGATGCCGATCCGCTGCTCGGCGATGTCCATGTAGCGGCGCATGAAATGGCGCAGGTCGTGCTCAAGCTCCCAGCGGACATGCGTGGTGAAGACGTCCTCGATCATTTCCGCATACGGCGCCCGGCGCATGGCCGCCATCAGCATGGCGTACTTGGAAGGGAAATGCCGGAACACGGTCATCTCGCTGAGGCCGACGGCCTTGGCGATTTCCCGTACCGACACGGGGTTGTAGCCTTTCGTATTCATGAGCCCGATGGCCGCATCAAGGATGCGGTCCGCCGTGGAAGTGGTACCCGGTTTCGCCGTCATGCCGTCCATCCTGAAAGAAAAACGTTTTGCCCTCTCCGCCCCGGCGGGGAGCCGCGCGGGGGATCCTGACATTGCAAGCTGGCGGAGGGCCCCCCGCGAACCCGGCGGGCGGGCAGGGAATCCCCGCAGCGCGTGAGTTAGTATAACTAACATTCCGGACTGTCAAGCGGCCCCGCGCCCGTGTATGGCTCTGCGCCAAGAAAGGGCCAGCCGGGGCCTCTTCGCCCTGCGCACGCCGCCTTTCCCCGATATGTTTCATCAGAGGAATTGTGAAAACGCCCCTTATCCCGCGTACGCCGCCTTTCCTCCATACGGCGCAGGGATGCGCCCAACGCACGGAACCCCGCCCCCATAGAGGAAAAAGCACGGAAAAAGGGGCGCTCCATACGAAACGCCCCTCAAGAGTACGGCCTTCCGGCCTTCATGATAACGGGAACGCCGCCTTCCCGCCTTTGCCGCTTCCGGGCTTCCCGGCCCCTTCCGCGCCGTTTTCCCTGCTTCCGGAGGACCCTCCCCACTACCACCAGAATTGCGGGTAGCGCTGCGCCTTGGGGATGTTGTTCACGATAAGGGCGATGGCGAGCATGATCAGCGCCCCGAGCAGGCACGGCACGAAGGCGTACAGATAGCCGAGCTGGTGGATGCCCTCCCCGCCCGTGACCGCGATGAGCGCCGTGGCGCCTCCCGGAGGGTGCAGGGTTTTGGTGACGTGCATGAGCGCGATGGCGGTGGCGACGGCGAGGCATGAGGCCAGCCAGGGCGTGCCGGGGAACAGGAAGTAACACGAGACGCCCACGAGCGCGGACAGGAAATGCCCGCCCACCAGGTTGCGCGGCTGTGCCAGCGGGCTGCGTATGGCTCCGAAGGCCAGCACCGCCGACGCCCCGAACGAGCCGATCAGCAGCGGGAAGCCCGAGTTGCCCGTGGCGTAGCGTTCCAGCAGCGCGATGCAGGCGATGGCCAGACAGCTCCCAACCCACGCGGAGAAGATTTCCCCGGCCTTGGCGCGGGGCGGGGACTGCTCGCCGCCCGCCATTTTCAGCAAAAGTTCTCTCACTGCATCACTCCAAAGGCATTGATGATATCGGTGCGCGACACGATCCCCACAGGCCGCATCCCGGCATCGACGACGGGGATCCGGTTGATCCGGCGCGTCCGCAAGAGTTCCAGCATGTCGCCCAGATGGGCGCCCTCCCCGACCGAGACGCACTCCAGCGTCATGATCGAGCCGACGGGGGCTTCAAGGTCCGCGCCGCTGACGCACCCCTGCCGCATCAGCGTGTGCATCAGGTGCATGACCGTCACCGTCTCCCCGCCGCCGACGAACCGGACGACGTCGCTTTCCGAGACGACCCCGGAAAGGCGCCCTTCCGCGCCCACGACGGGCGCGCCGGAAATGCGGTGATCGTCGAGGAAGATGACCAGATCCCGCACGGACTGCTCCTCGGCGACGCACAGCACCGGGACATGCATGATGTCCCCCGCCGTAATGGACGAGAGCAGCCTCCCCCGGGCTATCTTGTAGGCATGGGCGTAGATTTCTTGGAAATCGCGCGGGGTGACGTCCAGATACGCGCCGATTTCCTCCATCCCCTTGTAGATGTCCTCCCGGCCGAGCGGGAGGGGATCGCGTGAAGCCAGACTGATGTTCCTGTTCATGGGCACGCTCCTGTTGCAAGCATGAAGGCACGGTACCCCCATCCCCCCCGGCGTGATGTGACCGGGGTCACACCGGGGAAAAAGAGGCGCGCCGGATGGACGAAGCCCCCGCCGAGGCCTATAGTAAGAGGAAAACATCCCGCGAAAATGCGGAAAGGAGGCGGACATGGCGAGCGGCTGGGCTGGCGACGGAGCGGTACAGGATCAGATTCAGGATTCGATCAACGACGAAGTGGCGCGGGCGCGGCGCAACCTGCCCAAAGGCGAGAGCCTGCATTTCTGCGAGGAGTGCGGCGAGCCGATCCCCGACGCGCGGCGCAAGGCCCTCCCCGGCGTGCGGCTGTGCGTGGCCTGTCAGGAGGAAGCCGACAAGGATCAGCGCGCCGTCAGCCTCTACAACCGCCGCGGCAGCAAGGACAGCCAGTTGCGTTAAAGAGTGGGGATGGGAAGATTGGCGAGAGTTTTGGGGAGGGAGGAGGAACCCTTCTGGAGAAGGGCTTCCTCCTCCCCCTCCCCCAAAACCCCCACCCCTCCACCTCCCAAGACTTTTGTATGATGGGGAGGCGGCGCGGAGGGAGTCCCCGCCGGATGACGGAATGGGAGAGGCGCGGCGTGGAAGGCGGTTGTCCGGCGCGCTTCAGGCAGAGCCCTCATCATACACCCATCATAAGCGGCGGAGCGGCCCTGTGTGCGGGAAGAGCCGTCAGCCTTCGCCGTCCGCCGTCCGGCCGGGATTGACAAGCGCGGCATGGCGTGGAATCACGTCCTTCTCATCCATACGGATGCCAAGGAACCTGATGTGAAAGCCATTGTCCTCAGCGTCTTTCTGGGCGGCCTCGCCGTGTGCGTCCTCACCGGGGCCAGCGTCTTGTGGGCGCTCCTGCTCGGGCTCGCCTGTTTCGCCGGGTACGCCCTGCGGCAGGGGCACGCGCCGCGCGACGTTGCCCTCATGTTGTGGTCCGGCGTCCGCAGCGTGCGGAATATCCTGATTATCTTCGGGCTCATCGGTATGCTCACCGCCGTCTGGCGGGCCAGCGGCACCCTCCCCTTCATCATCCATCATACGCTGCAATGGGTCGATCCCGCCTACTTCATCCTGTGGGTCTTCCTCCTGTGCTGCCTGCTGAGCCTCCTGCTCGGCACGGCGTTCGGCTCGGTCAGCACCCTCGGCGTCATTTTTATGATGCTGGCCCGTTCCGCTGGGCTGGACGAGCTTGCCACCGCCGGGGCTATCATGAGCGGCATTTACGTCGGGGACAGATGCTCACCCGTGTCATCCAGCGCGGCGCTCGTCTGTGCGCTCACGAATACCAATATATACGCGAATATGCGCCGCATGTGGACAACCTCGGCGCTCCCCTTCGCCCTGACCTGCGCGGGCTATCTGGCGCTGTCCCTCTCCGGCCCGGCGCGGCTCGCGGCACCTGACGCCGCCGGACAGCTGGACCGTTTTTTCATTCTCAGCGGCTGGACGCTCTTGCCCGCCGCCTGTATCGTCGTCCTGAGCCTGTTCCGCGCCGACGTGAAACAGGCCATGCTCTGGAGCATCCTCGCGGGGGGCGCCGTCTGCCTGACCGTACAGGGCATGGAGCCCGGGGAACTGTTCGCCTGCCTCGCCTTCGGCTACACCCCCGCGCCCGGAGCGGAAATACTCGCCGGAGGCGGCATCCGGTCCATGCTTCAGGTGGCGGGCATCGTCCTGCTGTCGTCGTCCTATTCGGGCATTTTCGACGCGACCGACCTCCTGAGCGGTTTCGGCGGCCTCATACGGCGTCTGGCGGAGCGCATCGGGACGTTCCGGGCCATGACGCTGGCAAGCGTCCCCGTGTCCGGCATAAGCTGCAACCAGACGCTCGCCACCATCCTGACCGCGCAGTTGTGCCGCCCCTGTTACGCCCGCAGGCAGGACATGGCGATCCCCCTCGAAAACAGCGCCATCCTCATAGCCGCGCTGATCCCGTGGAGCATCGCCGGCAGCCTCCCCTGCGCCACGCTCGGCGTGACGATGGCCTGCCTCCCGTATGCGTTGTATTTGTACCTTGTCCCGCTGGCGAACGCGCTGCGCAAAGACCCCGGCCCCGACGGGCCCGAACCCGCCACCTCCATCTGACGGTTCCGCCTGACGGCTCCGGTTGGTCGCTCCGTTTGGAGATCCCGTTTGGTGGTTCCGCCTCCCCCAGCCGGAGCGGGCTTCCGGTGCCAGCCGCCCGAGTCCGGGTTGCCCGGCCCCGGTTTTCCAATGCGGAAAGCCTTCACCCATACCCCGGAGAAAAAGCAATGGAAGGATTGATCGGCCCTCTCATCTCCTTTATCGGCGCGGTGCTCATCGGCATCGTCGTCGGCAAGTACATCGCCTCAAAACGGAAGTAACCGGAAACGCGCCTTTTTCCGTACCCTCGAAAAGCCTTTGGCGCAAAAGCCCTCGGCGCACGGGAAGCGGCACGCGGTTGGAAAATGGAAAAAAACAGCCCCCGGCAATCCCGCTGCCGAGGGCTGTTTTGTGTTGGAACGCAATCTGTGCGGTTGTCCGGAAGGTTACGCGCCGACAAGCTCAACCGTGCTGTACGTGTCCTGCATCTTGAAAAGTATCTTGCCGATGCGTTGCAGTTCCCTTCCCAGAATATGGATGATCACGCCGTCCACTTTGGCCTCGGCGTCCATCAGCTCCATGAGCGAGGCGAACGCATCCACGGACGCCGAAACGTTGGAAAGGATTTCTTTCATATCCTCAGCCTGTTGCACTTCAAGCAATTCCCGCTCGCAGCGTATCGCCAAGGCGGGGAAGCTGTAACGGCGGATTTCACCCTTGGGATGCGGAAACAGGTCTGATGCGGGGGAAGGCGGAGGAGCCGCGCGCAACGGGCGGCGGGGAACGGAACGGCGGCGGCAGGGATGGGAAAAGGCCTTGGATCTTGGGCTCATAAAACACCTCTCTGGTTTTGATGCACTTCGCCATAGGCAACGCATCAAGACCCCACTCTTTCGGGGTGGGTGAA
>NZ_JH114233.1:840493-850812 GCF_000224655.1 Bilophila sp. 4_1_30
TCAAGCACCAGGTAAAAGATAAGCGGAGGAGCGGGCGGAGTCAATGCGGCCTTGGCCCGCCCGGCGCGTTGATCCGGCGCGTCATGCGCTCGTGCCGCCTCACTCCCAGTTTTTGAAGCCGAGCCCCACCACTTCCGTCACATCGGAGAAAATGAGGAACGCTTCCGGGTCGATTTCCGCGATGTACTGCCGCAAATCCACCGTCTGCCGCCGGGTGAGAACGACGAGCAGCATGTCATGGGGCCGATCCGAATACGCCCCTTTCGCCGGGATGATGGTTGCCGAGCGGTCAAGCTCGTTGAGGATGAAGTCCGCGATGTCCGGCGTGCGCTTGCTGATGATCAAAACCTGGCTGCGCCTGTCGAATGATTTCAATACCCTGTCGATGGTCACCGTCTCCACGTACAGCAGGAGCCCGCCCATGAGGATCTTTTCGATATCCACGACCACAAAGGACGCGAAGAGGATAACCACGTTGATATAAAAGGACATCGACCCGATATCCACGCCCCAGCGCTTCCGGGCCACCATGACGATGACGTCCGTCCCGCCGCTGGACGCCCCCACGCGGAAAAGCATCCCGAAGCCCACCCCGCCCACGGCCCCGGCCAGCAGCGCGGCGAGGATGGTATTGCCGATGACCGGATACTGGAACAGCTCGAAGACGGGGATAGCCACGCTGGTCAGGACCGTCACGTACAGCGTCCAGAGCGCGAACCGGAGGGACAGCGCCTTCCAGCCCCACAGCAGCAGGACGGCGTTGCCGACGCTGAGCACCCATGCCGGGGATATCCCCCACGCATAATTGCTGATCAGGGCGAGCCCGAGCACGCCGCCGCCCGCGAACTGATACGGCACCGTCAGCGCGACGACCGCGAAACACGTCAACAACGTGCCGATGGTGGCGGCCAACAGGGTATGCCACTCCCGCCGCAGCGACAGGTGCGGACGCCGCAACACGTTCCCACTCAAAAGGCCCATGCTCGTATTCCTTAAAAAAGATATGCCGTCCAAAGAGTTAGAGGCAACAATGCCCTCTCCTTCCATAAGCCATCGCCCCAGCCTTGGCAATCCGCCCCGCAAGCGCCGCCCGGACGGGAGCCCACCCCCGTTTGCGCGCCGTTTATTGCTCTTTCTTTCACGATAAAAATCAACATGTTTTTAAAAAAGGTAACATGGCTTTTTTTCTACCCTATTGACCTCTTTTCCTGCGTGGCTTATGGTGAAACCAAATAAAACGGCGGTAGGTGCCATGATGTTGTCCACGTTCGCCAAGAACAGACTCTTTATCAAGAGTTTCCTGAGCATACTGATGTTGCTCATGCTGTTCTGCACGCCGGACGCACTGAAGGCAAACGCCTCATTTGACACTTCAGTCACAACAAGCTTCGTCCCCAGCGAATACCTGCCTCTGGAAACGGAGCAGGCCACCGCCGTTGTCCGGGCGAACAAGGCTTTCCTCCCCGAAAGGGGCCTCAACAGGGAAACAGGGTTCCCTCTCCTCACCCTGCTTTTCCTTCTGCTCTATCCGCTCTGCACGCGTTCGCTCAGGACGCTTTCATGGGCGGATCTCCTCCTCCCACGGCTTGCCGAAATCCGGGGCATGTTGCCTCTCCCCGGCGCGCCGCCTCTCCATAGGCTCTCCTTCGTTTCCACTCTCAGGGCTTGCGTGTAACGCACATTCCCCCATGCGTCAGGGACGCCCCAAAAGGGCGCGCCGGACCCACGGCGGCTATGCCCCGCCTTGGCGCAACGCTCCGGCATTCCCTGACAAACGACAAGGAGTTCTTATGGACATCGGATTGAAGGTCGTCCTGATTTGCGCCGGTTTCATGGTTATTTGCGTCGTCCTCGGCATGATCGGCAAGAAGCTCGCCGAATAGTTCCCCACAGGCAACGCCATATCCTCAGGAAACAAAAAAGGCTGTCGCTCCGGCGGCAGCCTTTCCGCCTTCCCCGGACGGCGCAACCGTGCGTTTTTCCGCCCCCTTTCCCCGCCGCTCCGCCCATGACGCCGCTTTTTGACGGAAAAAAGCATTTTCCGCTTGACTTCCCGGGCATTCTTTGACAGAAACCTTCTCACGTTGTTGGGCTATCGTTCAATTGGCAGGACGACGGATTCTGGTCCCGTTAATCGTGGTTCAAGTCCACGTAGCCCAGCCAGAAATTTAAAAAGGAAGGTCATTTGGCCTTCCTTTTTTTGTTGTGCGCTGCGCAGAATGGACTTGATGAAGGGAGGAGGAACCTTTCTGAAGAAAGGTTTCCCCTCCCTTCCCCAAGCTTTTCTCTAGCCTGACACTACGCGATAACCCCGCGTGCGCGCAGCTCCTCGACAACCTTTTCGGCCAGCTCGGGCAAACGCGCCTGACAGATCGGGGTCAGCCCGATCTCCATCGTGTGGTAATCGGCTGGCTCCATGCCGATCACGACCGCATCCGGCCTGTGCCCCGCCAAATCGCAGTAAATCAGCGTGTCGACCAGATCCGTCTGATGCATGGAGTCGCGGAAACTCATACTCTCGCGCAGCCCCTCGCCTTCCAAACGGTACAAGGTCCCCGGCTCGCCGCCGCCAAGGACGGCATCCACCACAATCAGCAGATCGCACCCCATGATGGCGTCCATCAGCCGGATGCCGAGCGTGCCGCCGTCCATGAGCTCCACATTTCCGGGCAGGGATGCGCACTGCTGCAGATGCTCAACCGTGCGCACCCCGATGGCCTCGTCGGAGAACAGAATATTGCCTACACCCAAAACCAGCACCTGTTCAGCCATCTTCCGTTCTCCCGTTTTCACTTACAATATCTGGAACTTGCTGACTTCATTGGTCCTGCCGTCGATCACGTGCACCGCGCAGGCGATGCAGGGGTCGAAGGAATGGACCGTGCGCAGGATTTCGACCGGGCGCTTGGGATCGGCGATGGGCGTGTTCACGAGCGCCTCTTCCACCGCGCTCGGGATGCCCTTCGAGCAGCGCGGGCCGAGGTTCCACGTGGAAGGCACCACAAGCTGGAAGTTGGCCACCTTCTTGTTCTCGATGACCAGCCAGTGGGAGAGCCCGCCGCGGGGCGCGTTCACGAAGCCCGCGCCTTCGCCCTTGTCCGGCACTTCGCAGTTCTCGACGATCTTCTTGTCGCCGGAAGCCACGTTTTCCTTGTATTCCTGCAACATCTCGCCGGTCTTCTTGGCGATGACGGCGGTTTCGATGCCGCGCGCGGCGGTCCTGCCGAGCGTGGAGAACAGATCGCCGGGCGTCAGGCTGAGGGTCTGCAACACGCTGTCGACCACCGGGACGACCTCGGCGTTGCCCTTGAGATAGGCCACCAGAACCTGCGCGAGCGGGCCGGTTTCCACGGCGCGCCCGTCGTAACGGGGAGCCTTCATCCACGAATAGCGATCCTTGTCGCCCATGAAGGTGAACTTGGGCTCGGTAACACCCTGGAACGGCTTATGAACCGCATCGCCCGCGTACCAGCTGTGCCGCACGTGCTCCTCGATCTTCGAGGGATCGAAAGGCAGGGCTTCCAGCTTGCGGTCGAACACCACGCCGGGCTTGAACCACCGGGATTCGAGATTGCGCTCGTCGCCGGGGAACTCGCCGAAGGTCATAAAGTTGGTCGTGCCGCCGATCTTGGTCCAGTCCTTGTACGCGCCGCCGACAAGCAGCAGATCCGGGATGTAGACCTGATTCACGAAGTCGTTGACTTCCTTGTACAAGCCTTCGAATTCGGCGATGCGCTCCGGCGTCAGGCTTTCGTAGCAGGTCACGCCGCCCGCCACGAGGAACTGGGTGTGCGGGTTCTTCGCGCCGAACACCGCCATGGCCCGCGCCGCCTTCACCTGCAGCCGCAGGGCTTCAAGGTAATGCGCCGTGGCGATGAGATTCGCTTCGGGATCGAGGTAGTAGGCGGGATGCCCGCCGAGGAAGTAGGCGTTGGTGAACGGGCCGAGCTGCCCGCTTTCCACAAAGGCTTTCAGCTTCGCCTGCACCGCCTTGAAGTCGTCCGCCGACGCGGGGCGCGGGGAAACGGAGGAACAAATTTTGGCGGCCTTGACCGGATCGGCCTGAAGCGCGCTGGTCACGTCCACGAAGTCGAGGGCGTGCAGGTGGTAGAAATGCACGATATGGTCGTGCAGGTACTGCATCCCGAGCACGAGATTCCGGATGTAGGTGGCGTTCTTGGGGATTTCCACCTTGATCGCGTCTTCGAGGGCGCGGGTGGAGGCCAGCGCGTGGGTATAGGTGCACACGCCGCAGGTGCGCTGCGTGAAGTGCTGCACGTCGCGGGGGTCGCGCCCGACCAAAATCGTTTCAAGGCCGCGGTACAGGGTGCCGACGCTGCGGGCTTCGCTGACGCGCCCGTCCTTCACTTCCACTTCAATGCGCAGGTGGCCTTCGATACGGGTCAGGGGATCGATGACGACAGGTCCGGTGAAATGGCTCTGGGGTGTTTTTCTGGCTTCGCTCATGGGTGCTCCCTCTAGTTTTCATAGAACGGGGACAGTTTGTCCCAGAAACCGGGCTCGCTGCAGCCGATGCACGGATGTCCCGCGCCCACGGGCCAGTTGGTCCCGTTGAATTTGACCTTCGGGCAGTTGTTCATAGTGTCCGGGCCCTTGCAGCCCAGCTCATACAAACACCAGCCGTTGCGGGCCTCTTCGGAATCGAAGGAGGGAGCGAATTCGCCGTTGTCGAAGTGTTCCCGGCGCTCGCACTGGTCGTGCACGCTGTTGCCGTAGAACATCATGGGGCGGTTGTTGGCGTCGAGCTCGATGTTGTCGCCGCGGAGGAAGGCGACCAGCGTGCCCACGAGATTCAGCGGGTTCGGGGGGCAGCCGCCGATGTTGATGGCCTTGATGCCCTTCGCGCCGAAGCATTCGTTGACGCCCATCGCGCCGGTGGGGTTGGGCTTGGCAGCCTGCACGCCGCCGAACGCGGCACAGGTGCCGTAGGCGACCACGGCCTTGGCCTTGGGGAGGATGCGGCCGCAGATGTCGAGCATGGTATGCCCGGCGATGTAGCCGTATTTGCCTTCATTCGCCGTAGGGATGGCCCCTTCCACGACGCAGATGAAGCCTTCGGGAGAGGAAATGGCCTGTTCCAGAGCCGCTTCGGCGGCTTCGCCCGCGGCGGCCATGATGGTTTCATGGTAATCGAGCGAAATCGTATCCAAAATCAGCTCATCGATGAACGGCTGCCCTGTCCGCAGCAGGGCCTCCGAACAGCCCGTGCACTCGGCGTTGTGCAGATACACCACGGAAGGGCGGCGGGGCATGGTCAGCGCCCGCGCGACCTGTTCGGCGAATCCGGTCCCCATGCCCATCGTCACGGCGACCATGCTACAGAATTTCAGGAAATCTCGGCGGGATACTCCCTGCCGTTCCAGCCGAGCCTCGACATTCTCTTTTCCCAGACCAACGGCAATACGCATACGCTTCTCCTTATTCAGCGGCCGGCAAGATGTCGGTCACATGCGTGGATCAAAATGGTCGGAACCCCTCCCGCATCCCCTTGGCGTTTCCTCCGTAAAGACGACGAAACCGGGCCGATGTCCCTGTGATTGCGGAAGAAACGCCGCACATTGCAGAGCGCGGCCTCAGGTCCGTGCCCCAAGGCAAGCATTTTCCTCCCCCGGGAAGAACAATGCCGCCCTCCTCCACTTCGGAACAGCCCAGTATAAGGGTATTCGAACGCTACGGCAACGATAGGGCCGTGTCAATCGGGTTCTCGAAAAATCGTAACGTGAAAAAGAGCGCATAACGGGACGTGATGAGAGTGCTTGCACACGGTGTTAGAGTGCTTCCGGGCCGTTGTTATGGAAAGGGAAAAAGGGAGGCGGCAGGGCAATCAAAAGGAAAGAAGGTGCGGCGCGGCATGTTGCAACAGAAAGAACATGCCCGGACTGGATGCAAGAGAAACAAACCGCCTCTACGCCGGATTGGACGAAGGGCACAAAAAAAGCGCCCGCTGAGGCGCTCCGATGCGGCATTCCGGTGCCGCGCCCGCACAGTCCGCCGGGGCTGTGGACGATTCCGTCCCGCAGTATCCCGGTGGGCTGAAAGGGCCGTTACGACAGCTTCAAGAATTTTCTGGCCCGCTCCACCTGCTCCTGAATGAGGGCGTCTCCGACCTTCTTGGATTTCAGGAAGTGCTCAATGGACTTGGCCACGTCATCCATCGGGATGCGCTGCTCCGAGCACACCTTGCGCAATTCCTTGGCGCGTTTTTCCTCGGCGGGATGACCGGCGAAGATATGATCCGAACCACCAAAGCAACCGGGAACGTGCGATTCCCATGTCTTGACTTTCTGTGACATCTCAAATCTCCTTTCCTTTAAGGATGCGATCGTTCCATGCGATGTCAAGATGCGATGCATTGATTCCCTGAAAAGGAAGTAAGGTTTACAGTGTATGAGAGGCGAAAGCTTCCATTGCAGTGGGGCATGATTTGTTTTCTCTCATGCGGTTGCCTTTTCCCTTGCCTTGGGTACACTCAGGACAATCAGTCACAGTCTAACCTTTGGGGGATTATCATGAAACGCAATAACGCGCTGCTGCACGGCTGCCTCCTCGCCGCCGGGCTGACGCTCCTTCCGTTCGCCGCCCACGCCACCGGCCTGAGCAACCATTTTCTCGCGGAAAACTCGTTCACCCAGTCCGTCAAGGACGGCTACCAGGACATCAAGAAAGAGGTGAAGGAAACCGTCGACGAGCTTACCGGCGACGACAAGACCGATGCCCAAAAATTTCAGGAGCGCCGGGACAAGGATCTGAAAAAGTACTACAAGGAAGTCCGCGACGCCCAGAAGGACTATGTGAAGGAGCGGGAAAAGGCCCAGCGCCAATACCTGAAACACCACAAGCAGCTTCCCTTTAAGGAAGACCTGCAAAAGGATCTCGAAAGCGCCCCCGCGCCCACGACCGCGAAGTAACCCCGATGCCCCGGCCTGCCGGGGCTTTTTTGTGCCTGCCGCCCAAGGCCCGCCCAGACAAAACGGGCCGGAGCGTCTGCCCCGGCCCGCGTCCTATTCGGCGAACTCCAGCTTGATGATGCTGGCCTTCCAGACCACCCTGTCCCCTTCGGGATCGCGGGTCAGGCCGGGGGCCTTCCAGCAGGCCGACACCGTCCCCCGTGGGTTGATGATGTGATCGTCGTCGAACCAGTTCCCCTTGGCGATGTTGGTGCTCCGGCCTTCACGGTAGGCGCCCACATTGAACCGCACGCCCGTCACCGTCTTCCCGCTCCCGTTCGTGATGGAGACGAGCAGTTCGCCCTCCCCGCACGCGATGCCGGGCGACGTCCGCGAAGCCGCTTCCGCGGCGGGCTCCACGGTAATGGCGACAAGTTCCCGCTGGCGCTCATCGTAAACGCCGTATCCCCAGAAGGCGATGCCTGCAAGCACCCCGGCCGTCCCGACGACGGCCAAGCCTATCAGCGTGTTCCGGGGCCAAAACCAGACCAGGACACACAGCGCGACGGCAAGGATCACCCACGGCATACTGGCACCTCCTTTCCGCCGGGGCCAAGCGCGGCGGGGGAATACGTTGACGGCACTACTCGCCCGTGCCGAAGCGGTCGTCGAGCTGACGGTTACGGTTGAAAATCCCTTCCATCATCATGGCCAGCGCCCCGTCCCCGGTCACGTTGCAGGCCGTGCCGAAGCTGTCCTGCAAAGCGAAGATGGCCAGCAGCAGGGCCACGCCCGCCGGATCGAAATGGAGCACGCTCGTCACGAGGCCGAGCGAGGCCATGACCGTCCCGCCGGGCACGCCGGGGGCTCCCACGGCGAAGATGCCGAACAGCACGATGAAGAAGGCCATCGTACCCACGGACGGCAGCGCGCCGTACAGCATCAGGCTGATGGTCATGACGAAAAAGGTTTCGGTCAGCACGGAGCCGCACAGGTGCACGGTCGCGCCCAGGGGGATCATGAATTCCGTGACGGTCTTGCTCAGGGCCGGGGAGCGCCGCGCGCAGGACAGGGCCACGGGCAGCGTAGCGGCGCTGGACATGGTCCCCACGGCGGTGAGGTACGCGGGCAGGTAATAGCGCAGCACCCGCCACGGGTTACGGCCCGACAGGATGCCGCCGATGCTATAGAGCACGGCGAGCCAGATAAAATGGCCCACAATGACGATGCCGATGACCTTGAGGAAAATGGGGAACTGCACGGTCAAGCGGCCTTCATAGGAAAGCTCGCAGAACGTCGCACCCACGAAAAACGGCAGGATGGGGATGATGACCCGGGTCACGACGCTGGTCATGATGGCTTCAAGCTCGGCCAACGCCTTGTTGATGATCTCGGCCTTGGTCCAGCTCACGGCGAGCCCGAGCAGCAGCGCCGTGACCAGCGCGCTCATGACGGACATGAGCGGCGGGATGTCCAGCACAAAGGACGGCTTCGGAAGATCGACGAGCCCGCTCACTTCCGTGGGCACGGACAGGTGCGGGATGATGGCGTAGCCGGAAGCCGCCGAGAACGCCGCCGCGCCGACGGACGAAAGATAGGCGATGGCCACGGCCGTCAGCAGCATCTTGCTGGCGTTCTGCCCCAAGCGGGCGATGGCCGGCGTGATGAAGCCCACGATGACGAGGGGCACCGCGTAGAAAATGATCTGCCCCAAGGCGTACTTGACCGACGCCACGGCATCCATGACCTCCACGTTGGCCATGCGCCCCAGAAAGGCGCCGATGGCCAGTGCCACCAACAATTTGATGATCAATCCGAAATCGCTTTTCTTGGCGGACATCGCCCACTCCTTCTCTCTTCATCAAACATGCCGGGAAGGGTCCCGGCCTCCTCGGGGCGGCCCGCCTTCTCCTCGGGGGCCGCAGAACGCCATGCCAAAAACAGGCCGGAGGCCCTGCCGTTCCCCACGGCCCGCCTCCGTCCACCCGTCTCCGCCCCATCATACGTGACACGGCCCGCAAGGACAAGGCCGCCCGGCAAGCGGCGGCGGATCGGAAGGGAACGCCCCGGCGCATGGCGATCAGGGTGTCCGGCGACGGCTCCTGCGGCATCCGCCTTCCTCACGATCAGCCGGGACTCTTCAAAGCCTTCCCCTAGATACAGCCGGGCTTCCGGAGCGGCCTATGACGCGGCGACGGCCTATCGCGGCGGCGCGGGGCGCCCCCGGGCGCTTTGCTGTCGACATTCGCGGGGCGCCCTTATGAAAGGAATAGCTTGAGATTCAACAAGATATCATCATTGCTTCCCTTATACGCGAGGATTGTTCTTGACAGACTCCTTCCTCCTTGGGCATCGTAACCCCAATAAAAACCGTTTTGGGCACCACAGGAGGCCATGCTATGGAACTGAAAAAGCTTCTTTATGCCGTTGACTTGGAAGACGCCCCCCATCCGGCCATCGAACACGTGAAGATGGTGGCGTCCCTGACGGGCGCTTCCGTTTCGATCGTATACGTGCTCCCTTCCGAAACGGTCTATGAATCCAACTACCTCTCCGGCGAGGGCCAGCCCAACAGGATCGCCCCCACCCAAGCCCTGCTGGAAAAGATGGAACACTTCCTGAACACGAACTTCCCGGAAGGCGTCGACGACTGCGCGTTCCTCATGGGGAAGATTTCGGAAGAGGTCGTCAAATACGCCCACAAGAGCGACATCGACTGCATCGTCGTCGGCGCGCATGGCCGGATCGGGTTCCGGCAGCTGTTCGCCGGGTCCGTGGCTACGGAAGTCGTGAAAAAGGCCCACTGTTCCGTATCCGTCATCCGCCCCAGATATTGACGGAACGCCGCCCTGCCCTTTCCCGGCAGGCAAGGAAAAGCATTACGCGTTTTGGAACCTCCCGCCTGGCGGGAGGTTTTTTCATGCGGAAAAGCGTGCCCCGAATACGTCCCGCCGCGCTTGCGAAGATGGGTTGACCCGGACTTCCCGGCGGTGTAACAGGAAACCGTTCATGAGAAATGCTCATGGGCGACATTTCTAAGGGTGGTGTACCAATGCTGTATACGCGCAACTGATTGAGGACAAACAGAACCCACGGTGTGAGGTTCTCATTGTCTGTTCGGACGCGGAAAGAGCATGAAGCCTTTCGCCGCCCTTCTGAGTGTGCAGCCGAGGGGAGGCCGTAAAGGCGTTCCTTCTCTTTCCCCGTTCAGGATGGAGCCATCGTACGCATGGTGTATCCGCCAAAACGTTTGGGAAGGAGTAGGAGATGAGGAAAAATCTTTTTGCGACAACGCCGGGCATCATCATTGTGGGCGCCGTCATCGGCCTGATCGCCGTATGGCTGCAAAAGCTCGGCAACCCGGCAAACATGGGGATCTGCGTAGCGTGCTTCGAGCGCGATGTGGCCGGA
>NZ_JH114233.1:851097-925175 GCF_000224655.1 Bilophila sp. 4_1_30
AGTACCTGCGCCCTGAAATCATGGGGCTGGTGCTCGGCTCGCTGGCCGCCGCCATCGCCACGCGGGAATTCAAACCGCGCGGGGGTTCCGCACCCATCGTCCGTTTTGTCCTCGGCATGATAGCCGCCATGGGCGCATTGGTGTTCCTCGGATGCCCGTGGCGCGCGATACTCCGTCTCGCCGGCGGCGACGGAAACGCCATCCTCGGCCTTGCCGGTCTGGCCACGGGGATCTGGTTCGGGACGCTCTTTTTCAAAAAAGGCTATTCCCTTGGCCGCAGCAGCAGCCAGAGCGTCGTCTCCGGGGCACTCTTCCCCGTCATCGTCGTCTGCCTGCTCCTTCTTTACCTCATTTTCCCGCAAATCCCGGATCAGCCGCAAAGTGGCCCCCTGTTCTATTCCGTGAAGGGCCCCGGCTCACAGCACGCCCCCTTCATCGCCTCGCTGGGGCTGGCCTTCATAATCGGCATCTTCGCGCAGCGCAGCCGTTTCTGCACGATGGGCGCGTTCCGCGACCTCTTCCTCTTCCGCTACACCCACCTGTTCCTCGGGCTGGCGGCCATGTTCGCCGCCGCATTCATTGCGAACGCCCTGACGGGCGGCCTCAAGTTCGGCTTTGAAGGCCAGCCAGTGGCCCACAGCGACTTTCTGTGGAACTATCTTGGGATGGTTACCGCCGGCCTTGCCTTCGCACTCGCCGGAGGATGCCCCGGCCGACAGCTGTTCATGGCGGGGGAAGGCGACAGCGACGCCGGCATTTTTGCCCTCGGCATGTTGGTCGGCGCGGCTATGGCCCACAATCTGGGCACGGCCAGTTCCGGTACGGGCATCGGCGTATACGGTATGCAGGCGACAATCATCGGTTTCGTCGTCTGCCTGATCATCGGCTTCGTCCATTCCAAGAAGGCGTAAAGGAGAATTGCCATGCGTACCATTGATACCCGGGGACTTTCCTGCCCCCAGCCGTTGGTCCTCTTCCATCAGGCCATGACGGAAAACGCCGATACCCCTCTGGATGTGCTGGTGGACAATGAGGCCAGCCTCGAAAACGTCACCCGCGCCGCTGAAAAAAAGGGCTGGAACGTCACCCCGAAAGATCAGGGCGAGGGCGTCTTCCGGCTGGAACTGCGCAAGTGAGGGACTTCTTTTCCCGTTTAGCCGAAGTGTTTCAAGGGAAGCCCCGGAAAGGGGCTTCCCCGCCTTCCCGCACATCCACGGAATACGGCTTTCTCGTTTTCCAGCATACGGGCGAGGTCATCCGGGCCGAACGGATACTGCGGGAAGCGGGGTTTGCCGTGGAGGTCAAAGGGCCTCCCCCCGAACTGCGTACGGGATGCGACATGATCATCGTCTTTGACCTGATGCAGGAGCCGCTTATCCGCAACGCGCTGGGAGCCGCCCGCCTTGAGCCGATCCAGTCCGTCCCCATGCGCGATACCCTGCTCGAACCCGTATCGCTGTTCCATGTGCAGGATTACGGCGACTGGTTCATGGTGCGGGCCGCGAACATGAAAATCACCGTGGAACGCGCCACGGGGAAAATCGTCAACGTGTCCGGAGGCGGATGCCCCGATGTGCCGTATCTGGCGGCGCTGCTGACGGGGCAATGCATCGGCGAGGCCGAGGAGCCGCGGGTCAAGGGGCAGACGCTGTGTTCCTATTCGCTGCAACGCGCATTTGAGGAGGCGAGGCGGCTATGGCGTGGATGATCTGCGGTACGGTGCCGGATGCGTCTTTTCCCCTGACGGGGGGGCGCTGGCGTCTGGATGGCGGCTTTCTCCATGCGGAGGGCGGGGGCATCGCCCCGCTTTCCGTACAGCGCGGGACACCCGCCCTGCTCGGAACCGCATTGCTGACGTGCGAAACGCTTGGGGTGGAGCCTCCCACGGCACTGCTCGCCGGGGACATCGGGAATGGCGACGGGAGCCGGAAGCTCTACAGCCGCCTTGCGGCCTCCCCCAGCCTGTCCGGGGTGCGGGGCATCACGTTTCATTACCTGTTCCCCAACCTTGACGGGCACAACCGCGTCCTGATGGCTCTGGAAGAAACGGACCCGAAGCCCGTGCTCGTCGCCGATGCCGGTTTCATGTATGTCGCCAAGATGAGCGGCTACGCCGACGCCTACGATCTGTTCACCCCCGATGCCGGGGAACTGGCCTTCCTTGCCGATGAAAAGGCGCCGCACCCTTTTTACACCAGAGGTTTTCTGCTGGCCGCGGATGAGGATATCCCAAGCCTCGTCGAACGCGCCTATCAGCACGGAAACGCCGCGCGCTTCCTGCTCATCAAAGGGAAGGTCGATCACCTTGTGGAAGGCGGGCGGTTCCTCGGCGACGTATCCGAACCGCAGGTTGCCGCTCTGGAGCCCATCGGAGGCACGGGCGATCTCGTCACCGGCCTTGTGACGGGCCTGCTCGCCGGCGGCATGGAGATGCCCCAAGCCTGCCTGACCGCCGCGCGGGCCAGCCGGATTACCGGGCTGCTTGCGAACCCGACCCCCGCGACGCAGATCGCGGAACTGCTGCCCTTCCTCCCCGAAGCGTTGCGCTGTGCTTTGGAAGGGGCCTCCCCCCCTATGCGCCCCGCTGGGGCGTGAAACGGTCCAGACGAGAGCCGCCCCACCCCTCAGGATTCTTCATCCTGCGGAGAGGAAAGATTACAGAAAAGCCCCCTTCCTCACGGTTGGGGGCTTTCTTTACAAGACAGTCAGGAACATTCCAAACCATCCCTATGGCAAGCACCTTTCCGGAAACTCCTTTCCGATGGATTTCATTTGTCCGTCAGCCCGGCAGGAAACGCCCTGACCGCCTATCGATTTGATCGGCCCGTCAGCCCTGTACGAAACATCTCCCGCCAAAACGTGAAAGCGGTCACTTGTTCAGATAGGTATCCACTTCCTTTTCAGCCTTGCGCCGTTCAAGCTCATCCATGACGGCAACGGGAACGCAGACCTTGCCCACCGGATTGAAGAACGTGGACAGCGACTTTGCATAGGGAATCGCCATCGGCAGCAGGACAATCGTACAGCACATGACAACGACCTGGGCAATGCCCCATAAGAAGAAAATCACGCCCAAGGGAAAGTACAGAATCCGGACAATGAGGCAAAGAATGGCGTACAGGATGTTTCCGCTCTTATTGGGATGCAATTCCCGCTTGTCTATCATGGCATAGCTGTACGGAGCGAGAGCGAACTTGGCATATTGAATCAAACCAAGCCCGATGGGGGCACCGACAACGGTAACGGTCAAAAGGATTCCCGCCAAAAAAGAAAACAAAGACGTCACAAAACCAAAGCAGGGAAAATGCCAAAGGATATTACCTAATAGTCTCATAGCCACTCCTTGTTGCCTCCCAGACCATACCATGCCTGCAAAGTCAAGATGCCGGGCAAGGAAATCCCCTCGGCCGCCTGCGGGTGTGGGGATTTTCCCTTTTTCCATCTTTTACGCCGATAGTTATAATTACCGAACACGCAGTGTGGGAAGCTAGCCGGGCCGGACATACGGAAAAGGCGCCTCCTTCGCGGGCAAGCTGGATGCCCCGCCGCCGTTCATTGTGCCGTCTCCATCCCTTGAGCCGCAAAGGGTCCCGGCCTTGCCTGCGGGCAGGCCCTCCCGCCCGGTAAGCGTCTCGCCCCGACAGGTAGCATCCGCCAGTGGCGATGGCCCCGGCGTCAGTGGTGCCTGGCCTGTTACGGTGGGAAGGGAAGAAGCGGCATACGTTCAAGGAGACAAGAAAGGGAACACGTGCCATCTCGCCCACCTTTAAAAAACAACCATATCAATATATTATTGCAAAATTGTACAAACACGTAAAGTAAACTATACCCAAGGGGGAATCAAAATACCATTTATAAGGATAAAACATGCCAGAAAGACAGCTGACTATCCAACAAAAAAGATATTTAAAATTTGCCCATCTGTTTTTTGCCGCCCTCTGGGGTGGCGGGGCAACAACGATGGTACTCTTGTTTTGCCTCTTTCATCCCAGTACCGCACATGAACAGATCACATTCAGCAAAATTTTGTTTTATATAGATTTTATCATAGTCGGCCCCGGAGCTGGCGGATGTCTAGCCACAGGGCTCATCTACTCTTTATATGGAAACTGGGGATTCTTTAAATTCAAATGGATAACGTTAAAGTATCTTATCAATATCCTGTTCATTACGTATGGTATGCTCGTTTTCCTACCGTTTACACACAGTCAATACAGCTACTACCTATCACAACCGACAGAGGCCATAATACCTGAAGAGAGCATATGGATGAGCATATTCTGTACTTCGCAAAACTTTTGCACGATACTCATGTTTCTCTTTGTGGTTTATCTTTCAGTATTTAAATCTTTTAAAAAGAAAAACTGATATATATAGAGAGAACCCACCCCGTTACACAGACTGAACCTCGCCTGCGATGCATAGCCCTCCCACCGGGCTTTGCGGCTGCGGCCTTCCCCGGACGCCCTACCGATGCCGCCGGGAACCGGCAACGCGCCTTCGTCCTCACCCGTGACATCCTGCCCTTCCCCTTCGTGGGGCAGGCCACAAAACACGAACTCCGCCGGATGGACGAAACCGCCCGCCGCACCACATAAACGAAAAGCCCCGGCGGACTCTCTCCTGCCGGGGCTTCTGGCGTCATGCCTCAAATTTGAAGGTTTTCCCTTGTCCCCTTTATGGAAGCCCTCTTGATGTTGGCCTGAAACTTCATCTCGCGGCCCAAGGGGAACACGAACCCGTAAGGACACAGGGGGACCAAGGGCCCGTCAGCTTGTGCTCTCGGCGGCCTGTTTCATGGCCCGCTTCATGGCGTAGAGCATGACATCCGCCCGCTTGACGATTTCCGAAAGGCCGTGATCCGTTTCCGGATTGAAAAAGGCATGTCCCCAAGCGGCACTCAAATGTATTTCGTTTTCCTCATTGTAGCGCGCGATACGTTGTTCCAACTTTTGCTGGCACTTTTTCACATCGGAAAGCGAAACCTCGTGCAAGGCGGCAATGAATTCGTCCCCGCCGTAGCGGTACAATTTGGCGGCGGGAGGCATGGTTTCCCGCAGGAGCGAGGCGAAATCCCTAAGGAGCCGATCCCCGGCGAGGTGCCCCCATGTATCGTTGACCCGTTTCATGCCGTTGAGATCGAACAGGATGAGGCACAGGGAACGCACCGAGTCGAAATCATGGGCCATCCTCACGCAGCTCGTCTCGTAGGCGTTGCGGTTGCCGAGTTCGGTCAGGCTGTCCGTAAAGGCCATCTGATGCGTCCGCTGGATATAGTCGAAGGCATCCTTTCCATACCGGAACGGGAACACTTCGTCCGAATCCACGACTTCATAAGGGTGGGACAGATGCATGTGCACGACATGGAGATGGTCGCCAATCAACCGATAAAAGAAGGATACCCGTTGCAGGGTACGTATGAACAGGCCGGTTTCCTCATCGGAAGTAACCGTATAACAACCGAAGATGAGACAGGTGTGCTCATCCTCATAGGCGACCTGATAGGTTTCCTGCTCCATCGTGAAGGTGACAAGCTGCTCGATCTGCAAGAGTTCCCTGAGCTTGTCCACGCCGGTGGTGTACTGGGCGCGTGAAGGCCCGATCCACGTGACGCCCTCTGCCATCTGCGCGTAAACGAAGTCCTCATCGCGTCGATAATGCCGATACATGATCTCGTGGGTCAATTCGATACCGCGCCGGCCCAGCGGGCCGATTTCCCCCTCATTCTCGATACGATATACGCTGCTCATCCTTTCTCCCCTCTTCCGCAGGGCAGAAGCCCCGTTCCAGCAAAAAACGTCTCCTATCGTTAGAGGAAGCACAAGGCCCCGGACATATCAACAGCTGCGTCGGAGCCGAAACACGTGAAGGCGGGCGGGCCCTAGCCGTGGCATCCCGGAGATGGAAAACCGGCTGCCCGTCCTACCGCAAGTCAGGTGCCGTCCGGTTCAGTCTGAACAGAACGAAAAACGCGGCAATCTGAACGAGCTGGATACAAAGATAACAGGCAAACCAGCCGAAGCCCGAATAGAGAGCTCCGGGAATGTAGGAGCCGAGAAGCCCGCCGAAATAATAACAGGAAAGAAAAAGCCCATTGACCATACCGCGGTCGCCATGACCGGAGAGCATGGCCTGATGGTTGATAAGGCCGGGGCTGATGGAATGGACGACAAACTCCCCAAAGGCTATGAGCCACAGCCCGCCGAACAAGGCCCAAAGGGAAGGGACCGCAAGCGTGAGACAGGAGACGACATAGACGGCGGAAGCGAAAAGAATAAGTCTTGTTGGCGTCTTAAACACGCGCATGAGCGGCGCAAGGGACAACGAAGCGACAAGGCCGACGGAATACCCGAAATACATGAGTCCGATGAGCCCCTCGGAGTGGCCCTGCCCGAGTTCCGCCATACGAAAAGGGATGAGGTTGCCGATGGCGGCGAAGACAAAGATACCGCAGGCTTCGGCGAAAAAGAGACTGGGGACCCCCCTGCCCTTGAAAACGGCGAGGTATTCACGTGGGCTGTGGAGGCGCGCACTGGCGTTGCGCATTTCCGGAATGCTTCGGATGAAGAGGAGGACAAGGAAAAAGAAAAAACAGATAACGGCGAGCGTGGCACGCCATCCGAACATCTGCGCAGCCCAGCCTCCGATAATTCGGCCGCACAGCGAACCGACAAGATTGGAGGTCACATAGCCCGCAAGCGCACGGTTGAGATCAAGATGGCGGAACATGACAGCAATGCCGGACATGACGGCTGTGAGCACCACCGGAACCAGCAATGCCTGTAAAGCGCGGATGCCGAGAAGGACAAGAAAGGACGGGGCAAACCAGATCCCCACGCCGCTTATACCGAGCAGGAGGGAAGCCCCCAGAATGGCACGCCGCACGCCGATACGGCTGAGCAGCATCCCCACGCAGAGAGGCGAGATGGCGAGCGACAGCATGAACACGCTGACGAGCAGCCCCGTGGAGCCTTTGTCCACACCGAAATCCCTGCTCACCGAGTTGAACATGGGTTGCGGAGCATACATCAGCGTATAAACGCAAATCGAAATCAACAGAAGCCCGGCATAGGTTCTCAAGATCGCATTCTGATGAGTGCGAGGATGATCCGACATAATCCCCTCCCAGTCTTTTTCAGCTGAAACTCTCGGAACATGCCTCTCTTCGCAGGCATCAAACAGGGCAAGGGCCCCTATCAGGCAGAGAAAAGGGTAACAGGCGGAGCCTCCACCCATATGGCTCGGTCTAGTCTCCATGAAAAACCGGCTCTCTGAAAAGCGCTTTTCAAGCTCTAACACAAAACTGTTTCTGTCAATGGAATCACCGCCGCCATTTCGACGGGGCAGGCCATAAAGGGATTTCAGTTCCCCTCTCCCTCCTTTCTTCCCCTCCTCACACATATGTCCCCACAACGCCGCAAGACATAAAAAAGCGCACTCTCTGAACACGTTTCGACATATATGAAGAGCCTTCATTGAAGGCTAGAGGAATATGGTCTATGTACAAACAAGAAGGCCTCTTAAGGAAGGAGAAATGTATGCCCCGGAACCGTTTTTTCCACTGCCTGACATTAGCCGCCGCGGTTTTCCTGCTCTGGGAAACGCAGGCGTCGGCCTATGAAACGCGCATCATAACCGACCACGCAAACACCCCCCTGTTCCAACTGCGCTTTTTTGATCAGGGGGAAAAGTACGGCAACGCCCTTTCGGAAACGGAAGGGGAAGCCTCCACCTGGCAGTTGAGCGCCGCACAAAAAGACGCCGTTACCCAGGCCGTGGAACATTGGGCGGACATCCTCGGGCCCGGAGCGAACAACGCCGTGCCCGCCGCCATCAACGTGGGCACCATGAACGAGGTAAACGCCGATGCGATAAGCGTTGGGAATCCGGCGTGGCACGGGACTCCTTGGGAAGGGGCCAGCGGGTTGGCGGGCGCACTCATCGGCGATCAAAGCATGAATCCTCCGGCCCAGATACGGATCGGCAGGATGAATTTCAGCATTCCGGACATCCCGTCGCCCCTGCCCACGGGCGACGGCATAGAGCTGGTCGGAACCCTATACCATGAAATGGGCCATGCCCTGGGCATTTCCTCCTTGGCCACCATGGGGGAAGGCTATGACGGTAGCCTGGTATATGGATTCGATACCGAGATCTCTCCTTGGGATCGCCACTTGGTCGATCAATACGGCGTCACCCCCACAACCGACATGGAAGTCGTCCACTCGGGAACCGCGCCGGGGGCCGACCCCGTGTTCACGGTCGGCGAGATGACGGAAAGCGGCGTCCTCTTCAAAGGAACACATGTAAGCGAGGTGCTGGCGGGCGCGCTGAACGGCGGGCTGCCGATAGAAGGCTTTGAGGGGGATAGCCTGGATCTGTCGCACATCGAGCTGGACCGCAGCCTCATGAGCCATCAGGACTACCGCAACTATCAGGTTTTCATGGAAGCCGAACTCGCCGCGCTTCAGGACATCGGATATACGATCGACCGCAAAAACTTTTACGGTTTTTCCGTTTACGGTGACAACCTGACGCTCGACAACGGACGGGGATATTTTGCCCGCAACGCCGACGGCACGGCGTATCTGCCCGGTCAGCCCAACACCGCGGCCTATGGCGTGGGGCTGCATATCTACGGCAGCGGCAACGACATTACCCAGACCGCGGATCTGCTGGCCTGCGGCACAGCCGGAACCGGAATCCGCGTGGACGGCGAGACCAACACCCTGCGCATCGCCCCCGGAGTGCGCGTATCCGCCGACGGCGCCTATGGCACGGGGCTGCTTCTGGCTTACGGCAAAGGCCAGAACGTCGTCAGCCGGGGAGAAATCCGGGCTACAGGGACCGGCGGCGTGGGTGCGCGCTTCGACTTCGGCGGCAGCCTGCTCGGCCTGGACTCCGGCCTGACCGCCGAATACCGCGGCTCATACATCCGAAGCCGGACGGAAGCAGCAGAGGATGAGTCCGGCAACGTCGTCACCCAGCTTTATGAACAGCACAATCTGCTCGACGAACTGAAAGGCCCGCTTGCGGAGCGTTTCGACGTAAGCGGCCCACTGTCCGGGAGTGCGGCCGCCATATACATTTCCCGCAACGCCTGGGTAAAAAACATCAACATCGTAAACGGAGCGGCGCTGAGCGGGGACATCATTTCGGACTGGAACCCCGGCAACTCGGACGTGCAGCAAGTTCAAGCGGCCGCCAACGGCGACGATCTGCTCACCAGCCTGAGTTTCGGCCGTCTGGCGGCGGGCGACGGTTCGGCGACGGACGCGCCCGATCCGGACTTCCGCCTGCGCTACGACGGCAACATCATGGGCAAGCACAGTATCCGGATGTCCGTAGACGGCGGCGCGCTGTCCTTCAACGGGCGGGCCGAGGTGCTGGATGTGAACGTAAGGGAGGGCGCGACCCTGAGCGGCAATGCCGAGTACACCCTGAACGCCCTCGACAACGGCTACGTCTCCGTAGACGGCACCTTCACCAACGCGGGTACCGTCGCCCCCGGCAATAGCATCGGTACCATTACGATCAACGGCGACTATCACCAGACCGCGACCGGACGCCTGCTCGCAGAATTCGATGCTTCGGGCACATCCGACAGACTCGCCGTCAACGGGAACGCCGTTGTGAACGGCACCCTGTATCTTGCTCCCCTGCCCGGCTATTACGCGGGAAGCCTCTCCCTCGCGCCGATCACGGCTTCCGGAAACCTGACGGAAGGTTATGCCACAAACCTTCTTTTGGACTCGCCCACGCTGGAAATGACCGCCACACCTCAAGGCGGGACGGCCACAATCCTCTCCTCCCGCGTCGCCGACGCCTACAGCCGATACGCCGCGAACGGCAACGCCGCCAACGTAGGCCGGGCGCTCTCCTCTGCTGACGGGGTACGGGACGACATGCGCAACCTCTACGCGGCGCTGGACTTCTCCGCACCTGACGGGAGCACCGTCCGCAAAGCTCTTTCCCAGCTTTCGCCCGACGCCTACGGCAATGCGGCGCTGGCGAGTTTCGATATGCACCGTATGCTTTCCGATTTGATTCTTCCCGGCACATTCTCCCGCGCTCCGCAAAAGGACGGGGAATGGCATGTTTCCGCACAGCCCTACGCAGGGACGTTCGACCAGCCGGGACGCAGCGGCATGGGCGGCTACGACGCCGCGAACGTCGGCCTGATCGGAAGTGCGGAACGGAGCACCCCCGGCGGGCTGACCGTCGGCGGGCACGTCGTGTTCAACCACCAATCCATGACCGGCGATACCAATGGAAAGCTGCGCGGCGAAGGACTGTATCTCGGCGCGCAGGGCCTGTACGCCCCGGCGGACTGGGATGGCTGGAACGTCTTCGGCATCGGACGTCTGGGCGTGGAGAACTGGCGCATGAAGCGGGCCGTTTCCTTCAACGGCTACAACCGCGAAAACAACAAGGACTGGACCGGGTTCTCGGGCTCGGTCCGTGCGGGCGGCGGCTATGAGGCCGACTGGGGTACAATCAAGGCCGGGCCCTTCGCCGCGCTGGACTACGCCTTCTCGTCGCGCCCGTCCCTGACGGAAGACAACGGTATGGGCAGCCGACTCCATCTGGATTCCGAAACCTTCCACTCGCTGCGCTCCAGCCTCGGTGTCCGCATGAGCACGAATGAAAGGCAGTTCGGCGAACACGCCACCTGGAAGGCTCACGCCTCCGCCGCGTGGAACCACGAACTGCTCGACAAGGCGGGCACGATGCACGGCTCATTCGTGGACGCGGCCAACACGGGTTTCTCCAACACGATAAAAGTCCCGGGCCGCGACAGCCTTGGCCTCGGCGCGGGCGTGCGTTTCAACACGGACAAGCACATCTCTTTCTCCTTAAACGCCGGAAGCGAACTTTTCCGCCGTGATGAGACATCCGTTTACGGAAACCTCGCTGTAGAATGGAAGTTTTAGAATTTTCCGGCCTCCCACACAACAAGGCCCCCTTCCTCACGGTTGGGGGCTTCCTCTTTTCTGTTCCCGACAGTTCACATTGGGCCGATCATCTTCATGATGAGCGCACCGAAGCTGCCAGCAGCCGCACAAACAAGGACGGCCCCCGGCGCGGCGGTTCCCGGCGGATTCAAGGGACGCAACGCTTCATTCAAAACCGCGGCTGCGTCATATCTCGTATATCCCACGGATGAGCGTACCGGCACACCTGCCCGGAAAGCTGAACAAGCCTGTGGTCCATCTCAAGGCTCCCCGTACTCCCCTATGGCGGACGGCACCCAGAATATCGGCAGGCTCCAGAGTAGAAGGCCGCGCCCCGACGAACGGAAAGAGGTGGTGCCCAAGATGGGACAGAATCTTCGCTTTACGTAAAATGACATTGGGTTGTTTCGTGACGGTATTTCTTTGCGCTGACGGTATCGGAAAAAATCCTGAAACGAATACCGATATTCGCCACAAAAAGGCTTATGAAACGGCATGATTCCGCAACGGCCGTTCCATATCCTAAGAATACCGACAAAAATAACACGGTATATCCATATACCAAGTGAGACCATTGGAGAGTATGGAACTTGGATAAAGTAAAGCCCCGCAAGGCTTTTGAGGCTTTGCGGGGCTTTTTGAGATTCTTTTTGGCGGAAACGTATAGGAGTCGAACCTACCAACGACCTTTCGACCGTCCACCAGTTTTGAAGACTGGGCGCCACACCGGTGACGAAACGTTTCCCTAACGTTCGTTTACGTTAGGAGAATATCACATCCTGTTTTTCCGTCAACAGCATCTATTTTAAATGTAATATCAATATATTATCATAAAAACACAACACTGGGAAAAAATGGAGAGGGCCTACTGCGCGTTGCCCGAATAAAATGAAGCACTCCCGGCATGAGCGCAGTGTGCTACGGGGCAATTGTTGCCGTATGTTTTTTTGAAAAGCGAAATAATTCCATAAAAAACAATGTGGTTCACCCGGTTTTAGCCCCCAGAATCTGATCTTCTCCTGTCTCCTTCTTGTCGCCGCCCTTGTGATTTCCTCGGGCCTTCACCAAAGGACAGTGATGCTTCTTTACGCATGAACCGGCGCTGCGTAGCGTTACATTTATCATTCCTCTCACGCATCCCCAATTTGCATCTCTGTCCAGCACTTTTTCCTATTCATTGCATTTTTTTCATGGTGAAATATAATATAATTTTTTATTTACAATCCATATAGACTAAATAAAATTTTTAAAACAAAATAATGCTATTTTTAGCATATAAAATACTATTATTTGATTTTAGAATTTAAATTCAACATTATTATCTATAAAACATAAGAATTATTCAAAAGCAAATTTTTTATTGCTTAACATATAACAATAAATCTGTAATATTAAGATTTTTTTACTACAACTACACCATTTACATTTGTATGGTCTATTTACTATATAGAATCATTTTCTATACAAATGGAATCGCTAATATGTCATGTTCTCCCATTCAAAACGAACAATCCTGATCAACCATCAAAAAAATAACTTTTAGAAAAATGATCTTATGGACAGATATTAATCAATTAAAAGAGTTGTCATTGTGTTTTGCTCTTCATCTCTGATGAGACAATCATCATCGACATCCTTTGAAAAATACATATTTCGTCAATAGTTATATATAGATAGAATAAAAACAATACGACTTTTCAACAAGACACTTTATATAGAACGCCAGTTCTATATATGTTTTATTTAACGTTTTGACAATCCTTTTTCCTTGTTTAATATAAAAAGGCTTCTGGAATTACTTCATTGAATACAAAAAAGACTTGAAAAGCAATTTTCTTTTCGTTTTATTAAGATACGAGTTTATACATCTACAGTATAAAAAGACAAAGAGGCGACCATGAACCATACGTCTGAGGAACTCTTTTCCGTTTTCTTTTCGACCGTTTTTGAATCCTCCTGCATATCGGACTTTACGCAGAAAATGGCCTCCTTCTTTAAGCGATACATGCCTGTATCCGCCGTATATATTTCTTTTTTTTGAGAAAGATACCATCTTTAAGGTAGCTGAGTATGCTGACTATTCAAAGAACCCCTTCCCAGATCAAGTTACCATACCGGAAGACACTCTCAGGCGCATGTATGTAGAAGATAATTTCTTTACCGGAGACGTCCATTCCATAAAAAACTTTACAGGTGAAGAGTCCTGTGTTTTTTCTGAATTCAGGAACAGCATTTTCAACAACGAAGAGTCTTCCAGCATCTATATTCCTCTCAAACATCATGTCCTTGAAGGCATCCATATTTACATGTCCATATACAGCATCGGAAAAAACAGATATTCACAAGAAGATATCGATATCTGTTCATTCATACAGCCGATGCTTATAGATACCTTCAACAGTATTCTCCTCTATAACGACATGAATGCGCTGAAGCACTCTTTTATTGCGGAAAGACATCCCTCAGCGAACAAGAACATCAAAGAGAAATGTGAGCTTTCATCAAGCGGAGATGCCTTCCCCACGCTTGACACGATCATCATAGACCATATCAAGATGGCCATCGCAAAGGCCAACGGGAAAATTGCCGGGCCTGACGGGGCCGCAAGCTTGCTTGGGTTGAACACAAGCACCCTATGGTCCAAAATCCGCAAGTACAATATTGATCCCAAAACGCTTACCGAATAAGCCCCAACCCTGCACACGAGAAAAGCCAATCCATATGGATTGGCTTTTCTCGTGTGCAGGGCCTGCCAACAAAGCCGCCTACTCGGCCTCTTGCTTGCAGACGTCAACCCATGTCCCGCCGGTTACACGTTCCAAATCGGCGAGCGAAAGGCATACCGCATTGTTCGGGGCCCCCGCTGCCGGATAGACGGGATCGAAGGCCTTAAGGCTGAGGTCAAGGAAAACCCGGACACCTTCGTTTACGGCAAAGGGGCAAACACCGCCGATGGGGTGCCCGATGAGCGACTCCACTTCTTCTCCCTGCGGGAACTTCGCCTTTTCCTTAAACTGATCCTTAAATTTCCGGTTGTCGATCCGTGCCGTACCCATCACCACAATAACAATAGGCCCTTCAGCCGTCTTGAACGACAACGTCTTGGCGATGCGTCCGGGTTCGCATCCGGCTGCGGCGGCCGCCAGTTCAACAGTGGCGCTGGACGTGGCGAACTCGCGGTATCCGTCAAGAACGCCAAAAGCCTCAAGCTGTCTCTTCACTTCATCAATACGCATTGTCTCATCCTTCTCATAGCTATGCCGGGCTTCGGGAAAACACGCTCCCCCGCCACCATAGTCAACCGAAGGCGCAACGACAAGATGCCCTCTCGACCTTGCAGCGTATCTCTGCCATACTGGTGCTCCTTCCTGAGCCGTTTTCTCTGCGAGACGTTTATGCGTATTTTTGTTTTCCTCGGCACCATACTCGTCATATTCATCCTGTTTACAGGGCACGTGCTGCTGGTCACGAAGGACGCGCCGGACGACAGCTATCTCCCGTCGCTGGAATCGTCCATCAGTATGCTCTCGCCCATGACGGCCATGCCTCAGCTGTTCACCCCCAAAGAACAGACGTGGATAGATGAACACCCCGTCATTACCGTAAGCATGACCCCGGCCTTCATCCCTTTGTCCGATTCCAAGCAGCTCAACGCCTATGCGGGCATCAGCCTTGACTATCTGCGGCTCCTTTCCCGCATCATCGGGATCCAGTTCCGCATAGAGCCGCAATCCAACTGGACCACGGCGCTCGAAGACGCCAAGCAGTGGCGGACGGATTTGTTCGCCATGGTGGAACCGACGCTTGCCGTCGACGCAAACCTGCTCCTTACCCGGCCCCATATTTCCCTCCCCGGCATCATCGTAATCCACGAAAACGCGCAGCACGCCACCAGCCTCAAGGAGCTCGCCGGGAAACGGGTTTCCGTCGTATACAGGCATTACTGGCACAATTACCTTGAAAACCGTTATCCCGACATCATCCTGGACCCTGTCAGCAATCCCCTGCAGGGGCTGTTCCGGGTCATGTCCGGGCATTCCGACGCGCTGGTCGACTACAAGGCCAGCGTCCTGCCCAAGCTGGAAGACAACACGCATCTGCGGCTTCAGGCGACCTCGACCATCCCCGCCCAGAGCGGCCTGTCCATTGGCGTGCGCTCGGACTGGCCCGAGCTGCACAGCATCCTTTCCAAAGCCCTGTACCAGATCCAACCTCCCGAGCGGGAACTCATCAACAACCGCTGGCTCAGCCGCCAGCCGTCGCTCCACCTTCCCCCGCGCACGTTCTGGACCAGCCTGCTCGGCATTGAAGTCGTCCTGTCCGTCCTGCTGCTGATCATTTTCTGGAATTTCCAGCTCCGGCGCAAGGTTGAGGAACGTACCAAGCGGCTGGCCGCCGAACTGGAAAAAAGCGCCAAGGCCGAGGATCTCCAGCGCCTCAACACCGAGCTCCAGCAGGCCATGAAGGCAGCCGACGCCGCCACGGAAGCCAAAAGCCGTTTCCTCGCCAACATCAGCCATGAAATCCGCACGCCGCTGCACGGCATCATTTCCTTTACCGAATTAGCCTACCTGAAAAACAACCCGCTGCCGCGCAACCATCAGCGCACGATTCTGGACCTGTCCTACGCCCTGCTCGACATCGTCAACGACACGCTGGACTTCTCCAAGATCGAAGCGGGCGAAATGGACACGGACACCGCCCCGTTCATGCTTGATGAAGTGATCCTGCGCGTTTGCGATATGACCATGCGCGGCAGCATGGCGCGTGAGCTGGAATGCCTGATCGACATCGATCCCTCCACGCCGCTGGCGCTTCTCGGCGATGCGGGGCGCTTGCAGCAGATCCTGACCAACCTGATGGGCAACGCCGTCAAATTCACGCCTCCGGGCGGGCGCATCCACCTGCAGGTCCGGCACGGCGGCAACCTCCATCTTTCCGAAAACCAGAACAAGGCGCAATTCCTGTTCTTCGTGCACGACACCGGCGTCGGCATCGCCCCGGATCAGCTGCCGCAGCTGTTCCAGCCGTTCAAACAGGCCGACTCATCGCTGACCCGGCGGCACGGCGGCACGGGCCTCGGCCTGAGCATCGCCCGGTATATGGTCGAAAACATGGGCGGGGAAATCTGGGTCGAATCGGAAGTCGGACAGGGAAGCACGTTCGCGTTCTCCATACGGCTGGCGCTTCAGGAACAGGTGGAAGTGCTCGGCGGCAATACCTTCATGGATCTGCAGGCGGTCGTGGTCAGCTCGTCGGATACGGGCGTCCGGGTCATGCGCCGCACGCTGGAGGCCCTCGGCATCCAGTGCCAGAGCCATATCGCCAGCAGGGTGGGCCCGCTTTCCGTCCTTGCCTCGCTGGGGAAAGAACCGCTCAGGCCTGATCTCATCATCATCGATCGACTTCTCGGCGATGGGGACTGCCCCCCGGCCCTCCGGCTTGCGGCGGAACTGCAGCTGCGCTGCGCCGCCCCGGTCCCGCTCGTGCTTGTGGGCGGCCCGAGGGAAGGCCTCGCCATCTCCGAATTCAAGGACAAGCCCTATCCCGTCGAGGTCATCCCGGCCATCACCGTGCGCTGCGTCCGCTCCACCCTCCGCAAGCTGTTTGATCGGAAAAAAGCGGGCTTCAGGGGGCCGCGCCCGGCGCAGTCGCCGGTCACGCCGGATCTGTCGTCCGTGCGCATCCTCGTGGCCGAGGACAACCCCGTCAATCAGGAGATCATGTCCGTACTGCTCGAAGAAACCCGCGCCCAGCTCAAGATGGCCGGCAACGGCATCGAAGCCCTTGCCCTGCTGGAACGCGAGGCTTTCGACCTCATGTTCCTCGATATCCAGATGCCGGACATGGACGGCTACGAAACCATCAAGATCATGCGGGAACGCGGCTATGTCCTGCCCGTCGTCGCGCTCACGGCCCATGCCATGCAATCCGACAAGCAGCGCTGTCTGGATGCGGGGATGGACGCGTACCTTTCCAAACCGTTCAAACAGGCGCTGCTCTTCGACACCATCCATAGCCTGCTCCCCGAGTACTACCGGGTTCCGGAAGCGCAGGCCGGAGATCCGGCGCGGCCTTCCGTGCCCGATGCGGCATCATGGGCGTTTCTGCCCCCCTGCTTCTCGCTCGAAACCGTGATCCAGACAGGCCTGTCGCCGCAGCAATACCCCCACCATCCTGCAAAGTTTCGCCAGAAACCACGCGCAGGATGCCGCCCTCTTCCGCCATGCCGTCCGCACCCATGACTGGGAATCCCTCCGCGAACGGGCGCACGCCCTCAAGGGGGCTTCGGCCAATCTGGGAGCGCTGCATTTGCGGGATATGGCGCGCACGCTGGAACTGGAAGCGCAATCGCAGCTGGACAAGGGCTACCCCAATGCCGCCTTGTCCACGCTCCAGGGTAGGCCGCTCGCCGCACTGCTGCCCGAACTGGAAGAGGCCCTCGGCGAGGTCCTTGAGGCCGCCGCGAAGCTGTGCCCGTCCGACAAGGAAACGAAACCCGCGGGCGGCCCCTCGGCCATTGCCTCCAAACCCACACTCGACATCGCCAAACTGGGCACCTATTATAATGATCTGGTCGAGGCCCTCCTCCAGGCCGCGCCCGGGCGCATCCGCATTGCCCTGGGCAGCCTGCTGGTGATTTGCAATGCGGACGAATATCCCTTACTCCACACCCTGAAAATGCATGTGGACAATTATGACTATGAAGCTGCTCTGACCGTTTTGGAAAGGATCCGCCCTTCCCTGTTCTCGAGCAGCGCCCCAAGTACGGAGCCTTCCGATGCAGCCCAATAAACCTGTCGTTCTGGTCGTGGATGACGATCCCGTCAATCTGGACATCCTGGTCCAGACCCTCGAACAGGACTATTTCCTCATCATCGCCAAGAACGGAAAGCGCGCGCTGGATTTGGCCTTCAGCCATCATCCCGATCTCATCCTGCTGGACATCCTCATGCCCGAGATGGACGGCTTCGAAGTCTGCCAGCGCCTCAAGGCGGACAAAGCGACCGAGGGCATCCCGGTGATCTTCCTGTCCGTGATGGAATCGCCCGGCCAGAAGCACCGGGGGTTCGAAGTCGGCGGCGTCGACTATGTGACCAAACCTTTCCATGCCGACGAAGTGCTGGCCCGCGTCCGCACCCACATCACCAACAAGCGCCTCCGGGAGGAGCTCGAAAGCCACAACATGCTCATCGGGATGGAGCTGCACGAGAAAAGCCGCCAGCTCGAAACCCTGATGAACAACCTTCCCGGCCTCGCCTATCAGGGCGAGCACTCGCCGGATCGGAAGGTCCGCTTTGTCAGCCAGGGGGTCACCCGCCTTACCGGGTACACGCCGGAGCATTTCATGGGGCCGGACGGCATGGGCCTGCTTGCCCTCGTCCACCCGGACGACAGGGCGCACGTCTCGGAAACGCTGGAAAACGCGCTCAGGAAGAAAGAGCCGTTCGAACTGACCTACCGGATCATCACCTCGTGGAATGAGGAAAAATGGGTCTGGGAGCAAGGAGCGGGCGTCCATGCCGGAGGCGCGGGGGAACAGGCCCCCCTCCTTGTGGAGGGCTTCATCAACGACGTGACCGAAAAGCAGAAGCAGGACAACACGATCCGGCAGGAAAACGAGGAGCTGCGCGAGCGCCTGAAAGCCCGATGTTCAGGCGACATCGTGGGCAATTCGCCGCAGATCACCGCCGTCTTCGATCTCATCGCCAAAGCGGCGGCCGTGGACGACAACGTGGTCGTTTATGGCGAATCGGGGACAGGCAAGGAACTGGCGGCCCGGGCCATCCACGATGGCAGCTCCCGGTATCAGCAGCCCTTTGTGGCGGTCAACTGCGGGGCCATCCCGGAAAGCCTCTTTGAAAGCGAGCTGTTCGGCTACAAGAAGGGCGCGTTCACCGGTGCGACGGCCGACAAGAAAGGGTATCTGGATCAAGCCGATGGGGGCACGCTTTTCCTTGATGAACTGGGAGAAATCAGCCTCATGGGGCAGGTGAAGCTGCTCCGCGCCATCGAGCACGGGGGTTTTACGCCTGTCGGCGGCGCCCAGATCCACCGACCGGATGTACGCATCATCGCGGCCACGAACAGGGATCTCCTTGAGCGCGTCAATGAAGGGGCCATGCGCCGCGACTTCTACTACCGCATCCACGTCATCCCCATCCATCTCCCGCCGCTGCGGGAACGCAAGGCGGACATCCCCCTGCTGGTGGAGCATTTCCTGAAGGCTTACCCGAGCAACAAGCGCTTCGAGTACATGGACAGCGAGATGCTGCACGCATTCATGCTCTATGACTGGCCCGGCAATGTCCGCGAGCTGCAAAATGTGCTCTACCAATACCTGAGCCTGGGGACGGCGCGGCTGGGCGATACCGTCATCGGCGAGACCACCGCACAGGCGGCCGCTTCCGAAGCCCCGGAAGATTCCCTGACGCTGGCGGAAGCGCTTTCCCGTTTCGAGAAGGTCTACCTGCTGAACGCCTTGAAAAAGAACAACTGGAAACGCGGCCCGACGGCGGACAGCCTCGGTATGGACAGGCGTACCCTGTTCAGGAAAATGAAAGATTTCGGCCTGGAAAAAGAATAACGCCTGCACACTGCAATCCACGCCCCGATCCGAGCGCCTCCCCCAGTAAAAAGGGAGGCGCTTTTCCGTTTGGGGGCACAGAAAAAATGTCGCATTTCTGTCCCATTTTTTCGTGCCCTTTTTGGGGCTGAACGCTACCAAAGGCAGCCCCGTTCGTTCTTTTTATCTCAATCATGGTTTATTATACGGGATTTTTTTCCCAACCATGACGGAAGAGTGTCGCCAGCGTAGCGTTTATATATGTATCATATTGAAATACAATATCTTATAATTTGGGAAGTTTTTGTCCCAAAAAAAATCCTCCCCATTCTCTTTTTGGGACATTTTGATCCTATTTTTCCGAAGCCCCAACGCAACCTCTGAGGAAGTAGAGCTTTTTTGCTCTTTTTTTCTTTTTTGAGCATCATCCCTATTCCCCTCAAATAAAAGCCTTCTTTACTCCAGAAACGTAGGCAGGAAGCGGTTTTTTGAGGATAGGGCCCTACCTCTGGCACCATCTTTGCTCATTAGAGAACAAGATTGGAGCCGAAAGCACAACTTGTGAGGGAGCAATCCCTTGCCCACGTGTCCGCCTCCACACAGGGTCCAGAGGCAGCGCTTCAGCCAATGTATGGACCAGCGTACGAGGTCCATGAATTGGCCAAAGCGCGTTCCTCCCTAGGAGGCGGCACCAGCGTGTTCGCCCTGAAAAAAGACAAAGGAGCCACCAGTGCCCACCACCCCAGAATCACGCATCAAGATTCAGGTGAATAACCTCACAAAACGGTTTGGGGATCTGACCGTCCTCGATGGGATCAACTTCAACATCAAAGAAGGCGAACTCCTTGCCATCGTCGGCCCCACGGGCTGCGGCAAAACCACCTTCTTGAACACCCTGTCCAAGCTGATGCCCGCCACCGAAGGCGAGATCCTCATCGACGGGGAAGAAGCGAACCCCAAGAAGCACAACATCTCGTATGTGTTTCAGGAACCGACCTGTCTGCCTTGGCGTACCGTCCGCGAAAACGTGGCTTACGGCATGGAAGTCAAGGGCGTCGGCAAAGAAGAACGTGAAGCGCGCGCGACCCAAATCATGGATCTCGTCGGCCTGTCCTCCTGCGCCGACCTGTACCCCAACCAGGTTTCAGCCAGTATGATGCAGCGTATCGCCGTTTCGAGGGCGTTCGCCGTGAATCCCGATCTGCTGCTGATGGACGAACCGTATGGACAGCTCGACGTCAAGCTGCGTTTCTACCTTGAGGACGAGCTGGTCAATATCTGGAAAAAGCTCAACAGTACCGTTCTGTTCGTGACGCACAACATCGAAGAGGCGGTTTACGTTGCTGAACGTATCCTGGTGCTGACCAACAAGCCCACCAAGATCAAGGCGGAAATCCCCGTGGATCTCCCCCGCCCCCGTAACCTGATCGATCCCAAGTTCGTGGAGCTGCGCAAGCAAGTCACCGAACTGATCCGTTGGTGGTAACCCAGGTTGGACGAGGCTCGCCTCTCTAACGCAGCACAGACACGAGGATGTGACTCATGGCCTACAAAGAAGTAAGCGTCAAACAGCCATTGCTTCTGACCATCCTTCCCTACATAAGCATCATCATCTTTTTCGCCTTCTGGGAAGGCGTGGTGCGCTCGGGAATCATTCCAAATACGTTGCTGGCATCGCCCTCCCAGGTGTTCGCCGCGTTCATCGACAAACTCAGCAACCCCAACCCCGACGGCGCCATCATGGCGACGCACGCGTGGACGTCCATTCAGGAAGCCTTCATCGGGTATGTGCTCTCGCTCGTCGTGGGTATCCCGCTCGGTTTGGCCATGGGCTGGTTCAACGTGGTTGAAGGTCTGTTCCGCCCGATCTTCGAACTTATCCGTCCCATCCCCCCCATCGCGTGGATTCCGCTTACCGTTTTCTGGTTCGGCATCGGCCTTGCCGGTAAGGTATTCATCATCTGGATCGCGGGCATCGTGCCTTGCGTCATCAACTCCTACGTCGGCGTGCGCATGACCAACCCGACCCTTATCCAGATGGCCCGCACATATGGCGCCAACAACTGGCAGATTTTCACGCAGCTCTGCATCCCGTCCGCCCTTCCCATGGTGTTCGGCGCCCTGCAGCTTGCCCTGGCTTACTGCTGGACCAACCTCGTGGCCGCGGAACTGCTGGCCGCCGACTCCGGCCTTGGCTTCCTCATCACTATGGGTGGCCGCCTCGGCCGTCCCGACATCATCGTCCTCGGCATGATTTGCGTGGGTCTGTCTGGTGCAGTCATCGGCTTCATCATCGACCAGATTGAAAAGAAACTGCTGGCTGGCATCAGGAGGTAAGCGGCATGACCAGTTCTATCGCCAACGAAACCGTCGACCACTCCAAAAACCGCGAACCGTTCAGCTTTTACAAGTTCATTACCAACAAGTATTTCCTCAACGTGGTTTCCATCGTCCTGTTCCTCGCCTTGTGGGACTACGTGGCGAAAGAGAAGATCTTCCGTGACTCTCTGGCCCGCCCGCTGGAAGTGGTGGATCAGCTGTACCGCCTGACGTACATGAAGTTCGCCGGAACGAACCTTATCGGCCACATTTGGGCCAGCACCCAGCGCGTGCTCATCGGCTTCATCGCCGCCAGCGTCGTCGCCGTGCCCCTCGGCCTGTTCATGGCCCTGAACAAGTACGTCAACGCGATTGTGAAGCCTCTGTTCGACCTGTTCAAGCCCATGCCGCCCATCGCCTGGGTGTCCATCGCCATCCTGTGGTTCGGCATCGGCGAAATGTCCAAGGTGTTCATCATCATCATCGGTACGTTCGTCCCCTGTCTGCTCAATGCATACAACGGCGTGCGCCTCGTTGACCCCGACCTGTATGACGTTATCCGCGTCCTCGGCGGCAAGCGCCGGGATGAAATCTTCCACGTATGCTTCCCCGCGTCGTTCCCCGCAGTCTTCGCCGGCCTCCAGATCTCCCTCAGCTCCGCTTGGACCTGCGTTCTGGCCGCCGAACTGATGAACTCCCGCGACGGCATGGGCTTCCTCATCAAGCGCGGCATGGACACCCACCAGCCCACCCTCGTGCTCGGCGGCATGGTCCTCATCGCGGCAGCGGCTTACGGAACCTCACTGTTGGTCACGCTCCTTGAAGGCAAGCTCTGCCCCTGGAAGCGCACCATTGAAAACCTCTAAGCACAGCTGAGAAAGGAAAGCATATGACCACCTGCAACTGCGAACCGAAACTCAAACTCCGCTGTGAAAACGTCAGCAAGACCTTCATCCAGAAGGGCAATCAGGAAGTTCCCGTCATCCGCGACGTCACTCTTGATGTGTATGAAAACGAGTTTCTGGTCATCCTCGGCCCCGGTCAGTGCGGCAAGTCCACGCTGTTGAAGATCTTCGCCGGGCTGGAAACGCCCGACACCGGATTCGTGACGCTTGACGGCCAGCCCATCACCGGCCCCGGCCCCGACCGCGGCATCGTCTTCCAGGGCTACATGCTCTTTGCATGGAAGAACGTTCGTGATAATGTGGAACTAGGCCTCAAGCTCCGCAATATCCCCGCCAACGAGCGGCATGAGATTGCGCAGCACTACATCGACATGGTGGGGCTGACCGGCTTTGAGAAGCACTACCCGCACCAGTTGTCCGGCGGTATGAAGCAGCGCGTGGGCATCGCCCGCGCCTATGCGAACTCCCCGAACATCATGCTCCTTGACGAGCCCTTCGGACAGTTGGACGCCCAGACCCGTATGTTCATGCAGAAGGAAACCGCGCGCATCTGGGAACAGGAAAAGCGCACCGTCATCTTCGTCACCAACAACATCGACGAGGCCCTGTTCCTCGGCGACCGCATCATCCTGATGGAAGGCAAGCTCCCCGGGAGCATCAAGACCGAATACATGATCGATCTTCCCCGCCCCCGCGAGCACACCAGCATGGAGCTGTTGAAGCTCCGCTCCGTCATCACCGACAACACGGCTCTGGTACTGTAATATGGAAACGACCACCGTCAGCCTCATTATCGGATCCCTGTGCGCGGGGCTGGTCTGGTGGTCGGTACAGGGCTTTGTCCGGCGCTGTTCGGGCAAGGCCCAGCCCAAAAACAACGATGCGCAACGCCAATGCGACGACGCCCCCTGGGAACGCACCGGGGAGGTATACAGGAAGCTCCTGTACCTCAGGCTCGCCAGTTTCGCATTGTGCATCCTCGCCGCGGCAGCCTTGTATTTCCATCTGGGAACGGCGCTCGCGGTAGGGTTGGCGGGGATCGGCTGCGGGCTGCAGTTCTGCGCTTTCCGCATCCGCACCCGGCATGTTCAGGCCGTCCGCAAGGCGACGGTTGAAGATGCCGAAAAAACCGCCGCAGGGACGTCACGCTGACGTCCGGAATACGATCATCGTGCATGCCCCGACATGTATTATGATAAGGGTAGAGGGATTTTCCTCAGTACATTTCAACTTGGAGGAACAGGTATGCGTTTCAAGAAACTCATCAGTGCTTTTCTCGCTGCCGCATTTTGCGTTTCGCTCGCTGGTATGGCTTTCGCTGAAAAGCTCACCAAAGTACCCACCGCTTGGATGGACGAACACGAAACCTTCCTGATCTGGTATGCGAAAGAAAAGGGCTGGGACAAAGAAGCTGGTCTCGACATCGACATCCAGTACTTTGGCTCCGGCATGGATATTCTGAACGCCCTTCCGTCCGGTTCCTGGGTTTTCGCTGGCATGGGCGGCGTCCCGGCCATGATGGGCAACCTGCGCTACGGCACTTCCGTCATCGCCATCGGCAACGACGAATCCATGACCAACTCCGTGCTCGTCCGTCCCGACAGCCCAATCGCCAAGGTAAAGGGCTACAACAAGGATTTCCCCGAAGTGCTCGGCAGCCCCGACACCGTGAAGGGCAAGACCTTCCTGACCACGACCGTTTCCTCCGCCCACTACGGCCTGAGCTCCTGGCTCAAGGTCCTGGGCTTGACGGACAAGGACATCACCATCAAGAATATGGACCAGGCTCAGGCTCTGGCCGCGTTTGACAACGGCATCGGCGACGGCGTGGCCCTGTGGGCTCCCCATATGTACGCCGGCCAGGAAAAGGGCTGGAAGATCGCCGGCGACCTGCATATGTGTAAGGTCGGTAACCCGATCGTCCTGATCGCCGACACCGCGTATGCCGAAAAGAACCCTGAAATCACCGCGAAATTCCTCAGCATCTACCTGCGTGCCGTCAACATGCTGCAGAAGGAACCTCTGGAATCCCTCGTTCCCGAATACCAGCGCTTCTTCCTCGAATGGGCCGGCAAGAACTATTCTCCCGAACTGTCCCTCACCGACCTCAAGACGCACCCCGTCTACAACCTGGAAGAACAGCTCGCCCTGTTTGACGCCTCCAAGGGCATGAGCACCGCTCAGAAGTGGCAGAGCGACATCGCGAAGTTCTTCGCCAGCGTGGGCAGCATCAACAAGGACGAACTCAAGAAGGTCGAAAACGGCGCTTACGCTACCGACAAGTACCTGAAGCTCGTCAAGACCCCCATCCCAAGCTACAAGTAAGTTGAGAAATCTGTAGCTTAATGTTGCGGGGTAGAAGACTCTCCAGAGCTTTCTACCCCGCTTTCTGCCTCCCCCTCTTCCCAAAGTACAGGAGAATATTGCATATGAACGTCAAAAAATGGCTTCGCGGCCTCTGCGCTGCCGTCCTTTGCGTGGCCTATGTGGGCACGGCAGGCGCCGCCGAACTCCAGAAAGTCCCCACCGCGTGGATGGGCGCTCAGGAAACCTTCCCCATCTGGTATGCCAAGCAGAAGGGATGGGACAAGGAAGTGGGCCTCGATGTCGAGCTGCTCTACTTCAGCTCCGGCATGGACGCCCTCAGCACCCTGCCCGCCAAGACATGGGTCTTCGGCGGCATGGGAGCGATTCCCGCCCTCATGGGCGCCTTGCGCCACGACACCTACGTCATTGCCAACTGCAACGACGAGGCTATGGTCAACGCCGTCATGGTCCGCCCCGACAGCCCGATCATGAAGACCAAGGGCTATAACAAGAGCTACCCGAACGTATACGGCACCCCCGAAAGCGTGAAGGGCAAAACCGTCCTCTGCACGACCGTTTCCTCGGCCCACTTCGCCCTGAGCTCGTGGCTCAAGGCCCTTGGCCTGACCGAAAAGGACGTGACCATCAAGAATATGGACCAGGCGTCCGCGCTCGCCGCATTCGAATACGGCATCGGCGACATCGTGACCCTGTGGGCGCCCCTCACCTACGTGGGCGAAAAGCGCGGCTGGAAAGTGGCCAGCACGCCGCATGACTGCTATCGCGGCCTTCCCATCGTCATCGTCGCTGACCGCGAATTCGCCGACAAGAACCCCGAAGTCACCGCGAAGTTCCTGAGCATCTACATGCGCGCCATCGACATGATGAAGAATGAACCGATGGACAAGCTGCTGCCGGAATACCTGCGTTTCTACGTTGACTGGGCCGGTACCGACTACAGCAAGGATCTCGCTGAGATGGATCTTAAGAACCATCCGGTGTTCAACCTGGAAGAACAGCTCCAGATGTTCGACGCCTCCGAAGGCCCCAGCCAGGCCCAGAGCTGGCAGGGCGATCTGGCCCAGTTCTTTGCGGCCATCGGCAGGATCTCGCAGGACGAGCTGAAACAGGTTGAAAACAGCTCCTATGTCACCGACAAGTTCCTGAAACTCATCAAGACGCCTCTTCCTTCCTATAAGTAGAGGAACAAGGGCTGACAGAAAAGGCCGGAATCCGTTTCCGTTCTTTCCTGTCAGCCTTGCGTTTTCCCCTCCTCCCGCCTCGCCGCGGTTTTCCCCTCCCCGCCTTGCCCCTTCTCTTCTCCCTATTCAGTTAATCATTTGTATTCACAGAGAATTTACGTACGCTTGCAACACCGGGAAAGAGGCGTATAGAAAACGCGCATTCCACCCTGCCGGGGAAGGGTGCGCCTTCCGGTTGCGCGTTGCGCACAGCACGGAAGAACGGCCCTTCTCACAGCACTGATGAGAGATTTGAGGAAAAAAACCATGAAACACATTACATGCCTTTGTGCCGGAACGCTGCTGGCCTGCCTGGCCCTGAGCAACGCCTATGCATCCACTCCCCGTCATTTCCTGCCGTACACGGCGGACTTTTCTGTCCCGGCCCACTCCGCCGGCTCGGAGAACCCCCTTGTGGCCGACAGGGACAACCACCGGGAACAGATGCGGCAACAGCGCCAGCTTGAGCGGCGCGAAAGGATGCACCGCGCCGAGGATCGCTACCAGCAAGGGAAAATGCGCCAGGAACAGGAACGCATGATCCGCGAGCAGCGCCGCACGGAGAGGGAACAGGCCCGTCGTAACGGCCAGCATTGGGACAACAGGGACCACAAGGACAGCAAGTGGAACGACCGGGATCGCAATCATCCGAGAAGAAAGCACGATAAGGATCGGCTGGAACGTGAGCGGCGGAAAGACCACCAGTATAACCGCCATCCCCAGCCCCGCCATGATGACGGGCAGTACCGCCCCGAAGAGTTGAAGCGCCGCGGCTTTGACGACGGCCAGTATCATCCGGGCCGCTGAAAACAGGAACAGGATCGCCGTGTAGCGATCCTGTTCCTGTTTTCATTGCGCAGATCTGAGCTTATGGCCTCTGGGAACGGAAAAACAGCATCACGCTGAGACTGATGTTGTCATCGACACTGTGCATTCCCAGAAAACGGTAAAAACGTGCCGAACCATAGCGCACGCCCCAGAGCGTCCTGTCCCAGACCAGCTGGCAGAACATGCTGAGCTCCCCATCAGGCAGGTTCCGCAGCTCCGCGTCGCATTCGATGGCCCGCTCAGTCCGCAGCACGCTGAGCTGCCCCTGCAAGCGGTGCGTACGCCCCGTTACAGTGGCCCCCGTGAGGGGCATCAGCGACAGGATATCCAGTTGCGCCGTGGGGTAGGTCATGACGTCGAAAAAATCGAGGGATTTCAAATGGGCAATCAGGACGGGCAACATCTCGTCCTGTGCGAGATCCCGGCAGGCGATGCCGTTCATGTCCATCGTCAAAAACCCGTCCCCCTCCCCTTGCGGGCCGTGTGGGAAGCGGAGCTCCCCGCCACGCACGGAAAGCGTCCCGTCATGGCTGTGGACAGTGTTATGGCACGCCCACTGGATAAAGCTTTTTTCGGGGATCAGCGTGTACTCCTTAAACATCGGCAAAGGGGACTCATCCTGCACGGGGAAATCCACCCCGGCGCCCTCAAGCGGAAGCCCGGCTTTTCTCCAAGCCTCAAGCCCTCCGGCAAACAGGCTGATATCCGTATAGCCTTCGCGCTGCAGTTTTTCAGCGGCAACGGCACTATCCAAAGAGCCTCCCGCTCCATATACCAAGAGCGGCGCGGCCATATCCGGCACCAGAGCCCGCATCTTCTCCTGAAAAGCCGTTTCGAAGACGCAGACGCCGGATGAGCCGGGGATATGTTGCTGGGCGTGGAACTCGGGGGGCAGCACATCGATGAGGAAACCTCCCGGATGGTTTTGAAGGAACGCTTGCACCTCGCCTATGGAAACGGTACGTATCTGTCGCATGTGGCAATCCTTTTTTCCCTCCAAAATACGGCGCGGCCCTTTCCTCCTCAATGATTACCCACGGAATGCCTGATCTGCCGCCTCCAAGACGGGCATTGCAGCGGACGGTCGCCCTCTCCTCCCGCTTCTGATTCCGGATGCGGAAAAGGCCCCTCCCGAGCGTTCCCGGCAAAGGAATAACATCCTCGACATGTTAAGCGGCATACGGAAAAGATGGAAAAGAAATATGTGTTTTTTGAGAAACAACGCTTGACAGAAGCGGGGTTCGACGGTAAACCTTCTCTTCGTTGAGCGGGAGTAACTCAGTGGTAGAGTGCAACCTTGCCAAGGTTGAAGTCGCGGGTTCAAATCCCGTCTCCCGCTCCAACAAACACGCTCAAGGCGACGTAGCCAAGTGGTAAGGCAGAGGTCTGCAAAACCTCCATCCTCCGGTTCAAATCCGGACGTCGCCTCCATTTGAGCGGGAGTAACTCAGTGGTAGAGTGCAACCTTGCCAAGGTTGAAGTCGCGGGTTCAAATCCCGTCTCCCGCTCCATTTTTCTTTACACCGCATTGCGGGAGTAACTCAGCGGTAGAGTGTCAGCTTCCCAAGCTGAAGGTCGCGGGTTCAAATCCCGTTTCCCGCTCCAGGAATCTCAAGGGGTTACATCGTACGATGTAACCCCTTTTCTTATGCGGCGTTGCCGCTGTGCCACCAATGGTCCTTTTCCGAACCTCGATCAGCCACCCGGCGAAATCCCCAAACCGGAACATCTCCATGGCGTCAGGCCTCGGCCCTCCCTTGTGCAGCGGGCGTTGCAGGGTGAAAAAGGAAACCCCTTTCCGGTTTACGGCGGAGGCTTCCATACGCGGAAATGCTGGTCAAAAAGGGGCCAACATCACCATAGGCTCCGTCGGAAAACGGGCCGGTATATCAAGCTTCCACACGGCATTTTTTGCCGCGTCCCGGCCCGTACGGGGCGCTCCCCGCTCTCCGAGTATGTATTGGAAATCATGCTTATTGTGCCTCCAGCGCAATGAGACTGTGTTTACCCCCGTTTTGATATTTTTACCTACAGGAACATCATGACCGCATCGTTTACAGAACTGGGACTGTCCCAGGAACTCTTGAAAGCTGTTGAAGATTTAGGGTTTGAAGAACCCTCCCCCATTCAGGTTTTGGCTATCCCGGCACTGCTGACGGGAAAGGATGCCGTGGGCCAGGCGCAGACCGGAACCGGCAAAACGGCGGCGTTCGGCCTGCCCATTCTGGAAAAGATCGCTTCCGGCAAGAGCGTGCAGGCGCTGGTGCTTTGCCCTACCCGCGAGCTGGCCATTCAGGTATCCGAAGAACTGAGCAAACTGGCCGTACACAAACGGGGCGTTTCGGTTTTGCCGATTTACGGCGGGCAGCCCATTGAGCGGCAGCTTCGGGCGCTTGCCAAGGGCGCACAGGTGGTCGTGGGCACGCCGGGCCGGGTTATCGATCATTTGCAGCGCGGCACGCTGCGCCTGAGCGAGGCGCGGATTGTCGTGCTGGACGAGGCCGACGAAATGCTGGACATGGGCTTCCGCGAGGATATCGAGCTTATTCTGGAACAAAGCCCGGCGGACTGCCAACGGGTCCTGTTCTCCGCCACCATGCCCCAGCCTATCCGCGAACTGAGCAAGCGTTTCCTGCGCGAGCCGGAGATGCTGACCATCGCCCACAAGATGCTCACGGTCCCCGCCATCGAGCAGGTGTACTACGAGGTCCGTCCATACCAGAAGATGGATGCCCTGTGCCGCGTGCTGGACTCGCAGGGGTTCCGCAAGGCTCTGGTGTTCTGTGCCACCAAACGCAGCGTGGACGAGATAACCGTGCACCTGCAACAGCGCGGCTATCAGGCCGACGGGCTGCATGGCGACATGAACCAGACCCAGCGGGATCGGGTGATGAGCCGTTTCCGTACCGACGGCATTGAGATTCTGGTGGCGACGGATGTGGCCGCACGCGGGATTGACGTGGATGATGTGGATGCGGTGATCAACTATGACATTCCCCACGATGTGGAAGGCTATGTGCACCGGATCGGGCGTACTGGCCGCGCGGGCCGCGAAGGAAAGGCCTTTACCTTCGTCACGGTGCGCGAGCAGTACAAGATCCGCGAAATCATCCGCTATACCAAAGCCCGCATCCAGCCGGGCCAGCTGCCGACCCTGCGCGACGTCAGCAACATCCGTACTTCCAAGCTGTTGGACGAAGTCCGCCAGACCCTGGCCGAAAGCTCTCTGGATCGCTGGCGGGTACTGGTGGAGGATTTCCAGACCGAACACTTCCCGGATGGCGACGCTTCCAGCCGGGATATCTCCGCGGCCTTGCTCAAACTGTTGATGCAGCGGGATTTTGGGAATCAGGACAATGTCGGCGAAGTGGATGAACTGACGATGGAGCCGCAACGCCCCGCCAAAAACGCCGAGGCGAAATCAAAGGGCAGGATGCAGCCGCTTCCCCGCAGACAGGAGTCCGGCCCCATGTCCAGGCTCCACATTGATGTGGGGCGGACGCATGACGTCACCCCCCGCGCACTGGTGGGCGCCATAACCGGCGAGAGCGGCATCCCCGGGCGAAGCGTCGGTGCCATCGATATCCAGAACAACTTCAGTATCGTGGAAATATCCGCCGAGCTGGCCGCGCATGTGTTGGCCACGCTCAACAAGGGTGTATTCATAAGCGGGGTGAAAGTGTCGGCGAAGGCCGCCGATGAGACGGACAGCCCGCATCCACGCAAACCCTTTGCGCCCGGCCAGCGCCGCCAGCGCCCCGGCAAGTTCGGCAAAAAACCACGTGGAGCCACCTTGGGCAGAAAAGCCTACAACGAATCGCGGTAAAAAAGCCTTTCTCCTTCCGGGATACAATCCGCTGGCTCGGCATATACAGCCCCCCTTTTTCTGGATGGGGCTTACCAAGGCCTGTGACGGCGCCTCGGAAATCAGGCAGGCGTGGACAAGCTGCAGGAAGCTAACGACCGCGCGGCATTTGCTCGTATATGGGCAACTGTAGGCTGTTTCGGAAGCAGCCATAGCGCGCAACAGCCTACACTCAACATCCAGCCTTCCTCACAACCCAGTGCTGTAAAAGGTCCGGAGAAATATCCTCCGGGCCTTTTACATGCGTATGCTCGCCGTGCCTCTTCCAGCGCTTTCCCGTCCGACGGACGTCCCAGCCACACGGATTTCAACATAAACCACTATGGCGCTATTCAGAAAAGAGAGCGCATCCATATTCCCGATTGGCGAGCGAAAAACGGGGACAGCGTGATACACCCGCCCTCACGGTTTTACCCATTCGGCACATCGCAGCCTTCCCATGCATCGGGGAGGACTCGGGTGAAGCGCTCCCAGTCTGTAGCGTTCTTGTCTTCGTCCGTAAAAACATACGCGCGCACATCGGTAAAGCCGGTTTCTCCGATAAAATGCCCATACACGGCCTGCCCTTCCCGAATCGCCGCAAAAGAAACGCCGTATCCGGGCCGGGTGATCAGTTGGCCCTTCCCGGCAAGCAAAAGAGCTTCTTCAAACCGCATGTATTCCCCCCTTCGTTTAGCCTTCCCTTACGCGAGGTACGGGCCGCCTTCAAGCTGCCACAAGCTCCAGCCCAGAAAGTAAATGCGTCCCTGACCCAATGCAGGCCTCTCGTAAGGACAATACGGCGTTTCCCCTTCCCCCCTATCCTCTTGGAGATACCCGCCTCACGGTCCCGCTTAGAACCTCATGGCACGCAAAAAAGGCGCTCCCGAAAGAACGCCTCCTCAGCTTCAACTGCCCTTCCCGAGCGGCAACGGCACTTCCCGCCTATCCGCCAGCCTGAACGCAATGCGGCTAACGGCCGCCTCCCTGCGTTTCGGAAATGCCCGCCGGATTCGCCGTCACCAGCCACGCCAGCTCGTGGCGGCTGCTGATCCCAAGGCGGCGGTGAATATTCCGTATATGGGTCTTCAGTGTGCTCGGCGAAATGTTGAGGTTGTCGCAAATGGTCGTATCCGGCGTCTTGCGGGCCAGCAATGCGGCGATCATCGCCTGCTGCCGGGTCAGCCCCAGCTCGCGGAAGTGCGCCTCCAGTTCCTCGATCGGCCAGTCCATCAAGGACATCGGCGTGCTCGGGGCCTGCCCGGCCACCCGTTCCGGCGCGGCCGCCTCACCCTTCGCCAGACGGAAAAAACCCACTTTTTCCAGATAGACGACAAAGATGAAGCTTCCCGCCAAAATGGCGAAGGCCTGAAACGCAAACAGTGAATTGAGCGAGTCGCCCCTGGCAATGCTCTCCGTAATCCAGCCGCTGTTATGGCTTCCCATCCATGACGCCAGCGCGATGCCCCCTATCCCGCAAGCCAGCAGCTGCAGCCTGCGCGTACCCTTGCGATACGAAACCGTGTGCAGAAATGCCGTCATCATATAGATGTTCAGCAAGGTATACCCGAACAGCAAACCGCCAAGCGACAGGCCGGGCGATTCCCTGTGCAGCAAAGGCCACGCGGTATAGCCCACGACCAATACCGGGATGACGAGCAAAAAGGCATACCAGATCGGCGAACGGTGGGCTTGCCCCAGCACCAGTAACGCCGACAGCCCTCCCAGCACGACGAGAAAAAGCACGCTCAGGCTTGGCCCGGGCATGACCGGTTCAAGCGCCCCATACAGATTGTAGTAAGCGCTTTCGCTGAATGCCGTGAGCAGGCATCCACACCACAGGAACAACGGGATACGGGAAAAGGGATAGGTATGCTCCCCCTCCTCACCAGAGGCAGAGGGATACACGGAAGGCAGCAAGGCGAACAGGGCGGGGAAAAGCAACGCGGGAATCACCCAATACGGCTCTGGGCACAACAGGACAAGATAATTGCATATCGGCGCAACGATGCTCGCCAGGCCAAGGCCCAGGACGAGCTGGCCTCCGGAAAACCGGCAAAGCGCCAGACCAATGCGGCAGCCTGCGATGCCGGCCCCTATCCCGGCAAGAGCGCTGACGGCCCAGCTGCCGGAGCGTACCCATCCGGAAAATTCGTTGGAAACCGGCGTAACCATCAACACAACCGGCGTCCACATCAGCAGCAGCGTCACAAGCCTGCGCCGTAAACGCGTGCTCCCAAGAACGGGGAGGACGTATCCTTGGCACGGCTCTTGTTCCGCAAAACGGAACCGCAACCGGAGGCCGTAAGCAAGCAATGCAAGCCCCGTGAACAGCGGCAGGTGGAACAGTTCCCCGGCTTCATCGTTGTAAGGCACGAGCCCCGGATAGCTATACAGACGAAACGCCTGCCAAAGCCATGAAAAGAACAACGCGGACAACAATGCCGTACAGAGCAGCGCCTGCACGGTACGGGCATCCGAAGGCCAAAAACCTTCTTCCGCGGAGCTTCCCACTGATGGGTCAAATATGCCTTTTCTCACATGGACTCCAATACCATGGCATACTCAGGCGTCACCTTCCGGCCTGAACCGACCATAAAAAGGACACTGATCTGCCAAGCAGATTTTTGCCATCCGTTTTCACGGAAGACAACGATTTCAACCAAAAAGTCAAAAAAAACAGATGTAAGGTAAAAAAGAATTTTGACTTCTTTGTCATACTCTGCAGCAAACGCCCTGGCGATTTATCACTCGCCGGGGCAGTCCCGGGGCATAACAGCAAACAACGGGGCTCCCCGGCCCCCCGCCTCTCTTTAGAGTAATAGCCTTATGGCTTAAGTACAAGAGCGCAAAAAGGACAAGTCCTCTTTCATACTCTCTCCTGTAAGCAAAACCGGCTTACTGCTGAGTGGCTACCACAAGGTCAATGAGTTCCTGTGACAACGAGTCCGAAAAAAGGTTCCAAACGGGACGCGTTTTCCGTTTCAGCTCCTCAAGATCGGCCTCCGAAGGTTTGGAAACCTCAAGGCCATCGGCCATAAACCGCTTGACGGCCTCCTCTTCCGACTGCGGGGCCAAGACTTCCCGCTGGTACTTCAATGCCTCGGCGGCCGCTTCACGGATGATGCTCCGGACCTGCGGATCAAGTTCTTCCCACCATTTCTTGTTGGCGCTCAGGATCTGCATACTGTAATTGTGTTGTGAAGCGAAGGCGTACCTGAGGATATCCTCATGCTCCGCGTCGAGCAGGAAAGAAAACGTGTTGCCTTCACCCTCTACGATGCCTTCCTTGAGCGCGGTATAGGTTTCACCCCACGCCAACGGTTTCGGCTTCATGCCAAGGGCTTTCGCCACTTCGACCTCGACGACGGAAGCCGTCGTGCGGACCTGAATGCCCGCCAGATCCGCAACGGAACGGATCGGCTTTTTAACGCTGAAGAAATCCCGGTAGCCGTATTCGCAGTACATGATCGGCTCAAGGCCGACTTCATTGAATTTTCCCTTGAAATACCGGCCAAGCTCACCGTTATCCAACGCCTCATACAAGTTCTTCTGATACTTGACGCTTGTAATGTACGGCAGATCGAAAACCATGAGCGACGGCACCACCCAAGTCAGGTTCGGGCTGGAGCTGACCGCCATTTCGAGCCCGCCGGTCAGCGCGCCTTTGAGCATGACGACATCGCTCCCCAGAACGGCATTGGGGAAAACATGCACCTTGATCTTGTTCTTTGATTTTTGGGCGACCAATTCCGCGAACTTTTCGAAGGCCAAGCTGGTATGATGCCCCGGCGGACACGGATGCGCCAGCCGAAAGCGCACTTTGGGCCCGGAATATTCCGCATGAGCGGAAACCAGCGCCCCACATATGAACATCAGAGCCACGGGCAACAGCAGCACCCGGGCCATGCATTGTAAGAGATTCCGTTTCATTCCGATTCCTCTGTGTTGGTGTAGCGTTCCTCTTCACGGCAGCGCCGGACGACACAGTCGCCAGACTCGTTTGAAAAGAAACGCCACGCCGCACAATCCTCCAAAGAGGTATTTTCTCTCAAAAAACAGGATTCCGCGCTTAAAAAGCAATCCAAAGCGCTTGGGAAGGGTTTTCCTTTCTTAGAATCATCCTAACCTAAACTGTTCTCGCAAAGAAATCCATAGTCGTCTCATGGCAAAATCAATCCGCGCATTCTTATTCACTTTTTTCCGTAATGTCCCCTGAACGCTGTGGATGAATACGGATTTGATCAATACGCAGGCCGTCCATGGACGCGACCGTCCACAAGTGCCCCCAGAAAAACAGGCTCTCCCCCGCAGCGGGGATATGCCCCAGACGCTCAAGCAGCAACCCGGCCATAGTGGCGCAGCTCAGTTCCTCTTCCGGCTGGATGCCCAGGGTATGCAGCCCCTCGTCCACGGCCATACGTCCGGGAAGCAGCCATGAGCCGTCAGGCTGACGGAAGGAATCAGGCTCGGGGGCCACATCCCCCATATGCCCGGCGATGGCGGACAAGATGTCCATAGGCGTCACAACGCCCACGGCGCTCCCGTATTCGTCCAGAACGATACCCATCGGAGCCGGGTGCTGCCTGAAGGCGTCCAACACATCGGGAAGCCCGGTATGCTCGAAAACCATGGGGACGGGGACCACGGAGGACTCAAGCGAAAAACGGCCGGTCTTCTGGTAGCGCCACAGCAGCTCGCGCAGATCCACAACGCCGAGCACTTCGTCGGTATCCCCGCGCATGACCGGAAGGAATGCGTGCTTCGATGCGCCGACGAGCTTGAGAAGGGCTTCCGGCGACTCGTTGCTGTCGAGCCACTGCACCTTATGGCGGGGCGTCATGATATACCGCACGGTCCGCCCGCCAAAACGGATGACCCGTGCGACAATGGCCCGCTCTTCCGGCCTGAACACCTTGTCCCGGCAATCGGAGTAGCCCAGCGCGGCCATTTCCATTTCCGTTTCGCCGCCGGGGATCGTGGTTCCGCCCAGCAGCTCCAAAACAGCTCTGGCGGCGGACTCACGCAATCCGCGCGTTGTGATCCTGTTTCTTCGGTTCCGTAGCGCCAGCTGGTTGAACGCCTCCACAACAATCGAAAAACCGATGGCCGCGTAGAGGTATCCCTTGGGAATATGATAGCCGAGCCCTTCCAAGATAAGGCTCAGGCCGATCATCAGCAAGAAGCCGAGGCACAAAATAATGACAGTGGGATGCCTGTCCACAAACTCCGTCAACGGGCGCGAAGCCAACAGCATCGCCAGAACGGCGATGATGACGGCCAGCATCATGATGGAGAGCTCCTTCACCATGCCTACGGACGTGATGATTGAATCCAAAGAGAATATGGCGTCGAGCACCACGATCTGGGTGATGACCTGCCAAAACACGGCTTGGTGAACGGCCTTCTCTTCCGTGGGCTGAAACCCTTCCAGCCGCTCGTGGAGTTCCATAGTCCCTTTCAACAAAAGAAACAGGCCGCCGATAAGCAGGATAATGTCCCGGGCCGTAAACGAATAGCCCAAAAGGGAAAACCACGGTTTTGTGAGCCCGATCAGCCATGCAACAGTGGAAAGCAATCCCAGACGCATGATCAGGGCAAGCGAAAGGCCAATGGTAAACGCGTGCCTGCGCTTGTCTTCCGGTAACCGTGAAGATAAAATGGAAATAAAAACAAGGTTATCGATGCCGAGCACTACTTCAAGCAGGATAAGGGTGCCCAACCCGCCCCAAGCCGTGGGTTCTGCCACCCACGAAAAATCGAGAAACATATACGCTCCTTCCCCAGAATATGGAGAACGCCGTTGCGATTGAACAAAAAGGACTAGACCAGTCTGGACGTTCAAACCGCCGGAGGCGAACGGGGACAAGCATGGCAAGAAACCCAGCCACGGGGGAGTATGGAAACGGCTAATGAAACCCTGCCTCGCCGCAGGAGTATTCCCGGGCAGAAACAGTTGCCCGACAACGCCACGAATGAACTGAAGGCGTGCCCCCGTTCCAAACGGGACGTACCGGGGGTGGAACGTTCATAAGGAGTATATGCCGCCCTCCCCTGCTCCGGAAGGCTCCAGAACGCTTCCCCCCCGAAGGGAGCCTCCTCGGGCGACAAGGCGAGAGGAACCGGGCAAGGCTCTGGGGTGTTTTCCGTACACGGAAACACCGCGGCGGAATAAAACGAATCGGAGGAAAGAGAAGTTCCCTGCGACGGAAAAAAGAGAAAGCCCCCAGCCATGACAATGGCGAGGAGCAAAACGAGGCGTGTTCGTATGGGAATGTCCACCGGGTAATACTGCAATGCCATGCCCGCTGATGTCAAGTGACCTGCCAAATCAGCATACCGGACGTGGCTCCGTAAGCCCCCCTGCGCACTGCCTCCCTATACCCTCATCGGCACAACTTTTTAGACCATCATCTAATGATGTAAAATAACATATAAAAATATTGTCAGAAAACTTTTTCTTCTGAAGTGCCTCTTTTTTTGTTGACAGTGAGGGTTGTTTTTACTAAACAGCTTTCTGCGCGTTGGGCTATCGTTCAATTGGCAGGACGACGGATTCTGGTCCCGTTAATCGTGGTTCAAGTCCACGTAGCCCAGCCAACACGCACCCCCAGACGTCCCCATCGTCTAGCCGGCCCAGGACAGCGGCCTTTCACGCCGTCAACAGCGGTTCAAATCCGCTTGGGGACGCCACTAGAAAACTAGAGGCGCATCACTTTACTCTGAAATCAGGGTGTTGTGGTGCGCCTTTTGTATTATATCCCCTCCGCTTGTAAAGCTCTCTCCCAAGGCTTTCAGGCCGCGTCGTCCCCTCCACGTGCGCTGTGCGCCTATCTCCCTCTAGCGCCTTTTACCTCCGCGTTCCGTCCCTCAACATTTCTCTTCCCCGTGAAGCAGCAACCGACCGTGGGGCCGTGCTACAGGCTCTCATCTCATCACGGCGCTCTGTATCCGTGGGCTACCCTTTAGCCTTCTCTGCCCCCGATCATACTTGATGAAGTATGATCGGCAGCTAATCCCGCTCCCAAGATCCATTATGAAAACGTCGCCTTTATTCTGAAAAAATAGAGAAAGGCTATCCCCCAACTGTGCCGGTAAGGGCTGTGGAGACAAGCCGGCCGCTGGAACTGTGCGTGTGAGTCTGCTGAGTGTGGTATGGTTTTTGATCGAGTTAGCCACCTTCTGGGACGCTGTCCGGCCAAGACTCCACGCAGGAGGCGTCCCCGGTAATCGGGCACTCGGCTGTCGACATTCCCTACCAGTTCCGGGACACTAAATGGGGCATAAAACGCATGTTATCTGCTCAGACAAAAGGCGAATAAAAACATTTAACTATTTATATTTGTTAAACAACAAGTTAAAATGCCACATCCTATTCCAAGCTTTGAAAAGTCCGACAGGCTATCAATGCGCATGTTGAAATTTTGACATCTGAATATGCCATCAGGAGGATCAGACCTATTTGTCTCCGGCTCAGCTTCCTCAGCACGCATCACGAGAAGTTACCCAACTGACCGCGTAATCATGAGATCTGCTTTTGACAGTCCTCCATCGGTGTTATAATAACCGTTATAGCTTCATGAATGGGGATGACTTCGATGATCGGTTTGAACGCTGACTGGAAACTGACAACGACTGCCTATGCTCATCAGCGGGCGGCGATAGAAAAGCTCTCGCGGCTCAGGGTCGGAGCCCTGTTCATGGATATGGGGACGGGCAAGACGCGTACAGCTCTTGAGCTTGTCTGGCTTCGTAGAAAGCGCATCGCAAAATGTGTCTGGTGCTGCCCCGTATCTCTTATGGAGGAAACCAAAAGGGAAATTCTACGGCACACGTCCTGTCTCGACACGGACATTCACATGATAGGCCCCCGGACGCGGGAGAAGAACGTACCACAGAGCTGGTGGCATATTGTCGGGCTGGAAAGCCTCAGCAGTTCGCCCCGCGTGGTTTATGTTCTTGACAGCCTGATCGACGGTGGAACATTCCTTGTGGTTGATGAATCAACCTATATCAAGGGACGCCGGGCGAAGCGAACACGGCGGCTCATCAGGTTCGGCGCCCGGACTCCCTATCGACTCATTCTCACCGGGACGCCGATTCAGCAGGGAATCGAAGATCTGTATACGCAAATGGAATTTCTTTCCCCGTTGATTCTAGGATACACACCAAGACATGCCTTTCAGAGCGCCTTTGCCGTCTTTCAAGCCCCAAAACGGACTTTTTCCGTTGAAAGCATGAGCATCGGCGAAGTCTGCCGTATCATAGCCCCCTATGTATATCAGGTCAGCAAGGAAGACTGCCTGAAACTGCCTCCGAAGATGTACCGCCGTATTCTGTGCCGTTTTTCCGAAGAGCAAACGACGCTCTATCAGGCGGTGAAGGCTCGCTTCCTAGACGATCTGGATAGTTACGGACCATCCGATCTCAGTACGGCGATTTTCCGTTTATTCAGTGGGTTACATGCCGTTTCCTGCGGCGTCCTGCCGTCCGGCTTTCTGGGGGCAAGGCGTCTGAGAAACCAGAGAATGGATGCTCTGTTCGCTGAACTCAGGCAACTCAAAACCAGCCATGTGATCATCTGGGTGAATTACCTCGAATCGATCGCCGCACTGGATGAGGCTTTTCCCAAAGTCTTTCCAAAGATGCCGGTGTATACGGTTCACGGCAGGATTCCGGCGACGGTGAGAACGACGAAGATCGATCTCTGGAAAAGAAGGGGCGGGGTGCTCATGGCGACGCAAGGGACCGGAGGATACGGGCTGACGCTGACGGAGTCACATCGGGTCTTCTTCTATTCCGAAAACTGGCGGTATGCACTCAGGCTTCAGGCTGAAGACAGATGCCACCGAATAGGCCAAAAGAGCAGCGTATACTACATTACGCTTCAGGGTGAAAGCCGGTTTGACGAACGCATCCGTTCTGCGCTTACCCGGAAGGCCGACGCGCTTGAGGAGCTGAAAAAGGAAGTCAGGAGACTGAATGGCAACAAGAACGCCATAAGGAAACTGGTGGAGCAAGCGGTATGAGGCATTGGCTTGGTATGGAGGTGTTCTCTGCGGCACGCTTGCGGTTGGAGGAGGTCTTTGACGCTTTTGAGCGGGTATATGTCTCTTTTTCCGGTGGAAAGGATTCCGGGGTTGTCGTTCAGCTCGCATTGGATATCGCCCGTGAAAAAGGCCGCCTCCCACTTGATGTGCTGCACATCGATCTGGAAGCGTGGTATGCGCATACCGATGCCTTCGTCACCCGTATCATGACCAGGCCCGATGTCCGTCCGCACTGGATATGCCTGCCCATCCACCTGAGAAATTCCGTATCGCAGATTCAGCCGCACTGGCTATGCTGGGATCCCGATGCGAAGGATTTGTGGGTCCGCGAGCTTCCTGTTCATCCGGGCGTCATTGCGGATGAGGCCTCTTTTCCATGGTTCAGGCGGGGAATGGAGTTCGAGGAATTCGTACCGCTGTTTGCGGAACATTTCGCGGAAGGACGTTCCTGTGCCTCGATAGTGGGCATCCGGAGCGATGAGTCCCTGAACCGCTTCCGGACCATCGCCTCCACGACCAAACGCCGGTGGAACGGAAAGAGCTGGAGCACGGTGACGCCTTCCGGCGTTGTCAACATTTATCCGATTTATGACTGGAAAACGGAAGATGTATGGACAGCCACGGGCAGACAGGGATGGGACTACAACAAAGTTTACGACCTCATGCATCTGGCCGGGGTGGGCATCCACCAGATGCGCCTCTGCCAACCGTATGGCGACGATCAGCGCAAGGGGCTCTGGTTATTCAAGATGCTGGAGCCGGAAACGTGGTCCAGGGTGGTTGGGCGTGTGCAGGGGGCTAATTTCGGCAGCCGTTACGTTGAACTTTCTGGAAACGTGTTCGGCAATATCCGCATCCGCCTTCCGAAAGGGCACACATGGAGGAGTTATGCCGAATTTCTGCTCGACACCATGCCTCCACCCACGGCGGAGCATTACAGAAAAAAGATCAACACCTTCCTAAAATGGTGGACGAAACACGGCTTCCAAGAAATCCCGCAGGAGGCCGATCCCAAACTGGAATCCTGCCGTAAGGCCCCGAGCTGGCGACGTATCTGTAAGACATTGTTGAAAAATGATTACTGGTGCAAGGGGCTGAGCTTTGGCCAGACCAAGCGTGATATGGAGCGCCAGGCGCAGCTCATCATGAAGTACATGGAGCTATGATGGAACTGCTCGAATTCAAGCATGAAAATGATCCGGCAAGAAACCGGGAGCTGTTTGGACTGTTGGGTGAGTACGCAACAAGTTCGGCCATTCGAGACAAACTGGGAGGGGTTATCAGCTCCGAGCCGGGGCGCCTCTGGTTCATCATGACGGAGAAAGGGGAAACAAGGCGAGTAATGGCCTTCGGATCGATACGTTTGGGGCGGGCGGGGGCCACTATTCTCCATTTGTACGCACTGGAGGAAGGGGCGGACATTCCAGTGCTGGAACATTGTCTTGAAAGTGCCCGGGAAAACGGCGCAACACATCTGACAACCACGGATTATTGGACCAGGAAGGAGCTGTATCTGCGATACGGCTTTGCCCCTGTCCGGAAAATTGGACGTTTCGTGCGCTTCAAAAAGGAACTTGAACGTGGAGATTGATGGACTTCTGGCTGAACTGGAGTGTGCACTCAAGGCGGAAAAAGGCGATCTGGACAGGCGCGTTGCCGTGTACAACCGTATCGTCGCTTTGGCTGCGGCCTATCTTGATATGCCGCACCCGGTGGTATGCCCGCAGCTCGTCCCGGTGGATGACGTCCGGGGGAACGATTATAATCCGAACCAAGTCGCTCCCCCCGAAATGCGGCTGCTCAAGCTGTCGATCCGCAAGGACGGTTTTACCATGCCCGTTGTGGTGGCCCGAGACGGCAAGGAGCATGTCGTAGTAGACGGTTTTCATCGGCGGCAGGTGGCGAAGATGGACGCACAGATACGGAAAAGCCTTGGCGGATATTTGCCCGTAGTCAGGCTCGACAAAAGCATTGAGGATCGCATCACCTCCACCGTCAGGCACAATATGGCGCGAGGGACACATCAGGTGGAGCTTACGGCGAGGCTCGTGACGTTGCTCCGCAAGCACAGCTGGACAAACGAAAAGATCGGCAAGGAACTCGGCATGGACCCAGACGAAGTGTTGCGGCTGAAGCAGATGCAGGGGCTCGCCGAAGCCTTTGCCGACCGAGAATTCTCGCAGGCATGGGATATGTGCCCCCAGAGTGCTGCGAAAAGGCAGGAATGAACTGCCCGGATTCATCCGTATTTGGCAAAGCCGCTATTTAGGCTGACCGTGTAGAAAAAGCCTTCTGTAATCGGGTACTCGTAAACCTGCGAGCATGACCTATTCGGGCTATAGTGGCTGAAACAGAATGAATAAGATTACAAGATAAAACCAAATATAGATTTTACTTGGTATTGTTCTTTATCGCGCTATGAACATATACCAATAGGAAGCTATCCCATCTCCTTTTGGGAGAAGGCCCTATATCTGAGTTGGCTTAGACGTGAAAGGCATTAATACATTTCAACTACACCATTTTGTAGGCTCAACGCATCCCTACTTTTGTATAATCCCTCTATTACCACTGCATATGAGAAACCTTCAACACTTTGCCAGATGATCTCCTTTCGAAGGAAGTCCTCTTGTGAAAAATAAGATTTCTCTTCTTTAACCAGTCCATTTCATTCTATCTTATTCCCTGTGCCCCTAAAAACATAACATACTGACATGCTATAAAAACATATCAAAGTAACACTTTATTGACTTTTGTAACACCAACACTTAGAAAAAGGCGAACCTGGTGCTCAATCAACTGCGGGCAACCAGCGTGTCTTCTTTCCTTTGAACCAGTATTCGTTGGCAGTTGCACCTCGTGTTCCAAGGGTTTCCCCCATCACACATATGCAGAGGAGGCAATATGGCTCAGATCACTATGGAAAATGTCGTGTATGTCCAACATACGCCTGCCCCGGCACAAATCCTGATTCCTTATTTTTCGTCAATATCGACAAAGAGAAATGCATCGGATACGATGTCTGCCAATCCTACTGCCCTACTGGAGCCATTTTGGGGGAAACGTTTGAACCGCATGAAATCCGCTACACGGGAGGTTGCATCAATTGCGGGCAATGCCTGACGCACTGCCCTGAGGGAGCCATCTTCGAAGAACAGACCTGGATCCCGGAATTACGGCGGAAGTTATGCGATCCCGAGATCAAATGCATCGCTATGCCGGCACCGTCGGTGCGGTATGCGCTCGGAGAAGCTTTTGGGCTTCCCACAGGCACCGTCACGACCGGCAAGATGCTCACCGCGCTCAAACAGCTCGGATTCGCCCATTGCTGGGATACGGAATTCACGGCCGACGTGACCATATGGGAAGAAGCAACGGAGTTTGTCGAGCGGTTGACGCACGGGAAGAACCTTCCCCATTTTACGTCCTGTTGCCCTGGGTGGCAGAAGTATGCAGAAACATTTTGCCCTGAATTGCTTTCCCATTTTTCGTCCTGCAAATCGCCTATCGGCATGAATGGTTCCCTTGCCAAAACGTACGGGGCCGAACGTATGGGATACGCCCCCAAGCAGGTGTACACCGTCTCAATCATGCCGTGCATCGCCAAAAAATATGAAGGGATGCGTCCCGAACTCCAGCTAGACGGGATGCGGGAAATCGACGCAACGCTGACCACTCGTGAACTGGCGTATTTGATCAAGGAGGCGGGAATAGACTTTCGGGCGCTTCCCGACGGAGAACGGGACAGTTTGATGGGCGAATCTTCCGGCGCTGCTACCATTTTTGGCGTTACCGGCGGCGTTATGGAAGCGGCCCTGCGTTATGCCTATGAAGCGCTGACCGGAGAAAAACCCGCGAACTGGGATTTTACTTCCGTACGGGGCCTGGACGGGATCAAGGAAGCGACAGTGACGATAGCCGGAAAGGAGCTCCGGGTTGCAGTCGTCCACGGTGCGAAACGCTTCAAGAAAATCTGTGATCAGGTACAAGCGGGGAACTCCCCCTACCATCTCATCGAATTCATGGCTTGCCCTGGCGGATGCGTCTGCGGTGGAGGGCAACCTGTCATGCCGTCATGGTTTGGTGCGATGAATCGCAAAACGACGAGTCTCTTCGCTGGGCTCAAGAAACGCCTGACCATGGCGAACAACGCTTAGGAGGAAGGATGTCCGTTCATCAGATTGGCAGACGTGGTTTCTTGAAGGTCGTCTGTGCCATAACGGGTGGAGTTCTCATAGGCATCCGTGTAACAGTAAGGCAATCGCGGCAACCCGGGAACTTTCTCAATCCATGAGCGACAGGCTGAGCGGCGTCTATGGCGCGGATTCGAAGTTTCCCCGGCGAGCGTCCCAAGATAACCAGCAGGTCCGCGAACTCTATGCCAACTATCTTGGAAAGCCGCTCGGGCACAAATCGGAACAGCTTCTCCATACCAAGTGGTTTGACGAGTCCGCAAAGATGAAGGAACTCCAGGCAAAAGGCGAGTTTCCGAATCCACGCTTCGAAAAAGAGTTCGCGGCCGGCACATATCCTTATGAATAGCCTTTCACCCAAGAAAGGATTCGTTTTCGTACTATCGGCCAACAGGCCTATCTGGGCTTTTCTTCATGCTTATCCAGCGATAACCGTATAACTGAACGTCGACGGCACGGTCTGCCGCCGGAGGAAACAGAAATGGAACATGCGGCGGATACGAAGGCGGTTTGGCTCCACGAGTCTGCACTTGAAGGGCTCTTGGAAAAACATCAGGCGGAAGATCGGCAGCATGTCCGGGACGTACTGAATAAAGCCCGTTCATTGTCGGGGCTTTCGCTTGAGGACGTGGCCGTCCTCATGACCGTTCACTCACAGGATTTACTGGACGAACTGTTTCATACGGCCAAATCCGTGAAGGAAGAGATCTACGGAAACCGGATTGTCCTTTTTGCTCCTCTGTACATTTCCAATCTCTGTTCCAATGAGTGCCTGTACTGCGCATTCCGACGATCCAATAAAGAGGTGATCCGCCGGGCATTGAATCCGGATGAGATCAGGCAGGAAACAAAAATTCTGCTGCGGCAGGGGCATAAGCGCGTACTCATGGTGGCTGGCGAGGCGTATCCCGGAAGCGGCATTGATTATGTACTGGAATCCATTGATGCGATTTACGGTGCGGAAGAGAACGGCAGCCGCATTCGCCGGGTGAACGTGAACCTCGCCCCCCTGTCCGTAGAGGATTTCCGCCGACTGAAGGAACGGAACATCGGTACGTTCCAGCTTTTTCAGGAAACCTACCATCGGCCGACCTACGGCAGGGTTCACCTTGCCGGGCCCAAAAAGGACCTTGACTGGCGGGCATCGTCGTTCGACCGTGCCATGCAGGCGGGCATCGACGACGTGGGCATAGGGCTGCTCTACGGGCTATATGACTGGCGTTTCGAGACGTTGGCGCTCATGGCCCACATCGCGCATCTTGAGGAGCGGTTTGGGGTCGGCTGTCATACCATCAGCGTGCCGCGCATCGAACCGGCCATCGGGTCGGATTTGGCCTCCCGGCCGCCGTACGCCTTGGACGATCAGGATTTTCTCAAGCTTGTCGCCATATTGCGCCTTGCCGTGCCGTACACGGGCATTATCATGTCCACTCGGGAAAACCCGGCTATCCGGCAGCGGACGCTGGAACTCGGCGTTTCCCAGATTTCGGCGGGCAGCCGTACCAATCCGGGTGGCTATCAGGAATCCAGCCAGTTCGAGGCGGCACAATTTCAGCTTGGCGATCACCGCTCCCTCGCGGAAGTGATTGCCGATCTCGGACAGCACAAATTCATTCCCTCTTTCTGCACCGGCTGTTATCGTCTCGGGCGTACCGGCAAAGATTTCATGGACCTGGCGAAACCGGGCCTCATCAAGGAAAAATGCGCGCCCAACGCTCTGTCCACCTTTGAGGAGTATCTTCTCGACTACGGCACACCCGAAGCGCGGGAAGCCGGGGAGCGCGCCATTGCGGCGGCGTTGGACGGTATGGACGGCAGGATCCGCAAGGTTTCCGAAAACCTGCTCGCCAAGGTGCGGGACGGCCGCAGGGACGTCTACTGTTGAGAACCTTCTTACAATGAACAGCGCGGACGATTTCCGGAGTGGGCAATCCCTGCGCCGGGAGCCGTCCCGTCAGGGAATGAAATTCATGGTGGAACGGAACCATATCAACGTATTGCGTCGTGAAGTGCTCAGACGGGTCGCCGAGTCCTTTCTCCACGATGCGGATTTCGGCAAAAGCGTGGAACGCATCCCCTTTGTCATGCGTCCCAAAAATACGAAACCAAGCCGATGCTGTATCTATAAGGATCGCGCCATATTGCGCTTTCGGGTCATGGCCGCGCTCGGATTCCGGCTTGAAGATGAGGAAGACGACTCCACGCCTCTGTCCGTGTATGCTGAAAAGGCGCTGGAACGGGAACAGCCCTCGGCCCCAATCCTGACCGTATGCGATACGGCCTGTCAGGGATGCATTCCCGCACGGTACTATGTGACCGACGCGTGTCAGAACTGTATTGCCCATCCCTGCATAGGGTCCTGTCATTTCGGTGCCATCCAGCACATCAAGGGACGTTCCTATATTGATCCCGAAAAATGCCGCAACTGCGGCATGTGCCACGACGCCTGCCCCTATCAGGCCATCGTCCGCCTGTCCGTGCCCTGTGAGGATGCCTGCCCGGTAAAGGCCATTCACAAGGGCGAAAACGGCCGCGCCGAGATCGACATCACAAAATGCATCAGCTGCGGGCGCTGTATGCGGGCCTGTCCGTTCGGCACGGTCATTGAGCGCAGCGAGATCGTGGACGTCCTTTCCGCCATGAAAGCGGGCAAGCATCTTACCGCCATGATGGCCCCCGCCATTGTGGGGCAGTTTCCCGGCAACCTGAAGCGCGTGGTTGAGGCTCTGCGGGAGCTCGGTTTCTCCGAGGTCCTCGAAGTGGCTTCCGGTGCGGACGTCACCACCAAAAGAGAAGCCGCCGAATTTGTGGAGCGGATGAAACACGGTGAACGCTTCATGACCACATCCTGCTGTCCCGGTTATGTGGAGGCCGTACGCCTGCACTTGCCGGAAATGGCCCCATTCGTCTCCTCGACGAGCACCCCAATGCACTACTGCGCCGAGATAGCGAAAGAACGTTTCCCCAGCACGACGACGGTATTCATCGGACCGTGCGTCGCAAAACGCCGCGAGGCGCTGTACGACCCCATTGTGGACTACGTGCTGACATTTGAGGAAGTCGGTGCGCTCCTTGAAGCCAAAAACATCGACGTATCCTCCTGCGCGGAACACTCGCTCGGTGATGGCGCGTCGGGCGATGGCCGGGGATATGCCATTTCCGGCGGTGTCGCCGCCGCGGTCAAGAAGGCGGTCGGAAACGACGTCGAAGTCACCCCCCTGTATGTCAACGGACTTTCCCTCGCCGGGCTACGCAAACTCAAGAGCTACGCAACCAAGGACTGTCCCGGCAATCTCGTTGAAGTCATGGCCTGTGAAGGGGGATGCGTCGGCGGGGCCGGAGTGATCGGAGACAAGATAAAGGTCACCAAGGCGGTGGAATCCTTCGCCAAAAGCGGTATGTAACCCATGCGCCGGATGCTTTGCCGATCGCCTTTCCCGCAGGAACGGCTGTTGAACGACGGATTGAAGGCAGGAGAAAGGGTATGCAACGGAACGATATCCTGAAACTGCTTTTCGAAACGCCGTACGAGGCTCTGCGTGAGCGCGCCGACGAGGTGCGGGCCCGGGAAAAGGGAGAGCATGTCTTTGTCCGGGGCCTGATCGAATTCTCGAACCGTTGCGAACGGAACTGCCGATACTGCGGCCTGCGTTCGGCGAATCCGTCCCTGAAACGTTACCGTCTTGACGAGGCCCAAATTGTCGAAGCGGCGGAACGGGCCGTGGCTTTCGGCGTGGACACTCTCGTCCTGCAATCCGGCGAGGTCCACGGCGATCCGCAACGTATCGCCCATGTGGTGGATGCTCTCCGCACACGGTTCCCCGTGGCCGTTACTCTGAGTGTCGGAGAGCAGCCCACTGCTTCTTATGCGCTGTGGAAGGAGGCGGGCGCATCCCGCTTCCTTCTGAAGCATGAAACGGCGGATGCATCCCTGTACGCTGCCCTGCATCCCGGATACACGCTCACGCAACGGGTGGATGCGCTGCAACGCCTGCGGCGGGCCGGCTATGAAATCGGTTCGGGGTTCATTGTGGGCGTTCCCGGCCAACGTCCCGAGACACTGGCGGACGATATCCTGCTGGCGCGGGAACTTCATGTGGACATGTGCGGGGCCGGGCCGTTCATCCCTCAGGCCGATACGCCTTTGGGCAACGAACCGCAGGGATCGGTTGAGCTGGCCTTGCGGGTCATGGCCGTACTGCGCATCGCTCTGCCGTGGTCCAATCTCCCCGCGACAACGGCTCTGGCGTCGCTTGATCCCGTTTCAGGGCAACGGGAGGGCCTGCTCGCCGGCGGCAATGTGCTCATGCCCGGTTTCACGCCGGCGGCCCACCGGGAAGACTACTGTATTTATGACAACAAACATCGAGTCAGTATGGATGAGGCCCGTCAGGTCATCGAATCGGCGGGGCGCACCCATTCGCTACACAGGGAGGGGTGACATGCTGGATGCGCCTAAAGGCCTCAGGTTGCACATCGGCCTTTTCGGTCGGCGGAATGTGGGTAAATCATCGCTGCTCAACGCGTTGGCCGCACAATCCGTGTCCATCGTATCCGATACGCCGGGAACGACCACGGATCCGGTGGAAAAAACGTTGGAATTCGCCCCGCTGGGGCCAGTCGTTTTTCTGGATACGGCGGGATTGGACGATGAGGGCGAACTCGGGACACAGCGCACGGAACGCACGCTTGCCGTATTGCCTCGAACGGACATGGCTTTGGTGGTGACGGCGGAAAACGTCTGGGGTCACTACGAAGAAACCATCGTGAACAGGCTCAGGGAGCAGGCAATTCCGTTCCTTGTGGTCATGAACAAAACGGAGTCGTCCGTTGCATCCAAGGATCGCCTACCCGATGCCATGAGGGGCCTCCCCATGGTGCGCGCTTCCGCGAAAACGGGCGAAGGCCTCGAAACGATCCGCCGCGAACTGGTTCGGCTGTCGCCTGACGAATCGCTTCACGAAGCACAGCTAGTGGCGGATCTGCTTCCCGAGAAGGGCGTCGTCATCCTCGTCGTCCCCATCGATTCCGGCGCGCCGAAGGGCCGACTCATTTTGCCGCAAGTGCAAACCATCCGGGATGCCCTTGATGGGCGCAAGTTATGCCTTGTGGTGACGGAAGGAGAACTCGGGGCGGCCTTCGCCTGCCTGAAGGAACCGCCGGCTCTGGTGGTCTGCGATTCGCAGGTGGTGCGCCGCGTGGCGCTGGAGACGCCGCAGTCCGTCCCTTTGACGACCTTCTCGATCCTGATGGCCCGCCTCAAGGGAGACCTGCCGCTCCTCGCCGCCGGGGCCGCCGCCATTGGGAACCTCAAGCCCGGCGACAGCGTGCTCATGATGGAGGCCTGTTCCCACCACCCGCAACAGGACGACATAGGGAGGATCAAGATTCCCCGCCTGCTCCAGCAGTATGCGGGCGGAGAGCTGCGCTTTGACATGTGTGCGGGCAAATCCCTCACGGACTGTCCCGGATCATACGATCTCATCGTCCATTGCGGCGGGTGTACACTCACGCGGCGGCAAATGCTCGGCCGCCTGCGCTCCGCTCAAAGCAGAGGCATCCCCATGACGAACTACGGCGTCGCCATTTCCTTCACGCAGGGCGTACTCAAACGGGTACTAACACCATTCCCCGATGCCCTTGCCGCCTGCGAACCGGCCCATGAAACGCGTCATGACTCTCAATCAAAAAATAGGCAGTGAATCCAGTTAGATAAAATACGCTTCATTGGCCCCCGATGAGGCCGGGACTGTTACGGGGGGACGGACATACCATCTGGGTTCTTCTGCAAAAAACAAAGATACCATACGATTCCACCCGGTGGGCACGGAAGCCCCTTCGCCCCGTTTCAGCGTACACGCCGGAGCCCCTGTTTTACACATACTCAAGGCCGCCGTTTCCCCAGTAATTGCGAAACCTGTTCAGGGAAACCACATAAAGTTTTCTTATGCACGAAATGTCTCTTATTACAAGCTTGTTATCCATCATTCGCGAGGAGATGGAACGGCACGCTCGACACCGTCTGTTGCAAGTACGCGTACGGTACGGCGCTCTGGCGAACATCGTTCCGGAAGCACTGTCCGTCGCGTTCGAGCGCTCTTACGGCAGGGACGGATTGGGAAGGGGCTGTGTTGCAAACCGAAGAAATCCCCCGCTCGGCAGAAACGTTTTTCGGCACCGTGCCCTTTCTGTGGAGAAGAACAAGGGCACTCCATAGAAGCGGGACGGGAACTCTATATCCAGAGCATGGAAGTGGAATAAAGGAGTTATCTCATGGAAATACCAGTTATTCGCAACGTTCTTGAGGCCAACGAAAAACTGTCGGCACGTCTGAAGGAATGTTTCGCCAGGCACGGCATTCTTGCCTTGAACCTCATCAGTTCCCCCGGCGCGGGAAAGACTTCCCTGCTCGAACGGACGCTTGCGGATCTTTCCCCCGAGTTCCACATGGCCGTTATCGAGGGCGATCTCCAAACGGACAACGACGCCCAACGAGTAGCCGCCACCGGAGCTCAGGCTGTGCAGATCAACACGGAAGGCGGATGTCATCTCGACAGCAATCTTGTCATGGAGGCGCTGGGGGCGCTCAACCTGAACGAAATCGATATCCTGTTCATTGAAAACGTGGGAAACCTTGTCTGCCCAGTGGAATTCGATTGTGGCGAAGATGCCAAGATCGCCCTCCTCAGCCTCCCCGAAGGCGACGATAAGCCCGAAAAGTACCCGTTCCTCTTCAACCGTGCCAGTGCCATGATCCTGAATAAAATCGACCTGCTCCCCTATCTGGATTTTGACATGGAAACCGCCGCGCGACATGCCCGCCATCTTAATGCCGCTCTCCCCGTCTTCAAAATATCCTGCCGCACGGGTGACGGGCTTGAAGAATGGTATGATTGGCTCCGTCAGGCTGTCCGCGCCAAACGCAGCGCACCAAACGAATAAGACGCATATTCTTCGTCTGAACATTTCTTGTCTGAAAAGGTATGCACGGTACCCTGTACCCATGCATACCTTTTCATTTCAGGAAGGTCGGAGCTAGAACTTGTAGTTTACGCTAAAAGCTGCCTGGAAGTTGTTTTCCTTGTACAAGTTATTCCAGAGTTCCTTATCGGCGTCGAGATAGATATACCCAAGCTCAAAGGCGAGGGTAAGCCCCTCATACAGCTTGTATTGGGAATCAAAATTGACTTCCCACAGTTTGTCTTTGGTGGTGAGGTACATATTATTGCCGACAGTGGCCATTGCGCCATGAGCGACCACCCCGCCGCGTACCATTTCCGTATTGTTCGTGCCTTTAACCATCGCGACGCGGAATGCGTGACTCAAGGCTTCAATGAAGGAAATATCCTTCAGCTCAGCCATGATCCCCCAGCTGCCGCTGATATCCGTTCCGTTAAACGTGCTGGAACGGTTATACATCCCGCCGTCATATCCGAAAGAGGTCAACGCCACGTCAGTATCGATGACGGGCATACGTTCGGAACCGTCAAGCGCGTTCGCGTCATCACCGGAAGCGTACCAGAACGTAAGGCCGGGTGTGACAAAATCCGTTTTGCATTCAGCGGCCAGGGCGGCATACCAGCCCGCGCGCTTCAGATCTTGATTGCCCGTTTTCCCCATGTCCACCTTTCCGTAAACACCATCTACGGCGACTCTGAGCGGGCTGAACAACGTCATTTCAGCGGAAAGGCCGCCCCACCATGCGTTGCCGTGATTGTCTTTGGAGTCGGCGACAACCTTCCCGGTGCCAACGGGGAGCAATCCGCTGGCGACTCCGGTCTTGTTGTTCGCACCGGCACCGAAACGGGTGTCTTTGCCGATCGCGCTGTACATTCCGAAGGGGTTCATCCTGATGCCATCGAACTGCACCGGAACCGCCAGCCCGATGACATCCATCGCATCGTGGCTGTTGTATGTATACAGCAACGTGTTGTCCTTGCCATATAGGGAAACAGTACGTTCATCGTTATTGTACGCACGAACCCAAAAAAGCGTGGCCCCCACGTTTTCAGTGAAATTTCCGGAAAGCGAGATCCCGGCACCGTCGGTCGTGAATGCCGCGTACGGTACCGCAAATGTCGCGATGTCGAAGGGCTGAAGGCCCATGCGGACTTTTGCGTCCGTCTCCGGGATAATCCAGTCGACATAACTATAACGTACTTTGACGACCTTACCGTCCGTTCCGAGGGCGGCATCATTTGTTCCCCAGTTTTGATGGCCCACTTCAAAAAAGACGACGCCCTTGAGCGAATCGGAAGCCACGATATCGATCTGCGTGCGTAACCGCGTGGAAGCCTTGAATCTATCAACAGAAGCATTCGCGGATTTGAGGGGGTTGCGATCAGCCCAGGAAAAACCGTTTTGCCATTGCCCCTTAATATTCACGTCAGCCGCCCGTGCACCGCTCGTCATACTTAAAAGAAGGCCTGCCGCAAGGAACAACATCATTGCACGTTTCATCATCACCTCTCTAGCGTCAAAGGTTATACGATGGGCTCTCCCCCCAAGCACAGTGCGCACGACGAGAGCCCGGGATAAGCTTGCCCGGAAGGAAAACGGCCCTATTGGGCGGAATATCAGAAGAAATACATGATAAAACGTTCTAGCCGGGCTTGCCCGCCGTCAGCCGGAACATGGGGACAGGATTGAATGTCTCGTCGACTTCCGTATAAATCCTGTCGCTTATCCGGGTATCGCAGCAGATATCGGTGAACCCTGTTTCGTCCAATGTCCGCATGTCCCATTCAGGGCGGGGGACGCAACCGTTCGATGCGCCCGTCGAGCGCCTGGCAGGAGGAATGCATGGCGGAGCCTTATACTGTTGCGACGCAAGCGTCAGGGTTAAAGGGGATAACGGATTGAAGAAGCCGTTGTGCATATCCGCTGGATGCCCTTGCCAGGTGCTCCCTCTCCAAGGATTCCACGATGGTCCCCTCATGAAGAAACATAATATGATCACATAAGTAGGTGACGGCCTGGACATCATGGGCAATGAACAGGTAGGTCATGTCCCCCTTCAGCTCCAACAGCAGTTCCAGCACTTGCGCCTGTACGGACACGTCAAGCGAGCTGATGGCCTCATCGAATACGATGAATCGGGGCCTGGTCGCTATGGCTCGCGCGATGCACACCCGCTGGAGCTGCCCCCCGCTCAGCTCGTGGGGATAACGGTTCCGCAGCGCCTTCGGGAGCCCGACCCGCTCAAGCAGTTCCGGGATTGCGCATGACGCGTCCAGCCGCAAGATATCCAACGGCTCTCTGATGAGTTCCTCCACAGAGAATCTCGGGTTGGCGGAGGATGTATAGTCCTGGAACACAACGCTCATTTGCCCAGGATGTTCCTTGCTCCATACATGAACAGGGCGGCCTTCCAAGAATACCTGCCCACTGTCCGGCTGTTCCAAACCAAGGATCAGCCTTCCGAGCGTGCTTTTCCCCTCGCCGCTTTCACCGATGAGCCCTACGGAAGAGCCCTCGGGCAGTGTGAGGTTCACGTCTCTGAGGACCGGCTGCCGTTTTTTCCTCCAAAAGCCTCCCGATACCGGATAGCTTTTGGAGACATTGCGGACCTCAAGCAACGGCGTTTCCCGATGTGCTACCGACATTGCATCACCCTCTCGAAGGCTTTGGACAACGAGGCTCTCGTGTCCACGAGATAACGCGTATAGGGATGCCGTGGAGCGGAGAAAAGCTCCGCTCCGCCGTATTCGACGCCGACGCCGTCCTTCATGACCAAGACTTCCTGCGCGAGCTGGCGGACTACGCCAAGATCATGGGAAACCAAAATCAGGCTGGTCCCGAACCGTTCCCGGATCCAATGGAATTGTGCCACAACCTCCCGCTGGTTCATGGAGTCCAGCGCCGTTGTGGGCTCATCGGCAATGATGATATCGGGCCGCTGAAGCAGCGCCACCGCGATCATACACCGCTGCAACATGCCTCCGGAAAGCTGGTACGGATATTTCTTGAGCATATCCAACGGATTGTGGATGTGCATCATCTCCAGAGCCTCAATGATGCGTCCCCTGCTCTCTTTTTCCGAAAAAGCCGATGTCGTCGCCCGGAGTGTTTCAAGAAGCTGCGCCCCCATGGAGTAAAGAGGATCGAACGCCGTCATCGGTTGCTGGACTATCATGGCGATTCGCTTGCCGCGGATGCCGCGCACGGTTTCCCGTCCTGCCTGCAAGAGGTCGATGCCGCCGAAACGGACACTGCCGGAAACCCGCAAGGAAGGAGGCGCCAGTCCCAACAGCGCCAGGCACGTCAGCGATTTGCCGCTGCCGCTTTCCCCAACGACGCCAAGGCAGGTTCCCGGTTCAAGGCAAAAATGCACATCCCGTACGATCAGCGCCCCGGTAAGGGCGTCTCGGACAGTCAAACCCCGCACTTCAAGTAAACTCATGAACGTTCCCTGCCCGCGTGTTTGGGATCAAAGGCGTCACGCAGGCTGTCGCCTAAAAAATTGAATGCCGCCACAACCAACAGTATGGCCATGCCCGCCGGGATCATCTGCAACGGATACATGGTCATGACCTCCTTCGCCTCATTGAGCATCATGCCCCACTCCGGGGTGGGGGGCTGCACGCCCAACCCGAGGAAAGACAATGCTGAAATCATCAGGATCACGCTTCCCGTATCCAGCGTCGTCAGGACAAAGAGTTCGCCGGCTGTGCCGGGCAACAGATGCCGCATCATGATCCTGATGGATGATCCGCCGGCGACCTTGGCAAACCGGATATAGTCCTTGTCGGAATATTGCCGGACGATGGAACGGACCATACGCGCATACCACGGCCACTTGGCCACCACGTTGGCGATGACCACGTTTTCCAGGCCTGGGCCCATCATGCCCACAATGGCGAGGATCATGACCTCGCTGGGGAAGGACATCATTACGTCGCATATGCGCATAAGCACGTCGTCGATACGGTTGCGGAAAAACCCGGAAACAAGGCCGACGCACGCCCCTAACGCGGAGGTTATGGCCATAGTGAGCAAGGACAGAAACACCGTCGCGCGTATGCCATAGACAAGACGCGAAAGGACGTCGCGCCCAAGCTGATCCGTCCCAAAGGGATGATGCCAGCTCCACGGCGCGAACTTGTCCCTGACGTCGACAAGCGTCGGGTCGGACAAGGGAAGTATGGGAGCGAGGAGGCCCAATACAAGAACAACCCCCAGAAACCCCATGCAGGCCAGCGCCAGGCTGTCTCTTTTCAGGCGAATCCACGGGGACATGCTAGAATTCCTTTCTCAGCCGGGGATCGATGGCAGCGCTCAGGATATCCACCAATACGTTACTGACTACAAAAAGAACCGCCATGATCAGCACATAAGCCTGGATGACGGGAAAATCACGGTTGAAGATCGCCGTCACGCAAAGCCTTCCGATGCCGGGCCATGCGAAAATGCTTTCCACGACAAAGGTTCCGGCTATAAGCTTCGGCAACGACATACCCAGTGCGGTCAGCGAAGCCTGAAGCGAATTCTTGAGCATATGGCGGGTGATCGAGCGCTCGGGCAAACCGCGTACCCGTGCGTAGAGAATGTAGTTTTCCTGCTTATTCTGAATCATGTTGGCACGGATAAGCCGCGTATAGGTGGCGATATATGCAAGGGACAACGTGACCGCGGGTAAAAGGACGGAGCTGGGACCGTCCATCCCGCTCGTCGGAACGAGATCAAATTTGACGGCAAACAGCCACATAAGGAGAAGCCCGGCCCAGAAACTGGGCATGGCCGTACCAAGAAAGACACCGCCACGGATGAGCCGGTCGAGAAAGGTTCCTTCATACAACGCACAGACGATCCCGGCGGAGAGACTGCACACCAGCGTCAGGCACAGAGCCGCTCCGGCAAGAACGAGGGTCGCGGGCAGCGCCTTTTGGATTTCACCAAGCACAGGTTTGTCGTCCACATAACGATTGCCGAAATCCCCATGCAAGGAGTTGTTCAGCCAAACCACATAACGCGTCAAAAAAGGTTTATCCAAGCCGAGTTTCGCACGGGTTTCGGCGAGCACCTCTTCCGTGGGAGTGACTTCATTGACACGCACGGCCACTTCCGCCGGGTCGCTGGGGCTCAGATTGATCAGCACGAAAGACAGAAACGAAATCCCAATAAGGATGGGGATGAGGTTGAGCAGGCGACGAAAAAGATAGCTCCCCATACGAAACTCCTTAAGCATTACAAGCGGCCCGGGAGACGCGTCTCCCGGGCCAGTCTGCTAGAACGACATCCTTTCAAAGGGGATTTCGTACTGGGAGGTACAGAACGTAACCCCCTTGAGAGCCGGGACATGCACGGCCTTGGTACGCGAATAGCTCAGAGGCACGTACACGCCCTGTTCATGGATATACGCCAGCAATTCCTTGTACGTATTCTTACGGGTATCCTCATTCGGCTCGATCATGAGCGCGGTGATTGTCTTGTCCAGCCATTCCTTGCGCTCCAACCCGACCTGCGCCTGATAATCCCCGTGGGCGGGAATGCGCCAAGAAGACAGATACGACTGCGGATCATACGGTGTACCCCACGACAGGGAGTATTGCAGGTCGAATTCGCCGGTGCGCTGCCGATCCAGAAACGCCTGCTTTTCCTCGCCCACGATTCTGAGTTCCACGCCGATCTTCTTGAGATCGTTCTGCATGTATTCGCTGATGGTCCGTTCCTGTGAGTTGTTGGAATTATAGTAGATGGTGACGACGCACTTCTCGCCGTCCTTGTAACGGTACCCGTCCTTGCCCATGCTCCAGCCAGCCTTTTCCATCAGTTCGTTGGCTTTCGCAACATCATAGGAGCGTACCGGAAGATCAACGTCGCAATAGGGAACGGTCTTGGCCATCAACGTGTCGGCTATCGTTTCCGAGCCGTTGAGTATACCGTCGGCAATGGCCTTCTTATCGATGGCGTGCTGAAATGCTTCGCGCACATTGATATCCTTGGTAATCGGCTGATGCGCGTTCAGAAGGATGGCCCGTGAGGCGATGGGGGCGCTGATCTCCGTCTTGTACTTGCCTTCCTTTTGCAATGCGGCAAACGCGTCGAGGTTCAGCATGTCACCGTCGGAACCGAAGATAAGATCGATTTCCCCCTTCTGGAGTGCGAGCAGAATAGTCTGATGGTCCGGCATAACCTTCCAGCGTACGCTCTCCAGAGCCGGCTTAGGCCCCCAATAGCGTTCATTTCGCGTGAACACGGCATACTGCTTGTCCTTGTGCTCGGTCAGAACCCACGGCCCCGTGCCGACATAACCGGACACGCCGTTCTTGGTTTCGCCATCAATGAAACACTTCGGAGAGATGAAACGGAAAGGCCGGGTCAGCCCCAGCTCTACCAGCGTAGGGTAGTAGGGATGCTTGAGCACCAGCCTGTAGGTATATTCGTCAACGGCCTCATTGCGGTCGATTTCGTTGACCATATCCAGCCATGCGTGCCGGGGAAGGTTGCTCACAATGGCGTCCATATTCGCTTTGACGGCCTCGGCGTTGAAAGGCGTTCCATCCGTGAAGGCAACATCTTTCCGGAGATGGAAGGTGTATTCCTTCCCATCCGGGGAGATTTCCCAGCTTTCCGCGAGCCAGGGTTTGACGCCCTCCTTCGTATTGACGACCAGTGGTTCGAACACCATGTTTTGCGCAGCCATCTCGCCGGAATACAGATGAGGGTTGATGTTTCGAATATCCTTTGTGCTCGCGTACGCCAGTTCCGTACGAGGCGCTTCGGCTTTGGAGGCCGGCTCCTCCTGCGAGCACCCCGCAAGCCCCAAGAGTGCGATAACCACGACAAACAGTTTTCCCATGAACATGATTCCTCTCCGTTTACAACGTGAGCTATAAAGCTTTTTTGCTTCACCTGTTCCGCAATGAATGGCACTTCGAGGGCCAATATTGTCCAGCCAAGAAACGCTGCGTTGCCTCTTGGTAGTATTTTTTTTTATTTCGTAACACTGCTGGGGAGTGTACGGCAATGATTACCAAAGATATGGGATAGGGAGTTGGGGCGGCTTCAACCAGTAAGTCCCACCCTACCGAAAATGAAACAAACCCCAAAGGGTAATGTGCCCTAACCCAACAATAGGATATGCCGCTCTTTTTCCGTATCAGTAATACAGCCCAGCAAATTGCAATCAGTATATTTTGATGAATGGCGCTCCCGGCCCAAATGAGATCCCAGCCAAAGGACCAAGGTCCCCAATCAATCCAAAAGAGAAAACGATACGTTATCTCACTGCTGTTCTTCTTTTTGGGCTGATACCATGAAGCGCTTGATAATGGATACGGGCTGTCCCGTGCCGTCTACGAAATGTTTTCGTTCCACGTCAACCGTCACATTGCGTGCCCCCAGTTTGAGGAGCGTTTCCACATCCCACTGCGGACGGTCGACTCTGCTCAAAGGCAGGTTCGCGGCAATGGCATGGATCGGGGCGGGATCGACCCCGAGCATGAAGTCCGGATTGTGGCCATCCGTATAGTCAGGCTGTTTCAACTCCTCCGCATAGGGTTCGCTGTAGAGGTGGCGGTAATGATTGCCGTCAAAATTGACGAGGCGCCCTCCCGGTCTGAGTACGCGCAGCCATTCCGCATAGGCTGATTCCGGGTGTTCGAGGTTCCACATCAGATTGCGGGACACGATCAGATCGAACGTTTCATCCGGAAACGGAAGGTCCTGCGCGTCGCCTTGCCGCACAACAATAGAGACGTCAGCTTCGGCGGCATTCCGAGAGGCGCGCTCCAGCATCCCTTCCGTATAGTCGAAGGCGACCACGGAATGCCCCAGCCGGGCCAGCAGGATGGAAAAGAATCCTGGCCCGCATCCTATGTCCAAAATGTCTAATTTGCCGGACGCAAGTACAAACGGACGCAGACGCTCCAGCCAGACTTTTTCCGCATGTTGAAGATCATACGCAGTCTTCAGGGAGTACCCTTCCGCCCGCGTATTCCAGTAACGCCGTATCGCTTCCAATTCCGTCATGGCCTTCTCACTGCTTGATGCCCCGTACGAGGAACATCGGGATATGGGTGTACCGAATCCGGTAGTAATCGTTCATGATGTCTGGGGGCAGAGCCGCCCTGACAAGCACGTCGCGGCAACCGAGCCGTTCCAGGCAGGCCTTGTCCCACCCGGGGCGCTGTTCACGGCTGAGCGGCAACTGCGGGATCAGCTCGTCCATGATCGGGTCTCCGTGTTCATCCTCCACGGCATACCCCATAGCACGCAGCGTTTGGGCATCTTCCGCATACAGCCGGGCAAGCTCCGGGTCGAACAGATGAGCGTGCCAGTTCGCATCGAAATTCAGGAGGACGCCACCGGGCCTGAGGACGCGCAGCCACTCCGCATACGCCCTGTCCGGGTGTTCCAGATTCCATGTAAGGTTGCGGCTCAAGACGACATCAAACGTATCATCCTCAAATGTCAGGTTTTGGGCATCCATCTGGGAAAAGTAGGCGCTTGCTTCCGGGGAATGGTTTTCGACGTTCTCCCGGGCACACTCGATCATGGCTTCGCTGTAGTCCACCCCCGTAATCTCATGTCCCCGGCGAGCCATCAGGATGGAGAAAAAGCCGGGCCCGCAACCCGCATCGAGGATACGCAGAGGATGCTTCCACGGAAGCTGCTCCGCGATCAGTTCATCCCATACCTTGGCCTGAATAGTACCAAGTTCATCCGCATTGACGGCGGAATAGGCCGCTACCCTGCCCGACCAGTAGGCCCGGATCGTTTCCAGGCGGCACCTATTCACAACGGCCTCACGGGAATGACATTCAAAAAACCGGGGCGCGTCCGCTCGACGCTCGCCTCCACGTCGTAGACGTCGCCAAGCAAGTGCGGGTGCAGCACCCGTTCGGCCGTATCAAAGGCCTTGATCCGCCCCTCGTGAAGCATGAGCAAGCGGCTGCTGTATCGCGACGCCAACATGAGATCATGCACGACAAAAAGTGTAATCGCCCCGTTTTCCCGCGTGTATTTCCGGGCCAAATCCATGACGACGAGCTGGTGGCGCAGATCGAGCGCACTCGTGGGTTCGTCCAGCAGCAAGACCTTGGGCCGCGACACGAACGCCTGCGCCATGAACACAAGCTGCTTTTGCCCGCCGCTCAGGCTGCACACCGGCTTCCGGCTCAGACTGTCGAGCCCAAGTTCCGCCAGCGTGTCCGCCACTTTTTCGATTTGCTCGTCGGTCACTTTCCATCTGAGATCCTTGACCAGGCCGAGGAGAACCATTTCAAAGGCCGTCAAGCGGCTGGTAACGGATTCGAGCTGTGGAACATACGCAATGTCCCGATCCGAAAAAAGGTTGCCTTTATCGTCGTACAAGGCCACGTCACCGGAACGTTTGATCAGCCGCGCGATGGCCTTGATCAGTGTGGTCTTACCCACGCCGTTTCGGCCAACCACCGCCACCATTTCTCCGCCATGCAGCGTTGCGGATACATCATTGATGACGTGGTTTCCCGAAAAATGTACGGACAGGTTCCGAATAGATAAAGTCAGCATGTCACCTCCCGTTTTTCATGAGCAAAACGAACAAAAACGGAACGCCTACAATGGACGTGATAATGCCCACCGGGAGCATGGAGCCGCCAGAAAGCAGCTTTGAAACAATCGAGGACGCAAGCAGCATAAGGCCGCCAAGGATCGTCGCGCTGGGAAGCAGATAGCGTTGATCCTCACCCAACATGAGCTTCGCACAATGCGGAGCGACAAGTCCGACAAAGGCCACCGTACCGATAAAACCAACGGCACCGGCAATAAAAAATGAACAGATCAGAAAGACATGCAGACGTAACCTCTCCACATTGATCCCCAGGCTCCGCGCCCGCTCCTCACCCGTCGTCAGTACGGTGAGACGCCAAGACCAGCCGGACAGGAGCGCCGCACCCATTACCAACAAACAACCACTTACGACGACGCTCATCCACGACGAGCGTTGCAGGTTCCCGAAGGTCCACCCGGAAATGATCTGCGCGATCTCCGGGGAGGCACGGTATTGCAGGTACTGCTGCAACGCCTGAAAGAAAAAATTCATGATGATCCCCGAAAGGATCAGCGTACTCGTGGACATCCCCTTCAGGCGCCCCAAATAGAAAATGAGGAGGGAGACGGCAAGCGCGAATACGAGTGCGAGCAGCGCCGTCCCGATCCAGAGGTACCCCGCCACGGAAAGCCCCAACGTAATCGCTATGGCCGCTCCAAAACTGGCGCTTGCCGTAATGCCGAGAGTGTAGGGGCTCGCCAGAGCGTTGTTGGTAATGGTCTGGATTTGCAGACCGGCAAGGCTGAGCGAGCCTCCCACAAAGACACAGGTCAGCGTCATGGGCAAGCGGATGGACCACAAGATGGCCGTATTCGCCGTATCACCGTCCGGCCCGCCAAGCAGGGCCTCGACGACTTCACCGGGACCGATGCCGGAAGAGCCCATGCCGAGATCAATGACGATGAGGCCTAGCGTCAGGATGGCGAGCACCATACCCGTCAACAGACGCCTTCCGTTCAGCTGCCTGTACATATGTGCATTGCCGGAAGGCATACCGTCATCCTTCATGCTAACGTGCACATTTGATCATAAAGGTTCCGTCGAACTTCAGTTCAGGGAGATATTTGGCATAGAACGCGCGCATATCGCCCATCGGATCCACTTCTTGGAAGGTGTTGGGATAGAGGATCTTGGCGAGGTACAGTGTCAACGTATAGTCGATCATGTTCCGGAGGCTGCCGTGATCCACGGCATATATCTCTCCAGACTTGACCGCAGCGAGATTCTTCCAAGCCGGACGCTCGGCAAAGCCCTTCAGCCGCTTCTGTGCAGTGGCCTCGTCGATGGTCAGCCCCATGCTCATCTGGTCACCCTCGGCGTTGTTGCGCCAAATACCGCCGCCGATGACGATAAGCTGGGGATTGGATGCAAGTACGAATTCCGTATCCAGCGGCGCATAGGGCTGGGTGGCATTCTCAGCCAGATTGTCGGCTCCAAGGTTTTTCAGGATCGCGCCCCAGAGTACGTCCTTATTATAGCTGTTCCCGTACTCTCCAATGCCCTTGTTCCCCAATTCCATGTAAACCGTCTTGTGCTTGGCGGAATCAGGGAGCGCGGCAATCTTCTTATACACGTCTTCAAGCGCGGAGGCATACGTGTCGCACTGTTCCTTGGCCACAGCTTCCCTGTCGAGAAGCTGGCCGAGGATCATCGTACTCTTCGTGTGGTTCTCCACCTTCATGGCATGGTAATCAAGGACTACAACCTTGATACCGGCCTTCTCAAATATGTCGATTTTCTGATTGTTGTCCGCAAACTGAGAGCGCCCTACCAATAACACATCAGGCCGAAGAGACAATATTTTTTCAGAGTCGAGGATGTTGTCGTGATATCCGCCGATACTCGGGATAGCTTTCAGTTTAGGAAATGTTTCAGTATAGACGACATACTCGCCGTACCGGGTTTCCTCCCAACCGTCGAACGTCATGCCTACAACCTTATCCAGACTCTCCGCTCCGCCGACCATCAAAAAATTGGCGATGTAGTTTGCGACGACGAACGTCTTGGGGAGTTTATCCAGCCGGACCTCGCGCCCAGCAATATCGGTAAAGGAAATCGCCGGAGCAGCCAAAATCGTTTTTCCGGTACCCCCCAAAAAAAGAACCGACAGCGCGCAAGCCATCACCACACGGGAGAGCCTTCCCCAAATGTGCATCATGAACCCCTCCTTGCTGAATAAGTAACACGTTTATAAAAAAAGTATTATGTGTCAAGGGGGAATGAGTCCAATTACACTATATTTATAAATATTCTCTTAAATAAAATGCGGTTCAAGCCTCCGCGGGACGAACGGAGAGTTCTTGCGCAATCCCAGAAGGTCACAGTATGGGCGGCAACACCGCACTGTGCGAATGCTGTTTATCGACGTCATCCCGTCATCACTCCTGATGAGCGGCTCCGTTTTTCCATCGTACCCTGGAGGTTTGGGATTAGCCTCGGAAAGAACCGTTTTTGCTCAGTGCGTCATAACGCCTTATTCTTCAGGGAACAGAACCACAGAGGAACCCACCAATGCAGTCGGTGGGTTCCTCTTTTTTTTATAAGGCACTCTTACAGAAGTGTCCTGACAGGCGCATCAGGAGCCAGCCAAACCACACCGTGCAAAAGTGTAGCCATGCTTGATCAGGGACAAAAAACGGTGATGCGAAAGAGAGTCGGGAATCACTGGCTCCGCACCCTAGGAAATCTGTACATCATCATATTCCAGTGGGCTCACTCTAACGAACAGAGATGAGTATCAATAGTATAACTTAAGAAAATCATTTACGAATAACTCGTGCTACGATTTTTTAAATCGTATACTTTCCTGCATTGATGTGGAGAAAGCGAAACCTGTAACGATAGGAGAACGTAAATGACTACTCTTGGGACAAGATACCCTACATTGGCGTTTATTTCCGGAGGCGTGGGAGAAGCAGAGGATGGCATTCCCCCACAACCATTTGAAACATTTTGCTACGACTCGGCGCTGATGCAGGCTAAAATCGAAAATTTCAATATCATTCCTTACACTTCAGTACTGCCGAAAGAACTGTACAACAACATTGTTCCTGTCGATTCCGTGGCTTCTTCCTTCAAACACGGTGCCGTGCTTGAGGTCATTATGGCCGCTAATGGGGCCAGATTGGAAGACCACCGCGCCATTGCCACCGGGCTGGGCATCTGCTGGGGAAAAAACAAACAGGGCGAGCTCATCGGGGGATGGGCGGCGGAATATGTCGAATACTTCCCCACTTGGATCGACGACGATATCGCTAAGGCTCATGCCGAAATGTGGTTGAACAAGTCTCTCAGGCATGAGCTGAGCCTGCGCGGGGTGGAACAACACAGCGAGTTCCAGTTCTGGCATAATTACCTGAACCTCACCAAGCCTTATGGATATTGCCTGACCGTTATGGGGTTCCTCAACTTCGAGTTTGCTGACCCTGTGAAACGCTAGCTTTGTCATCCCATAGCCGATCCCGGACCGCCAGATCAGGACGGCGGTCCGGGCAAAATGGAACAGATTGTCAGTGAACAGGAGTGGGGTATGGCGAATAATACCAAAAAATTAGGTGTGATCGCGCTTGCCAGTGTGGTGGTGAGTTCAATGGTGGGGGGTGGCATTTATAGTCTGCCCCAGAATATGGCCGCCCAGGCTTCGGTAGGGGCTGTGATCATCGCTTGGGTCGTGACGGGTATCGGAATGTTTTTCCTGGCGAATTCCTTTCGCATCCTTTCCGACATCCGACCGGATCTCAAAGCGGGGATCTACATGTATGGCCGAGAGGGGTTCGGTTCTTTCGTTGGGTTCCTCATCGCTTGGGGATACTGGCTGTGCCAGATTTTCGGCAACGTAGGCTACGCAGTCATCACCATGGATGCCCTCAACTATTTCTTCCCGCCCTATTTCGCCGGCGGCAATACCATATACGCCATCATCGGCGGTTCCATCCTGATTTGGCTATTCAATTTTGTGGTACTGCGCGGGACACAGCAGGCTGCCGTGATCAACACCATAGGTACGATCGGCAAACTCATTCCGTTGTTCGTGTTTATCATTATTATGATTTTCGTTTTTCATATCGATAAGTTCGATTTCGACTTCTTCGGCAAGCTGGCGGTGGACAATGGACAGCATTTAGGTGGGCTCGGTACTCAGATAAAGAGTACCATGCTGGTTACACTCTGGGCTTTTATCGGGATCGAAGGCGCTGTGGTCCTTTCTGATCGGGCCCAAAGCCAAGATGACGTCGGCAAGGCCACGATCATGGGTTTTGTTGGCTGCCTCGTTGTATATGTCCTGTTGTCGGTACTGCCCTTTGGATTTATGACCCAACAGGAACTGGCCGCCGTGCCTACGCCTTCCACTGCCGGTGTGCTGGAACGGGCCGTAGGCCAATGGGGAAGCTGGATTATGAACATTGGGTTGATCATTGCGGTTCTGGCCAGCTGGCTTGCCTGGACACTGATCACAGCGGAAATGCCCTTTGCCGCGGCAAAAAACGGAACCTTTCCACGCCAGTTCTCTAGGGAAAACGCCAACGGTGCGCCTTCCGTGTCCTTGTGGGTGACAAGCGCGCTCATGCAGGTTGCGCTCCTGCTAGTGTATTTTTCCAACAATGCTTGGAATATGATGCTGAGCATCACGGCTGTCATGGTTTTGCCCGCCTATCTCATCTCCACGCTTTTCTTGTGGAAAACGTGCGAGGATGGCCAATATCCCCAGGGGGCCGCAACCGGACGCGCTTCGGCGCTGGCCTGCGGCTTTCTAGGGTCGGCCTATGGGCTTTGGCTCATTTACGCTGCGGGGCTGCACTATTTGCTTATGGCATCGGTGTTTATTGCCATCGGCATCCCTGTCTATATCTGGAGCCGGAAACAACATCCTGATCAGAACCCCATGTTCCTGAAATATGAAAAAGTACTTTTGGTGCTGCTCGTACTTGTAGCTTTGTTCTCGCTCTATCTTTTTATGCGGGGAATTGTAAAACTATAACGAGTGGATATTGACGAAGTCATAAAGCAAGTATTTGTGCAAAAGCAGAAAGAGTTAAAGTGCGGCTAGCGTCTTTCCCAAGGATAGGACCTCCCTTCGGATAAAAGTTTGTCCCATTTCATCTGAAGGAGCCCCCCAACGGTGTAGTAAACACTGTTGGGGGGCTCTTTTTACGTGAAATATCTTCTGGATATCGCGTTAGAGAGCAGGTGGTAACCTCACCCTGAGTTAGCACGGCGGCATGACAGCCGCCATGTGTGCCTAGTATTACATGTCGCCACGGTGCCACTGACGCTCTAGGCGAGATCACCAAAAGTACTGTTTCGCCAGTCGCCCAATTTCATTATGAAGTTGCCGTTGATGTTTCCGCCCATCACTCTTGGATACCTGCTGCTGACTCGAACAGAGCTCAATACGGTGTCTTTAATTGTACTCGCTGACGATTACTAAAATGTAGAAGTTTACATGTATTATCTCCAACCTTATCTATATATTAAGATATGGAGATCTCAAAGACATATTCTCCAATAGATAAAGCAAATATTTTTTGGAGCTCCAGGAAAATATTTTTCAAAAAGAAACATCTTCTCGAAGACAGTTAAAAAACCGATAATAGTTAAAGAGCTTTTTGAACATCATTTTCTTGTGCTCAAAATCATCAATAACTATAAAACAGGATATATACCATGCCAAACCTGTACTTGCCTTTTCTGGGAATAAAAGAGTCAATAACATAATTCCTAAAGCCATTCCGGAAAGGCCCGTTCGCAAGGTTGCCGCAGCATGGGAAACGGCACTCCAAAAATCAGGCATTCGTCCGATCCGTCCGCATGATCCATGCCTATGCCACTTACTCAATCCGCTCGGGAATGGATTTCAAAACCAGCGCGGAAAGCGTAAAGATGATCTTGGTAGTTTACAAACTCGTTGACTGAATCCAAAAAATCAATGCTATCAAGCGATTCCCGACTTCTTCGATGTTACTCGCGATCTCACGCAGAAAGTCTTGTACAAAGGCTGTTCGTACCAGAATAAGGTATACGGCCGATGGTCCAGCCCAATATATATATACGAAATTCCATGCGAGTATTCGAAGAGGGGAGAGGCAGCTCTCACTCTGAGTCCAGAAGTACCAGTATCCAGTGGATAAAGACGCTCAACATGAAGACCATCCCCCAAAAGAGTATCTCCCAGCGGCGAAAGGCTCCCGCGACGGAAAAGGCCGGAACCAGAACGAACTTACCGAGAAAACAGAGCAAGCTGAAGCACGAAATCGAAAAAACACACCCATTCATTACTAAGCTAAGAGATGAGCCCAAAGAACAGAATAATCGATCCCAAACCAGAAAAGACAGCATCCATGAGAAACTCCTTTTCGGGGGACTATATAACGGCAGGTTCAACACCAAAAAAATCTGGAAAAAGGGGGCTGCTTCCGTGACGGAGAAAGCACTGCGAGCGACGGCGCGGAAGATGCGCCTCCGGCGCACCCTCTTCCTCTTTTGGTAAGGCTTTGGAGCCGAGGAACGTGGCCAACCCGGGGACGGTGAGCTACTGAAAGATTCCGCTTTGCGGAATCCTTCATAAGACGCTTCGCGTCTTATACTCTACTCTGATTATAGTATAAATACATATTTATAAAAAATCAGACAGGTTATTGCGCAATAGTAAATCCAAAAGGCGGCATGGGCAAGACAACGACACGCATAATCCAGGTGTTCAGCTTGCCAGGGATGCCAAAAAACAAGTATTGTTCTCAATTTGGACGCTCGGAGGAACCTGAGCGAATATCTGTGCCCTTGATCCGCAAACGCTGAAACGAACCGTTTTCGATGTCCTAGCAGGGAGCGTTTCCATTGCCGATGCGAAAAGTACGCTGGAACAGGACTTGGACATTCTTCCCGCCAACATCCGACTTGCAGAAGTGGAATGGACATTTGCCGGACGAATGGGAAGGGATAATCTGCTAAAGAAAGCTCTCACCACGATTACGTGCAGATCGATTGCCCACCTTCTCTCGGGCTTTTGACCGTCAACGCCCTCAATGCGGCAAACGGACTGCTCATCCCCGTGCAGATCAAGTATTCCACTCTGGCGGGGCTGGCGCTCATCAGCGCAGGTAGCAAAGTTTGCCCGCGATCTCGATTCTGATCTGGCAATCTTCGGGCTTGTCTCGACATTTTTTGATGACCGAACCCTCAACAAAGAGCGGCTGCAACCCTCGCGGACAAATGAAGAGACACATTGTTCTCACCCCCCATCCGTGACAATGTGAGCCTCGTGGAAACCCTCAGCAACGGGCAGAATGTGTTCATTTACAAAAAGGGTAGCTACGACGCAAAAGACTGTGTGGCCCTTGCTACCAAATTTTTATAAATAACAAAGGATATTCATGCCTTGAAGACAGAGAACAACTCAGGTAAAAAAGGGAGTCCCACCGGGCTGTTTGTCAAGACGGAACCTGATAATACAAATATACTGAACACTATAAATACAAAAATCTTTACCTGAAAAAACGACCAGAGAAAAATATATAATATAGCTAGGTCATTGTCTAAACGTTTCCGAAAATATGCGTTTGATGAACACAGAAAAAAAGCGGACATAGTGTGGGAAACTCCGGGCGACTGGCTCAAAAAACAGGGATGTTGAGCCAGGAAGGCTATTCCCATTCTTTGACTTTACAACGCACAACGCTCCACTACCGTCGGTTTCTTTATAGCGGGTACTCCTTCGTCTTTTTGCCCATTGGCAAAAAAGTGGCTATATAAAAAGGAGAACATTAGAGTTTGTGGGAACAAGCTTTTAGGTGTCACGACACACAGCACCTGTTTACAAGGCCATCTGCTAAAGACCAGTTTTCAACTCATATACGTGACACAGATATGAGGTCAGCTTTTAATGCAGTCTGCCGGTCGTCCATCCGTATGTCCCACATAGAAGCCTGAGAGCACTCCCTCGCGATCCCTTCAACGCTGTACGATTTGGCGCTCATCCATACGCGGACATCCTTGCCCCATTCTGCGTCAGCTTTTTCGTCGTCCAGTGCTCCTGTAGACTACCGCAAGGTAGATACGTTCCGCACGATTCTCCTCACTTCACCGGTTCCTACGTCTTTTGTCCCTGCATCGGCTCGTCCTTCTTGAGCCACTTCTGAAACGGGGATCCGGTAAAGGTCTTATGATATGCAACGGAAGCACGAAGTATCCTTGCCCCTGCTGTAAAGAGACCGGGACTACCGACTCCCTGCGTTGAGCGACATCTCACGGAATGGCGCGAACGACTCCGCGCCCGGCAACTCTCTATGAGACTGACGCTCAGGGACATGGCCGGGTGCTTGGTATACGGCTCTGGGGTGTGCGACCTTGACGGGGCGAGTTCAGCCGACGGAAGCATAACTTAAGCAGTTCAGGGGATTCATGGAGAATGAAAAATGAATGAGGCTTCATCGTTCAAAGCAAAACTTATCAAAAATGCGATGGACTGTCTCGCGCGTTTCTCAATCCAATCTGGCAAAGTATATGAAAAGTCGGGGCCGAGTTTCTGAACTGCTGACAGGCAAGAGATGCCCTTCAAAGGCAGAAACTGCGATTTTGCGAGAACTTTTGGGAATCAGCACGGATATTTTGATTTCCCGCGTGGATTTGGAGGAAGCATGCCCGAAGAACTGAAAGGCAGAGGGCTACAATGGTTGTATCGAAGTACAGGACAAAAAGCGGAATCAGATGGGCGGCGGACGTTTATCAGGACGGCGTGCGAATCGGCAGGAAAGCAGGCTTCACAAGCAAGCGGGCGGCAACGGCATGGGAAGAAACGATATTGACCTCTCCGCCGAAGTCCGTCGATTCGGCCTTGCGTGATGTTTGCACCCGACATCTTCTCTACTGTGAAAACAGGTTAAAACCGAACACACTGTCCTATAAAGCCACCGCATACAGAAGGTTCATAGCCTTGCTGGTGGTGATACGCCGTTCAGAAGCATTACAAAACATGCCATAGACAAATTCGTTGATGAACTTTCGCGGATCATAAGCAAGAAAACAGCCAACAAACATAAGACGGAAGTGTCTTCACTCTGGGCATGGGCCAACAAAGAAGGGCTTGTTCAGGGGAATCCTCCCCAACAGATAGATTCATATGCCGTCAAAAAGACGGTAAAGTATATTCCTCCATCCGTTGATATAGCGAAGCTGATGAAGGCTTCGAGAAGGACTTTCTTGTATGCCTGCTTCATACTGCCGCCCGCATATCCGAAATCCGTAACATGGCATGGGAAGACGTTGACCTCCCCCACAGAACGGTGACGCTCTGGACCAGCAAACGGAGAGGAGGCAACAGCGAGCCGCGCAAGATTGCGATGTCGGAAACTCTGTACGAACTGCTGGAAAGGCTGAACGGACAACGTACCGGAGCGGAAACGTATGTTTTCACGGACCCCAAGACGGGGACGGCGTACACCAGAACATGTAACAAAATCAAATTCTTCATGAGCAACCTCTGCGCGCGGGCGGGGGTTGCTCATTTTTCAGCGCACAGCCTGCGCCACTTCATGGCCACGCACTTTGACGACCCGTACCGAGCACAAAAAGTCCTCGGACACAAGAACCTGCGGACCACTGAAATTTACCTGCACGAGCTTGGTGTAGACAGGAAAGCGGCGGATGTTTTTGAGTCAATCACCAATGAAATCACCAATGGCAAAAGCTCCACCAATGAAAAAAGGGCTTACCTTTTACAGTAAGCCCTTGAAATTTATGGCGGAGAGGGGGAGATTCGAACTCCCGGTACCTTTTGAGTACACACGATTTCCAATCGTGCTCCTTCGACCAGCTCGGACACCTCTCCGCGTCGTGCAGCGATGTAACTAGCGAAATTCAGGATGGCTGGCAAGCCTTTTTTTGGAAAAATCGACATTTTTTCCACACCACGAACGGCGCTGGGAAATAACATACGATAAATAAAGGTGATTTTATTATCATGAGACTCTAAAAAAATGCGGTTCTCCTTTTTCGGAATGCCGAGTATTCGAATTCGCCGGGAATTTCCTTGACAGTTCATCTTTTCATGGGGCAAGAGTCGAACCAAATTCTAAGGAGCGTCTTCATGTCTGTACAAAGCATCATTCAGCTTCTTGGCGGCGTTGGGCTTTTCCTCTTCGCCATCAAGCTGATCAGTGAGGCCCTACAGCTGATAGCCGGGGACCGATTGCGACAGCTTATCGGAACACTGACCAAAACGCCGATCATGGGCGTGCTGGTGGGTGCCTGCGTCACCGTTCTCATTCAAAGCAGCAGCGCCACCACGGTCATGACGGTCAGCTTCGTCGACGCGGGGCTCATGACCCTGACGCAAGCCATCGGCGTCATTATGGGCGCCAACATCGGGACCACGGTCACGGGCCAGATCCTCGCCATCAAAGTCCAAGACTACGCCTACCTCTTCATTATTATAGGCGTGCTTCTCTCCTTCTTCGGACGCTCCAAGGTACAGAAGTACGCCGGCAACGGCCTCTTGGGTTTTGGTCTGCTTTTCGTGGGAATGCAGACCATGGAATCCTCCATGAGTTTCCTCCGGAATGAAAAGGAATTATTCCTCATGTTCAGCCACAACCCGCTCATGGGGGTTCTGGCCGGAACGCTGCTCACCCTCCTTGTCCAATCCAGCGCCGCTACGGTCGGCCTGACCATCGCCCTCGGCGTACAGGGCCTCTTGCCCCTCCACGCGGCCATCCCCATCATCTTGGGTGACAATATCGGAACAACCATCACCGCGGTCCTCGCTTCCATCGGCACGGATCGGACCGCCAAACAGGCCTGCGCCGCCCATGTGCTCTTCAACGTCATCGGCGTATGCATTTTCCTTACCATCCTTCCGCTTTACCAAGAGCTGATCGCCATGACGGCTACGGGCATCGCCCACCAGATCGCCAATGCCCATACGTTATTCAACGTCTTCAACACCATCATCTTCCTGCCCTTCGTCAAGCCGTTCGCGGCGCTCATTCGCAGGCTCCTGCCCGACAAGGCCCATAAGGTCGTCGAAGGGGCCCAATATCTTGATCCCAAGCTCATCGAAGCCACTCCCGGCATCGCTGTGGAAGCGGTCAAAAACGAATGTGCCTATATGGGTTTTTTGGCCATCCACCTTCTTGATTCGGTTCAGGAAGTATTCTTCAACGACAAGAAAGACCTCATCCCCAAGATCGAAGAGACCGAAGCCAAAATCGACCAACTGCACAAGGCCGTCAAAGCCTATGCCGAAGACATCATGCAGGCCGGGATCTCCGATGACGCGGCCCGCATGCTGACGCTGTATGTGGCCAGCTCCGGGAACATCGAGCGCATCGGCGACTACGGCAAGAAGCTCCTTGAGTACTACGCGTACCGCCAGAACAGGCCGAAGGATTTCTCCCAGCAGGCCATGACGGAGCTCTCCGGCATGTACGCCGAAGCCCATCACGCCATTGTGACCGCGCTGGACGGCTTCATCAACGACGACCCCGACAAGGCGCGCGAAGTCGCCCCCATCGCCGGGAAGCTGCGCGGCCTCGAAGTCGAACTCCGAAACCGCCACATCCAGCGGCTGGACAAGCAGGAATGCGACTCCGAAACGGGCCTTGTCTATGTGGATATTCTCGGAATCATCGAGCACATCGGCTATCATTCGAATAATGTCGCCAAGGCTACCATTTCCTCCTGCACGGCGGAGCACAAGGCGAAGGCGTAACAGATACCAAGAAAGGGGGGGTCCCAAAAGCCCCTCCCCGCCCTCCCCGCAAAAATTGCGACAGGGAGGCCGCGCGGCAGAAGTTCCGCCGCAAAAAGGCTCTGCACGAACACACGTGCGGAGCCTTTTTGCGTTTTCCACAATCCACTATGAGCATGAAAGGGCGTTTCCGTACTGTCGATTGCCCTTACTGGAGTTTTTTTCTTGGCTTGTTCAGTTCGTTCAATTCATCAGTCACCCTCTTGAAAAACTCCAGAGGAGAAAGGCCAAGGGCTTCACAGATGGAATAGATCGCGGTGATGGTGGGATTCCTTTTTCCTTTTATGATTCCACGGACATAACAATCCTGCAAATCCGAAAAGTCCGCAAGGGCCGTTTTGGTCATCTTTCGTTCTTTTCGGATTTTTTCGATTGTAATGCCAGTGGCTTCCAATAAATGAGGATAGGTTTTCATTCCATCAAGGTACACAATGTATTGACAGAAATTCGATACGATAGTACCGAAATAAACAAAATAAGATACTATCGTATCGCTTTTATGCTTTCACGTGTGAGGGAGGAGCATGTCATGACTGACATGGTGCAAGACAATCTCTGTTGCAGCCGCAGCGTGGTTGATTGGCCCAAGGTGACACGTTCACTCCTAGGCGCGGTGTCCTTTCTGGTGATAGGCCTGCTTGTCCTGTACGGCATGTTGAAGCAAGGCATACATGATATTTTCCCCTATTTTTTCATCGCAATAGGCATTGTGAACCTGCTTCTCTTCAGAGTGAACGCCAAAGGATACGTCATCGACACAGAAAACGGCATGCTGGAGTTTCCGGGCGGCGGCATCAAAGCCCAAAACTGGACGTCGCACTTCAACCCCCTTTATCTGTTTCAGGAATTCATGAGGCACAAAATAGCTCTCGCCGAGATACGCGAAATCCACCCGCCTCCAAACATGAGGCAAACGGTCTACGGCAATGGCCGTTCGCGTGCGAGCGTACCAAGCAGGATCGAGCTCAACGGCGACTTTGGCGCCGTCTCGTTTTCCTTCCGATCAAAGGAAAAACGGGATGAACTCTACCTTGCCCTCGTACGGATACACCACATAGGGAGGCTCATCCCCACGGGATGAACCGTATCCGTCACCGCCAAAAGCGAGGAGGTTTCCCTTATCTCCCATAGCCGAACATACGCCCTTGAGGGTAGGAAGCCACTGTTCTCTGCATCAATCATGCACTATCACAGACCTTTTCACCCGTTCCCCTCCTGTCGGCAGGGATTCGGTAAAGATGAATGTCTTTGAAGCGGAAGAGAAGGGGGGGAGGGGGAAACTTTCTTCAGAAAGCGTCCCCCTCCCCAATCTTCCGTGCACCTCCCCTACTCCAGCGGAACATTGGGATGCATCGTCCAAATGCCGCAGGGACAGACGCCGGAGCAGACGCCGCATCCGATGCACCGATCGGGATCGGAAACATACCGATACGCGCCGCCCGCCAGCGTTTCCCGGCTGATGGCCCCCTCCGGGCAGGACTCCAAGCACATTCTGCAATCCCGACAGGTTCCGCAACTGACACAGCGGTCAAAATCCCGGTTCGCGGCAGGCAGATCACCATGAGAACAGCGGGTGAAATACGCTGTGCT
>NZ_JH114233.1:925915-947976 GCF_000224655.1 Bilophila sp. 4_1_30
GATCGCGCCCCTGCCCGGCCGCCGATATGGATGACGCCCGCCGCCGCGCAGTGCCCGGCGGTGTCGCCCGCATCCCCGCGCACGACAATGCGGCCTCCCGCGTTGAGCCAGCCTACGTCGGCGGGCGCGGGGCCGTCCACAAGGATTTCCGTATTGTCGAGGCACATGGAGCCGACGCGCTGGCCGGGGTTGGTCACATGGAACCGCAGGGCCTTGCCTTCCCTGTTCCACAGCGGGCCGCCGATGTCATGCTGGCCCGACGCTTCTATTTCAAACGATGTCTCGCCGTTGCCGACCGCTTCCTCAACGGCGAGAAGCAAGTCCTGGGTCGACATGCGGTGCGTCCCTTGCAATGTCTTGATTGTCAACATGTCGCGCCCTCCTAGCACACGTATTGGATGCCGAGCTTGTCGGCCACGGCCCTGTCCGTCGTCACAAGGGCGTCGGAACGGCCCACCGGCAACGAGCTGTTGCCGATGGGGGCCATCAGTTTGCGCAGTTCGCCGTCCAGCGCCAGCATATAGTCGACAATGTTCTGAGCGCCGCGATCGACGTCCAGCCGATGGACGAGACGCGGGTCCTGCGTACAGATGCCGGTGGGACATCTGCCCGTGGAGCAGGCGTTGCAGCGGCCCTGCTCATTGCCCACGCATCCCAGAAGCTGAATGAGGATCTTGCCGAGGAACACGCCGTTCGCGCCGAGGCAGATCATCTTGAAGGCGTCGGCCGCCGCCGTCCCGGTCATGCCAATGCCGCCGCCCGCCCACAACGGGATCTGCCCCTGCAGCCCCTGCCGCACGGCGGCGAGGTAGCAGTCACGCAGTTTGGAAACCACCGGATGCCCCGTATGATCGAGCGAAACCTCATTCGCCGCGCCGGTGCCGCCCTGAATGCCGTCGATAAAGAACCCGCCGCAGATTTTGTATGGATCGCGGAGCAGGTTGTTATAGACCGATACGGACGTTGCCGAGGCCGCGCACTTGATGGCCACGGGAACGCGGAACCCGAAGGCCGCGTTCAGGGACAAGTGCATCTTCTGGACCGATTCTTCGATGGAATAGAGCCCCTGATGGTTCGGCGGCGAATGCAGGGTCGTCCTCGGCACGCCGCGGATGGCCTGAATGTGCGGGGCCACCTTGGCGGCGGGGAGCAGGCCGCCGTCGCCGGGCTTGGCGCCCTGCCCTATCTTGATCAGGATACCCGCCGGGTCCGCCTTCATACGGGGCATGGCCTTGATGATACGGTTCCAGCCAAAATGCCCGGAAGCGATTTGCAGGATCATGTACTTGAGCCGCTCGGATTCCAACAGCTTGACGGGCATACCGCCCTCGCCCGAACTCATGCGCACGGGAAGGCCGCATTGCTCGTTGAGGTAGGCCGTAGCCAGTGCAATGGCCTCCCACGCCCGCGTGGACAGCGCGCCGATGGACATGTCGCTGAAAATGACCGGATAAATCCAGTGCAACGGGGGCGTTTTCCCCTCAAGCCTGAGTTCGCCGCCCTCGGCGCACAAAGGAAGCTCTCCGGGCAGGAGCACACGCCCGAACGGGGCCAGAATGTCAAAGGTATGCCGCTCGGAATCCAGCGCCGGGTCGGTCATCTGGCTGATGCGGCCCACGACGATGTGATCAAGGGTGCGCTGCGCGTTCAGATTGGTCCGTCCGCCGCGCTTGGTGGGGCCGTTCGTCCGGGCCAGCAGCGCATATCGGCTGTCCGGGTTACGGACGGGACGGATGGCCTGATTGGGGCACACTTTTTCACACATGCCGCAGCCGACGCACGATTCGCCAAGGCTCGCCTTCTGCCGGATGACGGGACGGGCCAGGTGCTCCCGAACCGGTTCCGGCCGGCTCGTACGGGAGACCGTCAGATCCTGCCGCATGACCGTGACCTCAAGCGCGTTCAAGGTACATCCCGCCACGCAACTGCCGCACATGGTGCAGCGCTCGGGCCTATAGTCGATGATCCACCTCAAATCGTTGACGCCAATATCCTGCGTGGTCACTGATTCCATCTTTGCACCGCCAAATCATTATTGATGAGCACAACTTCCCGCTCGTTGGGATAGATGTCCCGCGAGGCATCCCGATCGGGCAACACCGCGTTCAGCCCGCAGACTTCGGAGGAAATCGCCATGGTCGTCCCATCGCCGCCCACAACCACAGGGCGCAGTTTTTTGGAGTCGCAGCACGTCATCATGCTTCCGTCAGGGAGCACGGCGATGATCGTGTTGGGGCCGTTGATTTCCAGATGGGCGAGGGATTCGCGGATGAGGCTCAGCACCTTGCGGTCGCCGCGCCGTTCCGCTTCCGCAAAGGGCAGCGGCGTAATGACGTGCTTGAAATACTTGAGGGGCCACTTCAGTTCGCGCAGCACGTAATGCAGGGTGTAGAGAAAATTCTGCGAGTCCGACTCGAACCCGACGTATCCCCGGTGCAGCGACTTCTGGTACTCCGTGTTCTTCGTATAGAACGTGTTTTCCCCGTTGGCGCACAGGGTATAGCCCTGAAGGAAGAACGGATGCGCCGCATACCGGACGATGTCGTAGTTCGTGTTCTGGCGGCACTGGGTCACGATGCTCTTCGCCCGCAGGGGGCCGTCCTCGTCCCACAGCCGGAAATAGGCGGCGATGTCACGGGGATCGCCGATTTCCTTCAAGGTCAGCACGTCTGGCCAGAAGGAATAGACGAACCCCTGCCCGTCCTTTTCCAGCATCCGGCGCAAGGCAAGCCGCGTGTCGAGCAGGAGTTCCTCACGCTCGGCCTGCGGGCGTCCCCTGTAGGCTTCGGGATACTCATAGTTACGGAACACATAACAGGGCATGGCCTTGATATCGAGGCCGGGGCGCCGATCCACGTCCGGAAGCCACTCCATCATCTGCTCAAACCCCTGCTCCGCCATATACGCATCGACCATCCGGACGCCGCGCGACGTGCAGGCCAGCGATAGCAGCGGCTTGTCCTTGTGACGCTCGAACTCGCCGTACAAATCCTGCATCACCATGGCATAACCCGAGTTGTCATGCCCTTCCTGTTGGGGAAGCATCAAATACAACGCTTTCGCCGGTTCGACCGGCACCTTGCTTTTGATCGCTCCGATTCTGCACATAGCGTCCTCCATCCTCATACGGATTGCCCGCCACGCGCGGCGGGACTTCATGACGGCGCGCCATCCCGCGCTTTCCGTGCGTACGGCGATTGCCCGCAGCAACACGCAAAGGGGGGAAAGGACTTTGGCGGGCCGTTTTCGGCCCGGCGACACGCGCTGTTATACAAAATTGTTATTTTAAATACTAAAAGAAAAACATACACCTTGTTTGACGATTCAATGAGCAAATAACATACTTATTTTTAGGTATCAATTCATTCATTTGATTTTTGTTCTATTTTTACAAAATTGTAATATCTATTTTTTCATCGAAGCGTCTCCCCCATTCCTCTTTCCTCACGTTTCCCAGTGCAACGAGGCGGCAACGCGCTCGCACGGCCTCCCTTCTTGAGGGCCTCCGCCACACGGCGCGGAACCGTCCCATTCGCTTGATCAGCAGGCTAAATGGCCTTGCATGGCCTGACGCTTTGCCGTATGAGACGGGAACATCTTTTCGGGTTGATAAAGGATAGAACACCATGTCCCTGCAGCATTTTTTCACACGTTCCACGTTTGGGCGCTTCGCTCTGTTCATGATGGCCGGGCTTCTGTGCGCAAGCCTTTCCGCGCGGCCCCTGCTCGCCGCTCCCGACAAGGACGCCCCCGCCGCGTCCGACCAGAAAACGTCCGCTAAAGAAGAAAAGGCCAAAACGGACAAAGCGGCTGACGCGTCCTCCGACAAAGACGCCCTGACGGACAAGGAAAAAGCCAAACTCGAAGCTGAAGAGAAGGCCAAACAGGAAGCCGAGGAAAAGGCCCGCCTGGAGGCCGAAGCCAAAGCCAAGGCCGAAGCGGACGCCAAGGCCAAGCGGGAGGCCGAGGAAAGGGCTCGGCAGGACGCCGAAGCCGCGACGGCCAAACTTCAGGCGGAAGCCGAAGCCGCCCAGCAGAAAAGCGAGTCCACCGCCTCCGACGACGCCGTGTGGGAAGAGGCGTTCAAGCAGAATCAGGATGAGCTGAACGCGATGGAAATCGAGATCGACGGCTTGGCCGGGGGCCTCAAGGCGATCATCAATCCGCTCCGCAAGAGCCTTCCCGGCATGGAGGAAGCCGCCCAACGCCTGTTCTCTCTGGCCGGGACGCACAAGCTCGATCCCATCATGCTGGAATCCATCGATCAGCGCGGCGTATTGCAGGCTTCGGGCCTGCGCCAGCAGATGCAGCCCGTCCTGACCGCGCAAAACGTGGTCAAGGACAAAATCGCCGCGCTGGAACAGATGAAGAGAAGCCTCCCTCCCCTTCCGGAGAAAGGCAGCAAGGAAAAGCTGAATCCCGATCAGCAGCAGACGTGGAAAAACATCAGCCGCATCGAGAACAAACTCATCAAGATGGATCAGCGGCTGACGCTTGAGCTTTCCTCCGCCACGGACCTGCTCGGCAAAATCGAGAGTATGCACACAGGCGTGACCGGCTACCTGCCGGGCCTGTGGCAGACCTATTATTTTTCAGTCCCGAGCCGCTTCTTCGACCCTGTGGCCTGGGAAGGGATCACCGAGCGGTGGGAAAAGACGCTCCAGAACATGACCCTGCGCATGAGCATCGAATTCCCGCGCAACCCTTCCGCATGGAAGGGCGTGGGGCTGCGGTTCCTCAACGTGCTGCTTCTGGGCTGCGTCGTCATCTTCTTCGTCAACCGCCGCATGGTCCGAGCCGAAAAGAAGGGCACCATGCCTACGGCCGCCCGCTCCGGCATCCTGCGCAGCCTCCTGTGGCAATTCACCGGCCTTGCGCTGGTCGGGGCATCCTTCGGGAGCCAGGGCGAACTCTTCCGGGGGCTGCTCGTGCTCGGCAGCATCCTTGTCATCGGCGGCGAGATGACCCTCGCATGGGGTATGCGCTGCTTCATCCTCGACAAGAAGATGGGCCTCACCCCGCTCTGGCCCATGTATCTGGCCTCAAGCCTCGGCATCCTGATCAGCTACCCCAACCTGCCCGGCGGCATCCTCTCCCTGAGCTGGATCGCGGCGGGCCTGCTTTCGCTGTACATCCTCAAGGAACTGCACGCACGCGAGCTTCCCGGCATCGAAAACAACCTGCTGCACGTCCACAGGCTGACCGTCTGGCTCAGCATGGCCGTCGCCGCTATCGGCTGGCCGCGTATGGCGATCCTCGTGCTCATCCTCGTCGACTGCCTCGCCATCAACACCCAGTTCATCATCGGCCTGCTCCAGATCCTCAACCGATCCTCGGACGTGCAGGACAGTGAGCAGCACGCCCAGCGCAGCGTGCTCGCGGGACTCGTCGCGGCCTTCATCGCGCCCATCGTGCTGCTGCTCATCCTGTGCGGCATGGTGCTCTGGGTCATCGCCATGCCCGGCGGCGCGCTGCTCCTGTGGCACTACCTCGGCACCGGCGTGCAGGTCGGGTCCGCCTCGTTCAACGTGGTGCACCTGATTCTTATCGTCAGCGTGTTCTATATTACGAGGGCGGCCATCACTGCCTCCCGCTCGTTCCTGAACCGCGTGGCCTCCCAGTCCTACAAGATCGACAAGACCCTGATCCCGCCCATGCAGACGGGCATCACCTACGGGCTGTGGACGCTCTTCGCCCTCTTCACCCTGAAAGCCCTCGGATTCGGGCTGGAAAACCTCGCGGTCATCGCCGGCGGCCTCTCCGTCGGTATCGGCTTCGGTATGCAGACCATCGTCAACAACTTCCTGTCGGGCCTCATCCTGATTTTCAGCCGGACCCTGCACGAAGGCGACGTCATCGACGTGGGCAACCTGCAGGGCGTCGTCCGCAAGATCAGCGTCCGCGCGACCACGGTAGAAACGTTCGACAACGCCATCATCTTTGTCCCGAACTCGGAATTCGTCTCCAACCGCCTGATCAACTGGACGCGCAACGGGCGCATCGTGCGCCGCGAAGTGGCCATCGGCGTGGCTTACGGGACCGATCCCAAGCTTGTGGAACGTCTGCTGGTTGAAGTGGCGCAGTCCGTCCCGCAGATTGTGCGGCGGCCTCAGCCCTTCGTCCTGTTCATGGATTTTGCGGACAGCACGCTGAACTTCGTACTCCGTTACTGGTCGGACATCGGGACCGCCACGGACGCCGCCTCAGCCATCCGCCACCGGATCGTGGAGGTCTTCGCCGAGCATCAGGTGGAAATCGCCTTCCCGCAGCTTGACGTCCACGTCATCCCTCAGACGCCGTCCCTGACACGAGCTGAAGGGTAAGAAGGCTTGACTCGCCGCATTTGAAAGCATCAAACAAAACAGGCTCTCCCGACGGCATCGGGGGAGCCTGTTTTGCATAACAATGCTTATCTGAACCTGATTCAACGAAAAACAAAAAGACGTTTTTTACTTTAACGTCAATCTGTTCCGCGTTACCCTTCCTCCATTTCCCCCAGCGCCCCTTCTTCCTCAGTCAGAGCCGCCCAGCTCAGGGCAGCGGCGGCGTTCACCAGTTCTCCCGGATCCATGCCTATGGCGTCGGCAAGCAAAAGGATCGTTGTGAAACGCGGTTCGTTTCTGTCGTGCTCAAGGTTATTCAGATAGCGGGTGCTGCGCCCCAGTTTTTGGGCAAGACTGTATTGCGTAAGGCCGCGCTTTCTATACTCTTGAACAAGAGCCACACCGAACTTGGAAGGAGGTCTTTTTCTCATTCCTTGTTCATACTCAACACCTGATTTATAAATAGCCGTTGATTTTATCAGGTGATATATTGAACATCTATTTTCAAATTGATACACAACAAACATGGCAACATCGGAACGGAGCGCTCCTGTGCCAATCGCTAGGGCCTTTTAGACCGTAAAATGTAAGGGGTAAACCGGAAAGGGACATTTCAAACGGCGAACAAAGGATGCCCCGCATTCCCAACTGCTTCATTTCTTCTCTGCAGTTCCGCATATCTTCTTGCGGTGCCCGGCCCTCTTCGGCTCAAAGTCTTTGTCATCCGGGATCGCCATCCTTCCGGCATGAGTGCGTCAACGTCGCGGACCAGTTCCCAGCATCCATACGCAGAGCCCGCGCAAGCAGGAGCCCGGTCGACAGTTGCTGCTCACGCGCGTTGTGCTCCAACATGCTGATATACCGGGCGCTACGCTTTGTGAGTTTGGCGAGGCGGTATTGCGTAATGTCGCGATCTTTTCTGGCTTTTACCAATACATCACCGAACGGGCAAAGGGGGTTTTCTTCCATAGAGGGGGTATACAAGAATGACCTGATCAGAAAAAAACTGAATAACTGATCATCTATATTTTCTATGATAACCCGATCACTCAAGCGAGGATGTTGTCATGTTTCCAGCCCTACAGCGCTTTTTTGAGGCGGCAGAATGCAGAACACAGGCCGAATTGGCGGAGTTCTTGGGGATAAAACAGTCATCAATCTCGGATGCGAAAAGGAGAAAAACTATTCCTCCAGATTGGCTTCTCACTGCGCTGCGGAAAAAAGGAATCAGACCGGATTGGATACTCACCGGGCAAGGCGCCCGTATGCTGCAATCCTGCGATGGGACGGGAACGGTTGTCCCCCTGCATGTACCCGTTTTGGAAATAAGGCCACCGGAGGAATGCACGATGGAAGAACTTATGGTGGAAATTTTTCGGCGTGCATCAAAAACGATCAACAAAAACAAACTGTATTAGCTCCTTTATTGGTAAACAGAAAAAGGCCGGAACTCATTTCTTGGCAATGAGTTCCGGCCTTGTCTAGACCGGGTGAAACAACGTTCCCGCGGAAAGGCTAGAACGCATAGTTCAAGTTCAGGCCGACCTTGTACGCGGTTTTGTCGACGCCGCTGAGCTTGCTCCCCCAAACATCCTTATCCAGATCGAGGCGGACAACGCCCATTTCGGCCGCCAGCGTCAGGTTCTCGTAGATCTTGTACTGGGAATCGAAGTTGACTTCCCACGCATGGTCTTTCGTCGTCAGGTAGACGTTGCCGCTCTCGACGCCGCTGACCGGGCCGGAAGTGACCATCCGGGTATTGTTCGTACCCGTATAGAAGCCCACCGCCAACGTGTGGGTGAGATTTTCGAAGAACGAGATGTCGGCAAGGCGGGCGACCACGCCCCACGTGCCCGTGGGAGTCTTGCTGAGCACAGCGCCGTCCGAAATCCCATAAGCGCCGTCCCAGCCAAGGGTCGTAGCGCCCCAGCCGGGAGACAGCGTGGGCAGGCGTTCCGAGCCGTCCATCGTATCGGAATTGTCGCCGGAGCCGTACCAGGCGATGAGGCCGGGGGTCACGTAGTCGAGCTTGTATTCGGCAATACCGGAAAGCAGCCAGCCCTGCCGGGTCAGATCCTGCCCGTTGGCCGCCTTGCCCCAGTCGGCCTTGCCGTAAGCGAAATCAAAGGCGAGGCGCAGCGGATCAAACGTCGTCAGCTCACCGCCGATGCCAAGCCACCATGCCGGGTTGTTCGAATCCTTGGCCACGACGGAAACGCCGTCCTGCCCATAGGGAAGCAGGCCGACGATCAGGGATTCGCCGTTCTCGCCCACTTCATTCAGGCTGTTCTTGCCGAGATTGCCGTACATGCCCCACGGGTTGAGCTGCCAGCCTTCCCCGGTCAACGGGACGCTCAGGCCCACAAAGTCCATCGCGTTGCCCACGCCGCGGTCAATCGTGGTGTTGTCGTTTTCCGCGCGCATCCAGAACAGGGACATCCCGGCCATATCGTTGAACTGATAGGACAGGGTGATGCCCGCACCGTCCGAGTCGTCGCTCCCCATGATGGGATCGCCAGCTACGAAGTTCGGCAGGCTGAACGGCTGCAAGCCCATACGGACGCGCAGATCCGTCTGGGGCACAACCCAATCCACGTACGAGTACCGGACTTCGACGACCTTGCCGTCCGTTCCGAGCGCGCCGCCTTCACTGCTGTTGCCCCAATTGGTGTCCCCGACTTCAAAGAACACCGTACCCTTCAGGGATTCGGACGCGATGATGTCCACCTGCGTGCGCAAGCGCTGGCGGGCATGGAACAGATCGTCGGTCTTTTCCTTGGCGAAGCCGATATTGTTCCATTCGGTGTTGAAATCCCATTCTCCCGAAACCTTGATGTCGGCGGCCTGCGCACCCTTGTGCGCCGCGCCGAAAACAAGCCCTGCTGCCAAAAGAAGGACGGCTACTTTCTTCATGCTACTTCCTGAATTGAGTCTTTGAGGTTCACGGAAAGGGCCGATGGCCCGTTTATGGTTGACCGCCCCCCGGGATGAAGACGCAAGGCATGGCCTCGGCTTGCGGAACACCGTCGCCAGCTGAGCGTTCCCGAGAGCGGAAGATCCCGTCTTGGACGGCTAGAGAGCCTTTCTATAGGTATAGAGATGGGCCAGGTTGAAGAGGAGGAACAGCCCTCCCGCCACGACATGCCCGCGTTCCCGTCCGGCAAGGCCGAAGGCGAGGGACGCGCCGAGCGTCGCCAACATGCCCCGGTTCGTGAACCGGATGGCCCTGGCCCGGTCGAAGCGCCGCTTCCGGGGTGCCGCCTCATCTTGGGCGGAGGCGAAATCCGCCCACTGCCCGGCAAGGGCCAACAAGTCCTCCCGGCTGATCTGATCCGGATCGTATTCCAGCAGCAGGGACCCGGTACGGCTGTTTACCGTCACGCGCAGCATCCCCGGCAGTGAGGCCAGAAATCCGCGGACCTGTTCGGCGTCCTCCGCCCGTTTCAAAGAAGGATGGCGCAGGCGCACCCGCCCATCCACAAAACTCGTGATGCACGATTCGATTTCGCTCATGCCGAGACCTCCTCAAGTTGCGGTTCCGCGCCCTCTTTGAGCATCGGACGCATGGCGTTGAGGGACACGCCCACCGTCGTCAGATTGTGCAGGAGCGCCGAGGGCCCCGGCTGGAGGAAACCGGTCAGCCCGGACGCGAGGAACACGGTATTCAGGGTCATGATCAGGCCGAAGTCAGTCCGGATGCGCCGCATGGCGGCCTTACTCAGATCGACGGCGGTGACGAGGCCGTCAAGACGGCATTCCGTCAGCACCACGTCCGCCACTTCCCGGGCCAGATCCGCGCCGTCGCTCAGGGTCACCCCCACGTCGGCGGCGGACAGCGCCGGAGAGTCGTTGATCCCGTCGCCGAGCATGGCCACCGTGTGGCCTTCCGCCTGAAGACTGCGGATGACCGCCGCCTTGTCCGTAGGCAAGACCTGCGACCTGTACTCGCTGATTCCCAACCGCTCGGCCACAGCGGCGGCCGTGCGTTCGTCGTCCCCAGTGAGCATGACGACACGGATTCCCCGCCCGAGCAGCTTGCGAATAACCGGAGCCGCCTCGGGACGCAACGGATCTTCAATGGCGATGAGCCCGGCCAGTTTCCCGTCCACCGCCAGATAGAGGATCGAGCGGCCTTCGCGGGCCAGACGCTCGATGTCCTCCCGCATACCGTCCACCGGCACGCCTTCGTCGTGATGGATATAATGACGGCTCCCAAACAGCACGCGCTTGCCGTGCAGGCGGGAGGCAATGCCGTGCGCCACAACATATTCGACTTCGGTATGTTCTTCCTGATGGTGCAAGCCTTCCTGTTCGGCCTTCCGAACAACGGCCCGGGCGACGGGATGCGGGAAATGCTCCTCAAGACAGGCCGCCGTCCTCAGGATGTCGTCCCGCTCGTAGCCTTCGCCGGGGATCACCTCCGCAACGCGCGGACGGGATTCCGTAAGGGTCCCGGTCTTGTCGAAGACCACGGCGTCAGCCGCCGCCAACGATTCGAGGAACCGCCCGCCCTTGACGAGGACGCCGCGACCTACCCCTTCCTTCATGGCGGCAAGCACCGCCAGAGGGGTGGAAAGTTTCAGTGCGCACGAATAGTCGACGAGAAGGACGGAAGCGGCGCGGGCGGGATTGCGGGTGACCAGCCAGACAAGCCCGGCCAGCAGGAAGCTGAACGGCACCACCGCATCGGCAAGCCGTTCGGCCTTGCCCTGCACTCCGGCCTTGAGCGCTTCGGAATCCTCGATGAACCGGACAATTTGCCGGAGGCGCGTGCCGTCGCCCACGCCCGTGGGCCGGATGGCGATCTCGCCCTCCTCAACCACGGTCCCGGCGTATACCGACGAACCGGGAGAGCGCAGGACACCGAGCGGTTCTCCGGTCATGGAAGCCTGATTGACGGAGGCTTCGCCTTCCGCCACCACGCCGTCCACCGGAATGGCGGACCCCGTGCGGACAATGACCAGATCGTCTTCGCTCAGTTCGCTGATGGCGACGTGCATCTCCCGGCCTTCGCGCCGCACCCAGACGGTATCGACATCAAGCGCGAGGCTCTGGGCGAGGGAATCCAGCGACTTCTTGCGCGTCCATGCTTCGAGCGCTTCACCAAAACCGAGCAGCAGAGTCAGCAGGCGCGCCGTCTTGAAGTCACGGCGCAACAGGGAAATGCCGATGGCAGCGGCATCAAGGACATCCACACTGAGGCGCCCGCGGCACAACGCGGCAACCCCTTTGAGGATAAAGGGAACGGAGGCCGCCACCGCCGTGGCTACCCTGACGAGAACCGGCATGAACGGCCGGACAAAGATATAGCGGAGGAAAGGCCCCCAACTCGGCCTTCCGGCTGGCTCGGGGAGGTTTTCGCCGCACACGGCGACATCCCCGGAAGGCTGTTCCGAAGCGGCCACAGCCAGCAACAGGAACGCGGCCCGCTTGGCTTCGTCGTTGGCATACAAGAGGAGCACACTCCCCGTACGGGGATTGACGCGCACCCCTTCGATGCCGCCGACGGCGTCGAGCCTGTCCGCAAGGACTTGCGCCTTGCGGAGGCTGAAACCGGACCGGGCGCGCAGGCGGACCCGGCCCGGCACGTCATGGACAATAAAAAACAGCATGGGAGTTCCTTTTTGGAGGAGGCGGGAAGGACCGCCCGCCTTCCGGGAGCGGCATGAAGCCGTCCCGGAGGCGTAAGAGAGGGGAGCGTTCCGCTTCCGAAGAGGCTTCTCCCTCTTTTAAGGGAAAACGAAAGCCTACCGGAAACATCGGCTAAACGCTCGCGGGGAACACCGGAGGACTAGGCCTCTTCCTTCGCTTCCCGTCGCTGTTCCGCCGCGTGGCGGGCTTCGGCCACCATGTCGTCCATGTTTTCCTTCACGGTTTCCACTTTGGCGAGCACCGCGTCCTTGACGTCCATACCGCGGCTCAACAGGTCAGCGGCCATCGGCTTCAGGTCAAGCTTGCCCTTGCTCACCGCCACCGCGCCGATTGCACCAAGAGCCAAGCCGCCAAGGAAAAACAGGCCGTACTTCATGTTCTCGTTCATGTCATCCTCCTTCGATGTGGAATTTCATTCTCAATTAAGGGTGAAAAAAAGAGGTTTACAAAACAGCCATACAGATTCTATAGGCTGCCGCCGCCACGCCGTACGCAAACACGGTGTTGAATATCATGCTGAACGCAACCCAACCCCAGCTGCCCGCCTCCTGACGGATGACCACGAGGGCCACGAAGCACGGGGAGTACAGCAGCACGAAAAGCATGAGAGACAGCGCCGTCGCCTTGTTCCAGTTCGGGTCCTGTGCGAGGCGTTCCGCCAGCGATGTCGCTTCTTCAGGATCCTGCTCACCAAGCGAATAGGCCGTGCCGAGCGTGGAAACAATGGCTTCCTTGGCCGCGATGCCGCCAATCAGGGCCACGTCCGTGCGCCAATCAAAACCCACGGGCTTGGTCAGGGGCTCAATGGCCATGCCGAGACGTCCGGCCCAGGAGTGCTGCAAGGATTCTTCAGCGAGGGTCGCCTGTACAGCGGCCAGTTCTTCCTCCAGCGGAGTGCGGGCTTCATCCCCTTCGGGCAAGGCGTCCACCTTCTCCTGCAAGGCGGCGATCTGCGTTTCCAGCGGCGCGGCCTGCTCAGGATCCAGCGTCGGGAAGGTCATGCTCGCCCAGATCAGGATGGACACGGCGACAAGCACGGTCCCGGCCTTCTTGAGGTACATCCATGTGCGTTCCCAGCAGTGCGTGACTACGCTGCGCAGGGTGGGGACGCGGTACGGGGGCAATTCCATGACGAACGGGGTGGATTCGCCGCGGATGATGGTCGAGCGCATGAGGCGCGCCATGAGAAGCGCGGCGGCCCAACCGGCCAACGTCAGCAGGAACATGGTACGGGCGGGGTTTTCGGGGAAGAACACGCCCACCAGCAGCAGGAACACGGGAAGTTTGGCTCCACACGCCATATAAGGAAGCGTGAGCAGGGTCGCCAGCTTTTCCTTGGGACTGCGCAAGGTCCGGGTGGCCATAACGCCGGGGATGGCGCAGCCGCCCGCGATACCGCCCGCGATGATGAAAGGCATGACGGAAGCCCCGTGCAGGCCAAAGGCGCGGAACACGCGGTCCAGCATATAAGCCATGCGGGCCATGTAGCCGAAGTCTTCGAGGATCGCGACCAGCGTAAACATGATGATGATAAGCGGCACAAAGCTCATGACGCCGCCGAGGCCGTCGATGACGCCGCTGACAATGAGCGACTTGAGGAAGCCGTCGGGCATCAGGGCGCTTACGGTCTCGCCAAGCCAGCCGAAGCCGTCTTCGACCCATCCCTGCGGGTATGCGCCGATCACGAAGGTCAGCTGGAACATGGCGTACAGCACGCCGAGCATGATAAGGGGGCCGAACAGCGTGTTGGTCAGCACCTTATCCAGCTTGTCGGACAGCTCAAGGCGGTCCTTGGCCGATTCGCGCCGGACGGCCCCGCTACGCAGCACGCCACGGATAAAGCCGTAACGGTAGTCGGCGATGATGGCTTCGGGCGACGTCTGCAAGGTATCCCGAAGATGATCGGCCACGGTTTCCCGGTCGGCGCGCAGCTGCGCGGCCACATCGGGCATACGTTCCACCTGCCTCAGGATTTCGGAATCGTTTTCCAGCACCTTCAGGGCAATCCAGCGGGCGGGATAGCGATCCGTCAACAGCCCTTTCTCGGCAAGGAGCCGTTCCATCTTGGTGAGGACCGGATCGAGATCCGGGCCATAGGAAATGTTCAGCGGAGCGCTCCCCCGGCGGCCAAAGGCGATGGCTTCGCGCAAGGCGTCCTTGAGCCCTTCGCCGGAACGCGCCACAGTCGCCACCACGGGGATGCCGAGCTGTTTGCCCAGCTCCTTCGTGTCCACCTGAATGCCCGCTTTCCGTGCTTCATCCATCATATTGCAGGCCAGCACGACCGGCAGGCCCATCTCCATGATCTGGACGGTGAGGAACAGGTTGCGCTCAAGCGCGGAGGTGTCCACCAGATCCACGACCGCCATCGGCTTTTCCTCGGCCTTTTCGGGCGCGAGCACGGCACGGGTGACGATTTCCTCCTGCGAGTACGCCGTCAGGGAATACGTGCCGGGAAGGTCCACCATGAGGACTTCGACACCGTCGATGGAGACGTAGCCTTCTTTCTTGTCGACGGTGACGCCGGGATAGTTCCCGACATGCTGATGGGTTCCGGTGTATTCGTTGAACGCCGTGGTTTTCCCGCAGTTCGGGTTCCCCGCCAGCGCAATGCGGACCTCTTTCAACGCTATGTGCTTCGCCTCGCTGCCGTCAGGACGGCAGTGCGGGCAATCGGCATGGGCCTGACTCATGCGACCTCCACAGTGATGTAATCGGCTTCGCGGTTCCGCAGGGCCAGCGTGACCCCGAAAAGCCGCAGTGCAACCGGGTCACGCAGCGGGGCGCGGCCCACAATTTCCACATCCGTACCGGGGATGAGCCCCATGTCGCGGATACGCCGCCCGAGCTCGCCATCGGCATCCACGCTGATGATGCTGCCCTTCTGCCCCGCCTGCATCTGGCGCAAACCTATCCTCCGCATACAGTCCTCCAAATTGATTTTGATTTTCTTTATTAAGAAAACCTGACGACACTCTACTTCACCCTCGCATACAGTTTGCTGCGTGCGTTATGGTTTTCCCATGGGGCGCTTCAACAGAGCTCCGTACCGCTCTGATACAAGCCCTCCCGGAACGGGTGAAAGATGCCATTCTTGAAAAGTATTGTCAATATAAGTGAGAAAATCTTTCAATTGTAACATCTGTATCTTTCTATAGCGTACGATTTCCGTGTGTTAGAAACCGATGAAATGTCACTTTCACAACCTGAACAACACGGCGTGAGCCGCTTTTGGGAAAAAAAGCTCAAAAATTGACTAGTCAAACTTTATTTGACAATTACTCACTTTTGACCTACTCCCCGGCTCTGGGGGGAATCCATGCTCACAAACGCCGCGCCGAACAACGCCCTGCCGACTGCCCGGGAACTCGTTTCCCTCACCGTGCCGCAGCTCGGCATGATGCTGTGCCATCTTGCCGTTTCCATGACGGATCTGTGGGTAGCCGGACGGCTGGACGCCTCCGTTCAGGCGTCGCTCGGCATCGTTTCGCAGGTCTTCACCCTCCTCATGCTGATCACTTCCCTTGCCGGAAGCGGCTGCCTGACGACCATCAGCCAAGCCCTCGGAGCCGGGCTCGAACAGCGCGCCCGCCGGTACGCGGCGCTGATCGCGGGACTTGCCGGTCTTACGGGCACGGTCATCGCAGCGACAAGCCTCCTTTGCCTGCCGCTGACGCTCCGGCTCATGCACGTCTCCTCCGAAATGGAGCCCGTGGTCAGGACGTTTATCATTGCCTACAGCTGCCAACTGCCGTTTTATTACACCCTGATCATGCTGAACTCGGTGTTCCGGGCCTACAAGCTGGTCCGCCTCCCGCTCATCGCCATAGCCGTGGTCGCCGTCGGCAACCTCATCGGCAGCGCGGGGTTCGGGCTGGGGCTGTGCGGGTTACCCGACTACGGGTATCAGGGGATCGCGTGGAGTACCTTTGGGTCCGCCCTGCTCGGGCTGGCCTGCAACCTGTACGCCATCGTCCGGAACGGCATCCTGACCCGCGCATCCCTCGCCCCGTGGCGGTGGGCCCGGCGTGCCATGCCCTATCTCTTCCGGGTGGGCGGACCGTCCGCCCTCGGCGCTCTGGCGGGACACATGGGGAACCTCGTCATCCTGTCGCTGCTCACGGGGCTGCCCGGCGACATGGTGCCTGTCCTTGCCGGGATGACCCTCGGCTCGCGGGTGGAAAGTTTCCTGACCTTCCCTACGGCGGCGCTGAGCATGACCGTCACCATCCTGAGCGGGCATCTGATCGGTGCAAACAGGCTCGAAGCGCTGTTCCGTTTCGGCCAACGGCTCGCACTCGCCGCCGCCCTCGCGCTCGGATTCGGCGCGGGGCTGCTGTTTGTGTGCCGGGTTCCGGTGGCGGGGATGCTGTCCACACAGCCCGAGGTCGTCCGGCAGGCCGCGCAGTTCCTCGTCTTCGCGTGCGCGGGCATTCCGCTCAAGACCTATTCCATGCTTGTGAACGGGGCTTTCGCCGGGGCGGGGGCCACGCGCGTCTCCTGCACAGTCAACTGCGCGACCATGTGGGCATTCCAGCTCCCGCTGGCGTGGGCGCTCGGCAACGCCTTCGGCGCGCCCGGCATCTACGCCGCCATGCTCTGCGCGAACGCGGGTTCGGCATTCTGGTACGCACGGCTCTACGCCGGGAAAAAATGGCTTGAATACGGTATGCGAAAACGTCAGAATGCCTGACGAGCCGAAAGAGGAGAACGCGGTATGCCCGAAGAGCGAAACGACGCCAGACAGCTCTCGCCTGTGCTGGAAAACTACCTAGAAATCATCTTCCATCAGGAAATCCGGGAAGGCGCGGCCCGCGCCAGTTCCATCGCGGAAGCGGCGGGCGTGTCCCGCTCCACCGTCACCAGCACGCTGAAGGCGCTGAAAAGCATGGGGTATGTGGACTATGAGCCCTACAGCCTCGTCCACCTGACCGAAGCGGGGATGCACATCGGGCGGGATATCGCCCACCGGCACATCGTCATTCAGGAATTTTTCCAGCATATCCTCCAGTTGGAGCCGAACGTCTCCAACGACGTGGCCTGTGAACTGGAACACGTGATCCCGCCGGACGTCATACGGCGTCTGGGGCAATTCGTCCTGTACCTGCGGAGCCGCGAGGACGACTGGAAAAACTGGCAGGAGGACTACAAAGAAATCCGGCTGGAGCATATCCAGTCCAATACGGACAAGGATCTTGTCCGCAACGCGCCGCCCATGCTCGCCATGCGCACCCAGATGATGGGGCAGGACGAACTGCGGAAAAAGTACCGTTAGCGGGCATTAGCCTACGCGTCGGCAGAGCCCTCCGGCGGCGCGAAAAACCATGCAAGAACTCCGAAGCGAACGCCCTCCGCGTGGCCTCTCCATCAGCCGGAAAGCGTGGAAACGTGAAGCCCTATAAGGCTTCCGGGCGAGCATCCCCGGCTCTTCGGGATGGATCGCCCCATACGTTGCTCCCGACGTCTTGGGCCGCTTACGGGGCAGAATCCGGGCCTTTCTTTGCGGCAAGGCACAACGCCCCGCCCTCTCCGCGAACATCGGACCGGACATCGGCAAATCCGACGGAGCGCAGCCATTCCGCCAGCGAGTCCGCCGTATACGTCCGCATCCCGTCCACTATGGCGCACCATCGTGAATCCCCGGACTCCTCGTTCACGATCAAAAACACGCCGGACGGTCCGAGTACGCGGTACACCTCTGCAAAGGCGGCGGGCACATCCGGCCAGAAGTAGACCGTCTCGAAAGCGGTGACGAGATCGAAGGACGCATCGGCATAGGGCAGCCGGGAAACATCCCCCTGCCGCACTTCGCAGCGCCCTGCGGCGACGGCTCCGGCGTTCTTCCGGAGGCTGGTGGCGACGCTCTCAGCGGAAAAATCGATCCCGCAGACATACCCCTTCGGGCAGAGTTTCAGAAATTGCGCCAGATTCGCCCCGCCGCCGCATCCTATATCAAGCACCCGGGCGTCGGGCTCCGGCGACACATGCGACCGCCCCCACTTCGCCAGCGAAGCGTGCCCCCAGTTCATGGCCCACAGCATGATCCTTCCCGATAGGCCGCCGGGCTTCCGGGCGTTCTGAAAAAACGTCCGCAATACATAACACATACGATCTCCTTGTCTATCCGGCTGCGTTCCCTCGCTCCACATCCAAAGTAAAACAGACTGGACGAGGAACGACTGGCATCCTCTCCAAAGGTCTGGAAGATATCTAAAAGCATTATCTACGGAGAAAACCCGGCGGCACAGCCGGGCTGAGATCCGCCACGAGCCGGGAGCGCGAAACCGGGGCCTTTCTCACCAGAGCGGACGCCCCCAATCCGGACTACCCCAATGTTTCCGAATACGGACTTTGCGGGAACGGCGGCCCATACGTCAAGAGGAGCACCAACATCGGGCGCTCCCGTCCGGCGAGGACAACAGGGAGGCTACGTCACGCATCCTTGAGCGAATAGCGAACCGGCACCATAACCTGAAAACCTTTTCCCCCACGGACCGAGGGTATATCAAGGCCGACAAGCTTCTCACCGAGCCGTTCGGTGGCTGTATCGAGCACGCCGAAGCCGCTGCCCTTGCCGAGCGAGCACGCGCTGACCTTTCCGTCGGCGGAGATCGTCACGAGAAGCTGCACCGTCCCTTCAGCGCCGATCCGCCGCGCCTGCTTGGGATACCGCTTGTGACGGTTCAGGGCGTCAAGGATGGTCCCCAGCGCCTTGCTCTTGTCGTCCGGCCGTTCCTGCGTTCCCCCGACCGGGGCCGGAGGCGCGGCCGCCGCCACGGAGGATACGCCCGTCCCCGCCGCAACCGGGGGAATCTCCGCCTGTTGGCCTACGGGAGCGGAAGGCGGTGCAGTTTTCTGCGGTTGCCGGACCATCGGCCGCGTTTTTTTCACCGGAGGAGCTTTCTTGACCGGTTTCGGCTTCACGGGTTCGGGAGCCACCGTTTTGGGCGCCTCCTGCGGAGGCTTGGGCCGTTCGACGACCGGAGGCGGCACGGGGATCGTCACTTCCGATTCCGGGCTCAACAGCTTGCGCATGGCGTCCGGCTGAACGGGTTTCGCCTCGGGCGTCGGCTCGGGGCGGATCACACGCATCAGCATGGTGGATGAAGGGGCTTTCGGCGGCGTGAGGAGCTTGACGGAGGGGGTCATCAGACACACGGCCAAGGCCAGCAGGACAAGCCCCCCGGTCATGCCGCCCGCCATGCTGCGGCTCTTGCGGAATTCCTCCACCCCGTACAGGGGCCTAACGCTCACTTGGCTGCGTGCTGATAACAAAGTGTCCTCCTCTCTTCAGCCTGGCGATGTCTATGACGCCGACAAATGCTTCAAAAGGGGCCTTTTCGTCGACGTACAGATTCAGCAGGGCTTCAGGCCGCGTCTCAAGCACGGCGGCCAACGCCTCTTTCGTCAATTGCTGATCCTGATAATAGATAGTCCCATCGGCCTTCACCGAAATCACCAGTTCCGCATTCTTACGGCTGGATTCCTCCGCCGTCTCCGAGGCCGGAAGCACGATATCCAGCACCGGTTTGCTGAATGTAGTGGTCATGATGAAAAAAATCAGGAGCATGAAGATAACGTCGATGACCGGCGTCAGATCGATGCTGGCATCCTCGTCGAAATCATGCATGGCACGTCCTCCGGGTTTCGGCCCGGGCTTCCCGCTTCGCGCCGCCGCACAGTTCCAGCGCACGGTAGCTGTGTTCCACGGCCTCGATATGGAAGCCCTTGAATTTGAGCATCAGATAATAGTAGAACATGAGCATGGGGATAGCGACGCACAGGCCCATGATCGTGGTGATGAGCGCTTCCCAGATGCCCGCCGCCAGCTGCGCGGCGTTGGGGGCGCTGTTTTCCGCGATGGTGCGGAACACCGTCACCATGCCGAGGATGGTCCCGAGCAGGCCGAGCAGCGGCGAGACCACCGAAATGAGCCTCAGCCAGCACAGCCCTTTCGTGACCTGCTCGAAATTGCGGTGGAACAGATAGGCGACCTCGGCCCGGATGTCTTCGGAGTGGCCTCCGTGGGTCTTCACGACATCGCGGATAATGGCGATCAGCGGATTGTCGCTCTTGTCGCACACATCGCGCATACAGCGGCCTTCCTGATGCTCAATGTCGAGAAAGTCCCGCTTGAAGTCGCGCCAGACGAAATGCAGATACAGAAGGTTCCGCAGCGCGAGGTACAATCCCGCACAACCGACAAAAACCAGTGCGACGCCGGACGGGCCTATGGACGCATAGATTGAGGCAAGATTCATGAGCGTTTCCTGAACACGACGTATGGGCGGCAGAGCCGCCCTTCCGGTTTCGGGGCCGAAGCCCCGTTGATCCTTCTGGCCCGTCAGGCCACCTGTTCCGCGAATCCCCTGAAGGCTTCCTGCGCCCGGAGGCAGTCGGCTTCGTCGGGATGTTTGGCCGCTTCCTCAAGGCGCGCCTTGCGTTCGGGCGTCATGGGGTGCACGTCGGACGCCATTTTCTGCATCATGGCGACGATCTTCGGATCGACCTTGCCCTGACACAGATACGTGCCGAGCACTCTGTTCCGGCGTTCCGGAGCGTTCACCAGCGCTTCACCCTGCGCGATGCAGTCTCTGGCGTGATCGGAATCCGGCCATGCGCCCAGCGTGCCGAACAAAGTCACATTCGCGTCCCGTACCGTTTCCAGATAGGCCTTGGCCTGCGCGTCGGGCATACCCTTGTCCACCCAGTAGCCCACGGCAACCAGATCGTAGCCCTCGGGCGCGGGAGCGGACTCCACAGGATGGATCTCACAGCCGGGAAGAACGGCGGCGATGGCTTCAGCGATTTTCCGGGTGTTCCCGGTCCGGGACGAATAGACGACAAGAGCTTTCATGACGGTTCCTTTGCGCCCACGGCCTCGCGCAGCGCGAAGAACGACTCGCGCGCGGCCGGGATGAGTTGACGGTTTTCGCGGCCCACGTACACGGAGAACAGGACCGTGCCCGCCGCGTTGAAAAACTGCACGGAATGGCTTTCCAATCCCATAAAGGGTAAAGACAGGAAACAGATGTGACCGAGATCATCGATCTTGAGATGCCCGCCGAGTCCGCTGCCGCCGGACAGGTTGAAATAGCCGTGCCCGTGCCTGCCTTCCGGTATCTTTCCCTTGATTTCGATGACGGAGCCCAGATGCGCCATGATAAAGGTGGCGTTTTCCCATGAGGCCAAGACCTGCCAGACCGTATCGAAGGCGTCCTTGCCCGCGAAGGCCCGCGCCTCGTCCGGCAGGGCTCTGGCGACTTCCAGTTCCGAAACGCCGAAGCGTTCCGCAAGGCTTGCCAGCATCACCGGCTTCTTTTCCCGCAGGGCTACGGCGATGGACTCGCCCAGCGTTTCCGTCGTCTGGCAACACGATGCCGTCATAGTTCGTTCTCCCGTTTGGTTTCCGTTTATTCCCATTCCAACGGCGCTTCGCCTGTTCGAGACGCCCCGGAAAAGATGACTCATGCGGGTGCCGCTCTCCGGAAGGTTTCCCTTCCGATCCGCAGCATTCCCTCCGTACTCACTCGCTATGAAAGAGGCAGCCGCAACGCCCGGGCGCAGGACAACCCCATCAGTTCAAGATCATGGGTGATCACAAGGACGCAGGCCCCCCTGCCGGCCAACAGCTCCAGCGCGTCGGCGATGCGGCGCATGTTGCGCCCGTCAAGGCCGCTGGTGGGCTCGTCGAGGATGAGCACGTCCGGGCGCTTGGCAAAGGCGCAGGCGATCACAAGCCGCTGCTTTTCGCCGCCGGAAAGCGATTGCGGGTGACGTTCCGCAAGCCCTTCCAGCGCGAACAGCGACAGCAGGCCGGGCACATCGTCCGCGCCGCACCCCGCCAGCGACAGGCTGACTTCAAGTTCCTGCCGTACCGTCTTCATATGAAGCTGGTGATCAGCGTTCTGGAGCACAATGCCCACTCTGGAAAGCAGTTTCGATGCCGGGACCGGCTGCCCCGCGATGGCGAACCGCCCTTCCTGCGCGGCGTTCAGGCCGGTAAGCAGGCGGGCGAGCGTGGTCTTGCCCGTGCCGTTGTCCCCGATGAGCGCGGTCACGCCCGCCGGGATCGACACGTCCACG
>NZ_JH114233.1:948232-966980 GCF_000224655.1 Bilophila sp. 4_1_30
CAGGGCGTCGTCGTACAGCAGGTCAAAGCCGCCCCGCTCCGCAATCCGGCCTTCCTGCATGACAAGCACGCGATCCGCTACGCCTTCCAGCCAGTACAGCCGATGATCCACCACAAGGATCGCCATGCCCCGCGCCTTGAGTTCGGTGAGCTTGCGGGCCAGATCCTCGGTAGCTTCGGGATCGAGATTGGCACTCGGCTCATCAAGGATAAGGGCCCTCGGCCCCTGCGAGAGGATGGAGGCCAACCCGACCTTCTGCTTCTGCCCTTCGGACAGTTCGTGGATGGAGGAGGACAGAATCGGCCCGAGCCGGAAGGCCCGCGCCGCCTCATCGATTTTGGCGGCGATGGATTCGGGCGAAACGCCCTGCCATTCATGGGCGAACGCCAGCTCGTCCTCGACATTCAGAGCGAAAAACTGCTGTTCGGGGTCTTGAAAGAGTGTTCCTACCTCCCGCGCAATGGCGTTGATGGGCCGGGCGTCCGTCGGCTCGCCGCCGATCAGGACACAGCCTTCCAGCGTCCCCTGAAAATAGTGGGGGCACAGGCCGTTGGCGAGGCGCATCAGCGTGGACTTGCCGCAGCCGCTGGCCCCGGTGCACAGCACCAGTTCGCCGGGCCGCACCGAAAACGAAATATCCGAAACCGCCGGGCATGTCTGGAACGGGTACGTGTAGGTCACACGTTCAAAGCGGAGCATCAGCGCATCCCTCCTTCCAGAGGGGCCCATCCCACGGCATGTTGGCACAGCACCGCCGCAACCGCCACGAGGCAGGCCGCGACCAAAAGCCATGTGTCGGATGCCTTCCAGACCAGTTTCCGGTAAGGGCGCATCCCTTCGCCGTAGCCGAGGCCCTTGAGTTCGGCGGCGATGCCGAGCTCTTCCGACGTCTTCAGCGAACGGAACAGCAGCGGCGTGAACACCAGCCGGATCAGCAGCACGGGATGGCGGAAGGCGTTCCACGGGGTCATGCGCCAGCCGCGTATCCGAAGCGTTTCCGAAACCTGTTTAACGTCATGCAAAAACGTGGGGATGAAACGGATCATCACCGCAGCCGGGAGATACAGGCAGAACGGCAGGCGCAAACTCTTCAGGGCGGTCAGCAGGCTCTGCACCCGGCAGGAAAAGGCCAGCGGCAGGATCACGTTCAGCATCGTCGCCATGCGCAGGAACGGCACCACCAGCGACACCGCCGAAAACGCGGGCATGGACGGGATCAGCAGGCTCATCCCGAACGCGCACCCCATGGCCAGCAGCGACATGCCCACAAGGACCGCATACCCGATCAGCAGTATGCGGAACTGCCGCATCCCGAGGGCATACACCAGCGACATGCCGAAAAGCACCATCTGCGGCTCGACCCCCGACAGGGCCACCGTAGCCACGGACGCCAGCAGGCTGACGAACATCTTCGCCCGCGTATCCGCCGCGTGCAGCCCGCCGCCACAGCCGGAACCCTCAGTTACGGACAATGCCTGCATGACGCAGCTCCCGAACGGCGCGGACGCCGGAAAAAAGCCCGCACAGCGATCCCACGTAGCCGATGACCACAATGGGAACGATGACATACAACAAGGCCGGACTCTCACGCATGAACAGCCACGAAACGCCCAGCGAAAAAACTTTCGACGTGAGATCGTACACCGCGACGCCGAGCACGGGCGCCCACGGCTTCCGCATCCCTCCGGAGCAGGCCATCGCCGCCTCAGCGCAGCCCGCCGCCAGCAGCATGGCCGGGAGGAGCGTCACGCTGCCGCCGAGCAGAAGCATACTGATGAGCATGTTCACGAGCACGAACAGGGCCAGCGTCCCCGGCTTGCGTACCTTATAGAGCATGACCACGAGCAGCGTGGTGAAAATGAGGTTCTTGGCGAGCAGGCTCACCGGGTTCATCCCTCCCCCCACCAGCGCGACCAGCAGGGTGGAAAGCTTGGCGGCGGCCGAGAAAACGCCGAGGACGACGAGTTCCCGCGCACTCCAGTAATGACGGTTGAAGACCTGTGACGGCATCCGTGTTCCTTCCCCTCCTCCCCGACGCCGCACGGGATTACCGTGGGCGTCCGCCGCCGTGCAGCGCGGGGAGATTTTTTGATAATATAAATGAAATTCAATTTCAATACTGAAACACAGACTTCCTCATGAAATCAGAATCTCATGCCGACCTTGATGTTGGCATGCAGGCCGGGCTCCAAAATGCTGTCGTCCTGACGGTACCGCTTGTCGAAGAGGTTCAGGACTTCGGCGGCCACGGTATACTGCTTTTCGTCGCCGAACTCGAAGCCGAAAGCCACGTTCGCCGTCTGCCAGTTGTTGTAGTGGGTCGTCTCGCTCTCGGTCTTCTCGACGGAATTTGAGGAGAACCGCCCGTAAATGTCGGCGTTGAAGTCAACGGTTTCGCTCAGGGCGTGCTTGAAGCGCACCCCCGCCCTGCCCGACCATTCGGGTACGCCGGTTTTCCATGTGGTCAGCGTGCCGTAGTCGAACTTGCGCCGCATCCATGTCGCGGAAGCGTACGGCGTGAGGCCGCATTCGAAATCATAGCTCGCGGCCAGCTCCACCCCGTGGGTCTTCGCCGACGAGACGTTGATGTAGCGCGAAGTGTCGGTGTCCGCGTCAATGGTGGGGTTATAGATGTAGTCGTCCGCATCGGAATAGAAGGCCGCGACGTCTACGGACAGGCCGTCATGGACATACCGCGCCCCGATTTCATAGCTGTTCGAGGTCTCCGGCTTGAGGCCGGGGTTCGGCAGGATCGTCCCGCCTCCCATCGCCGACATCACATACTTTTCCTGCAGCGAAGGGACGCGGAATCCCTGCGCGAACGTAGCCCGCAGCGTCAGATCCGGGATGCCCGACCACATAAGGCCCACATTGAAGACCGGCCGGGAATTGTTCGAGGAGCTCTCCGTACCCACGTCATACGGGACCGTGCCCTTGGAATTGGTCTTGCTTCCTTCGGCATGTTTCATCTCGGACTGGACCCACGTATACCGTACCCCATAGCTCAGCGTGAAGTCGGCGGGCAAGGTCGATTCCATCTGGGCATACAGGGCGTTCGTCAGCATGTCGCCCTCGTGGTAGGCCGTGGAAGTGTACGGGATGCTCTTCGCCATGTACGCCGCCGCGATCTGTTGCGCGAAGGGGGGCGCACTGGCCAAGATGCCGGTGGCAAGGATACGCTCCACGGAAGTGGAAGCCGAAGCCCTCGTATCAGCCTTCAGCGTATCATAGCTGATGTCGTATCCGGTGATCAGATAATGGTTGTCGCCGATGGCCCAGTCCATCTGCAGCGAGGAACCGAGCTGCTTGTTCCGGTTGTCCGCATTGTTGGTGACGACCAGCGGCATTTTCGTGATGGCCGGGTCCGTGTTCACGTCGTTGGTCATTTCCTTTTCATTCTTCTGCCAAAATGCGTCGAAGCGCACACGGGGAAGCCACGGCGTCACGTTTTTGGCTTCGGCGAAGGCATAAACCTTATCGCGCTGCCACTTGGGGACGTCCACGGCGAAATTCTCATAGCCGGGTTCCATGCTCCCGGAATGGATGGACCCCTTGAAGCTGTCCAGCCCGCCGCCGACCGTGAACTTGTCGGAAAAATCGTAGCTCAGGAACGCGCTGCCTTCCTTCTGGCGGAAGGAGGTGTTCGGCGCTTCGCCGTCAGGCGTGCGCAGGTTCCCCTGATCGCTGTATGAGCCGGACATGCGGTACTTGAATCCGTTCATACCGCCGAAAGCCGACAGGGATTCGGCAAAACCGTTGGACGCGCCGTTATAGGCCACGGACGCCTCGCCCTGAATCGGTTTGTCCCCGCCTTTCTTGGTGATGATGTTGACCACGCCGCCGATGGCTTCCGATCCGTAGAGCACGGACGCGGGGCCCTTGATGACTTCCACGCGCTCCACATTGGAGGGATCGATCAACAGGGGCGTGCCGTCCATCGACTTGTTTTCCACGAGCTTCTGCCCGTCGATGAGGATCAGCACGCGGTTGGGATTCTCGCCGCGGATGGATATGCGCTTAAAGCCCTGCCCGCCGGAATTCCTGATTTCCACGCCCGGCACGTCCTGCAAAAGCTCGCCGATGGTCCGGGCGGGAGAACGCTTGATGTCCTCGCTCGTCATGACGGAAACGCTCATGGGAACGTCCTGCAATTCCTTCTCCACCCTCGTGGCGGTCACGTACACGTCGTCCGCCTTGACCGGCTCCTCCACGGCATAGGCGGGGCACCACGCCGCCAAGCCCAGCGCCGTCAACGGCAAAGCGCGGGCCAGCATCTTCCTTACAAACATCAGGCCTCCAAAGAACGCTTGAGATAATCAAGCAACAGTTGTGAAAGGTTCACCTGCCAGAACTGCCCGGCGAGCGTAAGCACGATGAAGGCCCCGTCCCGTTCGACAAGACCCGCCCGTTCCCATTGCTCAAGCACGGGTTTCCACACCTCGCCCAACGGGATGCCGTAAGCCGCTTCCAGCCCCGGCATGTCCAGCCAGCCCTGCTCCATCCCCTCGGCGATGGCCTTGAACAGCTTGCCCTGCGGGAACGGGCGGAGCAGCATGGCGATGGGCTTGCGTCCGGCCCGGACTTCTTCCTGCCACGCGCGGTAGTCCGACTGGTTCAGATAGAAGAACCCGTCCAGATTGCCGCCCGCGCCGGGACCGAACGCCAGACAGTGGGCGCGGCCTTTGACATACAGATTGTACAGGTTGCGTTCCCGCGACGTCCGCGCCCAGTGGCTGATCGAGAGGCGGCGGTAAAACCCTTTCTGCATGGCCTTCACCCCTGCGGCGAACATGGCCGACTGCATGGGGACGTCCGCCCCGGCGGGAAGGCGTCCGCTCTCAATGGCCTTGGCGAGCGGAGTGTTCCGGTACACGTTGAGCTGGTAGCAGTCCGCACCGTCGAGCTTGAGCGACTGGGCCGTGGCGATGTCCGCCAGCCAGCGGTCCATCGTCTGCATGGGGAAGCCGTAGATGAGGTCCACGATGACGGCGGCCTGATCATAGCTCTGCAAAAGCTGGAGCTGCCGGATCAGCGTGTCGCGATCGGACACGCGGCCCATCGCCTGCCGGATCTCCGTGTCAAAGCTCTGCACCCCGAGCGAAAAGCGGTTTGCCCCGCCCTCGAAGCACGCTTCCATCTTGTCCGGGCCGAAATTCGACAGACGCCCTTCCACCGTGATCTCGCAATCGTTGGCAAGCGGCAGCACGGCGCGGACTTCCTTCAAGATGCGCCGGAGATCGTCCGCCTGCAGCGCCGTGGGCGTGCCTCCGCCCATGTATACGGCATGGACCGGCCCGGCATCCTGTCCGGGGCGGCCCCGCCACAGGCGCAGCTCCTGAATGAGCGCGTCGGCGTAGATCCGGCTTTCGTCTTCGCGGTACGCCTTGTTGTAGAAACCGCAGTACAGGCAGTGCGTCTCGCAAAACGGCACATGGATGTACGCCACGGTCTTTCCCGTCCTCGGTTCCGCCAGCAGAGGTTCCAGCGTCGCCTCAACATCCTGTTTTTCCACGCCCGCACCGCCGAGGCCGGGGTGGACGGCGATCTTGCCTTCAAACGCGTACGGCAGAGGATCGACGCCCTCCCTGGCGAAGTAGCGTTCGAGCCCCTCAGCCGGGACGCTTGGCTGCCCTACCCGCTCCTGCTCGGACGGAAGGCTTTTTTCCAATCGGATTTCAGTCATGACCCCTCCGGGTTCTCATCAAAAGTACATTTAATAATATTAAGTTTTATCAATCAAACTTTATGGCCGCATATGTACACAGTCCGCCCCGGCCTGTCAACCATTTTGCCAAAAGGCGGAATGCTTTTTATTACAGCCTATCTTGAAGGAGATTGCCCAGCGAGGCAGTCCGGACAGACGCCGTACAGATACAGCCTGTGTTGCGTAGGCGTAAACCCGTATTGGCGGACAAGGCGCTCCTGCAGGGCTTCGATCTTAGGATCGACGACCTCAATGCTCTTGCCGCAGCACTCGCAGATGAGATGATCGTGGTGCCAGTCGCTGGCCTGCTCATACCGGACGACGCCCCCGCCGAAAGAAACTTCCTTGGCAAGCCCGGCCTCACACAGCAGCTTCATCGTGCGGTATACCGTGGACTGCCCCACCGTCGGATCCTGTCGCTGAACCCGGCCGTACAGATCGTCAATGGTCAGGTGCCCCTCTTCCTGAAAAAACACGGAAACGATGGCTCGCCGCTGCTGCGTGTTGTGACAACCTTTTCCGCGTAGGAAGCGCGTGAACACCGTCTCCGGATCAATATGGACTTGTCCGCCTGACATACCTCACCCTTACATAACGGTTCAAGATGTATTGAAGCGCGGGCCCTGCACTCCGGCCCGCGCTTCAGGCATAACGGCTACGGAGTGCCTATACCGCCCGCAGTCTATTATGATTGAATTTCATTTTCAATATATTCGCATAAAAAAATATGGTTAAAGAGCCGCCAGCAGCCGGTTGGCCCAATCTTCCACGTCGCTCTCGTTCGACGAGAGATTGCCGTCGAGCTTCAAGCCTTCCAGAATCTGAATGCCGCCGAGTTCGCTCAAACGCGCCTCAATCACATCCACCGCCCCGCAAAAATGCTCAAAGGAGCTGTCCCCACTCGCAAAGCACGCGGTCTTGACGCCCTTGACGCCAATACGATCAAAGGCTTCGAACAACGGCTCGAAATCCGTCTGCAGCTCGACTTCATCGGTCCCCCACGCGGAGCACCCGAACAGCGCGACATCCCGGCCTTCGCACAGGCCATCCGGGGAAACGTCGGCGGCATCCCGTACATCGACGGCATGCCCCGCAGCCCGCAGACGCCCGCCGAGGTATTCGGCAATATCCGCCGTGTTGCCGGTGGTGGACCCGTAAACGATAAGCACATTACTCATGAAAAAGCTCCACTTGGAAAAAAGTTAATGATCGTGATTGTGTTCGCCGCGACATGCGCATCCTCCGTGCCCATGCTCATGCCCGTGTCCCCCGTGGCATGTGCAGTGCGCGCATTTTCCGCAGCATCCGCTTTTCTTCTTGCGGGGCGGTACGATAAGCACACGGCTCCCGGAGGGCGCCATGTTGAATCCGTTTTCGCCCTTGAAGAACAACTGCGACGCCGGAACGGGCGTCTGGCACAACCGGGCCTGCAACACCTTGCTACCGAACGGCAACACTTCGCTTACCCCCGCCGTATCGACGAACACCCTGCCGCCGCACCTGTACTCCCTCAGAAAGAGATTCAGCAGTTCGTGGGCGGAGTTGCCGTCAAAAATGCCCTGCATCTTCACGTGCAGGTTGTCCTTGTTGTGATGGTAGTTCATCTGAAAATCGGTGCTCATGCACGTTCTCCTTCTTGCCGTGCGGATTCGCTCCCCAAAAGACGGGAAATGGTGCTCAGGCTCCCGTTCGGCAACATATAAAATGTCTTGTTGTGTTTCTTCGCCAGATTTTTGACTTTGATGCAGGCGCCGTGGCTGTTGCAGTTCACGGGGCAGAGGATGATGTCCGCGCGCCTGAGGCTCCGCTCGAGCTGGCGCGTGCCGCCCTGCAGCGAGCCGTTGTGATAATCGAGGACGCCGCCGCCCCCTTCAATAAATTCGCGATACAACGACTCCATGCGCTCGACGCCGCCGACGATGAGCACCCGCTTGCTGCACAGATCGAACGAAGGACAACTCTCGTCGCAGTCTCTGCCGCAACAGGTCCCGCAGGAATCAGCCGCCATGCCAGGCAAGTTCCCCTGCTCAAAGCGAGCCCTTCCCTGCTTGAGCAGCGAATTGACCAGTTCGCGCTGGCCCTCGAAACGCTGCGTCAACGACGCAAGTGCCTCCCGCAGGTTCTCGTTTTCCGCTTCAAGTTCCGGGCCCCTGATTTCCCACAGCGCCGTGGACGCCTCATACATGGCGTCCAGTTCGGCTTTCAGGCGGTTGCGTTCGTCCCGGAGCGCAGCGTTTTCCTGCGCAAGCGCACGCCTGCCCTCTTCCGCCTGATCCATGCCGCCGCGCGAAACCGCTTCGCGCTCCTTCAACAGCCGGATGCGGTTGGCCTGCTGCTCGTTCTTGCGTTCCAGTTCAGCGATAAACCGCCGGATGCGCGTCTGTTCCTCCGCAATGCCGTGCATGGCCATGTGGACCGCGCCGTAGACCGTGCGACGGGCTTCATCCGAAAGCCCGCGTGTGCCCGCCGCCCACAAAAAGCCCACATACTGGCCGGCGGAGAACGCCTTCTTCCACTGCGCGAGAAAATCCTCTTCACTCAAAAGCCGCAACGGGGCGGCCTCACGCTCGTACTTCCGGCGGAGCAGCTGGCTCATCTTCCGGGACAGGGGGTTTTCCGTAGCAGCGGCATTGACGAACAGCTCGTGGATTTCAAACGGCGTCAGTTCAACCGCCGGAAGCGACATTTTCTTCAAGAGATGCTTCTGTTCGGCAAGCGTGATCCCCATGCCGACAAGCGGACATTTGAACAGTTCATCCGCCTCCCATATGCCGTGAACAGCCCGTGAAACAGGCGACGCAACGTCCAACGCGGGTTCCGCGCTCGCTGTCTGAGATAACCAACTCATAGCGTTCCTCCATTCCGTTCTGTTGGAGATAGATCTGCCGTATATGAAAATGAAAGTCAAGATCAATAACTACATTTTTTCTCTCTTCCGTCCTCCCTTTTTCGGCAAAACAAAAAGGAGGCTGTCCGGAAACAGCCTCCTCATGTCGCATAACATATCTTACTCTCTACCGATGCCCTTCCTTATATGCGATGACGTTCGCCTCGCTCATCGCCGCGGCGAAAGCCTGCACCTGCGAAGCCGGAACATGCAGATAGGCTGTGGCGGCGTCACCGTCGGCCTTGAACGGAAGGTTGCTTGCCCTGAGCAGATCGTTCACCGTGGCCCGGGCCTTGGCAGGGTCCCCAGAGACGGCCTGGAAGATATAGCCGCCCTCGCCGTCACGCTGGATATGCCACTGCTGGCGGCCACCTTCCACCACTTGCAGATGCTCCAACTGAACCGTTCCGTGCGGGGACGTCCGCGTGGTCCGGGAGGTCAGCTTTTCCAGATTGCTCAGGTTCTCCAGAATGGGCGGATTGTCGTCAAGGAAAGGAAGCCGTTCGCCGAACACATCGTTCAGAATATAATCGCGCCGGGCGATGAAGGCATCACGCATCGTTTCTACCTGATGCCTCAGCTTCCGAAAATCGGCGATCTGGTCTCTCTTTTCGTTCTCGCCAAGACCGGGATCCCCGGCAACCCGTTCCTCCTCTCCACGAAGCCATCCGATATAGCTGGAGAAAACCTTCAAGTCCCCGCCGGAATCGCGCATCTCCTTCAACTGCCGCACGCCCTCCATCTTTTCCATGTAGGCGCAATCGTCAAACACCGTGTAGTTCTTGAATTTGCTGAACCGACCAGGCTCGGAGAAGGAAAAATCGGAGCGGATGTTCCTCGCATCCATAAACTCTTCCAATGAGTGCCCGGGATCAATGGCGGCAAAAGTATTGCCCATACGTCCCTTGTTGTCGCCGCGCGAGCCGAGGGCGTCGCGGTCGGACAAGGCAAGCATGAGGATCTTGTTGCGCCCCAGCTGCGCCATACTCGTGTCGCTTCTGCCCCGGTCATCGTCCCGCACCAGAAAGCCGTCCACGATGTGCCCCGCGAAATCCCTGAAGGACTGGACCTGCCCGTCAGCCCCGGTTTGGCTCATGTGCTCGGCATCGATGAGCAGCTTCATCTTGCCGTCGGTATATTCGCTGCGCACCAGTTTCGCCTTTTGCGACTCGATGCCCATCGCCCGCATGAGGTCGCTGGCCAAAACTTCCTTAATGGCGTTGAAATTGGCTTCATTGCGGGTATGCGCGGTAAAAAAGCGATGAGCGCCGCTTTTGGCCGTACGTCTAGGGATGCGCACGTTCCCCAAAATGTTCCGATCGGATTCGTTGTAATCCAGCTTGACATAGTGCCGGGTGGAAAATTCCGGAATGCAGCCGCGCAACGCGGTCTTTACTTGAGCCAGGCATCCGGGATCGTTCAAGAGTGCTTCCTTAAACTGTGCTCTCATTTCAGGATTTGGAAAATCCGCTTCGCCGAGAGCCGGGAACGTTTCCCTTTTGACGTCCTGCGCCAAAGAACGCAACACGGCGACGGCTGGATTCAGATCCGGGAGCCCCCGGAACGGCCCGGCATTTCCGGACAAGCAGTGCTCCAGAAACGCGTCCGCCGTCTGATGAAGGGGGGTTCCCGGCGCGCGCATCTGCGCCATATGCTCATCCGTGAAGGCTTTCAGGCCGACAAACCCCGGCTCCACGCCCTTTTGTTTCAATTCCACAAATTCGTAGCCGTTGATGATGTCCCCGGGACGAAGCTCCCCGGCCTTGCTCCGATCCTCCACATCAAATCTGCCCAAAATCCGGCCCGCATCCCGCACGCCCAGCGCCCTTTCATCGGCGATGCCCTGCACTGCCGTTTGCAGCTCATCAGAGAGCCGCATCAGGTCCGAATCGGACAAGCGGGACGTTTTGGCCGCGGGCTCGTTTGCAAGCAGACGCCCGGCCACTTCGTTCACAGCGCGCCGATCCCGGAACGCCGGATTCCTCATGTCCGAACGCCCTGCGAAAACGCTCAAAAGGCGCGTCCGGTTCGTCTCCAGATTGGCTTTCTTGTCGTGGGAGCTGAGCTCCCCGGCCTTAGCGATGATGCCTCGGATTTCCCGGCTGGACAGGGCTTTGGTCGTAGAAAGCTGGGGAAGGAAACGTTCCGCCACCCCCACCCCGAACTGCCTGCCCAGAGCGTTGAGCAAAACCTGCCGGGTCATGAGGTTCTGATCAGCCTTGTCGGTGCGGCTCAGGCCCCTGCCCGACTGAGCGGAGACGCCGAGCTGGGAGTCCGAATCCAGAACGACCCGGCTGGAGGAACCGTAAGATAACGTATTGAACGCTTGCAGCTGAGGCATAGAGTCATCCTGATTGTTGCGGCGGTCCGGTTTGCATCCGGAAACGGCCGGTTACACCCGAAACAGCATTTCGGCGGGGGCGGGCGCCCCGGTTCCCACGGCCTCCCGGTTGAGTTCCCCCAAACGATTGGCCCAGTATTCCGCCTGCCGCATGACGGAATCCATAATATCCAGAAACCGTTCATGGCTCAGCTCAGTCAACCCGCATTGATAGCTGTACATAACCTTCCGTGATTCCGGCTCCATGGCGAGCACGCCTCCGCCGGTGCCCAGCCCGAAGAGATTCCCGGCCAGCAGTTCCGGGGCGACCTTTCCTTCGCCTCCGGCCACAATCCTGCCGATTTCAAAGTAGATGTAGGCGGCGTCAGCAGGCTCGATGTACTGGATGTTGCAGATCAGTGAGCCGTCGACTTCCAGGCTGGTGTAGCCCGTGTCGTCGACGGGCAGGGAAAACCCGCAGGCGCGCCCCAATTCAGCCATCATATTCTGATACGTTTCCAAACTCATAGATTCCCCTTTCAGCGTCCTTCGCTTTTCCCAAAAAACCGTGAACCCCGCCCCACTTGATGCGGCACAACCCCAAATCGGCGGCACTGCCAAAAACGTTGCAGGCTCTCCCCTCGCGTTTTTTCGTTGCATGAAACGCGCCAGAAAAACCGTCTTCACGGAACAGCACCGCCGAAAGCCTTTTTTCCGGCAAAACGCCGAATGGCGGCCCCGAAGAACTCCTGAGCCGCCATTCGCTTTTACCGTGCCCCGGTGGCGTACACAAGCCCCGGGGCATTCAATGCGCCTACGGAACTGAGGGGAGTTCCGAAGAGATCCGGTTTATCCCCACAGGACCAGCCGCGTCTCCAGCGGCGAGGCCAGCCCCGGTGTGACGGGAAGCACTCGCACGCCGTAGACATGCGGCCCGCTCCGGGACGGACTGTAGGCGCAGGCGTACACAAGCCTGTCCGCCGTGCTCTCCTCCGTGCGCGCCATATCCACGACGTCCGGAGTGTCCGTAAAACCGTTGCCGTCGCCCGGTCCGGCCACGAGCTGGACGAGCAGCTCCTCGGGCTTCATCCCGCCGGGCAGGACGCCGATCTGTACCTGCATGGGCTGGGTGCCCATCAGTTCCTCACCCTTAAGCCCTTCAATACGGATCTGCTCGATCCGAAGGGAGCTGAAGCGGGCGTTGACGTCCTGCTTCCACCGGGCGAGGCGCTTGGTGAGGGCGTTGTGCTTGTCGCGCAGTTCCGCATACCGCTGCGCCGCCGGGATGTAGTAGTCGTTGAGATACTCCCGCACCATCCGGTTGGAGCTGAACCGCGCAATCAAGGACTGCATGGACTGCCTGACCGTCAGAAGCCAGTCGTGGGGCATCCCTTCGAAATTGCGCTCGAAATACAGCGGCACGATCTTTTCTTCCAGAAGGGCGTACAGGAACCCGGCGTCGTCATAATCGCTCTGTTCCCCGCACAGATATTCACGGGTGACGGCGGGCCCGATGGTCCAGCCGTTCTCGCCGTTATACCCTTCGCACCACCAGCCGTCGGAGATGCTGAGGTTGACCCCCGCGTTGACGGGCACCTTCTGGCCGCTGGTCCCACAGGCCTCGTAGGGACGGCGGGGAGTGTTGAGCCACACGTCGCAGCCCTGAACCATGAGCCGCGACACAGCGAGGTTGTAATCCTCTATGAAGAATATCTTTCCGAAGAAGCGGGGATCGAGCATGTGGCGGATCACTTCCTGCAGCATGTCGATGCCCTGCGTGTCGGCGGGATGGGCCTTGCCGGAGAAGACGAAGATCACCGGGCGCTCCGCATTGCCCACGATGCGGGCCAGACGATCCAAATCCGCGAAGAGCAGCGTCGCCCGCTTGTACGGCGCAAACCGCCGGGCAAAACCGATGACCAGAGAAGACGGCGTAAGACGGGCCGCCATTTCCTTCTGCTTTTCGTAGGGAATGGCAAACTTCTTGAAAAATTCCGGCAGCGAAGCCCGGAGATAATCCAAAAGCTGCTTCTTCTGGAGCTGCCGCACCGCCCAGAGGCCCTCGTCCGGGATTTCGTCTATCTTGCTCCAGATGGACGAATCCGGGCTCTGCTCCTGCCAGCCGGGGCCAAGCACATTATCCAGCAACGCCCGCATGGGCGCCCCCGTATACGACGGCACATGGACGCCGTTGGTGACGTACCGGATGGGGATCTCCGCCTTGGGCACGCCCTTCCAGCCTTCCTGCCACATATGGCGGGAAACGTATCCGTGCAGGGCGCTCACGCCGTTGGCCCGGAACGAGTAATTCAAAGCCAGCACCGTCATTTCGAAAACATTGCGCTCGCTCCCTTCAAACCGCCCCATCCGCACGAATTCCGGCCACGGCAGGCCGATGCTCTGGGCATACGGCAGGAAGTACGGCTCCATCCGTTCCAGCCCGAAACGCTCGTTCCCCGCGTCCACGGGCGTATGCGTCGTAAACAGGCTGCTTCCGCGCACGAGTTCCCCCGCTTCGGCAAAGGAGAGCCCCCGCTCCTGCATAAGCAGGCGGATACGCTCAAGGATGAGGAACGCGGAATGCCCCTCGTTCATATGATACACGGAGGGCCTGATGCCGAGGGCGCGCATGAGCTGGACCCCGCCCATGCCGAGCAGGATTTCCTGACGGAGGCGGCAATCCCTGTCCGCCTCGTACAGCCGGGCGGTGATCTTGCGATCGTCGGCGGTATTGCTGGGCGTGTCTGTGTCCAACAGATACAGCTTGACCCGCCCCACGCGCACCAGCCAGATCTGCGCATGGAGACGCCGCCCCGGAAGCTGCAACAGCACCTCAAGCGGCGCTCCGCCCTCATCCTTGACCAGCTCCAGCGGCAAGGTGGCGAAATCGTTTTCGGGATACTGGGCGATCTGCCGCCCATCCCTGTCGATCTGCTGCCGGAAATATCCGCTCCGGTACAGCAAGCCCACGCCCACGAGAGGGATGTTCAGATCGCTTGCCGATTTCAGGTGATCGCCGGACAGGACGCCGAGCCCGCCCGAATAGATCGGCAGGCACTCGCTCAAGCCGTACTCCGTCGAGAAATAGGCCGCCGGGCGCTCCGGCGACAACGCGCCGAAGTCCTTTGCGGAAACGCCCATGTAGGCGTCAAAGGCCTCCATTGTGGACTTATACAGCCGCAGGTAGGACTGGTCATGCGCCACGATGAGCAAACGGGCCTTGGTCGCCTTTTCGATGACCGCCACGGGATTGTGTCCGCTGCGTTCCCACTCCGCCGGGTTGAGCGCGGAAAACAGCTGATGGCATTCGGGATGCCAGCTCCACCACAGGTTATGGGCCAGCTCGCGCAGCCGCCCGATGGGCTCCGGCAGCGCGGTGACGGCGGTAAAGGCGTGCAGGGTCGGCGTCGTGGACATCGTCGCCTCAAGCACCCGCGTCAGGGATGCGCTGCTCGGCGCGTCACGAAGCGCCCCGCGCTCCACGGCCTTGTCCAATGCCTGCGTATACGCCTGAATATAGTGGGGGAAAAACCGCTCCCACGAACACGCGCCGGACAACGAGCGGACGGCCGTGCGCCGCTCGTCGAGCTGCGCCGACGGCAGGGCAGCGTAGTCCAGCAAAACGCCCCGCAAGGCCGCTACCGTCCCCTCATACGAAGTCTGCTGACGGTGCAGGATCGTAACGCCCTGCTCCTGCCCCTGCGTGTCCCGCACCCACAGGCCGAAGCCCGACAGGTCCGTGGTCACGGTGGGGACGGCGTGCGCGGCGCTTTCCTGCGGCGTGTAGCCCCACGGCTCGTACCACGAGGGGAAAACGCCCAGATCGCAGGCCGCCAGCACTTCCTCGTACGGCATATTCAGGAAGCCGTCGTTGCCGTCCAGCAAAGCAGGATCAAAAATGACCTGCACATGGTTTTCCGGCCTGTTGTCCAGACCGAGCCGCTTGCAGGCGTTCAGGATGGGGTCCTGCGGCTGGTTGTATACGTGGTGGCTGCTGATCCAGTACGGCCCCTGATCGGAGATTTTGGAAGGATCGCCGCCCACGGCATCGGGATTGACCCCGCTGTGCCCGCCCATGACGGCGCACAAGGCGAGCACGTTGGTCTGGGACTGGCGCAGCGCCTCGTTCACGCCCGCCAGCGCGTCGAGGAACACGTCCACGCCCTTGTTGTGGTATTCATACCGCCCGGAAATGATGAAGATCCGGGTATCCGGCGCAAGCTCGCGCCGCAGAAGGCGTCCCGCCGCGCCAAGGAGTTTGGCCCGCGCCCCGGCCGGAACATCCCGTTCGGCGCTGTAGTCGGGGATGACCCGCATGTCGAGGCCGTTGGGCGTCACCACGTCCGGGGAACGGCCCAGAAAGACCGTGGCCTCGTCCGCCGTGATGCGGCTCACCGTGGTAAAGCAGTCGGCTTCCCGCGCCGACGCCGTTTCCATCGAGCATTTGGCGGTGATGTTGTAGGCCCCGGCTTCCATTTTGGGGTTGATCTGGTTCATCTGCTTGTAGATGTCGAACCCGGACCCCGCCATCGACCGGCCGAGCATGGTCGCGTGCGTCGTAAAGACCGTGCCGAGCTTGGGCGCGCGCTCCTTCAGGTACAAGAGGCCCCCGCCGCACATCCATTCGTGGAAATGCGCAAGCACCGGGCCGGACGCGGGCACGGCAAGCGTCTGGCACGCCGCCTCGATCACCTCGCCGCACGCGGTACTGAACATGACGGGCTCCACATAATCCCACCCGCCGGAAATGGAATCAATGCCGTAACGATTCCACAGGGAAAACAAAAGCTGTCCCTGATTGAACCGATCCCGATAGCCGACAAGAATGACCTTGGGCCGCCCCGGAATATCCCAGCGCCCGAAGCGGCAGGCCAGATTCCGCCGTGCCGTGATCGCGCGCAGCTCCTGCCAGCAGGCTTCGTCCGTTTCCTCGAATTCCGCGTTGTTGCCCAGATCCGGGCCCAACAGATAGTAGTTGTCTCCAAAAAGAGCGGCGGCCTCCAGAGCCTTGCTGCTCACGACGGCGTAAATGCCGCCCACTTTGTTGCAGACTTCCCAACTGACTTCAAAGAGCGTGGTGCGGGACATATCATACTGCATACGGTTCTGCTCCCGCGCCGCCACGGCTGGCTTCCGGGGTTCCCCGGCAAGCCCAAGCGCCCTCAGGCGCTTTTCAGGACGGCGCTTTTCGTTCCGGGGTCAAGGGGGGACGCCGCCTCAAGCGTAAGCCTGAAATCGGCGAGCACATTCATATAATTGATGTAGGCGTCGTACGGCGTGCCGTAGGGGTTGAAATAGCTGTGCACATCGCCGTCCGAGAACCACTTCGTGGACATGTAGTAAAAATGGTCGGAGGTCTGCAGACGCCGCCATGTGCGGAGCACGCCGGGATCGCCCGTGGCCTTGACCGCCTTCTCCAGACGATAGACGGATTCGATGGCGTCGTTCTGCATGTCGTTGCCGAGCCATGCGGTGAGATCGCGCTCGGCGTCCGCCCACGACATAAAATGCGGCACGTCGAGGCACGCCACCGGCTCGAACCGGGCCGCCGCTTCCGAAGGCGTGATGAACGCGAAACCGGGCGTCCGCAGCATAACCTCGGGCAAGGCTTCCATAAAGGCGAAAATGCCGGTGGATTCCCATTGATGCTCCCCGAACGTCTCGTAATCCATGAACAGATTGATGAGATCCCCGGAGGCGTTGGCGGCGTGCGCCCACTCGGAAAACTTGTCCGCCGTAAGCGGAAATTCGGGCCATTGGTGGTTCGAGAACCGGAAGGCGATGTCGTCCGAGAGGCGGTAATTCTTGAGCAGAAGCTTGAGGCGATCGCACCCCGCCGGGCGGTAGACGAAGTTCGGGCTGCGCCAGCCGAGCACGTGATCCGCACCCTCGGCAAGCACGGCCTTGTAGCCCATCGCTTCCACGGCGCCCGCCAGATCGTTGTTGTAGATCAGTTCCGTATTGCGGAAGACACGGGGCGTTACGCCGAAGAGCGCTTCGATCCGCTCGTCGTGCAGGGCGACCTGTTCCCGGAACTCCTCCGGGGAATACAGAAACGCCAGCGAATGGTTGTACGTCTCGGAAAGCAGCTCCACGCATCCGGTGGCCACCAGTTCCCGGAAGCTCTGGATGACTTCCGGCGCGTAGGCCTCGAACTGATCGAGCGCCGTTCCGGAAATGGAGAAACTGACCTTGAACCTGCCGTCGTATTTGCGGATCAGCTTGAGCAGAAGCGCGTTCATGGGCAGGTAGCATTTACGGGCCACCTTCAGCATGATGCCGCAGTTCGCGTCCTCGTCCTCGTAAAAGGAGTCCACGCCGATGTCGAAAAAGGTGTAGTGCCGCAGCCTGTACGGCTGGTGGACCTGAAAGTAGAAGCAGAGAGCCGACATATCATTTTCCCCCGGAAACAAGTTGCGCGTAAATGGCATTCAGGCGATCGGCCACGTTTTCCCAGCGGATGGTCTTGAGCTCCTCGCGGCAATTCCTGACTTCCTCGGCGGCGAGAAACGGGTACGACAGGATCGCGCAGATCTTGTTCGCCATTTCCCGGATGTCCCAAAAATCGACCTTGATCGCGTTCCGCACCACTTCGGCGACGCCGGACTGGCGGGAAATGAGCACCGGCACGTCATAGGCCATGGCCTCAAGGGGCGCGATGCCGAAGGGTTCCGAGACGCTCGGCATGACGTAGAGGTCGCTCACCGCGTACATATGATCCACCTCCTCATCCTTGAGGAAGCCGGTAAAATGGAAATGGCTGCCGATGCGCAGCTGCGCCACCCGGCGGACCATGTTCGGCAGCATGTCCCCGCTGCCCGCCATGACGAACCGTACATCCGGGATGCGGTCGAGCACCAGCTTGGCGGCCTCCACAAAGTAGTCCGGCCCTTTCTGGAACGTGACGCGCCCCATGAACAGGACCCGCTTCTCGTGCGCGCAGCGTTCCGGGACCGCATAGACGCGATCCGCCTCGCTGCGGGAAACGGCGTTGTGCACGACCTCGATCTTGTCCCCCGGAATTCCGTACTGCCGCATGACCAGACGCTTGGTGTAATGGCTCACCGCCACCACGCGATCCGCCGCCTCAAGGCCCGCGCGCTCGATGCCCGCCACGTCCCGGTTCATATTGTCGCCGCTCCGGTCGTGCTCCAGCGCGTGGATATGCGCCACCAGCGGCTTTCCCGTCAGCTTGCGGACAAGGATGCCCGCCGGATAGGTCATCCAGTCGTGGACGTGGATGACGTCGAAACGCGCCTTCCGGGCAATGGCCACCGCCGCGCAAGCGTAGCGATAGACCTCGCTCATGAGATCCGGGCCGTAGCCGCCGTGCAGACGCAGGATCGTTTCCTGCGTCGAAGAAAAAACGTCCGCGTTCCGTTTCACCGACTGGAGGCGTTCCAGCTCACGCCGCCGCTCGTCATAGCTTTCCGGCGTGTCGTAAGGGAGCAGCAACGAGTCCACGTGCTCGATGTGCAGCTTTTCGCGCCACAATTCCCGCACTTCCTCATTGATCCTGAGGTTCCGGGCCGTACGCTCCACCCTCGTGCCGGATGCCGAACACAGCGACAGGCGTTCCCCCACCCGCACCGGGGCGTCCAAGGGGGTCTGCGGCAAGACGAACAGGATTTCCGTGCCTTTCTTCGCCAGCGCCCGGCCCATGCCGTAGCACGCCGTCCCAAGGCCGCCGCTCTTGTAGGGCGGAAATTCCCAGCCGAACATCAGAACGCGCATCAGTTCCCTCCTTTCCGGGCGTTGGCCTCCCACTCGGCATAGACGCCGGGAGCGGCCTCCTTGAGCAAGTGCAGCAAACGCAGGCATTCGGCGACGCTCCAAG
>NZ_JH114233.1:967251-969015 GCF_000224655.1 Bilophila sp. 4_1_30
CGATGCAGCCGTTGGGAAGATGGGGGGGATCGCCGTCAAAAATTTCCGAAACGGACCCGATCCCCGCGTCGCCGAGGTGCTGGGCGAACAAGGGCCGTATGGTCCGCAGCAGCTCCCGCACCGAGCCGGGCACGTCCCATGCCGCCCGCAATACGGCTTCCCCGTACGCCCCCAGCAGCCACGGCCAGACCGTGCCCTGATGGTAGGCCTCATCGCGTTCGGCGGGGCCGCCTTCATACAGAGGACGATAACCGGGCGCGCTCGGTGCCAGCGTCCGCAAGCCGTACGGCGTAAGCAGGCACCGCCGCACGCGGGAAAGCACGCTGGCATACCTCTCCTCGTCCAGAACCGGATAGGGAAGCGAAAGGGCGAAAAGCTGGTTGGGGCGCACGCACGTTTCCACGCCGCCGTCGCGCCACACGTCCGCGAGGTAGTCGCCCCGCTCGTCCGTGACCCAATACCGCTTGAAAAAGACGGAACGCATGGCGTCCAGCTGCTTCGTCCGCCGCCACTCCGGTTCGCCGAACGCTTTGGCGAGGCTGTCCGCGAAGGCCAGCGCGTTGTACCACAAGGCGCTGATTTCCACGGGCTGACCGTGGCGCGGGGTCACCGGGCGACCGTTGGCGACGGCATCCATCCATGTGAGCTGGGTTCCGGGGTTCCCTACGGAAAGGAACCCCTCGGCGTCCGGCGCCACAAAAGGAACCTTGCCGCCGCCGTAGTGTTCAATGATGTTCTTGATGACCGGCCAGCACCGTTCACGGATCAAACCCTTCCGATCCGGCAGCGCCTTGAGCATCTGCTGCACGGCCCAGACATACCAGAGGGAGGCGTCCGCCGAGTTGTAGGCGTGGTTGCCGTCGGCGGAGAAGACGTTGGGGATGAGCCCGTCCCTGACGGCGGAACCGAGGCCGAGCAGCACGTCCGTGCCCTCTTCGGGCCTTCCGGCATAGAAGGTCAGGCCGGGCAGCGCGATAAGCGTATCCCGCCCCCACGATCCGAACCAGTGGTAGCCCGCCGTCACGGCAAGGCCTCCATCGGGCCTCCGGACAAGAAAGCGCTCCCCTTCCCGGGCAAGATGGCCTTCCAGACTCTCCGAGGAGGCCGCCAACCCCATGCGGCGTTCGACTTCCCGCCGCCAGACCTCGCCGATGACGTTGTGCCCGTGCTCCGTCTGGAGCGCCTCCGTCGAAGCGGTGAGGAACACTGGTTTGCCGGGAACAAGCCTGATCTCGAACTGGCCCGGCTGAAACAGATCTTCCTGATAGGCAAAGCCGCGCTCCCGCTCCACCAAATACTCCACATTGAAGCACCAGTCGGGAGCGGCGTTGAAGATGAAGCCGCCCTCCACCTGCATGAACAGGGGCGGCAATGCCTCATACGGCCTCAGGCAGATCCCGGAGGGGGCCGAAAGCGTTTCGGGACGCAGCGCGGGATTCGCGCGGGTGAGGTCATGGGCATTGCGAAAGGCGAGCAAGGGCTTCACACGCAAAACCACCGGAGGCGTGTCGGGAGCGGTGCCGCGCACCTCATACCTGACGAGCAGCAAGCGGTGTCCGGGAATCAGCATCAATTCCCGCGTGAGCGTCACCTCTCCGAAACGGTAACGGAACACCGGCCATTCTCCGGCGTCCATTTCCTCAAGATGCTCATTCCCGCGCGGATAAAAGACGCCGGGATGCTTACGGCAGGAAAAACACAGTTCCCGCCCGCCCACGAGCAATGATTCCTCAAGAGACGACAGCAATACATGCCGCCCCGCCG
>NZ_JH114233.1:969467-984830 GCF_000224655.1 Bilophila sp. 4_1_30
GCCGCCCCGCCGGGCTTTCCAGATCGGCCACGAGCAGGCCGTGATACTTCCGCGTATTGCAGCAGATGAGCGAGCTGGAAGCGTAATCACCGAGGCCGTTGGTCTCGATCCATTCTTTCCTCAGGGATTTTCTGATATTCTGGCACGTGGGCTTATCGAAACGAAACTTCATGTCCACTCCTTCACGGCAAAAGGGGAAACACACCCGTAAAAAGCGACAAGGCAAGAGCACCCTGCGGACAGGGTTAACGAGGTCTCTTTAGAGATGGTTGACGATAAGCAAGCGCCCTGTGCACGGTGGCAGAGGCGGAGGGAGAAATTGAAGCGGCGGGAGGAGCCGCCCGGAACGGGCTGGCCAGCCGGAGTGCTTCTACGGCCAATCGCTTCAACTTTCAGTATGCTTACCTTCCTGAAACGGAGGAGCCCGTTTGGGAAGGAAGACTACTGACGAACGTAGGATACTACCATGATTAAGCTATAGCTTCCTACTTCTGTAATAATCATTTTGGGCCGAAAATCAAGGGCACACCAGAAATCTTATTATTCTTCCCAGCTACAGTACAGTAGACTTACACGCCCGCACCACAAGACGCCCCATCAGCCGAAGGGGACGTTTCAGTCCCGTTCCGGCAACGGCGGCGCTTCTTGTGTTCGTACATGTCGGCATCGGCCAGCCGCATCAGCGCTTCCAAGGAATCGGCCTCGGAGGGGTACAGCGCCAGCCCCATACTCACGGCGGGGTTCAGGTCTATGCCTTCAAGATGGTAGGGTTCGCTTCCGATGGCTTCCAGCATACGGCGGAACCGCTCTCCGGCAATGCACCGCTCGCTGACGCCGTACAGGATAGCGATGAACTCGTCGCCGCCCAGCCGGATCAGCGTGCCCGCCGTCGACAGGGCGCTCTGGAGCCGCTCCGCGAACCCGTTCAGCAGCTGGTCGCCGCAATCATGGCCGTACGTGTCGTTGACCTGCTTGAAGTCGTCCAGATCCATGTAACAGAGCGCAAAGGGCCGCTTCGCCTCCATCGCCTTCTCCAGTTCACGGAACAAGACTCGGCGGTTGGGAAGCCCCGTCAGGGGATCGTGCTCCGACATCAACTCCAGCCGCTTCTTTTGATGGGCAAGATCCACGGCCAAACCCACCACGCATGAGAACAGGATGCTGATAAAGGTGGCGATGCCGAAAGAAGCGTACCGGATGCTCCAGTTCCACCCGCCCTTGGGCGTCACGCTCAGGATCCAGTCCGCATTGGGCAGGTGCACCTTCCTTTCCACGGGCTCGATCAGCGTTTCGGCGGAACGCAACAGCACGATCCGGTCCCCCGTATCGGGGTGGATGCGGGAAAGCTGGTACACGTAGTTCTGCTTGTCGAGGTATTCGAGTTTCACCGGATCCAGCACGTCCGGAAAAGCGAAGGTCACGCAGATGAGCCCCCAGAACTTCTCCTGGGCCGTGATATCCCCTTCCGGCTCGCCCATGAACACGGGAAGCCTGACCGCCATCGCGTAGCCGCCCTGAATCAGATCGAACGGGCCGGCAATGGTGGCCTTGCCCGAATCCCGCGCCAGCAGCGCCTCGCGGGAACGCTCGGGGTTGGCGAACAGATCGTGCCCGATGGCCTTCTTGTTGCGCTCAAACGGGTATACTTTGGTAACGACGCCGCGGGGGGCCAGATTGATGTTGATGGTGCTCGGGTGCATCTTCACCAACTCTTCGGCGTAGGAGTAGAACTCCGAGATCCGGCCCTCCCCCTGCCGCAGCAGGGCTTCCACCAGATAGGCGCTCGAAAAGGCGTTGGCGACGACGTATTGGATCTTCGTGGCGTAGCTGTCGACGACGTACCGGGCTTTTTCCCGTTCCTGAAGCACACGGACGTGTTCCAGACGGAAGAGGAAAAGATAACTCCCCAGCAGACAGACCAGCAAGACGCCGAGGGCATACAAGACGCTCCGGCAGTTCCCGCCTTCCCGCAAGACGCCGGTGTCGAACGTCCTTCGCTCTCCGTGCCGTATCAGTCGCTGCATCGTCATTCCTCAAACGCACTCATGCGGGGAAAAGTTCTTCAGGCAGACAAACATATTCTTTAACCATCCCACGAATCCCCTCTTTCGGCAAGGGCTTCCGGATTGCCGAAAGAGGTCCCGCCGCCGTTTGGCCCCCTTTCCCCCCTCTCTTCAGCAACCTCTTGCCGAAGTGGAAAAAAAATTCCATCAGCCGTGTCGGAATCGACTGATATTTTTCAACCTTCTTATACTCTGGACTTTTTTCACACAATCGTCATACTACTGTAACATACTTCCAGGGCCCGCCTGCTACAAGACCTGCATCCATGCCGTCATGCGAAGGAGGAGCGATCGTGGTTTCCAAAGATTCCGAAGGGTACCCGGAGCAACTGTGCGCCACAGAGGAAATCAGTGAACTGGCCTGCCCCAACCTGTACCTGAACCGGGAAATCAATTGGCTGGACTTCGATGCGAAAGTGCTCGACGAAGCCACGGATGCCGGTCTCCCGCTCCTTGAGCAGCTTAAATTCCTCTCCATCTTCTACAACAACCTCGATGAATTCTTTATGGTCCGGGTGGCGAACATCTATCGCCAGTACCGCAGCGGGGCCGTGTCCTCGTCGCCGGACCGCATGACGCCCGCCAAACAGCTCGCCGAAATCCGGCGCAAGGTGCTTATTCTGGTTTCCCGCGCCCAGGAGCATTGGCGCAAGCGGCTGGCCCCGCAGCTGCACGACAAGGGCGTACGCCTGATGCGCTATGCGGACCTCTCGGAAAAGCAGCGCAAGTTCCTCGACGGCTACTTCAGGAACGAAATCTACCCCATCCTGACCCCGCAGGCCATCGATCCGGGCCACCCCTTCCCCACGATTTCCAATACCAGCCTCAACTTCATCATCCAGCTGCGCAGCCGTGACGGCGTCACCCGGTTCGCCCGCCTGAAGTGCCCCAACAACATCTCCCGCTTCGTCTTCATCCCCCGGAACAAGGAGGCCAAAACCTATGCCTCGCTCGGCTTCAACGCCAACGTCCGTGACAGCGACATCATCCTGCTGGAAGATCTGATCGCCGAATACCTCGGCGCGCTGTTCCCCGGCAACACTGTCGTCAACGCCGGGCTGTTCCGCATCACGCGCAATACCGACGTGGAGATCGAGGAGGACGAAGCCGACGATCTGCTGGAAGCCGTCAAGGATCTGGTGGAACAGCGCCGCTTCGGCGACGTGGTGCGCCTTGAGATAGCCCACGGCACGGCCAAGGAACTCAGCGCGTTCCTGACCGAGCGGCTGGGGATGCAGCCGTTCCAGATTTACCGGGTCAAGGGGCCGCTGGCCTTTTCCGAACTCATGGCCCTTTACGGCGTGGACAGGCCGGGCTTGAAAGAATCCCCCTTTTACGGGCGTACGCCGAGCGTGTTTCAGGAAGGCGACATCTACGCGCACATCCAGAGCAGGGATGTTTTCCTCTTCCATCCCTACGACAGTTTCACCCCGGTTCTGGATTTCATCCGCCGCTCCAGCGAGGACCCCGGCGTCATCGCCATCAAACAGACGCTCTACCGCGTGGGCAACGCTTCGCCCATCGTGAAAGCCCTTATCGAAGCCCGGCGCTCCGGCAAGCAGGTCACCGCCGTGGTCGAGCTGAAAGCCCGTTTCGATGAGGAACGCAACATCACGTGGGCCGAAGAGATGGAGAAGGCGGGCGTCAACGTAGTCTACGGGCTCGTCGGCATGAAGATACACGCCAAGCTCTGCCTCGTGGTCCGGCGCGAACCGGAGGGGGTTTCCCGCTACGTGCACATCGGCACCGGAAACTACAACCCCTCCACCGCCAAGATGTACACCGACATGGGGCTGATCACCGCCAACCCGAACATCTGCGCGGACGTCACCGATCTCTTCAATGTCATGACCGGATACGCCCACCGCGAGCAATACAGGGAACTGCTCGTCTCCCCGCTGTCCATGCGCCGCTCCCTGCTGGATATGATCCAGCGCGAAACGGCCCTGCACCAGCAAAATGGAAACGGCGAAATCATTTTCAAATGCAACCAGCTGGTGGATAAACACGTTATCCGGGCCCTGTACAGGGCTTCCATGGAGGGCGTGCGCGTCCGGCTCCAGGTGCGCGGCATCTGCTGCCTGCGCCCCGGCGTGAAGGGCATCAGCGACAACATCGAGGTGACGTCCATCGTCGGGCGTTTCCTGGAGCACACCCGCGTCTACTGGTTCAACGCCAATGGGGAAGGCCGCCTCTATATCGGCAGCGCCGACATCATGCCCCGTAACCTTGATCGGCGCATTGAAGTGCTTGTCCCTATCCTCGATCCCGGATTGCGGGCGTGCCTGCGCAACGATATTTTGGAAACACACCTCCGCGACAATCAGCAGACGTGGCGACTTCAGGAAGACGGCACCTATTGCCGCATCAAGCCCGACAAGGGAGAAGAACCCGTCAACGCACAGGAAATCATGATGCGCCGCAGCCGGGAGTGTGTCTGATCCTCAAACGCTCAAAAGGAAAAACCATGACCATACATACGGAAGACCAGTTGCAGGAACCGCAGGCCGAACCCAAAGCGACCCCGGCGAAACGCCCCGCCAGAACCGCGAAAAACGCCCCCGCCGGAGAATCGCAGCCCAAGCCGAGGCCCGCCCGCAAGAAGCCCCAAAGGGCCCAGCCCGAACCGGTACAGGAATCCGCCCCGGAACCCGCAGCCGTGGCGGAACTCGTAACCGCCGCCCCGGAAGCCTATGACCCCGCTCCGGCATTGTCCGCCCCCTGCTCCGAACCGTGCCCGGAAACTTGCTCCGCCCCCGCCGCCGAAACGGCTGAACTCGCCGAAGAGACGCCCCTCACCACGGCGGTCATGCCCGAATCGCCGGTTATGGCCGATTCGCTGACGCACGGGCAGCGTGTGGCCGCCATCGCGGCGACCCTGTTTCAAGATCTCGCCGCGCTCCACGGGCTCGACGACGTCTGGGGTCACAGGCTCCACCTCGCGGCGCAGCTGCACGACATCGGGTTCGCCGAAGGCCGCAAGGGGCATCATAAAATCAGTATGCGCCTCATTGAGGAAGATCTCAGCCTGAACATCCACGAGGACGATCGCCCGTGGGTCGCCCTGCTCGCCCGCTACCACCGCAAGGCATGGCCCTCGCGCCGGCACGCCCGCTTCGACGCCCTGAAAAAAAGCGACCGGAAGGCGCTACGCAAGGCGGCGTCCCTGCTCCGCATCGCGGACGCGCTCGATTACACCCACACGGGCGTCGTCGGGAACCTTGCCGTCGCCGTCAAGAAGCGTAAGGTCATCATCGCCGTCCAGTGCTCCGGAGACTGCTCCGCGGAAATGGAACGCGTCATCAAAAAGGGCGATCTGTTCATGCACGTCTTCGGACGGGAGCTGGAATGCGTATGTCAGGGGAACTAGAGCGGACGGAAAAAGCCATCGGCATCATCGATCTCGGCAGCAACTCGGTCCGCCTGCTGCTCGTCCGCGTCCATGCGGACGGATCCACGACGATCCTGAATCAGGTCAAGCACATGGTCCGGCTCGGCGAAGGCGGATTCACCCACAACCGCCTTCAGGAAGAGACGATGGCCCGCACCATCGCGGTGCTGCGCGGGCTGGCGGAAATGTGCGCGGTCTATGAGACGACGGAAATCATCGCCATCGCCACGGCGGCCGTACGCGACGCCGTCAACGGCCCCGAATTCATCCGCCGCGTGCAGGAAAAGACCGGGATCGACTTCACGGTCGTATCGGGCCGCGAAGAGGCGCGCCTCATCTATCTTGGGGTTTCCAGCGGGCTGGAGCACAGCAAAAGCCTTCGGCTGTTCATCGACATCGGTGGCGGCAGCACCGAGCTCATCGTGGGCGATTCCCAGTCCTACGTGAACCTCGATTCGCTCAAGCTCGGCTGCGTGCGCCTGACCAACCTGTTCTTTGAGGACAACAAAGGGCCGGTTTCCGCCTATACCTACGCGGCGCTGCAACGTTACGTCCGCAACGAGGCCCTGCACTCCTTCCAGCGCATCGCGGGTTTCGAGATCCCCGAAGCCGTCGCCAGCTCAGGTACGGCCCAGAACCTCGCGGAAATCGCCGCCGCACTGGAGCAGCAGGACGCCGCGCGCACGGGCAAACCCTCCACGGCTTCCAAGCATGTCCTCAGCTATGACGGACTGCGCCGCGCGGTCAAGGAACTGTGTTCCCGCACCCTTGAGGAGCGTAAATCCGTTCCGGGCATCAATCCCAACCGGGCCGACGTGATCATCGCGGGCGCGGCCATCCTCCAGACCATCATGGAGGAGCAGGGATTCGAGAGCGTGACCATCAGCAACCGCAACCTGCAAAACGGCATCCTCGTCGACTACCTCATGCGGACGCATCCGCAGAAGGCCGGTTCCCGCCTCTCCGCCCGCGAGGAAAGCGTCCTCCAGCTGGCACGGTTCTGCCGCTTCGAGGAAAAACATTCCCGGCACATCGCGAAGCTGGCCCTTGAACTGTTCGACAGCGCGCGGGCCATCGGGCTGCACGACGCCCCGCCCGTATCGCGCGAGCTGCTGTACTATGCCGCCCTGCTGCACGACATCGGGATCTTCATTTCCTTTGCGAACCACAACGCGCACAGCCACTATCTGATCCGCAATACGGAACTGCTCGGTTTCACGGAACGCGAAATTGAGCTCATAGCGGCGCTGGCGTTCTTCCACCGTAAGCGGCCCTCCAAGAAAATCCCGCTGTTCCTCCAGCTTGATGAGGGCATCCGGGAAGAGGTACGCCTGCTGTCCCTGTTCCTGACCCTTGCGGAGCGCATGGACAAAAGCCACCGCCAGATCATCCGTTCGGCCCGTTTCGGGCGCACGCCGGACGGGGAACTGGAGCTGTGCCTTCGTGCTTCCGAGGTCTGCCCCATCGAAATCGAAGAGATCGGGCGCAGCCACAAGCTGATCAAGAAGACCTTCCACACGCATTTCACGCTTTGCCCCTGTCTCGAAAACGGGGCGCCTATTGTCTGAAAAGCTGGGGGAATGAGTATACCGGGAAGGGGCCGTCCTCCCCCTCCCCCGGTCCCCTCCTCTCTCCTTCCCAAGACTTTTGACTGATGGGGAGGCGGCGCGGAGGGAGGTCGTTCCGGCTGAGGCGGGGATTCCTCCGCACCGTCAGCCGTTTTTGCTTACAGCAGTTCACCGTACTTTTTGATGAAGATGCCCTTAAGGGTTGTCGTCAGCAGCATGTAGGCCGCAAGCGTGGCGAACAGCCACGGGAAGAACGCGCCCGGAAGCGGCATCATGTCGAGAGCCCCGCCGACTGTCGTAAACGGGATGCACGTTCCCGCCAGAATCCCGAGCGAAGTCAGCCCCGTCACCTGCCACGAGGCCCGGCTGCGCAGAAACGGAACCTTGGGCGTACGCAGCATATGGAGCACCAGCGTCTGCGTCCACAGCGATTCCACGAACCACCCGGCCTGAAAGAGGCCCACGAACGCGACCTGCATTCCCGCGTCCAGCGTCTCATACGCCCCCCCGAACACCAGCGGGCAGATGTAGGTATACAGCAGAACGAACGTCGTGATGTCGAATACCGAACTGGCGGGCCCGAACCAGATCATAAACCGGCTGATCGATGAAGCGTCCCATGTCTTCGGCTGCTTCAGGAAATCCGCATCGACGTTGTCCCACGGCATGGCCGTGCACGAAATGTCGTAGATGAGGTTCAGCACGAGGATCTGCAGCGGGGCCAGCGGCAGGAACGGCAGAAACGCGCTCGCCGCCAATACCGAGAACATGTTGCCGAAGTTGGAGCTTGCCGTCATCTTGATGTACTTGATGATGTTGGCGTAGATCCTGCGGCCCTCGATCGCGCCCTGCTCCAGCACCATCAAATCCTTTTCCAGCAGGATGATGTCAGCGGATTCGCGGGCGATGTCCACGGCGGAATCCACCGAAATCCCCACGTCCGAAGCCTTCATCGCCGCCGCGTCGTTGATGCCGTCGCCCATGAAACCCACGGTATGCCCGTTCTCGCGCAGGCACGTCACAATGCGCGCTTTCTGCTGCGGAGTCAGCTTGGCGAAAATGTCCGTACGCTCCGCCGCAGCGCGCAACACCGCGTCGTCCATCGCCTCCACATCCGAACCGAGCAGCAGGGAATGGGACCGCAACCCCACCTGCCCGCACACGCTGCGCGTCACCGCGTCGTTGTCCCCGGTCAGCACCTTGACCGCGACGCCGTACTCCTTCAGCGCGGCAACGGCAGCCGCCGCGGAATCCTTCGGGGGATCGAGGAAGGCGAGATACCCGATGAGCACCATGTCCGACTCGTCCGCCACGGAAAACGCTCCGGCGACCATCGGATTCGTCTTGTGGGCCACGGCGATGACGCGCAGCCCGGCCTCGTTGTACCGCCGCACCGTGGCGAGGATCTCCTCGCTCAACGCGCTGGTGAGCGGCTCCACATTCCCCTTGTATTCCGCGTAGCTGCAAATGGAGAGCATTTCCTCCACCGCGCCCTTGGTGATGATCTGCGTCTTGCCTGCCTTGTCCGCCACAACCACGCTCATGCGCCGCCGGGTGAAATCGAACGGGATTTCGTCCACCTTCCGGTAATCCTGCCACAGCGGGAGCATGTTCGTCTCGTAGGCGTGATCCACGATGGCTTCGTCCATCAGGTTGCGCAGGCCGGTCTGATGGTAGCTGTTCAGGAAGGCGTGGCGCAGGACACGCTCATCCACATTGCCGTGCACGTCGAGCGGATATTCCAGCACGATGCGATCCTGCGTCAGGGTCCCGGTCTTGTCCGTGCACAGGATGTTCATGGCCCCGAGATTCTGGATCGCATTGAGATGCTTTACGATGACCTTTTTCCGGGACATGGCGACCGCGCCCTTGGCGAGGTTGGCGGACACGATCATGGGCAGCATTTCCGGGGTCAGGCCCACGGCCACGGACAGTGCGAACAACGCTGCCTGCACCCAGTCGCCTTTCGTAAAGCCGTTGAGGAAGAGCACCACCGGAACCATGCCCACCATGAACCGGATGAGCACCCACGATACGGCGTTCACGCCCTTCTCGAAATTCGTGCGGACGCGCGTTTCCGCGACGCGCCGGGCCAAAGCCCCGAACAGCGTATCCTTGCCCACGGCGATCACGAGGGCCAGAGCCGAACCGCTAACCACAGTACTGCCCATGAACGCGAGATTGTTGCATTCCAGCGGATTGCCGCCCGTCTGCGGCTGCGCGGCGGTCCACTTTTCCATCGGTTCGCTCTCGCCGGTCAGCGATGACTGGCTGACGAAAAGGTCTTTGGTTTCGACGATGCGCACATCGGCGGGGATCATGTCGCCCGCGGCGAGCCGGATCACGTCGCCCACAACAAGCTCCGAGATGGGACGTTCCCGGCTCTCGCCGTCACGCATGACCGCAATGGTGGTCTTGACCATCGCCTGCAAACGTTCCGCCGCGTTGCCCGAGCGCACTTCCTGCACAAACCGCAGGGTGCCGCTGATGAAAACCATGATGCCGACGATGAGAACGGCGGTGAGATCGCGATCCTCCGGCTCGACGATGACGTAGTCGGTGATGAAGGAAATGACCGCCAGAACAATGAGAACGACGGTAAACGGGTTGATGAAGGCTTTAAACAGACGCTTCAGGATGGAGTCCGCCTTTTTGCGGGCAAGCTCGTTCCGTCCGAACAGCGCCCGCATGATGTCGGGCCGGGGCTGTCCTTGGGGCGTCGTTTCGTAGGCTGCAAAGACCTCTTGCGGCGTCTGGCGGGCCGCCTCAAGAAGCCGGGCGGACGCGGGGCGGGCGGCAAGTCCGCGGACCTCCTGCGTGACGTTCAGGTCCTTTTCCGTTTCGAGCTGCTTTTTAATCATAGTTTCAACCTCATGAATGCTTTTCGGATCAGGCGGGAACCGATCCGACGGTGACTCCGAATCACGGCTGCAAGGCAGCCTTTCCACGCGCGGGGAACGAACGCCGCATGAGCGGCGGGGTTCCCGGCGAACAGCCTGCGGCAACAGGCAATGTCCACAAGACACCTCCGATGTTGTCATTGATAAAACGAAGCGGCGACGGAGCGCAGCCTCATGAAACGCTGAGTGAGACGCCCTGAAAAGGGCACGGCAAAAGACGAACGGCGGTTAACGGCCGCGTTCGTGAGGAGAAAGGCGCAATCCGAAGAGGGTGCGCCGCGAGAAGGACGGGCGAAGGGAGAAAGCCCCGGCCATACGGAGACAGCCGAAAGGCGCAAGTAAAGACGCCGGGAGCTGGAATTCCCGGAAAAAACGGACAAGGGCACGCGAGACGCCGCTCGTATGCAAAGACGAGAAGAAGGACATGGAAACCTCCTGAGCCGCCGGGGGGTGCTCCCCGGACCCGTCAGAAGGTCAGAAGAAGCACGCCGGCAGCGGTTGCTGTGGCACTATCAGTTGACGGGCAACTGTGACTACTGTCGGACGACATGCTTTTCCTCCTTGGCGAGATGTGGAAGTGCCGCTTTCGCAGCTTCCGGGGCGATACCTAAACAACTCTCCCGTTAAAGTCAACGCATGATATGCGATCGTACAGCTTCCAATGCGGCACCCGCGGCGGCAAACGGGCTTTTCCGGTTTTCGATGCGGAACAATGTGATTTCAATCATTGTCTTCCCCGACCCCCGGCGTGTACGGGTAGGAAAAGGCCGCCGATTTCAAGGCGGCGCAAACCGCCGGAGGGGTCCCATGACCACAGCTACGGACATGTTCAGGCAGCATCTGCAAGAAACTCAAGCCATCCATTTCCTCCCCTACGTGGGGGACGGCTACGCCGACGCCAGCCCGCGTATCCTCATGCTCGGCGAAGCCAACCACGGCACGGCGCCGGACGGAGCCGACAGAACGTACACTGACGGGGTCGTGCGCCGGGCGCTCCAAGATGCCGCCGAAGGCAACGGCAGCCACTGGGTCCGCTACATCCGCAACATCTCCGCCATGCTCACCGGGAACGCCTACGGCGGCCCCAACGCGGTATGGGATACCGTGGCTTACGGCGTGTTCTTCCAGCACATGGAAACGGAAGCGCACCGCAACCGGACCCGCGCCACGCCGGAAGAAATCGCGCTCGGACGCGGGGCGTTTTTTGCCATGCTCGACGTTCTGAAGCCCGATTTCGTGATCGTCTGGGGACTGACCTTGTTCAGACAACACTGGCTGTCCTCCGAAAGCGGCATCACCATGCTTGATCCCGGACTCTGCGCGTATGCCTTCACGGATCGCCCGGATGTCCGTATCTGGCACTGCCACCACCCGTCGCGGGATTTCAGCCATGTTTCCGAACACCAGAAATGGGAGGCCGTCCGGGAACTGCATATCCACTGATGCCCCTCCCGGCCTTATTCAGGTTTCCCTTACGCGTCCGGATGCCGCCTCCCGGATGGGGCCCGGCCTTGTAAGCCCGGAGGCTTTGGGCTTATAAGATGCCGTATGCGCCGCACGGACAACCCGTTGCGGAAAACGGCGCATCTTTTTCGGCATCCATTGCGAGGCGGGCCATGTCCATCCGGATCGATTTCTTGAGCTACGAGGGGGAACGCAACAACGAGCGGCACCCCCACGCGCAGTTTGTCCTGCCCATCGCCGGTGAACTGGAAATCTCCATCGGCGGCGCGGAAGGCAGGCTTACCCCCTCCTGTGCGGCGTTCGTCGCGCCCGGCGTCCCGCATTCGCAGCTGGCGACCGTCTCGAACGCCTTCCTTATCGTCAACTGCGATCTTGCCGAATGCGGCGTCCCTGCGGCGGAGCAACTGGCGGAACAAGTCTTTCTTCCCGTTTCCGAAGCCACCCGACACCTGATCGGATTCGCGGAGCTGTCCAGAGACCGCTTTTCGCAGCCGGGCACCACGCAATGCTGGATGCCCCTGCTCCTCAACTCCTTCCTTGAGCGCCCGGTATGCCGCCCTTCCCGGCTCGCCGCACTGGAAAGGCTGATCGATGCCCACCCCGGCGCGCCGTGGACTGTGGGCGAAATGGCCCGGCGCATCGGCATCAGCCCGAGCAGGCTGCACGCGCTGTCCCGCTCCGAATGGGGCCTCAGCCCGCAGGCATGGCTGGCCGAACGCCGTATCAGCCACGTACGGAAATGGCTGGCGGAATCGGATCTGCCGATTGCGGATCTGGCGCTGCGGGCCGGGTACGCCGATCAAAGCGCGCTCACCCGCGCCATGCAGCGTCTGACCGGCCTGACGCCCGCCGCCTACCGGAGGCAAACGCGATTGGAACAAAAAAACAGGAGCCCGGAACAAGACTCCCGGACCCGCCCGTGATATTGTCCGTTCCGGCATGAGGGCGAGGCGGCCGTTTCGCCCTCGGCAATCCCCATTGCACAAGGAGCGGACATGTCGGCCCCCAACATCACCATCGATCCATCCATCAGGGACGCGTGGCCCGAAGCGCGTCTGGGCTGCTTCATCTACACGGCGGACGTACGCGCCCGCGAAGACTCTCTCTGGACCTGCCTCGAAAACGAAGTTGCCCCGTACCTCAAAACCATGCTGGAGACCACGCCGCTGGCCCAGATCCCCAACCTCGACGAATCCCGGAAGGCGTACAAGGCCTTCGGCAAGGACCCCGGACGCTTCCGCGTTTCATCCGAATCGCTGTACCGCCGGGTGCGTCAGGGCAAGGCCCTCTACCAGATCAACAGCGTCGTGGACGCCAACAACCTTGTCTCGCTCGAAACGGGTTTCTCCCTCGGCTCTTACGATACGGCCCGCATCGGTGCGGACATCGTTTTCCGTCTGGGCAAAGCCGGGGAAGTGTATCCGGGCATCGGCAAGGACGACATCGCGCTCGAAAACATGCCCCTGCTCGCAGACGGGGAAGGCGCGTTCGGAAGCCCCACCAGCGACTCCACCCGCGCCATGATCACGCTGGAAACCCGCTCCTGCCTGACGGTCGTGTTCTCCTTCTCCGCCAGATCCAAGCTTGAGGAAGCCCTTGCCCTGACCGTCAAGCGTTTCGGCCGGTATGCGAACCCCTCGGACGCGGAATCCTTCATCATAGAATAGCATTCAGGCTTGGGACAGAACGCGGCCAAACTTCGCGCGGAACTGCCGACCCTATGGAGGAAACCGTTTATGGCAAAGGATTCGAAGCAGGTGACGGGCTATCTATATGTGCTCGCTGCCGCCGTCCTGTGGTCGCTCATCGGCCCTTTTTCCAAAATCTGCATGGAAGAAGGCCTTGCGCCGCTGGAGGTGGCCTTCTGGCGCGCCCTGCTCGGCGGCATCTGCTTTTTTGCCCAAACGGGCATCTGCGGCGGGGCGCGCATCCCTGTGAAGCACGCGATGTTCTTCTGCCTTTTCGGTGTGTTGAGCATCAGCGTGTTTTTCAGTTCGCTGCAAATCTCCATCCAGTTAAGCGGAGCCGCCATGGCGATGGTGCTGCTGTATACGGCTCCCGCATGGGTGGCCGTATTCTCCCGCATCCTGTTCCATGAAAGCTTCTCCTCCCGTAAGGGCATCGCTCTGGCGCTGGCCCTCTTCGGAACGGCGCTGGTGTGCTTCTCCGGCGGAAGCCTGAACGCCGAGCCGTCCGTGCTCGGCATCGTCTGCGGGCTCATATCCGGCCTTTGCTACGCCTCGCATTTTCCCTTCTATGTCTGGTGGCAGCCCCGCTACTCCACCGCCACCCTGTACGCCTACATGCTGCTCGGAGGCGCACTCGCCCTGCTCCCCTTCGTGGACTTCGCCCCCACCCGCTCGTGGACGGCATGGGCCAACCTGCTGGCGCTCGGCGTGGTCACGAACTACGGGGCCTACCTCGCCTACGGGCGGAGCCTTCAGCTCATCAGCCAAGTCAAGGCGGCCATCATCGGGAACATTGAGCCCGTGCTGGCGACATTCTGGGTCTGGCTGTTCTGGCATGAGAACTTCTCCGCCTACGGGTGGGCGGGCAGCGCGCTGGTCATCTCGGCGGTATTCCTGCTGACGGCGGATCGAAGCTGATACGGCTCTCCCACGTTACGGCACACGGCATGTTCTTTGGACATGCCGTTTTTTTTTGCGTCCTCCCGCAACACGTTTTCTCAGAAATATATTTATGATTTCAATGCAATATAATACTTTATATCTACCATATTCCATTGAATAAACAAACAACATCTTTTCCTTGAATCAGATAGAAATGCAAACATTCAGGAACTGTAAATCATGAAAGTTGAGTACACAATCTATCGTATGTTTTCTTTACGTTTGAGCAATCAATCTAGTTCTTTTCTTTATTTCATCGTGCTGATTACTTCCATATTGAAACTGTTTCATAAAAATTCTTATGTAACGCGATAGACATCTTTTGCTGTTTATTCAAACAATGAAACGTATACAGAATGTATTTTTTATTCAAAAAAATACTTTATCTTTATTCTTGACAAAGAAAATAGTTTCTGTATGAACTGAACCATCGCGCAATCGGTAGTTAATGCATTACATCCGTAGATTGTTATATTATTCATTATCTATCCTGTGTGGTATTTCCGGCATACTGCGTTTCTTTAGTACACGCAACGTTCGCCGGATTTCCTTTTCGAGATAGTGCCTGTTCAGCGGTAATCCTCCGCACCAGGTTTTATCTATTGTTTAGAGGCTGCTTCAATAACAATCTTACAGTTGGAGGATGGAAGCATGAAACTCGGCACTCTTTTGGGCGCGTTTGCCTGTATGGCTCTGAGCATGGGGCTCGCCACCCCCGCCAAAGCGGAAGATCCCATCAAGATCGGCGTCTACATGCCTCTGACCGGACAGAACGCCTTCGCCGGGCAGCTTGAACTTGAAGGCATCCAGCTTGCCCACAAGATTGCGCCCACGGTCCTTGGCCGCCCCGTCGAACTGGTCATCGTCGACAACAAGTCCGACAAGGTCGAAGCCGCCAACGCCGTGAAGCGCCTTGCCGAGCGCGACAATGTGACGGCCATCATCGGGACCTACGCGTCCTCCCTCAGCCTCGCCGGCGGCGAAGTCGCCGAACGCGCCAAGGTACCCGTCCTTGCCACTTCCAGCACCAACCCGCTCGTGACGCAGGGCAAGAAGTACTACTTCCGCGCCTGCTTCATCGATCCCTATCAGGGTGCCGCCGCCGCGACCTACGCCTACAAGGATCTCGGCTTCAAGAAGGCCGCCGTCCTCACCGACGTAGTCAGCGACTATGCCGTGGGCCTCTCCAACTTCTTCAAGAAATCCTATAAGAAGCTCGGCGGCGAAATCGTGGCCGACATGAAGTACAGCTCCGGCGACCAGGACTTCACCGCCCAGCTCACCGAACTCATCAGCAAGAAGCCCGACATCGTGTTCATGCCCGCCTACTTCGCCGAAGGCGCCATC
>NZ_JH114234.1:0-8412 GCF_000224655.1 Bilophila sp. 4_1_30
TCGGTTCTCCTCCCCCCAGCTTCTGTTGCCTTCGGCTTTATGCACCGGTTCGCTCCATAATCGGCTCACTTGCTCCCTCTTTACCTTCTTCTCGCAAGCCTTACCGGTTTGCCGAAGAAGGGTTTTAGATGCTGTGTCCGAGAGAGATGCCTCACTTTTTTAGGTGTGTAGGGAAATACCTCCCTTAAGGGCATTTGGGGGCGCGTTGTTTCCGAATGAACAAGAGATGAGAAGGTACAGCGTAAGATGGGAAATCGTATGGACTTCCTCATCATGAAAATATTGTGCAAGCGAAACTAGTGCAGGGAGAGTATTCCCAGAGCGGCGAGTACTGTCAGTATGAGGCAAACCCCGAGGCAGCCCTTTTCTTTTCGTTTTTTCTCAGGGTGTGCCCTTTCTGAAGGGGCTGTGGGTTGATACCGGGGCTTCTGCTGATTCGACGAGGCCGTTTTCTCAATCAGGTCTTTCTTTTCGAAAAAGCCTTGCAGCTCGTGAGTAAAACGCTGCCTCCAGTCTTCAAACCAGTGTTCAGGGTGCTGGCGCTGATATTCCCGTTCAAGGTGTTTTGTGAGGTCGTCGGGATCAGAGATCTCCGCCGGAATGGCTGACGTATCCAACGGATAGAAGGACGTCGTGATTTCCCTGGCGATCTGAACGAAATATTTCATGCTGTGTTTGTCATCAAGCATGACGCCGGAAAGGTAGAGGAGCTTGGCGCACGCCTCGATGTTTCTTCTGTTCAGATGGCACTGGGTAAGGTTCACATAGAAATTGCCGGAATTCAGTTCAATGAACGATCCCAAGTATTGGCAGCAGCCGGCTACCCATGTGGAAAATTCTTTGTTGAACTCCTTTTTGATCTGGATGAAGGTCACAACAGGATGCTCATCCAGCTCATCCAGAAAACTGCCGGGAAGGGAGTAGGGCGCAGGGAAGGACGGAAGCTTGGCCGGAGTGCGCTTCATGACGCCGGCAGCGTTCAAGGATGCTTGGGCCATTTTTCTGATGGCCTCAGGATCAATGAGCGTTTGCTTATACTCGTGTGGCAACGAATCGAAAGCTTCCCTTTTCTTTTCCGGGAGGCTGTTTCGGAACTCTTCAATCCGTTCGTCCAGATCCATGCGTGCACCTTGTTTGCTTGGAGTGGTGGCCAGCCGCGGTACGGGGCCGTGGGGAACGCCGCAAGTGTTCTATGCGGGAGAATATGATTCCAGCAGCATATCTGAGAATCATTTCCGTGACAACAGATGTCTTGAAAAGGTGCGTTGCTTGGGAATGTTTTCTCACACGATCGTTGAAAACGCGAAACGAAGAAGAGTGGGTAAAACCGGAACTGGGCGTCAAAACGGCAGGGAAGCGCACGCCCTTATGGGAATTGGGTGCGTCGGAATTGCGGATTTACAAGGCATTCTCGGTATGCTAAGACTGAAGTCCTTATTGTTCGGCGTTGTATCCGTCCGTATGTAATCACACAAAGTGTAACGAAATTGTTAGGTTGTCTAGATGGACCTTCTCACGGAACTTGAAAGCCTGATCCCGGAACTTGAAAAGGGTTTGGATCAGGCTTCTTCGTTGCAGGAAATGGAAGCGCTCCGGGTTGAATTCCTCGGGCGCAAGGGCCGCATTGCCCGCATAATGTCTCGTCTTCCCGAACTTGAGCCTGCGCAGCGTCCTTTGCTGGGGCAAACCGCCAACCGGGTGAAGGAAAGCCTGACCGCTCAGTTCGAAGCCAAGAAGACGGCTCTCGACAACGCCGAAGAGGCCGCAGCACTGGCACGTTTTGACGCGGGCCTGCCCGGCCGTTTGCCGTGGCGCGGTTCGCTGCATCCGGTGACCATGGTGATGGAAGAAATCTGCACCATCTTCAAGGGGCTTGGCTACGACATCGTGTCCGGTCCGGAAGTGGAGACGGATTACTACTGCTTTGAAGCGCTGAACATTCCGCCGGAACACCCCGCGCGCGACATGCAGGATACCCTGTACGTATCCGACGGCATCGTGTTGCGTACGCATACGTCTCCGCTTCAGGTGCGGACCATGCTCAAGCAGAAGCCTCCCGTTGCCGTGGTTGCGCCCGGACGTGTCTACCGCCGCGACTCGGACATCACGCACACGCCGATGTTCCATCAGGTCGAAGGCCTGCTCGTGGACAAGCACGTGACTATGGCCGATCTGCGCGGGACGCTTACCGCGTTCATGCGTGAAGTGTTCGGTTCCGACACCCGCATCCGTTTCCGCCCGAGCTTCTTCCCGTTTACGGAACCCAGCGCCGAAGCCGACATTTCCTGCTGTATGTGCGGCGGGAAGGGGCATGTCAACGGCACTACCTGCCGCGTGTGCAAGGGGACCGGCTGGCTGGAAATCCTCGGTTGCGGCATGGTCGATCCTGAAGTCTTCAAGGCCGTTGGCTACGACCCGGAAGAAGTGACGGGATTCGCCTTCGGGCTTGGCGTGGAACGTATCGCCATGCTGAAGTACGGCATCGGGGACCTGCGCATGTTCTTTGAGAACGATGTGCGTTTCCTCGGTCAGTTTGCCTAGGGCCAGTATCCCCCCTTCGGACAGGGGGTCGGGATCGGACTTCACTTCTTCTTTAAAAGGTATTTCTTCGGCTCATTCCGGAAAAATGCTGTTTGCGGTCCCGATCAAGAGAAGAATGCGCCGTCTTGTGGGAAGGCTTTCCTCGGCGGTTTTTGGGGCGATGCCCCGAGAGGATTGAGCAATGCTGTTAAGTCTGAAATGGTTGCGCGAATTTGTTCCGGTGGAAGCCGGGGCTCAGGAAGTCGGCGATCGCCTGACGATGCTTGGGCTGGAGCTGGAAGACATCATCCATCCGTATGATGCCATCAAGGACATCGTCGTCGGGCACGTCCTGACGAAAGAGGCCCATCCTGACTCGGATCATCTGGCCGTATGCACGGTGGATGTCGGACAGGAAGAAGTGCTGAACATCGTGTGTGGCGCGCCCAATGTGGCTGCCGGGCAGAAAGTCCCCGTGGCGCTGGTGGGCACGACAATGCCCGGCGGTATGGTCATCAAGAAGGCCAAGCTGCGCGGCGTGCCTTCGTTCGGCATGATCTGTTCCGAGCGCGAGCTGGGGCTTTCCGAAGATCATAACGGCATCATGGTGCTGCCCGAAGGCTTCAAAGTCGGTACCCGCCTCATCGACGCGCTGGATCTGGATACGGAGATTCTGGAAATCGGCATCACTCCGAACCGCGGCGACTGCCTGTCCGTACTGGGCCTTGCCCGCGAAGCGGCATTGGCGTTCAAGCTGCCTCTGACGCTGCCCAGGGTGCACGTGGAGGCACAGGGTTCGGATTGGGCGTCGGAATGGGCCGTGAATATCCCGAATCCCGACCTGTGCCCGTTCTACCAGCTGCGTCTCGTGGAAGGTGTGACCATCAGGCAGTCGCCCATGTGGATGCGCCACCGTCTGCACGCTGTGGGCGTCCGCCCCATTTCCAACATCGTGGACGTTACCAACTATATTTTGATGGAGCTGGGGCAGCCGCTGCACGCCTTTGACCGCGACAAGCTGGAAGGCGGGCGTACGGAAATCTCCGTGGCCCGTGACGGAGAACGTCTTGTGACCCTTGACGGTCAGGAACGTGTGCTGACCTCCGCCGACCTGCTGATCCGCGACGGCGTGAAGCCTGTTGCGCTCGCCGGGGTCATGGGCGGGCTTAATACGGAAATTTCCGACGCCAGCCGCAACGTCGTGGTTGAGAGCGCTGTATTCCGTCCCGAAACCATCCGCAAGACGGCCCGCCGCCTTGCCTTGGCCAGTGAAGCCTCCTACCGTTTTGAGCGCGGTGTGGATCAGATCAATTCCCGGTTCGCTATGGATAGGGCCGTCAGCCTGATGGCGGAACTTTCCGGCGGCGTGGTCCGCACAGGTGCCTGCACGCAGGAGCCCAAGCTGTGGGTAGCCCCGCACCCGCGTTTCCGTGTTCAGCGTACCGTGGAGCTGCTCGGCATGGATGTCGAGCCCGCGTTCTGCGCGGATACGCTGGAACGTCTGGGCTGCGGCCTTGACCGTTCCGACGAGGCGGACTGGAAGGTCACGACCCCGAGCTGGCGTTCCGACCTGAGCCGCGAAGTGGACCTCATCGAAGAAATCGCGCGCGTGAAGGGCATGGACACCATCCCGGAAACCCTGCCCGCCGTTTCCCGCCCTCTTGATCGTTTCGGCCAGCCGGAATCCCGGTACGGTTTCCTGTCCCGCATCAAGGGGTGGGGACGTGGCCTCGGCCTGAACGAAGCCGAGAACTACAGCTTCGTCGGCCACAAGGAACTCGATCATCTCGGCCTTTCCAAGGAAGGCCGCATCGATATCATCAACCCGCTGACCGAAGAACAGAACGTGCTCCGCCCCGAGATCGCCCCGAGCCTGTTGCAGAATGTGCGTACCAACATCGCGCACGGCAATATGGGCGTCCGTCTGTTCGAAGTGGCCAACGTGTTTGAGGCCGATCCCGCTTCCCAGACCACGGCGAAGGAAAGCGCCCGTCTCGGCATGGTGATGTATGGTTCCCTGTACGACACGGCGTGGCCGAATGCGGAAATCGACGCCGGATACGCGGACATCCGTGGACTGGTGGAACATTTCGCGGCGTTCCTGAATCTCTCCGCGCCCGTGTTCACCCGCGACGAAAACACGCATCCGTTCCTCGCTCCGTGCGTGCGCGTGACCGTCGACGGAAAGCACGTCGGTGTGGTGGGGCAGGTCAAGACGCAGCTTGCCGACGCCTACCATGCCCGCAAGCCCATCTGGCTTGCTGAATTGGATCTGGAAACCCTGTGGGAGCTGCACCGGGCGGCCCGCATCGTGTTCAAGGCGCTGTCCGTGTTCCCGGCGTCCAGCCGCGACGTGACGGTCATTGCTCCGCTTACCCTGTCCGTGGCCGCCGTTGAGAAGCACATCCGCGACATGCGCATTGCCATCCTCGAAGACGTGACCCTCATCGACCTGTATGAGCCCAAGGATACGGAAGAACGTAACCTGACCTTCCGGCTCACGTTCCGTAAGGCCGATCGGACTCTTAAAGATGCCGAGGTGGACAAGGAGCGGGAAAAGGTGGCACAATCGCTCATCAAGAATCTGGGCGTCCGTATCTGATCGCGGACGCAGCGATGACGAGGCATGTTTTTTTGTCTGTAATCAATGGAGCATGACGCGTTCCGCATGGGAACTCTATGACTGGACGGACGTATCGCATCGGGGAAGCGGCTCGGCTGCTGAAGCTGGAAGGTTACGTATTGCGTTTCTGGGAAACGGAATTCGAGCAGTTGCGCCCCTTGCGTACGCCGAAAGGGCAGAGGTTGTATTCCGACGCGGATCTCGTCGTGCTCCGGCGCATTCGCACCTTGCTGCACGAGCAGGGTATGACCATCGAAGGGGCCAGGCGCGTTCTCGAACGGGAATGCGCCGAGTCCGGCGACGGAAAGGCCCGGACAAGCGCGGAAGACATGCTCCGCCATGTGGAAAGCGAACTGATGGCCCTGCAGGCATTGCTGGGACGGCAGCGTCTTAAACCGACAAGGTAAGCTCCGATGATTCTTTCTCCTTCTCTTCTTTCCGCTGACGTGGGCAACCTTGCGGCGGAACTTTCGGCTTTGGAGGCCGCCGGTCTCCAGTGGGTGCACTGGGATGTCATGGACGGGCGGTTTGTGCCGAACATCACCTTCGGGCAGCACGTCATCAGGCAGTTGCGCAAGCGCAGCGGCCTGTTTTTTGATGTGCATCTGATGATTGTGGAGCCCGAAAACTATCTTTCCGAATTTCAGGCCGCGGGTGCCGGCATGCTGGTCGTGCACGCCGAGGCTACCCGGCATCTGCAGCGTACGCTCGCCGAAATCCGGCGTCTGGGCATGAAGGCCGGAGTCGCGCTTAATCCCGCCACCCCTCTGTCCGCGCTGGAATACGTGCTGGAGGATGTCGATATGATCCTCCTCATGAGCGTGAATCCGGGATTCGGCGGACAGAAATTTTTGCCGATCACCTATGAAAAGATCCGCCGTCTTCGCCGGATGCTGGACGAACGCCGCCTTGAGGCGCTTATCCAGATCGACGGCGGCGTTACGCCCGACAATACCGCCGATCTCGTGCGTGCGGGTGCGGACGTGCTGGTGTCCGGTTCGGCGTTTTTCTCGGTTCCACCCTATGAGGCCCGTCGTCTGGCGTTTGAGAGCAAGGCGGAGGAAGCCCGTTCACTGACTTTGTAAGCTGACGGAGAGTAGTCATGCGTTCCCGTAAAGAACTTGCCGATGCCATTCGTATCCTTTCCATGGACGCCGTAGACAAGGCCAAGTCCGGCCACCCCGGCGCGCCCATGGGCATGGCCGACATGGCGGAAGCCCTGTGGCGCGGCGTGTTGCGTCATAATCCCGCCGATCCCCATTGGGCCAATCGTGACCGGTTCGTCCTGTCAAACGGCCATGCCTCCATGTTGCTCTACAGCGTGCTGCATCTCACCGGCTATGACCTGAGCATGGACGATATCAAGAATTTCCGCCAGCTCGGCTCCCGTACGCCCGGCCACCCCGAAAAGGGCGTGACCCCCGGCGTGGAAACCACCACCGGGCCGCTCGGACAGGGCTTTGCCACCGCCGTGGGCATGGCTGTGGCTGAAAAACTGCTCGCCGCCGAGTTCAACCGCGACGGCTTCCCCATTGTCGATCACCACACATACGTGTTCCTCGGCGACGGCTGCCTCATGGAAGGTCTGTCGCAGGAGGCCTGTTCCCTCGCCGGGACTCTCGGCCTCGGCAAGCTCATCGTCATGTATGACGACAACGGCATTTCCATCGACGGCGACGTCCACCAGTGGTTCGGCGACGACACGCCCGCCCGTTTTGAAGCGTGCGGCTGGCACGTCATTTCCGGAGTGGACGGTCACGATGCCGCCATGCTCGACGCGGCGCTGCTCCTCGCCCGCAAGGAAACCGAGCGTCCGACCCTGATTTGCTGCAAGACGACCATCGGTTACGGTTCCCCCAAGAAGGGCGGGACGGCATCAAGCCACGGCTCGCCGATGGGGGCGGATGAAAACGCCGCCGTGCGTGCCGCGCTCGGCTGGAAGGACGAACCGTTTGTCATGCCGCAGGACATCAAGGATGAGTGGGACGCCCGCGAGCGCGGCGCTGCGCTTGAAGGCGAGTGGAGGGCTCTGTTTGCCGCCTATGCGAAAGCCTATCCCGATCTCGCCGCCGAATTCGAACGCCGGATGAGCGGTACATTGCCTGCTGACTGGGAAAGCGTTTCTTCCGCCGCCATCGCCCGTTTTGACGTGGACAAGCCGAAGGTCGCCACCCGTATCGCCAACCGCGACGTCCTGAACGCCATCGCTCCGCATCTGCCGGAACTGTTCGGCGGTTCCGCCGACCTGACCGGTTCCGTGGGCACGTGGCACGAAAAGGCTTCCCGCATCGGCCGCAACGACTGGAACGGCAACTATCTGTCCTACGGTGTGCGTGAATTCGTCATGGGTACCGTCATGAACGGCCTTGCGCTGCATGGCGGGTTCATCCCCTACGGCGGCACGTTCCTTGTGTTCTCCGATTATGCCAGAAACGCCATCCGCCTGTCCGCGCTCATGAAGCAGCGCCTTGTCTGGGTATTGACGCACGATTCCATCGGCGTCGGAGAGGACGGCCCCACGCACCAGCCCATTGAGCATGTGAGCAGCCTGCGCCTCATTCCCGATCTGCTCGTGTGGCGTCCCTGCGACGCGGTGGAAACCGCCGTGGCGTGGAAGGTGGCTCTTGAGTCCGCCCAGCCTTCCTGCATGGTGCTGACCCGTCAGGGCCTGACGCCGCAGGCCCGCACGGCGGAACAGCTTGAAGCCGTGAAGCGCGGTGCGTATATCCTCAAGGATTGCGAAGGCACACCCGATGTAATCTTTATCGCTACGGGTTCCGAAGTGCAGCTCGTCGTTTCCGCCGCCGAAGCGCTGGCCGGGAAGGGCCGCAAGGCGCGTGTGGTTTCCATGCCCTGCGCCGAGCTTTTTGACGCGCAGCCCGCCGAGTACAAGGAAAACGTACTGCCCCGCGCCGTGCGTGCGCGCGTGGCGGTCGAAGCGGCCTCCGTGGACGGCTGGTGGAAGTATGTGGGGCTCGACGGCGCTGTGGTCGGTATGTCCGGCTTTGGCGAGTCCGCTCCCGGCGACGTGCTGTTCAAGCACTTTGGGTTCACCGTCGATCATGTCGTTGACGTTGCCGAAGGCTTGTTGAAGTAGAAAAACGAATCGGGGGAGGGAGCTTTTTGCAAAAAGCTCCCTCCCCCGTACCCCACCCGCAAAAACTTCGACTGGTGGGGAGGGGACACGGAAGGAGTTCAGAAAGGACGAGCGTTTTTTCTGTATTGCCGGTGTGCCCCGTTTTTGTGTTCTGTAGTATTCTCCCTTTTTT
>NZ_JH114234.1:8737-110487 GCF_000224655.1 Bilophila sp. 4_1_30
TCTCCCCCCTTCCCCAATCTGTATCTCCACACGACAACTATGAGAATCAACATACTGACTCTGTTTCCTGAATGGTTTGAGTCCCCGCTGGATACGGCGCTGCTCGGCAAGGCGCGTGAGGCGGGGCTTGTCGAATTCGATATCCTGAACCCCCGCGACAGGACGGAAGACCGCCACCATATTGTGGATGACCGTCCTTACGGCGGCGGGCCCGGCATGGTCATGATGCTGGAACCGCTGGTAAAGACCTTGCGGGAACTGGAAACGGAGAGGGGCGGAGCGGGGCGGATCATCATGCTCGCCGCCGCCGGTAAGCCGCTCACGCAGTCGCTGGCCCGCGAACTGGCGCGGGAAGAGACGTTGACGCTGGTGTGCGGCCGGTATGAAGGCATCGACGCCCGGCTCATGGACATTCTGCCGGTCGAGCAGGTCAGCGTGGGCGAGGCCGTGCTCAACGGGGGGGAGGCCGCCGCCATGATGCTGGTGGAGGCCGCGACCCGGCTCATCCCCGGTTTCATGGGGAAAGAGGAATCCGGCGACGACGAAAGTTTTTCGGCGGGTTTGCTGGAGTATCCGCACTTCACGCGGCCCGAGGTCTTTGAGGATGTGCCCGTGCCGGATGTGCTGCGTTCGGGCGATCATGGCCGTATTGCCAAGTGGCGGCGCGAGCAGTCGCTGCGGACGACGCTGCGGGTCCGGCCCGACATGCTGGACGGGGCGCCGCTGACGTCGGATGATATGGAGTACCTGCGGGAAACGGTGGAGGCCGCTGGACGGCTCCGCCTTGGCCGCAACCTCCATTGTGCGCTGGTGCATTATCCCGTTTTCCTTGGTGATCGCAAAACCGGCGCAACCTCTTTGACAAACCTCGACGTTCACGATATAGCACGGTGTTCTCGCACATATGGACTGGGGAGTTTCACGGTTGTAACCCCCTTGAAGGATCAGCAGACCATTCTGGAAACGCTGGTCCGCCATTGGACGGAAGGGCCCGGCGGCGTCTCCAATCCGGATCGCGCCGAAGCGTTCAGCCTCGTCCGTATGGCTTCCGATGTGCAGGGAGCCATTGATCTTGTGGAAGCACGCACGGGACAGCGCCCGGTTCTGCTGGGAACCAGCGCGCGGGACAACGGCGTCATGACGCCTCAGGCTGTGCGGGATCTGCTTGTGGACCGTCCGGTTCTGCTCCTTTTCGGGACAGGGCACGGGATGGCCCCGGAGATTCTGGATGTCTGCGACGGCGTACTGAGGCCGCTGCGGTGGATGGATGCGTACAACCATCTCCCGGTGCGTGGGGCGGTCGCTATCACCCTTGATCGGGTGCTCGGCGACTGCTGTTAGAGCCTCTTCACGGCCGCGCCTTTGCGGTACGGTGCAATGCTCTGTGTTGATACCTCCCCCGGCGACGGGGTGAGAGAGCGCAAGCGACAGCCCGTTTCGGGAGTCACCGACAAACGAAGCGACATAACTTCAGGTTGCCCGTCAGACGGGGCAACGACTTCTTTGAGGAGAAGGACATGACCATCATCGAAAAGATCGAACGCGAACAGATGCGCCTTGATATTCCCGCTTTCAAGCCCGGCGACGCCGTGAAAGTGCACTTCCGTATCGTCGAAGGTGAAAAGGAACGTATCCAGGTGTTCCAGGGCAACGTGATCCGTATGCACCGCGGCACCGTGGGCGCTACCGTGACCGTTCGCAAGGTCTCCGACGGCGTGGGCGTGGAACGTATCTTCCCCCTGCACTCCCCCTTCATCGACCACATCGAGCTGGTGACCGAAGGTTCCGTGCGCCGCAGCCGTCTGTACTACCTCCGCGATCTCAAGGGTAAGGCTGCCCGTATCAAGCCCAAGAAGCGCTACTAGTTCCCCATCAGGGAAGAGGGGAGTTTTCCCCGCAGTGAGGCGTTTCCCGCCCGGCGACGGGTGTTCTGGAAAAAGGGATCTTTCCTGCAAAGATCCCTTTTTCCCTTTTTCGTCTTTTGTTACGGAGAGTGTATGGCTGGCCGCAAAAAATCCGTATCCGTGCAGGAAGAGCTGCTTCTGTGCCCTTCCGCGAAGCCGGGCGACTGGTTCCCCGGCATACCCGTTTCGGCGGTTGCCGGGATCGATGAAGCCGGGCGGGGCTGCCTTGCCGGTCCCGTGGTTGCGGCGGCGGTGATTTTGCCCGAAGGCGCGGTTATTCCCGGCCTTGCGGACTCCAAGGTGTTGTCGCCTACCCGCCGGGACGGTCTGGCCGCCGAGATCGGGGCCGTGGCGCTGGCTTGGGGGCTTGGCGTCGTCTGGCCTCCCGAAATCGATCGCATCAATATTTTGCAGGCGACGCTCAAGGCCATGTGCCACGCCGCCAGCGTGTTGAAAGTCCGGCCCAAAGGGTTGCTCATCGACGGCAACCAGACGATCCCCGAGCCGCTGTTCCGGCAGCGTGCGGCGTGCTGGCCATCGTCCCCGCGCCAGAAATCCATTGTGGACGGCGACGCGCTGGTCCCGGTCATTTCAGCGGCGTCCATCATCGCCAAGACGTTCCGGGACATGCTTATGGACAAGCTCGACAACCGCTATCCCGGCTATGGTTTCGCCAAGCATAAGGGCTACGGTTCCAAAGAGCATTTTGCCGCTTTGCGTGAGCTTGGGCCGTGCCCCATGCACAGGAAGACGTTCCGGGGCGTTTTGCCCGAACAGCAGACGGCGCGACAGGGTTCGCTTTTGTGACCTTGCGGCAGGAAAAAGGGCGCGCCGGAGAGGATGCCGCCGCGGACTGGCTGGAAAAGGCCGGGATGCAGATACTCGCTCGCAATTGGCGCAGCGGTTCGTATGAACTGGATCTTGTCTGCCGGGACGGGGACGAACTGGTTTTCGTCGAAGTCCGTCTGCGCGGCAAGGGGAGCCTTGCTTCGCCCGAGGCGAGTATGACGCCCGCCAAATGCCGCAACGTGGTCAAAGCCGCCCGAGCCTACTTGTCCGCAAGCGGGGAATGGGATGTTCCCTGCCGATTCGATCTTGTCTGCGTCCGTGACGCGGGCGCAACCTTCGAACTGGATTATTACCGCCATGTCTTTGACATCTCCGAAATTATGGGTAGTGGCGACGCCGCTTGGCAACCCTGGTGATCTTTCTCCCCGTGCGCGGGAAGTGCTGGAAGGCGCGGATATGGTCCTTGCGGAAGATACCCGCCGGGCGGGGCTGCTGTGCCAGCGCTGTGGGGTGAAAGCCAAGCGGTTCATGAGCTTTCATGACCATAACGAAGAGAGCAAGCTGGACGAAGTGCTGGGCCTGTTGAACGAAGGCCGGACGCTTGCGCTTATTTCCGACGCCGGGCTGCCGTTGGTGGCCGACCCCGGCTACCGGCTGGTACGGGCCTGCCGCGCGGCGGGGATTCCCGTATCGGTGGTTCCGGGGCCGAGTGCGCCCGTGACGGCGCTCGCCGGGAGCGGCATCGCGCCGCAGCCGTTCGCGTTTTTGGGGTTCCTCCCCCGCAGCCGCTCGGATCAGGAAAAGACGCTGGCGCCCTTTGCCAATCTGGCATTGACGCTTATCTTCTTTGAACGTAAGGACCGATTGAGCGAAACGCTCTCTGCGGCCCATGCCGTGCTCGGTCCGCGGGAACTTTGTATTGCCCGCGAACTGACTAAAACGCATGAGGAATACCTTCTCGGGCGGTTGGAGGACGGCGTCCCGGCGGGCGTTGAGTTGCTTGGCGAGATCACGGTGGTGGTCGGACCGGCGGAGGCCGGAGGCGTGACGGACAGGGAAGAGGTGCTTCGCCTCATCGCCGAGGAGCGGGAACTGGGCGGTTCGCCCCGGGACGTTGCGCGCCGGGTGCAGACCCGGACGGCCGGATGGACGGTCAAGAGCATTTACGCGCTGCTGTCCGCAAGGAGGTAAGCTATGAGCGCCAAGAAATCGGGCGGCCCCCTTATTGGGGACAACCGTAAAGCCCGTCATATTTATGAATATTTGGAAACCATCGAAGCGGGTATTTCCCTGACCGGGCCCGAGGTGAAAAGCCTTCGTGCCGGGCAGGTGAACTTCACGGACAGCTATGTGGAGTTCAGGCGCGGCGAAGCGTGGCTGATCGGCCTGCACATTGCCCCGTATACGAATGCCGGGTACGTGGAGCAAAACGCGGACAGGCCCCGCAAGCTGCTGATGCACGCACAGGAAATCGCATCGTTTGCCGCGAAAGTGGAGCAGAAGGGCCTGACCATCGTTCCGGCGAAGCTGTATCTCAAACACGGGAAGATCAAGGTGGAGTTGGCTCTTGGACGGGGCCGCAAGCTGCATGATCACCGCGTGGAGCTGAAGCGCCGTGCCGAGACCCGGGATATGCAGCGTGAATTGCGCGGATAACGGCGCCATCGGGAAGTATGACGGGAAGGGACGCTTTCGGAGCGCTTCGTCAGCCGTGTTCCCTTTGGGATGTTCACGGGATGGAGGGCATACGATGGAGGCGGCGTTTGGGAAAGCCCCGCTCATTTCTCGCAAAGGGAAAAATACGGATGCCCTGGGCCGTTTTGCTTGACAGCGTGAGGGCGATCCCGTATAGAGATTCCCGTTGCTACGGCGACCTTTGGGGATGTAGCTCAGCTGGGAGAGCGCAGCGTTCGCATCGCTGAGGCCAGGGGTTCAATCCCCCTCATCTCCACCAGATTTTTGTCTCTAGTAGACGCAAAAGTCTCAAACCGATTGGTTTGAGACTTTTTGTTTATGCTCTATACTCGTTGTAGGAAGTTTCGCTACTTCATCTCGTACATATGCTTTCCATGCAGGATGTAGTAGATAACCAGCGCACAGAGCACCGTGCCGGACAAAGCGAGATACATGCCGTTGTAGCCGACGATCGGCACAAGGAAGCCGAAGAGATAGGGGCCGAGCCCTATGCCGAAGTCAAAGAAGATGAAGAACGTTGTAGTCGCTTGGGCAAAGCGGGAACGCGAAACCAGAGAGAGCGATACGGCTTGCCCTACCGACTGGAAGTTGCCGAAGCCCACGCCGAGGATGAAGCCGGAAAGGAGCAGCATCCAGCCGTGTTCCGCATAGGCCAGTAGAACGAGGGACAGTGCCGTCAAGAGAAAGATGGGGAAAAAGATGACGTTTTCGCCGCGGGTGTCGTACAGCCTCCCCGTTATGGGGCGGGTGGCCAGAGCCGCCAGGGCGTACAGCAGGAAGAACAGGCTTGCGGGGCCGGAAAGGCCCCTTTCGGCTGCGAACGAGGTCATGAAGGCTTGCACGCATCCGTAACCCAGGCAGGTTACCAGCGCTACGAAGGAAAAACGCACCACGCGCGGATCGATATAGCTGTTGAGGCTGAAGAGCGGACGATGGCGTCGCTGCATTGCCGGAAGCGTTCCCAATCCGAAAAAGATGGCGAGGCAGCCCAGCGCGATGCCGACGTTGATCCGCATCAGGGTCGCATACGCCATATGGCCGCTCAGGGTAATGCCGAGGAACGGCCCCAAAGCCAGCGCCAGCGCCGTGCTCATGCTGAACAGGCTGATGCCGAAGCCATGATGCTGCTGTGGGACCACATAGGCCACGATGGTCCCGGTAGCCGTACCGATAATCCCGACGCCGATACCGGCCAGAAGCCTCTGGATGAACAGCAGCGGCAGGGAATCCGCCAGAAAGAAGCTTGCTATGCTGGCCGTATACAGCAGCAGCCCGGCGCACAGGATGCTCCGGCAGCCGAAAAACGACAGAAGGTTGCCCGTGACGAAACGCCCGGCCAGGCATCCGATGACCATGATGCCCGCGGTGAAGCCCGCTGTGCTCAAGCTCACGGCGTAGGCTTGCCTCGCATACGTGGTGCTGGTGACGAATATCAGGTAATAGGCCGTCATGACCAGCAGATTGATCAGAGTTACCACATTGAAGTTACGGTTGCATATCTCCCTCAGCGTTTCCCTCGTTCCCCGTTTTGACGCGTTTTCCGTCCGGTTGCGGCGGATGCGGCGATTCGGCATTGCAGGTTTCTCCTCTATGAAAATCGTTGCGTTCGCAACGACTATGTGTTTTCCTTCATACTGTCAAGCGAGGATTCGGAGTCTTTTTTCGCTTCTCGCCAAGGGCGGCGAGGGCTGTTTTGCAGTCCGTGTTACCGGATGCATAAGATCAACAGGGAGGGAATGTTGGAACTGACTTGCAAATGGATCACTTTGGCCAATCGGTACTATTACATGTATCTCAGCAAGGCGCTCGCTCCGTATGGCATCAACACGAGCCAGTATCTTTTCATTGTCGTGCTGTGCAAGGAGCCGGGCATTACGCAGGACAAGCTGCCGGAGCGGATCGGCATCAACAAGAGCAACGTGACGCGCGGGTTGGCGCAATTGGAACAGGCGGGCTTTATCCGGCGTGAAACCAACCCGCAAGACAAACGTACGACCACTGTTTATCCGACGCAGCGGGCCCGTGATATCTATCCGCAGATCATGCGGCTGATTTCGGAGTGGGACTCCGCCGCCACCAGATTGTTTTCCGATGAAGAGAAGCGGGCTCTTCAGGTCCTGCTGCAGCGCCTGACGGATTCCGCTAAAACATTCGGCAAGGAAGCCGGGGCATCGCCCTGTGATGGGGAGGAGTAGGTCTGAAAAAGGCTTCGGAGCTTTTCCTTTTTTCTCAGGCTCGTGTGTGTGGGGAAGTCATTTCTTCCGGCACACAGCTACTCCCGCTTTTTGGGGCTCCTTGCGGGAAGCCTGATGCGTGTGTTTTTGCACCGTCTGTGGACTCACACTGGTTGCTTTCTGTGAATGCAAGCCGATCGTGCACAGGCAAAGGCCCCTTTCCGTTGTCGAACGGGAAGGGGGCTTTGCCTGTTTATGGATATTCCGGAGTACGGTGGTCATGCTAGGCGTCGTTTTGTGGCCCTTGGGGCATGGGAGGCATCCCTTTGCCACCCGAGGGCAGCGCCTTTGTTTCCGTTTTGGGTACTTCCCCATACACGGCGAAGTGCCCGCGCCCGGTGTTTTTGATCTGGTACAACGCGGCGTCGGCCTTGGCGAACAGTTCGGCGTAGGTCTTGCCGTCACGCGGGAACAGGCTGATGCCGATGCTTGCCGAGATGACATAATCCTGCCCGAGGGTGACATGGGCCAGTTCGACGGAGAGCCGCCTGCATTTGGCTTTGAGGGTTTCGAGCCCATCGGAAAGGGAAATGTCCTTGGCGAGCACGACGAATTCATCCCCGCCCGTGCGCCCGACGATGTCCGTGGCGCGGAACGTCGCGCTCAGGGTAGACGCCACCGCCTTGATCACCGAGTCCCCGAACAAGTGCCCGAACGTATCGTTTGCGTATTTGAACTTGTCGAGATCCACAACGATGAGCGCGTGTTTTCTCCCCTCCTGCAACTCAAGGGAAACAAGGTGTTCCGTAGTGATCTTGTTGTAGATCTGCGTGAGCAGATCCGTGCTTGCTTCGTGGCGGAGGCGGTCTTCCTCGAGCTTCTGGTGGTGGATGTTCGTGAGCTGCCCGATGAGTTTGATGGCGCGCCCGGTTTCGTCACGGATGCTGCGGAAGCGGATCGAGTACCACTGATAGCCTTCTTTCGGCTGAAGCAGGCGGAGGGTGAGGGCGTAGGAATCGACCCCCTGTTCAATGCGGCGATAGGCCTCCTGAAGCGTTTTCGCATCCTCGGGCAGGAGCATGTTGAGCAGGTTGTCCTGATGCCGCCTGTAATTAGGGATGACCCGGGGTTTATGGAAAATGGTTTCGTAGCGTTCTGAGCACGTCATCTCGTCGGTGTCGTAGTCGTATTCGAAGATGATGTCGTTGGTCAGCTCCGCGACGATGCGGTTCCGCTGCTGTTCCAGCTCCAAAGCCCGCATGGTGTTTTTCTGCTTGCTGACGTCCACGAACACGCCCTGAAATACGGGCACGCCGTCGCGGTGCCCCACGAGGCTGGCTTGGAGATAGATCCAGACGACACCGCCGTCCCTGCGCAGGATGCGGTATTCGGTATGCACCGGGATGTTGCTTGCGAGGCTGGAACGGAACGCGCCGAGCAGGTGTGCCCGGTCGTCGGGGTGCACCACAAGCAGGGCTTCGTCGTGCACGTCCTGCTCATATTCCGCGTGGCTTCTCCCGGCAAGCGCGTAAAAACCGGCGTTTGCCCAGAGCACACGGAGGCTGTCCGTGAGTTCGAGCCGCGCCACCCCGCCTCTGACGCCGTTGATGACGGCTTCAAGCTCCTGCGAGGTTTCAGTCGCCCGGGCGCTGGCCTCTTCGGCCTCCCGTGCCCGTTCTTCCGCCATGCTGAAGCTTGCCTTGAGCCGCTGGACCATCGTGTTGAGGGCGCGGGCCAGCTTGCCGAGTTCATCCTCGCGCCGGATGTTTAGGGAACGATCGAGATCGCCCGAGGCTACGCGCTCGGCGAACTCCACCCCCTCTTGAAGGACACCGGTGACTTTACGCAGGATGAGGTAGATGAGCAGTGTGACGAGCAGCAGCGCGCCCGCGCAGCTCAGGATGATATCGCTGCGGAGGCTGCGTACCCCGGCGAGCATGGCTTCCTTGGATGCTGCGGCCACAATGATCCACCCGTTGGGCAGGGCCGTATAGGCGCTGTACATGATCTGCCCCTGCGGGTTCCTGTATTCCAGAAACCGATCTTTGTCCGCGGTGGCTTCCTTGATGAAGCGCTGTTCGGAGACATTGGCGGCGAACATCTTGTTACGGTCCCTGTGCATGATGACCGAGCCGCCCGGCGTGCAGACGAAAACGTACCCCATGCCGTTGAGGGTGACGGGATCGACGATAAGGCGCGTGAGGTGCTCCATGTTGATCGCGCCGACGAGCACGCCGGATACTTTGCCCCTGTCATAGATAGGGGTGGAGATGATGAACGCCTTTTCCTGCGTATAAGGAAGGACAAACGGCCCGTCGAGGGTTTGTGCGCCTTGCAATGCCTTTTGGAAATAGGGGGAGGTTTTCCGGCTGGTGGAGTTCTCGCCCGGATTGACGCTGGCGATCACGGTCCCCCTGCTATTGAGGACGGCCAGACCGTCGATGCTTGGGAAGTCGAACACGGCCCGCCGCAAATGACGGGTAAGGAGCTTGCTCCGTTCGCCCTCGGGGGATTCATCAGGGTTGCGGAGCAGCTCGATGATGGCGATGCGATCCGCCACTGTGAGCAAATGCTGGCGGGTGAGGTTCATGACGGTGGTGAGTTCGCGCCCCACGGCGTCGAGCGTGGAAATTTCAAGGATGCGGGTAGCCTCGGCCACAGAATCCCGGGCGTCGCTGTATGCCTTCCACCCGATGAAGGACGTGGCGAGCGTCACAATGACGCTGATGGGAATGATCATGCGCGCGATAAGTGACATCGTATCTTTCTCGTGTTCAAAACCAGTAGGGGGGAGGAGCCCTGAAGGGCGAAGAGGTGATTCGAGAGATGATACGCGGGGAAAAGGAAATGTAAACTATAATCCGGGCGGAAGCCTGCGGGGGCAAGGGGGGCCGCCGGAGCGGAGCGGCTAGGGGCGGAGAGGCCGTTTTGCTGAAAGGCGGTGTCCGGGCACCGGGATCGCCCCGCAGGGGAGCGGGTGAAACGAAAGCCCCGAAAGCCGGGCTTTCGGGGCGAACCTATCTGCGCGTCTTGCGCCAGCCGTCAAAGCGTTCCTGAAATATTTTTGAATCTTGCCTGGTCCGTGTGGATACCATCCAGAGGAAGACGCAGATTGTGAGGGCCACAAGGCCCACAAGGGCGAGCAGGATGTATACGATAACCGTCAGAATGGCAAAAATCGTTTCCATAGGGTTGCCTCCATGTCCAATCTTAGCAGAGAACGGCTCCGCGTCAAAGAGGACCCAAGGGTACGGGCGGGGAAGGCGTAAGGGGGAAGATTCCGGACATGCAGCCGACGGGATGGGGGACGGCCCGCCATACTGCGGCGTGCCCCAACATCCTTGACTTTAGCGTGTTCAGAGCTATTGTGAAGACAGAAGGAAAAGGCGTTTCCTAATCACTTCATTACGGAGGCATCATCTATGGAAGTGAAGAAGGTTCTCTGTGCGGTGGACTTGGAAGACACGATTGCCCCTTCCGTTGAATATGCGAAGATGATGGCGTCCATGACCGGGGCCTCCATTCTGGTTGCCTATGTCATCCCGGCTCACACGCCGTATGAGGATGTGTATCTTTCCGTCAACAACCAGCCGAATGAAGTGAACAATCCCAACGAAACCATCCAGAAGTCCATGAACGCCCTCTTGGCGGAACAGTTCGCCGGGATGGATGCCACGGGAGTCATTCTTGTGGGGCGGCCTTCCGAAGAGCTGGTAAAGCTGGCTGAAGAGAAGGGAGCCAGCCTCATCGTCATGGGCACGCACGGGCGGGCGGGGTTTGACCGTCTGCTGTTCGGGTCCGTCGCCCATGAAGTGGTGCGGGCCGCGCCATGCCCGGTGATGACCGTCCGGCCCCCCATGCCGAAGAAGTAAGCGATAAGGGTGCCCTTCCGATTGGGGAAGGGCGCTTTTTTTACGCCCTGAGCCCATCCGGTCAATCGCCCTCCCCGGAAGGAGGCGACTCTTGGAGTCTTGCCTGGGCGTTTCCGGAAAGGCGGGCTTTTTCCTCCCGCTTCAGTGTACGGTTTTCCGCGAATTGATTGACGATCATGGCGACGATGACCAGTGAGTACATGTACGCGATCAAGGCCACGAGGATGGTGGCGTTCTTGGCGACCCATGTATGGGGCGTGATGTCCCCGTAGCCGATGGTCAGGATGGTCACGTAGCTGAAATAGAACAGATCACGGAAACCCTGCCCGCCGGGCGTGAGCCCGGAAAACGAGCCCGGTTGATGGAACTCCACGGCGACGAAGACGAAAAAACCGCAGTACCCGATGAGGAGCAGGCCGCACAGCGCCGCGAGCACGCTTTCCCGGTCCACCAGCGGGGCCGTGTAGATCTGCCGGAAGAGTTCGAGCGTCACCCACCCGAAGAACACGACATAGGCGAATACAAGATACTCGCGCAGATTCAGGGGCGTGAAGCTGTCCAGCAGGCGCCCGACGATGAGCAGGCCGCCGAGGAAGATCAACAGGGTCAAGAGGTATCCCCTCCGCCGGATATCGAAGAGGGAGATCCCCGCGATGAGCTGGATCGGCAGGTAGATGGTCTGCGCGATGCCGTCGTAGATGTCTTCGGGGAAGAAGATGTTGACGACGATCGTGCACAGGAGTGAAGCGAAGAGAAGGTCGAAACGATACTTGTAGGCTTCCGATCGGATGTGGTGCGGATGCTCGGGCATGGGCGGCGATCCCTCGTTGGAGGATTGAGCGGGTGCGCTTCCGTTCTTAGGAGAAAAATGCGCGGCGGTATAGGGGAATATCCGGAGATCCGCCGTGAAAATGAAGCAGGTATAAAAGAGGTTGCGGCGCGGCCTGATTTGAACGTGATGAAAAGGGGAAAGGGGGTGTCCATAACCCCGGGGGCATGGCGGCGTTCCTTCGGTGGCCGGAGGCCCGGGGAGGCGGAAAAAGCTGAAAAGTATGGCGGGAGCATTTGCGAAATGCCGACTGGACAGATATGCTCCCATGCGCCTGAGCGCGCCGGGGAGAGGCGCTTTCCTTGGCGCTGTGGGGATGTGCACGGGCGGTTCCGGGGGGAGATTCGCCAGACAACGGAGGGGAATGGTGAGAGCGGTCCGCACGTTTCGGGGGAGAAACGTCTACGTTTTGTGTCTCCTTGGCATTTTTGCGCTTTCGGTTCTGGTCGCGCTCTCCTTCCTGGAGTTCAGGAGCGAAAACCGGGAACGTATCCAGGCCGTCAACAACGCCTATCTTGAAGAGATTGCCCGCCAGTCCAATCTCCGTATCTCCATCAGGATGAATGCCGCCATTGCCTATACGGTCATGTTCGCGGAACTTTTTTCATCGGTAGAGCGTCTGACCGGGCCGGATGCCGCGGCTTTGCTGCAAAACATGGCGGGCCATTACGACTTCCACGATGTCCGCGTGTTCACGCCCGATGGGAATGGCCGCGATTTGGAAGGTTCCGTCCGTGTGGAGCCCGGCGAGCCGTGGTTCCAGGACGTGCTGCGCGGCAATCACGACGTGCGTTTCATCCGTAACGCGCATGGCCCGGACAATCTGCTCTTTTATTCGCCCGTCATCAGGGGCGGGGAGATCGTCGGCGCGGTAGCCGGCGTGTATGATATGGCCATCCTCTCCCGGATCATGGATCTGAGCTACTTTCACGAGCGCGGCTACAGCAATATCCTGACGTCCAGCGGCGAGTCGGTCACGACCTCGCGCCACACGTCGAACATCATCGGCGGCAGTGAAAACGGGCTGGAAGCGTTTGAAGCCAACGCCGTAATGCTGGACGGCTATACCTTTGAAGGGCACAGGACGATGCTCCGTGACGGGACGTCGGGTTTCATCCGGTTCTCCGTGGGCGGATACGGGCGCACGGCCTATATCACGCCGCTGGGCATCAACGACTGGCGCCTTGTGACCATCGTGCCCGACGCCGTCACCGAGGACATCTGCGATCCGATCAACCGGGGCGCGTTGTCGTTCTCCATCAAACTTTTCCTTGCTTTTGTGATGAGCGCCATGCTCATCAGCTTCATCATCTTCCGTACCCGGCGGGAGGTGGAGGGTGTGAATCAGGAAAGGGACTCGATGGCCGACATTTCACCGGGCGGCATCGTAAAGTGTACGCGCGATGATTTCCGGATGCTCTATATCAATCAGGGATGCCTGGAGCTTGCGGGCTATTCGCGGGAAGAGCTGGAAGACAGGTTCCAAAATGTGTTTCTCGGGGTCGTATACCCTGAAGACCGGGATCGGCTTACCGCTCTGATGCGGGAATGCGGTTCGGAGCCGCTGCAATGCGAATACCGCATCGTGACGCGTTCCGGCGAAGTGCGGTGGATTCTGCACCGTATGCGCCTTGCGGCGGAGCAGCGCGGCGCGGCGTGCCTCTATTGCAGCATGACCGACATCACGGACGCCAAGGAAGCGGAGTTGAAGCTCCGCATGAGCAACGAGCGTTTCCTGATCGCCATTTCCCATACCGACGACACGCTGTTTGAATATGTATACGCCACGGGGCGGATCATGCGCATAGCCGGGAAGGGGGCCTCCCTGACTGAGACGTCGCTATACGAAGCGATGGATGAGATTGGCATGGACGAAGAGAGCAGGAAGGCCATGGAGGGCGTCCTGGAGACATTGCGGTCCGGGGAAGCCTCGGCCTCCGTGGTGATGCGCTCCGGAAACGGCTGCAGCCGATGGTTCCGCGTCACGCTGACCAATCTTTTCGATGACGAGGGCCGCCCATACTCCGCGCTCGGCACGCAGGAAGACATTACCGAACTGAAGGAAGCCGAGCTTCGTTTTGCCCGGGAGGAGCGGTACCGGGAGGCCATGCTGTCCAAGACGATAGCGTCTTATACCGTGAACCTGACGCGGGACAGGCTGCTGTCCCGGTACGCGGATGGTGAAGAGCTGGGCGTGGAAGAGCCGGACGCGTCAGCCGCCGCACGGTTCCGCAAGGCTGTGGAGGTGTCCGTACATCCTGAAGATCAGCAGGGCGTCCTGCGTTTCTATGCCACGGAATCCCTGTTGCAGCTGTACGCGGCGGGGCAGGGGGAAACGTCGCTGGAATACCGCACGCTGCGCGGCGACACCTGCATCTGGGTGTCCGCCTCCGTTAATCTGTTGAAAGATCCGGCCTCCGGGGATCTGCTGGCTTTTGGTTACCTGACGGACATCACGGAACGGCGGCAGCGCGAGGCTGAATTGGTCTATAAGTCGGAGCGGGACTTCCTGACGAAGCTGTATAACCGGTCTGCTGTGGAAAAACGGTTTTCCGAGTATGCGGCCTCGGCCTCTGGGGACGGATTGCTTGCCTTCTTCAGCATGGATTTGGACGGGTTCAAGAATGTCAACGATACGCTGGGCCATCTTGAGGGCGACACGCTGCTGCAATTGGTCGCGCGGGAACTGGAGTCGTGTTTCCGTGAGGGCGACATTGTGGGCCGCTTGGGCGGGGATGAGTTCATTGCGCTCATGCATGGCGTCTCAACCCGGGAAATCATTGAGCGCAAGGCTGAGGAACTGTGTGCGCGCATCCGGTCCATCCGCATGGCGCACCCCCGTTACAGCGGGGTTTCGGTAAGCATCGGCGTGGCCATTGCCCCGGAACACGGGGGTTCGTTCGAAGAGCTGTATGCCAAGGCTGATGTCGCCTTGTACCACGCGAAGCAGGGCGGGCGGGATCGCTTCGTCATATACGGCGGGGAATAAGGCCCGGATTCCGCAAAGAAGGCGGGCACGGGCTGTTGACAGGAGTGCCGTGAGCATGGAAAATCGGTTGTCTGATGGATGCCGCCGTCCGAGGGCTGGCGGAGCCGAATGATTTGTATTGCCGGGAGACAGGATGTTGACGCTGGAAGAGATTCGTGCACATTTTCGACGGCATGACCCCGTGTCCTCCTCGTTGGGGATTGAGGTGCTGGACGTGGGAAGGGAGTACAGCCTCGTCGAGATGCCGCCGCATGGATGCCAGCTCAACGGCATGGGAGCGGTGCACGACGGAGCCGTTTTCGTTCTGGCGGATGTGGCGTTTGCGGCGCTTTCCAATGCGAACGGCCTGTACTGCACGAATGCCCAGACCTCCATTTCGTTTGTGCGTTCCGGCCGTGTGGGGCCCCTGCGTGGGGAAGCGCGTGTGCTCCGTTCGGGAAAGCTGCTTTCCACATATGAGGTCCGGGTAACCGATGCCGAAGGGAGTCTTGTGGCCGTGGCGACCATAACAGGCTATGGCGTCGGCGCGCGGCTTCCTCTGGGGGATGCATAGCGTTTGCGGGTTCCGCATCGGGTGTTCCGTTGCGGGGTGTACTCAAAGAAGGAGGAGGGCGCCGTGTCTGTCGCCGCCATGTGGTTTATTCTGGGCATAATCTTGCTGGCCGTGGAGCTGGTGTCTCCCGTGTTCGTGCTGTTCTTTTTCGGCCTTGGCGCGTGGGCGGCGGGGGTGACGGCGCTGTTCGTGGATGATCTGGCCATTGAAGTGGTCGTCTTCGGAGCCTCGTCCGTTGTGTTTCTCCTTTCGCTGCGTCGGTTGTTTGTCCGCAGCTTTCGCGGAAAGACGCAGATTTCATCGGATGCCGCGTCCGTGGGGCTGCCGAATCTGCACGCCGGGAAAATGGGGACGGTAACCCGGCCCATTCCGGTAAACGGGGTAGGGGAGATTTCGGTGGGCGGCAGTTTTTGGCGCGCGGTGTCCCCGGAAGCGCAGCCGGAGGGGGCGCAGGTGCGTGTCTTGGGGCATATCCCCGATGACGAACTGACGCTTGAAGTGGTTTCCGGTGGCGAAAACTCCCAGAAACCTGCGTAGCTATTCAAACATGGAGAGCATAATATGCTTGATTTGATCGGTTCTTCGTTGACGGTTTTCGTTTTCTTGGCGTTGCTGGTTATTTTCGTCCTGTTCAAGACGGCGCTTGTCGTGCCGAACCAGCAGGCGGTGGTGGTCGAGCGGCTCGGCAAGTTCCACGCCGTTCTGTTCGCGGGCTTTCACATCCTCATCCCCTTCATTGACGCCGTGGCCTACCGCCGCTCCCTGAAAGAAGACGTCCTGGACGTGCCCAAACAGACCTGCATCACGAAAGACAACGTGAGCGTGGACATCGACGGCGTGCTTTACCTTCAGGTGGTGAACCCCGAGAAATCCGCCTACGGCATCAGCGATTACATGTTCGGTTCCGTGCAGCTTGCCCAGACGGCTTTGCGTTCCGCCATCGGCAAGCTGGAATTGGACAGGACTTTTGAGGAGCGCAGCACCATCAATCAGGAAGTCATCTCCGCGCTGGACGCAGCCACCGCGCCGTGGGGCATTAAGGTGCTGCGGTACGAGATCCGTGACATCACGCCGCCTTCAGGGGTCATGCAGGCGATGGAAAAGCAGATGCGCGCCGAACGTGAAAAGCGCGCGCTCATCGCACAGTCCGAGGGCGAGATGCAGGCCCGGATCAATATGGCGGAAGGCGCTAAGGCCGCCGCCATAGCCGAATCCGAAGGCAAGTTGCAGGCGATGAAAAATCAGGCCGAAGGCGACGCCGTACTGATCCGGGCGGTTGCGCAGGCCACCGCCGACGGCCTTGCCACCGTCGCCGACCAGATGGAAAAGCCGGGCGGTACGCAGGCGGCGAACCTGCGCGTTGCGGAAAACTATCTGGAACAGTTCGGCAAGCTCGCCAAGGAGGGCAACACCATGATCCTGCCCACGGATCTGGCGAACATTTCCGGCCTCGTCAGCAGCCTCACTTCGGTGATCAAGCAAGCCAAGGCGTAAGAAAGAAATCACGAACAGGGCGGCTTCGGCCGCTCTTTTCGTGCTGGCTCCGGGGGAGCGGCGGATCGTAGGTGCGGGCGAGGCTTCGCGGGGCTCACCGGGCCTGCATGATGGAGCCGTGAGCCCGGAACGGCGGTATTGTTTTGATTATAGCTCCTTATACTAAAAGGTTTTTCCCGTGCCTCATGCTACGGTTCTCCCATACCAAAGCATTGGAGGCTTATTATGCAGAATAAATGGCATGAACACTCCGTTGGCAACATCGTGGTGAATTTCCCTCTGTCTTCCGCCATATTCCGTGCTGCGGGCATCGACTACTGTTGCGGCGGTGGGCGTCTGCTCGGCGAAGTCATCAAGGAACAGCGCCTTGTCGACAGCAACATTTATAAAGCGCTGGATGAGCTTGCCGCCCGCACGGAAAAGCCCGCTGAGCCTTTTTCCGAAATGAGCGCCGAACGGCTCGTGGAGTTTATCCTGACGAAGCACCACAGCTATCTGTGGGGAGCGCTTCCGGAAGCGCATGAACTGATTGTGAACGTGCTCAAGGCTCACGGAAGGCGCCATCCCGAGCTGTACGACGTGTATAAACTGTTTGGACAGTTGTCGCATGAGATGGAACCGCACCTGATCCGTGAAGAAACGGAACTCTTCCCGGCCATCGCCAACAGTGAGGCGAAGGAACATTGCCAAGCGCTGGTGTATATCCTGGAAGAGGAGCACGAAGCCGCGGGGACTCTGCTCAAAAAGCTCCGCCATGCCACAAACGACTACAGCGTCCCCTGCGACGGATGCGATACCTTCCGTGAACTGTACAAGAAACTTACTGAAATCGAAGAAGATACCTTGCAGCACTACCATCTTGAAAACAACATCCTCTTCAAGAAAATTCTTGCGTAGTCCGTTGGAATCGTAAGAGGTTTACTCCTGTGGCGGACAGCCCGCCCGTCCTGTGTCTTCGCCGTGGCTCAGAGGATGGCGTCTCCGGTTACGGGGTGGCGCTGAACCGAAGTCGGGCGGGAAAACGGAAGGAAGAGTGGTTTTCGCTGAAATTTCTTCCGAAAGGGCGTTTTTTTGCTTGCCAGCTCTGAATGTTTTGGGTATACCTCCCTTCCATGCCGAAGTGGTGGAATTGGTAGACACGCTAGGTTCAGGGTCTAGTGGGGGTTTCCCCGTGGGAGTTCAACTCTCCCCTTCGGCACCATAAGAAAATCAACGGGTTAGAAGGAATATTCTTTCTTCTTGCCCGTTTTTTGTTTTCCTCGGCGGCCATTCTCCCCCACTATGCCCCCACCTTTGGGAAATTACCCAAAAAATTTTGCCTTTCCGCGTGGCAGTCTTCCCGCTTGCTGCGGGGTAAGTCCTCCACGCATATCGCATTTCTTATTGGAAAGCTCCTCATGGGCGTTCTCACCGAACGTCTGCGGGGAGCTTTTCTCTTTTCTCAGCATCCTCCCTCCTCATTTTTCGTTTCCTCCAAAAAAATCCGCCCCCCTCCCGTGTTGCTGCACGGAAGAAGGGCGGGATGCCGGATGCCCGGCGTCGTGGGTGGTTCCCACGATATTCTTCAAAAGACCGAGCCAGCCGCTCGATCAAAAAACCTCAAACAAAGGAAACGTCTTGAGGAAATAAAGGCCCCAAAAAGGCGAAAAGCCAATACGTTGGCGCGTATCGGCTTATCAGCAGAGTGGAATCTCTCAAAAAGATAGTGGGATTACGCTAATCCGAAAGGATTCTCCTTGTCAAGCACATAGAGTCTGTTTGCTTCGTCTTTTCTCCGGCCTGCATAGGGAGTTCACACCATGCAGACATTCACACCACGAGGCAAGATTCACGGCCCCATTTTACCGCAATTTGTACTGGAAACTTCACTCAGCTTTGGAGCCAAGATTATGTACGCCCTATTGTGCAACTACGCCTCGGAAAAAGACCATTGCTGGCCATCTCAGACCACGCTGGCCGCAAGGCTTTCGTGCAGTGTGAGCAGCGTTAAAAAATATCTGGCCGAATTGGTGGGGAGTAATCTCGTCCATGTGCGGCGGGAGCAGTACCGTTCCTCTGTATATTATATGTTGGAACCGGCCCATCTGAAGGGGAACAGTTCAGAGGATGCGATGCCTGACGTTCGGGCGGCAAAATGTGGCTGTCACCAGTCAAACTCTGCCTGCTCACAGCCAAAGTCTGGCTACATAAATACTCTTAACAAACAAAGAGAAATACAAAATCCCCCCTTACCCCCCGTGCATCCTGCCGCATCGGACGCTGCGGCCCCGCCTCGGTCTTTTGTGTCGGGGGTGAAAAATTTGCCTGACTTTGAAAAGGCATGGGAACTTTATCCCAAAAAAGAGGCGAAGGGGCTTGCCCGTACTGCATGGCTGCGTCTTCAACGGGAAGGTCTGTTGCCACCTGTAGCGCAGATAGAAAGTGCCATCCGACATTTCATGGGCACGGAAAGCTGGCAACGAGAGCAAGGCCGCTTTGTGCCGCAGATGAGCAACTGGCTCAAGGGGCAACGCTGGCAGGATGATGCCGTGACGGCGGCCATTCAAGAGACAGAACACAGAAAATCCGCAGTCAATGCTGTTCAGGTCACGATGCGAAAGGAAGATGCCGCCAATGCCGCACGAGCCAGAGAGCGCGAAGCTCTCAGGCCACGCTTTGAAGCCTTTGCGGAAAAATTCCAACTTTCTGCTGATCATAGACTGAGGCCAATGGCCTTTGGGCTGTGGATGCACCTGCACACAACGCATCGTGCTCCCACACCTGCGGACGTACCCGCCGACAATCAGCTTGGTATTGCTGAATTTCTCCAGGAGTTCAAACGGCGTGGCGAAGAAACAAGGTGGCGTATGTCGGCTGTGTTGAAGCAGACTGCCTTGCTCACTTCGGGGGCTTTCAGTCCGTCACGCATACGTGCGCCACGCCGCTGTGATGATCTGGGGCAGCTTTCCGCACCTTCACGACAACCAGCCTTGCTGGCTTTTAACAAAGCCATTTGACGTTCAACACGAGGAATTTCCAGTGAAACACCTGTACTTACTTTGTCTGTTTTCAGCGCTGCTCGCACTGCTGTGCGGAAGTGTGGCAACGGCTACCGAGCAACCACCAACACCGGTGAAGCCTTCAGGGACAGGACAGCAGGGCATTGTGCTGGGACAGCCTGCTACCCAGCAAGCATCATCTTCGCCCGCTTCTCCTGAAGCGGCAAGAACAGCCGCGCCCCAGACTACATCGGCCTCCCAAAAGCAGCCAGATGCGCAGGCGTTGTTTCAGGAAAGTCTGCGGCAGATGATGCCGCTGGACGACAGCCAGATTCAACAATACCGCGAATGGTCGGATCAGCGTGAGCGGGCTTTGCTGCCGGTGTCTCCTTCGCTCAATTCGCGTACCGTGCGCGTATCTTTAGAGCCGGGTAAAACCCCGATCAAGGTATTCACCACGGCCAATATTGCCACTTCGCTGCTTATTCATGATTCCACAGGGCAGCCCTGGCCCATTACCTCCGTCACCAACGGCGGCCCCGCGTTCTTTCAGGTTTTACGGCCAGAACTGCCGGACGGCAATTTGCTGAACATCATGCCCACGCAGGGCTATGGCACAACAACTCTCGTTGTCACACTGGAAAAGCAGGATATTCCTCTGGTTATTCGGCTGGAATCGGATTCCGTGCGCGGGCCGGAACGTAAGGCAGACGCATTGGTGCTTTTTCAGATTGCCCAGCACGGGCCGCGCGCAAAGATTCCCCTTGTTCAGGATACCAAAGAAACAGTGAGCAGCTCCATGCTGGCCTTTCTGGATCATGTGCCGCCTGCCGGGGCCACGCGCGTGAAGGTGGAACCCAAAACTGACAAAGTACACGTCTGGAAATTGGGAGATCTGCACTATATCCGCACCAATCACACACTGATATGGCCTGCATGGACGGCAGCGGTCAATGGCGCGGGCGGCATGAAGTGCTACGAAGTGCCAGTCACCTCCCGAATCATGATTTCTCAGGCAGGCTCCATGCAAACTCTTGTGCTGTCAGATGTGATCAAAACGGGCAGCGCAGGAATGCGTGGTGAGGTGAAGCCATGAGCATCACCAGCACTGAAAAAAAGCGCCGTTTCATTATGTTTGCCCTTCTGGGGGTAGCGGTACTTGCGGTGCTTGTGGTCGGCTCCATGATGTTGTTTGCCCCGAAAAAGCCCCCTGTGACCACCAATATCGCGTCCACCCGTTCTGATGCCATCAAGGGACAGGCTGGCGGCGAAGGCTCAGACGAATACAACAAAAAACTGGAAGCACACGACCAGCAAAAGGCCAATGCGGCGCTTGCCGTGGGGGAAAGCTTCATCCCCACGCCTGTAGGCGGCAAAAGCCCCGTGGTCACACGCAAGCAAGACACACCCCCGCCCCCGCCTACGGTTGCGCCTCCCCGTGTCGCGCCTGTGCAGACGCCGCGCACAGACAACACCTTGCTCAAGCGCATGATGGAAGACCTTGCGACCTTGGACGCCAGACTTGCCAGTGTGTCTGTGGGAGAAGGCAAGATTGTGTTCGTCAGTGATTTTTCCAAGGACGAACCTCCGGCAACTCCGGCAGCGGTAACGACCAGCGCGAATGTGCCTTCAACGCCTGCGGTGGCCTTAAAACCCGGCGATTTGCTCTACGCCGTCATCGACACCGGCGTGAATTCGGATGTGCCGTCTGCTGTCATGGGGACAGTGGCGTCTGGTGCGTTCAAAAATGGCCGTCTGCTGGGGAAATTTCAGCGTTTTGAAGAGCGGCTGGTGTTGTCCTTTTCCAGAATCATTCTGCCTGATGGCTCAAATGTGCAGATTGAAGGTTATGCGGTTGATCCCGCCACCTCCGAAGCTTCGGTGGCTTCGTCAGTCAATACGCATTTCTTCAGCCGATGGGGCGGCCTGATTGCCACCGCATTTCTGGAGGGACTTTCCAGCGCCAAAAAATACAGTGGCTCACAAAGCACGATTTATGGCGGCTACAACGGCCAGAGCACAGATCAAATGGTGTGGAATACCTACAGCCCAGAGGATCAGGCTTGGATTGCTGCTGGGAAGGTCGGGGAAAAATTGGGGGGCATTTTTGAAAAAAACTTTGATCGCCCTCCCACCGTATACCTTGAAAGCGGAACAGCCATTGGCGTTCTCATTTTGAATATCAAAGACAGGTAATCAGCATGGAAAACTATGTCGCAAACGTCATTCCGCATTTGCAGCAATGGTGGCCTGTGGTCATGGTGCTGGCCTATGTCATCGGCATAGGGCTGGCGATGGTGTCACTCGCGCAAAGCATCAGCCACAAGCACCGCTTTTCCCGCTCCACCGCAGTGTGGACGTTATGGGCCGCCGTGCTTCTGCTGAATCTGCCTGCGCTCATGGATTCTTTATCCATGACTGTTTTCAGCCAGACCTCAGAACAGACTTTGAGTTATTCACCGCCGTCTTCACCTGGCGCTGTCTACATCCAGTTAGCGGTGTACGCCATTGCCACCGTGGGCATTATCGGCATCATCAGAGGGCTGTGTCTGCTTCGGGATACACCGCAGCAGGCCATGAATTTCAGCCGCAGCATTGTGCATCTTTTTGGGGGAATCATTGCCGTCAATCTTGTCACCTTCCTGCGCGGCATTGGAGCCACACTAGGAGGTGACGTGCAGACGACCATAGCCAAGATACTTGGTTAAATTTGCTCATCTTTTAGGGGCTGCCGCTGTCGAAGATTGCGGACAAGACAAACCGTATGGAGGTTTTTATGAATAGCCAAATTTCTTTGAATGATATTTCCCCTGCGCGCATCACGGTGGCTGGTCTGGCTGCCGCCGCGGTATGGCTTCTTGCGCCGGAACTGGCCCAAGCGGCTATCACCTTTGGCGACATAGGACAAAATGTGGCCGACAGCGCCAAGGGCGTGGCCAAGGGCATCACCGTGGGCGGTTTTGCCGCTGGATCTGGCATGGGCGTGTGGGGCTGCATTGACATGTACAAAGCCAGTAAAAGCCAAACCGGCCAGTCGGGGAACTATGCACCCGGCATCGCTAAAGTCGTCATTGGGGCGTTGGCTCTGGGCATCGGGGAATTCCTCGGCTCCGGCTCGGCCACGCTGTTCGGTTCTGATCAGACCACTGGTCTTGATGAGCTTGGGCTGCGCTAAGGAACTGTCATGAATTTTTTCAAAAGGAAAAAGCCGTTGCCGGATGTGGCGGAGATGCCCTTGAACGCGGAAGAAAGACCAGCAGCCGAAGTCACGGAAAGCTCGGCATCTACTCCAGAGCCAATCCCAGCTCTTGCGTATAGCGCCGAGAATGTGCTTGGCGGGCTTGGCTGGTATCGTTCGCAGTACCAAAGAGCCATGAAGCTGGCTCTGGTGCTGGTGCTGGCGTTGTGCGTGAGCGCGGCGGTCAATGTGCTGCTCATCGTGAAGCAGCCCACACCGCGCTACTTTGCAGCCACGCCAGATCTGCGACTCGCGCCGCTTGTTCCCTTGGACAAGCCTCTGCTGACACAACAGGGCCTTTTGAACTGGGTGACGGAAACCATTTGCAATGCTGTATCTCTGGATTTTCTGGAATGGCGGGAAAAACTCTCCAATACCAGAGAGAATTTTGAGGACGCGGCCTTCAAATCCTTTCTGGCCTCACTGGAATCCTCCGGCATTCTGGACATGATTCAGGAAAAACGCCTGTCCGTGTCCGCCGTGGTCACACGCGCCCCTGTCATTAGCGCATCCGGCCTTGTGGGGGGAAAATCCACATGGAAAGTCGAATTTCCGCTCGTGGTTTCCTACGAATCCAGCCAAGGGGTGGAAAGCACACAGCGTCTCATGGCTACGGTGTTAGTTTGCCGTGCTTCCACAGCCATCACGCCGCGCGGCGTGGTCATCCAGCAAGTTGTGCTCAAGCGAGGTGAGTAATGTTAGACACCCTCGTACACGGCATTGATCGCGGAATCCGCTCTCTGTCCGAAATTTTCTATGGGCCGGTGGGTTCCTATTGCAAATTGGAAACTGTGGACAGAGATGCACTGGTAGCGGATGACGGCAGCCTTATCACGGTCTTACGTCTTGAAGGGGCGCTCAAGCAGGTGGGCTTGGACGAACATCACGCCATTATGAAGGGGCTGACGGAAAAACTGCAAGCCACGCTTTCGCGCCCCGGCCACTGCATTCAGGTGGTGTTTGAATACGATCCCGAAGCCAGTGAAGGGCGTATTCGTGAAATATTGGAACCATCGCGCCGGACGGCTGCAAACCTTGGGCTGCACATCGGCCCTTTATTAGAAAATTGGGGACAGGCTTTGCAACGCTATTGCGCCATCGAAACCTGCTGGCTGGTGCTGTGGACGCGGCCCACTGTGCTGGCTGAAAGTCTGCGCAAAACAGCACTCAAAGAACGCATGGCTTCCATGAGCAAAGCCCCAGTGCAGCCGGGCTGCCAGCAAATTTCTGCTGCCGTGACGGCACTGCATGACGCGCATAGCGGTTTTTTGACCGGTGTCATGGATGCCTTCCGTCAGGTTGATCTGCTGGTCTATCCGCTGACGCCCCATGAAGCTCTGCGTGATATTCGCCTGTGCATTGACCCGGCGTTCACCAGTCGGGAGTGGCAAGCACGGATTCCTGGCGACCCGCTTCCCTTACGTTTCCCCGACCCTACCGCAGCGACTTCTGAACAGTTGCACAACGTCATTTACCCTGATTTCAAGTCTCAGCTGTGGCCGCGTGAAGGACATATGGTTTCTCGCAACGCCATTCAGGTGGGGGATAGGGTCTTCGGCCCGCTGATTATGACCATGATGCCCCAGACGCCCAAGCCCTTTCAGGAATTTTTTCGGGTGCTGTCACGGCGGCAGGAACGCATCCCATACAGGGTGTCCTTTTTGTTGGAGCCGGGCGGACTGCACATGGGCATCAAGCCATTATTGTCAGCCATTCTCGCGTTCTCCAATTCCGATAATAAACGCTTTAATAATGCGGTGGACGGCCTGCGGGCGCTGGACTTGGCAGGGGTATGCTGCATCCGCTTTCGTATTACCTTCTGCACATGGGCTTCTTGCCAAACCACACCGCTGCCACAAGCGCACGGTATTTTGCGGCAGCGCATGGCGGAACTCACCAAGGCCATTCAGGGCTGGGGAACCACGGACGTGACCGAAGCCGTGGGCGATCCCCTGCTGGGGCTTTCCTCCACTGTTCCGGCGCTCATGCCCGCCAGTCCAGCCCCCATGACGGCGGCTCCGCTGGATGATGCGCTGGGCATGTTGCCGCAGCGCTCGGCTTCCCCGTGGAAAGACGGCTCGCTTCTTTTGCGTACCCAAGATGGCAAGCTCATTCCCTTCGCACCCAATTCATCGGAACAGGCGGCTTGGATTGACCTTGGCGTTGCCCCAATGGGCGGCGGCAAGTCCGTGTTTCTCAATGCCTTAAATTTCGCCTTTGTAATGCAAGCCGGATTTTCCCGCCTGCCGTGGGTGTCCATCATTGACGTGGGGCCGTCCAGCTCCGGCCTGATCACCCTGCTCAAAGAGAATCTGCCGGACGACAAAAAGCATCTGGCCGCGTATCACCGACTTCGCATGACCAAGGAGCATTCCATCAATCCCTTCGATACGCCCTTGGGCTGCCGCTATCCGCTTCCAGCGCACAAGGATTTTTTGAAAAACCTACTGTCCTTGCTGGCGACACCAGTCAAGGAAAAAGCCCCGCCTGACAGTGTTCCCAACATTATGATGCGGGCCATTGACTGCGCCTATGAGGAGCTTGCCCCCGGCAACAAGGCCAAGCCCTACCGCCCCAATATTTTACCGGAACTCCATCAACTGCTGCTTCAAGAAAATGTGCCTTTAGACGACCTGACAACATGGTGGGAAGTGGTGGATGCGTTATTTGAGCGCGGCTACATTCATGAAGCCATTCAGGCACAACGCTATGCCGTACCTGTGCTGGCGGACATCGCGACACAAATCGCGCTGAATCAGGGCATCCTCTACGGGTATGACAAAGACATACGCGAAAAGGCCAGAACGGCCCTCGTGGATGCGTCTGAAGCCTATGTGGTGCTGAAAGAACCGACACGCTTTGACTTGGGGGATGCGCAAATCGTCAGCCTTGACCTTGATGAAGTGGCCACACGCGGCGGGGAAATTCAGGACAGGCAATCAGCCATCATGTACATGCTTGCCCGCCATGTGCTCGGCAGCCGTTTTTTCCTCATGCCCGCTGATGTGGAGCTGATGCCTCAAGCATATCAAGCATACCACGCTGAACGTATTGAAGCCATTCGGGAAGACCCCAAGCGGCTTTGCTACGAAGAGGACTATCGCAGAAAAATATCATCCGTTTTGATATAAAACATATTGATAATACAAGATAAATTTGAAAATTTGGATATACATGGATTTTCTTGGACGCATGGACATACCCCATTTTTGGGGGTAGCGTATGGGGTAAATCAATCTCAACACGGAGGATTACCCCAATGGCATTGACCGATACAGCCCTCAGAGCCGTAAAGCCCGGCGACAAGGCGCAAAAGTTGTTCGACGGCAAGGGACTTTTCATGCTCGTGTCCCCCAACGGCACAAAAGCATGGCGGTTCAAATACCAGTTTCACGGCAGGGAAAAACTCATTTCCCTTGGCCTGTACCCCACCGTCAGCCTGAAGGACGCCAGAGAACGCGCCGAACAGGCCCGCAAGACGCTTGAAAGCGGTATTGACCCGTCAGAACAGCGTAAACAGGAAAAAGTCGCCTACCAGAACACTTTTGAACTGGTTGCTATGGAATGGTATGAGCAACAGCGCGACAAATGGAGCGAAGCATACACCAAGACCAACCTTTGCCGCATGAAGCGCAATCTCTTCCCGGCCATAGGCTCAAAACCCGTCAACACAATTTCCGCGCCGGAAGTATTGGCGATACTCCGAAAAATCGAAGCGCGGGGAACGAGGGACATAGCGCATTGTGTGCGTACAATCTGTTCGTGCGTTTTCCGCTACGCCATTGCTACCGGCCGCGCCGAGCGCGACCCGGCGGCGGATCTGAAAGGCGCGCTTGCCCCGCGCATACGCCGAAACCTGCCTTCGCAGACCACGCCGGAAGCCGTGGGCAATTTGCTGATTGCCCTGGACAACTACCCCGGAACTCTTGTTGTGCGGAGCGCCTTGCAACTTATGGCGCTCACGTTTTGCCGCACCGGCGAACTGCGCAACGCCGAATGGCGGGAAATTGATTTTGATGACGCTTTGTGGCGCATTCCGGCGGAACGCATGAAAATGTCCCGCGACCACCTGATACCCCTGAGCCGCCAGTCCATAGCGATACTGCGGAGAATGCAAAACTACTCCGGCAATGACGTTTATGTATTCCCCAACTACAAAACAGAAAAGCGGAGCATGAGCAAATCAGCCCTGCTTGGGGCAATACGGCGCATCGGCTTTGACACTGATGAAATGTGCCCGCACGGCTTCAGGTCTATGGCCTCCACCATGCTTAACGAGCTTGGCTATAACGCTGACTGGATAGAACGCCAGCTTGCGCACGTTCCAAGAAACATCATTCGCGGCATATACAACCGCGCCGAATATCTGCCTGAACGGCGGAAGATGATGCAGGAATGGGCCGACTACCTTGATGAATTACGCGAAAAAACGCGCAACAGTCTTGGTGGTGTATGAAAACAATTTTTGAAACAACACCCACAACCAACGGAGGAAAGTATGTCACAAACCATAAACGAAGACGCGCTTTTGCGAATCTCGCAAGTGCTGGAGCTTATACCCATAAGCAGAAGCGCATGGTGGCAAGGTTGCAAAAGCGGCAAGTACCCAAAGCCGATAAAAATCGGCCCCAAAACAACGGTCTGGAAAGCCTCGGACATTGCCAAAACGCTCAGGGAACTGACGGGGGAACAACAAAAAGCGGAGGAGAAAAAGGACGAAAAGCAGAAATGAAAATTGCCCCTGTTTTCGCCCGTCACGCCCGCAACTGTGCCGGAAGCGGCGGCTCTGTCAAGGCAACCCGCTATGCGGGCGGGCTTTGCCCGGCCTTGACATTCGCCGCCGTGCTTCCGGCGTTTCCGCTTCGCGGGCGACGGGACGAAAAAACGCTCCGCAGGGGGCTTCCGAACAAAAAAACTCCACACAAGCAAAAGGCAGAAAGGCCGAAAGGCCGAAAGGCAAAATACGCTCACGCCTTTTCTGAAACCGCTTTTACCCTTCACAGTTAAAAATAACTGCACTTTTTCCCGCCGGGCAGGTCAGTAGTCACGGCAGTATCAGCCTGAGCCGTGACCATGCTTTCCGGTTCAGGCTTGCCCGGAATTTCCGGCATATCCCCGACCGTTTGCGCCGCTTCCACCCTCGCCTTGCCCAAGCAGAGCTTTCATGCGCGAGAGCGGAGCCGATATGCCCGCTTTGGCGAGAGTGTCCCTGATTTCATTCAGGCTGTAACCTTGCTCCACGGCCTTGCGAATATCCGCCGCCAGAAACTCCACCGTTTCCGCTCTGGTCTTTCCGGCGTTTTTCACCGCCAGCCCCCGCAATGATTTTTGCGCGGCCTGAATCTGTTCCATTGTGTAGCGTTGCGCTTTTCCCATTGCCTTATCTCCTGTTGCGAAACTGATTTTTGCGAACAGACATATCATAATTGCGACTTTATTTTCAAGTACCAAGGGCAAGACGGCATTGTACAGTAATGCACAGAAAAGACTGTAGCGCACAAATATGCACAGTAACTTTTTTATGAAGTGAAAAATCATGTTTCATCATACAGAAAATGGCTATTGTACTCAAAAGAATAATACCGTCCATTTGCCTTTTTTGCTTGCACATAAAGAAAAATCTCATATATGTTCCAAACAAAATTCAGCGGAAAGCGTCATGCGCTGATTACTGGATTGAATGGAGGTTGTTTTGCATAACGATTGCGGTTTTTCTTCACAAGTTGGTAGCTGTCTGACGACAGCCACACACCTTGCCAAAGGCTGCGCCTCTGGACTCCACAGCGCATTCGGCGCTTCGCTTCTCACGCGCTGAAAAGGCAGGAAAGGCATGAAAGCAAAAGACAAGACCCTCGCGCGTTTTCAGTGCCGCCGGACGCTCAGGCTTACCGGCGAGGAGGACGCGCGTTTGAGCGGACAGGCGGCAATCGCCGGAATCTCCGTTTCCGAATACATGCGCCGCCTGTTCTTTGGGGGCAGACCGCTTGTCGCCAAGACGGACGGCCAGACCATCCGGGAGTTGCGGCGACTTGGCGGCTTGCTCAAATACAATTTTGAAGCGGTCAGGGAAAAAGGCGGGAGGAATGAGCTTGCGGAATTGAGCGCGACCCTGAACGCCATACGGGCGGTCATTGAGAGATTGAGCGAAAGATAATGATCCTGAAAAAGCTGAAGCGCACCAATTTTGAGAAGCCCAAGGCGACCATGATAGCCGCCCTGGTGGACTACATCTTTGCCGAAAAGGACGAATACGGCAACGACAAGCTGATGTATTCAGGAGCGTTGAACTTCATCACAGGGACTTTGGCGGCGCAAAAAAATGAAATGATTGCTCTTGCCGAGGAATCCGTACAAAGCAAAATGCCGATTGCCCACTGGGTTATGTCCTGGCAGGAAAACGAACTGCCGAGCCATGAACAGATTGACGAGGCCGCGCATATTTTTCTTGAACGCATGGGTTTACAGGAACATCAGGCGTTTTACACCCTGCACGGGAACACCGGCAATTATCATGTGCATATCGCCGTCAACCGGACAAACCCCTACACCATGAAAACGGTTCAGCCGCACCGGGGTTTTGACATTGAGGAAGGCCACAGGATAGCGGCCCTCATAACCCACAAGCAGGGCTGGGCAAGTCAGGAAAAAGCCCGTTATCGCGTCAACGAAAAAGGCGAGATAGTGCGCAATATAAAGCAGATACCGTTTCTTGAAATGCCGCAAACCGTCAAGCCCACGGCCAAGGCCGAAGACTTTGAAAACGCTACCGGCGAAAAATCGGCCATGCGTATCGCCCAGGAGCGCGGCCACAAAATCATCAAGACTGCCGGAAGCTGGAAAGAACTGCATGAAAAACTGGCGGCGGTCGGCTTGCGCTTTGAAAAGAAAGGGTCAGGCGCAATCGTGTTTGTGGGTGAAACAGCCGTCAAAGCCTCGTCCATAGACCGCAATTTCGGCTTGTCCAGGCTCTGCAAACGGCTTGGCGAGTATAAAGCCGGAGTGTACCCGCCGGAAGCGGAGGACATGCCGAAAATTGAGCCGGAGCCGGTCAGCGAAGTTTTCATCGAGCAATGGCGGGAGTACCGGCAGGCTCGCGCCGATGAAGCGGAGCGCCGGAGAAGCGGCAGGAAGCGCGTTGCCGCCGACAGGCGGCGAATACGGGAGCGACAGCGGGAACAGCGGCGAAAGAGCCTTGCCGCCCTCGCGCCGCACGGCCTCCCCATGCTGAACATTGCCCGGCATTTTCTCAAGGAGCAACAGCGGGAAGAAAGGGAACGGCTACGGGAAGAAACGCCCAAGCCCACGCCGCTGGGCAGCTTCAAATATTGGCTTGGGCGGAAAAGCAACCGCCTTGCCAATCTCTGGCGCTTCAGGAAGCGCATAAGGCCGGATATGGAAGTCAGAAAATTCGAGTTTCCCAAAATCGGCAGTCTGGCCGCGCCGTACCGCGCCTGTCTGGAAATTCTGCAAAAGGAAAATCCCGGAGCTATCGACGCTTCCCGCATGGACAGCCTGCTTGCCCTGCACATGCGCCTTGCCGGATACACCCCGCAGGAAACCGCCAATGAAATGTACAGGCAGGCCCGTCCGCTCCGGCGGGAGAAAGAAAACCGCGACTGGATAGACTATGCCCGGCGCATGGTCTGGTACGCCTTTGGCGCACCCGGAGATATTGACCTTGCGGCGGCCAAGCCCACAAAAGAACTCATACAGACGTTTCAGAGGGAAGCGGAGCGGATTGAAGCCGAGCGGCAGAAACCCAAGCCGCCGGAAGAACAGCCGCAATACCGTATGAGAATGCGCTGAAACACGGAGAGCGCCCTCAAACAAGGCGCTCTCCGTGTTTTATCTAAAGCCGGTAGGCTGGCTTCAGACACTAAGACCATCACTTCACGGCGCTTTTCAAATCTCCGTACCCCTCTTTGTCCATGTCGTCATAGTGGATGAACCGTATCGCCAGACTGTTGATGCAATAGCGCAAACCGCCACGGTCTTTCGGGCCGTCGTCGAAGACATGGCCGAGATGCGAGTCGCCGACCCGGCTGCGTACTTCGGTGCGCAGCATACCGAAACTTCTGTCTTTGTGCTCGGTGACCACCACCGGCGAGATGGGCTTGGTGAAGCTGGGCCAGCCGCAGCGGGAGTAAAACTTGTCGGCGGAAGAAAATAGGGGCTCGCCGGTTACCACGTCAACATATATGCCCGGCTCTTCATTATCCAAATACCGGCCTGAAAAGGCCCGTTCAGTGCCGTTTTTCTGGGTTACATTGTATTGTTCCGGGCTGAGCAGCTTTTTCAGCTCTTCGGCCGGCGGCTTAGAGTAGTTGCTTGCGTCCAGCGAGTCTCTGTCGCTTGCAGGAATATCTTTGAGACTGTCAAAGCTGATATGGCAATAGCCGCCTGGGTTCTTTTTCAGGTAATCCTGATGGTATTCCTCGGCCGGATAGTAATTTTTCAGGGGTAGAAGCTCCACAGCCAGAGGCTGCGAATATTTGCCCTGTATCTCTTTCCAGACCTTTTCCAGAACCGGCTTGTCGGCTTCATCGGCGTAATACAGGCCGGTTCGGTACTGGCTGCCCAGGTCGTTGCCCTGCTTGTTCACACTGATGGGGTTGATGATCTTGAAAAACTGCTTGGTCAATGTTTCCAGGCTTACTTTGGCCGGGTCGTAGCTGACGTGCACGGCCTCGGCATAGCCGGTTTTTCCCGAGCAGACTTCCCTGTAAGTTGGTTTTTCAGTATTCCCGTTGGCGTAGCCGGAGGTGACGTCAAGCACACCCGGAATACGCGAAAAATATTCTTCCACACCCCAGAAACAGCCACCTGCGAAATAGGCATCTTTTAGGGGTTCAGTTGCTTGGGCGCTTACGCCAAAAAAGCCTGAGCCGAGTATGACCGCAGCCAGCATGAGTATATTTTTTTTCATAATATCACCTCTCTTGCGCGCCGAGGTTTGAAAGTTCCTTAATGACGCGCTCGTTGGATTCGTCTCCGACGCTTTGTTTGAACAGCCTGCCGTCCTTTCCCAGATAGACGAAAGTAGGGTAGGCTCTGATTCCGAATTCCTTGGTTAAAGCGCCGTTCTCATCGAAATAAATCGGGAAAGACAGGCCCTGCGCCTTGGCCCAGGCAGTGAAATCATCCTTGCCTACCTCGCCGTTCAGGCCGGGAGCGACCACGGAGATAACGGCTATATCTTCTGAGCCGGCATACTCGGCGGATAATGCCGCAAAATCCTCGAGACCGGCCAAGCAGAGCGGGCACCAGGTAGCCCAGAACTTTATACACACAGCCTTGCCCCGGAAATCGTCCAGGCTGGCCGGGGCGGCGTTAAGGGCCTGCATGCGGGCGGGATGCCTTTCAGAGTTTGAGACTGGCTCATTCTGCCCGGCCCTCAGCAACGTGATTTGCCCCCAAATCATCCAGCAACCCATAAGGATGATCAGGATACCCCCGGCAATTTTTATTTTGGGAAAATGCGGATATATGCCTTTGATGCGCCCAAACAGACTCCTTGAGCCAAGGGCCAGCACGGCAAAGGGCAGGCTCAGGCCGAAAGCATAGACCAAAAGCAGCCCGCCACCGGTAAGGGCGCTGCCTTGCTGTGAGGAAATGCCGAGCACTGCCCCCAGCACCGGCCCTACGCAGGGCGTCCAGCCGAAAGAGAAAAGAAAGCCGAGGGCAAACGCGCCGATCAAACCTTTGCGTGGATTGAAAGCCACATCCAGCTTTTTTTCCCGTTCAAGCAGGGGGATGCTGATCAATCCGGTCTGATGCAGTCCGAAGGCGATGATTATTGCACCGCAAGCCATAAAGAACCATCTGTTGCTTATGAGCCCGCCCAAAGCTCCGGCTCCGAAACCAAGAATGAAAAAGGAAGCGGCCAGGCCCGCAACAAAGGCAAACGCTTTAAAAAGGCTGGTGTTGTCTTGCTCCTGTGCGGAGTTAACGCCTCCGGAAAGATAGCCGAAATACACCGGCAAGATCGGAAGCACGCATGGCGAGAAGAAAGATAGAAGGCCAGCGGCAAACACCGTGGCTACAAATCCCATTGTGAGCATTTCCATAATATTACTCTATTGCATGACCACGCGCGGCCTCGTTACATGATTATTCTGACCGTGGTTCCTCGGCCTTTATGGCTCTCAATGTCGAGCGCCCAGCCGTGTTTGTCCACGATGAGCTTGGCGATATAAAGGCCAACGCCCTTGCTGTTTACCGCCTTGAAAGCCTGACTGGAACGGTTGATGATATTCTTTGCCGTTTCTTCATCCATGCCCTCGCCACTGTCAGTTATTTCGATTACGACGTTCCGGCCCTCGCGTTTGAGGCTTAGGCTGGCCCCGCCAGCCTGTGTGTACTTGATGGAGTTGGAAAGCAGGTTAATCAGCACCTGGGCCAGACGTACCGAGTCTGCCTCGATAATCACGTCCGGCTCAATATTGTAGATAAAATCCAGTTTTTTTTGCGCGAAGCCGCCCTCGTGGCCGATGGCGACCCTGTGGGCCAGATCGGAAACGTTTACCTGGGTAATGTTCAGATCAAAGGCGTCGTTTTCGTAAATCAGGCGGTCTTCAAGCTCGTTAAGCAACTCGCCGGTGCGGGCAACTTCGGCGCGCATTGCCTCAAGCCGTTCCCTGTCCGCCTCGTAGATGCCGTCGAGCATGGCTTCAAGCTGGCTAAGCAAAATTTGCAGTGGCGTGCGCAGTTCGTGCGAAAGGCTGACGATTAGCTCCTGCCGGAATTTTTCCTGGTTAAGCAGCGATTCGCCAAGGGCGTTGATGGAATCCGCGATCTCGTGCATTTCGGCCACATTGCCCTTGATGGCTATACGGGTTTGCAAGTGCCCGGTCGAAATATCCTTGGCCGCCACGGCAATTTGCCGGATTGGCTTGGAGAGCCGGTAAAAGAACAGCATGGAGATGGCCGCGCCCACCACGCTGATGCAGATTATTGAAAGCACCACCAGCCAAATGCCGCCGCCCCGGAATGCATCGGCTTCGGGTGAACTGATGTGGTTGCTGAAATAGCCGGCCGTAAGTTCGCCAACTGTTTTGCCGTCAACCGTTATGGGCAGCCTGACCCGCGTGTACTTGTGGTTGGGGTTGGCGCAACAGCGCTCCACGCCTTTTTCACTGGTGTAAACAGTGTTTCCGGCCAGGTCGGTTATGGTAAAATAATCGCCGGAGAGTTTGGCTGCGGCCCCGGTCTCGCTGCCGTCATAGCCGTTCCAACTACCATACATCTTGTAGTGCATGGCCACCTGCATGACCAGCATGTGCTGGGTCTCTTCATGCACCTTGTCCACGTAATAGGAAAAGAAGCGGTCGATGATATGTAGGCCGAAAAAGATGAATACAACCACGGTGATGCCCGTTATCACCACAAAATAGGCCGTGAAGAGTCTGCGGAATGGCTTGTTTTTACGCATGGCGCTCCACCCCCAGGCTGTAGCCCTGGCCGTGAACGGTTTTGATAATCTCCGGCTTTTTTGGGTCGTCTTCAAGCTTCTGGCGTAGGTGCGCAATATGCACATCCACAATACGATCCATGGCATCCGGCGAATCGATGTATTCCACCAGTTTGTCGCGGCTGACCACGGCTTTGCTGTTGCTGGCAAGGCAGAGCAACACCTTGTATTCATTGGGGGTCAGCTTGATTTCCGTCTCGTTTTTGCTGACCGTATGTTTATCCATGTAGATTGCAATGTTTTTGCCCAAGTGGATGACGTTCTCCATCGGGCGACAGCGTTTGAGCACGGCCTTTACCCGGGCCACCAGCTCACGCGGGCTGAAAGGCTTGGCCAGGTAGTCGTCGGCCCCAGAGGCGAAACCGTTGATTCTGGATTGCTCGCTACGTTTCGAGGTGAGCATGATTACAGGCGTGTTGTAGAGGCCGACCACGTGTGCGCAAAGGTCTTCACCCTGGCCGTCGGGCAGCATCAGGTCGAGTACGATGAGGTCGATATCGGAACTGACGAGTTTCAAGGCCTCGGCGATGGTCGCGGCGTGGAGCACCGCGTAGCCCTCGCGGCGAAGGTAGTCCATCACGGTTTGGGCGATTTTCAGTTCGTCTTCCACTACCAAAATATTGTACATAAACACCTGCTGTTCAGCGTAGTAGGGAGTTCTCCACAGCTTTCGCCAAACTTAGCTTCTAGGCGTCGGAGGCACAATGGAGAATTTGGCCTCCGGCTCCCCTGTTTTAACGGTGGAAAGCGGGGCCAAGGCAAAGGCCCCGCTCACCACCGGCAGCTTGGGAGCTACATTTTTTTCTTCATGCTGTCGCCTTTCATCACACCCTTGTCGTCTTTCATGCCCTTATCTTTCATCATCCCGTCCTTTTTCATGCCGTCGTCCATCATCTTATGGTCTTTCCCCATGGCGCCGTCTTTTTTCATGCCATTGTCCATCATGGTCTTGTCGCTTTTCATGTCGCCGGACTTGGCTTCCATGGCGATGGCCTGGCTTAAGGACAGTGAGCAGATAATGGCCGTAATGCTGAGAATGGAAAGAAGCTTTTTCATAATACCCTCCAGGTATGTAAAAATGAACACTCAAGCGTGTTGCCTGCTGGGACCGGCTACATTCAGCGGGTTGCCAGCCGTCTTGAGCTCAGATTTACAGGAGAGTTGTTAAGAAATTATTTAGGAATAAATATTTTTTGATTATGCCTGTCCAGCTTGAAAATTTTTTTCAATTTTAGGGGCTGTCCTAGTTAAGACTAATGTTTTGCTTGTTTTACCCAATAAGTTAGCTGAGTTAGGAGCTGTTTATGATTGCCTCCATTGAAACGCCATTCGCATTCCTTGAGGAACCAGTAAAAGTGTTCAGGCTTGATACCGTTAAAGCGACGCAAGTGCCTTTTGGCCTGATTCCAAAAATTTTCTATTCCATTGATATGATTATGCTGTTCCGCAAACTTCTGGGAATGATTGATGCGATGATGATGGAATCCGTTGATATCCAGGGCATTGTAAGCTGAAAATGTATCCGTATAGACTATACTGTCGGGTTCCACCTGTTCTTTGATGATGGGGAGAAGTGTTTCAGTGCGGGCATCAGGAATGATTGCCGTGTAAACTCTGCCGTTTCTCTTCAGTAAACCAAAAACAGCTATTTTTCCGGCAGCTCCCCGTCCTCTTTTACCTTTTCTTACACCTCCAAAGTAACTTTCATCGGCTTCTATTTCACCGGACAGTCGATAACTGGGGAGATGCGAAGCAATGAGACGTCGCAAACGCATGAAATAGGATGTGGCTGTGTTACGGTTTACTCCTGCCATTTCTCCGGCAGCCCTTGCCGTGGCACCAGCCACAAAAAATTTTATGAGTTCGGCCTGTTGCCGATAATTTAGTCTGCTGCGTCTTTCATACATGGTCTTATCCTAGCTCTTTTTTCTTAGCTAGGACAGCCCCCAATTTTATTATGTTCAAACCTAGATGTAATGTTCCAATAGGTTGTTCACCCTGCCTCAAGCCGGTAAAGCTGGAGTTGACAGACAACAGTAAACCGAGCCGAGGACAGGGTGAACAGCCATAAGAATGCCAAATTGACTGCACGCGGTCGAGAGGAAATGATCCGGCGGATGAGCGAAAAGCCCGCAGCCGCAGTTGCGGCGGGTTTTGGTGTAAGCCTGCGTACCGCCAGAAAGTGGATGAGCCGCTACAGGCAGGGAGGCTTTGAGAATCTTGCGGACAGAAGTTCTCGCCCGAAGCGATGCCGGGGCACACTGACGGAACAAGATTTTGGTTCCATTTTGGCTTTGCGCAAAGAGCGCCTGACTGGTGATGAAATTGCGTTACGTCTTGGCCTTTGCCGCAGCAGCGTGTTCCGGGCCTTGCGTAAACTCGGCTGCTCCCGGATTTCATCTTTGGAGGAAAAAGCGCCCATCCAGCGTTACCAGTGGGAAAAGCCCGGGCAAATGCTGCATCTGGATATCAAGCGACTGGGCAAGATTGACGGCGTTGGCCACAAGAAAGCAGGAACACGGCAAGTCCGTCGCCGCCACCCAGGCTGGGAATACTTACACGTCTGCGTGGATGATGCGTCCAGGGCAGCGTATACAGCGGTGCTCCCGGATGAGACCGCGGAATCAGCGATAGAGTTTTTATGGTTTGCGGTAGCTTGGTATAGCGCCCACGGCATAAAAGTGGAACGAGTACTGACGGATAATGGAGCGTGTTATAAATCCCAAAAATTCCGGGATGCGTGCCGGGAGTTTGGCATAAAGCATAAACGGACCCGACCTTACCGGCCTCAAACCAATGGCAAGGCGGAACGCTTTATCAGGACGGCCTTGAAAGAGTGGGCATACGCACACACGTATACCCACTCAGAGAAAAGAACAGCGAACTTGCCGGTCTGGACGCATCGCTACAACTTTGTGCGTCCGCATACGGCTCTTGGCAGAAAACCTCCAGCCTCAAGGCTGAACGGAGGGTGAACAACGTGTTGACACTCTACACCTAGAGCTTGTCCGGGCAAACCCTAAAATGTCCACTCAAAGCTAAAATTTTTAGGGGTATAAAATTTATTTTTCTAAATATGCCGTATAAATTAAGAGAGTTAAATAGGTAATTTAAATCCCGTCTCCGCATTTTGAAATTATGAGCATTAGCTGTGCTTCTCCGATGTGCTTATCAAAAAATGCCTTAAAATGGAATACGTTTACCCCGCTTTTTCGTCCCACTCCAGTTGCCCAATTTTTCCGAGTCCCGCTCCCTTCTGTCTAATCCCGTCCGCAAACGTCCTCAGCTATCCCGAATTTTTTGGGGTAACTGGCAGGGTAAATTTTTTTCAAAAAAATTTTTATTAAATTATATCAAGTAGATATTTGCCAAAAAAGACTGAGCTATGACGAGGCGCACCGCGTCACTGGGAACACCTCGGTGGCCGGACAGCTTTTAGCGGACATGACCACGATGGCACGGGAATCGCGCAAATGGAACCTGTCCATCGGACTTTACACGCAATCTATTGATGACATTCCCAAAATCATCATCGAATTGGCCACCACCATTCTCATTCTGGGGGCGGGGACGGAACAGAGCATTGAGGACATGACCGAGCGTTTCGGCCTCAATGGCGCGTGCAGTTATGCCTTGGCGCACTTGGGCAAGCCCGGCCCTGCTGGTTCCAATTTGGTGGGCATATTCCGCACCGGCGCGGGGAAGTCGCAACTGGTGCTCAGTTTGACCATAGGCGGGCAAGCTCTGTGGGCTTTTTCCACCACCACAGAAGATGTGACCATCCGTAACAGTCTTTACAAGCGCATGGAACCTTCCGAAGCCTTGCGGCGGCTGGCCATTCGTTTTCCCGGCGGTTCAGCCAAATCGGAAGTGGAACGACGCCGTATGCGCGTTACCGATCAGAGCGCCGCTGATGACGTGCTGGTCAACGTGCTCCATGAAATCGTTCATGAAATTGAAGCCATGTGAGGGGATGATGAAGAAACTTTTTCTACTCACCATGCTCATAGCCCTTCCGTCTCAAGCCTTGGGGGCGGGGTGCGGCTGCGGTTCCATTCAGGCCATGATCACAAGCGCGAAGATGGAAACCATTCAGACCGTCAACGCCAGCACAGCAGCGGAAGCGGCGTCCATTCGCTCGGAAATTCTTGTGGCTGCGCAAAACATTATCGGCACTATCAAATCGGAAAGCGCCACTATTGTGCGGGCCATTATCAGCCTGAAAGAAAGCAATGCCGCCATGCTCAAAGGACAGGCCGTGGCAGGTCAGGCTACTCGAAGCGAAGATATGTACGGCAAGGCCGCGCAACCAGCCGGACTCTGCGGAGCTGCTTCGCTGGGGGCCGGGGTGCAGCTTGGGGCGCAGGCTTCGCAGCAAGTGCATCAAACCATGCGTGGCAAGCAGCTGGAATACTCCAACAAAACCGATGCGCGGCCCGTGGAATATCTGGAGCGCCTGCTGCAAGACGAACATCCCTCTGAACAGGAAATGGCAGACGCGCTTTTTCCCCTGCAAGAAACCCTCACCGAAGAACAGGTGGCGCAAGCGCATGAAACCATCAAATCGCTCGCCAATCCCCGTCCTTTGCCGGTGGTGACTGAAGCGCAAAAAGCCAGCCCTTCCGGCCAGACCTATGCGGCAGCACGAACAGTGCATGAAGGGCGTCTGGCTATGGCAATGGAAAGCCTCAACAGCCATGTAGTGTACCACGCGCCTTCACTACCAGAGGATGTGGCGGGCTGGGCGCAGAACCAATGGAAGGAAGCAGGCGGAAGCGGAACGCCCCCCGGCATTGTGGACGGCAAAATGTCTGAAGCCGGTTTGTTTAAACTTTTAAGCCAAATGCGCATAGGCAATCCCAACTGGTTCAATCAGGTGACGACAGCCACAGAAGCAGGACTGTTGCGGGAAATGACGGTCATGCAGGCCATCCAGATTGAGCTTACTCGCAAAAATAATGAGCTGCTTGACCGGCTCGGCGTTGTCGTTTCCTTGGATTTTCTCACCAGAATGGAAGGAGCCACCGGCAAGGAATTGTCCGACCTGTACACGCGCATGGTTGGCGCACAGCAATAGATAAATATAAAAATATATTTATATAAAAATATAATGAAAGGATAGATATATGGCCTCTTCACCTGAAATACCAGCCACTTCTGAAGTCTTGCTCAAGAGTGACGCCAGCAAACAATTTCTGGATGCTTTGCTCGGGCAGGGCTGGGATTCGTGGGGACAGGGGCTTGGGGGATCGCAGGCTGCGGAGCTGATGTTGGAAATGTTCAGCGCCTTCAACCTGGTGGCACTGGCCATCATTTCAGCCTTGTTCATCTGGGTGCTGGCCGTTTCTGTGGCTGGCACGGCGCATGAGGGAACGCCTTTCGGGAAAAAGTACAGTTCCCTGTGGATGCCTTTGCGTTTTGTGGGGGCAATGGGCGCAATGGCTCCCATATTCAAAGGGTTGAGCCTCTTTCAGGTAGCCATTCTGGCCTGCATCGGATTTTCCATCAACCTTGGTAATTTTGTCTGGTCGCTCGGCACGGATTACTTCGTGGAGCACGGCGGGCAGATTACCGTGCAGGCTCCAGATCAGAATGTCACCCAGTATGCGGCCATTGCCAATGGCGCTCTGGAATCGCTTACCTTGCAATATTATTTGAACGAGCGGCGTGGCCTTGGCATTTCACCTGGGGGAACATGGGACTACAGCGGCAACTGGATCAGGTCTGGCGGCGAATACCGTTTTTCCTTCAACGGCAACACTGGTTCCATCATGGTGGAATGTGTGGATGAATCGGACGCACTGTGCCGAGGGAAGGTCAATGCTGTAGGCACGGCCATTTCTTCACTGTCCTCGGTGGCCAGCCAGCTTGCCAACCCCGACACGCCCGCTGATTCCATTGCCCCCCTGGCCCTGCACAATGCGGCAAATAACATCAACGCCACTATTCTTGCATCGCTGCAAAGCTATGCCAAACAAGGGCAACTCAAGGGCAAACTGCAAAATTTTCAGGATATTTCCGATCAGTATGGCTGGTTTATTGCCGGTTCTTCGTATTGGTCAATCTCATGGATCAATCAGGAAGTGCGCGAAGCCATGTATTCCGGCATTTCCTATGCTCCCAGAGAGTATACTGGCTCTGAAATGCTGGCCATGACCTATGGCCTGCACGATTACGAGGCCATGCAGGAGCGCGTGGCCAACTATATAAAAACCGCCTATACCACGCGACGTGGTGTTTCTGACACAACGGCCAATCCCGCTGTGACTGATGAAGGGCGGGCCTTTGGGGAAATAGGCAACTGGCTGCGAGCTACGCTGAATGGGCTGGTCAGCGCCAACATTCTGCCCATCGCGGTGGAAAAGCTCTCCACCAATGATCCCATCATGGCCATATCCAATATCGGGGATTACTTCATCGGCACAGCCTGGGGGCTGGCGGCAGCGCTTGGCGCGGTGGACGTGGCGCATTCTCTGGGCAAGGCCATTCCCCTTGTCGGCAATGCCGTTCCCAATCTTGATAAATACATATCTTTCGTATTGTTTTCTGTCTTTTTGCCGCTGCTGCTCTACGGGCTGGCTTTAGCCTATTACCTGCCCGCCATTCCTTTCATACGCTGGATTTCTGCACTTGCCGGATGGGCCATCCTCATTGTGGAAGCCTTGGTGGCCGCGCCCGTCTGGTTGTGCGCTCATGCGCTGCCTGAAGGGGAAGGGGCAGCCGGACAGCACGGCAAACGCGGCTATCTGCTCTTGCTTGGCATCGTCATTCGTCCGCCGCTGATGGTGGCCGGCTTTTTTGCCGCCGTGATTCTGCTCAATGTCCTTGGCCGCGTGATCGGCACGGGCTTTGAGCTGTTCATTGCCGGAACCTCACAAACCAAGGTCGTCGGCATCACCGGCACAATCTCCATGCTCATCATTTTGGGCATCGTGGTCATCATGATGGCCAACAAATTCTTTTCGCTCATTCACTATCTGCCGGAACATGTGACCAACTGGATTGGCCAGCAATTCCATTCTTTGGGAGAAAAGGAAGATCAGAGCGGGGTCAAGGGCGTGTTCGTGGGTTCCACCAGCACGGTATCTTCAGGAGCAGAGGGAGCAAAAGGGCTACGTCAAACCGTCTTGAACAGCTCCAGTAACCAGGACAGCACGCTCACAGAACAGAATTTCAGGAGTTAAGCCATGTTCGAGAATTTCAGAAAATCCATGCGGGCGCGAATAGCCCCCACCGGCGATCATATTTCGGAACTGCGGCAAGACCTGAATGCCCGCCTGCAAGACTTTCGAGCGCAACGCACTCCAGCAGAGCAGGCACGGCTGGAACAGGATTTTGCCCAAGTGCTTCACGCCTGGGGCATCGAAAATACGACAGCCATTCCTGCGGTTGTGCGGGAATTGCGCCTGCGTATGCTGATTTTTTCCCTGCCCGTGGCGCTCTGCCTCGTGCTGGCCTTGTTCACGCCGTGGCCTGCGGTTTGGCTGCCCGTGGCCCTGATCGCCCCGCCATGCCTTTTGGGGGGTATCATCACGCGCTGGCGCATTTCCATACTCACACGGCAACAGTACCAGCCCTTTATGCGGTGGCTATGCTCATGCTTCGGATTCGTTTCCCAATCCCAGATAGGCTCGTAAGGCGGCTTCAATGACGGCAATTTCCTTCATATCATTCTGCACGGCAAAGAGCTTCATCGCCTTGGCAAGATCACGGTCAAGAAGAAAGTATTTGCCCACACGATTTTCCTTACCTTTGCCTGGCATCTTGCCCGTTGCAGTATCCGCTGCTGCCGGGGCTGGTTTTGCTTCGGGTTTCAGCTCCGGCGCTGGCGCACCGAACACGCTGTCGAGCAAATCTTCCTTTTCTTCCACGGTTGCAATCTGTCCAAGGCCGCCTTTTTTACGAGTCATATCGAGCCTCCAATCTGGTGAGAACTTCGCTGCCGAGCGCGGCATAATCCTGCGCTCCGTAGGATTTAGGATCATAGGAGAAAATGCTTTGCCCGTGGCTTGGCGCTTCGGCCAGCGTCACATTATCGCGGATGACCGTCTGCATGAGGTCGGCGCTGTGTTTTTGGGCCAACACGCCGAGCACATCACGACACAGACGCTTCCTGCGATCCACAAAGGTCGGAACGATACCAAGCACCGTCAAATGCGGATTCAATCTGCGGCGCACCCGCGCCATGTCGTCCTGCATGAGGGCAAGCCCTTCAAGGGAATGAAACTCCGTCTGCACAGGAATAAGCACAGCATCCGCCGCCGCATAGGTATTGATAGCCAGCAAATCCAGCGCGGGCGGACTGTCGATGAGCGCGACATCAAACATGCCCTGCACCTGTTCCAGTGCCTCTTTCAACAGCAATTCCTTGCCGATCTCTTGGGCAAAGACTTCCGGCATAGCTGCAAGCTGTCGATTGGCCGGGGCAAGCAGCACACAGCCCTTTTCTTCGCCGCGTTCCACCGGCACAGCAATATCCTGCCAAGCAGCCTTGGCCCGCAAGACATCCAGAATGCTGTTGCCGTCATTTTTTACACCCCAAGCACGGGTCAAGTTGGCTTGGGCATCCATATCCACAGCCAGCACCTTTTTGCCATGAGCGGCCAGAGCGGCTGCCAAATTTTGGGCGCTGGTGGTTTTGCCCACGCCCCCCTTCTTGTTGGCAATGACGATAGTGCGCATGAGAACCTCCAAAGGAATCAGTGCGATATGGCGTTGCTATAGCAATATATAAATATATTTTCAATACAAAAATATATTTATATAAAAATATACCTCTATAACAATAAACAAAAAGGAGTGCGGCTCATGCAGCGATCTGCCTTTATTTTAAGCCTTTTACTCTTGGCTGGGTGCGCGCAAAAAAACAGCGACCAGAGTGTGACCAGCCCTGCCGATTTTGTGGCAGTCACGCTTGGTCAGGCGGCGGAAAACGCCCACAGCGAACTGGCCATGCTGGCGAAACTGCGGGGGCAAGGCTTACAGCCTTTGCTCTTACCCGCTGACCCTGCGCTCAATCAGCCGGTATCCATTGCATGGACTGGCCCTGCCGAGGGAGCGCTCAAAGAGGTGTGCCTCAGCGTGGGTTACCGCTATCAAGAACTCGGCAGCCCTTCACCGCAAGCGCTCATGGTGGTGGTTCGCGGACTGAATCGCCCTGCGCATATGCTTCTGGAAGATATTGCCTGGCAGGTGCAGCCCCAAGCCGTGCTGCGCGTTGACCCCATTGGCCGCGTTATCACTCTGGCCAGAACAAGCAAGGCAGGGGGGCAGTCATGATGCACTGTCTGCTTTTACCCTGTTCGCTGTTGCTGTGCCTGAGCCTCATGGGTTGTGCCGCCACCAATGAGGAAAATCTGCCCCCCGTGCCCATGCCGCCGCAGATCACAGCAACCGATCTGCCGAAACAGTCTGCCCCGTCACCTGCACAGCCGCAGGGACAAACCATCACGATCAGCACGCCGCCCGATCTTACGGCGTCACCGCGCCAACACGAGCCAGAAGAGCTGGCTGTGCTTCTGGAAATGAAGGGTACAGCAATCAACGACACGGCTGTCAATCTCATGCGCCCCTCGGCTATCCGCGAGGCCGCGCAGCTCGTCACGTTTCAAACGGCCATAGCCTGGCGCTACAAACAGCTTGTGGCGTCCACCGAAGCGCACAGTGCCATCATGGACACAGCGTTCAACTTTGATCCCTTGCTCATGACGCAAGGAGATGCCCTGATTTTGCCGCCCGTGCTCACGCGGGCCGGGGCTTCTCTGCGCATCGAATCTGGGGAAACAGCCACAGCCGCGCAAACCTCCTATGAATTACTGGCTCCGGCCCGTTATGTCTCCGTGGCTCCCACATGGCGCGAATTTCTTATGGCAGACACCTTTCCCGAACCGGAAAAGCCCAATCAAGCAGTGATGCCGAAAAACGACAAAGAACGGCGCATCTGGCGAGAGGCTGTGCGTGAAGCCTGGGCGCAGGGCGTTGCAGAAGCGGATCAGCTTTACGCAGACAACGTCTCACGCATGGTGCGCCAGTATCGCGGTGTCATGCTCTACCATTTACTCACGGCGCAGCACCTTCTGAGCAAGGTCAACACGGCGTCCGCTGAAATAGGCACAAAAACCACGGACGGCGGCAATAAATTGCACATAGGGCAAAAGGTGTACCGCATTACAACGCCTTCCGCCTTTCTCCCCCAAGCTCAACGCAGCAGAAGGAAGTAAGCCATGACGGACGCATCTTTGCCCCTGTTTCCGCACGAGCCGTTATTACGGTGGGAGTATGCTGATATTGATGCTTTGCTGCTGTGGGCTACGCAAGCAGGCATGTCAGATTTGTGCCTCTGTTCTGGAAGTCCTGCATGGATGCGCCTGCACGGTGAATGGCGGGCTGTGTCTCAGCGGCCTATTTCGGCGGAGGAATTATTGCTGGTGCTGGAACGCCTGACCAAAAACAATTCTGTGTCGGCCATGATCAAGTCCGGCCAGAGCGACTATGATTTTGCCTATCAGATTGAAGAATCTCGCGGGGTACGCCGCCGGTATCGCGGTAATGCTACGCCGGTGGCCGATGGCTATTCCACAGGGGTGAAGATTGTTTTTCGCGCCTTGCCTGCCATGCCGCCTCTTCTTGAAGATTTGCAGGTGGAATCTGGCATTCTGGAACATGCCATTCCCGCCAACGGGCTGGTACTCGTCACCGGCGTCATGGGTTCAGGCAAAAGTACGCTGTTGGCCGCCATCCTGCGGCACATCATCGAGCACGGTGGCCGCAATGTCATCACCTACGAAGCGCCCATCGAATTTGATTACACGACCATCCCCAATGCGGGCGGCCCTGTTTCACAAAGTGCCATCCCCGATCATTTGCAATCATTTTTGAAAGCCACACGCAACTCCACCCGTGCCGCCCCGGACGTGGTGCTCATTGGTGAAAGCCGCGACCCGGAAACGCTGCGCGGCATGATTGAAAGCGCGGAAATCGGCGTGGCTGCATATTCCACCGTGCATACCCGCTCTGTTCCCGAAACACTCTCGCGCATCATTAATGTCTTCCCCGTGGAAGAACGTCTTCAGGTTTCGGCAACGCTGCTTTCCTGCCTGCGCCTTGTGGTGTCACAACGGCTTTTGCCTCTGCCGGACGGCAAAGGACGCACAGCATTACGCGAATATCTGGCCTTTACCCCGCAGATTCGGGAAATCCTGCTGGAAACTCCGCCAGAACGGATGATCAGCGCGTGTGAGCATTTGCTTGGCCAGCACGGACAGCGCATTCAGGACGCAGCAGAACGCGCTTTTGCCGAAGGAAGGATTGCCAAGGACAACTATCTGGCCATCTTGGCGGAACGGAAAAGATATCACGGGGAAGCCAATGAATCACAATCTGCTTTGGCGGGATAGCGCCCTTACGCCTAAAATTTTTATTCTGGATGCCCGCGCTGTTTTTCCGTTGGGGCTGTGGCTGTTCCATTGGGCGTGGTGGACGGCCTGTGTGGCTATGGCCGGAATTGTCCTTCTCTTCCTCGTGCAGCGCACGGGCATGACCCCGCTGGCCTGCTTTCGTGCTGTGCGCGTGGCCTTCATGGGCAGGCGGCGGGAAACAAAACAGCATGAAGTTCACTGGCGGCAACGCTGCCGCTGGGACGCATGAATTTGCTATATAAATATATTTTTCTCTGAACTATATAAAAATATTATTCTATGGAAATTATATGAACACTAAAAAACGAAATAAATACGGCATGTTCGATATTTCTCTCCACACACAGGAGAAGGAGGTCATCACACTTTCACGGAACGATATTGAACGGCAGTTGGACGCCGGAGCTTTCTTCATGAGCCATGAAGAAGCCCTTGAGGCCGGTTTGATCAGTCCCTATGGCGAGCCGGATACCGTAATTGTGGCTGTGCAGGAGGACGTATGAGTCAGGAACGGCCTGCGGAAAAGAAGAACCGCTTTCAGATCAGCCGTGAGGTGCAGGAGGATTTCGTCAACAGTGTGGCGGAAAATATGCTGGCTTTGGCGGAAACCGCAGGCAAATGGCAAAAACCGTGGGCGGCTGACACAGCTGCGGGAATGTGCCTTGGAGGGATGCCCTTTTGTGCCGCTACAGGCCGTGAATATGGCGGGGCCAACTTAGTCAAACTCATACTGACCGGCATCATCAAGGGCTACCAAGACGACAGGTGGGTAACATTCAAGCAGCTGCAACAAATTCAGGCCGCGCACCCTGAACAGGATATCAAAGTGAAAAAGGGGGCCAAAGGCGTGAAACTTCTGCGGCCCGAAGAAATTGCCTTCATCGTCAGAGAAGACGGCCCATGGGAATACCTCACGAATAAACAGCTCAAGGACATTGCCGCGCAGAGGGAACAGGGGCAGGAGACACCCGATGTGCAACACATGATGCTGTTCTATCCTTTTACCGTCTTTAACGCCGCACAAATAGAAGGCTTTCCGCCCAAAGAGCAACAGGCCCACATCATGACCGCTGTGGAGCGCAATGATTTCGTGGAACGCTTCATCGCCTGCACAGGTATTCCCGTGGAGCATCACACTGGAGACGCCTACTACGAGGCCAAGGCCGATGTGGTAAAAATGCCGTTTCCCGAACGCTTCATCAGTTCAGAAGAATACTATGCCACCAAGCTCCACGAAACGTATCATGCCACAGGTCATAAGGAGCGGGAGCATCGCAAAGACAATAAGGGGGAAACGCTCAAAAATTACGCCCTTGAAGAAATGCGGGCGGAAATGTTCTCCATGCTGGCAGGAGCGCGGTTCAATCTGCCCATGCCGGAAAGCAATTCCGCCGCGTACATCGCCCACTGGAATCAGAAGTTTTCTGGAGGGGATGCGAAGGCCGTATTTCAGGCGGCAGCAGAAGCGGCCAAGGTGCTGACAACCATGAATCACTTTGCCCTGGGTGAACAACCCAAGGCGGCATGGTTTCCTCTGCGGGAAACATGGACGGAACTCATGGCTATGCAGGTGCAACGCGATGCCGCCACCGGCGTTTATTTGCAGCAGTCTGCCGAGATTGCCGCCCGAAGCACTGATGCACATCTGCCCCGGCCCGTGTCTTCCTCTTTTGCCGAATCGGTCACAGCCTTTACCGAGGCCAATGATGCCGTGCTGAAAGCCCGCATCATCCTTCAAAACCCTGATTTACTCACTATGGCGCTCAAACAGGACAGCGAAGCGTCTCGATCTTTAGCAGATTTGTGCGCCGCGCTTTCGCAGAGCCTCAGTATGGGACTGGACGAAAAACAAGGAAAACCCGTACCGCAATCCCCCCAAACCGCTGCCCCCGTTGCCCGCATGAGGATATAACGATGAATCTGCTCATTTTGGAATCACCTGGGAAAGTGAAAAAAGTGCAAAGTTACCTTGGAAACGATTGGAAGGTCGTTGCCTCGGTGGGACATGTACGAGATTTGCCGGAACGGGAGATTGGCGTTGCCTTGCCTGACTTTACCCCCACTTATACGCCCACGGAGCGTGGCAAAGATGTGCTCAAGCGATTGAAAGGGTTAGTGGCTGCGGCTTCTGCCGTTTATTTGGCTACCGACCCTGACCGTGAGGGTGAGGCCATTGCCTGGCATTTGACCGATGCACTGGGGTTGAACAAACCCAAACGTGTCACCTACGGAGAAATTACCGCTGCCGCAGTGCAGGCCGCCATCAAGGCCCCGCGTTCCTTGGATATGGATTTAGTCGCAGCACAGGAAGCACGGCGAGTTCTGGATCGTTTCTGCGGCTATCTGGTCAGCGGGCCATTGTCCCGTGCCGCGGGCATACGTCTTTCTGCCGGTCGTGTGCAGAGCCCGGCTGTGCGTCTGGTGGTGGAACGCGAACGGCATATCAAAAATTTTGTGAGCGTGACTCATTATGGTGCGGAGTTGGCGTTCACCGAGGGCTGGAGCGCAACGTGGCTCACCAAGCCTTGGTTGGAAGATGGGCAGGAGTACCTGTTGGACAAAACTTTGGCCGAAACAGCCGCCGCGCTGCGTTCGGTCTCCGTGCGTGAATGCAAGGAATCTGAAAGCCGTACAGCCCCTCCTGCGCCTTTTACCACGTCCAGCCTGCAACAAGCAGCTTCCAATGCGCTCAAGTACACGCCTAAACAAACCATGCAGCTGGCACAAAAGCTCTATGAAGGCGGTCACATAACGTATATGCGCACGGATTCACCCAATTTATCGGAAGAAGCGATCAGCAGCATTCGCGCATTTTGTACAGCGCAAGGCTGGCCGCTGGTGGAAAAGCCGCGCACTTGGAAATCCAAAGAAGGCGCTCAGGAAGCGCACGAGGCTGTGCGCCCCACACATATCGAGGTGGAGGACGCAGGGGAAACGACGGATGAGCAAGCCTTGTATCATCTCATACGCTTGCGGACGTTGGCTTCACAGCTGGCAGATGCGGTGTATGACGTGCGCACAGTTCGCTTATCTGCGGAGTTGCACGGTAAAGAAGCCACTTTTGAGGCCAAAGGACGTGTGCTGCGTGAACTTGGCTGGAAGATACTCACAACGACCGATGCGGCTATGCAGGATGAAGAGGCCGACACGGACGCTCCAGAAAATCCTGTTCCCATGCTGACCGAAGGACAAAGCCTCGAAGCCTCCGGCGGCAAGCTCCTGACCAAAAAGACCAAACCACCCACCCGTTTTTCCGAAGCCAGTCTGGTGCGTGAACTGGAAAACAGGGGCATCGGGCGTCCGGCCACTTTCGCCGCCATTGTGGACACTATCCTCAAGCGTGAATACGTCCGCGTTGAAAAGCGTTTTCTCGTGTCCACGCCGCTGGGTGAACAGGTGGTGGATTTGCTCACCGGAGCCTTCTCTTTCCTTGATTTCGAGTTCACCAAGACAATGGAAGCCTCTCTGGACGCCATTGCCGAGGGCAAAGCCGCGTATAAAGAAGTGATGACCAAGGCCCATGCCCAGCTTATGCGCGAAGTGAGCACCTTCACTGCCAAGTATCCAGGGCAGGAACGCACAGCCCCCGAACCCACGGATTTTGCTTGCAAGGTCTGCGGCAAGCCACTTGTTCACATGAAGGGGCAGCGCCGGGATGGCTCCGGTGAATATGATTTCTTCGCCTGCTCTGACCGTGCTTGCAATACCAGCTATCCCAATGCGGATGGCAGACCAGGCGAACCCCGCAAGAAAGCCCCTGTCTCCAAGTTTATATGTAAATCCTGCGGTAAGCCGCTGGTGCGCCGCGAAAGTGCCAAAGGTGCGTTCTTTGGATGCTCCGGCTATCCAAACTGCAAGCAGCTTTACCAGATAACCGAAGACGGCAAACCTGATTTTCCAGCCTCAAGCAAAACCAAGAAAAGGGGGAAGCAGTGAGAATATTCTTTGTGATGCTTTTACTCGTGCTGTCTGCTGTGCCTGTTTTCGCGGGTTCGTGCAGTGATACTCAGAGCGCTGCCAGCACGGCCATTAAGGAGCGCAACGCTGCGGTGAAGGAAATCCACAACACGGCCATGCCTGATCCAGAAGAGGATCGGGGGGCGCTCTCCAGTTGCCTGGGCAGTGTGGCCAGCATTGGAGACGCCTTCTCCCTCGGCGTAAGTCTGCCGAGCATGGAGCAAATCATTTCAGGCATGTGCAATCGAGTGGATTCTGAAATTCAGAGCAAGATAAACGAAGCCTTGAGCGAAACACGTTCCTCCATTGGCGGCATTGGGCAGAATAATCCATTTCAGGTTTCCGGCAGCAGTAGTGGTATTGTGAGCGGAATTATTGGAAAAATTAAGTGAGCACAGGATATAAATATATGTTCCATAGAAAAATATATTTATATATTGCTATGATATTTTGCCCTATTGTACTGGCAGGCTTGACCGCTCTGGCCCTTCCCTCGGTGGCCATAGCGGCTGTTCGAGATAGAATTACCATGCCGGAGACACGCCCACTTTCTTGGGAGTGCGTTGTAGACGCGGCAGCCCAATACAATCTGCCGCTGGCGGCAATGGTGGGCATTCTGGCTACTGAAGGAGGCAAAACAGGCGAGGCTTTGAGCAATACCAACGGCACATGGGATATGGGGCCGTTTCAGATCAATACCTGCCACGTCAACGAACTGCTTCAGGCAGGTATGGCCCCTGAAATTATTTTGCAGGACGGCTGCGCCAATGCGTATGCGGCTGCCTTTATTCTACGCAAAGAATACGACCGTAGCCGTAATATCTGGGATGCCGTGGGCGCGTACCATTCCCGAACCCCACATCTTCATGCGGCATACCTCGGACGGGTCAAAAACCATCTGGTCAAGCTCTCGCGCACTGGATTGGCAAGCTTGCTCTCCCGCTGCGCAGCAACCGGCGGAGATGAACAATGAACGGGCAAAAGGAAGATTCCGGCAACGCTTTCTTCATTCTAGTTTGCCTCATGATTGCCGTGCTGTTCGTGCTGCCCGCGTGGTATGCCTCCAGAGCTGGATACATTAACGGTACTCTGTTGGAACTGGCAAAAACGCAAATCGCCGCGTTCGCAGTCTTCTCCGATGAAGCCCAGCAAGCCTTGGGCTTGATGGCACAGGCTGACCCCGCCGCGCTTTCCTGGGAGCAGATGACGAACGTCCTGCGTTACAGCGGCAAGTGGATACGCTGGCCCTATGCCGTGGTTTTGGTGGCGCTGGGGGTGGCAGCTATTTTCATGGAACGGACGGCTGGACTTATCAGACACCTGAACATGGACAGCTTGCTTGCGCATAATGCGGAATCTTTTGCTTGCCTGCGGCCCGTTGTAGGGCGTGGCAAATATCTTCTTTCGCGAGAATCTTACGACAACGGCCCTTGGCGTATTGCCCGCACTCCGGTGCAGTTTGCTGTGGAGCATGGCCTGCTGCTGGACAAGGACGGACAAGTATTCACTGCGGAGCAAGTTTTGCGGCGCGGTCTGCCCCATGCTGATCTTCCGGCATATGGCCATGCGTATTTGGACGAAGAGCAATCCGCTATCGTGCTGCAAGAACAGCTTGGCAAGAAATTCGGTGGGTTTGACGCGATGAGTCAGGAACGCAAAGTGCTGGCCAGCGCTTTTCTGGCCTATGCCGCTGGTGACAAGCACGCCTGTATGAATCTGCTGGATGCCATGTCTGCCTCCTATACCGAAAATGAGAAACAGGCTCCGGCCTGTCCTGTACTGGAAAATGCGACATTTCAAAAGCAGATGGAAAACCTGTGGAATACCCACAAAACACTGCTGGATGAGCCTATTCTCAAGCGTCATGCGGTCTTTGAGCTTCCTCTCTTCATGGCCATGCTCACGCTGGCCAGACGCAAGGGAGTTCTGGCTTCTTCGCAATTTTTATGGCTGCGGCCTTTGGATCGTCCTCTTTGGTACGCGCTGAACCAATGCGGGGGCCGAGCGGCTTGGGCTGAGGGCTTTGCCGCATGGGCACAATACGCGGCGGAAGAAAAAGCCGGTACTTCATTCCCCGAAGCTCGCACTGCCCATGCCGTGCAGCGCCTCAAGGATACACTGGCCGCGCAAGGTTGGTTTACGAAAATGCCCAAACTTTTTGAACCAACAGGGCTTCATTTAGACAAAGACGTGGTTTTCGCGGCGGCAGAAGAAAACAGCGAATATGATGCCAATAACGATTTGAATTTATTGCAAGAGTATTGAGGTGAACTATGACAGCACGAAAAGTCCGTGGTCTGGAAGACAGAGAAGCCCAAGAGCGTAAAGCGCTGCTGCGAGATGTGCGCTCTCCCGTGCATCAACTGCTGGACGCGCTCAAAAATGGCACAGTGCAGACCTGCTGCGTGTTCGGGGCGGGGGTGTGTCTATTGGCTTTTCCTACGGCTGCTACGCCATTCTTTGGGCTTGGGGTCTTCTTTTTTCTGCTGCGCTGCCTTTGTGTGAGAAATGAACGTCTTCCTTTTCGTATGCCACTTGGTTTATCTGGCACGGATAAAGGCGATCCCTTGCCCGGTCGGCGGGGCTTTGCAAAACCGGAGGGCATTTTTTTCCTCGGCAACCGCTTGCAAGACGGCAAGGAACTCTGGCTCAAGGCCAAGGATGTGCTCACCCACACGCTGCTTTTCGGAACCACCGGCTCCGGCAAAACGGAAACATTGGTGTCACTCTCCTACAATGCTTTGGCCACCGGCAGTGGTTTATTTTACATTGACCCCAAGTCGTCCCCAAAATTATCCATGCAAATGTGGCAATTAGCCCGTTTTTTAGGCCGAGACGATGATTTTCGTGTGCTCAATTACGGCACGTCCGGCAAACCCAAGGGCAAATCACCGCGCCGTCTGTCCAATACCAACAATCCTTTCACCTTCGGCAGCGCAGAATCACTCACGCAATTACTTGTGTCGCTTATGTCCGCATCAGATGGTAATAACAGCATTTTTGCTGATAAAGCGCAGGCGCTCATTACTGGTGTCATGTATGCCTTGGTGGATTTGCGGGACAAGGGCTTTCTCAAACTTTCCACCTCTGTGATTCGTGACGTATTGGCGCTGGAAAAATGTGTGGAATTAGCCCTGCATCCAGAGCTGGACGCGGAGTCCAGAGCGTCCATCAAGGCGGCCCTGGCCACATCCGGCTGGATTGCCGGACGTGAACTGAAAGATCAGCCACAGTCCTTTGCGGAACAATACGGCTATGCCCAATCATATTTCGGCAAGGCGTTATCGAGCCTGACAGATACCTACAGTCATATTTATGGAGCAGAAGATGGTGAAGTGGACTTTGCAGACGCCATCATGCAGCGGCGTATTCTTTTGGTGCTCCTGCCTTCGCTGGAAAAATCTCCGGCAGAGTTGGCAAGCCTTGGCAAAATCAGCCTGTCGGCTATTCGCAATGCCTGCGCTGTGGGCCTTGGCGCACAGATAGAAGGTGACGTTGCAGACGTGCTGGAAGCCCTGCCCACAAATGCCATCGGCATCGGCCCTTATCTGTGCATTGTGGATGAGTACGCGGCCATTGTGACACCAGGCTTTGAAGTGGTGCTGACCCAGGGCCGAGGGCTGGGCATTGCGGCTATCGTGGCCAGTCAGGATTACGCGGGCATTCTGGAGGCCGATAAAAAGGGTGCACAGCAGATGGTGGCCAATACCAGCATTAAAATTTTCATGAAAATGCAGGACGCGGAAAAGACATGGGAGCTAATACGCGGACAGGCCGGACAAGGCACAGTGGTGCGCAGTTCCGGTTTCTCGGTCAATGACAAGTCCGGCTCCACCTACGCTGACACCATGAATACCACCATAGAAAAAGAAGACCGCGTGGAGTTACGCGATCTTCAGGAGCAAATCGAAGGCGAGGCCCATTTCATTTTTTCTGGGCAAGTTGTCCGTGGCGATATGTTTTACGCCAATCCTTCGCTTAAAAAGGCGCAGCTTCGTGTGCCGCAGTTCATTCAGTTAGGACAGGAGGCTGACTATGACACGGCGGCCTGATGCTTACAAAAATACCGTATACGCGATGTCAAAAACCTCTCCCGAGCGCACGGCCATTGCCTTGGATATGGAACGCTTTCCGCTTTCCATGTCGGAAATGCAGTCTTGGGTGGTTCCGAGCTTGTCCGCTAACTCTTGCTGCGTCCATTCCATCTTGCCACGAAAACCACGCAAGACCATTGCCGAGTTGGCGTCAGGAAAAACTTCCTTGGCATTAACGCTAGGCGAGACATCTTCATCAGGCTCCGACAGCATATACATACAGCCTTTTCCCCTATTCAAAGATTGGAGCCAGCTTGGCGAGTACTTCTTCCATGATACTCGCGGGAAGCTGTTCCAGTCTTTTGCCGTGCCGCGCCTTCAAGTCAAGAACACGGGGCTGGTCGCAGCGCACAATGCCCTTTGTCCGTGTGCCGACATCATCAAGCGAAACGGCAAATCCGGCAACACGGGCGAAGTTCCCTCCGCTGGTGATGGGCAGCACCACTGGAAGTTGTGTCACTTGGTTAAAGGCTTCAGGCGACACAATCAAAACAGGGCGTGTCCCCTGCTGTTCATGGCCTGCGGTGGGATCAAGGGAGACAAGATAGATCTCTCCACGCTGCATCAGATCAGCTCCTTGCCCACAGGAGCCGCGCTTGTCCACGCATCGTCAGCCTCCGGTAAGGGGGCGCTGGCATCGCATTGTGTCAAAAGTTCCTGCAAGGAATACTTCTTCTTAGGTTCCGGGCTGACAATCAGGCGTCCGCTTTCTACCATCAGGCTTACAGAAGAGCCTGATTGCAGCTGCACCATGTCCAAAATGGCGGGAGGCACGGCCAGCATGACCGAGCCGCCTACTCTGCGCAAATTACTCGTGTACATTGTCTATCTCCATAAGTTTAATTTTTATATAACTCTTTCTCGCAAAATAGCAAGTCCTTTGGAGGCGTCACATGTTCGCATGGCGTAGTGCTTTTTTCATGGCAGCAATGCTGCTTTCGCTAACTGCGCCCTGTCTTGCCTATGCCGGAACCCCTCTCTCGGAGCGTGTGGCTGTGGAGGCCGGAGTACGGGCCGAAGTGAACAAAGATTTGGCCATTCCTGACAAAACCGATGAAGCACTTGCTGACCGGCACTGTCTGGACGGACGGGCAGTAAAGGATGTTCAGGGTGATTTGGTGGAATATTGGGTCAATCTTGAATGCTCCTATTGTGGTATTCGTGAACCATTACAGGCCCAAAGGGAAAACAGCGGTATGTGCATCGTTGTACGGCACTGGCCTTCAAAACAGTACGGTGAATCACTCAAAAAAGCCCTGAGCTATGAAGCGCTGAAACAGTTTTCGCCCAATGCGGCCAATCTTTTTTGGGACAAGGTGCATCCCCAGACCGCTCTGGGCATTCCTGTACCCTATGAAGCATCGCTCATGCTCTCCTTTCAAGAGGCGGCCATCGATCCTGAAGTATTTGGCGAAGCTCTCACCACGAAAGCGGGCAGCATAGTCAACGCGGATATTTTGGCAGGCTTTGGGCGCATCACATCCACCCCCACCTACATCCTGGCCGGTATCCGTTTCCCTGCCTGCGACTTCACAGCTGGCAAACTCCCCACGGCGCTGGGCTTGGCCAAGAAGGCCCGTGCAGGCGATAATGAAGCTATCGAACAAATTATTTCCATCATTACCAATGGCTTACTCAACGAACAATTACTTTGAGTTTTGTTTGCCCCTGTTTTTCACTTGCTTTTTATTGTGTAAGGAATACAAGGAAAGTAAGGAATACAACAAAGGGGTAACACATGAAAATGGAAGTGGCCACCATGACATCCAAGGGGCAAATCACTATCCCCGTGGCTGTCCGTAAACAACTCAATCTGGAACAGGGCGACAAGGTTGTCTTTATTGAAGATGATCACCCCAACGGGGGCGTCCGCATCCTGAACGCTGCGGCTTTGACCTTGAATCAAGGAGGTGTGGCTGTAGCCGATAAAAGGTAACACTCATGGCCCGTTCGCGCAAAAAGACCTATGACCCCAGACAGTTAACATTTAATTTTGACGTGACGGCAGATCAGATAGAACAACTGCGGCGTGAAAACACGCACGCTGACGCACAGGAGGCGCACAATGCTCGACAGACAAACAGCTCCGCTGGAAATAGCCCGCACAGTGCTGCGACCGGAAACCATTCGCGAGGTATGCAACGCGGGGTTCACCAATTCAGCTTATTTGATTTTGGACAGGTGGGCGCTGAATCAGCCGGACGAGCTGCGCCGCCTGGAAACGCTGAGCACCTTGGGATTAATAGTGACCCTGAGCCAGCAACAAACACGGGAAGCGAACGTGCTGAACAGCGATTCAGCGTGGGAAGCGAGTCGGCAAGGGATGAGCGACTGGGATATTTTGCAGAACGCCGGCATAGATACCAGCCTGAAAATTACCATATAGTTCCTGAAGACCGGCTCGGCCACGGCGGCGCAAAAAGCAAGTTTGCCGACAATATTGCCGCTATCCGCCTGCTTAAAGATTTGCAGGAACGCAAGGTGGATGTGGCCGGGCCGGATGAGAAAAAAATCTTAGTTCGCTATGTGGGCTGGGGCGGTCTGCCTCAAGCCTTTGACGCCCGCAACGAAAAATGGGCCGCAGAGTACCAGGAACTCCAAAACCTGCTTGCGCCAGACGAATATGCCAAAGCCCGCCGTTCAACGCAGGATGCCCATTTCACTTCTGAAACGGTCATTCGTGGCATTTATCAAGGGCTGAACACGCTGGGTTTGCGCGAAGGTGGGCCGCTGCGTGTTCTGGAACCCTCAGCAGGTATCGGCAATTTTATGGGCTTAATGCCAGAAGGCTATAACGCCCAATTTCTTGCGGTGGAACTTGATCCCACCACAGCGGCCATAGGCCGATACCTCTATCCGCATTCATGGCATATCAATAATGCCTTTCAGAACGCCGAACTCAAAGACGCATGTTTCGACCTTGTTGTCGGCAACCCGCCCTTTGGCAAGCAAACCCTCTACGATCCCAATTTCCCAGAACTGCGCAATTTTTCCATCCATAACTATTTTTTAGCAAAATCTTTGAGCCTGTTGCGCCCTGGCGGCATTGGGGCTTTCGTGGTCAGCCGCTTTTTTATGGATGCGGCAGACCCCACCGCGAGGGCGCACATTGCTGGATATGCCGACCTGTTAGGGGCCGTGCGTCTGCCAGAAACAGCTTTTCGGCAAAACGCCCTCACGGATGTGACCACCGACATTCTTTTCTTCCGCAGGCATGATGGGCCAGCACCCAGCCCCGAAGACGGACAACGTGCTATTGACTGGGTGCAGACCACCACGGTGGAAGCCGAAGACAAAAAGGAAGGCGGCACACGTCCGGCTGTCATTAACAACTATTTTGCGGAGCGGCCCGGCCAAATCATCGGAAGCATGGTGTATTCCGGCGGGATGTTTCAGGACTCGCTCAACTGCGTGGCCCCGTCATCTCCTGATTTCGACCTTGGGCAGGAAATTGGGAAGCGTCTGCGTGTGCTCCCGCCCATGCAGTATACGCCGCGCACTGAAATAGTAGAAAATTTGACCAGCGAAAAGCGTGATGAAGACTTCATTGCCTCTGAGTATTTCCAATCCCTGAAAATGGGCGCGTATTGCGTGGAGCCACAGAGCCGCAAAATCGTCTTCAAGGTGGCTGGGAGTTTTGGTGATGCCAGCTATACCGCGTTGCCGGTTAAAAATGACGGGGCGCGGCAACGGCTGACCTCCATGATTCAGATTCGGGACAGCTTGCGCGAACTGCTGAACGCCGAAAAAAATGATGCTGAAGAGCCGCGTATTGAGGCTGTCCGCAGGCAGCTCAACGTGCAGTATGATGCCTTTGTGCGGCGACACGGGCATCTCAATTCCCAGACGAATCGCTCACTCATGCGTGACGATCCAGAGCATTCCTTGCTGGAATCGTTGGAATTGGAATACGACAAGGGCCTTTCTAAAGAACTGGCCAAGCGCCAATGCCGGGAGTTCCGGCCAGCTTCAGCGCGGAAGGCGGCAATTTTTCGCCAGCGGGTGCTCAAGCCGACACAGACGGCGGAAAAGGCCGAAACTACCAAGGACGCTCTGGTCATCTCGCTACGCGAATCGGGCAAGGTGGATTTTGCCCGCATGATGGGTTTGCTACATCGGCCAGCGGAGGCCATCCAGAAAGAATTGCAGGATGAGGGCCTGATTTTTCGGAATCCAGCCAGTGAGGACTGGGAAATTCGTGATAAATATCTTACCGGCAATGTGCGTGAAAAACACCGTGCAGCGTTGGCGGCGGCTGCGGAAGACCCGCAGTACCGCGCCAATGTGGAAGCGCTTGCCGCTGCTATTCCGCCGGACATTGAAGCTGTGGATATTGGCGTCAAATTCGGCTCCACCTGGGTTCCCGGCAACGTGTTTTCAGATTTCATTGAAGAGCGCATTCATGGAGGCCGTGGCTACCAGACGATTAACTATGTCCCCATTTTGGGGCGTTGGGAAGCCAAGGTCAGTGTGTACGACCACGCGGTCAATACGGAAGTATGGGGCATTCCCGAATATCCGGCTGCCAAGATTTTGGAATCTTTGCTCACCAACCGGCCTATCAAAGTGGAAAAAGAAAGCGGCCAGTACGATGACCATGACCGGCCCATTATGGTGGTGGATCAAGAACTGACTGCCGCCGCCATGCAGAAGGCCGATGAGCTGAAGCAGGCTTTTCTTGACTGGGTATGGACAGACGATGAGCGCCGCACCATGCTCACTACCTTGTACAACGAGCGTTTCAATACCCATGTGCCGCCGCGTTATGATGGCTCCCATATTCAGCTTGTGGGGGCGTCTTCAGATATCTCGCTACGTCCACATCAAAAGGATGCCGTCTGGCGCAGTATTCAGGAAGGCACTGCATTGTTTGACCATGTGGTGGGCGCGGGCAAGACAATGGCCTGCATCGCCACCATCATGGAATCCAAGCGCATGGGCTTTTTGAACAAGCCAATGGTCGTTGTCCCCAACCATCTGCTGTACCAGTGGCGTGACGAGTTTTATAAACTTTATCCGGGGGCCAATATTCTTGTGGCCGACAAAAATGATTTTACCAAGCAAAACCGTGAACGCCTGTTCAGCCGTGTGGCCACCGGCGATTGGGATGCCGTGGTGGTGGCGCATTCCAGTTTCAAAAAAATAGATATGCCCCACGATATGCAGGCGGAAATCCTGCAAGAGCAGATCGATGCGGTAATCACGGCCATTGAGGAATCCCAACAGAATGACGGAGGCCGAGCCACCATCAAGCAACTCGAAAAGCAGCGGGAAAAAATGGAAACCCGCTACGAAAAGCTCATGGCCGGAAACGGAATCAAGGATCGCGCTGTGGATTTTGCAGATTTGGGCGTGGACGCGCTCTTTGTGGACGAGAGCCATGAATTTAAAAATTTGAGCTATACCACCACCATGAATGTATCGGGCCTCGGTAATATCACAGGTTCAGCCAAGGCACTGGATATGTTCATCAAGTGCCGCTATCTGCAAAAGCAGCATGAAGGGCGCGGAGTGTATTTCATGACCGGAACGCCCATCAGCAACACCATTGCTGAAGTCTATACCCTGCAACGCTATTTGCAGATGGATGAGCTGAAAGCCAAAAATATTGAGTATTTTGATGCTTGGGCTTCCACCTTTGGCCAAATCACCAATGGCTGGGAACTTGATGCCACGGGTGTGAATTACAAATTGAAGTCGCGCTTTGCCAGCTTCCAAAACGTGCCTGAACTGCTCTCCATGTATCGCTCATTCGCGGACGTGGTGACGAAAAACGATTTAGACGAACAGGCGCAAAAGGCAGGCATGCGCCCGCTCACTCCGCCCGTGGACGGCGGTAAGCCTTCCAATCATGTGGTGGAGCGGTCTTCTAGTCAGGCAGCCTACATGGAACAGATCATCAAACGCATGGAGCATCTGCCCAAAGACCCGCGCCTTGATAACCCGCTGAAAATCACCAATGATGCCCGTAAGGCTGGTCTTGACTACCGCCTTATCAACCCCGAATCCGGCGACTATGACGGTTCCAAAAGCAATGGGGCGGTGGAGCGCATCTTCCAGATTTGGCAAAACACGGCGGCTGACCGAGGTACGCAGCTCGTGTTCTGTGATTTGTCCACACCCAAGGGCGGTGCTGGAGCAGCAGCGCCTGTTCCTTCCCCTCGGCTGGAATTTGAAGAAGATTTTGCCGTACAGTCTGACGCAGAGCCAGGCACGGATGAACAGACCGGCGAGGATGCTGTGGAAACAGGTGACAGCGAAGGTGCTGACGATTCTGTCGCTGCGGATATGGATGCCTGCGTGGCGGCTGGTTCCCGTTTCTCTGTATATGATGATATACGCCAAAAGCTCATGGAACGCGGCATTCCCGCCGATGAAATTGCTTTCATTCATGACGCCAATACTGACATACGCAAGGGCAAACTCTTTTCGGATATGCAGGCAGGCCGAGTACGCATCCTGCTTGGTTCCACGGCCAAAATGGGCGCGGGCATGAATGTGCAAAAGCGGCTGGTGGCCGCGCATCATCTGGATGCTCCGTGGAGGCCCAGCGATCTGGAACAGCGCAACGGGCGCATCATCCGCCAGGGGAATATGCTTTACGAACGCAACCCAGATAAATTCGCCGTAGGCGTCTATTATTACGCCACAAAACAAACATATGATGCCCGCATGTGGCAAACCATAGAGTATAAAGCAGCGGCTATTGAGCAATTCCGCACAGGGGATTTGCTTCAGCGCGTCATTGACGATGTGCAGTCCGAAGCCGCCAATGCGGCAGATATGAAGGCTGCGGCCTCTGGCAATCCGCTCATTCTCATGCAGGTGAAGCTGGCCAGCGACTTGCGCAAGCTGGAAGCCCTGCACTCTCAACATCAGCGCTCACAGCACCGGCTGCGGGATCGGTTGAAGTGGCTTGGCGCGGCTGAAGGGCGTTTGGCCAAGGCGCAAGCTGGCTATGCCGCCAACTGCTCACTGCGAGATGGAAATACCCGTACCGTTACGGAGAAAGGGAAAACGCGCATTCGCCTAGAATGGCTGAAAGACGGCAAGCTGCTTACTGAAAAAAATGGTGAGCAAATTCAGAATATTCTACGCGATGGCGTGAAAGACATCACGCGGGAATCACGGGCAAAGCCCGTTTTAGGCAAATACCGAGGTTTTGAGGTATCCATGCGGCGCACAGCACAAGCACCAGGCGGTGACGGCTTCCGCCTGACCCTCAAGGGCATGAATGAGCAGGAATTTCAGCCGGAGAACCTTGTATACGGCTTTGACGAAAAATTCAGCCTGTCCGGCATGTTTCAGCGATTGGACAATTTTCTCGAAAAAGGTCTTGAGCAATCCTTCCAGAACTACCAGACCTCTGCCCGCCAAGAAATGGCCGAAATGAATACTGTTAAAGCCGCTTTGGGGCAAGAATTCCCGCAACAGGGGGAATTGGCCCTGGTGCGGGAAAACTATAGCGCCGTCATGCGAGAGCTGAAGCGTATGCAGGATGAGCCGGGCTATGTGAGTGCGTGGGAACCAAAAATTTTAGCTCCTAATATAGAAAAATCGAACACGTTAAGGATGTTGCCTTCATAACTACCTAAAAGTACCTGGGAAAAATCTTTACTAGAATTAGTTTTACCAATATTTTAGAGTTAATTGTCCTCTTCAATTTCATGACGCTGCGATTGAAGAGCATTTTTTAAGCCTGCAATATGGGGATGTATAGCTTTTTCTAATTTTATAATATGTTCACAAAGCCAGTTTTGCATTTCTTGCCAGTTTTCTTCTGAAAATCCTTGCGTGATAGCTTTTTCGCACTGTATACGGCAGGCTTTTTTCCCTTCAAGGGGTTGCCACTCCAGGGACTGCCCGAAGGCCTGCTCAATTGTATCTTTTCTTTCGAGCATCCATTGAAAGGCAAATGAATTTATAAGCGCGTTGACGCGTGTAAAATAAAATTCTACACGAATTAATTTATTCCCAAAAATTAACGAATAATGCATCCCGCTTATACCTGATCCTGCCGCCAGCCAGTGATCTATGGACGGACTGACGTTCGAGTACAGGGGAAAATTTTTTTCCTGTAGTTTTTGTAATAACTCTGTCCAAAATTTTTTACGTATGGCATGTCGTTTTATATTTTCTCCAGTACTAGTTTGTTCTTCCTTTTCTTTTTCTGAAATATTTATCATATACTCCTCAGCTTCTGGCGGAGGAATGATTTGGCGAATATCTAATAGAATTTCTGTTTCCATCTTGTAAGGGGTGATACAAAAACATTGTATCCGCAGACCAAATCCCATGAGCCATAGTGCCGTGTTGGTCACCTCTTTACGGAATCTTGCTGCCACCAGAATAACACGTTGACTCTGTGCAGCGTTGAGGACTACTTCGTCAAGGCTGTCTCGTTCAAGGAAATCAGCCAGGACTTCGGCAGCATCCCTTTTTTGTTCGCATTGCTGTTTATTGAGAAAGTCTTGATAAATAGAGACTATTTGTGCTTTATTCAAGCTAGAACAATATCCTGTATATTTTATGGCTTGCCATACAACATCTCGTCCAGAATCATCCAATTTATTTTCAATAATGACAAGATTTCCTTTTTTATCAATAGCCAATAAGTCAAGCCGTTCATTAGTATCAGAAAATCCTGAAAATTCTTTTTGAATAATAAGCAATTCATCATCAACATTGTCATCGGTAAGTGCATTGGGATGTTTGGCCAACCATTCCTGTAAATGACATCGTTCACGAAGATTTAATTCACTAAATGATACTTTTTGTACTGGTTGAAGGCAATTTTCATGAAGATCAAGGCGAAACATGGGGTATCCTCACATTATAGATATTGGCAGGCCTATCGATCCCCCCTTCACGGGAGTATATACTCTGAAGTTAGAGCAAAGCCTCCAGCCCCTTCCTATCCAGCATTTCCAGCAGCTTGCAGGAAGGCCCGCCGGGATTTTTTGTACCGGCTTCCCAAGCGCGGACAGTGGCGGCACTGGTGTTGATGATGATGGCCAGTGCCGCCTGGCTGACATTCAGGCGCGAACGCAACGCCTTCACGCTGTCCGCAGTAAACTTGGGCACTTGGTTGGCTCGGTACAGAGTTTCAAATTCACGCATACGCCGCTCGTCAATCAGGCCGCCAGCGTGTAAGCCTTGCACAGTTTCATGCATTTCTTCAATAATACGGCTAGGCTTCGTCATGATGCACCTTAAAAAATTCCCCTTTGGCTATAGCTAACTGTAATTCATCGCTGGAATAGGTAAGAAAAATCTGAGCAACGCCTTGCAAATAGGCCAATTCAGCCTGTGTAATATTTTCTCTCTCATTCTTTTCAAACCCGTACATAAAAATCCAACGGTCTTCACGAATTGTGGCAATGAGTGTTCTGGTACTTCCGCTTTTACCCCGCCCTGGCAAGGCCACCCGCTTTTTATAGACATTGCCGCCCAAGTCAGCATCCACAAGCCCCCGTTCCATTTCGGCAATGGCCTTGAGCAGTGCGGTGTTGCTCAAAAGAGTTTTGCGTAACCAGCAGTTGAATGTACGCGTTTTCAAGATCCGTTTCACAAAGAATCCTTTCTGGTGTAAATATACTACCTAGTCTCATAGCAATCAAGAAATAACCTTGATTACAGCAATCTTACACGCGGCACTTCTTGCCGTATGTAGTGCGCTCCTTCAATTCCTCGCCAGTGTTCCATATATCGCTTATGCTTCGCTAAGGCCACGTCCCCGGCCACGCTGAAGGCATAGGCCGCAGTGCGTTCCGCATAGCGTTGCCAATCACGGCCTTCCTTTTTCTCTCTGATAGTAGGGGCGCATTGGCACAGGGCTTCGGTCACGGCCTGCTGGCTATGGCCTATAGCCCGCAGACGCAAAGCGATCATGGCATCTACACGCGAAAAATCTTCCACGGTGAGATGCTGGCGGATATTTTCATAGTGCGCGTAGTAGGCTGTTACGGTATCAGTGCTATGTGGAAACGTGGGGACAACGCGCGGATGCTGCCGCCTGCGGGCTTCCATCGCTGCATATTCACGCTCAATCTGTCTGGCCAATTCTTGCGCTTTTGAGCATTCGCATTTTTCAGCCTTGAGCAGTTTAACCCTGGGGAAGGAGCCATCTTCGCGCCGGTGTTTGGGCTTGAAGTTGCCGAAGCCTGGCGCTCTGTGCGGGTGGATGCAGCCGGACAGTTTTTTGTCACCGTACAAACGGTTGAGACGCTCGGTAATTCGGTTGCCCACATCTTTATTATGGGGACTTTGCAATTTCGGAATGGTGAGTACACATTGATAATTTTGTGGTGAGCTTTCCAGCACCACCGCAGGCCGGAAACCATCCGCATAGAATTTTTCCAAGCTCTCCCGCGTCATGTCGTCTATGAGAATATGATGCCGACTTTCTGAAAGAGGCGTGTAGTAAATGTTCTCACCACGCTGCTGAAGCCGAAGCATGGCGGGCAGGTGCATGATCAGCTCTTCCAGCGAAAAACCTCTGCTCGCGCCGTCTTTTTTATCCAGAATGAACGTTTTTTTATCGCCGTCCGGCTCCATGCGAATGCAGGTTACACGCACGCGATCCGCATTTATGGCGGTAATATACTGCCGGAACAACGCCTCTTCTATTGTCGAAGCTGGCTTGTTCGGCTGCTGTACCGGTGACTCTGTGCGTAAATTTTCGATGTGCAAGCGATGTCTCCAGCGGTCAGCCTGTGCATGCAGACCGCGTCCTCGCAGCCAGCTCTCAAAGCGCGTTTTACCTTTTGGGGGATGCTGTCTGCGTCCCACTTGCTGCCGTACATGCTGCCGGAGCTGGCCCAGCTCGTCACGCTGGTGCATTTTTAGTCGATGCCGTTCGGCGTTGAGCACGGATAATCCGAGCCTTCCCAGACCACTCAAGATGAGCTTTCGCTCGGCGCTCTGACGGGCTTTGAGGGCGTCAATTTGGCGCTGTTTATTGATTGCGGGTTGTTCCGAAATGTGTTCCGAACAGGCAGTCTGATACGCCTGCCATTCTTCCAAGTTGACCACACTCACAGGTTCCGGCTGTATTTTTTCACAAGGTGGCGCGGCTTCGGCAGGTACAAAATCCCCCAGTTTTTTGCACAATTTTTTCATGCTGAAATTCCGATCCACTGACGATGCCTTGACCGCAATGTCTCCCACAAAAATGATAGCGCCTGAACCTTTCTGCTCAAAACGCAACCCTTTTTCAGTCAATTTTTGATGCAATTCTGTCCATGACATGGCATTTTTGATGATGGCATACCCTCGCTCTTGGGCAATACGCTGTGCGGATTTTTCGCCGCTGGCCTGTTCCACAGCCAAGGCTTCCTGTCGGGGCTGAACGCGCTTTGGCCTCCGGTTGCGAGCCAATTCACCATTTTCCAGCACGGTATAACGGGGATTTTGTTCGCTGGCCCATCCTTGCTTTTGTTCCACCACTGCCACAATTTTGTGTGCTTCTTCGATGTCAAAGCCCTTGTGAGGCTGTGCCACTTTCAATGTCAGCGGGTGCATTCGGTTGACGGCAATATGGACATGATAATTTTCCGTGTTGCAGTGCAGACCATACACGGTCTGGTGCTCGTTCAGCCCCATGCGCTCCAGAAATACGTCCACCAGCTCATCCACCTGGGCGCGTGTTGGCTGCTCGTTTTCCTGCCATGAAAATATCCAATGGCTCACCGGCATGTTGCTGTGGATGCTCTCCTCAGCAAGCGCGATCATTTCCACTTTTTGCCCAGTGTATGTGGTGGTAAAGAAGTTCCGGCTTCCGGCATGGGCGATTTTTTCCTGCGCGTTGGTGTTGTGCGGATAGCGGATGTAGTCCACCAGATCGCCAATTTGCCAGACCTTGGGCTTGTCTGTATTGGTGTACTTTACCTTCTTCACAATCACGACTTTTCGCTCCCCAATCTTTCGATGGCGCGGCTCAAAATTCGCAAGGTTTCCTCCTGTTGCTCGAGGAGTTCACGACTGGCCCCGGCTTCGCGTAGCGTCTCAAAATGATGTTTGAGCAGGCCCCCAATACGGCGCAATTCACGGATTGTGTTCATGTCCGTTTGTGCCACCACGGGCCTGCCGCCGAAGCCGCGCCGCCTGAGACATTCGGAAACAGAAAGCCCGGCCACGCTGGCTTGTTCCTCAATCTGTTTTGCCTCGCCTTCCGACACCCAGAGGGTGTACCGTTTGTGGAATTTACGCTCCAGCTTTGCCATGCCTTTTCCCCTTTCTTTTGTTTAAAGCGCGTGAGAAGCCTGCGCCGAATGCGCTGCCTTTAGGAGTCCAGAGGGCGTGAGCCCTTTGGCAGGATAGTAGTTGGCGTCAGACAACTACCATCCTGCCACGAAGAACCCGGTACGGGGAGTAGCCTATTGATAGGGATTGAATATTTGTGTTATACTGCCAGAAAATTCCCCAAATGGAGGCAACACCAATGGCAGTGAAGACAAAAATTCCGATGGAAAAGATTATGGCGGTCAAAAAAAAGCTCCAGAAGCTCCCCGTAAAAGAGACGGGGAAAACCCGTGAGGAAGCTCTGGAGATGCTGGCGGAAGATTTTCAGGAAGCTTTGAAGAAGGGCTATTCCGTGAAGGAAATACGCGAGATTTTAAGCGCGGAAGGCGTTACGCTGGCGTTGAAAAAAATCTCAGGAAAAATATTTCAGCGCCAGTGATTTTTTTATTTATGAAACAGAAGTGCTCCTCAAAAATCGAACAGATGGATATTCAATCAGACGGGAAAAATACATATATCCAAGCAAAAAAATTCTCCTAGGTTTTTAAGACCAGAGTGCCCTGGCTGCTTTTTTCAGTGACAAGGCGGGGCTAAACTTAATGGAGCTTAGCGAGGGCGGTTTGGCAATTTAAAATCGTATTACATAGAATCAAAACACATTGGTTGCGTTTCCCACTACAGGAGTTCATTCATTCTCTTTTGGAAATAGCTTGGGTATTTCTTTATTATCGCCCTAGCTCCGTCCTGATCTTTTTTCAGAGCCTTCACGAGATCCTTCTTCTGTGTCGCATCCAGGCTCAAGGATGATGCAAGGTCCTGAGCAATGACGCGGTCCGAAAAGCCAAGTTCGTAAAGGGCAATGGTGGTTTCGGTCGGCAGACCATATTTCAGGCGTTTTTGAAAAAGCTGCAAACGATTGAGCAGGTCTCCAGTGCCATCTTGGTCGATGGTTTCAATGAATTCACACACAGCGCCTACAACAAGCGCTCCGTCATAAGCGAGCGCCCCTTCGCAGACATCGACGACATGATCAATTTTGAACTCCCTCCGGCGGGTACCCCATATCATCTTGGCTTTTCGCTTACGGATAATTTTCAGGAGTTCGCTGAAGGGTTTTCCACTGATCCACCCATGCGCGGTTTCTTTTAGCATCTCCGGCTTATCGAACTTGGTGAATACGCCACTGTTGATATGCCGAATAAGTAATGGCCATGTAAGATCGAGTGCGTCAGTTTCATCAACAATCGAAAGCAGACTGTCGGCGTTGGTTTGGACCCATCCCTCGATGGCTTGGGCATCTTGAATGCCGTAAAGCGTCCGGCCATAGATTTTACGGCGAGCCGGATCTGTGATGTTTGCAGAGATATTCCCAGCGAGAAGCTGAAACAACGCGCGGAGATACTCCTTTTTCTGATCATCAGCCAGGAAGAAAGCTAGCGTTCCATCGGCCAGGCTGGTCACATCAGCTTCCGAAAGACCATCTTCAGATTCATCCCAATGAGATAGCAGAAAGCTCTCGACTGCACAGATTAAGCTGATTCTCCAGGCGATTTGCCGCTCGACACCGTCTCGAGAGAAACCTTTGTCTCCATGTCGTGCGGCTATCCTCGCAGCCAGATCGGCAATTTGATCAGGCGCGTCGATATAGGCATTGGCAAAATCCAGTGCCTCCATGGTGATGGTGTATTTTTCGTCATCGCTCTTAATGGGATCGAAGATCGATAGAAGATTGCTGATACATGGCTCAGAATTGCGCGGTTCCAGAAGCTCTTTCACCTGGTCCCAGCGCCATTTGTCGTTTCGGGCCTTCCGCTTGTCAAAGATCACCGGATCGGCAAACAGGATACTACCTTCGGTATGCATCCCGGCTCGGCCCGCTCGGCCAATGAGATTATGGAAATCACGAACCTTTATGCGCTTCGTGCCCTGGTAGATACTGGTCACGATGAGGTATCGAATTGGAAGATTTACGCCCTGCGCCAAAGTGGATGTACAAACAACAAATCGTACAAGGTCGTCACGCATGGCATGCTCCACCGCCAGTCGAATACCATGCGGTGTATTGCCATGATGGGAAAAAATTCCTTGTGCTGCACTCTTGGACGCTGGGGCGCCAGCGCCAAGATTTTTGACATGCAAATGTGTCAGCCGCGCAACTTCCTGGGCGTCTGAAAAATCTGACGGCAGGGCTAGGGGTGCGCCACGCTCAATAATGTCGACGGCCTTCTCGCAGACGCTGGCCGCTGTGGACTTTTTTCCGCAGAAAACAGCGATACTGCCATTCGGAACCAATTTCAGACCGAGGTAAAGTGCGATAGCCTGCCCGTCCGTCTTTTCAGGGAAAAAACGGTCAGTCCTTTCCCGCTTCTTCTTTCCGAGATTAAATCTTTCAATCACCCTCGGAACGAAAAACTCACCTTGTTCGGCGTCACGGCTGTCGACGTACTCGATCCTTCCCAATTGATCAAGCCAGCTCGCGAACCCGACCGACCTGAAAGTCGGAATCAGGGTAGTTCCTTCGACGACATTGGGCTCACCGTTCAGCCATTCTCCAACAGCCTCGGCGTTGCTGATGACCGCTGAAATTAACACCTTCTGGGTTCCTTCGGGAATCATGGAGCGCAGCGATGTCAGGAGCAGCTCGTATGTGATGCCCCGTGTGCCACTGTCGAATTGGTGGCCTTCATCAAAGACCAGCAGGCCAACGTGGGCAGCCAGTTCTGGAGTGTGCCGAAGGACGTAAAGCAGCTTCTCGGGGGTTACGACCAGGATTTGTTGGTGCTCCACGAGTTCGGCAATCTCGAAGTCGGTCTGTAGGGCATCGGATAACTCATCCACCTTGATGGGTTCGTTGTGGAATGCCTCGACGAGACTGTTCTTGATCTCATGGCACAGAGCCCTAAACGGGGCGATGATGATGGCGAGTGACACTCGCTCAGCCAGGAACGCGCTTCGAAGGATCAGCTCCGTTGCCTTCGTTTTACCCGCGCTGGTGGGCATTTGAACGATGGCAGACTCGCCTTTGAGAACATTCGCCTGGCCTAAAAGGTGTTGTGCAGGCCAGAGTTCCTTGATGAACGAATCCTTTTGCAGCGCGTGGAGCCATTTGTCTCGGGGTAGTCCAGAGTATGATGGCAAGGCCTTCCATGTGGAGTTTTCCAGCTTTTTCCTCAGAACGGCCGCGATCACATCACCAAACAGAAGCTGCCTGGGCGTACCGAATTCATAGACGGCGTTCCGCAGCTTCGTGGTCAAATCGAGAAGATTTTTTTCGCCATTCCCATCCTTAAAAAACTGGAGAAGCCAATTTGAAATCCCATCAATAAATCCGCCGAATGGCCCCTCAGATCCATCAAAAGAGGCTCCCAGATTGGCCTGCAGCAACCAGAGTAACAAGTTTTCCAAACCATTGCCACCCAAATCCCTGCAGTCGCCATCGATACGTTTCGCCAATACCGAAGCGCTACCAGGAAGATCGCAAAGGTAATAGGAGGCGGAGCCTAGAAGTACGAGGTATGGATCAAGTATTTCGTTCAGCTTTGACTGGAGATAGGAGTCGAAAAAGCGAGCGGAAAACAGCAGACTGGTTCTCATCTCCGAGAGGGAATCGGGATCTGGCTCGTTCCGGTTGATAGCAGCGGCAAGGTCGCCCAGCAAAGCAATCGAGATAGTGAACAGTTTGGCCGGATCTTGGGTGATTTTGATGTGATAGTCTCGAGGGACGCTGTACTCAAGCATCTTGGACTTTGCCCGTGTGACGCCCAGCAGGAGTTGAGATTTCTGTTCAGGCCTCATCTGCAGCCCTCCTGTAGAGTTCGTGGACGAGTGCCATCATGCTGGGTCCCTTGATAACCAAGAGAACAAGACTATCGCCATTAGGATGAGGGAAAATTTCCTGTGATGTTGAAGAATTGGTGATTTTGCGGCAGTCTGCCGAAGCCAATTCTTCGGCGTCGAAACATTCGTCTGAAATGATAGCTGCAGCACCATAGATCTCCTTGTAGGGAATATCTACAGGACTTTGAAATCTCTCGATCCTTTGAGCCTGTTCGATTTCCTTTTTTTCAAAGAGCTTTTGCTTGATGAAGTTCAGCGATTCATCGATTCGAATATGATCTTTGGCAGAGTCGTTAATTGCATCTTGCAGGCGATTGATCTTAGAGCCGGAGAATTTTGTCTTTGCCTCAAAGACAACTAACACGTCCTTGGTGGAGACTTCACCGTCTTTTTTGTGAAATCTGAATCCAATGACATCGCTACCCTTGGGGGATTCATCTCGAACAACCTTTGATGACCATCGTATTCTAGGTACCCAGTAACCGAGAATCCATTGCAGATAATCGGAAACTAGAATTTCTCCAAAATCTCCAGCTCTGATTCCAGGACCAAGTTTGGATGTTCTGCAAGGGAACTTGATATTGGTCAGATAATCCGATCGCGGACGTTTGCCTCGGAGGAAATCAATTTCGGTATCCAGGCAGTAATGATTCCGGAAGTGCTTAGCCCAGGCCGAGAGCACTGCCTCGTCATTCTTATGATGGAACTCCCAGACCTCGACCTCCTTGCCGTCGGCGGTCTTCATTCGTTCGCCGGTGTCGACTAGCCATTTAGTATGTTCCGAAGTCCAAGGCATTTACGTTCCCTCCCTGGTTAGTTGCCCTTTAATCTCAACAACTCATCGTCCAGTCCATAGCGAACCACGTCGATCCGGTCGCTACGCAGGGATACAGAGTCACCGGTCATCACGGGGAGCTGGAATGGGAAAAATGCCGGGTTGTTTAGGAGCAGCCCCAATGTACCCTTGGCCTCCGGGGTGGCTAGGATAGCGGATTCGAACATCAGGACGGCTAGGTTTGGCTCAGTAATGCTCATCGGAACAGCTTTTTCATAGCAGCCTTTGGCCTGGGAATCCTTTAGGACTTCCCAGGCGACAAAGGAACGGATGACGAACCGGGCATAGCGGCTGACGGTTTGCCGGTCGCCATACTGTTCCTTTAGGCGGTTGATGATCTGCGTCTGGCTAACTTGGTGCTGTAAGGCCAGCAGGCGGCCGGTCTGCCGGGCCACATTGAACCAGAATGGATAGACCGCCGAGATCATCCCCCAGTGGACCGCCAAGGCCATGGATGGATTTTCCCTCAGAAACGCCAGTGAAGCATCTCGAAATGGAATCAACTCAGAGTCAGGAGAGCCCCAGATTTTCATCAGATTGTTGACGACAAATGTCCGGGTCTGATCGCTTCGTTCACCTTCGGAACCATTGCCTTTTCTGTCCACGAGGAATTCATGCAACTCTTGACGGATGGTTTTGGCATCAAGTCCTGCCAGCAGCAGACTAGCTGTCTTCTGCATCCATTCGAAGCGGATCGCCTGCTTGATGCCGATGGTTTCATGTCGTTTACCCATCACCGCGTTCTCCTTTCAAACTTCACTAAAGGCACGATGACTTCTTCGATTGCTACACCTCCGTGACCTACAATGACCTCTCCCGGATTCACGAATGCGTCACGGCCACTGGCCACTAAGGGAAAATAATTTGCGGGCAATCCGACCGGCTGCCAATTGTAGGCAAACGGGAAGTATTCAGCCACCTGATCGCGGAGTTCCGGCGTTGGATAGACACGAACCCGTTCGCCGCGAGTTTCGGCAATCACACCTTCAGACGGACGCCCTTTGCCTTCGCATTGAATATTGCCGTGATCGGCCGTCAGCCAGATCTCATAGCCGTAATCCAGCAGTTGGCCAACCATTGCGGAAAGAAATCCTGCATGGCACCACTGCTTGATCTGGTTGTGCATCCCAGCCGATCCCAGTTGCATGCCGTGCATGATTTTGTCTATCTTGTCCACAACCAGCCCAACCACCTTGGTCTTCCCGAGGTGGATTACTGAATTAAGGACGCCCCTAGCATCCCCGTCGCCAAGGCCGCGTTGGTAGGCAACATCGAGTCTGGACAGGCCATGGTCATCCCAGAACTGCCTCCAGAGTTTTTCTTCGCTGTTGGTCGAGTTAATGGATGACGGAAAATAGAGCGGTGGCTTACCCGAAAAGATTGATTGCCGTGATACCGAGGTCAGTGTCGGAATCCAGGCGAAGGTCGCGGATTCGCGCATGACCAGATCGGCATCCTGCTTTTGTAGAAGCTGGCGGATGGTCACCCATTGATCCAAGGCCAGGCCGTCAACGACAATCAACGCAGCCCGGCTGCAACCGGAGTCCTCGATACCCCGAGCCAAGCAGCGTGGCACATGGTGGAGCATGGCCGGATTGGTCGGTGGCAAGTTGATTAGGCTGGAGTAGTGGTCCGTCAGCCAACCGGCGAAGGTCGAGTTCAGTGCATCACCGATTTTCCTGAGCCGGACCTGATATTCGGTGCTGTTGCCGCAATACACCAGCGAAGAGAGTTCTGCCCATTTCAGTGCAAAGGCGACCCAGTCCGAATAACGTGCTTCCGCTGTAGGCAGATTTTTTTCGATTATGTCAAACATACGGGAAATCCGCAGTGCTTCATTGTCCGTGCCGGAGGTGGTGATGCCGTTACGAATCCAAGACCCGGCATCCACTTCAATATCTGTGGCCTCGACGGGAGTGAGTTTCCCCTCCAGAAACAGGTTGTCGATGTAGACCTTGATGTCCGGATGGTCGAATGGCAGACAGTCAGGTCCGGGATACTTGAGGCCGTATTCCGACGAATCTTCCTGGAGCTGATTGACGCTACCGAGCCTTGATAGAAAAAACGGCCAGCGTTCCTGCAAAAAGGCGAAGAAGGCCTCATCATCTGGAACAATCTCGGAAAGCGGCCATGCATTGAAAACATCATGAGTTTTGAGAACCTGGATGAGCCGCTCAGCCAACATCAGCGGAATTTGGAGTTTGCCGTAGTGCAGACGAAGCAATGCTCGAAGTAGCTCCACCTCGCTGGCGATTAGTTCTGCTGCAATACCGAACACATGACGGAGAATAAAATCCTTGGTGGCGTTGTCACCCATACGATCTGGCGACGACTTGCACCGGGCCTCGAATAGTGCGTCCAGCAGGCTCCGGTCGATCTGTTCAATGACCGGGTAGCTCAGATTGGGGAAGATATCCCCCAGGTTGAATGACAGCTTCCGGCCAGCCTGGAGCAGATCGTATGGCAGGGACTCCATCTTCGCATCCTGCAAGCGGAGAACCACCACCAGATCGGTGTGTTCGTCCCGGTCCCAGATTGAACGGTACTTGGACTCATAGGCGTATCTGAATTCGATAGGGTCACTGAATTCGATCAGATCGAAGCCGCGCCCGCGTAATTCGAGCGCCATCTTCTCCTCGGTCAGCAAACAATCTGGATCGGCGACTAGAGTCAGCTTGCTGACGTTCGGTACAAAATTATTCAGGATAGAGTCTCGCCAACTACTCATTGAGCGCTTCCCTTAATAATCCGCAGCATCAGCAACGGCCGGATTTCCGGCACGATCTGCCTTGCTGATTGCAGTTCGCTCCGCCACTCGGATTCGTCCGCATCGCAACTGGACAATCTGAATTGCCGCACCTCTGGTAATCCAACCCGCTCGATGGCCTTGCGGCGCGAGGCAAAGGAAACGATGCCGCGTTCCTCCTCGCGAGCCACAGAGGCGAGATGCGCCTGCTGTAATGCATCGAACATATCCTGTCCGGCATGTTCGGCCGCTTCCTGCAACCGTTCATAGACGATGATGGAGTCGTTCTGGCCGATGGTGGTCTGCACCTGAACTTCCGCTGTCTGTAGCATATCCCAGATATGTCGGGCCGTGGGTAGGAACAGTTTGCCTTCCTCGCTCAGAAACACACTGACATATCCCCGCCGCACCATGGGAATGTGCAGGAGTTGTGTCTTCTGGTACATTCCGGCCTGAAGGCGGATTTCAAAAAGACCCCAGAGCCCGGAGATGCTAGCTGGCAATCCGCCTACGCTTACGCAAGGCAAAGGTTGGCCAGCCGCGATTTGCGGCAGGTTCAGGGCCAGTCCTCGAACACGGTTGTTTTCAAGATTGAGCAGAGTTGCGTTGGTTAGACGATCCGCTTCCCGGGCATTGAACACAGCCTTGCGATACTCTTGGCCGTCCGGCCAATTCAGCTCCCACCAGGAGCGCTTGCGGCTGGCCGCGCCGCCATGAGAATTAAGATAGCCCACCGTCATCCGTTCCACCCAATGGGGTAGAGGATGGGAGCGTAGCCGCTCAGCCGCCTGCACATCCGGTTCGTCTGAAATTCCATAGATGGCGGAGGTCTCACGCACCTGCTGAATCTCATTGCGAAGCCGAGCTACCGTGTGATTCACAGACGTTTCAATGCCGTCAGGATTAAGGATTGCCGAGGCGAACATATCCTCGAACATCTCACCGGCCTGAGTGGAGTCGAGCACATCGCCAGTCTTGTCAATGCCGAACTCGTTGAATATTACCGCAAGCTTCTGCTCCAGCACTTCGCGGACGCGGAACTCGACCGAGTCTTTAAATACGAAGTTGATTGCCCGTACAGTCTTGGGTTGGCCAATACGATCCACACGGCCGATTCGCTGTTCCAGCCGCATCGGGTTCCAAGGGAGGTCGTAGTTGATAATGACGTGGGCGAACTGCAAATTCAGACCTTCACCACCTGCATCGGTGGAGACCAGCACGCGGTGCGATTTGCAAAAGGCATCCTGAGCCTGCTTGCGTTCCTCCATATCCATGGAGCCGTTCAGAGTGACGACCGAGATGCCACGGGCTTCCAGAAACCCTTTCAGCATTTGCTGGGTTGGCACGAACTCGGTAAAAATTAACACCTTAAGGTCCGGCTCGTCTTCCTCGGCCTGTAGCTCATAAATCCAATCGATCAGCGCCTCGGCCTTGGCATCCGGTCCACCCTGTTCGCAGCGAACCGCTGCATCGAGCAGGGTCTCTACTTGGCTGCCTTCACACTGTAGAGCCGACACATGGGATTTCAGCAGCTCATCGAGCAGCTCCTGACCGTCCATGTCGTAGAGTTCGGCCATTTCAGCGTCTAAACTTTCCGATTCCTCCTCGCTGTTTTCCAGCTCCGCCATGCGCAGGCTGGCCTGCTGTTCGCCCTCCTTGAGTGCCGCGAGCCGACGCTCCAAGGTGGTACGGATAGCCCGCGTACTGGAGACAACCAGACGCTGCATCAGAATCATCAAAAAGCCGATGTGACGCTTCTTCTCGCGCAGGGCCTGGTTGTAGCCCTCACGCACATAGTCGGTCACCGCTTCATAGAGAAGCTGCTGCAGGTGATGACGGCTTTCCCAAGCCACCGGGACCATTTGTGTCCGCCGAGGTTTAAAGAGCGGCTTGCCATCGGCATCAATGGCCTTGCGCTTTTCGGTGCGAATAACATACTGGGCCACCCGCTCGCGGGAGACACTGTCCAAGTCTGGGAAGGCGTCGGCATCCAGCAGATTCATCAGGCGATGAAAGGCATCGGTCTTGCCTTGGTGAGGAGTAGCCGAAAGGAGCAGCACATAGGGTGCGGCCTCCGCCAACCCCTTGCCGAGTTTGTAACGGGCGACCTGATTAGTGCTGCCACCCAGGCGATGCGCTTCATCCACCACTACCAGGTCCCAACCGGCGGTAATCAGATCCTCGAACCGGCTGCGGTTGTAGTCGGCAACGCGCTCGGCGGTCCAACCTCGCCGCTTATCCATAGGCTTGACTGAATCCAAAGAGACGATGACCTGATCGAACATCGACCAGGCTGAGTTGCGCTGATCCACCCCTGGAGCCAGGCGCTGCAGAGTGCCGATATCTTCGCCTAGCACAAGCTGGAATTGCTCGTTGAAGTGGGTCTGCATTTCCGCCACCCACTGGGTAGCAATGCCTTTAGGAGAGACGACCAGAATTCGCCGAACCAGCCCGCGCAACTTGAGTTCGCGCATAACCAAACCGGCCTCGATAGTCTTACCAAGGCCTACCTCGTCGGCCAACAGATAGCGCACACGGTCGCCGGAGATGGCTCGGGATAATGCGTGGATCTGGTGCGGTAGCGGAATCACGTTGGACTCCATGGGAGCCAACAATACATGGCCGTCGGTGGTGCTGGCGGAACCTTCCAGTACTTCGGCCACCTTGGCTGCGGCTGCCACATAGGCTATGCGCTCGGCCTCGATCCCTGGCTGTAGGTCGGCGCTCATTGGACGCAAGACGGAGCGAGGCACGCGCACCACCGCGTCCTGGTTTGGCAACCAGATGCGGCACACAGTCTGCCCCCACAAGGTCTGTTCTTCGATGACCTTACAGGGGCTGTTATGGACGGTGCTGTATTGCCAAAGCGGTCGATTCATCAAATGACCCTTTTTGCGATCTCAGTAAACCAGCTTTTGATCTCGTCATATCCGTTTCGCTCTTTCAAGCGATCTAGGGTCATACAATTTGCGGCATCTTCGTTAAGCCAATATTTAATCGAACGCCTCTGGATTTTCCCTTGACCATTCAACTGTGTTTTGATTTCCGTTTCAACATCGCAGTCGTCTGAAAGCGTAAAGGTGAACTTAACGTCAACAACAGGTTGCAATGCTTCACGTATTGCATCGATGTGGAGGTAATTTTCCATCTCCCGTTTTCTAGTCAGGAACCCAATGGACCCGTCTTTTCTGGCGTTTACCGTATCTCTATCGTCCTGATATTTGTATTTCCCATTTTTCAGCTCATCACGGTCATAAATGTGGACCTCTGGAAGCCCTATATTTTTTAAGTAATGCTGATTTACCCATTCCTTCAAAGTACTTCCGCCCAAGACGACCAGAGCCACTCTTGTGTCTGTAAACATATCAATAACGGAGTCGTCTTCAGCCCGGAGAAGGTCACCAATATGGCGCAAAAATTGCAGGTCATGCGGGCCTTCTACACACACCAAAACCTTTGCCCGATTGTCAGGAATAATTCCCAGATCAGCGACCACTGTCTTGATTACATCATCAGCAGCAGCGATACAGACTTCTCTGCCATTGAGGTCGTGGGGACATACATATCGGACGGAATTGGTTGGTAATAATGACGCCAAAGCAGGGACGTGCGTGGTAAGCATAACTTGGCAGCCGTCGGTTTCGGCGATAGCCTGCAATGCTTCGATGACCTTTCGCTGGTTGTCTGGATGCTGCGCAGTCTCCGGTTCTTCCACTGCGTAAATAATATTTCCTTTTTTGCGCTCTTCCCTAAGACGTTCCGCTTCAGCACGGAAAAAACTGAAGAGAACCAATCTCCGGACACCGCTGCCCCTCTTGTTGATTGGTATTTCATCGTCTCCTGTTAGAGATAGTTTGAAAAGGCTGTCCCATTTTGGATCGGATTTGAAATTCGGGTTGAGCTGTGATGAAAGCGTATTATCGAAATCAGCAAGCTTTGTAATGGTACGATTGGCTACAGCCAGCGTGCGTGCTTTGACCTTTTCCTTCACCGCGTCCAGTTCAGCTTGCACTTCTTCTATTGCCTGTTTTATGGCGACCTTGAGGGGATCCTGGACTTCTGAGTCTTCATCGGTTGACGGTCGGTCTGCTCGAAAAAGGGCATATTCAGGCAGATATTTGGAGAGCTGTTCCCAGATGGCTTTAGCATCTTCTTTATCCAGTTGGATTTCGGAAGGACACAATTTCAAATCGCTTGCGCTTCCCCAAATAGCCTTTCTGAGGGCTACATTAGAGCGTTTATCGACGCCGGCATCTATATTCGCTTCCTCTCCGATTTTCTTCAACTCAGCGTTCTTTTTTGATAACAGACCATTGAAACCGTTGGCTGTTGGATGGTTGGCAATTGCAAATACTTTTGGCTTCTTTAGCGTTCCATCCGCAAACTCGTAGACTTTATGGATCTCAAGCATATCATCGCCATTCAGAAGGTATTCGCCTGCAAGTGTTGTGACGGAAGACGCGTCAATGGTGATAGACTCAGGAAAATCCGAAAAAACGCAGCCGATTCTTAATTCTCCATTTCTCCCGGCATGAACACATATATCTGAAGAGTCGATTTTTCCCAATGGATGGTCGAAAAATGCGGCCAAGGCATCAAAGATGGAAGACTTTCCGGCATCATTTTTCCCAATAAACGCCGTGAGCTGGTCTATCTGAATTTGATGCTGATTCTTGTAGCCACGAAAATTTTTGAGGATGATTTGCCTAAGAAACATTATTCCCCTCCCCTTCGTGTTACTGCCTGGTCGTACCACATGAGCAGCTTGGGATCTTCTTCCAAGACGTTGTTGGGGATTTTGTCGGCCACGGCAACGATAACGGCGTAGTCGTGTTCCTGCCAGGCTTTCTTGAAGCCAGCGCGGACAGCCTCCAGACGAAATACCTTGAGTTTCTTTTTGGCCTCTTTATATTCCTGAAACTCCCTGAGTAGTGCCTTCTCGCGCAGCTTCTCCAGGTCGCCCGCTTTGCGGGGATCGGGCACATACCAGCGGTCTTTGGCTTTGTCTACCAGCGCCAGGTCATCCTTGGGCAGGTTACGCAGTTCTTTCCAGTTGGTGGAAAGGTAAGCGTGGATCTGTTCAGGAACGGAGTCTTTGCCGTCGTAGCAGAGAAAATTCTGGTTCAGCAGTTCGCGCAGATCGAGCTGGGCTTCGTTCTTATTCCAACCGCCCAGTTGCTGCATGAACTGGGGATTGATATCTGCAAATGTTTGAGGTTTTGCCTTCAAAAGCAGACGCAGCCAGTCGATGGCTGAGGCTTCATCTTTGACGAACAGAGACGCCTGTTCCATGGTTCCGTCAAAGAGAAGCTTTTTGCGGTCGTATTCCGCCACCTGGTCCGCTAAAAAATACATACCATCCCGCTCTGCAAAACGCTGTACAAGACCTGACTGAAAATCTTGGCTGGAAATGGGCACCATATAGCCCTTGCGGACGTAGTATGCTACCAGTTGGTCAAAGAGAATGCGCGGGTCACGTTCTGGAACGACTTGGAGCTGTTTGTCGTGAATTTTGACCACCGGCAAATACTTCAAGTGCGTGCGAACAAAGTCCCATACGCCTTCTTCGGTTTGCGCTTCTCCGCTGAAGCGTTCCTCAAAGCCACCATTGGGTTTGTAGGCCGAGATGACGAGGTCTTGTTTAACGGATGTCGGATTTGTTACTGCATTAAAACTGCCTTGTCTTTTGTCTAATGCTGCAACGTTGGCCACAATAAAGCCTGCGTCCGTTAGCGCGGTTTGAATGCTGTTCCATACAGCGGACTGGGTATTGGAAAATTCCACAGTCATCCAGCGTCCAGGTTTGAGAAGTCGATAGGCTTCTCTGAAACAGATTGTCATCAGTTGGCGGTATTGTGTAGGCCCTTTACCCTGCGTTTTATTTTCTATGGCTTCGGTTTTGTTGTTGGTAATTACCTTGAGCCATGATTCCCAGAGAACATTAAGTTCAGAGTAATTCAGGTTGGCACCAAATGGTGGATCAAAGAAAAAATAATCCAGAGAATTGTCGGGCATAAGCATCTTCTCTGAAGATGACGTAAAAACAATCTGCCTAGTTTTTTTATCTCTTTTACTCAAGTATGATGAGACATCTTTGATCCTGTATCCGATCATTGCGATCAGGCAGTACTCAATTTGGTTTGAAGGTATATAAAGAGTACCGGCAAGTACGCCAGCAGTTTTGGATAGATTAGTATTAAGGCGGCTGATTGCTATTTTGTGCATTTTGCTTGCTCGCGGGAGTTGGTCTCCCACAAGGCAAAGCAACTGACTTTCCATATCCGATCTGGAAAGTATGTGGCGAAGCGTTGCGAGTACCCATAAATTCCGCTTCGTATAAAAATGATGTACATGCGTAATCCCAATTCGAATAGGTTCACCTGTTTTTACACCTTTAGGAAGTTCGTCAGTCGGGAACCAATACGGAATTTCCATCGCTTCGATTTTCTGGATTAAGGCAATATCATCGGCATCGGGTACTTTTTCAAAGCGTTTGTTTTTGCCGGTGTTCTTGTTAAACACAGAATAATTGATAAGCACAGGGACTTGTTTGGCCTGTCGGATAGTTTGCTTGATGGCGCTATCATATTTGGCTACCCAAGCGCGTTCCATACCGCGTTTGGTCAGCGCCGCACCACAGTGCGGACAAGGAAAAGTGTCACGGACTTCGCCGGCCACGCTGTCCACAGCGGCATCCCAAAACACAAGTTCTCGTGAGCATTCCGGGCAAACGAATACATCAGACCATACGGTATAATTGATAGTTCCAATTTTTTTGACAGTTTTGGCAATGCCATTGACAGTTTTTGTTTCATAGTGTGCAGTCTGGTACATCCAACCGCATTCGGCTTCGACTTCCTTTAAGATGCGTTTTGCTTCGTGTTCAAATGCCTTTACGTCCACGGGGGTATTGTAGTTATACGCAATGAACGTCGCCGCTGGCGATAGATCATTAAGCACGGCCCGCCGTGCACCCAGTTTGGAAAAGCGTTTCCAAACTGGTTTGCCAGTATCATCCGTTTCTTCACGCAAAATGCTGCCGTCCGGCATTACCTGATAACCAAGCGACATGACGGTATCTCGGTCGCCACACATCTGCGCCGCTACACCGGTCATACCTGTTCCACAGAAGCCGTCGAACACAATATCCCCCGGTTCTGTGTAATGGAGGATATAACGCATGATGGCTTTGTGCGGTACCTTGGTGTGATAGGAGTGCGCATTATAAATGGGGTCATTCTTGCCTTCAGATACATCCGCAGCAAAAGGCTCACGGGCATATTTCCAGCCTTCGGGCTTGGCAGGCTTTTGTGCTTCCCACTCAGCAATAAAATCAGCAATCCAGGGATTGGGGCAGGCGCAATAATACGGCGGATCGCTTAGATTGAGGATGTCCTCATCGTTGCCGATAGGAAAACCCTCGATTTTGCGAAATTCTGGATCTTTAAGTTTTTCGCGCAACAGTGCGGTGAAATGTTCCCGTCGTGCCGCGTCGGACGGAAATGTTTGACCAAGACAGGTTACAGGGAGAGAGGGAACAACATATTCTTTTTCCACAAGACTTCCTCCCGTCATACTGGCAACGTATTCCTGCTGCAGCAATGCCCCCTGCCTGTTCTGCATGTCCGTCATATAAGTTTTCCTTAATTTTTCTATAGTGAAACACGATACCGTGATGTTATTCTATCACAATGCGAACTTTCGCCGGGTCATTGCCCTTGGTGCGCTGCTCAATATATTCCTCAAAACGCTTCTTCATCTCCGCCGGAGTAGCAGGGCCGTCATCCACTTGCAGTGCCCGTTGTAGATCCTGCGCTTTGACGGTGACCTTGACCAGACCGGAGAGCACTTCCTTCAGCGCGTGGACAAAGTTGCTGTCCAGAGGCACGGGCAGTTCCTTGGATTTGATGAAGGCTTCCAGCGGTTCGCGGTCATCGACCTTCAGCAATTCCATGTTGGCCTTGGTGATCGGGTCCTCCAGATTGTTAAGAATGGTGGAGGTCCAGCCTGCTACCATGGCGTCAAGCTGGGCGTCCATCTGCTCAATCATCTGAAAGCCTGCCACCGCACTGGTTTCCACCGAAGGACGGAATCCGCAATGCGGGCAGATGGGCGAGGCATCAAGGTTTTGCTCGGTCAGGGCAAAGCAACTCTTCAGCCCGGCCAGCCGGTTCTGATAATCGGTGAGCTGCTGCCGGGGCATCAGGTCGATACCGGCCAGCTTGAGTAAAGTTTGCAGCCGCTGATCGTTGAGCAGACTCGCCTTACGCTTGTCGTCGTTTACCCCCAGCCGGGCCTTGGTGTGCAGGCCAATGTAGACGACGGTGTAATCCTTCTTTAACTTTTGCAGCTTGGCTCCGATGCTCTGAGACTGGTTAGCCAGCTCGGTCAGGTCGGCCTGTTTGAGGGCATCCATTACGTCCTGCCGGGTGGTTTTCATGCGATCCACCCATTCATGGTTGGCAGGCAGTACCGCCTCGGCGGTGGAGAGCCATGACGCCGTCGGGCTGTGACCCATGCTAAACTCGCGCAAGGCATCCAGTTTGTCCAGCACCTTTACGGCATTTTCGTGGGCCAGCACTTCGGGTGCGCTGTAGCGGAAATTTTTTAGTTTACCCGGTGAAGAGTATGCTTGGAGGGATTCAAAGAAGTCCTTGGCTTCGTCCAGTCCACTGGCCTGACTGGCCAGGTCGGTGCCCGCAAGCAAATCTAGCCCCCAGAAACAAAGCCCTTCGCGCAGGGTTTGCTGGGTCATGACGATGCGCTTGACGATCTTGCCCACCGCCTGCTGCAGGTTCTGCACTGGCTCATCCTTGCCTTGGGTGACAAGCTGAGCCATGCCCGGCGTCATGCCGAGCAGTTCGAACAGGGCCTTCATCGCGGGTAGATTCCAATCCTTGGGTTGCTCCAAATGTTTAAAGCAGGTCAACTCGTCCATACCGGTTGCGGCCAATTGCGGCAAGCCGGTGGCGTCGAATTTCTTGCCTGGGATGGCGAGCACGATGTCGCCGGAGTAGACCAACGTCGCCACCAGCACGATCACCCATTCGGGTTCCAGACGTGAGCCGCCCAGGTTCATGTATTCCAGCCCGTGGTCATCCTGAATGAGCTCGCTGCGGTTGACTACCTGCCCGTGCCCCTTGGACTTGACGGCATCAAGGATAAATGTAGTGTACTTCGATTTGTAGGGGGTAATCTTCTCGCCGTCGAGCAGCTCCAGGGCGTCCAGCACGGCGGTGGCCTGCTTGGTACGGTTTGGCCCGGCGATGGCCCGCAGAGCGTCCTGCGCAGCCTGTGCGCGGTTGTTGCCGGTGATCAAGACCGAGAAAAATGGATAGTCCGGGGCCTGGTTCTCGAAGTTCGGAGCCAAGCAGACACCGGCGATAGTGTTGACCAGGTCGCGGAAGTTGATGGTCTCGTGGGGCGACAGGCCGGACAGATCACGGATGGATTTGCCCTTGGCCCATTCGGTCATCGACTTGGTGCGTCCCTGATATGTGACCTCGAAGGCATCCCTCATGTGCATCTGCAGCCACTGAACCAACTTTTTCAAAAAACCATTGGCCTTTGATTCATAGGTGCCCTTGGCATGGCCCGAGGATGTGGCTGCAAGATCCAGAGCTGCCGCGTAGCTCTTCAGTGTGGTCTGAAATTCCTCATCAGTGCCTTTCAGGCGGAAAAAGACCTCGTCGTTGACCTTGTCGTCCTTGAAGCGCGGCGGATCGTTGGGCTGAATAAAATAGAGGTAAAAGTCCCGCTGCGGCACAGCAGTGGAGCGCTCGTTGGGGGCGCCGAAAAAGAGGTAGCCTGTACGAGAAACCTTATGCTCTTGCCAGATCAGTTCGTGCTGCCAGATCTTGTAGCCGGTGACGTAGGTGGCGTCCTGGCATTCCATGACCCGCTTGAGTGCCTCGTAATAGAAGCGGTCGAGTTGAGCCTGGCCCAGGCTTTCAGCCCGTTTGTCGATTAGTGCGTCGAAATCGTCGGTCTTCTTCAGGTCGAGATAGTACTGGTGGTTGTCGGCGTTGAAGGAGATGAACTGGCCGCTGACCGTTTTATGTATCTCACGCAGAACCGTTTCCACATAGGTCTGGAGATCCTTGTCGGGCTCGTCGCTGCCCATCTCGGCGATCAGCGGATCGAACAGGCAGAGGCGATCTCGCAGTTCCTCGGCAGACGCGCCCATAGGGGCATAGATGTCGCCGGTGGTGAGACGGTGAACGGACAGCGCATGGATCAGCCGCAACGCCATTGGCTTGTACTGCTTGCGGGTAATGGCATTTTCAATCCGGGATTCCAGCACTTGGCTGCAATCGATGACCTCCCGGATTTCGGGAATGGCGCGGAAGGAGGCGTTCTGCTTGAGCGTGTTCCAGTAGCTGTCGAAGGCGATCAGGCCGGGTTCGTCCTGCGGTACGTCCTTGCCGAGAATGCCTTTCATGCCCATGGACAGGGTCTTGAGTATCTCGCGCTTTTCCACCACGGTGACCCGTTCGAAGGTGTCGATGTAATCGGGATGTACCGGGAAGAGCCGAACGAACTCGTCCATGCGCTCGTTGAGACCGCCGTAGTATTTGGCAAAAGGCATCAGGTAGTCGCGGATTTTGGCCTGTTGCTCGGCAGTCTTCTTGAGCAGGCGCTCGGCTACGACGAACTTCACGTCGCTGCGAGCAATGAGGATTTGCTCAAAGCGGTCCTTCACGCGGCGGATGCTGTCGGCGACAAAGGCAAAACGCTGGCTGTCGAAAATGGCTTCCTGAATACCGGCCATGAAACGAAAGCGCAGATCCTTACAGACCTCGCCAATCTCACGGAGGAAGTTCAGATCAAGAATCAGTTCTTGGTCCTTGCGAGTGCGTAGGTAGTCGAGCAGTTCGTCGACCACCAGTAGTAGGCCCTGTTCTGGATAGACCTCGGCGAACTTGGTCATCATGTCTTCGAAGGCTCGTTTATGACTTGTAATGGTCCCAGCTTCGGGGAACACATAGGCCACACCGAGCTTTTCGAGATGCTCTTCCAATTCGGCCACCAGGATGTCGCGTAGAGACATAGTGGTGGCACCGATTTCAGTACGGATGACCTTGAACCGACCGGCAATCTGAGTGGCTGCATTGCGAACACCGATGTGGTTCAGCCCCTCCAGCAGGGAGGCGTCTGCGGCAAGACTGGAGACCACCGACATCAAGTGCGACTTACCTGTGCCGTAGTTCCCGACGACCAGCAATCCTTTGTTGTCGACCGGCTGGTCGAACTGCATCTGAGGAATGACAAGCTGAATGAGCCGGTCGGCCATTTCTTCGGAAATGACATAGGTGTTCACGAGTGTATGCGCGGCGTTCGATTTGTCCGCGTCACGCAACTGAACGACCGACTCAATCGGGTCGAACTGAATAAGGTCTCCGTATTTCATGCTTGTCCTGCCTTAAAATTTTTTGTTCTATTTCGATAAATATCTTACCTGTTTATGTCTATAATTAACGCATCGACATTTTCATATAATTTAAATTCGTGATGCCACGATTCAGCATATAAAAGTTTATTTTTCAAAAATGTACCATTCCATGAAGATAAAACAATGCGATTTCTAGAAATTGATTGAAGAAGCCTTAATGGATCTTGCATAAGAGTATTATCAAAAAGAACTTCAATATTATCTAAAATTGCAGGAGATTTTTTAGATGAGCACATTCCATCTAGCATTGAAGGTAATCGCAATATTCTTTGCTTTGAAGTTAATTCCAAAAGCTTACTAGAGATTGTCAAATTAATATTTATTACTGATACGCCTAATTCTTTGGCTATTTTATAAAGAATAGTACTTTTACCTGTTCCAGATTGTCCAACAAGAAGTATCAATCGGTAATATAAGCTTTCAGCAGAACATAACGATTTCTTTACATCAGTGTAAATCTGCTCAAGCATAGTTACCCTTCATCCAAGACATCTTGTTTGTCTATTTTTTCAACAGCCTCACCTGCCTTCACCCATTCGTCAACCTCGCCTTTTTTGAACTTCCAAAAACGACCCATACGGTGGGCAGGCATTGAGCGTGTGCTGATCCAGCGGTAAACAGTGTCACTGCTAACGCCTAGATACTCACCAATTTCGCTTACAGACAACCAGCGATCTTTTATTTCAGGCATTTAGGAGGCTCCTCTTGGGCAAAGTCATGTCAACCCGTATAAGAAAAGCAAGTATATCATCTTTAATATTTTGGCTTCAGTATATTCTTGCCATGCTTGGCTGTCAAACGTATACAGCCGTATAGATACGGATTAGGCTGGATAAGCATCTTCAGCTTAAAACAAGCTAACACATAACGTGGAATGTGTAACTATTTGATTTTAAAGTAAAAATATAGTTGCTAATTTCATTAGCTGCCCACATATTCGTTCCCCCCTATCAAAAGGCCACTGTTTGAGCTGTCCCTATCGTGCTACTGCCTATAACGAGTATTCCTTATAGACACTATTGCATGGAGGGGAAAAATGCGAAAACTAACTCAAACGGAAAAACGAATTGTGGGGCTTCTGGCTGAGGGGATGCGCCCTAAAAGAAATTGCCCGTATCTTATCAATTTCATACGGAACAGTGCGTTGGCATCTTGTTAACCTCAGGAGTGCTTGTGCCGTGCGAACCACTCGTGAGATATTACTTCATATAAAAGCTATTCCTAATTTGTTGGGTACACCCCCAGAAAAAATAAAACTTTCTCCCCGTGGAAAAGAAGTATTGGAGTTGTTTATGCATAGCTTTACATATACGCAAATTGCACAACAGCTTGGGATGAGTGTTAGCGGCGTGCGCAGGCATTGTGAAAAAATGTTATGGAAGAATGATTGCAAATCAATGGCTGGGTTGATTGCAAAATACAAATTATATAAAATACACAAATCAATTCAGATTGATCTACCCTCAAAATCTGATAAATAATGAGGTAGTCATGCCAAAGACTGTTTTGCGACCAGAAGAAGAATTTCGCCAATTGCTGTTGTCAAAACTTCCACCAATCATAGCCCGCAAAGATGTAGAACGTCAGCTGGGCGGCATAATAAAGTCGAAAACACTTGCTAATGCTGACGCCTCTGGTGAAGGCCCTATTGGAGCTTTCCAGGTAGGGCGAAGCGTCGTCTACCCCACAGAATCATTACTAACCTGGTTAATCAACACTATGGGCATATCAAGACTTAAAAATAATATCACAGAGCTTTAGGAGGCTTTAGGTTGTGAACAGCGGCTCGTGTGGCGTCCGGTATCAAATGAGCATAGCGCATGGTCATCGTAATACTTTTATGCCGCATCAATCGTTGAATGCGGTATATATCTTCGCCATTACACGCCAACCAACTTGCGAAGGTATGCCGAAGACTATGGAATACAATTCGCCGTGCTCGGTCATCAGGCTTGATACCGTCATTGAGCCCAATAGAATCTGCAAGAGCCTTAAATGCGTGAGAAAAATTAGTACGAGCTGTACAGCCCTCAATCGGTGGGAAAACCATATTCATAGATGGAACTATTTGTCTAGCATCATGACGTTTTTTAAAAATTTTCAACGCAGTATTGTTCAATGGTACTTTGCCGCCCGGCTTGCGGTGTGCTTCATCGCGCACCGTGAGCATGGCATACGTCAAATCCACGTCCGGCCATTCAAGGCGTTGAAGCTCCCCAAGCCGCAATCCGGTATTCAGCGAGAGAACAATACAGTCATGCAAGTCCTGGTTCGGCAGTTTCTTGGCTGCATTTATCAAGGCTTTTGCCTCGTTGGCAGTCAAAAAACGCTCACGAGCATTTGTGATAGGGGGAACCTTGACGCCAATAGCAGGGTTTTGACCTTTGAAAATGATTGTTCCCTCCAGCTTCATAAGACTGGCCTGAGTAAAGGTATAGCTGATAATACTGCGATACTGCTTTATCGTGGCTGGAGCCGCTCCAGCCGCGACCAGGCCATCAATAATAGCTTGAACATCTTCCCGCATGATGGCAGAAAGGGGCTTCATGCCGATAGCTGGTTTAATAACCTTGTTGAAGCGCTGCTCGTCAGTCAGCCAGCTCCGCTTGGTTCGTTTGGCTTCAGGCATATAAAATCGTTCAAAGAAGTCCTGGAAGGACATACTGGAGGCGCTCTCTTCGGAGGCTTCCTGTTCAGCGGCGGCTCGTTCGGCGACAATTTTTTGCCGCATTTCAGAAAGACTCTGAGGTCCACTACCGATTTTTCTGTTTTCTTTGAGTTTGTTCAGTATGTTATGGGCTTTTTCTGCGTTCCATTGTTCGGTCGCCCATCCCATGCCTTCTTCGATAGTGCGACCGTCTTTTTTATAGCGGATGGAGTAATAACGATCTGGTTGCCCGTTACGTTGTTTACGGGTAGGGTGCTCGTAGTAACGCACTCCAGGATACTGAGTTTTGACTTTAAGTTTTTTCATGCCCCCACTATGCCCCCACTTTTGGGGGAAGACAAGGGCTACCCAGGGAACATTACCATGCTCTATCATATTGAAATTACTATCCCTAGGAAATTGAGGGAACTTTTGAATCAGATTCAGGGTCTAGTGAAGGTTCCTTCATGGGAGTTCGAGTCTCCCCTTCGGCACCATAAGAAAGCAAGCGGGCTGACAGAGCAATCTGTCGGCCCGTTTTTTTGTATTCTCCGTAAGTTCTCTTCAGGAAGAATGGCTCGACGCAGCCTCTTGGGTAGGGGCTATTGCTCAAGGCGAGCAAGAGATGTGCAACGAATCGGTTTTGATTGGAAAGTATCTTACTCGTACTTGGACAAAAGAATCTTGTTGCAAGCATAGAATCGAAGTAGATCGCTATCGTTACAGTTTTCCAACTGTGCAAGCAGAACTTTCCTGATGCCTTTCGGAGAGCGTCTAATCTCCTCAAGCGCGAACAATTCTTTCACACGAAGAGACAATGCAGAAGCTATTTTTTTCAAGGTTGATAAAGTCGGATCGCTGAGTCCTCGTTCGATAGATTTGATGTGCCGCAAGGACAAACCGGATTTTTCCGCTAATTGTTCTTGTTTCAATTTTCGTGAGAGGCGCAGCAAACGAATCGTTATCCCAAAAGATTTTTGACAGTTACCCATAGGCTCCTCCAATGGAGGAGAATAGCCTTGACCTGATAAGATTGTTAGCAACTATACTAGATTTAACAGTCAAAAATAGAAAATATACATTTTATTCTCTCATTCATGCTATACCGTTCTTGAGTTTTGTCTTGCCGGGAAAGTCAGTTTCAATTCTTCTCCTGAGAAGCTTCTCAAAGGATTGACGGCTTTTCAGGATCGGGCTATTTTCATGCATATACATGGAGTTTCTATGGAGTCCCTCACGAAGGAATACGCTTCTCCTGTCTGCGTCTGTATGCAGCTCCGCAAAGCCGGGCGTGTTGTTACGCAGATTTACGATCGCTGCCTGCGTCCCGTGGGTATCCGGGGAACACAGTTTGCGCTGCTGAAACGGATCGCCTGTATGCGTCGGCCGTTCATCACGGATATCGGCAAGGTGCTGTGCATGGATCAGACCACGGCGACCCGGAATATCGGGCTGTTGGAGCGGGCGGGGTTTGTTGCCGTTGGCGTGCATCCTGACGATGCCCGGAAGAAGGTGGTGGAACTGACGCCAGAAGGGCAGGCCAAGCTGGAGGAAGCCTTTCCCCTGTGGGAAGAGGCGCAACGGGAAATCAGGGAATACCTCGGCGACGACAGACTGGGCAATCTGTGCTCCCTGCTTCAGGTTCTGAGCGATTTCTCCAGCGAATGAAGGTTTTTCCTGCTCCATGTACATCCTCAATAAAGGATAAAGGAGGCTTTTTATGAACGTACTGCTTATCAACGGCAGCCCGCACAAGAAGGGCTGCACCTACACCGCTCTCAGCGAAGTGGCAGGACAGCTTGAGAAAAACGGCATCGGATCGAATATCGTGCACATCGGCTCGAAGCCCATTCGGGGCTGTATCGCGTGCGGCGCTTGCCGGGAAACCGGGCTGTGCGTGTTTGACGACGATCCGGTCAACGAATGCTCAGGGCTCTTGAAGGCGGCGGATGGCCTTGTCGTGGGCTCGCCCGTCTACTATGCGGCTCCCAACGGCGCGCTGTGCGCTTTCTTGGACCGCCTGTTCTATATGAAAAGCGGAGCCTATGCCTACAAGCCCGCTGCCGCCGTGGTCAGCTGCCGCCGTGGCGGGGCCAGCGCGGCTTTTGATCGCCTGAACAAATATTTTACCATTTCCTGTATGCCCATCGTGTCCTCGCAGTACTGGAACTCCGTGCACGGCAACACACCGGAGGAAGTGAGGCAGGACAAGGAGGGGTTGCAGATCATGCGGACGCTGGGCGACAACATGGCGTGGCTGCTCAAGTGCATTGAGGCCGCCAAGGGGACCGTGCCCTATCCGGTGCGGGAGCCGTGGACACCCACGAATTTCATCCGTTAGGCTTAACCGCAAACACGACGACGGGTTCGCGCAAGCGGATCTTTGATACGGGCCCGCATTCCTCGGAGTGCGGGCTCTGCCGTCATGAAAACGAAACAGAGATATGCTTTTGTGGCTCCCGGCTGGAATAGAATTCTCTGTGGGATGATGATTTTTCGGGAGTAGAGCGGACAAATGGCGAGGCGGATTGGATCGCTTCTCAAGATATCGTTTGCCGTCTGGGAAAAAGAGCGCTACTGGATTCTAACACGTCAACGTTACGATTCTGTGACAATGCCGGTATGATAGGTTCCCCAAGGGGAACCGCCCGGGACAAGAGGGAAAGGGGCGGCACATGGCGGAGAAAGAACGCGCTTCTCGGCAGGTCATCGTTATTTCATTGATCACGGCGGCCTGTTTGATCGGCGACTCGATGCTGTACATCGTGCTGCCCATCTGTTTCGCCCAGGCCGGGCTGTCCTCCTTATGGGAAGTGGGGATTATCCTGTCGGTCAACCGGCTGGTGCGGCTCCCGCTCAATCCGATAGTGGGCTGGCTGTACCGCCATATCAGTGATCGGACCGGCATTTTCATCGCCACGGTACTCGCCACCATCACCACCTTCAGTTACGCCTTTGCGGACGGCTTTGCCGTCTGGCTTCTTCTGCGCTGCCTGTGGGGTATCGCATGGACACTGTTGCGGCTTGGCGGCTTCTATTGCATCCTGAATGTATCGTCCGACGATAATCGCGGCTATTTCATGGGGTTGTATAACGGCCTGTACCGGATCGGCAGTCTGGCGGGGATGCTCCTCGGCGGGATTTTCGCGGACTGGCTCGGTTTTTCCGTGACGTGCATGTTGTTCGGCGCGTGTACCGCCGTGACCATTGTTCTCGGGCTCATCTATGTGCCGCGCGGAAACAGCGGCGTCCCGGCCGGAACGCAAGCCGAGGAGCGGCCTTTGACGTGGCTGTGGAAAGACGGCACGGTCCTGTGGGTCATGGCGACGGGGCTTGTCGTGGCGCTTATCTATCAAGGCCTGTACGCCTCCACGCTCAGCGAGCTCATCCGTATCCATTTCGGGAGCAGCGTTACCCTGCTCGGCGGGGTGGCCGTGGGCGCGGCAACGCTCGGGGGTGTCCTGCAAGCCATCCGCTGGGGGTGGGAGCCGTGGCTGGCTCCGGGGATCGGCGTATTGTCCGATCGCCGCTTCGGTCGGCAATCCATGATGGTTGTCTCGCTGGCGTTCGGGGTGGTCGTGTTCGGGATCGTCGCCTTGAGCCTGCCCCTGCCTTTGTGGCTCCTTGCGTTGATCGGCATCCAGCTTACGGGGACGTCACTGACCACGATAGCCGATTCCGTGGCTTCGGATACGGCTTCCGTACGGGGAGGGCGGGTATTCATGATGTGGTACTCGTTCGCCGTGGATCTCGGTGCGGCGATCGGGCCGATCCTCGCCTACATGCTCAATGACATGTGGGGGATGGATACGGCTTATGCGGGCACGGCGGTCCTTCTGCTGATCCTTGCCGTGAAGTGGTACTGGTCGGCTCCGCTGCTCAGACCCTTTGTCCGGCGCTCCGCCTGACGGGAAATACGCCTTCCGGCGCGCGGCCGTTTTCATTGTCTTGGGGCTCGGTGCTTCCCGTGAAATCCCTTTCTTGCCTATAGCTCCCACTGCCTATCAATAATCTACAATCCCGCTTCCGGTTTGTCCGGAGCGGGATTTTTTTGTATGTATTTGGGACTCGTACATTGTTATTATTTGGGATTTATTATCTTTTTTCTGCTTTGTAGCATAATCTCCGCACAACCGCCTCTTCTTTTCTCCACGATCGACAAAAAGCGGACACGCCCGCGTCACACGGCTCCTCCACTATGCGCCCAACGACAAGTGAGGAGTTCAACATGATCCACATAGATACTCTCAGCAAAACATTTTCAGGCGGAAAGGGGCTTGACCGGGTCAGCCTGCACATCAAGCCCGGCGAAATGGTCGCGCTCATCGGCTCGTCCGGTTCCGGAAAATCGACCCTGATGCGCCATATCGCGGGGCTCATGCCCGGCGACGCCGACGGCGGGCGGATCGAGGTCGCGCAGCACCTCATTCAGGACAGGGGCGTGATCAGCCGCGACATCCGAACCATGCGGGCGGAAATCGGCATGGTCTTCCAGCAGTTCAATCTGGTGGATCGCATGTCCGTGTTGCGCAACGTCATGCTCGGCGCGCTGTCGCGCACGGCGCTGTGGCGCAGCCTGCTGGGCTTCTTCCATGAAGAGGACGCCCGGCTTGCCTACAAGGCGCTGGCCCGCGTCGGCATCATGGAAAAGGCGCATCAGCGCACTTCCAACCTCTCCGGCGGGCAGCAGCAGCGCGCCGCCATTGCCCGCGCCCTTGTGCAGCGCGCCCGCGTCCTGCTGGCGGACGAGCCCATTGCCTCGCTTGATCCGGAATCGTCCCGCAACGTTATGGAAACGCTGCGCGATCTGAACCAGAAGGACGGGCTCACCGTGCTCGTGACCCTGCATCAGGTCGACTACGCGCTGTCCTTCTGCCCCCGCACCATCGCCTTGAAGCATGGCCGGGTCGTGTACGACGGGCCGAGTGCGGAACTGACCCCCGCCTTCCTCAAGCGCCTCTACGGTACGGAATGCGACTCCCTGTTCGCCCGCCCGGAAAGCGACATCCGGCGGAATCCGCCCCTGACGCAGGTTCGAGTGGCCTAACCCTCAACTACAAGGATTTGCCATGTTTTCACGTTTCCTCATCGCCGTTGCGGCGGCGGCCGTCGTCCTTGGCGGTTCCGTTTGTGCCAACGCTGCGGAAGTCCTGAACTTCGGCATCATCTCCACGGAATCCTCCCAGAACCTCAAGCAATTGTGGGACCCCTTCCTCGCCGACATGGAAAAGGCCACCGGCTTCAAGGTCAAGGCGTTCTTCGCTTCGGACTACGCCGGGATTATTGAGGGGATGCGCTTCAAAAAGGTCGATCTCTGCTGGATCGGCAACAAGGGCGCCATCCAGATGGTGGACCGTTCGGACGGTTCCGTTTTCGCCCAGACTACGGCGGCGGACGGTACGGACGGCTACTACTCCCTGCTTGTGGTGAACAAGGAGAGTCCGCTCAAGAGCGTGGACGACGTGCTCAAGAACGCGGCTGAGCTTCGTTTCAGCAACGGCGATCCCAACTCCACCTCCGGGTTCCTCGTGCCCGGCTACTACGTGTTCGCCAAGAACAACGTCGACCCGAAGAAAATTTTCAAGAACGTGGTTGCCGCCAACCATGAATCCAACGCGCTCGCCGTCGCCAACAGGCAGGTGGACGTGGCGACCTGCAACAACGAAGCCATCGGCCGTCTCGAAATCGCCCACCCTGAAAAGGCCGCGCAGATCCGCGAAATCTGGCGCTCGCCGCTCATCCCGAGCGATCCGCTGGTGTGGCGCAACAGCCTTCCCGAAAGCACGAAAAAGAAGATCGCCGATTTCATCTTCGGGTACGGCGTGAAGGGTGATGTGGCCCACGCCAAGGCCATCCTCGAAAAGCTCCAGTGGGGGCCGTTCAAGCCCTCGACCAACGCCCAGCTGGTTCCTCTCCGTCAGCTCGAACTGTTCCGCGAAAAGAGCAGGCTGGAGGCCAATGCCGAGATGCCTGCGGCGGAAAAGGCCGAGCGCATCAAGAAGATTGACGAAGCCCTCGACAAGCTGTCCCTGTAATACGCTTCGGCGGCGCGGAGGTTCCCGCGCCGCTTTTTCCCGGCGGGCCCGTACCGCCGGTTTTCCGAAAGGATTGCCATGAGTTCCGAATTTGTTCTGTCCCCTCCGCGCAAGCGCCCTATGGAACTGCTGCGCCTCGTGGGTTGGGCCGTCGCGCTGGCGTTTCTCGTCTGGTCGTGGCGGGGGGCGGAAATGCGCCCCATGACCCTGATTACCGAGTCGGGCAATATCCTCACGCTGATCAAGGATTTCTTCCCGCCCGACTTCACGGACTGGCGGCTGTACGCCACGGAAATGGTCGTCACCCTGCAAGTCGCCATCTGGGGCACGCTGCTCGCCGTGGTCTGCGCCGTGCCGCTCGGCATCCTGTCTTCCGACAACATCGTGCCGTGGTGGGTCTACCATCCCGTGCGCCGCCTCATGGACGCCGCCCGTGCCATCAATGAAATGGTGTTTGCCATGCTGTTCGTGGTCGCCGTGGGCCTTGGCCCCTTCGCGGGCGTGCTGGCTCTGTGGGTACACACCACGGGCGTCCTCGCCAAGCTGTTCTCCGAGGCCGTGGAAGCCATAGAGCCGAGCCCGGTCGAAGGCGTGCGCTCCACGGGGGCCTCCTTCCTTGAGGAAGTCGTATACGGCGTCATCCCGCAGGTTTTCCCACTGTGGATCTCCTATTCGCTGTACCGCTTCGAGTCCAACGTGCGCTCCGCCACCGTCGTGGGCATGGTCGGCGCGGGCGGCATCGGCATGGTGCTGTGGGAGCTGATCCGCAGCTTCGCTTTCGAGCAGACCTGCGCCGTCATGGCCCTCATCGTGCTGGTCGTGGTGGTCTTCGACATGCTCTCGCAGCAGCTGCGGAAGAGGGTGCTGTAATGCCCGCCCGCTATGCCGTGTACTACGCGCCTTCGGCGGGCGATGCCCTGCATCAGGCGGTGACCCCGCTGCTGGGGCGTGATGCCCTCGGGGGCCTGAATGTGCCGCAGGCGACGCCTCCGGGTGTGAATCCCGTTTTCTGGAAGGGGATCACCCGCGTTCCCGCCCATTACGGATTGCACGCGACGCTCAAGGCCCCCTTCGAACTCCGCCATTCGGGGATGGACAGCCAGCTGTTGCGCTCCACGGGTGAAGTGGCGTCCCGCTTCCTTCCCTTTGAAATTCCGTCTCTGTCCCTCGCCTATCTGGGCAAGGAGGAAAAAGGCTTTTACGCGCTCGTTCCCTCGACGAAATGCTCTCTGCTGTCCTTTCTGGAGCGCGCCTGTGTGATGGATCTGGATGCTTTCCGGGCTCCCCTGAAAACCGAGGATGTGGCCCGGCGCGGCCATCTGTCCCTTGAGGAACGCAGCAACCTGTATATGTGGGGCTACCACCGCGTCCTTGATTCGTTCCAGTTCCACATCACGCTGACCGACGGCATTGCTGACGCGGGATTGCGTGCGCTTGTGGGCGCGGGCCTGCGCAAGGCGCTGGAAGGCGTGCTGGACGCTCCGCTTCGTATTGATGCCCTGACCCTTTTCAAACAGGAAAACCGCAACCGGCCCTTTTCCGCCGTGGCGCGGCTTCTGTTCGCCAACGTACAGACTGCACGGGAAAAAGCATGATGTCTCTCACCGTTCGACAAGAAAGGATGCGGCTGTTGGCCCTCGCATCCGTGGAGCGTCTCGAAGCGGGGCTCTCCGCCATTACGCCGCCGGATTACGAGGTAGTCCGCGGGCCGGAAACCGGGCTGGTCATGATCCGGGGCCGCGTGGGCAACACCGGCGATGCCTTCAATGTGAGCGAAGCGCTTGCGACGCGCTGCGTGGTCTCGTTGAAGGACGGCTGCCTCGGGTATGCGTGGGTTCTGGGCGAGGATGCCCGCCGCGCCGAACTTGCCGCCCTGTACGATGCCCTCTGGCAGCGGGAGGGTTATGCGGAAGCCCTTGATCGGGAACTGCTCCCCGAGCTGGAAGCGGAACGCGCCCGCCGGGTGCGGGAGGATGCCGCCGCCGTCGAGCCTACCCGTGTTGATTTCTTTACGCTTGTCCGAGGAGAAGACTGATGTCGGCCTTTTCTCAGCCCGTATTCGATATGCAGCGGGTGTTCCGCGTTGTGCTCGACGCCATGTCCCGTCCCGCGCGGCTTTGCCGCCTGCCCGTATTCCCGCAGTCCGTGCCGGACGGCCTTTCGCCCGTACTGGCGGATCTTGCCCTGACCCTGTGCGACGGCGAATCTCCGCTCTGGCTCTCTCCGGGCCTGCGGAAGGATGGAACGACAACGTGGCTCCGTTTCCACTGCGGTTGTCCGATCGTCGAAGAGGCGGACAAGGCGGCCTTCGCGCTGGTGGCGGACGTTGCCGAACTGCCGCCCCTGTCCGCTTTCGCGCAGGGCGTTCCCGCCTATCCCGACCGTTCCGCAACCGTCCTGCTTGCCGGTCTGGCCTTTGATGCGGGAACCCGTTTCCGTGGTTCCGGCCCCGGCATCTGCGGGGAACGTACCTTCACCTGCACGTTGCCCGAAGATTTTGCGGAACGGTGGCGCGAGAACACGTCGGGCTTCCCGCTCGGCGTGGACATGCTGCTGTGCGGCACCGACGGCGTGGCCGGTCTGCCGCGCACCACGCACCTTGAACGTCTGCCTCAGGAGAGTGCGTCATGTATGTAGCGGTCAAAGGTGGGGAAAAGGCCATTTCCGCCGCCCACGAACTCCTTCGCCGGGAAGGGCGGGGCGACCCCTCCGTCCCCGATTTGGGGATCGAACAGCTGATCGGGCAGTTGCGGCTTGCCGTGGACCGGGTCATGGCCGAAGGCTCCCTGTACGACCGGGATCTCGCCGCGCTGGCCATCAAGCAGGCGCAGGGCGATTTGCTCGAAGCCGTATTCCTCGTCCGCGCCTACCGGACCACGCTTCCCCGGTTCGGCAGTTCGCTTGCCGTGGACACGTCAGCCATGCGCGTGCTGCGGCGCATTTCCGCCACGTGGAAGGATCTCCCCGGCGGGCAGATCCTTGGTGCGACGTTCGACTATACGCACCGCCTGCTGGATCGCACCCTCTCCCGCGCTGAAGCCGGAGCCGCCGAATCTTCTCCTCTTCCAGTAGAACCTGATACGGATTCCCCGCTCGGCGGGCCGTTGCCGCGTGCGCTCGACGCGCTGGTTGCGGAAGGGCTGCTCGAACGGCCCGCGCCGTCGGATGACGATGCCTGCCGCGACATCACCCGCCAGCCTCTGGAACTGCCCGCCGATGCCCCGGAGGATCGCGGCGTGCGCCTTCAGGCGCTGGCCCGCGCCGACGAAGGGTTTCTGCTCGGCATGGCCTACTCCACGCAGCGCGGCTTCGGTGCGGTACATCCCTTTACCGGAGAACTGCGCCGGGGATGGGTGGAAGTGTCCTTTTTCTCCGAAGAGCTCGGCTTCGATGTCGTTATTGGCGAAATCGAGCTGACCGAATGCGAAACAGTGAGCCGCTACACCGGGACGGCCCGCCCGCCGTGCTTCACGCGGGGCTACGGGCTGGTTTTCGGCAACAACGAGCGCAAGGCGCTGTCCATGTCCATCACGGATCGCGCCCTCCGCGCCAAGGAACTAGACGAACCCGTCGTCGGCCCGGCGCAGAACTCCGAATTCGTGCTCCTGCACGGCGACAACGTGGACGCCTCGGGCTTTGTCCAGCACATCAAGCTGCCGCACTACGTGGACTTTCAGGCCGATCTTTCCCTTATCCGCGGCTTGCGCGCCAAGCGGCAGAACGACAAGGATATCTAGATGTCACAGACCGACGTTTGCGCGGACGCGCCGCTTGAGGGCTATGCGTTCGCCTATCTTGACGAAACGACCAAACGCATGATCCGGCGGGGGCTCCTCAAGGCCGTGGCCATCCCCGGCTATCAGGTGCCGTTCGCCAGCCGCGAGATGCCCATGCCCTGCGGGTGGGGGACCGGCGGGATTCAGGTTACCGCGAGCATCCTCGGCAGGGACGACGTGCTCAAGGTCATCGATCAGGGCTCCGACGACACCACCAACGCCGTGTCCATCCGGGATTTCTTCCGTAAGACCACCGGCGTCGCCACCACGACCCATACGGACGAGGCCACCATTATCCAGACCCGCCACCGCATCCCCGAACAGCCGCTCACCGAGTCGCAGATCATGGTGTATCAGGTGCCGCTGCCGGAGCCGCTGCGCTGGCTTGAACCGAGCGAACAGGAAACCCGCACCCTCCACGCGCTGGAGGAATACGGGATCATGAACGTCAAGCTGTACGAGGACATTGTGCGCCACGGGACCATCGCCACGGGCTTCGATTACCCCGTGCGCGTGGCCGGGCGGTACATCATGAGCCCTTCGCCCATCCCGCGTTTCGACAACCCCAAGATGCACCAGTGCCCGGCGTTGCAGCTCTTCGGGGCTGGGCGCGAAAAGCGGCTGTACGCCATTCCGCCGTATACCGACGTGGAAAGCCTCGATTTCGAGGATTACCCCTTCACCGTGCAGTCGTGGAACGAGGCCTGCGCCATCTGCGGCTCCACGGACACTTATTTGGACGAAGTCATCCTCGACGATCAGGGAAACCGCATGTTCGTATGTTCCGATACCGACTGTTGCGCCCGCCGCGCCGCCGTGCGGGACGGGCAGGGAGGAGCACAATGAAAGACTGGAACGCCGCCCCCATCCTGTCGGCCCGGAACCTGACCCGCCGTTACGGGGAGCATATCGGCTGCCGTGGCGTCTCCTTCGACCTCTGGCCCGGCGAAGTGCTTGGCATCGTGGGCGAATCCGGGTCGGGCAAAAGCACGCTCCTGAACATGCTTTCGGGACGCATGGAACCGACCTCCGGGACGATCGCCTACCGCGACGCCGCCGGGCGTGAGCGGAACATCCACGCGCTGCCGGAAGGCGAAAAGCGCCGCCTCCTGCGCTCCGAACTCGGATTCGTGCACCAGCGACCCTCGGACGGCCTGCGTATGCAGGTCAGCGCCGGGGCGAACATCGGCGAACGGCTGATGGCCGAAGGCGCGCGACATTACGGTATGCTGCGCGGCAGGGCCCTGCAATGGCTGGAGCGTGTGGAGATCGACGCCGGGCGCATCGACGACAAGCCCGCCCTCTATTCCGGGGGAATGCAGCAGCGCCTGCAAATCGCCCGGAACCTCGTCACGTCGCCGCGTCTGGTGTTCATGGACGAGCCCACCGGCGGCCTCGACGTCTCCGTGCAGGCCCGCCTGCTCGACCTGTTGCGCCATCTCGTGCTGGACATGGATCTGGCGGTCATCCTCGTCACCCACGATCTCGCCGTGGCCCGCCTGCTCTCGCACCGGCTCATAGTCATGTACCGGGGGGAGGTCGTGGAAACGGGGCTCACCGATCAGGTGCTCGACGATCCGCATCACGCCTACACGCAACTCCTCGTCTCTTCCATCCTGCAAGGGTAAGCCATGAACACTCCCATCATCGAAGTCCGAAACCTGAGCAAGACCTTTGTGCTGCACCAGCAGGGCGGGGTGGCGATCGAGGCCCTTTCCGGGATCAGCTTTTCCGTGGATGCGGGCGAGTGCGTCGCCCTGCACGGGCCGTCCGGCGCGGGCAAGTCCACGCTCCTGCGCGCCCTTTACGGCAACTACCTCCCCACGGGCGGCTCCATCCGGGTCCGCTGCGGCGGGGAGGATGTGGACATCACCAGCGCCGATCCCCGGACCGTCATCCGTCTGCGGCGGGGCTGCATCAGCTACGTCAGCCAGTTCCTGCGGGTCATCCCCCGCGTGAGCACGCTGGATCTGGTCGCGGAACCCCTGCTTGAGGCGGGCGAAGGGCAGGCCGCCGCCCGCCGCCGCGCCGAAGGGCTGCTTGCCCGGCTGAACCTGCCCGAACGCCTGTGGCATATCGCGCCCGCTACGTTTTCCGGCGGCGAGCAACAGCGGGTGAACATCGCGCGCGGCTTTATCCGCCCGTCCCCCATTCTCCTGCTCGACGAGCCCACGGCCTCGCTGGACGGCGCGAACCGGCAGGTGGTCATCGACCTGATCCGCGAGGCGCGCGGAGACGGGGCCGCCATCGTGGGCATTTTCCACGACGACGTGGCCCGCGAAGCCGTGGCCGACCGCACTATTCCCGTCAGACGCCCGTAACCTTTTTCATCAAGAGCATACAGCCATGAACGAAACCGTATTCACCAACGCTAGGCTGATCACGCCCGACGCGGTCGTCGAAGGCACTCTCGTCGTCCGCGACGGGCACATCGTTTCTCTCGACAACGGCGCGAGTTCGCTCGCGGAGCGCATCGATCTGGAAGGCGACTATTTGATGCCCGGCCTTGTGGAGCTCCATACCGACAACCTTGAAAAGCATTTCATCCCGCGCCCCAAAGTGCTCTGGCCTCAGGGCGTGCCCGCCTTCTTCGCCCACGACGCCCAGATCGTCGCGTCCGGGATTACGACCGTTTTTGATGCCCTTTCCGTGGGCGAGTACCACGACAAGGGCCGTATCGCCATGCTCGGCAAGGCCGTGGGCGCGCTGAACAGCTGCCGCTCCACCGGGAAGCTCCGGTCCGAACACCTGCTGCACCTGCGCTGCGAAGTGGCCGATCCCCGGATGCAGGATCTTTTCTTCCCGCTGTCCGATACGCCCGCGCTCAGCCTCGTTTCGCTCATGGACCACACGCCGGGGCAGCGGCAGTGGCGCGATACCTCTTCCTACCGTACCTATTACAGCAACATCGCCTCGTGGACGGATGAGGAATTCGAGCAGGTCGTCGAGCGCCTTCAGACCGCGCGCGACGGCTGCGCGGAGGACAATGCCGCGTCCATCATGGCTTTCTGCAGGGAACGGGGCCTGCCGATGGCGAGCCACGACGACACGCTTGTGGAACACGTCGAAGAAGCCCTCGATAACGGCATCGCCATCAGCGAGTTCCCCACCACGATGGAAGCGGCGCGCCATGCCTCCGAAAACGGTATGCTCGTGCTCATGGGAGCGCCCAACGTGGTGCGCGGCGGGTCGCACTCGGGGAATATCTCCGCGCTGGAGATCGCGCAGGCCGGGTATCTGGGGAGCCTCTCCTCGGACTATATGCCTGTCAGCCTTCTTGAAGCGGCTTTTGCCTTGAGCGAGGGCGGGTATATGTCCCTTCCGGCTGCGGTGGGGCTCGTGACCGCCAATCCCGCCGAAGCCGTGGGCCTCACGGATCGCGGTAGCCTCGAAGTGGGGCGGCGGGCGGATCTTGTGCGCGTGGGCATGGTTGAGGGGCAGCCCGTGGTTCGGAATGTCTGGCGGGAAGGCGCGGAGGTTTTCTGATGCGGCAGGGCCAGCTTGTTTACGTCATGGGCGCTTCAGGCTCGGGCAAGGACAGCCTGCTGCAGGCCTTGCGTCCCCGTTTGCGGGGGCTCCCTGTGGCCTTCGCCCGGCGATACATCACGCGGCCTCTCTCTGCTAAGGGCGAACGCCATATCGCCGTTTCCCCGGAACGGTTCGCGGCTATGGCGGCGTCCGGGGAGTTCGTGATGGACTGGCAAAGCCACGGCCTCCGGTACGGCATCGGCAAAGGCATCGAAACAACGCTTGCTCACGGGCATGTGGTGCTCATGAACGGCTCACGGGGGTACCTGCCCGAAGCGCTCCGCCGTTTCCCCAGCCTTGTCCCCGTGCTCGTGGAAGTGGACGCTTCCGTACTTCGGGCGCGTCTGCTGGCGCGGGGCCGGGAGCAGGGCGCGGATATTGAAGAGCGCATCGCCCGGGCTTCGATGCCTGCCGAATATCCGGACGGGGTACGCCGTATCGACAACTCTGGCCCGCTGGTGGAGTCGACGGAGGTTTTCTACCGGATGGTTGCGCGGTTGATTGAAGAAAAAGCGGCTTTTCGTTAGTAAAACGGATCGGGAATCTTATCCCGGCAATTCATATTGTTATCGGACGGAAAAGGAAGCGGCAGCTTCCTTTTTTTTGATGCAACGGAACTCCCTTCGTGCAACCTCCCCACCAGTCGAAGTTTTCGCGGGTGGGGGCGTGGGGGAGGGGCCTTTTTCAAAAGGCCTCCTCCCCCACATTCTTAATTTATACGCCCACAGGCACTGTCCCGGCCATAATGCCGCACCCCTGAGGAAGATCCAGCGGGAGGCGGCGGATGTCTTCAAGCCCCGCGTTCCGCATGAATCCGGCAAGCTCCTGCCTTGTATAGGATTGTCCGTCAGGTGTTCCGACAAGCATGTTGAGATCGAACAGCGCCGGATGCTGGGGGCCGCTGCGGTTGTCATCGAGAATAAATTCCTGAATGAGCAGAAGACCGCCCGGAACGAGCGACTGTGCGGCCTTCCGCACAATATTGGCGGACTCGTCAAAGCCCGCGCCGTGCAGGATCTGGGAGAGCCACGCCACGTCGAATCCGCCGGGAAGGTCTTCGGTGGTGAAATCCCCGCCTACGAAGGATATCCGGTCGGCCATGCCGGAGTCGGCGATGACGCGTTCCGCAAAGGGGCGGGTGGTGGGAAGATCAAAGACTGTGGCGCTCAGGCCGGGATTGTGGCGGCAGAAATGGATG
>NZ_JH114234.1:110829-119570 GCF_000224655.1 Bilophila sp. 4_1_30
GGGCATAAGATGGCGGTGATGCTCCACTATATGCCCAAGATAACCGGGATTGCCCCGGCACAGGTGATTCCGCGAGAAGGGCGGCAGTTCGCAGGTTTCGCCTTGACGGATCAACAGGCCCATTGCACACAGGGCGGTTAGAAGGCGGTCGAGGCTTTGGGGGACGCACCCTGTCCGATCGGCGAGTTCCGTCACGGTCATCGGCCCGTCGGACAGAGGGGTGAACACGTCCAGATGCACGGCGGCGTGGATGGCGCAGCTTTCCCAGTACATCCCGGAAGCGTGGAGCAAGGCGGAAGGGGTCCAGTCTTTCATAGCGCACCTCCTGTGCTTCTTTGGAGTAGCATCCCTCGCACTTTGTCACAACCGCCGAGATTCGATGAAAGCGGCAGCCTGAACCGGAACGGGCCGGTGCCGGCAGGCAAACGCTGATGCCCTGTGCATGGCGTGGCCGGACTTTTTTGTGGGGGAATACCGTTGCCGTTGACTGGGGCGTGATCCGCATTTGTGCGGATCGGTCGGCTACGCTTTTTTCTCTGCTCCCCATAACCTGCCGACAGAGGCTGCTTGCGCTGCCGTAGTGCGTGAAGTATGTTCATGACGACATCTTCCCACGTCCTGTGTGTGGGGGGGAGATGCGCACTGGGGAAGCAGGCGGGGAGAACCATTATCTTTTTTTATCGCATTAATATGTTTTTATCCGTCATTTAAAAATGTTAAAAAGCATGTTGTTTCTTTATTTGACTGATTATGGTTTGAACGGTCTTTTAAAAAAACAGAGCTCCGTGTTTTTGCACGGAGTATGTTCTCCGAAAACACTATGATTTCTTTGAGAAAACATATAGGGTACGTATAGGATCCGGCAGCGGCCCGGAAGGTCAGAGCCAAACGGCATGTTCGGGCATGTCGCTTCACATAACACTAGAGGCAAGGAACAAGGTCGGAGCATGAGAAGGCATGGATACGGGATATCCGTTTTCGGGGCGATCGTCTTGTGCTGTTTGTTCTTTTGCTTTCCCGCGCAGTCAGACGACAACGCCGTTTCCATCCGGGTGGGGTATTATGAGGATGGGGACTACATGTCCCGTGGCCGGTCCGCTGAGTATATCGGTTTCAATATCGAATTCTTGCAGAAGCTCGCCAAGGTCGGCGGGATGCGTTATGAAATGCTGGATGAGGGCAGCTGGGAGAACGCATGGCATCAGCTTTTGGAAGGGCACATAGATATGCTCCCCGCCGTGTTCCGCACGGAAGAACGGGAAAAAGAGGTTCTGTTCTCCAACCTGCCCATGGGTACGCTTTACGTTACCCTCAATGTCAGAGTTGACGACAAACGGTACGGTTACGAAGATTTCAGCTCCTTTCAAGGGATGCGGGTCGGCATCATCCGGGGCAGCAGCGACGGAGAGCGTTTCCTGCGTTATTGCGAGAAGTTCGGCGTCAAACCGATCATCGTTCCCTATGCCGAGACGCAGGCGTTATTGAGTGCCCTTGAGGACGGGACGCTTGACGGCGTCGCCATCACCCACCTTGGCCGCAGCAGCACGTTCCGGAGCGTTGCACAGTTCTCTCCGGAGCCGGTGTATATCGCTGTGGCGAAGAACAGGCCGGATTTGCTCGCCCGTCTTGATGCGGCGATGAATGCCATCGTGCTGCGCGATCCCAACTATATGATGCGGCTGTACGACAAATATTTTGCCGTCAGCATGGCGCAGCAGCCGGTCTTCACCAAGGAAGAGGAAGCGTTCCTCAAACAGGCGGATGTGGTTGTCGCGGCGTATGATCCTTCGTGGGCGCCGCTGGAGTATACCGATACGGAAACTGGGATGTTCTCCGGCGTCACATCGGATCTGCTGTCCACTTTTTCAAGATACACAGGGTTGCGTTTCCGTTTTGAGCCGATAGATCAGGCCGAAGCGCTGGAAAAGGTCAAGAAAGGGCTTATTGATATGGTCTGCTCCGTAACGGGGGATTACCTCTGGGACGAGCGCAACAAGATGTATACTACCCGTTACTATCTGCGGGCGCCCATCATGCTGGTGCGGACCAAGCAGCCGCACGCCATAGAACGGATTGCCCTGCAAGGAGGCTACTGGTTCTCGGAGCATGTGGCGGCGGATCACCCGGGCAAGGAAATCATTTTCTACAAGAACGTACGGGAATGTTTCGATGCGCTGCTCAAGGGCGACGCGGATGCGGTTTACGCGAACGTCTATGTGACCAACTATTTGCTTACGGAACGCCGTTACGAATCCTTGGCCGCCACGAGCATGAGCAAGTACACGAGCGAAATCTGTTTCGGCATTTCCAAGTGTGCGGACCCGCGCCTGCTCTCCATATTGGATAAGTGCATCCAATATACGGCCCCTGAACGGATGGACGAGCTGGTGCTGAAGAACACCACCAAGCCCCGCCAGATCACGCTGCTCGATTTCGTGGCCCAGCACCTTATTGAGGTCGGGTGCGGGATGCTGGCGGTTTTCGGGGTGATCCTGCTGCTGTTGGTCTACAATCTCGCCATCAAGACGAGGAGCAACCATCGCATACAGGCCTTGCTGTACCGGGACGGGCTGACCAATCTCGACAACATGAACAAGTTCTATGTGGAGTGCGGGAAGCTGCTCCGGAAAGCGCCGAGCGGAAGCTATGCCTTGCTTTACGGGGATATCAATCAGTTCAAGACGATCAACGACAACCTTGGTTTCGCCGTGGGCGATCAGATCTTGCGGGCCTTCGGCGCGATCCTGCAGCGTAACGTCAAAGATGGGGAATGCTGTGCCCGCGCATCGGCGGACCACTTCATCCTGCTGGTGCGTTATGCCGACTGGGAATCCCTGCTTGTGCGCATAGAAGAAATCGGCATGGAACTGGACGAGTGGCGGCGTATGCAGGACATGGCGTACCGGATCGTCACAGTGTTCGGTGTCTATTTGGTGAACGAGACGGAAGGGTTCGATCTGCACCGCATGTTGGATTTTGCCAACTACGCGCGCAGGAACGCCAAGCAGACGATGAAGAACATTGTCCTTTACGACGAGAAGATGCGGCAGGAAGCGCTGTTGCAGCGCGAACTGGAAGGAAGGCTGGAGATCGCCCTGTCCCAAGGCGAATTCGATGCCTATTTCCAGCCCAAGGTGGACATGCGGGACGGCGCGCTCATCGGCAGCGAGGCATTGGTCCGGTGGAATCACCCTACGCGGGGCCTGCTTATGCCGGGAAGCTTTATCCCGTTTTTCGAGCGGAACGGCTCCGTGGTCGAAGTGGATTTGTACATTTACGAACTGGTTTGCCGGACCGTGCGCGAGTGGCTGGAGCGCGGGATGACCGTTAATCCCGTTTCCTGCAATTTTTCAAGCCTGCATTTCGACAGCCCGGAATTTCCCGAACTTGTCGCGGCGATCGCGGATCGTCACAATGTACCCCATGCGCTTTTGGAACTGGAAATCACCGAGAGCGCGATCATGCGCAATCCCCAAATCGTCTGTGCGCAGGTGTTGCGGCTGAAAGAGCGCGGCTTCATGATCGCCATCGACGATTTCGGATCGGGGTATTCTTCCCTCGGCCAGTTGCAGCAGCTGATGGCTGACGTGCTCAAACTCGATCGCAGCTTCGTGCGGCGCGGGATGTTCGGGACGCGGGAACGGATTGTCATCGGCAACGTTATCCACATGGCCGGGGAACTGGGTATGCAGGTCATCTGTGAAGGCGTGGAGAACGCGAAACAGGCTGAGATGCTTATTGAGCTCGGCTGTTATTATGCACAGGGCTTCTACTACGCGAAGCCGATGCCGCGAGACGTGTTTGAGGGGCTTTTGGAGAAAGGCAAAGTTCTGCAGGACGAAAAAGAAAACAAGAAGGGAGCCTGGCAACGGAAGCCTTAAGGCATTGAAGGCCGAAGCGATTTCCCCTGTGGATTCAAAAAAGCTCTCTGTAAAGGTATAAAAGGCCATGTACGCGAATCTTTCCCGTACATGGCTTTTCCTTTCCGTCATGGGTCGGAACGGTAAACGGAAAGTGAGGCGATGCCATAAAGTGCTGGCGTTGAGGAACATCTCTAGTATATTCTCTTTTCAACAAAGAGCTGTCTGTACGTTCCGTTTCCGGAGGAATGCGGGTTCCGTTCAGACTATTTGGGGGAGGGACGGATGAGCATCCGTTGGGTTACGTCTCTATTGGGCCTGCTGCTTACCGTAACGATCATGGTGACGGCAGGCTTATCATGGAATGTGTACAGCTCGTTCACGAAAATGGTTGAGGCCGACGTCCAGTACCTGAACCTGATGCAAGTCAGCCGGGAATTGCTCCAGAGTTCCTATGATCTGACCCGCAAGGCGCGGGAATACGTCAATACGGGCGATGAGGCTTCCGAGCGGACGTATTACGACATCCTTGCGCAGCGGTCCGGGAGGGTGCCCCGGAAGAGCTCCCTTGCGCCGGGAGAGACGATCAGCCTTCCGTCTCTGCTGGAGCGCTATGGAGCCAGCCGGGGAGACATGGCGTTTTTGGCGACCGCCCTGCGTCGCTCCGACGATCTGGCGATTACGGAGATCGAGGCCATGCAGGCGAGCAAGGGAGAAGCCTTGTGCCCTGACGGTTTGCACAGCGGATCGGACACAATCGATGTGGAGTATGCCCGCCGCCTTCTTTTTAATGCCGCCTACCAGAAACGGGCTGAAGAGATCATCAAGCTTGTCGAGTCGGGGATCACCAGCATCCTTGAACGGAAGTCCCATCAAATCGAAGCGTACAAGCGTTCTGTCGTATACCATATGAAGGAGTTGGGAGCTTCCATAGCGGTTGTATTCCTCATCGCGCTCATGTGGATCTGGTACGGGATGAAGAAGGTGAGCCAGCCGCTCCGTGAGACTACGCTGTTCGCGCACCGGGTCGCGGAAGGCGAAGCGGAATCGTCCATTGCCGTCAGCGGGCATGACGAAATCGCGGAACTGAGGGCCATGCTCAACGTCATGCTCAGCAGCCTGCAAAAAAACGCCCTCATGCTGCGTGAGCTTTCCTATATTGATCCGCTCACGGCCCTCTGGAACCGCCGCCGTTTCCGTGAGGTGCTGTCCGATGAGCTGCGGCGGGTGCAGGAAGAGAAAGGGAAGGGGTTTGGGTTGGCGTTCATCGACGTGGATTGCTTCAAAGGCATCAATGATACGTTCGGCCACGCCGCCGGAGATATGGTCCTGCGGGAGTTTGCAAAACTTGCCAGAGAGATGCTCCCCGACTCGGCGACGTTCGCACGGCTCGGAGGGGATGAATTCGTGTTGCTCCTGCCTGATGCCGATGAGGGTGCCTTGTTCCGCCAGCTTGAAGAGATCCGGGTGGCCTGTACGGCAAAGCCGCTCGTCCATGCCGATCGGGAGGTGCGTTTCAGCATCAGCGCCGGAGGTTATCGGTTTACGTCTTTGGGGGCTATCGATACGCCCGAGGAGAACGAAAAGACGATTTCCGATTTGTTCCGGTATGCGGATTCCGCGCTTTACATGTCCAAGCAGGCGGGGCGCGACCGGGTGACGCTCTGGAGCCCGGATTGCTCATTTCCCTGTACCGAGGGCTGCTGGAAGGAACAATCCGTTTCGGATGACGTTTGTTAGGGGGCGGAGAGAAGGCGGGAAAGGCGGAGTTCCGGCGACCGGATATTTTGGGGAGAACGCATTGATGTCCAACAAGATGGCTTGTTGAAGCCCCGAGGGTTGGGGAGAAAGGGCGGGATACGTGACGCCGATCACGGCAAATCATGCCGCATCGGGTAAGATGTGCGGCATTCCGTTTGAAAGGAGCCGTCCGTGAGCATCATGCGTTCGATTTTGTGCCTTACCCCGTCCTCGCTGGCTTTTGTATTGGGCGGCGCGCATTTCTGGCGTGCCGGACAATACCCGTTTTCCGTCGGCTGTATGCTGTTCGCACTGCTCGTTTGGAGACGAGAGGCGTGGATACGGCAGGTCACGCTTGTGTTGTTGCCGCTGTTGGCCGCGCGCTGGGTGTGGGCGGCGGCGCAGTTCGTGCAGCTCCGCATGTTCATGGAACAGCCGTGGATGCGGCTGGCGTGCATCCTGCTCGGCGTGTCGCTGTTTACCGCCACGGCGGCCCTGTTGCTGGAAGGAAAGACGGGGGATGCATGGTATGCGCGCGGCAGGAAGAGGGCGCTCATGCGGACGGCGGCCTTTTTCGGGACGATCTCCATCCTGACGCCGCTGCTTTTCGTCGCACCGCAGGTTTTCCTGACGGAGCGTTTCCTGCCCGGATGGGCGCCGCTCCATATCCTGCTTGCCGGGTTTTGGGCCTCGTGGGTGGCATCGCGGCTTGGGGACAGGGATGCCGCGCCGCGTACGCGCTTATTCATCTGGCGCCTGTTCTCGGTGGCCTTTTTCGTACAGCTCGCCCTCGGCCTTGCCGGATACGGCCTGTTCCTCATGACCGGGAACCTTCATCTCCCCGTGCCGGGCATGATCCTCGCGGCCCCGCTATACCGTGGCGGCGGGCTGTTCATGCCCATTCTGTTCGGCGTCTCCGTACTGCTGGCCGGGGCTGCGTGGTGCAGCCACCTGTGCTATTTCGGGGTCTGGGATAGCGTGGCGGCCTCCGGGCGCAAGGCTACCCCGCCTCCACGTTGGATGTTTCGGCTCCGGCTGGTTTTCCTTGGGCTCATGCTGGCAGTCCCCGTCGTCCTCCGGCTGTCCGGCGCTCCGACCGGGGTCGCCGTTGCGCTCGGTTTGGCGCTCGGCCTGCTGCTCCTGCCCGTTGCGGTGCTGTTGAGCCGCCGGTACGGTTCCGCCTGCTATTGCCTTGCCGTATGCCCGCTCGGGCTGGTGGCGAACTGGCTCGGCAAGATCGCGCCGTGGCGCATCCGGCGGACCGATGCCTGTATGCGCTGCCTCGCCTGTATTCGCGTCTGCCGATACGGTGCGCTGACTTCTGAGCGGTTGAAGGAGGGACGCCCGGGCCCAGGATGCACGCTGTGCCGGGACTGCCTCTCCGTCTGCCGTCATGGCGGGCTGGCCGTGACCCTGTACGGAAAAACGTGCGGAGCCGCTGAATCCAGTTTTGTGGTGCTCCTCAGCATCATGCATACCGTATTCCTCGCCGTCGCCCGCGTATGACGCCGTAGAGCTTTTAACAGGCGGAAAGCCATTGCTTTGGGGAGGTTCCTTTGAGACTCTCCCCATTTTTTATGGCTTCTGTAGAGGTATGGAATTTTGGGGGATTGGGCCGGATTGGATGGATTTTTCCAGCGTTGTTCCACAAGAAAGCCCCGGCTTGGGAGAAAAAGCCGGGGCGGGTCCCTTCCGGGCGTAGGGACGGGGCAAGAGGGCGTCACTTCGAGCTGAAGTTGGGGCCCTGCTTGAATTCGAGAAGCTGGTACCAGTCGGGGCATCCCGCCGCGAGCTTGCCCTGCGGCTTCAGTTCCTTGCCCGCAAAGGCGGGGAAGTCCTTGCCGTAGCGGTAGGCCCGGTGTACCTGCGTTTCGGGATTGTCGTCACGCTTCACGCAATAGGCCTGATCGTCGGTGGAGATGGGATTGTTGTATTCCCAGACCACCTGCTTGTCCGGAGTGACTTCGAAAAGATGCCCGTTGTTGGTGGAGGTGATGAACCAGTTGCCGTTGGGGAGCTTCTGGGCCGCTGACTGGAAGTCGGAATAGAAGCTGTTGTGATCCTTGGTTTCGTACTGCCAGACCACCTGATTGGTGGCGGGATTGATTTCCATGACGGAGCTGCGGTTGGCGCTGGGGCGATGCGTGCCGTTGTTGAAGATGGAGATATTGCCGTTGGGCAGCCATTCCACGTCGTGCGAGCCGAAAAGCACCTGATCGCCGTCGTCGTGGTAGCCGGAAGGAGCCTTGCCCATGCCGTGGGTGGCGGGGTTGCCATAGCGCCAGACGATCTTCTTGGTCTTGCGGTCGATGATGTAGATTTCACCGAAGTCGCGGGAGTTGACCGCGTATTGATCGGTCTTGGCATTGTAGCGGACCGAATTCCAGTGGGTCCAGTCGGCGCGGGCGAAATAGCCCATGCTCAGGGGCAGATGCCAGTTGATGTCGATCTGGTCGGGGCCTGTCCCGATGTTGTCCCAGACATGCCATTCCCACGCGATTTCACCCTTGGGCGTGACTTCAAGGATGGCATCGGGCCAGATGCCCTGAAGCGGCTGGCCGTCGGGCCCTTGTCCGGGTGCGGGCATTCCGTTGCGGCTGAGGGCCTTGTCCTTGGGATCGCGGCCCTTGGCGAGGGCTTCGTCATACGTCTTGTTTTCCCAGATCAGGATGGCGGTGTTGCCGTTGGGCAGGCGATCGAAACCGTGGTGCGCGATCTGGCGCGGATTGCTGACTTTGTATTCCCAGACCACCTTGCCGTCCCACGCATACTCGCGGAGCAGGCCGTACCAGCCGCCGAAGTTCACGGGACTGCCGGCGATCTTCTCCGCGCGGAGCAGATTCCCGTTGGGAAGCAGTTCCGCATAGAAGGCGGGATGGTCATGCTTCCACGTATGGACAATATTGCCTTCCATATCGATGAGGTAGGTCTTTCTGCTGCCTGGATCCTGGATTTTGTCCACAATCCACGAAGAAACCTTGGTGTGCGGCGTGAACAGCGTGTAGCCGTCGTAGGCCTTTGCCTTGTCATAGGCCAGCAGCCCGAGGGGGCCGGTGATGGCCTCGTAGGCGCTTGCCGGGGCTGAGAGCATGAACAGGGACAGCAGGGCCGTAGCCAATGAGGTAAGCCTGAACATGGAGA
>NZ_JH114234.1:119818-131930 GCF_000224655.1 Bilophila sp. 4_1_30
GGCGGAGGGTGAACCGCGGGCCGCCCGGAGGAGACCCGCGGCGGAATCCTTACAAAACCATCTTCCAGTAAGGGATGGCGAGGAAGAAGAGGAAGATGCCGGTGAGGACCATGCGGGCCGCGAGCACCTTCAGCATATCCTTGAAGAGCATGTAGCCGGAGCTGAAGAAGTAGAGGATCACGGCGTATTCATAAGGGAAAAGGTAGTTGTCGAGGCCGTACTGGAACGAATAGAAGAGGATGCGCGGGTCCATGTTCATCTGTATGCCGAGCTCGGTGACGGGAGACGTCATGGTCGTGGTGGCCGCGAGCGGGGTCAGGAGGAAGTTGGCCAGCGCGCCGAGCACATAGGAGGCCAGGCCGGCGGTTGTGGTGGTCATGCCGTGCAGATAGGGCAGGGTGTTGTTGGCGATCCACGTGGTCACCTTGAGGAAGCCGCCGGCGCTGCCGATGGTCATGCAGCCCATGATGAAGAAGAGGGGCGCGAAGTTGATCTTGCTGAACTTGGGGCCGTCGAGGAGCCGGACGCCGGGGAGGAAGGCCGCAAAGGTGACGCCGATGAGCACCAGCCCGGCGGCGACGCCGTGCAGTTTGTCCGTGGCGAGCAGGATGAGGGTAACGAGCATGAGGATGGCGGCGCGCTTCTGTTCGGACGTCACCGGGCCGAGTTCCTGATACTTGGTCTGCAAGGTGGCGCGCAGGGCCTGCCGATCTACCTTGGAAGGGAGGATCAGCATGACCAGCCCCACAGACATGAAGGTATACAGCATACCGGGAAGGAAGTTGTGCATGGCGTATTCCATCCATGTGCTGCTGATGCCGGAAGCCTTTTGCAGCAGGCCCATGCCGAGTACGAGGTCCGCGCCGCCCGTGAGGTAGCACAGTTTGGTCGACGCCACGGCGAGGCAGCAGGTAAGGATGACGGCGGTGGCTTCGCGTCCCTTGGCCTTGAAGTCCAGTGCGTCGCACAGGCTGATGCCGATGGCGCAGAAGATGGCGGCCTTGCCTGTGATGGCCGGGACGAGCGGGGCCACGATGGAGACGGCGAGGGTAATGCCGATAAGAGTACCGGTGAAACTGCCGCCCATGCAACGCACGCAAGTCAAACCGATGCGCTTGCCGAGGCCTGTTTCCTGTAGGATCTTGCCGAGTGCGAAACCGCCTATGACGATAAGGGGCACTTCAGAAAGCCACGGAGAATATACAACCTGCTGTTTGACGCCGCACAGGACGATGTAGAGTACGGGAAGGATAAGGCCAACGGCAATTTCATTCATTGCATCCATAGCCCAAATGCAGATGGCCCATGTCGTAATGGAAAGGAAGAGGGCCATATGGTGCGTGACGGTTTGCCCGTCTATGGGCATCGCCCAGTAGACAATCAAAGGTATTGCAAAAGATATAAACCACTTTAAAGCTAGAGACCTGTTTTTTCCCGTCATCGACAGAGTCATGATCTTCTCCTCCAGAGAGTGGTACGGAAAGCTTGAAGTGACTCTAGCTGTAAAAGAGAATACGTGATGTAACGGTTGCTACATTTTTCTCAAGGATGGATATTTTTTGTCTCCTTTGAAGAAAAAGTTGTACAGGCCGGGCCCGGAAAGGATTGCCCATGCGGTGAGAGTGATGTACAACCCGTTGTCGATAAAAATTTTTTTGTTGGGAAATGTATCTGGCTATTCGCCTTGTACGGGATAATGGCGTTTGCGCACAAGGAGGCCCCTATGGAGATGAATGACGCGAAACTGATAGAATTCACCCATATACCGCCGGAAGCCGGCGTGTGGCGTCAGGTCCTGGATCTCGGTACGCGCCTCCGTTTCCGCAAGGGTGAGGAAATCATGCACGGCGGGGAAAGAGGCGAATACCTCTATTATGTGCATCAGGGGGAAGCCCGGCTGATGCGGACGACGCTCGACGGGCGTGAAAAGATCCTCATGTCCATGCGCTCGGGGACGGTGACGGGGGAAACGCCGTTTTTTGACGAGGTCCCGGCGCGGAGTTCCATCGTGGCGGGAACGGATTGCGTGGTGTATGCCTTCTCCCGTGATTGCGTGCTTCACGAGATCCTTCCAAACTATCCCGCCCTGACGCTGGCGCTGTTGCACTCCTTGGCTTCCAAAGTCAGGGTGCTGTGCAACCAGTCGGTGAGCCTGAGCCTTGAGGAGCTGCCCCCGCGCATTTGCCGATTCCTGCACCTACGTATGCGGGACGACGGGGGCGCTCCGAATCCCCGCGTGTCGCCGGGGCTGAACCAGCAAGAGCTGGCGAACCTGCTCGGCGTGCATCGGGTGACGCTCAATAAGGCCCTGCGCGAACTGGAGCGGGAAGCGGTGCTCGGCCCGTACTCGCGGGATGAGGTGTACATCGTGGATATGGAACGTTTTCACGAACTGGCTTTAAAGTAGCAAACGCGGGGCGCTGCCGAGGAGAACTTTTTTGGGGAGACGGGATCGGCATACCCCATAGAAAAATCGCCCCGGATCGGTCTGATCCGGGGCGATTGATTTTGGACTGGGCGTTAGTTCGCGGGAGCGGGCTGGGCCGCAGGAGCCGTTTCCGCTGCGGGAGCCGGTTCTTCAGGGGCGGGCAGAGGCGTGGCTTGCGGTTCCGTGGCGGCGGGAGCTTCAACGGGAGTGGAAGGTGCGGGAGCGGCTTGCTCGTCAGTTGCCGGGGCGTCCGGTTCGGAAGGCTGCACGGGCGTTTCAGAAGGCACCTTCTCCGTTGCCGGATCTTCCTGAGCCTGAGCGGGCTCCACAGGTGTGACCACGACCACAGGAGCGTCAGCCGCCGCATAGTACGTCATCGGAGCCGTATAAACCAGCACCAGGAACGTCAGGACAAGCAAGGCGCCTCCGGCGAAGGAGCGGTTGAGCGCCTTCCAGAGGATGATGCCAAGCAGAAGGAGCCCGCAGGTTTGCACCAGTGCCGCGACCAAGGCCAGCGGCGTGGGCTGCAAGGCGGAAAGCGGCGCGGGAAGTTCACCGAGGAACAGCGGATAGATATTCGCTGCGGCGAAGAGGAGGCCGAGGACAATCAAGAGGATCGCCAGCAGGAGGAAAAAGCCGCGGCTGCCGCGCGCGGAAAGGTTCAGTACGCCCTGAGCGGTCAGGACGGCCAAAGGCGGCAGGAGGGGCATCAACAGCACGGGCATGTTCGCGCCAAGCAGGGCGAGGACCACCAGCGTCACGATGGCGCTGCACCACAGCCAGCCTTGGCCGGGGCGTTGCTTGCGGTTGACCACGATACCCTTGAAGAAGGCACCGATCCGTCCCCAGGGAAGGAACAGCAAGAGCAGCGTCCAGGGAAGCCAGATGACGGCAAGCAGGGCCACGATGATCCAGGAGTCTTGCCCCTGCAGCTTCCATGCTTCGAGGACGGGGGCCAGATATTCGTTTTCGAGGAGGGTCTTCAGCAGTTCGCGCCCGCCGTCGCCGAAAGCGATGAACGTACCCCATGCGAGAAGCAGGACAAGCAGCAGTCCGAACGCCAGAGCGCCGTCGCGTGCCCCGGCCCGGCGGAACGTTCCGCGCCAGAGGAGGAATACGAGGCTGACAAGCAGCGGAAGAACGAGGCCAAGCAGGCCTCCGGCCAGCGTGGACAGGGCGACAAGCGCGAAACCGGCAAAGAGCCATAGGGGGGCGAATGCCTTGATCCATCCACGGTACAAACAGATGCCGGCAAGGGTGAGGATGGCCGTGAACAGCATGTCGCTGCCTGAAATCCGGGGCAACCCCATACAGGCGAAGCCGGTCAGGAGCACCAGGCCGGAAGCGAAGGCCGTGCGCCTGTCGTTGCCGGTGGCCCGGGCCAGAGCCCATGTCAGAAGGATCAGGAAGAGCGCGGACAGGGCGGAGGCGATGGGCAGGAGCTGGACCGGGTAACCGCTGATCTGCTCCAGCCCGGCGGTCGGCTGCACGCCGGGGATATACGCCGCCAAAGACAGGCTGCCGATGCCGGGGATGAGGCTTAAGGCGCTCAAGAACCAGTGGTAGACCGGATAAAGCTCGGGGGAGGGCAGGCCGGACGCGGCGACGCCGAACAGGCCGACGCCCAGGTTATGCAGCGCGTGCAGCTCCCGTCCCATAAAAGTCGGCATGGATTGGATAAGCCAGAAAAGAATCAGGACCAGTGGGCCGACGGAGGCGAGCCCGTTGAAACAGCGGGAAGCGAAGCTGGATGTCTGCGGCTGGGCTTCCGGGGCGGGCGACTTGGATACCTTGGCGGCTTTGGGCGCGGAAACCGCTTTTTCCTCCTGAACGGGGGAAGGTTTGGCGGGAGCCGGTTCTGCCGGGGGCGGCGTCACGGTTTCTGTTTCCGGGGCCGGTGAGGGCTGTGCATCCGTATCCGTGGCCGCCGTTTCCGTCACGGGAGCGACCGGTTCCTCGGAGACGGGCTGGACGGGAGCGGACTGCTGTTCCGCGGAGGCGTTCGGCTCGTCTTTCTGAACGGGGGTATCTGTGCTCATATCTGCTCCTTCGATAGGATTTCAAAACAGCTATCGGGGGAGACTGTATCCGAGAATCGGTCCGGCGTCAGCAAAAGAATCCCCCGGGGACGCCGGGACGCGTCACGAGCCGAACTGCGCCATCCTCCGCCCCGATTCGCGGTAGTGTTCACGGAGAGACTCTTCCACCTTGGCGGGGTTCCGGGTCTGCACGGCTTCGAAAATATCCCGATGCCGATCCACGAATTCCTGTGGAGTGAACAAGACGTTCCAATGGTTATAGAACAGAAATTTGGAGATGTTCGTACAGGCGGAACGGGCCATCTCCACGAGCCGCCGGTTCGCGCAATGGGCGAGCAGGGCGCTGTGGAAGGCGTCGTCGACTTCGGTGAACTCGTACAGGCCCCCCACTCTGGGCGCAAGGCGGGCCATATGTTCGATCATGCCCGAGAGCCGGGCGATGTCCACGTGGTTCATGAGCGGCAGGGCGGCGGCCACACCCGCGCCTTCAAGGATGCCGCCGATTTCGTATTCGTTCTCTATTTCCTGACGGGTCATCTTGCGGATGTACTTCCCCTTCTGCGGTTCCGACGTGATCAGGCCGTCCTGCGTGAGGATTTGCAGCGCCTCGCGGATTGGTGCGCGGCTGATGCCGAGGCGTTCGGAAAGGATGACTTCCTTAACTTGCTCGCCGGGAGCGAGTTCGCCGTCAAGTATGCAACGCTTGATGAATTCGACAACCTGGCCGCTGTATGTCTGGCGTTTGAACGTGTGCATGACTTCTCCTTCGAAGGGCACATGACGAAAAGGTTCGTAAGGCGTTTCGCAGTGATCGGAAAGCGTGTATCGGGAGAGGCAAGGCGGATAGCATTCTCGATGTGTTTTTCTACAGAACTACTGCATTCTGTAACGGAAATAGGAGCTACGTCAAGATGTTGAAGGGGCTTTGTTACAGAAGGGGTATAGAAAGATGCATACTGTCGCCATGCAACAAACGGCGCGGGAAACGTTTCAATGCCGTTGCCCGCACCTCAGGGGCTGCAATGCTGGAACGCATTGCAGTAACCGGCCTGCCGTGTGCCGATGGAAAGGGAGCGTATCAGTCGTTGGAGACGAGCAAGGGGTTCTCGTCGTCGGGATATGTGACGATGAGCGAGCGGAACGCGTCCTCTTCAAACAGAAAAGCTTCGACGACAAGCGGATCAAACTGTGTCCCCCGGCCTTCCACGATGATCTTCCTGGCGGTTTCGTGGTCGAAGGCGGGTTTGTACACCCGCTTGGAGATCAGCGCGTCATAGACGTCGGCGAGGGCCATGAGCCGCCCCACGCGGGGGATTTCCTCCCCCTTCAGGCTGCGGGGGTATCCTTTCCCGTCCCATCGCTCATGGTGCGTATAGGCGATGACCGCGCCAAGGCGTAAAAAGTCGTTATGCCCGCCCATGCGCTTTTCCGCCCAGCTCAGGGTCTGGTAGCCGAGGGTGGTGTGCTTCTTCATCTCGTTGAATTCGGCTTCCGTGAGCTTGCCGGGCTTGCGGAGGATGCTGTCCGGAATGCCGACCTTGCCGACATCGTGCAGGGGAGCGCAGACGCGGAACAGCTCGATGGTGTCGTCATCGTCGTCCCATATGTCGGGCCGCATGAGCCGCAGGCGCTTGGCGAGGATTTCCACGCCGTGCTGCGTACGGCGGACGTGCGCGCCGGTTTCGTTATCGCGGGTTTCCACGACCGAAGCGAGACATTCCACCGTCACGGAACGGGAAAGATACAGTTCCTTGGTACGTTCCTTGACCAGCGAGTTGAGTTCGTCGTTGTATTTTTTGAGCGCGACGTGATTCGATACCCGCGCCCGGACGAGGCGGGGCTGGAAGGGCTTGGCGATGAAGTCCACGGCTCCGAGATCGAGCCCCTTGGCCTCGTGTTCCTCGTTCCCCATCGCGGTGATGAAAACGACGGCGATGTTGCTCGTGAGGGGATCGGACTTGAGGCGGCGGCAGACTTCGTAACCGTCCATCTCGGGCATCATAATATCCAAAAGGACGATGTCGGGGCGGGGCTCGGAGAGCGCCAGCCTCAGGGCTGTGGTACCGTTGGTGGCAACGCGGACGGTGTACTCGTCGCGCAGGAGATCATCCAAGATGCGGATATTGGCGATGGTGTCGTCGACGACGAGTACCACGGGTTTCTTAGGATAGCCCATTCGGTTCTCTCAATTCCAGATCCAAAAGCTGTGCAAGGTGCAAAAGGCCGTTTTCGGCCTTCTCGAAATCGAAGGTATCAATGGCGTGCTGGATTTCGTTCGCTTCCGCCCCGCACTGCCCGCCGAGAAAACGCCTGACGGATTCGAAGGCTTCGCGCGCGGCCGTGTTGTACTGCCGGACGAGCAGGAGGCATTCGCACAGCGCCGGTTGCAGCTTGTGGACATCCAGGGCTTCTCCGGCGGCGGGAATGCTCAAAGAGGCTTCGGGATATGCGGCGATGGCCTGCTCCGCAGCCGCAAGGACACTCGCGGCCGTTGTAACGTAGCCGTATAGGGTGTCAAGAAGGTTGTCGACATTTTCTGCGGAATCCCCTTGCAGGCACTGCTCAAGATCCACAAGCTGCGCATACAGATCCGTTGCGCCGACGTTGCCGCTGATGCCCTTCAGTTTGTGGACGGACGACCGGATGGAGGGCATATCGTCCCGCAGCCGGGCCTGCCTGATCTCGTCGTCGGCTTCGGCAAGCTCGCGCCGGAAATCGAACAGGAGGCTGACGTACAAGGGAAGGTTGCCCATGACCCGATCAAGCCCTTGCCGTACGGAAAAACCGGGGAGGTGCTCAAGCTCTTCCCGTATGACGTGTCCCGCCTCGACGCGGGGCCTGGGTTCCGGGGAGGGCGCGGGGGCTTCGCCGGAGAGCGTGGCATGGCGGTTGAGGGCCGTTTGCATGGCCTGCACGTCGAAAGGCTTGCGGAGGACGGCGGTGAAGCCTTTTTGGAGGAGCGCCTCTTCCTCTTCCGGTGAGGAAATGGCCGTGCAGGCGATGATGGGCAGTTCGCCGTACCGGCTGTCGCTGCGGAGGATATGCGTGAGGGTGGCTCCATCCATGACGGGCATTTCCACATCCGTGAACACAATGGCGTAATGCCGGGTGCGGATAAGGCGGAGCGCCTGAAGGCCGTTGTCGGCGGTATCCGCTTCGGTTCCGAGGGCGAGCAGGATTTCGGCACCGATCTGCTGATTGATGCTTTCGTCGTCGACGAACAACGTGCGCGGCGTATGCTCTGGCTGGTGCATGGGGTACCTCGGGGCGGCGCTCAGCGCCGGGGAGAGCGGCCGTCCCGGTGTATCCAGCGCGCGAGGGTGGAAAGGAGGACAGAAGGCTCAATGGGTTTGGCGATATAATCCTGCATACCCACGGAAAGGCTCTTTTCCCGGTCGCCGTTCATGGCATGGGCGGTCATGGCGATGATGGGCAGGTTGTCGAACCGGGCGTATTCCCGCAAGATCCGGGTGGCTTTCAGCCCGTCCATGCCGGGCATCTGGATATCCATGAGCACGGCATCGTAGCCGCCTTCCCAGAGTTTTTCCACGGCTTCGAGGCCGTCCCCGGCGGGCTCCACGCTGACGCCGCTTGATTGCAGGATTTCGTTGGCGACCTGCCGGTTGATGGCGTTGTCCTCCGCCAGCAGCACCCGCGCGCCCATAAGTTCGGGGAAGGGGGCGGTGGACGGTTCGGCCCGATCGGGCCTGTCCTGCGGCTGCTCGGCCTCAAGCAGTGCCGAGATGAGGGAGGAGGGCGTAACCGGCTTTGTGATGAGCCGCATGGGAATGTCTTTCCCTTCCCGGATATGGGCGAGGACATCGGGCCGGTCGTGGATGGTGGCCATGAACAGGATGACGGGCTGCTTGGGAAGCGCCGCGCAAAGGGCTTGTGCCGTATCCTTGCCGCTCATGCCCGGCATCAGCCAATCAACGAGGGCGACGCGATAGGGCTTTCCCTCACGCGCCGCGTCGTGGCAGAGCCGGACGGCCTCTTCACCCGAGGCCGCCGATACGGGATCAAGCTGAAATTCCCTGAGCATACCGCTGAGGATGTTCCGAGAGAGCTCATTGTCATCAACAATGAGGATGCGTTCTCCATGCAGCGGATGGGAGGGGAGGAGCAGGCGGCGTTCCGGGACGGCCACCGTGCCGAACTCCGCCGTAAAGACAAAGTCGCTGCCATGCCCCGGCGTGCTCCTCACATGGATTTCCCCGCCCATGAGGTTCACGAGGCGTTTGCAGATGGCGAGCCCCAGCCCCGTGCCGCCGTAGCGCCGGGTCGTGGAGTTGTCCGCTTGCGTGAACGATTCGAAAAGGTTGCCGATCTGTTCGGACGTCATGCCGATGCCCGTATCGCTGACGGAGAAACGGAGACGTGTTTTGCTCCCTTCGTGGCGTTCCTGCGTGACGGAAACAAGGACGTGGCCGGACTGTGTGAACTTGATGGCGTTGCCTACGAGGTTCAGCAGTATCTGGGAAAGCCGGAGCGCGTCCCCTTCCAGTACCGGCGGGACGTCCGGGCTGATCCGGGACAGCAGCTCAAGCCCCTTCTCGGCGGCGCTGAGATCCGCAATGGAGGCGACCTCTTCCAGCACTTGTTCCAGTTGGAAGTCGGCATGTTCCATTTCGAGCTTGCCCGCTTCGATCTTGGAGAAGTCCAGAATGTCGTTGACAATGCGCAGCAGGGTGTTTGCCGATGTGCTGATCTGGGTAAGGTAGTCCCTTTGGCGGGACGTGAGCTCGGTTTGCAGCGTCAGATGGCTCATGCCGATGATGCCGTTCATGGGCGTACGGATTTCGTGGCTCATGTTGGCGAGAAAATCGCTCTTGGCGCGTGAGGCCGTTTCGGCTTCCTCTTTGGCCAGCACAAGCTGCTTCTCCAGCTCTTTATTCTGGGTATCATCGACCAGCCAGCAGATGATGCCCGGGGCGCCCTCGTACTCGGTGCGGGTATAGGTGACCCGGAGGTCATGCGGCTGGCCCTGCGCGTCCCGGCTTTTCAGGGCAATGTCGGTGAGCGTGTCTTCAAGCGTGGGGAGCATGGCGGCGGCTTCGCGCAACTGGGGATAGACGCGGGCCACATCCATTTCCTCGCGGAGATCCATAAGCTCCCGAGCACGGGGGTTGCTGTACCGGATGAAACCTTCCACCGCGATAAGCACGCCGATTGGGCTGGTCTTCAACAGCTTCTGGGCAAAGGCAAGCTGTTCGGAAAGCTTTTTTTCCAGCAGCTTCTGCGTGGTCATATCGGCACTCAGGCAGAGGACGGCATCCGTTTTTTCATCCTCCTTGCGCAGGGGGACGAGCGTCGTCTGGTAGTAGGCGGTTTTCCCATCCGCATCGGTGCGGGAGTGGGGGAACATACGGGGTTCGCCGGACTCCAGGACGTCCCTCAACACTTTTTCGGAAAGCACGCCTGAAGCCACGGGGAAATCCGTTCCGGGGACGCCGTCGAGGGCCGTTTGCGCCGTAAACCCGAAGATGCTTGCGCACATGGCGTTGAGCTTGCGGCAGCGGCAGGAGGAATCGAACAGGCAGACGGCGGCGGGCAGGTTCTCCAGGAGAGAATTGAGCATGGTTTCCGTGTTCCGCCGGACGAGGACTTCCTTGCGCACTTTGCGGAGCATGAACAACGCGGTCAGTACGATGCCGAGGGCGATAAGAATGACCGTGGCGGTCATTTCCCAGAACAGGCTCCAGGCGATTTCCGCCGAGCGCTGGACGTTGAACCAGCGGTTATGGAAATCCTGCGAGGCCGTGGGAGGAATGCTACCCAGCGCCTTGTCGAGGATGGCGGCAAGCTGCGGCCAGTCCTTGCGGACGCCGATCCGTATGGGCAAACGGTAGGGCGTCACCGCGGCGACGATAACCTGGGGGATATTGTTCAGCCGTATGACGTGGGTTCCCGCGTCGAGGATTTCAAAGACGGCGTCGACTTGCCGCCGTTCCAACATCTCCAAGGCTTCTCGTGTGGTCCGGGCCTCCACAGCCCTGATTTCCGGAGAGGTGTCCTTCAAGATGCCCAGCAAGCGCTCCCCTACGGCGGCCACCCGTTTTCCCTTCATATCTTGGAGGCCATTGACGAACGGCGCATCGTTCATCATGAACAGCACGAGGGGCAGCTCAAGGTATGGCCGGGTGAACAGCATGGTTTTACGCGATTCGGGCGTTTCGACGGCGGAGAGGTGCACGTCAAGCTTGCCTTCGCCGAACGGAAGGTGCAGCCCCGTATCGGGGACAGGGTGCGCCACAAAACGGATCCCGAGCGTTTTTTCAAGCCATTTCGCGTAGTCGCTGGCGATGCCTTCCTGTTTCCTTTCGGAAGAGAGCGCTTCGAACGGCAGGCGTGAAGCGATGACGCCCAGACGCAGCTCGGGGTGCTGGGCCAGCCAGAGTTTTTCATCCGGGGAGAGGAAGAGTTCGGTTTCGGAGAAAGCCACGAAGGAGAACGTCAACACAAACAGAAAGGACCCCAGCATCGTTCGGAGGGCGGGGAAAAGAAAACGGCGGAACGTGTGAGAAGGCATGGCATGTCTGCATGTTGACGTGGAGAGAGACACAATGGAAAGATATTTTCAGTAATTTGTATTATAAACTCATTTAGGGTATCAAGCAACCGCACTCGCAGACATTTAAAAAGGATATTTCCATGCCCCACGAAACCACGCACCGATTCCTTGCCTCGGAATTGCCGGTCGCCGAACCGGAATCCTGCCTGTTCCATGTGTTGCCCGTGCCTCTGGAGGCTACGGTGTCGTATGCCGGAGGGACGGCGCGGGGCCCGGAAGCCATTCTTGAGGCTTCCGATCAGCTCGAATTGTGGGATGGCGAATCCGTCCCCGCCGAAGCGGGCATTTATACGTGGCCAGCCGTCGACATTTCCGGTTCTCCGGAAACCGTGCTCGGCAGGGTGGAAGCGGCGGTCGGGGGCATCCTCGATTGCAATGGGCTGCCCGTGTTGCTTGGCGGCGAGCATACCGTCACCTACGGCGCTCTCGCGGCGTTGAAAAAGCGGTTCGGGACATTCGGGATCATCCAGTTCGACGCGCACGCGGACTTGCGCGACAGCTACGAGGGGAGCCCGTGGAGCCATGCGTGCGTCATGCGGCGTGCGGTCAAGGATTTGGGGCTGCCGCTGGCCCAGTTCGGCGTGCGGGCCATGTGCCTTGACGAAGCGGAGGCACGCAAGGAACACGGCGTCACATTCCATGATGCGGCATCCATTGCCCGCAGCGGCCTTCCCGAATCACTGCTCCCCCCGGATTTTCCCCGCCAGGTGTATCTGACCTTCGACGTGGATGGCCTCGATCCGTCGATCATGCCCGCGACGGGAACGCCCGTGCCCGGCGGGCTCGGCTGGTATCAGTCGCTCGATATTGCGGAACGGACGCTGTCCGGACGGGATGTCCTCGGGTTCGACGTCGTGGAGCTGGCTCCGGTGCCCGGAATGCACGCTTCCGATTTCGCCGCCGCCCGTCTTACCTATGCCCTCATGGGGATCGTAGCGCGCGGACGCAGGTAAAGCGGATCAGCCTTAGCACGATAACCGTATGAGGAAGGGGAAAGCTTTTCTAAAGAAAAGCTTTCCCCCCTTTTTTACGGAAAAACAGAACGCCCCGTAAAGGGCGCTCCGGACATTGACG
>NZ_JH114234.1:132313-142491 GCF_000224655.1 Bilophila sp. 4_1_30
TCAAGAAAGTTTCTCCCTCCCCTCCCCAATTTCGCATTCATCATTCCCCAATCTCACGCCCCCATACGCCGAGGCGATCGATGATGAACTCGGTGATCTGCTGATGCTCGGCCTTGCCCGTGCCTTCGATGCGCATGGGCGCACCGAATTCAAAGTGGATGGTCTTTTTGACATCCACCGGGCCGAAGTCTTTGAGGAGGTTCCCATTCCCCCACGCATCGGTCTTGAGCGCCACCGGAATGACCGGAACCCCGGCACGCTTGGCAAGCTTGACGCCGATGGTATTGAAATGCGCGGGGTCGAAAACGGAACTGCGCGTGCTCTGCGGAAAAACAATGACGGAACGGCCTTGCTTGAGCCTCGCCTCGCCGCCCTCAAGCACCGCGACGAGATCTTCACGGGGATTGCTGCGGCCGACGACGATGGGCTCGCGCGACCCGAGCACCGGGCCGAAGAAGGGATACTTCAGCAGGCTTTCCTTCACCACAAAGGTCACGTCCTTCCACGGCTGGATCATGGAAGGCAGCACAAACGTCTCCAACGTGCTCATATGGTTGCCGATAAAGACGCAGGGGCCTTCCAGCGAACGGAAATGCTCCAGCCCGGTGGCTTCGATGCGGCAGCCCACGGATTCGAGCGCGTGCGCGATACCCTCGCTGCTTTGGGTCCATGCTTCGCCGTCGTATTGATTGCGCATGGCGTTGCAGCCAGCCTTGAACACGATCCAGATCATGGGCGCGTAGAACCCCAGGTTGGGGCTGATGCGGCTCAGGAAAGAAGGGGTACGCGGGGACGTCAGATACCAGTTGGCGTCGAACAGATGGGAAGATGTCGTCATGAGCGGGACCTAACGGTTTTCGGGTTTGGTGCGTTTCAGGCGCTTGCTCCAGCTTGCCAGGCGGGGCTCCTCCCCATATTCCTTGGGCTGGTAGAACACGCGGTTCCTGACCGAGGGAGGGAGGTAGTCCTGTTCCACCCACGCCTGCGGAAAATTGTGCGGGTATTTGTAATCCTTGCCGTATCCCCATTCGCGCTGGAGCTGTGTCGAGGCGTTGCGCAGATGCAGGGGCACGGACTGCGGGCCGTTGACTTTCACCTCCCGCGCCGCGTTGGCGTAGGCCGCGTAGGTGGAATTGCTCTTGCGCGCAAGGGCAAGGTAGACCACGGTTTCCGCCAGCGGGATGTAGCCTTCGGGCATCCCCACAAACTCCACGGCCTGTTGGCAGGCGACGGCCAGCGGCAGGGCCTGCGGATCGGCCAGCCCCACGTCCTCGGAGGCGGACAGGATGAGCCTCCGGCAGATGAAACGCGGATCTTCGCCGCCTTCGAGCAGGCAGGCCAGATAGTACAGCGCCGCGTCGGGATCGCTGCCGCGGATCGATTTGATGAGCGCTGAGGCGTATTCGTAATGGCTGTCCCCATCCTTGTCGTGGCGGGCCATGATCTCGGGCAGGGTGGCCTTGACGTGGGGCAGGTTGCGTTTCTCTTCCGGCAGGGACGAGGCGTACTCCACCAGATTGAGCATGGTCCGGGCGTCGCCGTGGGCCGCTGTCGAAAGGAAATCAAGGATCTCGTCGTTCAGGGTGACGGAAAGGGCCGCCGCGCCGCGCTTGCCGAGTTCGAGCAGTTCGGGCCGCCCGAGCTGGCGCAGCCGCAGGACGTGCAGCCGCGAAAGCAGCTGGCGGGTCACGCTGAAAGAGGGGTTTTCCGTGGTCGTGGCGATCATGGTGAGATCGCCGGACTCCAGCAACGGGAGGAAGAAGTCCTGCTGCGCCTTTGAGAAGCGGTGCAGCTCGTCGAGCACAAGGATATCGACGCCGGTAAGCTGGCGCCGGAGCTGCTGCAAACCCGCCTCGGGAGCGCTCAGGCGCAGGACGTTGCCGCCCCGGGCGCGTGCGAGCAGGAGGGCCAGCGTGGATTTGCCGCAGCCCGGAGGGCCGAACAGGAGCAGGCTCGGAAGGCGCGGGCCCTCCAAGAGCGTGGTCAGGCGCTCGGCGAGGTGGCTCTGTCCGACGAAAAGAGCCAGTTCGGAGGGGCGCAGGCGTTCAGGCAGAGGCTGGGACAGGGACATGAAGGCTCCAAACTTGCCCGCCGGGGCGGGTATCGTTAAGCGTCGGCGCTTTCGAGGACGACTTCGTCCCTGCCGTCGCGTTCTTCCATAAGGACATTGACCTTTTCAGAGCGGGCCGTGTTGATTTTGCGGCCCACGTAGTCGCCGTGGATGGGCAGTTCGCGGTGGCCGCGATCCACGAGGACAAGGAGTTCCACCGTCTTGGGGCGGCCATAGTCGAGGATGGCTTCCAGCGCGGCGCGGATCGTGCGCCCGGTGAACAGCACGTCGTCGACGAGGATGACGTTTTTATTGTCGAGAGGTGTGGTGATGTTGGACTCGCCGATGGTGGGGCGGGCGTGCATCGTGGTCCAGTCGTCCCGGTACAGGTTGATGTCCAGCGTGCCGAAGGGCAGCTTTCGTCCGAGCTTGTCTTCCAGCACCTTGCCGAGACGGACGGCGAGGTCGACCCCGCGCCGCTGGATGCCCAGCAGTACGGTCTGTTCACAGTCTCCGTGACGTTCCATGATCTGGCAGGCGAGACGGTCGAGAACGCGGGCGATCTCGTCGGCATGAAGAAGGACGGTGGTTTTCATGGGGCAACTCCTCTTGAGGTCCGGGCACGTGTGCCGCGAGGGGACGGGCTCCCGCGCGCCTTGAGATCGTCAGGATATACTATTCCCTGTAGAGTGAAAAGATCGGATTTGTCCATGAAATACACGGGGACGGCCCCATGGGGCGGCTCCGGCGGGGCAAAGGAGGCTTGACAAGGACCGCCCGGCAACTATGTTATCCCCACTCAGGCCGTCGCAGCGAGGGCCTGTAACAGCCCGCGTGTCCGGGAGAACGGCCTTCCCGCCCAAAGGGCGTTAAGCCGGAACCGCCAATCTTAACAAATCCCGAAAGCAGCCGCAGAAAGCCTTTATCGAAAGACCGAAAGCGACGGATGAGGCTGCGTTGGAGGACCTGATGATCTCTCTTACCGAAGAGGCTCGCAAAGAGCTTGAAGCGTATTTTGAAGGCAAGGAAAAGACCCCCATCCGGGTGTACCTTGCTCCCGGCGGCTGCAGCGGGCCCCGCTTGGCCCTCGCCCTCGACGAACCCGGCGAGGACGACGAAACGTCCGAGGACAACGGCCTGACGCTCTGCATCAATAAGGAACTGGTCGAGAAGGTCGGCGCGGTGACCGTCGGCATGACCCATATGGGGTTTGTGGTCGAATCCGAAATCCCCCTGCCGAGCGGCGGCAACGGCGGCGGCTGCTCGTCCTGCTGCGGCGGCTGCGGCAGTTCCGGCGGTTGCCATTAAGGTTGAGGCTGCGGGACAGCCCCGAAAGGCCCTCCCGTACCGATATGCTCAAAGCGAACCATCCGGCGGGGTTCCCGTTGCGCAAAAAGCGATTCCGTGAGAAAAGCCCTAACGAAAGGTTCCCTTGCCATTTGGCTTTTGTACACTACCTTCTGAAGAAGACGGATATGGCGCTTTCCCGCATTTGTCCGTTTCCCCTCTTCATCATTTATTCCGGAGGAAACAACCATGTTTACGATTAGCGAAACGGCTTCCCACGAGCTGGAAGCGTATTTTGCCGACAAGGAAAAAACGCCTATCCGCGTGTATCTCGCCGCTGGCGGCTGACGCGGCCCGCGCCTCGCTCTGGCTCTGGATGAGCCTACTCCCGAAGACAAGGTTTTTGAGCAGGACGGATTTACCTTTTGCATCGCTGGCGATCTTCTTGAAACCGTGGGCGGCGTGAGCATCGACCTGACGTACATGGGCTTTTCCGTCGAACCCGAAATTCCCCTTGCCAATACGGGCGGGAGCAGTTGTGGCGGAAGTTGTTCCTCCGGCAGCTGCGGTACCCACTAGCTCCCATAGCATTTGACGACAAAAAGGCGGCGTTCCGAAGAACGCCGCCTTTTTTCGTGAGGAGCCCGTCCCTTGATTGCGTGGGGACGCCTGCGGTTAAGAGCGCTTTTGGCGGCGCCCTTGATTGCAGCAGGGACACCCGCCGGTATGCAGCACGCCTTTTTCCTCCGCCTTGACCAGCAGCCAGACGACGGCGACGAGAAAGGCGAGCGTCAGCAGGACGGACATGTTAGATGCCCAGGTTGTTGTAGCCGCAGTCCACGAACATGATTTCGCCGGTCACGGCGGAGCCGAGATCGGAGGCGAGGAAGACGGCGGCCTTGCCCACGTCTTCGGTGGTCACGTTGCGGCGGAGGGGGGCGTGTTCTTCAATGTGATTGAAGATCTGCTTGAAGTCGGAAATGCCAGAGGAAGCCAGCGTCTTGATGGGGCCGGCGCTGATGGCGTTGATGCGAACGTCCTTCGCGCCGAGATCGACGGAAAGGTAGCGGACCGAAGCCTCAAGGGCCGCCTTGGCGACGCCCATCACGTTGTAGTTGGTGATGATCTTCTGAGCGCCGTAGTAGGTCATGGTGAGCACGGACGCGCCGGGGTTCAGCATGGGCTCGAAGGCATGGCAGAGCGCGGTCAGGGAATAGGCCGAGACGTTCAGGGCCGTGGCGAAACCGTCGCGGGAGGTTTCGATGAAGCGCTTGGTCAGGTCTTCACAGTTGGCGAAGGCGACGGAATGGACGAGCACGTCCACGCCGCCCCATTTTTCTTTCACGAGCGCGGCGGCGGCGGCGATGTCCTCGTCGCTGGTCACGTCGCAGGGGAAGATAAACTCACCGCCGAGCTCCTCGGAGATGGGTTCCACGCGCTTGTGGATGGCTTCACCGGCATAGCTGAACGCCAGCCGGGCGCCATGTTCCTTAAAGCAGGAAGCGATTCCGTACGCGATGCTTCTGTTGTTGGCTACCCCGAAGATGAGGCACTTTTTGTCTTTCAACAGCATGATTTCCTCGTAGTTGGTACTGAGTGGAAAAGGGGCCTCCGGCGGCCGGGGAAAAGCTCCCCCAGTGACAGGCAAACCGGAATGATCCGTGAATCTCCCTTCCGCCGTCGGCGGAAAGGCGGTTTCCAGGCTGCAGAGGCCGGTAATGAGTGGTGCGGAAATTCCCGCGAACGGGCTTGATGGCATCAGCCATACGCGTCCGGCAAGCGTTTCCGTCGCCCGGTTTTCCGCCTGCCGAGTGGTGCGGGCGGAGTGCGGGCATACGGGCAAGCTCGGAGGAGGCTCTTTGAGATAAAGAGTTCCTCCTCCGCTTTTCCCTCATTTTATATTAGAGAGCAAGCTCGGAGCCGGTCAGAATGCGGTAGGCTTCGAGATATTTGTTCTGGGTGGCTTCGACCACCTCCTTGGGCAGGGCGGGCGGCGGCGGGGTCTTGTCCCACGGCTGTCCGGACAGCCAGTCGCGGAGGTACTGCTTGTCGAAGCTCGGCTGGCTCTGGCCCGCCTTATAGCCCTCGGCTGGCCAGAAGCGGGAGGAGTCGGGCGTCAGCACTTCGTCGATGAGGATCAGCTCGCCGTCGACCATGCCGAATTCGAACTTGGTGTCGGCAATGATGATGCCGCGGCTTTCAGCCCACGCGCGGCCTTCCTTGAAGAGGGCCAGGGCGATGCTCTCGATCTGATCCGCGATGTCTTTGCCGAGGATTTCCGCGGCCCGGGCCGTGGAAATGTTCTCGTCGTGCTCGCCGAGTTCCGCCTTGGTGGACGGGGTGAACAGCGGCTGTTCGAGACGGGCGGACTCCAGCAGGCCTTCGGGCAGCTTGTAGCCGCAGACGGAACCGGTGGCCTTGTAGTCCTTCCAGCCGGAGCCGGTGATGTAGCCGCGCACGATGCATTCCACCGGCAGGGGCTTGGCCTTTTTCACGAGGACCGAACGGCCTTCCAGTTCTTCGCGGTAGGGGGCCAGCGCGGCGGGGAACTTGTCCACGTCGCTTTCGATGAGGTGGTTCTTGACGAGGTGGGCGAACTTTTTCATCCAGAACAGGGTGATCTGGTTGAGGATGACGCCTTTGTACGGGACCGGCTCGTTCATGATGACGTCAAAGGCGGACATGCGGTCCGTGGTGACGATGAGCAGGGTGGAGTCGTCGATATCGTAAATATCGCGGACTTTACCCCGGTTGAGCAAGGGGAATTCCTTGATGTCGGTTTTGGTCGTGACTTTCATGTGACGTCCTTTGAGCGTTGGCGTGGGTTGAACGTTGACGAAATTATTGCTTCCGGCATTCCATCGAGCGGGCATGGGCTTCGAGCTGTTCCATGCGGGCGAGCCGGGCCACGGCGTCCGCATTGGCGGCGGCGAAGGCGGGGCTGGCGGCGATGATGCTGGTGCGTTTGCAGAAGGTCTGTACGGAAAGGGCCGAGGAGAAGCGGGCCGTGCCGAGCGTGGGCAGCACGTGGTTGGGCCCGGCGAAGTAGTCGCCGAGGGGCTCCGGCGCGTAGGGGCCGAGGAAGACCGCACCCGCATGACGGATACGGGGCAGCACGGACCACGGCTCGCGCATCAGCACTTCAAGGTGCTCCGGGGCCACGCGGTTGGCGAGGGCGATGGCGGCGTCCATGTCCGGCACGAGGACCACGGCACTCCAGTCTGCCAGCGATTTGCGCACGATGTCGGCACGGGGCAGGGTGGCTGACTGGCGTTCCAGTTCCGCGATGACGGCATGGGCCAGCGCCTCGTTGTCCGTGATGCAGATGGCGGAGGCCAGAGCGTCGTGTTCGGCCTGCGAGAGCATGTCGGCGGCGAGCCATTCGGGGTTGGCGGAATCGTCGGCGAGGACGAGGACTTCGCTCGGACCGGCGATCATGTCGATGCCCACCCGGCCCTGCACGAGCCGTTTGGCGGTGGTCACCCAGATGTTGCCCGGCCCGGCGATGACGTCCACGGGCGCGACGGTTTCGGTGCCGTAGGCGAGCGCGGCGATGGCCCACGCCCCGCCCATGCGGTAGATTTCATGCACGCCGAGCAGATGCGCGGCGGCGAGGATATGCGGATTGAGGGTGCCGTCGGCGCGGGGCGGCGTGACCACGGCGATTTCGCGGACGCCCGCGGCCTGCGCGGGGATGGCTGTCATGAGCAGGCTCGAGATGAGCGGCGTGTTGCCGCCGCGTCCGCCGGGGACATAGAGCCCGGCCCGGTCCACGGCCTCGATCTTCTGGCCGAGGATCGTGCCGTCGTCGCGGGTGAGGAACCATGAGCGATCTTTCTGGGCTTCATGGAAGGCGCGGATATTGTCCGCCGCCTGTTTGATGCAGTCGAGGCTTTCGGCGGGAATGTCGCGGGCGGCCTGCTCCAGCTCCTCGGCGGGCACGCGCAGGGGAGGCCGCATGTCCGGACAGTCGAACCGCCGGACATACTCGAGGACGGCGCTGTCGCCGCCCTTGCGGACCGCGTCCAGCATGGCACGCACGTCCGTTTCCACGGTCTGATCGGGGTTGTCGCGGTTTTCCAGAAGCCGCAGCAGTTCCGGCCACATGGCTTCTGACGACAGCGACAGCAAACGACACGTCATGATGACTCCTTGGGCCTCCGGCGGACCGGGGGCGTCTCCGGGGCTCCCCGGATGATGAAGAGGCTTGGTAAGAACAGATGACTTTAGAGCAGGAACGTCGGAAAGTCGAGCCTCCCGCCGAGCGTTTTCCCTAGTGGATTTCTAGGATTGGCGCGGGCAATGGGCGGGATCGTTTTCCGTTTTCGTTTTTTGATTGTGCGTCACGCTCTTTACGCAGGGGCGGAAACAGGGTATCGCCTTGCTCATGAAGAGAGTGTTTTTTCTTTTTGGAACCATCATCGGTGTGCTCGTGGCCCTCGGCCTCGCAGCCGTGGTTGGCGTCTATTTTTGGGCTGTCCGGGATTTGCCGGGGTTTACCCGTATCGCCGATTACCGTCCCGCACTCACCACCACCGTTCTGGCGCGTGACGGGAGCGTCATCGGTTCTTTTTATCGGGAAAACCGTTTCCTCATTTCGCTCGATCAGATGCCCAAGATGCTCCCCAAGGCTTTTCTGGCCGCTGAGGACGCTGAATTCTATGAACACGAGGGCGTGAACCCGGTCGCCATTTTCCGCGCCTTCCTTATCAACCTCCAGTCCGGCACGAAGCGGCAGGGCGGCAGCACCATCACGCAGCAGGTGATCAAGCGCCTGCTCCTGACTCCTGAACGCAGCTACGAGCGCAAGATCAAGGAAGCCATCCTCGCGTACCGTCTGGAGCATTACCTTTCCAAAGATGAAATCCTGACAATCTATCTGAACCAGACCTTCCTCGGGGCCAACGCGTACGGCGTGGAGGCTGCGGCTCGGACGTACTTCGGGAAGAACGCCAAAGATCTCACGCTGGCCGAATGCGCCATCATCGCGGGCCTGCCCAAGGCTCCCTCCCAGTACAACCCCTACCGTGACCCGAGCGCCGCCATCGGTCGCCAGCACTACGTGCTGCGCCGTCTGCGCGAGCTTAACTGGATCACGGAAGCCGAGTACGACGCCGCGCTCAAGCAACCGCTGGTGTTCAAGCAAATGGCGGACGGCATGGGCCGTCAGGGGGCATGGTATCTGGAAGAGGTGCGGCGTCAGCTTATTGATCTGTTCAGCGAGGAAAACGCCAAAAGGCTCGGCATCGAGTTGCCCGTTTACGGCGAGGATGCCGTCTATCAGATGGGCTTTACCGTGCAGACGGCTATGAGCCCTCCCGCGCAGATGGCGGCGGACGAGGCGTTGCGTTCCGGGCTGGAAGACTTTACCCGTCGTCAGGGCTGGCAGGGACCGGTGGAAAAGATCCCGGTGGCGGACTTGAAAGAGCGCATCGAAAAATCGCATTTCTCCCCCGACATGCTGGCGAACGGCGAACGGGTTAAAGGCATCGTCACCCGGATCACGGACAAAGGCGTGGATATACGTCTCGGGAAGTACAGCGGGTTCATCGACAACGCGCAGCTGAGCTGGGCGAAGAAGACGCTCCGCAGCAAGCAGAAGTTCCTTGAATCCGGTGATGTCGTTTGGGTGGCCGCCGTCAGCGACCCCAAGAACCCGTACAATCCGGATGAGGCCGAACTGAACAAGCCTATCCGCCTGTCGCTCCAGTGCGTCCCGGAATTGCAGGGCGCGCTCATTTCCATTGAGCCTGAGACGGGTGACGTGGTGGCGATGGTCGGCGGCTACAGTTTTCAGGAAAGCCAGTTCAACCGCGCGACGCAGGCGTTCCGGCAGCCGGGGTCGTCCTTCAAGCCCATCGTCTACTCCGCCGCGCTGGACAACGGCTTTACGGCGGCCTCCGTCATCCTCGACGCGCCCGTGGTGCAGTTCCTTGAGAGCGGCGACGTGTGGCGTCCGAGCAACTACGAGAAAAACTTCAAGGGGCCGCTCCTGCTGCGCACGGCGCTGGCCCTGTCCCGCAACCTGTGCACTATCCGCGTGGTGCAGCAGATGGGGGTCCAGAAAGTCATTGAGCGGGCCAAGGATCTGGAGCTGGAGCCGCATTTCCCCGAAGTGCTGTCGGTCAGCCTCGGTGCGGTCGCGGTTACGCCGCTGAACATGACGCAGGCCTACACCGCCTTCGCCAACGGCGGCATGGTCAGCAAGGCGCGGTTCATCCTCTCGGTCAAGAACTTCTGGAACGAAACCATTTATGAGTCTCAGCCCGATTTGCGTGATGCCATTTCCCCGCAGAACGCTTATGTGATGTCCTACCTGCTCAAGGAAGTGGTGAACGCGGGCACGGCGACGAAAGCCAAAGTGCTCGGACGGCCCGTCGCGGGCAAGACCGGGACCAGCAACGACTGGAAGGACGCGTGGTTCATCGGCTTTACGCCGCATCTCGTGACGGGCATGTACGTCGGGTACGACCAGCCCCGGACGATGGGCCGTAGCGGCACGGGGGGCAGCATGGCTCTGCCGATCTTCGTCGAGTACGCGAAATCGGCGTTTCAGGCGTATCCGCCGGATGACTTCGAGGTGCCGGACGGGATTTCCTTTGCGAACGTGGACCAGACCAGCGGGCATCTCGTGGAGAGCGGCGGGTTGCGGCTCCCCTTCTATACGGGCACGGAGCCTGGTTCCAGCACGTCCGAGGAAGCCATTTCCGGTGTGAACACCCGCGGCGAGGATTTGCTGAAGCAGATGTTTTAGCTGGTGGGAGAAGATTGGGGGGAAGGGAGGGGAAGCCTTTTCTGGAGAAGGGTTTCCCCTCCCTTCCCCCACCCCCCCATCCCTCCT
>NZ_JH114234.1:142565-163790 GCF_000224655.1 Bilophila sp. 4_1_30
ACGCGAAATCGGCGTTTCAGGCGTATCCGCCGGATGACTTCGAGGTGCCGGACGGGATTTCCTTTGCGAACGTGGACCAGACCAGCGGGCATCTCGTGGAGAGCGGCGGGTTGCGGCTCCCCTTCTATACGGGCACGGAGCCTGGTTCCAGCACGTCCGAGGAAGCCATTTCCGGTGTGAACACCCGCGGCGAGGATTTGCTGAAGCAGATGTTTTAGCTGGTGGGAGAAGATTGGGGGAAGGGAGGGGAAGCCTTTCTGGAGAAGGGTTTCCCCTCCCTTCCCCCACCCCCCCCATCCCTCCTCTTCCCAAGACTTTTATGTTTATTGAATCCCTGTTCACGGCATTCCCTGTTGATTGAGGGAAGGCGTTGAGCGGGGTGTTTTTTTAGAGAGAGGGAAAGGGAGCGGAGGAGGGAGTTCCGTTTGCAGAAGTAAGAGGGGGTAGGGGCGCGGGCTATGGAAAAGATTTTTTATTTGGGCATGATGATTGCGGCGGGGCTGCTGTTCGGGCTCCAGTCGCCGATCAACGCGCAGTTGAGCCGTTCCGTGGGTGTGTTGGAGGGGAGTTTCCTTTCATTCCTTGGCGGTACGCTGGTTCTTGGGATCGCTGTGCTGCTTTTCGGTAAAGGGCATGTCGGCGGCGTATTCGGCGTTCCTGCGTGGCAATTGGTCGGCGGTTTGCTCGGGGCGACCGTGGTATTCAATACGATTCTCTGTGTGCCCCATATCGGCGTCCTGCCCACCCTGATGGCCATGATCCTCGGAAACCTGATCATGGGCTGTATCATTGACCATTTCGGTTGGTTCGGCATTCCCGTAAACCTGTTCACATGGCGGCGTTTTTTGGGTGTCCTGCTGGTCTTGCTTGGCCTTTTCATCGCGTTCAGACGCTAACATCCCGTTTTCATACCGTTCCTTCTCCTTTTTTCCGCAGTTTTCTTTTCATTTTCCCAAAGAGAAGGCCGCCCGAACTGCTTCGAGCGGCCTTTTTTCATTTGTCATATCCACGTAACAGGGACTCCCTCCGTGCGACCTCCCCACCAGTCAAAAGTCTTGGGAGGATGAGAGGAGGGGGTGGGGGAGGGGAGAAGGTAACCCTTCTCCCCTCCCCCACATACGTTTTCCTAATACGCGTGATCGTCCTTCTGAAGGCTTTCGGGGGTCACCTTGTGGGCGAAGGTGTAGTACACCCACGCCTGATAGGCGATAACCACGGGGATGCAGCAGAGGGTCACGCCAAGCATGATCTTGAGGGTCAGCGGGCTGGAAGCGCCGTTGAAGACCGTCACGCTGTATGCGGGATCGATGCTGGAGATGATGATGCCGGGGTACATGCCGAGCACGCCGAAGAAGGTCACGGTAATGATGAACAACGCGCTGAAGAACCACGCGCCGAGCAGGTTGTCGGCCCAGATCATCACCCGCACGGTGAGCAGGGAGGCCACCGCGAGGATCGGGAACACGAGCAGCGTGGGATGTTCGGCGTAATTGGCGTACAAGTTGGTATAGAACGCGGTCAGGGCGAGGAAAAGCAGGGCTACGGCGAGGACCAGAGGCCAGACCACCTGCGCCGCGCCGACGGCGCGTTCATGGATGTCGCCTTCTGACTTGAGGGCCAGCCAGAGAGCCCCGTGCATGGCGAAGATCAGCACGAAGAAGATGCCGCCCGCGAGTCCGTAGGGATTCAGAAGCTTGATGATGTTGCCGTGGTACACGCCGTTGCCGTCGATCGGGATGCCCATGAACAGGTTGGCGAAGGCCACGCCGAGCAGCAGTGCGGGCAGGAAGTTGCCGAGGAATTGGCAGGCGTCCCAGAACTTGCGCCACTGGGGGCAGTCCTTCTTGTTGCGGAATTCAAAGGATACCGCGCGGAAGATCAGCGCGAAGAGCAGGATGAGCAGCGGAGCGTAGAGCGCGCTGAACATCACCGCGTAGGCTTTGGGGAAGGCGGCGAAGGTCACGCCGCCGGCCGTGATGAGCCACACTTCGTTGCCGTCCCAGTAGGGGCCGGCAGCGTTGTAGATGATGCGTTTTTCCTCATCGTTCTTGGCAAGGAAAGGCAGCAGGGTCCCCATGCCGAAGTCGAAGCCGTCCAGGACAAAGTAGACCGCCCAGAGCAGTCCCCACAAAACAAACCAAGTGGTTTCAAGCATATTGGTAATCCTCTCTTAGGGTAGGGATGGCGGGGCTAGGCCTGCGCTTCAGGGGCGGCTTCCGGGCCCTTCTTGGCATACTTGCGGAGCAGGTAGATGTCCAGAATGCCGAGGAAGGTGTAGATGACGATGAAAGCCGCGAGCGAGAGCCCTACAGAGGACGTCGGGACCGGCGACACGGCGTCGGAGGTCCGCATGAGGCCATAAACAATCCACGGCTGGCGGCCTATTTCGGCCACGGCCCAACCGGCCATGATCCCGAGGTAGGGCAGGGGGATCACGTAGATCAGCGCCTTCATGAGCAGGGGATGGTTTTCGAGATCCTTCCTCCACCACCACGCGGCGATGGCCAGCAGCACGAAGAGGCCCGCACAGGCTACCATGAAGCGGAAGGAGAGGAAGGTGGGAAGGACTGGAGGAATGTCGTCTGCGGGGAAGGCGTCGAGGCCCTTCACTTCCGCGCTCGGGGAATTGAAGGCCAGCAGGCTCAGCAGGCTCGGGATGGGCAGGGCCTGAATGCTGTTGGTGCGGTTGGCCTGATCAGGCCATGTGAGGAGATACATGGGGACATGGGTTCCGGTTTCCCAGTGGGATTCCATGGCGGCGAGCTTGGCGGGCTGCATTTCCGCGACGATCTGCGCGTGATGGTGGCCCTGAAGGCCGAGCAGCAGGACGAGGATCAGGGTGAAGGGCGCGGCGATGCGCACGGAACGCTTGAACAGATCCAGCTCGTTCTTGCGGAGCAGATGCCACGAGGAGACGCCGAGCACAAAGAAGCCGCCGAGCATCCACGCTGCGAAAATCGTATGGAAATACTGGCTCCATGCGAAGGGGTTGGTCACGACGTCAAAGAAGCTGGACAGCTCGGCGCGGCCGTTCTTGATGACGTAGCCGACGGGGTTCTGCATCCAGCCGTTGGCGAGGATGATCCACAGGGCGGACAGGTTCGAGGCGATGGCCACGAGCCAGATCGCGGTCAGGTGGACCTTCTTGCTCACGCGCTCCCAGCCGAACGCCCACACCGCAAGGAAGGTGGACTCAAGGAAGAAGGCGGCCGTGGCTTCGATGGCCAGCAGCGAGCCGAAGATGTCGCCCACATATTCCGAGTAGCGAGACCAGTTGGTCCCGAACTGGAATTCGAGGGTGATCCCGGTCACGACGCCGAGGACGAAGTTGATGAGGAACAGCTTTCCCCAAAACTTGACCATTCTTTTGTACACTTCATTGCCCGTGCGGACGTAGAGCGTCTCCATGATGGCGAGAAGAACCACGAGTCCGAGGGTCAGCGGGACAAAGATGAAGTGGAAAAAGACGGTCACGGCAAATTGCAGCCGTGACAGCATGACAACATCCATAGAATTCCCCCATGATTTTGGTTTCCGGCCGGAAGCCGGATCATTGACGGAGCCCAGTCTCCTCAGGCTCCTTTGAAAAGTATATGATATTACGGCGCATCGGAAAGGATTCTTCCCCAAAACGGCGCGTGGAGGCGGTTTTCTCAGTCCGGCCCCGTCTCCTCTCACTCACGAACGCTTCCGCGCGATGCCCCGCGCATTGCTTTCGCCGCCGGAACGGGAAGGCGGGGGAAAGCCCGAAGGTTTCCCCCGGAACATCAGCACTTCGCCTTGAGGGCCTCGGCAACGGTCTTGCCGAGCGCGACGCACTGGGACAGGCCTTCATGCTTGGGTACGAACAGGCACTTCACAGGGTCGGCGGGCATATCCATGTTCATGGATGCGAGCCATTCCTGAATGATCTTCGGCGATTCGCCGGACCAGCCGTAGGAGCCGAACGCGGCGCCCACGCGGTTCAGGGGGCGGAGGCCTTTCATGTAGGTCAGCACGTCGGCGATGCCGGGCAGCACGTTGTTGTTGTGCGTGGCGGAACCCACGATGACCGCGCCGCAGTCGGCGAGTTCGGTCAGCACGTCGCTGTGGTGGTTCTTCTGGATGTCGATGATGCGGACGGGCACGCCTTCGTCTTCAAGGCCGGAGGCGATGGCGGAGGCCATGATGCCGGTGGAGCCCCACATGGAGTCGTAGACGATGACGGCGCGCTGCTTCGGCTTCTGCTCGGCAAGGGCGCGGTAGGTGTCGAGGATGTACTTGCAGTCGTCCTTGCCGCGCCAGATGAGGCCGTGGTCGGGGGCGATCATTTCGATGTCGAGCTTCAGGGCAGCCACAAGCTCAAGCGTCTTGAGGACCTGTGGGGAGAAGGGCAGGACGATGTTGTAGTAGTATTCCTTGATCGCCTTTTCCAGTACGCAGCGGTCGTACTGATCCGAAAAACGTTCGGAGGAGGCGATGTTCTGGCCGAAGGCGTCGTTGCTGATAAGGAGCTTGTCTTCGGGGATGTAGGAAACCATGCTGTCGGGCCAGTGCAGCATACGGGTTTCCACGAAATGGATGTTCCGCTTGCCGATGTTGATGACGTCCCCGGTCTTGACCACTTCGATGGGCCAGCCGGTGGTGTCGAACTGGGCTTCCATGAAGCGCTTGCCGATGGTCGACGTGATGATTTTCTCGGGCTTGCAGCGCTCGACGAGCTGGCACAGGGCCCCGGCGTGGTCTTTTTCGGTGTGGTTCACGACGATGTAGTCGACCTTGTCGAGCGGCATCAGCTTGGCGAGGCGGCAGAACATGGTTCCGGCGTAATCGTTGTCCACCGTGTCGAACACGACGTTCTTCTCGTCGCGGACGAGATAGCTGTTGTAGGTCGTGCCGCGCGGGGAACGGCTGTAGCCGTGGAAGTTTCGCTTGTTGTAGTCGACGGCCCCGATCCAGAAAATATCTTTCGCCAGTTCAACGGGTTTCATAGTGACAAAATCCTTTCAGGCATGTTTGAGGTGAGCACAAAAACATGGGGGTGCGACGAAGCCCGTCACACCCCCTATTCTACGCGTTCAGACGAGCCGCTATCTTAGGCAGCGGAAAAGTCCGACTTGGAAGCGCCGCAGACGGGACAGACCCAATCTTCGGGCAGATCTTCAAAAGCGGTGCCGGGGGCGATGCCGCTGTCAGGGTCGCCGGCGGCGGGATCATATTCATAGCCACACACATTGCAAACATATTTCTGCATCGTTAATCTCCTGCCCGCGAGAGCGCTGATCTTGCCTGCGGGGGTTAGAGGTGTAAGGAACATCTCCGACGGCACTGTTACAGCCAAAAAGAGCCGTCGTTGTCAAGTGGTCTATAGGTGCTTATGCCTTCCACAGGCCGTGGAGGTTGCAGTATTCGCGGGCGGAAACAACTTTGTCCACCGGGATGCAGAAATCGGCTTCGGGCGCGTCGCCGGGCTTCAGGAACTTCTTATAGCGCTTGCCGTCGGCGGTGGCGATTTCGATCCATTCGATCCAGTGGGTTTCTTCCATCACGTGAGGAGCGGAACCGACCTTGACCTTACAGCCTGCGCCGTTGGCTTCAATCACGGGCACATGCTTTTCCTTGGCGCCGTCGATGGCCTTGTCGGCCATAAGTTTCATGGGCTGGCCACAGCAGGAAAGCGGGCCGCCGCTGCCGGCGAAAAGCACTTCGATGACATTGCCGCAGAGTTCACACTTATAGATTTCAAACTGGTTAGCCATGAGAACCTTCCTTATGACAATGGTTGGCTGAATAAGGATCCTGTCTTTCTGGGAAGTACACCGGGAGCCGTTTTTTGACAATGAGAAATGGATATGGGGAATCCGGTTTCCCCTTCGTTTTGCCTATCGCTCCGTGGCTCAGAATGCCCTATTCGTGAAACGATAATAGTTCTTTTTATACTTACTGTCCAGCAAAAAAAGGGCGCCTTCCCCGGTTTTCCCCTGAAAGACGCCTTAAGTCTAACGCTTCATAGCGTCAATCTCATGTCGGGTCAGGCGGTTGGCTTCCGCCCGCGCAGCCGGGCGTGACGATAAACGATGTGCAGCCGTGTGGCCAGCCAGTTGAGGACCAGAGGGGGACTGACCATATAGTCCAGCGATTCCTGGCATTGCGCCAGCAGGTCATTGACATGGAGATGGCCGGCTTCGGGAAGGATGGCAAGGCGCCGTCCAAGAGGCCCTCCATCCCGCCCGGCGTGGAGAGCGGCCTGTGCCTTCTGGACGGAGAGCACGATCCGGCGGGCCAGCGCCGCGTCGACGGCACCCTTGCCGGACGTCTTGTCGAGCCATCCCTGCCCGGAGGCCATGAATTCCGCCAGCGCCTCTTCCCACTGGAACAGCTCCGGCGTCGAAGGCGTGCCGGCCTCGGGCCACGCCAGCGTGACGACCCAGCCACGGGAGACAAGCGTGGGGAGGAGGCGCTCCCGCTGCGGGGCGAGGAGCAGGAAACAAACGCCGGGCCGGGGCTCCTCCAATGATTTCAGAAGCGCGTTGGCGGCTTCCACGCCGAGGGACTGGGCTTCGGCGAGGATAACGACGCGCTTGCCGTCGCCGCGCGGCGCTTCCCCGAGGATGGTCCTCAATTCACGGACGGTTTCGATCTTGATGGAGCCTTCGCGTCCGTCCAGCACATACAGGTCGTGAAACAAATTCGCGCCGATCTGGAGGCAGGCCGGGCAATGCAGGCAGGGCGGCTGCCCTTCCGGGCAGTTGAGGCGGGCGGCGTGCCACAGGGCCACACTGAAGCGCTCGGCCACGCTGCCGCCTTCGAGGATCAGAACCTGCGGAGGATCGCTTGCCAGCTTGTTGAGCGCTGCGCGCACACGCTCCTGCCGCGCGTCAAGGGCGAGGGCAAAGGCGGCTTCCGCCTCCTCCCGGGTGGGGAGTTGTTCTTCTGTCGCTGTGCGGGTGGTTTTTGCGGCCACTGTGCGTCCTTTGGTCAAAAAGAAAAGTCACGGGAAACGGATGCCGACGGGAGAAGGCCCTCCCCCCTTCCCCGCACCAAACGGCGGGTTCCGATGCGGAGGAAAGCCGCGTGTCCCGTTTGACGTAGCTGTTACAGAACTTCTTTTTGCTTTTCAACAGCGGGGAATGGACAGGCGCGGCTCCCCGCCCAGCAATCCTCATACGGAGATCTCTCTGGATGCCTTCCCCGTCGGTTGAAGTTCCGGAGAGAGGCGGGAGACTCCGGAAAGCCTGTGGGAACGCTCTCTTCAAGAAGCTTTCCCATCCGGATAGGGCCTTTCGACTTTGGAGCAGCTCGTTCGGTTGTATCACTCCAGAAAATTCCAGAGATCCGGCGAGCACAAAAGTCTTTGCCAGAGGGGAGAGGGGTGCGAGCTGTACTGGCAGATTTGGGGAAAGGGACGCTTTTTCAGAAAAACTCCCTTCCCCCAAATCTTCCTATCATTTAAAGGTAATCCGATATATGCCGCCTGCGCCTGAGCAACGGACGATGGCCGTTGGAGAATCCGGCGCAGCGTTTGTTGAGTGTAAGGATATAGTTTTCGTAGCTGTCCAGATAGAAGGACAGGGCGCGGGCGAAGTTGCGCCCGAGCAGGCCGTCCACGAAAAGCTGGCTGACTTCCCGGACACGGGACAAAATCCCCTGCGACCGGGCCACGATGACCCGCTCTTCGCGCGTCATGGTGCGAAGGATGGAGGTCAGCGTCTGCTGTGCACAAGGCTGATACAGCCAGAAATACATGAGATCCAGCGCATTGATGATGCTTTCCACTTGCAGGGATCGGGCTTCCGTGGAGGTAAGCCGGGTAAATTCCTCGGGGCGGGACAACAGCGAAAGGATGTCCTGATCAGGGAAGGCCAGCTCCAGCTTGGCATAACAATCAAACAGGCGCTGCAATTTGGTTTCGTAGTCCCAGTACCGGAGCCGCCGGTTGTTGCGCCAGTCGGCAAGGCCTTCGATAATGGCCGCCACCGTATCCGACGCCGTCTTGGAAATGATGGCCGCGCCGGGTTCGAGGATCAACAGGGGATCGGCCGTCGTGAAGAACGGCAGGAACAAGGCCAGTACGTCGTTGTAGAACACCGAAACCGGGATGGCGAGCAAACTTCGGAAGAGGTTCCCGATGATGGCTTCCTTGGGGAACCCCCGATAGATGTTGTGCAGCGAAATGTAAATGCTGTTCGCCCCGGCGATGATGGAGAAGACAAGGAACTGGTGATCCTTGACCGTCAGCCCCAGCCCGTCTTCCAAGAGCAGCACGCGGATAAAGTATTCCAGCAGGGGAACGGACAGCCCTGTGTATAGCAGGGAATCGCAAACGCGTGTCCAGCTTACATAATCGTTCCAGCGCAGGAGGGAACGGCTCCACATGCCGCCTCCGCCGAGGATGGCCTGAGGAATGTTGCGCAGGCCGGTGATGAGGAACCACAGGGGCGCGCCGAACCATGCCAGCACCCACCATTCCTGTGTGTACAGGAAGGTCACCAGTGCCGGGATGAATCCCGCGAGCACTTTGAGCGTATTGGAAATGGGCGTGCTGAGACGCGAGAAGCCGAGCCAGCGCGGGCGGGTCTTTTCGGTCCGCTCGGCGCGCAGGCCGTTGTTCAGCTCGCCGCCGATGCCGCCCATCGTGATGACGTTGCCTTCCTCTCCGATCTGGGTAATGCCGGAAATGGCCCGCCATTCCTTGGTGCAGCGGAGCCCGAAATGTCCGAACCCCCAAATGCGGCGCAAGCGCGGACCGAGCCAGCGCATGAAGGACGAATAGCGTTCCTGTTCGGCGTAGGTTTCGCGGAATTCCAGCGACAACGACACCGGAAGGTAAATGGGCCGGAACTGTTTGCCCCGGGCGATCTGCCTGCGCGCGCCGTGGGGGAGGGTTTCGGGCATGGCAAGGCCCATGCCGTGCCGCACGCCCGAATGGCTCGTGGAGTCCGTCCCGATGCGGATACGCAGGGGCGCGACCTTGTACGGGGCCTGCAACGAAGGGATGTTGCGCAGGATGATACGGAATTTGGCGCAGCGTTCCTTGTCCTTTTCGGAAGACGAAGCTTCCAGCGTACGGATCATGCCCCGCAGTATCTGTTTGAGGTGCAGGACGCTGCCCTTGTTGATGGCGATCTGGAGATCGTTGATCGCGGTGAGGTGCCGGAGATGCCCTTCCTGCCATTCCTTGAGGTTGAACAGCTCCAGATGGGTGATCATGCCCTGGCAGTCCCAAAGCAGTTCCAGCACGTCCTCGGCGGTAAGCTCCGCAAGCTGGAGCGTGATGCGGTACCCGCTGCGCAGGCAGGAGAGCCAGTCAAGCAGCACATGGGGCGGCATTCTGAGCAGTTCCGGCGTGTCCGGCGCGTTGTCCGGCACGTCGGGAGAGGGCAGCTCGGGATTGCGTTCGGGCTTGAGCCACGTTTCCATGATCACTTCGGTCGTGAGCATGTCCATGCGCCGGATAAGCTGTGCGATCTGGCTCTGGCGTTCGCTGGTTGCGGTGAGGGATTCCTCCTGCAATGCCTTGACCCGCTGGACAAGATGCTTGAGGAGCGTCTTGTGCGCGTATTCGGCGAGATGGAGGAATGAGGTTTGCCCGGTCCCCACATAGGCAAGGAACGCCTCGGGCTCAAGAAGCGGAACGGGGATTTCGAGCTCCTCGGCCAGCGCCGGGGCGTGCTTGGCGTTCCACAACTGGAGCGTATCCATGACGTGGCGCTGCATCCAGAGGGATGCCTTGCGCCCTTCGTTCATGAGGGCGACCATAGGCCGCTCGGCGAGGAAGGACAAAAACGCCTCGGGATCGGAGAACCCGCGCGGGGCCCAGACGAAACAGACGAAGCGATCCCGGAAAGGCGTGCGGAACTCCAAGCCGATGCGGACGTCGACGCCCATGATCTCGGCTGCTTGCAGCAGTTCGCGCGCGGCGGCTGGCTCCACGTAGTTGTAATAGACGACGGTGATATACCGGATGCCCTTGATCCATGCGTCCATGATCAGGTGCGTCGCGTTTTTGCGGCCCTTGGTGTTGGCGTCATGGACATGGTGGTCCACGGTAAGCTGGTTCCACTCCTCGGGCATTTCCAGCAGATGGTATGTATTCAGGAACTGGCGCACGAGGCGGGGGTTCCCGGACGTGACCTTCCTGAAATCGTGCACGAGCTTGAGCTGCGTCAGCTCATCCTGGCGAGACCGGATGATCTCCTTCATGATCTGGATGAGGACGCGGCCCGTATTGTACCGGAAGGGCGTGCGGGCGCTGTGCAGCACCTCGTCGCGGAGGATGCGCAGGGCCATGAGCCGGTCCGGAGCGCCGCCGGCTTCGAGGTTGCCGAGCAGGTTGATGACCGCGTGGGCCATCCTGTACTCGTGGGTCGTCGTCAGTTCCAGGATGCCATGCGGATGAAGATTGGCGTCAAAGACCTTGTGCTCAAGGTCCTGCGAGGGGCCGTGATCGATCGTTTCGTTGATCATACGCAGGAGTTCACGATCCTGCTTGTCGAAAAAAAGTGTTCCGAGCATGGGCAATCCTGAAGGCGAAAAAGGGGAAATAACAAGAGAAATGATTCAAAGGGTGAAACGTCCCTTCTAGTCAAAAAAAGAACAAGCGTCAACGGCCTCCCTGTGGAGAGGGCGGGGCTTGCACCTTTTTTACGCCGCATAGGGGAAAAAAGAAAGTGTGGCAGCAAAAATCCCCGCCGGTGGAAGTCCATCCGGCGGGGATTCTGAAGCGCCTTTTTTGCTTGTGCCTACCGGGTCCACACCTCAAGGAACGCCTTGGCGGTGTTGCCCTTGTCGAGATGTTTCAAGAGGGCGCTGCCGAACACGGCGGCGTCGGGCCGGATGTCGGCGGGAATGGCGGCAAGCTGATCCGGGTGCTGCAAGCCGAAACCCAGAGCCAGCGGCAGGTTGAAGGCTTTTCGCGCCCGGCGCAGCGTCGCTTCCACCTGCGGCGGCAGTCCCGTGCGCGCTCCGGTAGTGCCGAGGACGGAAACGACGTATACATAGCCTTCCGAAACGGCGGCGTATTCGCGCATCCTTTCTTCCGACGTGTTCTGGCCGACCAGCGCGATCAGATCGATGCCGTGCACTTTCAGCGTGGTTCGGACAGGGGCGCTTTCGTCAAGCGGCAGATCCGGCACGATGCAGCCGGAGACGCCCGCTTGTGCGGCATCGGCGGCGAAGCGTTCCAGCCCGTACTGGAGGAACGGATTGAGGTAGCCCATGAGCACGATGCCCGCCTTGAAGTTCCCGGCGCGCTGCTTGAGGCCGTCCATGATCCAGTTCAGGCTGACGCCCTGTTCCAGCGCGCGGCGGGAAGCGTCCTCCACGACCGGGCCGTCGGCCACGGGATCGGAGAACGGCACGCCGATTTCGATCACGTCCGCGCCGTTGGCGTCCAGTTCTTCAATGATGCCCCAGAACGTGTCGAGCGCGGGGAAGCCTGCGGTGACGAAGGGAATGAGCGCCGTGCGTCCGGCTGTGTGCGCATCCCGTATTTTCTGTTCAAGAAAAGTCATGATGGTTCTCCTCGTTATGCCTCCGGCGGCAAGGGTGGCTACCGCCCCCCTTGACCCCCTGTCCGGGGGGAATAATTCCCCCCGGTCCCCCTTGGTTTTTGGGGTGGGGATATGTGTCTTCGGCATTTCGTATTTAAGTATCTATTTGAAATTATTTTTTTATATTTTAATTCATCGATACGTCACTATCATTAGATATGCAGATGTTGCTCCACGATGTCCATGTCCTTGTCGCCGCGCCCCGAGAGGTTGACGACGACATGCCCTCCTGTGGGAAGCTCGCCGTGGTGCCGGAGTACCCACGCCAGTGCATGGGAGGATTCCAGCGCGGGAAGGATGCCTTCGGTGCGGCAGAGGGTCTGGAAGGCGTCGAGCGCTTCGGCGTCGTTGGCGAGCCCGTAGTGGACGCGCCCAATGGCGCTCAGGTAGGCGTGCTCCGGTCCGACGCCGGGATAGTCGAGCCCGGCGGAAACGGAATGCGAAGGTTCGATCTGTCCGTCTTTGGTCTGGAGGAGCATGGTCATCTGGCCGTGCAGGACGCCGGGCGTGCCGAGGTTGATCGGCGCGGAATTGTAGCATCCCGGCTCACCGGTACCGGCCGCCTCAACGCCGATGATGCGTACGGATGCGTCATCCACGAACGGGTGGAACATGCCGATGGCATTGGAGCCGCCGCCCACGGCCGCAACGACCACATCGGGAAGCAGCCCGGTTTTTTCCAGCATCTGGGCACGGGTTTCGCGCCCGATGACGCTCTGAAGATTCCGGACCAGCGTGGGGAAGGGGTGCGGACCCGCCGCCGTACCGAAACAATAGTGTGTGGTCTCCTGCGCGGCGATCCAGTAACGCAGGGCCTCGTTGATGGCGTCCTTGAGGGTCCGGGTGCCGCTCTGGACGGGCCGGACTTCAGCGCCGAGCAGCTTCATGCGCCGTACGTTGGAGGACTGGCGCTCCACGTCCTCGGCACCCATGAAAACGATGCATTCAAGCCCCAGACGGGCGGCGGCAGCGGCTGTCGCCACGCCATGTTGGCCCGCGCCGGTTTCCGCGACCAGCGCCGTTTTGCCCATATGCTTGGCGAGCAGCGCCTGCCCGAGCGTGTTGTTGACCTTGTGCGCGCCGGTGTGCAGCAGATCCTCGCGTTTCAGCCACAAAGAGAAGCCGAGCCGTTTGGACAGAGTGGGGCAGTAGGTTAGGGGCGTTTCCCGTCCCGCGAAGTTGCGGAGCAGATCGTCCAGCTCCTCCTTGAAGGTGGGGGAGGGCATGATGTCCCGCATGGCCTCTTCCAGTTCCTGGAGCGGAGGCATGAGCAGTTCAGGAACGAAACACCCGCCGAATTCTCCGAAATAACCTTTTTTCATGACTATCCTCTCAGAGCCGTTAATGCGGCCCGCATACGTGAAGGGTTCTTGCGTCCGGGTTCGGATTCGAGACCGGAATTGAAATCCACTCCGCCAGGGACACAGGCCGCGACGGTTTCTTTGACATTTTCAGGAGTGAGCCCGCCAGCCAGCAGCCAGGGGCGGGGAGCGTTCAGGCCGCGCAGCCGTTCGGAGCCGATCCGTTTTCCGCTGCCGCCTCCGGACATCCCCGCGTCAAGCAGGAACATTCCGGTTGATGCTGCATGCCGGTTCATGGTTTCTTCCAGTGCCGCCAGATCGGGATAACGCTCGGGCCACAGTACCCTGATGAGACGTTCGGCCCCGAGCGTGCGGCTCAGGCGATTCGCGCAGGTCATCGACTGCTCTCCGTGCAGCTGGATGCGATCCAGCCGAGCGGCGCGGGCGGTTTCCTCGATGAAACGCATGTCGTCGGTCACGAACACGCCCACGCGGAGCATATCTCCGCTGTCCAGCGCGGCGGCCTGTTCCGGCGTCACCGCGCGGGGGCTTTGCGGGGCGAAGATGAACCCGCAGAGGTCCACTCCGAGCGCGGCGGCGCAGTCCAGATCCGCCTGTTCGCGCATCCCGCAGATTTTGATGATCAAGTCGTTCACTGTGGCTCCACTGGAAAATATTGGTGAAAACGGGACGGAAGAACCCAATTCTCTCTATCCTGCCCGCCAAGCCCTCTTGAAAGCTCAGATAATCCGTACTCCCTCAAACAGGGATTCGATAAATACAAAAGTCTTTGGAAGAGGAGGGATGGGGGAAGGGAGGAGAAAGCTTTTCTCCAGAAAAGTTTCTCCTCCCTTCCCCCGGTCTTACCTCTCCAACAGCCCCTTCAACGCCGCGCCGGGCGCGCCGCCGTCCATGAGGCTGGTCCCGACAAGCACGGCCTGGTAGCCGGCTCCGGCGGCCTGACGGAGATGATCCGAAGCGGAGATGCCGCTCGCCGCAATCCATGCTTCGTTGTCCCCGGCCTGATGGAACCGCTCCGCAAGACGGAGGCAGGCGGAGCGATCCACTTGCAGCGTATCCAGATCCCGGGCGTTCACCTGAATGATCCGTGCCCCGGACTCGCGGGCAAGGGCGAGATCGGCCTCATCGAAGATCTCAACCACGGCGTCGATGCCGTGTGCTTCCGCCTGCTCGCGCAGGGAGCGAAGCAGGGCCGCGTCGGGCGTCAGGCGGACGATGAGCAGCAGGGCCGAGGCCGGGGTTGCCGCCGTAGCCGCCACCTGTAACCGATCAAAGATGAAGTCCTTCCGCAACAAAGGCAGTCCGGGCGCGGACATGCGCTTGAGATACCCGAGCGTGCCCTTGAAATAGGTTTCCTCGGTCAGCACGGAGAGGCAGGAAGCACCGGCTTCGGCGTACTGCTTGGCCGCTTCTTCTGGCGGGAAATCCATCAGGATGTCCCCCCGCGAAGGGGACGCCCGCTTGAACTCCGCGATGACGTGGGGCCGGTTTCCGTTCGGAGCGCACAGGGCGTTTAGAAAGGACGGACGCTCGATCCGAAGCGGCAACGGCAGCATATTGATGTATTCGAGCTGGCGGAGCGCTTGTATCTCGGGCTGTTTCGCCGTTTTGAATTTCTCAAGCAGCATGGAGCACCCTCCCCCCCACGCCGGAAGCGAGGGCTTCGCGGGCTTTCGCTATGCAGGTCGCCAGCGGCAGCTTGCCTTCCAGCAGATAGATGCTCATGCCGACGTTGAGGGCGAGCATGTTGCGCATGGCTTCGGGGCCGCGTCCGGCGAGAAGTTCGCGGAGGACGGCGACGGCTTCGTCACGGCTGGACACGGCAAGGTCTTCGGGCGTGCACGCGGGGATGCCGTAGTCCGCCGGATCGAGGGTGAGCGGTTCGAGCTTGCCGTCGTCGAGGATGATCATTTCGTTCGGGCCGATGGGGGTTATTTCGTCATAGCCGCCCGCCCCGCAAACCACGGCGGCCCGGTGTACGGAAGACTGGGCCAGCGTTTCGGCCATGAGCTTCACGAGATTGGGCCGGGCCACGCCCAGCAGGATGTGCGTGGGGCGGGACGGGTTGATCAGGGGGCCGAGCAGGTTGAACAGGGTACGGATGCCGAGTTCGTTACGGATGGGCGCGATGTTGCGGAAGCAGGGGTGGAACCGCTGCGCGAACAGGAACACGAAGTTCTGGTCGTGCAGGATTTTGCCCACTTCGGCTGGGTTGACGTCCAGATTGACGCCGAGCCCTTCCAGCGCGTCGGCGCTGCCGCATTTGGAGGACACGGCGCGGTTGCCGTGCTTGACCACCTGATAGCCCATGCCCGCCAGCGTGAGCGCCGTGCCGGTGGAGCAGTTGAAGGACGAGCGCCCGTCGCCTCCGGTGCCCACGACTTCAATATAGGAGCCTTCGATGCCGTCCACGCGCACGGCCCGGGCCAGCGCGGCGCGGGTGGCGTGGGCCATTTCGAGCGGGCTTTCGCCCTTCATGCGCAGGCCCATGAGGAAGCTGCCCGCCTGAGAGGGGGTCATGGTGCCGTCCATGAGCGCCGAGAATCCGGCGGAAGCCATGTCAGCGGTCAGATCCTGTCCGCTGGCGAGGGTATCCAGAATGACGTTGATGGCGTTGGCGTCATTGCCCGCGGGCAGGATCGCCTTGGGGAAATTGCCGAGCAAGCGCAGCCCGTCCGGGGTCAGGATCGATTCCGGATGGAACTGGACGCCCACCCACGGACGATCCTTATAACGGAGGGCCATGATTTCGCCTTCGGGACCGTGCGCCGTGACCGTGAATTTGGCGTGCGCCTCGTCCACGTCGGAACGGACGACCAGCGAATGGTAGCGCCCCACGCGCATGGGGTTCGGGACGCCTGAGAAAAGCCCCGAGCCGTCGTGCACGATTTCGGATGCCTTGCCGTGCATGATGCAGGGCCCGACCACGACTTCGGCTCCGGCGGCAAGGCCGAGGGCCTGATGGCCGAGGCAGACGCCGAGCACCGGGACTTTGGGATCGAGGATGCGGAGGACTTCCATGCAGTATCCGGCGTCCTTGGGATGGCCGGGGCCGGGGGAGAGGCACACCATGTTCAGGGACGGGTCCTGCGCCAGTTCGAGCAGGCGGGGATCGTCGTTTTTGACGACCACGGGATCTTGCCCGAGCGCGTAGAAAGCCTGCACGAGGTTGTAGGTGAACGAGTCGTAGTTATCGATGAGCAGGAACATGGTCTTCTCCGGTGGTGTTGAGCACGGTACGCATGATGGCTGATTTATTGTAGACTTCATTCCATTCGGCGACGGGATCGGAGTCGAAGACGATGCCGCCGCCCGCCTGCCAATGGAGTTTCCCATCCTTTACCCACATGCTGCGGATGGTGATGCCGGTATCGAGGCTGACGTTGTCGTCGTCGAGCCCGAGCCAGCCGATGCAGCCCGCGTAGGGGCCGCGCGGAAGCTGTTCCGTTTCCGCGATGATTTCCATAGCCCGGACTTTGGGCGCGCCGCTGACCGTGCCCGCCGGGAAGGTCGCCGCCAGCACGTCCAGCGCGTCGAGATCCGGCTGGAGCCGGGCCGTGATCCGCGAGGTCAGGTGCATGACGTGGGAGAAGCGTTCCACTTCCATGAGCCGCTCCACGTTGACCGTGCCGGGGCGGGCTATGCGCCCGAGGTCGTTGCGGCCCAGATCCACCAGCATGACGTGCTCGGCGCGTTCCTTGGGATCTTCCTGCAGCTCTGCGGCGAGGCGGGCGTCTTCGAGATCGTCGGCTCCGCGTTTGCGGGTCCCGGCGATGGGGGAGAGCTGGAGCTTGCCTTCGTCGCACCGGACCATGACTTCGGGAGAAGAGCCGAACAGGGTGATGCCCGGCAGATCCATGAAGAACATATAAGGCGAGGCGTTGCAGCGGCGCATCCGGCGGTACAGGGTGAAGGCGTCTCCCTCGAACGGCGTGCTGAACCGGCAGGAGGGAACGACCTGAATGGCCTCGCCCTGACGGAGCATCTGTTTGATTTTGTTCACGGCGTCCATGTAGCCTTCCCGTCCCGGCGTGGCGGTCACGGCATCTTCGCCGATGAAGGGCAGGGCCGCGCCGCATTCCCGCGTCCGTGCGCCGTTCACGTCCCTGTGTTCGCCGAGGCTGATCTGGCACAGCCGGTTGTACAGGTGGTCGAACACGAGCACGGTTCCCGGCAGAACAAGACTGGCGTCGGCGTCCTTTTGGGGCAGGCAGTTTTCCAGCTTCTTGTTGAAGAAGCTCGCCATGCCGTAGCCGAAATAGCCGTACAGGGCGCGGGTGATGGGCGGCAGCGTGATGCTCTCGGGTTTTTCGAGGTGCAGGCCGCGCATGAGCGTACGCAAGCCTTCCGTGAAGGGCATCCCGTTGAGCACGGCAAAGGGGCGCAGGCGGTCGTCGTTGGTGTCGAGGGCCAGCAGCCCGTCCCGGCAGGTGGCCTGAAGCAGGAAGTCGCAGGCCAGAATGCTGTAGCGTCCCCACCGCCCGTCGACCTCCGCGCTTTCCAGCAGAATGCCGTGATGCTCGTGGCACATACCGAGGAAGAGACTGATGGGGGTGTCCATATCCGCCGGGAGCCACCGCGCGCTCTGGCGCAGGGTGACGTCGGGGGCGGCGGGCGTTTTGGAAGCTGTCATGTCGATGATCCTTTTGGGGTTAAGGTACAAAAAAAGGCGCCATCCTCGGGAGGATGGCGCCTGTATGAACGGATACAGTAATGCCGGATCGGGCCTTACACAGGCCGCACTCCCCCCCTCACGTCGATGACGCGCCACCACCAGCGATAAGCGGTAAAGGAAAGGGAAGAGGCGTTGAACATGATGTGGTCCTTAAAAGGTGCTGCCTAATGTGAAAAAGAATACGTGCGTAAAAATTACTGCGAACCCGGCGAGTTGTCAATCCCTCATGGGCATACTTTTTTTCCGGAAAGAGCCTTTCCAATCCGGGAGAAGGGATGCGGTATCATCGTGCAAACATGGCTAGGGTGTCCTTTTGCCGCCGCACGAAACGCGCAGGTTTAAGCACATGAAGAGTCCTCTACTCCGAATTTGTGACGGTTTCGTGTCCGGAAAAAGAAAAAACGGTATGGGACCTGAGCAGACGGAATGTTTGACATGCCGTAGCCTTGACGCCGATTCCTCCTGCGGCTAGGCTTCTTCCTTTCGTATGATGCAAGCTACAGTTTATTGAGGGACGCTGTGAAACTGAAAACGACTCTTTTCGGCGAAACCTACCGCTTCGATTCGGTGCGGGACGTGCTGAACAAGGCGGGGGAACTGCGCTCCGGCGATGTGCTGGCGGGCGTTGCCGCCTCGTCCATGCAGGAACGCGTCGCCGCCAAGCAGGTGCTCAGCGAGCTGACGCTTGGCGACCTGCGCGAACATCCCGTAGTCCCTTATGAAGACGACGCCGTGACGCGCATCATTCAGGATGCCGTGCATACTCCGGTCTACGAGAGCATCAGGAACTGGTCGGTCGGGGAATTCCGGGAATTTCTGCTGGACGGGCGTACCTCTTCCGCCGCCATTGAGCGCGTCCGCAAAGGCCTCACTTCGGAAATGGCCGCCGCCGTATCCAAGATCATGTCCAACGCCGATCTCATTTTCGCGGCGAAGAAAATGCCCGTGGTCGTGCGTTCCAACAATACCGTAGGCCTGCCGGGGCATTTCTCCTCGCGGCTTCAGCCCAACGACACGCGGGACGAGATCCCGTCCATCGTGGCGCAGGTGTACGAGGGGCTGTCCTACGGCGCGGGGGATGCGGTCATCGGCATCAATCCGGTGACGGATACGGTGGAGAACACCAAGGCCATGCTCAACGCCCTGTGGGAGATCATCGAACGCCACCAGATCCCCACCCAGAACTGCGTGCTGGCCCACGTCACCACGCAGATGGAAGCCATCCGGCAGGGCGCCAACGCGGGCATGATCTTCCAGAGCATCGCGGGCAGCGAAAAGGGGCTGCGCGAATTCGGCGTGACCACCGGCCTGCTTGATGAGGCGTATGATCTCGCGCGGCATTACTGTCAGGCCACCGGCCCCAACGTCATGTATTTCGAGACGGGGCAGGGCTCAGCGCTGTCGGCGGACGCGCACTACGGCTGTGATCAGGTGACGATGGAGGCCCGCTGTTACGGGCTGGCCCGCCGCTACCAGCCGTTCATGGTCAATACGGTGGTTGGGTTTATCGGGCCGGAATACTTATACAACCATCAGCAGATCATCCGGGCCGGGCTTGAAGACCATTTCATGGGCAAGCTGCACGGCCTGCCGATGGGCTGTGACTGCTGCTATACGAACCATGCCGACACCGATCAGAATTCCAACGAGAACCTCATGATCCTGCTGGCGACCGCGGGCGTGAACTTCATCATCTCCCTGCCGATGGGCGACGATATCATGTTGAATTACCAGACCAATTCCTTCCATGACATCGCCACCGTGCGCCAGTTGCTCAATCTGCGGCCCGCGCCGGAGTTCGAACAGTGGCTGGAGCGGCACGGAATCATGGAAAACGGCTGTCTCACCTCCCGCGCCGGGGATGCCTCCATTTTCTTTTAGAGGAACGCCATGCAGGAACAAGAAATTCACGATCTGGTGGCGTCCGTGTTGGATGCCCTGAAAACGCAACAAGCGTTTCCCGCTCCATCCGTTGGGCAAGGTGGAAGGCTTTCCGCAATGCAATCGGAGCAAAGGCCCTTGACTGGTTCGGGGGCAGAGCCGGAACTTTTGGCGGCAACCGTTGATGCCGATACAGGCGCGTCGTTGGAAGATCTGGGCGGCCCCGCTTTCCGTAAGCCTTGCGGGGTGAAAGAGCCGCACAATCCCGACGTGTTGCAGGAGTTCATGCGGAGTACCGGAGCCCGGATTGGGGGCGGCGCGTGTGGAACACGTCCTTCGACCACGGCTTACCTGCGTTTCCTTGCGGATCATGCCCGATCCAAGGGAACGGTTTTCCGTGAAGTTCCTGAGGAATGGCTGCGCCGGCGCGGGATGCTGGCGGTTCAGACGTTGGTGGAAGACAAGGATACTTATCTGACGCGTCCGGATTTGGGGCGCGTACTCTCGGAGGCGTCCCTGCAAACGGTGCGGGAGCGCTACAAGCCCGTTCCGCAGGTGCTGATCGTGCTGTCCGACGGCTTGAGCACGGATGCCGTGCTCGCCAATGCGGACGAGATCGTGCCTCCGCTGACCAATGGCCTGAGGCAGGCCGGGTTCACGGTGGGCGATCCGTTGTTCCTGCGTTACGGGCGGGTCAAGGCCGAGGACCGTCTGGGTGAGGCCATAGGCTGCGACGTGGTACTGATGCTTGTGGGCGAGCGTCCCGGTCTGGGGCAGTCGGAAAGCATGAGCTGTTACGCGGTGTACCGTCCCACGGCGGCGACGCTGGAGTCGGATCGTTCGGTCATTTCCAACATCCACCGTGAAGGCACGCCGCCAGTGGAGGCCGCTGCGGTTATCGTTGACCTTGTACGTCAGATGATGCGGCACAAGGCCAGCGGCATAGCGCTGAACAAGGCGCTTAATCCCGGTTTTTCCGGTTAAATGTCATATCGGAAGCCTGCATGGGAAAGCTGCGGCGAGGGATTTCGTACCTCGGAGGATTCCGCTCTAACTGGTGATATGCTGATAACATAGAGTTTTTTTGATACACAAGACGCAAGAAGAGAACGCCGATGAAAGTGTTGCAACCCGTTCCAGTCCGAGTGCTTGCCAGCCGGATCATCCCTTCGGTCGATCCGGGGCTGGCTGCGGCCTTTAAGCTCGAGCCGCGCCACCGTGCGCTCGCCCTGTTCACCGCTGACAGCGATGATGTAAGTTACATAGCCATCGACGAAGCGACCAAAAAGGCCGCCGTGGATGTCGTCTACGCCAGCTCCTTTTATGGCGGGGCGGCCCATGCCTCCGGGCCCTATTCCGGTGAATTTATAGGAATCCTTGCAGCTGAAACGCCCGGGGATGTCGAAGAGGGGCTGCGCATCGCCGTGGATCACGCCCAGAACCGTGTTTCGTTCCTGACGGCCGATCCCGAAGGGAAGCTGATTTTTTTGTCGCATCTGGTTTCCTCTTGTGGCACGTACGTTGCGGAGCAGGCTGGGATTCCGGTAGGCACGGCGTTGGCATGGCTCATTGCGCCGCCGTTGGAGGCTACCTTTGGTTTGGATGCGGCGTTGAAGGCTGCGGATGTCCGTCTGGTGAAGCATTTCCCGCCGCCGTCCGAGACCAACTTTTCCGGCGGTTGGCTTGCCGGAGATCAGGCGGCGTGTCAGGCGGCGTGTCAGGCGTTCACCGAAGCCGTGCTCGGTGTTGCCGCCAGTCCATTGGAAAGAATTTGATTTTTGAGATTGGGGAGGGGAAGGGAACCCTTTTGAAAAAG
>NZ_JH114234.1:164088-175981 GCF_000224655.1 Bilophila sp. 4_1_30
AAACCCCCACCCCTTCCCTCCCAAAACTTTCGACTGGTGGGGAGGCTGCGCGGCGGGAGTTCCGCTGTTTCCTTGGGCCGTAGGCGTGGCTGGTGCTTGTGGAGAAGGTATTTTCGTAGTATAGCGTATTATTGAGAAAAAATGGCCTGACTGGATGAGCTCGCAGGCGGCTTTAGAGCTTTTTCACGTTGAAAAGGCTCTTCCGGCTGCGTGAAGCAGACGGTCGCTGCGAAGGCATAAGCACACTGTATTTGCGCTGTTCAATGCTGGAGTGAGCGTGTCTTACACTTTACGATTATACAATGTTAAAGTGGAGTTGCTCTAAAGTGCGGGCAGGGTATCCGAAGGATGCGGCAACTGGATTGCTGCGCAGGACGTTTCTGGGGGATTGGGAAAAGGCAATGATCGTATCCTGCTTTGGGGGAAAGAGCGGGATTCGTCTGTAACATATGGAAACGACATGCGGTATTTGACGGAACAGGATTTGATGGCCCGTTGCGGCTTGGGGCAGGGCGTGGAACTGCATCTTTCCCCGGAAGAGCGTCTGACGCCTTCCGCGCAGGAGCTGGTGAACAACAGGAAGATACGGATTCTCATCGTATCCGGCGACGGCCGCGTCGCCCGTGACGACGGGAAGGCCGTGCATCCCTTGGCGACCGAGGATCGTCCCTTCGCCAAGTTCGAAAAGACCGAAGCGCAGACCCATCTGAACGGCACGGAAATGGTGACCAAGGATCATCCCCGGATTTGGTTCCGGGGCAAGGTGGATTCCGCCATTGCCGCCGCTATCCTTGTCCAGACGCAGTTGCAGCCCGTGCTGGCGCCGGAGTTGCAGGGCTTGCTGGCGGATCTGCGTTCGTGGCTCGGATGGGCCATGCGTTGCGAAGTGCTGGATGAAACCGTTCCCGCATTGAGTATGGGGCCGTTTTCGCGGGAAGCTGTGCGGAGGTTGGCTTGCCATCCTGAGGAGCTTGGGTTGGAACCGCTGTGTCCCGATGCGGCGGAAGGTTCCGTTTTTACCTTACTCAACTGGTTGCGGGCGATCACCCGTGAAACGGAAGTGGCGGCGGCATTCGCTTTCCGCATGCAGAACGGTACATTGGAGCGCCCGGATATTTTGGAGCTTTTGGACGGGCTGAGCAACGCGGTTTATGTGTTCATGCTGTTGGTGAGGGCGGGCGACAGGGGCTTGAGAGCTATACAGGCCGCGCGGGGATAGGCAATGGACAGCAAGCAAATCCTCAGCGTCGGCATTGATATCGGAACGAGTACGTCGCAGCTTGTGTTTTCCCGTCTGGAACTGCGTAACCGGGCGGCGGCCTGTCAGGTCCCGCGTTTTGAAATCACGGATCGCCGGATCATCTGGCAGAGCCCGGTGGCCTTCACGCCGCTCACGGACGTGGACACGCTGGACGAGGCGGCCCTCGATGCCCTTATCCGAGGCTGGTACGCAGAAGCGGGCGTGCGACCGGAGGATGTGGAAACGGGCGCGGTCATTGTGACGGGCGAGAGCCTCAAAACCGTGAACGCCCGGCGGACGGTCATGCGTCTGGCGGACAGCCTCGGAGATTTTGTCGTGGCCTCGGCGGGCCCGCATCTGGAATCCGTCATTGCGGGACGGGGCGCGGGCGCTGCGGCGCTTTCCGAGGCGCGGCGCGGTACGGTCTTGAACATCGACATCGGCGGCGGGACATCCAACTACGCGGTATTCCGTGCCGGTCGGGTCATTGATACGGCTTGTCTCAACATGGGCGGGCGTCTGGCTGAAACCGATGGGCACGGCTGGATCACCCGCGTCCGCAAGCCGCTTCTTCCCGTTCTCGAAGAGTTGTACGGTTCCCGTGCGCCCGAAACCCTTGGCCCTGACGATATTCCCGCTATAGCGGACCGCATAGCCGGGTTGATCTGGCAGGTACTGGCTGACGAGCGTTCCCCGCTGGCGGATCGGCTGCTCCAGACGCCGCCGCTGAAACCGTGGCGTTATGATGCTGTGACGCTGTCGGGCGGGGTAGGGGCCTGTTACGCCGAACCGGACGCCGATCCGTTCCGGTTCCGGGATTTGGGGCCATCGCTGGCCCGCGCCATAGTGCGCCACCCCGGTTTTGCGGCGTTGCCCCTCCTGCCCCCCTCCCAGACGGTGCGGGCTACGGTGATCGGCGCAGGCTCGTGGATGCTTTCGCTTTCCGGCGCAACGGTCTGGGCTGATGACGCCCTGTTGCCGATGCGTAATCTTCCCGTGGTATTCCCGTGGCTGGACTGGCACGCCGAGTTGACGCCCGCCGCAGTGGAAACGGCGATTGGGGATGCCATGCGGCGTATGGACCTTGGCGATGCGGATCGTTTTGTCGTGGGGCTTCCCGCTGGGATGCCTGTTGCCTACGCCACCGTGTGTCTGCTGGTCGAAGCATTCGCCGGTTTTTGGAGCCGCCGCCCGGAAGGGCAGCCCGCGTTGGTGGCGCTCGCGGAGGACATGGGCAAGGTGCTCGGCATGGAGCTGCGCCCCCGCCTGAACGGGCGGCCTTTGGTGGTGCTTGATGAATTGAAGCTGGCCGACGGTGATTATCTGGACATGGGCAAGCCGCTGTATCAGGGCGGAGTCGTACCCGTCACCATCAAATCATTGGCCTTTTCCGGCTGATCCGCAAAGCCCGATACCATGAACGACAACGGATTTCTGTACAACCTTGAACGGGCGCAGGCAGGTCCGGTGGATGAGGAGGCGCTTGCCCGCAAGATGGCGGCCCGTGCCGCCCGTGTGGCCCGCGCGCATGAATCCGTATTCACGGAGGCGAACGGCTGGTCCGGGCAATTTCCGGGGACGCCGGGATATTACTATTTTGCGGACAGCGACGAAGGCCAGTATGTCATCGTCGAGGCGATCGGCGAAGATGAGGGTTTGGAGATTTACTACAGCGGCAGTGAGATAGCCTTTCCGCCGGAGGGCATGGACGGCAAATGGAAGCCCGTTCCCGTGCCTTGCGAGTGTTTGCGGGAGAGGGGCTGAGGAGGAAGAAGCCTTTAGGAAGGAAACCGCGCTGCCGTCGCAGGCTCGGAATATCTACAACCGCACTTGGCAGTCAGAGAAGTTTTCTCCGCTTGAGGGATCTTCCTTCCCGTTTCCTCCTCATTTTTCCAACGGTTCTGAACGGCTGGAAAGCTGTTTACTGGGAACCCGCTTTTTACGCCTTTGAGTTAAACGATAGCTCTCCGTGAGCAGATCGCGGAGTTCCTTTTCGGCGAAGCCGCTTTCCAGAAGGATCGTGATCCAGTGCTTCTTGTTCATATGGTACGCGGGCAGGATCCCCGGATCGCCGTACAGCAGCATGTCCAGCACTTGGGCACTCTTCACATTGATGATTTCGACGTTTCCTTTCCCCGGCAGCCCCAGCTTGGACTGGGGCACGCTCATCACGATGCCGTACCATTTCCCGTTATCCGCATGTCTCAATACGGCATATTCCGGTTCTTGAGGCCACGGGTAGTCCGGTTCCGTGCCGAATGTGGCCTTTACGTACGCGAACAATTCGTCTCGGGTAGGCATAAACGCTCCCATGTGCGGGTTCGTGTTTTGAGTTTGCGCATGTTGGTTATGGGGAAAACCGTCAACGAGGATTCGACAGGCGCGAACGTTTTTGGAGAGGGAGAAACGGACGCAAGCCGACTCTATAAAATGGGGGAAGGGGAATTTCTTTCAGAAAAACTTCCCTTTCCCCATTTTTATGCCTGTTCAAAGAGGGTGGGGACTACTCTTCCACCGACGCCTCGGCCTTTTCGATCTCCTGTTGGATGAATGCCGCGAGATCGGCGGGTTTCTCGCCCTCGAACCAGGCGACCCAGAGGGAGGCGTTTTCGTTATAGTCCTTCAGCGACTCGTAAAAGCCCACGGCGCGTTGCGAAGCCACGGCATAGCGCAGCTCGGGGTGGCTGGTCTCGAAGACCCGTTCGGCGTCCTCAAACGGCGCCTTGTTGATTTCTTTGACTTGGAACATGTGTTTCTCCATTGGTGGACGTGTGCCCTTGTGTAGCCTTTCCAGCAGATGGCGGCAAGATGCGTTCGTAACGTCCGCCCATCGCCTTGTAGATCTGGTTCTCGTACCGGATGACCCGGTATTTCGCTTCCAGCGCCGAAAGCATGGAGTTGTCCGCCGTATTCAGGGCGTCCAGATAATCCTTGAGCTCGGCGGCACCGAGATCGTAGCGGGTCTGGTAGTACTCTCCGATGCGCACGTCCTTCTGGTGCTTTGACAGGGTGTTTTCCAGCGAGCGCCGCGCGTTGGCATAACTGAAATAGGCTGTGTCCACCTCGTTCAGCGCCGACGTTACGGCCTGCGTGAAATCCAGTTTCGCCGATTCGAAATCCGCTTCGGAAATCTTGATGTTCCAGCGGATGGTGTTCCATTGCAGGAACGGGAAGCTGACGCGCACCGTGCCCGCGAGCAGGGGCAGGTCAAAGACCTTGCTTGAGGTTGAGGATGAGGTGCCGAGCGTCGAGCCGATGGAGATCGTCGGGTACCAGCTTGCGCGGTCCGACTCCAGCGTCTTGAAGGCGCTTTGCAGGCGGGCTTCCGAGGCCCGGATGTCCGGACGCGCGGAGAGGGCCGCCACGGGCACGTCGAGATCCACCCCGACCGTGGGGTAGGACATCAGGTCGGCATTGCCGATGACCGGATTCTCACCGGGGCGGATATTGAGCAGATCCCGGAGCGTCTGACGGGCCACATTCTGCCGATCTTGCAGATCAAGCAGGCTGTTGCGGGCCGAAAGCAGGGATTGCTGTGCCTGCAGGGGCTCCACGGAAGCCACCTTGCCGAATTCGTACTTGGCTTCAATGAGACGGAGCAGTTCCTGGTAGCGTTTGACGCTGGCGTCCATGACCTTGATGGATTCGTCAAGGTATTTCAGCTCGAAATAGGTGTCCGCCACGTTGTTGACGAGGGCCAGCCGTGCGGCTTCCCGGTCTTCCATCGTGGCCTTGTATTCCCATTCCTGCGCGTTGGCGGCGTTGCGGAGCTTCTGCCACAGGTCGACCTCGTAGCTCACCCCGAATTCGGTCTGGTACGAGCGCGCGGCGTTGCCGTTGTCGATGTTGTGGGACGCGGCGGCTGAAGCGTTCGCCGAAAACGAGGGTACAAGATCCGCGGAGAGCAGGCGTGCCTGATACAGCGCCCGGTTCACCTTGATGGCGCTCAGGGCGAGGTCCACGTTCCGCTCCAGCGCCAAAGCCACGATCCGGTCCAGATCCGCGTCGTGGTAGCCTTTCCACCATGCGGTGTTCAGGCTGTAGCTGGCGGCGACGTCCTCCGCCGGGAGCAGATCCGTTTTCAGGCTGCCCATCGGGTAGTTGGCACAGCCGCCGAGCCCGAGGACGAGCAGGGCGGCGATCAATCGTATGGCGTTCATCATTCCCTCGAAAGCGCGTCGATAGGGTTGAGGCGGGAGGCGTTCCGCGCGGGCATGAATCCGAAGACGATGCCGATGGCCGACGAGCAGACCAGCGCCAGCAGCATGGAGCCGGCGGAATAGGACATGGCGAAGTTGGAGACGAGCAGATCGAAGACCACGCCGATGAGGTAGGACACCACGATGCCGAGCACCCCGCCGATGACGCAGATGAGCACCGCTTCGATGAGGAACTGCTCCATGATGTTACCCTGTTTTGCACCGATGGCCATGCGGAGCCCGATTTCCCGCGTGCGTTCCGTGACCGACACCAGCATGATGTTCATGACCCCGATGCCGCCCACGACCAGCGAAATGAGCGCGATGCCCGAAATGAGCAGGGCCATGGTTCCGGTGGTGCTTTCGATGGTCTTCTTGATGCTGTCCGTGTTCACGGTGAAGAAGTCCGTCTTGCCGTGGCGGGCCGTGAGCAGGGCGGTCAGGTTCTTTTCCGCCATGAGGGGCATGACGTTGTCCTTCACCTTGACGATGACAGAGGAAATGTGCCGTTGCCCAGTGATCTTGTTCATGACCGTGGTGTAGGGGGCCCACAGGTTGAGCGTGTCGGTGGGGCCGAACACGGAATCCTGTTTTTCAGCCACGGCGATGATCTCCAGCGGCTGCCGGTTGAACAGGAGCACCTGCCCCACCGGATCGCCGCCGTTCGGGAACAGCTTTTTCCGGGTGTTGTCGTCGATGACCACGTAGGAATGGTTCGCCCGCACGTCGTCCCTGTTGAAGAACCGGCCTTCGGCGGGCTTGAGCCCCTTGACGTCGAAATACTGCTCGCCCACGCCGCTGAGCTGGGCGTTCACCGTGATGTTGCGGTAGACGAGCGTGCCCGCCGCCGTGGTATTGGGCGTGGCGCTGTCGATGTAGCTCTGCTTGCCGAGGACGTCGGAGTCCGCGACGGTAAGCGTCTTGACCTTGTCCGATTTCCGGTCGCCGAAGCCTTGGCCGGGATAGACGTTGATGGTGTTCGTGCCCATCGAGCTGATGTTGGCGATGATCTTTTCCTGTGACCCGCGCCCCAGCGCGACCACGGACACCACCGAGGCGATGCCGATGATGATGCCGAGCATGGTCAGCACGGACCGCATCTTGTGGGCGAGGATGGCCTGCACCGACATTTTGAACGCCTCGACGAACTGATCCTTGCGGAACAGGAAAGAGGCGCGGGGCGAGCGGGGGAGTTCGCGTTCCGGCGCGGGGACGAGTTCCCGGCTCCGGGTGTCGGAAATGATCGAACCGTCCTTGATTTCGATGACCCGGCTGGCAAAGCCCGCGATGTGGTGGTCGTGGGTCACGACGATGATGGTGTGCCCCCGCCGGTTCAGTTCGGTGAGGATGTCCATGACGTTCTCGCCGCTTTTGGAGTCGAGCGCGCCGGTGGGTTCGTCGGCAAGGATGATGCTGCCGCCGTTCATGAGCGCCCGGGCGATGGAAACGCGCTGCTGCTGGCCGCCGGAAAGCTCGTTGGGCTTGTTCTCCAGCTTGTCCGGCAGGCCCAGATCCGCGAGCAGGGACTTGGCCCGGTCAAGGCGCGCCTTTTTGTCCACCCCGGAGTATACGGCGGGAAGGGCCACGTTTTCCGTGGCGGACAGTGTGGAGAGCAGGTTGTAGCGCTGGAAGATGAACCCGATGCGCTTCCCGCGCAGTTCCGCGAGCTCGTCGCTGTCCAGCGTGCCGATGTCCACGCCGCCGATGCGGCAGACCCCGGAAGACTGGGTGTCGAGGCAGCCCAGGATGTTCATGAGCGTCGACTTGCCCGATCCGGACTGTCCGATGATGGCGACGAAATCGCCCTCCTCGATAGCAAAGGACATGTCCTTCAGCACATGGACGCGGTTTTGCCCGGTCCCGAAGAACTTGTTGATGCCTTCGGCTTCGATGATTTTCATAGCCGCGGTCCCCGGTGGCGCTGCTGGACTTGGGCGTCGCGTTCCTGTTGGGTGACCTGAGCGGTGATCACGGCGTCGCCTTCCTTGAGCCCGGAAAGGATCTGGATGTGGATGCCGTCGGCGATGCCGGTGGTTACTTCCCGGCGCTCAGGCTTGTCGCCGGGGCCGAGCACGCGCACGAACTTTTTGCCGTTGCGGGACTGGACGGCGATCACGGGGACGAGCAGGGCGTCCTTGACGTCCGCCACGGTGATCACGTTCTGGGTGGTCATGCCGATGCGCAACGGGCCTTCCTTGTTGTCGATAAGCGCTTTGCCGTAATAGTACACGGCGTTGTTCGATGACGAAGAGGACGACGAGGAGGCGGAGCTGCCCGTCGACGAGGTGGTCTTGTAGCTGCCGTCCGTGAGCGTGGTCAGGCCGGGGTCGATGGACGTCAGGGTGGCCTTGTATTCCGTCTCGGGATTGGAAAGGATGGTATAGGTGATGGGCATACCCGGCTTGACCGCCGTAATGTCGCCCTCGGAGATTTCGATCTTGATTTCCATCTTGTCCAGATCCGCGATCTGGACGATGGTGGGCGTGGTCTGATTGGCGTTGACGGTCTGGCCTTCGTCCACGGGCACGGAAACGATGGTCCCGTCGAGCGGCGCGGTGATGCGGGTGTAGCCGAGGTTGACTTCATCCGTGTTCACGGCGATCTGGGCTTGCCGGATCTGCGATTCGAGTTCTGTCACTTCGGCCTTGGCGAGGGCATAGGCGTTCTCGGCGTCCTCGAGGCTTTCCTTGGAGGCCGCATCTCGCTTCTTGAGCTGCATCTCACGGTCATACTTGGTTTTGGCGATCTTCAGGGCCACCTTTTTGGCGGCAAGCTGCGATTCGTAGGACTGGAGCCGGGCCTTGTCCGTCTCAAGCTGGTTAAGCTGCGGCACGGAATCGATTTCGGCGATCAGATCGCCTTTCTTCACGTCCTGCCCGAGGACGACATGCAGCTTTTTGATCTGCCCGCCGACCTGTGCGCCCACGCTGACGAGCTGGACCGCACCGACTTCGCCGGTGGCGTTGACGGTTCTGGTAATGTTTCCGGCCGTCACGGGTTCCGTCAGATAGGCCATCCCGTCGCCCTGATCCATGCGGAGCACATACCACGCGGCGACCGCTGCGGCGACGGCAAGCGCCGCGATGAGGAACAATTTCTTTTTCATCAATCAATCCACTGTACGGCATTCCCGGAAGGGAAAGCCCGTTTTGTCGCCCGGCGGAGCCGATGCGATGAGCGTTTTTTTGAATCGTCCCACAAGGGGGGGCGCGCTAGTCCGCCTTGGCTTCTTTGGGCGGAGGCGGCATTTTCCTCGACAGCTGCTTTTCCAGAAACTCTTGGGCCACGGCCTTCTGGCGTTCGTCGAGCAGCGGAGCCATTTCATTGAAATGCTTGATGATAAATGCCCGCCGGAAAGCCCTTGCCCGTTCGGATTCCTTGAGGAATTCAGGGTTAAGGCGGATAAAGACTTCCCGGACCTGTTCCTGCTGCTTCGGAGTAAGATCCAGCATTTCCGTCAGGTGCTCGACCGCCCGGTCGGGGCCCGGAGGCTGCCGGAACGATTTGAACCAGCGCGGGTTGCTGCTGCCGATGACGATACCGACGAGGCACCCGGCGGCAAAGGTCAGGCCGAGCGCCAACAGGCTCTTGAAGCGGGTCCGCATCAGAAAAACACCTCATACCCGGCAAGGGCCGACTGCGCGTATTCGGCGAGGGCGGTGCCGGGATCGCCCGCGTGCCAGAAGAGCATCAACGCACAGAGGATAATGACGGCATTCGCCAACGCAAGGGGCCGGAAGCGCTGCGCCAGCCAGTCCGGGACATCGGGATCGTCCATCGGGCTGAGCCGGACGGCGAACATCACACGCTCTTCCCATGCTTCGTCGAGCAGGGAAGGCCGGTCCGTATGCCCCTCGTTCCAGCGGCGCCGAGCCTCTTCCAGCAACCCGTCCTCGGGGGACTGGAAACCGATAAGGGCGGAAAGTGCGCCGCGCAAAGACTGCAAAAGGTTGTTCATGATTGCCTCCCGAGGCTTTCCAAAGGGGGATCGAGCGCCTCGCGCAGCTTTGCCTTGCTGCGGTGGACCCTGACCCGGACGTTGATCGGCGTCATGTCCATCATGGCTGCCGTCTCCGCAATGGAATAGCCCTCCAGAAAGGTGAGCGTCAGCAACATGCGATCGCGGGGTTCCAGACTTTGCAGGGCCGATTCGAGCTCTTCCCGCAAGTCGCGGCGTTCGTTTTCTTCTTCATAGAGGCGGAACGATGCCTGATCGGTCAGGCCTTCCGGTTCGTCCTCTTCGCCTCGGGCCAGAGAGCTGAATGGCGCTTCGGGCCTGTAGCGTTCGCGCAGCCGCTCGTAACAGCAGCGCAGGGCAATGGTCGCCAGCCAGCGCTCAAAGGAACCTTGCCCTTGGTAGGAACGCAGGCTCCTGTACGCCCTGACGAAGGTTTCCTGAGCCACTTCGGGCACCTCATGCGGCAGGACGTGCGCGGAAACGAGGCGCTCCACGCGCGGCCCATAGGACCGCAGGATGGAGCGGAACGCTTCCGCGTCGCCGTTCAGCACGGCCTGAAGGGTTTCTTCTCCCGCCTCCGGGATCATGGTCTGTTCCTTTTCTGTCGTTCAGCCCAGCCGCCTTGCGGGCGGAGGGAGTACGGGAAAGATGCCCTGTACAAGAAGAGTGTGCCGCTCCGTGCGGAATTGTTACAGCGGGCGTGGAAAATTTTTGGGGAAAGAACTTGGGGGAGGGGAGAAGGGCCCCTTTGCAAAGGGGCCCTTCTCCCCTCCCCCAAACCCCCCATCCCTCATCCCCCTAAACGTTTTGACTGGTGGGGAGGCTGTGCATCACGAGTTCCGTTGGGTGAAAAACGCTCTGGAAGAGGTGGCTGTGCCTATGAAGACGGAGAATCCCTTTCGCACTTTTTGTGGGGCTGTCGGCTTTGGTTCAGTATACGTGAAAGAAGCCCGTTCGCGTACTGTTTTTTATCGTTGCCTTCTGGGAGAGCCACGTTCAGGGAAATCAATCGGCTTTTTCAGTGTATGAAAGAACAACTCGTGCTTATAAATTGTAAAAAATGAAAAAATCCCTGTACGGCTCAGGCCGCACAGGGAGCCTTGTGAACAGGGATTCGATAAACATGAAAATCTTTGAAGAGGGAGGGGTGGGGTTTGGGGAGGGGGGGGAGAAACTTTCTCAGAACGTTTCTCCCTCCCCTCCCCGAATAATCCCCAATATTACTTGTTCATCCCTGCGGAAGTGCTCTGGGCGGCCTCAAAGAGGAGAGGCCGATCCTTGGTGCCGAGCAGCAGATACTGCATCTGCTCATGCGGGATGGCGTTCAGTTCGGACGAGCGGTTGAAATAGAAAGCCGTGCCGATGGCGACCCAGACGAGCAGCATGAACCACGACTCGATGCCGATGGCGGCGGGAGAACCGGGCAGGGCGAGCATGGCGAAGCAGGAGATGGAGGTCAGGCCACCGATGATCGCCACAGGCTTGCCCCAGCGGGCTTCGGGGATGTCGGGGAAGTTGGCGACATACTTGTACGCGGTCATGCAGGTGAACAGATAGGCGAGCGCGGTGCCCATGGCGGACATGTCGACGATCCAGTTCAGGGCCGAGCGGCCGAACCACGGGGCGATGAGGGTCAGGCCAAGCGTGAACAGGACGGCGTTGGTCGGCGTTCCGTGCTTGGGGTGCACCTTGACGAACCAAGGATGCAGGAATTTGCCGCGGCCCATGCTGAACAGGAGACGGGTCGTCGCCATGAAAAAGCCGTTCATGCCCGTGAAAATCCCGGCCATGACCGGAATGGCGAGGATGACGCCGCCGAATTTGCCGAAGGCCATGTTGGCCACGGCGCCCGTGGTCCAGCTGTGATTCTGACCGAGCAAGTCGGTATAGGGAACGATGACCGCGACCGCGATCAGGACCAGCGCGTAGAGAAGCGCGCCGCAGACGATGGAATTGATCATCAGGCGGCGGGATTTTTCGGGCGGGAAGTCGAATTCTTCAGCGGTCTGGGGGATCGTGTCGAAACCCACGAACAGCCACGGGGTAATGGCGAGGATGGACAGCACGCAGGCTACCGGGGAACGCCCTTCGGCAAAGAGGGGGAACAGGTTATCGACGTGGGATGTTTCCGTAGCGACGCTTCCTAGGATCAGCACCAGCACGCCGCCCGCGAGGGCGAAGGCCAGAATGAGCTGAAGGCTGCTCGCCATGTCCATGCCCCTGAAATTCATATAACCGAAGAAGATGAAGAAAGCCGACATCATGGCCAGTTCGCCCGCGTAGACGTCCCATCCGGCGACCGTATACAGATAGCCCACATCAAAAACGCCGGGCAGGACGAAGCGGCTGAGCAGCGCAAGGGCCGTGCCGTTGGCGGCGATGACGCAGAGGTAGCCGAGAACCAGCGCCCAGCCGCAGATGAAACCGGCCCGTGTCCCGAAGCCGACGTAGGCGTAGGTGAAGGAACCGCCCGCAACGGGATAGACTTTAATCAGA
>NZ_JH114234.1:176372-185583 GCF_000224655.1 Bilophila sp. 4_1_30
AGAGCGCCACCGTGCACAGCAGCCCCCCGCCGATGAGAAACGCGAGGCATGTCCCCAGCGGCCCGGCATCCGGCAGAAAACGGGTTCCGGGAAGGACGAAGCAGCCCCAGCCGATGATGGCCCCTACGGCCAGTGCCCAGACTTCGGCCGGGCTCATGGTTTTTTTGAGTTCCTTGCGATCCGTTTGAGATTCCGTCGAGTGATCCATATATCCATCTCTTTTCAGTTTGAGGGCGGGAAAAGCGGCCCGGGTGCGCATATGATACGGATAACGCACGGCTTCGTCCGCCCGATGGGGCGCAACGCGAGAACCGCTGAATGCGTAAGGCTACAGAGAGATGGAGACGGAAGGCGGCGCGAGGGCCAAGGGAAGCATACCCCGGATTTCGGAAAGCCCGGGCAGGATGTCGGGAAGGGGAATGAAGGCGGCGCATTGAAGGAGCGCTAGGGAGAACCCGTAGGATGAGGCGTTAAGCGAAAGAAGAGGGCCGTCCTTTCCGGAAGTCCTGTCCAAAGGGTGCGCCGACTTGGTTTCCAGATAGGCGGACGGCTGATCCGGCTGTGCCGGGATCAGGGACGCGCCATCCTGACAGTGCATGAGGCACGGCTGCACGGGGTGCCTTTGCGCAATGGCGTTCGGGTACAACAAACAGAAGCTTATCAGAGGCAGCAGCGCCCACCATAAGCTCTTTGTGAAATGTCGTATCCAATACCGGCTCAAACGCGTCATTCAGCACCCATGACGAAAATTTGCCGTTAGATATCTGTAAAGAGCCTTCCCGTCAATGGGGATCACGGAAAAAGGAGAAGAACGAAAAACAGTAACGATCCCAAGATATAAACGGATTGATATCAGGAAGGCGAATGTCCGGGCTCGGCTCGTTTTAGGGCCGTGTGCTCTCCCGTACGGACTTGAACACCACAGGGCTCAGCAGAAGCACGCCGATGAGGTTGGGGAAAGCCATCAGCGCGTTGAAGGTGTCGGCGAGAATCCAGACCAGGTCGAGCTGGGCCAGAGCGCCGATGGGCACGACGATGGTGTAGAGGATACGGAAAGGCTTCAGAATCCGATCCCCGAACAGGAATATCGCGGAACGTTCCCCGTACACGCACCAGCCGAGGATGGTGGTGAAGGCGAACATGACCAGCGAAATCGCCACGATGGCCGACCCCACGCCCGGCAGGGCGGTTTCAAAGGCCCGCGCGGTCAGCGAAGCGCCCTGAGCGCCGACGGCGGTCCATTCGCCGGTGACGAGGATGGCGAAGCCGGTCATGCTGCACACGATCATGGTGGTGATGAACACGTCGAGCATCCCGATGGTGGCCTGTCTGATCGGGGTGGAGGTTGCGGTGGCGTGGGCGATGGGCCCGCTGCCGAGCCCGGCTTCGTTGGCGAAGATGCCCCGCGCCATACCGAACCGGACGGCCATCATAGCCGTGGCCCCGGCGAAGCCCCCCTGCGCCGCCGTAGGCGTGAAGGCTTCCTCAATGACGTGCAGGAACATCGCGGGCACTTCCTTGATGTTCAAAATGATGATGAGCAGCGAGGCGAGCGTGTACAGGGTCGCCATGAAGGGCACTATTTTCCCGGCCACGCTGCCGATGCGCCGCAGGCCGCCCAACAGGACGGAAGCGATCAGCAGAAACAGGATCAGCGCCGTGATCCATGTCGGAACGCCGAAGGTCCCCCAGAGCACGCCGGAAATGGCGTTGGTCTGTACCGCATTGCCGGTCCCGAAACAGGTGATTGCCGCAAAAATGGCGAACAGGCCGCCGAGCCATTTCCATTTTTCGCCGAGCCCGTTCTTGATGAAGTACATGGCCCCGCCCACGAAATTCCCCGCCGGGGTCACTTCACGGTAGCGGACGGCAAGCAGGATTTCGGAAAATTTGGTCGCCATGCCTACCATAGCGGTGCACCACATCCAGAACAGCGCGCCCGGGCCGCCCGAAAGGATGGCCGTGGCCACGCCGACGATGCTCCCCGTGCCGATAGTCCCCGCGAGGGCCGTCATCAGGGCATTGAACGGCGTCAGCTCGCCCTTGTCGCCAGCCGAGGAGGTCCGGCCCTTCAGAGCATGGAGAACGCTGAAAAGATGTTGCGGAACGTATAGAAACGCAACCCCAAGGTAAGGTAGAGGCCCGTTCCGATCAGCAGGATCAGCATACCCGGTCCCCAGATCACGTCGTTGATCGCCTTCAAAGCCTGTATCAGCGTTTCCATCGTTGTCTTCCTGCGTTGCGTATTCGAGAGCTTGGCTCTATGGTGGCCGCGCACCGTTCAGCGGCGGTGCGGGACGTCCCCGCTTCAAAGGGAACGCCCTCTGTCGTGTATCGTATTGCAGGGGAAAATTTCATTATTATCATACCCGGTGAATACCGTTCCGGGTATATGCGCACCTGTGCGCCGCCGTTCCTTTTGAGGGGAATCGGGCAGAGGATGCGCCCTTTCACGCAAAGAGGAATCCATGTTGAAAACGTTTGTGCTGTGCCTTGCCGTCCTGTTGGCCGCATGTGGGGCCAAACCATCCCCCGAGCCCTTCCCCGCCCCTGCCTCAACCGCCTCTTCCGAGATCCGGCGGTTGCCCCATCCCGCCGTCGAAGCGCTGGATACCCCGTCCCCGTTGTTCCGGCAGGCCCCGGCGGAGCAGGCGCGTGCGCAGATCGCCCGTATGGACAAGGCATCCATGGGGCTGCGTTCGTGGATGGAATTGGCCCCCGCGCTGGAGCGGAGCCTTGCGTATGCCCGGAGCTGGAATCCGGACGAGCGGGCCGCCGAACACAGCGGAATCCGGATCACATGGGGAGAAGTGGTTGCGTCTCTGGAAAAGCTGAAAGCGATACTGCCGCGGCTCGACGCCCAGCCCGAACTGCTGGAAGAGGGGTTCCAGTGGCTGAGCGTCGCCCCTGAAGTCAAGTTTACGGGGTACTATTCGCCGGTGATGCAGGCCAGCCGGACGCGCAAGCCGGGATACGAATATCCGATCTACCGTCTTCCGGAGGAGCTTGCCCCGGATCTGGCGTGGTGCCTGCCTACGCACAGCTGCCCCGAGGACGCCTTTTTGCAGGTGATCAAGCCGGAAGACCCGTATTACAGCCGGGCGGACATCGATCTGGACGGAGCGCTCAAGAGCCGGAATCTGGAAATGGCGTGGCTGGAGCATCCGGTGGAGACGTACGATCTGATGCTGGAAGGTTCCGGTATTCTGGCCTTTGACGACGGGACGCAGCAGGCGGCCCTGTTTGCGGGCCTGAACGGGCACTCGGGCCAGAGCATGGCGGGCTACCTGATCCGTTCGGGGGAACTTCCGCGGAACAAGGCCTCGATGCAGGGTATCCGCCAGTGGTGGGACAACCACCCCCAGAAGCGCAGGGCCTTTTTGAACGCTTCCAGCGGCTACGTGTTTTTCCGGTTCGGTGCCGAGCATCCGAAAGGGACGGCGGGTTGCGAACTGACGCCGTGGGTCAGCATGGCGGTCGATCCGCGCGTCCTGCCGCTTGGCGGCATTGTTTCCTACGCGCTTCCGGGACAGCGGCAGGGCATCCGGAGAGGGCTCGGCTTCGCACACGACACCGGCGGCGCGATCCGTTTGCGGCGCATCGACATGTACACCGGGGAAGGCGAAGACGCCCACCGTCAGGCCATGACCATTTACAATCAGGGGCAGGTCTGGCTGTTGTTGGCGAAACAGTGAGCCTTGCCGAAAAGGTGAGGCTTTCCCTCCGAGGGATTCCGAAAAGCCGTTGCCGTGCCGTTTCAGCGCCCGGCTTCATACATTTATTCTTTTCCTTCCCGCAACCAACCTTGCACAAAACACCGAGACCGAGGGAGGCAGTCCCCCTCGGTCTCGGTGCGGAAGTGAGGTTGTTGAAGAAACGTTCGGAGTTATGGTGAAGCGGCTGACCGCGCATGTTCCGGGTTGCGGCGGGAGGCGGAGAGCAACTTCATACGGCCCTCGCGCCTGTAACGTATCAGGTGTGTCGTTCCGGGGAGGGAAGCGTCCCCGGGCGCTCGGAGGCTAGTAGCTGCAGTTGGAGCCGTAACCGCCGCCGTGTCCGCCATGGCCACCATGACCGCCGCCGTGACGGCCGCCGTTGTGGTAGCCCATGCCGTTGCCCATCATACCGTTGCCCATCATGCCGCGGCCGGGCCGGATACCGAGTTCCTTTTCCATTTTGTCGCCGAGGGTCATGCGTTCGGCGCGGAGCTGGGAGCGGAGTTCCGCCACCTCATTGGCGAGCTTGGAAATGGTTTCGGGCTTGGCGTTGGGGTTGCGGGACAGGGCGTCGAGCTCGATGCCCTTGGCGTTCAGCTTGTCCTGAATCGGGGATACGCGGCTGTAGTAATCCTTCATCATGGCATCATAGGCACCCTGTTTTTCGGGAGAAAGGGCGGACATCCCGGCGTGGTTGCCATAGTTGTGGTATCCGTTGTAGGCGAAAGCGGACACGCCGGAACCGAGAACGATGGCGGAAAGGGCGAAAGCGGCGATGAGGGCGCGAGTCTTCATGGTATGTACTCCTGTGATGGTGTTTGAGAGGTTAAAAAAACGTAAGCTTATTGGAATAATGCTGAATGTATGGTGAAGCGGTTGGCCGCGCACGTTCCGGGTTGCTGCGGGAGGCGGAGAACGGTTCCATGCGGCCTTCACGCCTGTAACGTATCAGGTGTGTCGCTCCGGGGAGGGAAGCGTCCCCGGGCGCTCGGAGGCTAGTAGTTGCAGTTGGAACCGTAACCGCCGCCATGACCACCGTGACCACCACCGTGACGGCCGCCGTTGTGGTAGCCCATGCCGTTGCCCATCATACCGTTGCCCATCATGCCGCGGCCGGGCCGGATACCGAGTTCCTTTTCCATCTTGTCGCCGAGGGTCATGCGTTCGGCGCGGAGCTGAGAGCGGAGTTCCGCCACCTCATTGGCGAGCTTGGAAATGGTTTCGGGCTTGGCGTTGGGGTTGCGGGACAGGGCGTCGAGCTCGATGCCCTTGGCGTTCAGCTTGTCCTGAATCGGGGATACGCGGCTGTAGTAATCCTTCATCATGGCATCATAGGCACCCTGGTTTTCAGGAGAAACCGCGGACATCCCAGCGTGGTTACCGTTGTTGTGGTACCCGTTGTAGGCGAAAGCGGACACGCCGGAACCGAGAACGATGGCGGAAAGGGCGAAAGCGGCGATAAGAGCGCGAGTCTTCATAGTGTGTACTCCAGTAATGGTGTTTTGATTGAAAGGTTGAAGCCAAACGGCTTGTTGAGCATATAGCAACAGGCGTGCCAAAGTATGCGTTGTTTTGTAATACATGAATTTTATTCATTAAAATAAAAATGCGTCATTCAGCGCTTCACGAGCGGCCCCGTGAGTGGGTAGAATGGAACCACACCGCGTTTTCGAGTGTGTAAAAACGCCACACCCCTTGGGCAGGGGCGGGGTGGAGACGCCGGGAACCCTGCGGATAATGGGGGGCGAAAGCGGTTTTAATCCGGGAATGGTTTTTGCTGTACCTTAGAAAAAATTCGGATCCGAAGATCCGGCAACCGGATGCCGCTCCGCAAAAGGATATTCACGTGTATATGTCGTCGTTAAAGAAAATGCCCCGGTGGCTCACGCTGTTCCCGTGGTTCGTCATGGTCTGCGCCTTGCTGTTTTCAGCGGGGATCGTGGTGTTCGGGCTGCACAACGCCAAACGCGAATCGGATTTCACGTCGCAGCTGACCCTTGAAAAGGGGGCGGCGCTCATCAGCGCGCTGGAAGGTGCGTTGCGGACCGGTATGGGATATCACTGGTCCGATGAAGTGCTGAGCGATCTGCTCAACAAGGTCGGGGAACAGCCGGACATCGTTTCGCTGGTGATCACCAACCGTAACGGGACCGTGCTGATGGCGGCCGATACAAAACTCATCGGCACGAGTTTCTTGTCGCCGGAAGTTCTGGCGGAGCTCGATCCGACCCGGCAGGTCAAATGGAATGCGAGGGAATTGCCCGATGGGATGCCCGTATTCCAAGTGTATAAGCAGTTTTCCGTCCCGCAGGGGGAACGCCGCAGGCATGGCGGCGGGCACAGGATGATGAGGCGCGGGCTGGACGGCGACTCGTGCGGCATGTTGGAAGCGAGCATTGCCGAGGGCACATCGCTGGTTATTTTCGTCGAGTATGATCTCACCCCCCTTGAGGAGGCACAGGCCGCCGACGAAAAGCATATGGCGGTCATGTTCGGCATTCTTGTTTTTGTAGGCTTGGTGGGCTGCATTACCCTGTTCCTGATCCAGAGTTACAGGCGCTCGCGCAAGCTCGTACAGGAAACCACGGCCTTTTCTTCGGAAATCCTGCGGACGCTTCCGGTGGGCATCATTTCCACGGACATGGACGATCGCATTACATCCATCAACCCCGCCGCGCAGGACATCACCGGGCTGACCCGGACGGCGGCGACGGGGCGGGGCCTTCATGACCTGCTGCCCGGCGTATGGGCCGTGCTCGAAGGGCGGACGGCGCAGGATGCCGCGAGAGAGCAGGAGGCCTGGTGCACGGTCGGTGAGCGTCGGGTTCCGTTGGCGATCAGCGCCTCGCACATTGTGACCGAGGAGGGCGAAGCCATCGGCACGGCTTTGATCATGCGCGATCTCGGGGAAATCCGGCGCCTCCAGAGCGAACTGCGGCGGCGGGACCGTCTGGTGGCGCTCGGCAATATGGCGGCGGGCATCGCCCATGAGGTCCGCAACCCCCTCAGTGCCATTAAGGGGTTGGCCCGTTTCTTCATGGAAGCGAGCCCCGAAGGCAGCGACGAAAGCCGCATGGCTGACATCATGACGAGGGAGGTGCTCCGCCTGGACAAGGTGGTGGGCGACCTTCTTGATTTTGCGCGCCCCGATGTGCTGAACCTGACCGATGTCGCGCTGAACGAGCTTGTGGAGCGGGCCCGCGACATGGTGCGGTCGGATATGGACGCCCGCAAGATCCGGTTTGAGGCCGAGCTGCCGGAGCCGCCGTTGTCCGTACGGCTGGACCGGGACCGTATGACGCAAGTGTTGCTCAACTTGTTTCTCAACGCTGTACAGGCCATGCCCGATGGCGGTAGGCTGATGGTGCGGGCCCGGATGGAAGGTACGGAGCTGGCGCTGGATGTTGCGGATACGGGGTGCGGCATCGCCCCCGAACGTCTGGCGGATATTTTCAGCCCGTATTTCACCACCAAGGCCAGCGGCACGGGGCTGGGGCTTTCCATCGTGCACAAGATCGTGGAAGCGCACGATGGCACGATCGAAGTCGCCAGCACGCCCGGCGAGGGCACGGTGTTCAAGCTTCGTTTCCCGTTTGTGGCGTAGGCGGGGGTAGGTGAGAGCCGGGGGAAGGGAGGGCAACCTTTCTGAAAAAAGGTTGCCCTCCCTTCCCCGGACCCCCAACCCTCTTTTCCCAAGGCTTTTGACTTTATTGAATCTCTTATCGCTGTTTTCCCGGATTTCTTATGAGGTTCATACTGTGGCGGAAGGCGGAAAAGAAAGGTTTATTGGGATTGTGTGTACTGGATTGATCGAGAATCAATTGAGGAATGGCATGGCTGAGAAAGGTTCACATACGGTTCTTGTGGTGGATGACGATCCGGGGCATCGCGGGATGCTCGAGGCGCTCCTTGGGCGCTGGGGGCTGGCCGTCACGTCGGCGGGGGATGGCAAAGAGGCTGTGGCGCGGGTATGCGAACGGCCTTTTGACGTGGTGCTGATGGATATCCGTATGCCCGACATGGACGGCATCACGGCTCTGAAGGAAATCCGCAAGTACAATCCCGCCGTGCCGGTCGTGCTCATGACGGCGTATTCCGCCGTGGAGTCCGCCGTGGAGGCCATGAAGTCCGGGGCCGTGGATTATCTCATCAAGCCCCTCGACTTTGATCAGCTCAAGTCCACCTTGTTCAAAACGCTGGAACACAGCGAGGCCGTCCGGTCCGGCGAGCGTTTTCCCGTTCCGGTGGAGGGCATCGTGGGAAACAGCCCCGCCGTCCGGAGGATGTTGGAGATGATCCACACTGTGGCCCCTTCGGAGGCGACGGTATTGATCAACGGCAAGTCCGGGACGGGTAAGGAACTGGTGGCGCGGGCCATCCACAACCAGAGCCAGCGCAAGGACGGCCCGTGGGTGGCGGTGAACTGCGCGGCCCTGACCGAAAGCCTTCTGGAATCCGAATTGTTCGGGCACGAGAAAGGCGCTTTCACGGGCGCGGACAAGCGCCGGGACGGGCGTTTTCTGCAAGCGGACGGCGGCACGCTGTTTCTGGATGAAATCGGTGAAATTTCCCTGCTCATGCAGGTCAAGCTCCTGCGGGCCATCCAGCAGCGGGAGATCCAGCGCGTGGGAGGCGACGCCACCCTCAAGGTGGATGTGCGCATCGTGGCGGCTACGAACCGCAACCTGCTGGATGAGGTCGCGGCCGGGCGCTTCCGCGAGGATTTGTATTATCGGCTCAACGTCGTCAGCATACAGGTCCCGTCCCTTCAGGAGCGGAGCGAGGACATCCCCCTTCTGGCGGAGCACTTCCTCAAGGTTTTCGGCGAGCGGAACCGCAAGGATGTGAAGGGATTTACCCCCAAGGCGATGGACATGCTGGTCAAATACCCGTGGCCGGGGAATGTCCGCGAGCTGGAGAACGCGGTGGAGCGGGCCGTGGTGCTGCTGTTCGGCAGTTACGTTTCGGAACGCGAATTGCCGCTTGCCGTAACGCAGGCGTACGAACAAGAGGATGATACGGAACCGTCATCGCTGTCCGTTCCTCTGGAGGGCGCAACGCTGGAGGATGTGGAGCGCGAAGCCATCCTTCGTATGCTGGACAGTGTGGGCGACAACAAGAGCGAAGCGGCGAAGCGGCTGGGCATTTCCCGCAAGACCCTGCACACCAAGCTCAAACGGTACGGGCAGGAGCAGGACTGATCACTCCTGACGCGCCTTGTTGCGCTGCCAGACGAAGAAGTGGAGCAGGGCCATGCAGCCGTGTCCGATCAAATACAGTTCGATGAGGAGCGTCACGTTTTTATGGGTTTCCAGCGCCGACCCTGCGAACGATGATCCGTTCCGCCAGAGGATGAACCAGATCAGGCCGCTCAGCACGACGAGCAGCAGCGCGCCGAGCCCGAGCCCCTGCACGGCGGTTGCCAACCCTTTCGGGCGCGGCGGAACCATCTTGAAGCGCAAGCTGGCCTGAATGTCCTTTTTGAGCTGTTCCGT
>NZ_JH114234.1:185728-198236 GCF_000224655.1 Bilophila sp. 4_1_30
CCGCGCTTTGTGAGGCTGTCCGCCGCAAGCAGCAGGCTGAGGATGACAACGAGCAAGCCTGACAGGATATGATACCACGAGGCAAGCCAGCTGCTGAGGGCGGGATTGATCTGCCCGGACGAAAGCATATGCATGGCGAAGCTGCTCAGGATTTGCAGGATAACCAAGACGGCGATGATCGCGTGCAGGAACCGCAGGTAGGGTTTCTGGAAAAAACCAAGGAATTGCCAGAGCAGTTTGGCCTGATTGCCGAGTGCGGACGTGACGGACATGGGGTTCTCCTTTTCCCGTCATCATACGCGAACGGCTCAGGGGAACGCCATGATAGAAAAGAGGGTTGTGTTGATGGAACATTGGGGGGAGGAGAAACTTTCTCTAGAAAGTTTCTCCTCCCCCCGATTCTTTTATCTACCTCAACAAACAATACGAAGCGTGCTTGAGGCCTTCGGCGGCCAAACGGGACTCCAGATAAAGGGAGAGCGCGGCGACGGCCCGGTCGCACACGGGGAATACGGGGATGCCCCGCCCGCGGAGGGCTTTGCGGAGCGGTTCGAATTTTTCGCCGCCGTCCATAACTGCGACCATGGGCTTGGAAGTGCGGGAACGGACATCGGAAAGCAGCGTCAAAATGCCGTCCGGGGCGTCCATGCGGAAGGCATCGATGTCCGTTTCGGCAAGCGAGTGCGTGACCGGGGAGAGGGGATCAAGGCCGATGACGACGGCGTCGATGTTCTCGTCGTTGAGCAACAGCTCGGCCATGTAGGCATGAACCTCGTCGTCCGCGCCGGGGTTTATGTCGAGGGGATTCTTGATCGGAACCAGCTTCTCCAACCCTTTTGAAGCGATGAGCCGTTTCATGGCCAGCCGGGTTGTTTCGGAATAAGTCCCGAGGGACATGCTATACTCGTCGGACTGGAGCGAATCCGCCATGCCCACGGCCTCGAATCCGGCACCGCTGACCGCACCGAGCCGCTTGCCCCGGATGGTCGCGTTGGTGAAGGTTTCCGCCAGAAGAATCAGATCCTGGAATTCCGTGAAGTTGCGGGCCATGATCGCGCCCGCCTGCCGAATGCAGGTTTCACAGACCATGTAGTCCCCGGCAAGGGAAGCCGTATGCCCGCTGGTGGCCGTCTTGCCTTCGGGCGTCCGCCCGGCCTTGTAGAAAATCACTTGCTTGTCACGCCGTATGGCCTCGCGCACGGCCTCCGCAAACTGGAGCCCATCGAGATCCTTGAAGCCTTCCGCGTAGACGGCGATGACATCCACTTCTTGGGAGTCCATGAAATGGCGCATCATGTCCCCGAGCGTGAGATCAGTCTGGTTGCCCATTGAAATGAGATAGGACGGGCTCATTTCCGGCGTCTGGCTGAACCGGTTCAGAAGGAAAGCACCGCTCTGGCTGACGATGGCTGTGCGGCGGCGAGGGTATTGCTTGTAATCCGGCATCTTGGCGGCTGGGATGAACCATGTGTCGAATTTGCCCGGACGGGAAATCACGCCCATGCAATTCGCCCCAAGGAAGGCCGGGCCGCCGTCTCCTCCGGCGGCGAGGTTCTTGTGGGCTTCGGTGATGCGGGCGATCATGCGCTCGGTCATTTCCCGGCTTTCTTCCGTTTCACCGAGACCGCCGGGGATGAGCATGACGCTGTGCGCGGCGCTGCTTTCGATGATTTCATCCACCAGAGGCGGGACTTGTTCCGCTCCGATGGCGACGATGAACAGATCCAGCGGTTCAGGAAGCGCACGGAGGTTCGGTGCGCAGCGCACCCCGCTGGCGTCGTTTTCGCCGTCACGGATGATGACGAGTTTGTCGCGGTCAAAACCGGAGTCGATGATGTTTTCAAGGATGATCCGCCCGAAATTCCGGCGCTTGGAGGAAACGCCGATGATGCCGATGGATTTCGGGTGCAGCAGGTTGGCGATTTTTTGGATGGGGCGGGGGGTGGCCCGTTCGCCGGGAGTCGAGAAGCGGCACATGCCGTCCAGCGGAACCATGAGGTAATCCGTGAACGTGAACGGGTTGATCTCCAGTTCTTCGATAATGAAAGGCGCATCGGGGTTGCAGGGGGAGAAGTAGTTCCCCATGCGGATGAACGACTCGAAGCATTCGATAAGCTGGTCGTCGGTCACGATGCGGCGTTGCCCGCGGGTCAGCCCGGCCAGTTTCCGGTAGGAGACGGTTTTGCGGAAAAGCTCGAAGAAGGCATCGCCGTCGGTCAGTTCCGTCAGTGCGGCGACAATGGCCTGCCCTTTGCGGAAACGCTCGGCGTAGAGCTCGGTGTCCGTACCGCCGAGGCCCGCGCTGATGACCATGCCGAACTCGCGTGTGCGGCGCAGGCCGACGATCAGCTCGTTGCCGAACGATGCGGAGTCCGGCGGCATGAACTGCACTTGCAGGACGCCCTTGAGGTCTGCGGCGATGGCGTTCTGGAGCGCGGTTCCCGCCAGTCCCTTGTAGCTCTCGGGCGCGGAGGCGGGGCAGCGCTCGATCCATTCGGCATAGCGTTCCGGCACCTCGGAGAGCATACGCCGCACGGCGGAACGTACTTTGTCGGGTGTTTTGGGGACGATGCGCACGCCGCCCACTTCGGTCTTGTGGACGATGGTGGGGGAGATGATTTTCAGCACGGCCTTTTCGCCGGGCAGGGACATGATCTCCTCTTCCATCGGTTTGGCGTTCCGTGGGATGAAGGAGCATTTGGGCGGCGTTTCCGAACCGGAAAGGCTCAGCAGATTGTACACTTCGAATTCATAGAGAAAATGCCGCCCCTCAGTGTGGGCGTTGCGGAACAGCTCGGTAATGGGCTGATATTCAACAGTCAGATTCATGCGAGTCTCCAGCTGGTTGTGCGGTCGGAAAGGGAATCGTCGCTTCCGAACCGTTTTTATCCTTTTTCGCCTGGAGAGGGAATCTCGTTGTAGGTGGAGGCGTTGCAATTTGGGGAGGAGCCTTTTGTCGGTTATATGCCCGCACCGGGGATACATCCAGCTTGGCACACAATGAGCATTAGATTCTTTATCCCTGCTTCGCCCGCGCAATGGCAACACGCAAGACCGGGATGAACTCCGCCCATGTCTTGAGTTGGTTCAGATCTTTGGGGAGGAGTTCCGTTCCGGCGTTTTCCGTTGCCTTGAGCACGCTTTCCGCAAAAAACGGATCGGCTGAAGAGGTCGGATGGCTGAAAGCCGAGGAAGGATATTGCAGCAGACCATAGTGGAGGGGGAGCTACAGAGCGTTCTCGTCGCACACCATGATGTGACGAATCGCACTCCGCGTGTCCTACAGGTTAGTTGGGACGAGAATTTTATCCCTTTCTTATCCCCAAAGAGAAAGCCCCTACAGGCTTTCACCTGTAAGGGCTTGGAAAAATTGGTGGGACGTGCGGGGGTCGAACCTGCGACTCTCTGCTTAAAAGTCCGAGAGTATTGCGTGTTGCAAATGTTTATAGGGTACGTTGTTTCGTTTAATTCATTGATTATAGAAGCAAAAAATGTTAATCCGCTAGCATTGTCCAGTGCGCCACAGGGTAGCAAAAGGGTAGCAAAATGCGCCGCAGGGTAGCAAAAGGGTAGCAGGATATGAGCGAAGACGGGAAGCGTACCCCGACGAAGGACAAGGGCGTCTACAGCCGGACGAGTGGCACGAAACGGCACAACGGGAAGGCCGACGTCTGTTTTGACATCACCTACAAGGACAAATCCGGCAAAAAAATATGGGAGAAAGTCGGCTGGCGTTCCGAGGGCGTTTCGCAGGCGCTGGCCGCATCCGTCCGCCGGGAGCGGATGGAGGAAATCCGTACCGGCCGTCCCGTGGACAGGGCCTCCCGCACGCTGACCTTTGGAGCCGCCTATGCCGAATGGGAGCGGACGCACCTGCCCAAGCTCAAGGAACAGGCACGGGTCAAAAACCTTGCCGAGCTGCACGTCCTGCCGCTGTACCGGGACAGGCCCATGAATGCCGTCACGCCGTTGGAGCTGGAGCGCATGGGGACTCGGATGCGCGAGGACGGTTTTTCCGACCAGACCATTCTGCACGTGTACAGCCTGATCCGCAGGGTCTACAGGAAGGCCTTCCTGTGGGGCATCTACAACGGGCCCATCCCCACGGCGGGAATCAAGCTCCCGCAGCCGGACAACGCACGCCAACGCTATCTGACAAAGGATGAGGCCGCCCGCCTGCTCGGCGAGCTTCGCGAAACGTCGCTGCTTTGGCATGATATAGCCCTTTTATCGCTCCATACCGGGATGCGGTTATCCGATATTTTGGGGTTGCGGTGTCATCAGGTCAATCTTTCCGGGGGCATCGTCGACGTCATCGCCTCAAAGCCCGGAACCTATACGGCCTATCTCACACAAGAGGCGTCGGACATGCTCCGGGAACGGCTTTCCGAGCCTTCCGGGCTTGTCTTTCCGTCCCCGAGGGGGGGAAAGCAGATCATCCGGGCCGGAAAGCCGTTCCTGCGCGCCGTCAAAGCGTGCGGCTTCAACGACGGGCAGCCTGATCCGCGCTATCACGTCGTGTTCCATACCCTGCGGCACACCTACGCCTCCCTGCTTGTCCAGCGCGGCGTGCCGCTGACCGTCGTCTCGAAGCTCATGGGGCACGCCACGGCGAAGATGACGGAACGTTACGCCAAGCTCTCGCCGGACAACAAAAAGGACGCCGCCAACCTGATTTCGGAAATCTTCAGCTCGCGCGGACCCGGCTCTTGCTGAGAAACGCCTGTATGTCGTCGTGCGAATAGAGCACCGGCGCGTTCTTCGCGCTCTGGTGGTAGGCGGGGCCGCCCCCGCGGCAACGCCAGACCTTGAGCGTGCCTTCCTTCAGGCCGTACAGCTCTTCCACTTCGGGCGGCGTCAGCAGCTCCCGCCGCTTGAGCATTTCAAGACGGCCCACCCCCTTGAGGGCTTCGGCGAAGCCCATGCTCAGGCAGGCCGCCAGATCGAGGCGTTCGAGCGCGGACGAAAGTTCGGAACGGGATGCGTCCATGATCATCTCCCCCTTTCGACATTGGCCTGCAATCCGGCGAGCAGGCTTTCACCTTCGGCAAGCAGTGCCTGCACCCGGCGGATCATGCGGCGGGCTTCGGCGGCGTCGATCTCGTTGTCTGCCAGAACGTCCTGACCCTCGCGAGCGATCGCGCCCATCCGCCCGAACAGGCCGCCGAGACTTTGCAGCATCGCCGGGGCGTCCAGCGGTTTGACCGGCTGCACGCCCGTTTCCGTATTGTCCATGAGCCACTGGAGAATAATGGTATTGCCCAGCACGCGGCATAGGCGGGGAATGTTCGGGAGCGCCGGCCAGTAGTCGCCGGACGAAAAAAAGCGCGAGGCCGAAGCGGCTCCCCAGTCCATGCCGGCGGCGATCTCGTCTTCCGTCTTGTGGCTGTAGGCGATGGCCATGCGCATGGCGGACACGAGGCTGTATCCCTTCAAGGATTCAGGCTGTTGCATCGTATGGCTCCCCGATGGTTTTATTGCGCTTGCGAATTGCATATTTTTTTATCATTATGTGCACAACGTCGGCGTTGCTTGCGCGGCTTGCGGGGTTTGGGCGGCGGAAGGAGTTCTTCGGGAATGCCCGCTTCTTCAAGAACGATGCGGATGGGCAGATAAACCCCCGTACTTCCCAGCGCCGTGCTCAGGTAACCGAGTGAATACCCGGTCTGCTTCGCCAGTTCCGTTGTCCGTATCTTGTTCCGGCGCATGAAAATTTTGAGTCTGGCGCGCCGTTCCTCGTTGCTGTAGGGCCGAGACATGGCTGTCCTCCTCGTTTGTGTATAAAATAAGCGTATATTGCATGCGCAGTAAATAGGCAAGGATTAAACATGAAAGAAAAGAATGAATTTTCAAAACGTATTGTATTTATATATAATTATTTTAAAAGCCACTGCGCTGATTTTGGTGTTTCAAAGCCGACAAAAGAGGCTTTTATTACGTTTCTCGGCATATCGCGCGGAAAGCTTCAAAGCTGGGAACGCGGGTATTGGCCAAAAGATGAGGATTTACAGTCTATTTCTCAAAAAATGCGGCTTTCTTTTGCGTGGCTGGCCTTCGGAACGGGTGAGCCGTTCGACGTACAGGATACGCGGCCAGTCCAGACGGCAGGCATGGACGCCATGCAGTCGGCAACCGGGCATGACATTGATCCGCTCCGCAGGATGACGCAGGCAATCGGCATTCCGGAAGACGCATGGTCAATCAGCGACTATCTGGGAATACCCGCCGCAGACGCCGGAGCTTACATACAGAAAGTCATGGCGTGCAGGCAGTCACAGCCGCCGCAGTCTCTGCCGCTTCCCGAGCTGTGGCGGGAGGCCGCCCGCAGGCGTTACGGCGTCACCCCGGCGTGGCTCGACTCGGGACTTGGCAGGAGTCACGAGGCACGGGCGGAGGAAGAGCCGCAGGAGCTGCGCACCCTGCGCGGCATGGTCGACATGCTGACGGCGCACGGCGGAACGAACGAGCAGGTGCAGGAACTTATCCTGAACTACGGCAAGCGCGGCGACGCCGGCGCGGAGGCCGGAGACGGCACGAAACGGGAACAGTCTGTGCGAACTGCATTTTTATGAGCAATATGCGGATATTGCAGTGAATCCCCCGGAACCGAAAGGTTTTGGGGGATATTTTTATATAAAAATTATATAAAAATGCTTGACGATGTGTAAAAAATTATATAAAAATAAAGGCACGAAAGGGGGAGTCCATGACAAAAGCCCGTGAAATCAAAAAAGAGCTTCAAGAGGCAGGCTGGACATTCGAGGAAGGGGGGAGGCACACACTGGCGATAAGCCCCGACGGAAAGACAAAAGTCCCGATACCCCGGCACGGCGGCAAGGACATCCCGACAGGGACACTGAAAAGCATCAGAAAACAAGCCGGGCTGCGGTAACAGAAAAGGGCGGGGGAACCCGCCCGAAGGAGTCTTGCCATGAAAAGATATTATCCCTGCGCCATCGTCCCTGAAGACGAGGGCGGCTATTCCGTCTATTTCCCCGACGTTCCCAATTGCTTCACCTGCGGCGACACGCTGGAGGACGCGCTGGAAATGGCGGAGGACGTGCTGGCCATGATGTTGCAGAGCATGGCCGAGGAGAGGAAGGACATCCCCGAACCGTCCGACATTGAACGCGTGAAGCGTGCCGTTGCGGCGGAAAGGGCCGAAGGCGGGCTTTCCATGCCCGACGCCACCGTGTACCAGTTCGTTGCCGCACCGAGCCTCGATATGGTTCCTGTCAGGGTCAGCGTGAGCTTCCCCAAGTCTGTGCTTGCCCTGATTGATCAAAAGGCATCCGTCCACGGGATGACCCGTTCCGGCTTCCTCGCCAGAGCGGCACAGGCGTACGGTGCCTAGCCCAGATGCCCCGGAATCGGAAGGTTCCGGGGCTTCTTTACGCTACGGCTTGCGTTCCGCGTGCCGGCTCTTCCGGCAGGCTCATTGTGTCCCCCAATGGCTGCCGCCGAACACGCGCACGGCCACCCACATGATCCATGCGGCCGCCGCGTGTCCCGAGGCGATCACGCACTCGCGTAGCAGCCGATCCGCAAGCCAGCGGTCGCGCCAGCCTCCGCCCTGTTCGTAAAACAGATCGTGCTCGTCGCAACAGCCCCGAAAGGGCATGTCGATACCGAAGAGCCGCAGGTGCAGGCCGCTCAGCACAGTACAGCCGTCGCCGTTTTTGTCGTTTTCCGGCATAGTTCCTCCTTGCCTTACTCGCCGTTTTCCGTCAGCGAGACGGCCAGCTTCAGATTGTTCAGGACAGTCCCGCCGCGCAGGTAGATGACGCCCATCCTGACCGGACTTGCAGGCGTGCCGCCGGCGGACATGATGCCGTCTCCGACCTTGCAGTTCAGGAAGATGGCTGAGGTGCTGTGGCGGGTCGTCACGTTGATGGAGTCGGACTGCCCCGCCGTGAACGTGCCGCCGGCGATGGATACCGTCTGCGTCAGCGCCCCAGTGCCGGAAGAGAACGCCGCGTCGCTGTCCCACGCCGCCGGACGCGAGGGATTGATTTCCAGCCCGCCCGTGTACTTGATGTTCAGCGCCGTGCCCCCGACCGTTCCGTCCAGCGTGATGATGCCGCCGGCATCGATGCCGACCGTCAGCGAGCCGCAGGTCGCCGTCCCGGGCGTCATGGCCGCCAGCAGCAGGTTTGCCGGTTCCGGATCAGGGATAACCTCGTTTGGCCGCGTGACCGTGTGATTCCAGCATTGCAGGCTGGTGTAGCCGTCGCGCACGGATTCCAGTTCCACGCGCACCTGACGGTTGAACTGGCGCGGTGTCGATCCATCCGCGGGATAAAGGACAACCGCCGATGTCGCCACGGCGTCGGCAACATCTCCGCTTAGATTGCAGGAAATGGTTCCATTGAAAACTGTATTCTTTTCCACTCTGGCGCTGCCCACGGCCAGACGTAGATCATTACCGGAAAACGGCGTGATAAAGTTGCCTGTTGTCGTGGTGTATGTCGCCACGTCGTTTGCCTTTGTATACACATTACATACGGCGAAAACCGCAACGCCATGTTTTGTCGGCATCAATGCAGGAAGGGAAACACTTTCATATTGCGCGTCGTCATCGACATGCGAGCCCGACACGTCAACCAGTACGCCGCTTGGGTGCCGCCACGCCGAAATGTTGACATTAAGGCGAACGGAGGATGCCTGCGTCCATGTGAACGTCGAACCGGCATCACCGGATACGGCAAGCCTGCGAAACACGGACAGGGCCTGATTGGAGTCGCCGGGGGGCGTGGCCGTCAGCAACGTCCAGCCGTCAGGAGAGACCAGCGCGTCCCGGTGCAGCACATGCGCGAGGAGCATGTCGCCTGCCTGAACATCTGAGCCCAGCGTGACGGAGAACGACGTCGCCGCCGTGTTGGTAATATCCGTAGAAAACCAAACAGCCTCAATACCTCTGATGTCGCAATCCGCCGTCTCCGTATCCCACGTCCAGCTTGTGCCGGTCAGCCCGGTGAGGTTCTTCTTCAGGGTGTTGTTCTCGTCATAGACGCGCAGCGTGTAAGTGGTGCCGGGCTCGGGGCCGATGTCCGCGGCGGTCTGGGAGACGACGACGTCCTGTTGTTCGATGCGGTCGCGGTGGCGCCAGCTTACCGTGAGCGGCCCGCTGATTTCGTCGGGCAGGTACTCGCCGTTGATGCGCAGCCCGCCGGGCGGATAGGGCCGGATCAGGCGGGAGTTCATGCCGAGCGACACGGAGGGGGCGCGGGCGGGATCGACGACCCCGCCCGGCCCATAGGTGGCGAGCACGCAGGAGGCCGACGTCCCGGCGGCGAATTGGGCGGTACAGACCCCGCCGCCTTCGTTGGAGGGGAGCCAGAGCCGGGCCCCGGCCTCGTGCGACTGCGGGAGCGTGTCCAGAACGCCCCGGCGGACATGCAGCGCCGTGGTGGTCCATGCCGTGATCTGGACGATTTCCTCGTCGATGAAGGCGAGATCGTCGAGGCGCAGGGGAAGCGCCGCCGTGTTCCCCACTTCCCATATCTCGTCCACGGGGCCCACGCCGCCGGGCATGAGGATGGAGGCCGAGAACGCGCCCGTACCCGCATCCTCCCAGCCGTTTTGCGTCCGGCGCTTGTGCATGTAGCCGTAGTCCGTGGCCGTGGGGCGGGCTGCCAGCGTCATGAGGTAGCCCGCAGCCGGAGGAAGCCCGTTCACCTCGTCCGCGCTGAGATCGAGCAGTGACGTTGCGAGGTAATGGGGCAGTTCCAGAAGCCGTACCACCGTGGGGGCGGAAGGCGGGGCGAAAGGCGTCTGCCACGCGGATTCGGGGGAGGGCGAGGCGATGAGCTGCATGTCGGCCCCAAAAATGTCTTCCGCGCAGGTGAGGGTGGCGGTGGGTTTGTCCGGGGTGCCGTAGTCCGCTTCCAGCACGCGGCAGATCATCCGCTCAAGCCCCATATCGGGATAGGCAAGGACGAAAAGGTCGCCTTCCTCCAGCGATTCCAGCGTGCTTTTGCCTTGCAGGGTGAACGAGCGCAGGGGGTAGCTGCGCGCCCGCAGTTCCCGGCTGAGGATACGTGGGGCAAGGTCCGGGATGGCATTGGTCAGATGCTCGAAGGTGACTTCCACGGCGTTGATCCGGCCCCCCTGCATGTCGATGTTGGCAAGGTTCTCCTGCGTGATGCTGGCCGATTCCTCGCCCGTGTCCGTCAGCTTCGTGTATTTGAGCGTGATCTTGTTGACGAGGGCGTCGAGGCTGACGGCGGCCATATCCGTCAGGGCGGAGAAGTCCCCCGGCCCGATGGCCGGAAGGCTGGCCGCGGCGTAGCCGCCGCGCAGCAGGCGCAGGCGTATCCTGCCTGTGCCGCGGTCGCGGGTGCGGATGCCGTCGATACAGTCGAGAAGGCTCTGTATATAGGTTTCCGTCTTGTCCGTGCCGTTCCAGACTGGAGAAAGGCCGAAGTTCTCGGCATAGAGGATGTCCGCTGCCTGCCGGAAGCTCGCGTCGTCAAGGTCGTCCGCCGTATACTGCCCGCCGAGATCGGGGTTGATCAGCGCGTCGCGGATTTCATGGGCCGGGTTGATCTGCGTGCCGGCGATGACCGCCTTGTCCGGGTACCAGTCATAGGCCGTATGCCGGACAAGGCACCGGAGCGTGCGGAACTGCGGGGAAAAGCTCGCGACGTAGCTCTTGTCCATGCTGAGCGTCACGAGGCCGCGGTGGGCGTAGACGTCTTCACCAAGGTATTTGCGCATGACCCGGTTCGGCAGCTGATCGGGCTTGCCCATGCTGGCGACGAACGAGCCTTTCAATCCGCCCGATCCGCCCGTGCTGTTGCCGCCGAAAAGGTCCGCCCTGTCGACCGTGATCTCCTGATCCGTGGCTTGCCCTTCCCACGCCACGCGATCCCCGTAGACGATCTTGAGCAGCTTGTCGGCCTTCAGGCAGAGCCCGAAGATGGCGGCCATGAAGTAGTCGTAGCCGACGACCTGTTTTTTCTTTTTGGAGCTTCCCATCAATTCTCCTCATGGCGGGCGCGTTCGCGGGCGTTCTTCGCTGTTTCGATGCCCATGTGCTGCCCGGTGGCCTCCAGTTCGTCGGCGGTGACGCGCCCGGCCATGAGCGCGGCGAAGTCGATTCCGGTGCGCAGGCAGAACCGCCGGACGCCGTCGGCGCAGTGCAGATGTTCCCCATGCCGGATGTCGCCGGGCAGGACAAAAACGTCGGGTCCGCTCATTGCTTGACCTCCTTGGTACCTTCGGGCTGCCACCACAGGCAGTTGACGGAGACGAAGCGCGTCCCCCGGACATGAGGGATGGGGATGCCCTCGTCCGCCGTGGGGGACGCCAGTTCCCCGGGCTCGGGCGTGGCCCCGCTGGTTTTGGGGCGCGGGGCGAGCAATATGGAAATGGCCGTAAAGACAAATGAAATGGCGAGGGAAACGAGAAATGAAAACATGGCTTATCCTATGGGCGAGACGAAGGGGTTTTCAGTGGGGATCCAGCGGTGGCCGCCGAAGTTGAGGCCGTTGCCGAAGCGGGACACACAGCAGGCCCAGCTTTTGTCGCAGCCCGGATAGAGCGTCACCGTATCGCTTTTTTTCAGGAGCAGAGGCCGCTCCAGCGTAAGGACGTTTCCGGCGTTGCCCATGATGCAGCGCCGCCGCCCGTCGGCCGCCGTGATAAGCTGCCCTCCGGCAAAGCGCCCGTCCTCCGTCCCGGACGGGAGGGAGAGCGTGAGCGTGGAGCCAGTACTTTCCGAAACCCGCGCCTCAAGGCGGCGGGCTGTCCTGTCCACGCGGCAATGCGGCCCGTAGAGGGTATGCGGGCAATTGATCTGGTAGTTTCTGATCAGCCCGCTGCGCTCCATGCGCGCCGCCAGAGGCTCGCAGCTTAGATCGCAGGTATAGGCTTCGTCGGAAAAGCTGAAGGAGGCTCCGTTGACCGTGCCGCTCCATACGGCGGGCAGGTCCGCCGCCCCCCGGACGCCGCGAAAGACCTTGAGGCGCATGGCGTATTCCGGCGTCCCGCTGAAAAAGAGCGCGGCCACGGCATTGGTCGCGGGAAGCGTGATCGTCAGAACGTCCTTGGCGAAATCGTTGGAAAAATGGAGCCCTCCGCGCAGCAGATACTCGGGCGCGTAGACGTCTCCCTTATAGACGTAGGGCTCGCCGGAGGTGGCCGCATAGCGGTAGGTTTCCCCGCCAAGTTCGAAGCGGTACAGCTCGATGGGCGCTTCCCGCAGGAAGGCCGCCACGCCGGAAAAGAGGCTCATGCGTCCACCTCCACGACGGAAAAGGTCACGTCCGCGGCCCATTGCGTGTAGCGCCACGTGAAGAGGGCGCTGTCCCCGGCCAGCCGGACGAGCGTCAGAAAGGAAATGATGCGGAACTCGGCGGCGGGCAGGTTTTCGAAGGGCAATGCCTCGTCGAGGGAGAGGATTTCCTCCGCCGCGGGCCCGGCGGCAACCGAGACGATGCGCCGCAGGAAGACCGAGCCGTCGGCCAGTTCGATACGGATACGGTCGCGCCCGGGCGTAAGGCCC
>NZ_JH114234.1:198336-203911 GCF_000224655.1 Bilophila sp. 4_1_30
CGCCCAGCCGCTGCGCCGGACGGCAAGGCCCACGGTCTGGTGGTAGTCGCCCGCGGGTACGAAGTCGTGCCGCCCGGTGGACAGCCAGAAGGCGGCGCAGCCCCCGCGCCACGCCATGAGCGCGCCGCGCATGGCCGCGATTTCCTCCGGCGTTTCGCAGGGGACGAGCACGCTCCATGTTGCGCGTGCGTAGGGACAGGGGTTGAGCGTCCGGACGGGGCCAAGCCCGTTGTCGAGCAGGACTTTGGGGACGGTTACGTCCCGGCTCAAGCCCTCTTCCGTGGCGTAGGCGGGCATGTCGAACAGCGGAAAGCCGTCATAGGCGCTTTCCGGAAGCCGTTCCGCCCATACCGGCGGCGAGGACACGGCCCACTGCACACGCAGTACGGAGGCGTCGCCGGGCTCGTCGGTCCGGCCCAGTGCCTCGATGCGGGCGTCGGCGCACGGGACGGCAAGGCACATTCCGCCGAGAGCCCGGGCAAGGGGCTTTTTCAAAACAAGCCCGCCCGGGGAAGCGGAAGCGACGGAAAAGGACTCGAAGGTCAGGGCGTCCCGCCACAGGATGCCCCGCCCGCCGTCTTGCCACGCGCTGCCCGAAGTGTCGAAGGCGAGGCGTTCCGAGCCCGCCGCCGGGGATGGGATGCGCTTTGCCTGCTCAAAAAGCGGCAGGACGAAGCTCCCGGCCCGGTGCGAGTAGATGAGCGACTCCGCGTAGGCCGCTTCCCGCCCGACGGCGGCATAGGCCGCGCCGTAGGACACGCGGGGCACGTCGCGCAGGGGCCGCCTCTCCTCGCTGTGGCCAAGCCCGATCACGATGTGCGTCAGCCATTCCCATGTCTCGGAAAGGCCGCGCTCGGGCGCAAGCCCCCACACGAGCCCGCGGGAACCCGTAATGGCAAGGGGAACGGAAACCGTATCCACGGAGAAGAGCAGAACACCGTCCACGTCGGGCGTGCCCTGCATGGAGACGGTCACGGAGAAGCCCGCTTCCCCCAAGGCGGCGAGCCCGACCGAAGGGCCCGCGGTATCGCTGATCCCCTCGTAGTTGCGCCGAAGTGTGGATACGAGCTGAGGAACCGGAAAGGCGTTCCAGAGCACGCACTGGTAGGTCATGCCCTGCGTCAGCAGCCCCACGTCGATGACGCCGGGCAGGAGATGAAGCTGCCCGTAAATGAGGTCCGCAACGCTCTCGGCCATGCGGTGCCCCGAGGGCCGGGCAAGGGGGGTTGCGTCCACATGGACGGCCACCCCGGTGAGCAAGCCAGAGGCAGGCCATGCCCCTGCCGGGGCCGCCGCCGAAAAGGCGTGCTCGGGCAGCCCTTCCCTGAGCGGCCACAGGACGGACGAAAAGGTCATGCCTCCACCTCGACGGCAAAGCCGATTTCGTCGCTATCGGAAATGTCCGGGAACACCATGAACACACGCCCGCCGATGCGGATGCGGTCTTTCGGCTTCAGGCCTCGCATATTGACGGCCCAGTATGGGAGTTCCCCTATAACACGAATATCCTCACCTCCGCATGAGTAGAGCAAAGGCTTGATAAGCATATTTCTGAGTGTCCCCGGATTCTGAAGAACAGCCCTGTTATAGCAGGGTACGGAAGGGCAAGTTCTTCCCTTATAACAGTATGTAATGGTAACTCCTGCATTGACGATATCCCCTCGTACCCGTCCATCTCCATACCAACCACCACCGAGAAGCGGACGACTGGTTATGCTTGTTCGTACAACAGAAGCGGCTTCAGCGTATTGTGGATAGCCATAATCCTGTTCATCAGGAAGGCAATCGACATTGACACCACCATAGAGGACCCCTATCGTTCCGTAATTACCGATTAGATTGTACCAATATCCCTGAATTTTTGTACTGAGCTCGTACAGCATGGATAACATCAGTCCCATTACACAAATGGAGCCCCAAGCGGAACGTAATACCATATTCAGCTGTGTTTCGCCTTCGTCACCGTCAGCCGCACCGAATAGAAGTGGAACCCATCCTGTATAGGTTGTTCCATCATGCAGCGTAGATATGACGCGAATTGCCGTAAGGACAAAGCTGGAACAGACGCAGACGATTTGCTCCACAATTGGTGGAACAACCCACCAACCTGTATTGGACTGGTTCCCAGTGCTTCCGCCTCCCCATACGGGCCTTCCTGACTTGTTTGACATATACATGTCTACTATGCGTTCGGTGAACCGCCCCGGCTGCGCATCCCATGCGGCGGAACCATTAAAGCCGGTGTTGCCGTGTACGCAGAGCATATATTTTCCGGTGTCATCATAGGCTTGCAAAAGGCGGAGAGAAAAAAAGAGCTTCTGGCTGCCGTTCCCCAAACTATGCAGATAGAGTTCCCGGTCCGCGTCGATGGCATCCTTGTCGATGATCCACCCTCCGGACTCGGCGGCGTTCCGGATGTTGGCGAGTGCGTCCTTTTCCGTAGTCACATTCGTATACGTAAAAACCTTGCAGGGCTGCGCCATCACTCGTCTCCTAGAGCCATGAAGCTGTGCCACTCCACGCGGTTGATGTCCGGGAAAAGTGTATAGCCGCCCACGGTGCTTTCTGTACTTGCCAGCGAATCAGGAGCCCAGTGGACACCGTACAGTTCTCCAGCGAGTGCGGCCCCGGCATAGCTTCCTGCCTCTTCCATTTGTACGATATACAACGGGAACAGTACCCGCTTTGAACCGGGAGGAAAGACGACGCCGATTGTACCCAGCGTGTCCGGCTTTGCCGTCTGTTCCGATGCTCCAGAAATCACCGACGTTGGGCAGACGGCAAAATGCGAAGACCAAACACCGTCAGGGCGGCAAATCTGGTGGCAAGCATGATAATAGCCACTCCCTTTCGGCCAGTACCCGCGCCGTACAAAAGGCAGGCTTCTGCGGTGCATGTCTATGTCGTAACTTCCCGTTGTGGCTATGCTGTCGTGCCATGTCGTGTATTGCCACAGGCTGGTGTACCCGTCCGTCAGGCAGGCCAAAGGCCACGGGTTCTCGCTCGGCAGCGAAAAACGCCGGAGCTGTCCAAGGTAGGCATTGCCGTAGAGGCCGTTGCACTCCACGACGAGCATCACGCGGGCCTTGTTGCTCCAGATCCACAGATTCATGGCGGCGTTCCAGCAGGGCAAAAAGCTGTGCGTGCCGTTTTGTCCCGTTCCGTTGCCGTAGCGCGTATCAAGAAAATCCGTACCGCCGTCTGCGCGTGGGGCGGCATCGAACGCCTTGTAGACCTTGCATACGAGGCCGCCTTTCACGCCGTCGGTATACGTGGCGGCGCAAAGCCCCACGTATACCTCTTCCGAACCGGACAGCCCGGTATTGCGGAAGACCGTCGCCGGGCCCCACGTCAGCGAATCCTGACGCGCCACCGTCCAGTCGCGGCCCGGCGTGCCCGGATCGCCCGTGATGAAGTTTGTCACTTTGGCCAAAAGGTCGGCATGGTTCGCCGCCGTCAGCTTGCCGCTGAATGCCATCAGGCACGCCCTCCCTGCGCCACGTTCTTGACGGCGGCGCGGTTCTGGTTCATCTGGAAAAGGAAGGTCCGCGCCCCTTCGGGGCTGCGCATGTACTTCTCGATCTTGCTGTTGTCGTCGACGATGACGATGTTCGGAGAACCGCCGCCCGTGCTGTTTTGGATGGCCGAAGCCAGCGCCTCGATTTTGTCCGCGATGACGTCGAGCTTCGCGCCCATGTTCGCGTTGTCCGAGCGCGACAGCACCCGTTCACCCGTCTGCAAGATTGCCGGGCGTTCGTCCGGGCGGAGCAGCCCGCCCTCGTGGTAGCGCGGGGCATTGGCGAAGAGGGACAGCGGCACGGTACGGGTAGCGACGCCGCCCATGCCCACGATGCCGCCCGAATGGTGGATCGGCACGTTGGCGACGTGCTGCCCGAGCGCGGCGTCGTATCCGGCGAACCCCGTTCCTTTGCCGGAATAGAAGCTTCCGCCGCTGAACATCCCGGACAGGGAATTGGTCAGCAGGCCGAGGATGCCGCCGATGAGCTGGTTGGTCGCCGCGTTGGCGGACTGTACGGCAAGCTGGCGGGTCAGGTTGGCGAAGAACTCGTCCGCCGCAAAACGCCCCTCATTGAAGACCTGTTCCAGCGCCGAGCCGCCCACGTTGCCGATGGTCTGGAAGGCGTTGGTGAACAGGTTTTCCATCTGGCTGGCGGCGTCCGTCGCCGTGGAGACGTAGGACAGCGACGCCCGCGCGATGCCGTCGTTCCAGCTGCGGGAGGATTCCAGCTGTTGCAGCTTCAGCCACTGCTGGATGTATTCTTCGGAAATGCCGACGTTCTTGCGGAGATTGTCGGCCTGCGATTCCAGCAGCTTGTTGTTGTATGTCTGCTCCAGCCCAAACTGTCCGGCCTGCTTGTACAGGTCCCGGTAAAACTCGGAAGCGGCCTGCGCGTCCTTGATCTGCGATTCCTTTTCCTTGGCGGCTCTGTATTCGTTGACCTTGGCGGTGACGGTTTCCTGCGCCACGCCGAGGGAAAGCAGCTTGCGGGTAAGGTTGTCCGCCTCCCTGTCCAGCTCCATCTTGTTGACGGTCCGCCAGTCCCCTGACAGGCGGGCGACGGACAGCGCCACATCGTCAAGAGCTTCCGACTGCCTGCGGATGTTGTCGGCGTTGGCGGCCTCCGCGTAGCGGGTGGTGACGGCGGTCAGCTCGGAGAGCGACAGCCCGGCGTCCTTGCCGCGCTTGGCGATTTCGGCGAGCTTTTTGTCGAGCTTCACGCCGAAGGCTTCCCCGCCGTTGTTGAGCAGTCTGGCGATTTCCGCTTCCACGCCCTGCAAATACGTCTTTGCCGATTCCGCTTTCGATGCGCTGCCCTTTGTTTTTTTGGAGGGTGTGTAGGCTTGTCCGGCAAGGGAAAGGAGTTCGGAAATTCCGGGCGTCAGCAACTCCTTGTTCCCGGACATGACGCCTTTGATGGCGTCCGTGGAAAGACCTACTTCGCCTTTCAGCGTTTCGGCCTTGTAGCGTTCAACGCCTTTCAGCGTTTTGACATAGGCCTTGAATTTCAGCCGCTCTACGGCGGTTTCAAAGCGTTTTGGGTCAATTTTGTTCAATTCCACCACAAGGCTGTTGACGCCGGAGGCCGCCTCTCTGGCGCTGTCCCCCACGTTTTGGATGCCGGAAGCCATTTGACCGGCCTGTGCGGTGACGGCTTCTTGCTGGACTTTCAGGGCAATGACCGGGTCAACAACCTTTTCAATGGCTTTCGAGGCTTCGCCCGTCTTGTCATACTGGACAGCCAGATCCATCAGATCCTTTTTGATCTGCTTCATCTGTTCCGACGATGTCGAAGCGATTGCCGTATCGCTTAACGGGAAAACTATTTTCCGCAGTTTTTCTTCAAAGCCATCTGGAACACTGTCAAAAACATTGTACCATGACGGAAGCATCTCATCGAGAATGCCTTTATACACGGAATCGTTGGACAGTCCGCCAGCCGTCTGTTTCCTGAAACTTTCCGCAAGCTGTTTTTGCTCGAACGCAAGTTGCGTTGCGTCCATTTCCTTGAGCTTTTCCCTGTAGCTTTCCAGTGCGCTGGCGGCTGTCCCGGCG
>NZ_JH114234.1:204953-207539 GCF_000224655.1 Bilophila sp. 4_1_30
AAGCCGACGCGCCATTGCGTGCCGCTGGCGCAGGCCAGCCGGACCGCCGGGATGTTTGCGTCAAGCAGGGGCGGCTCGCGTTTGTCGCAGTCGCCGCAGGGGGCAGGTTTCCCGCGTTTCCGGCAGCGCCGGACGCAGGCCGCGCAGTATCGCGCGCGTCCCGCGTCCCCCGCCCAGCGCCACCAGCGTTTCAGTTTCCCTCTGTGACTTCCGGCTGCTCCAGTTTGGCGCAGAAGGTTTCGATTTCGAGGATGTCGCGCAGGTCGAGGCTGTCCCGGAGTCCGAAAAAGCCCTCGACGCACAGCGACAGGCGGGCAATGCGGAAATCCATGACGCTGCGCTGGGCAAGGGCCTCAGCCGCGACGCTGTTCCCGGATGCGGAAAGCTCGGCGATGGATTCAAGGCTTTCGATGCGTCGGCGTTCGGCCTCTTCCCATTCGGCAAAGGTGCGCCCGCGAAGCCCGACGGTTTTCCCGCTGGGGAGCTTGTGCGAGGTGAATTCCATGTTTCCTCCGTTACGCGTAGGATTCCACGCGGTTGACGAGTTCAACGGCCATGACGGCATCGCCCTTGTCCACAAACGGCATGACCGTCACCGTCTGCATGAGCCCTTCCTTGCCGCTGATGGCCGCCCCTTCCGCGTCCAGTTCCGTTTCGGGGTAGCGGAACCACACTTCGTCACCGGTCACGGCGCAGATGCCCACGGCAAAGGAGACGGTGGAAGCGTCTTCCGAAAGCTGCTGGAACGTTTCGGATTCGAGGAAACAGGTCAGCGTGCTTTTGCACTCGGGGTCGCCTTCGGGCATCCGGCTGTACTGCCCCATATCGCCCACGGCGGCCTTGGCTTCAATGCCGAACGCATTGGACAGGTCGCCGCTTTCGACCTCGCCCCGGCGCACGCCGTTGATCCACACGGAGGTTTCGATGTTGTCGAAGGGAACGGCGGGCGGCGAGAGCGGGCTGGCGTCCAGCGGTTCGGCGGCTCCGCTTTCCCGGCCCACCACGAAGTCGAGGGAAAACTTCAGCTCGTCGTCCCCGCCGAAGTTGAAGTTCAGGCCGTTGACCTTGCAGAAGGCAAAGCGGCGGTAGGGCTTTTCAGCCGCGCCTGTTTCGAAGTCGAGGTATTTTTCCATCGTCAGGGTCGGCTGGCGTTTCGGCAGCGCGAAGGCGTGGCGGTAGAACACGGGAACGGCAATGGCGGAACCGTCAAACGTCTCTTCGGTGAAACTCGCGGTGATGACGAGCCGCCCGTTTTCCGTCCCTTCTTGCAGGACGTGCGTTCCGTCGTAGCTTGTGGAGCCGGAAATGGTGATTTTTTCCCCGGCGTTCAGGGCATGGATGCCGCCTTCCACGGGCAAGGCCACCTTGCCGCCGGAGAGCGTTTTTGCCGCTCCGGAGAGCACGCAGACGCGGCCCCGGTGCAGGGTTGCCCCGGAAAGGGCTTCGGCCTTGTACGGGGCCTCGATCACCACTTCGTCGGCGGTGACGCCGGGCGCGACGCGGTAGGTGCCGTCGTAGTTCGCAGATCCGGTGACGGAAACCACGGCGTCCTGCACGAAGCCGTGCCCGGCGCAGGGCAGGCCGACCAGCCCGTCGCCCTTGTCCGTCACGGCTCCGGAAAGCGCATTTCCGGCGCCGTCCGCCGTGGTCGCCGGCGCGCCGCACAGGGCCCGGATGATGTAGCCGAGCTGAGGCGCATACGATGCGCTTTCCAGCGAGCCGGAGAGGTTCGCCATGCCCGCGTAGGGCTTGCCGCTGCCGCGTGCGTCCCGGATGACGGAGCGCTGCTTTTTCGAGCTGCCGCGCCTGAAGTCTTCCGAGGCGAAGGCCAGCCGCACGCCGGACGTGCCGGCGGCGACCTTGCCGGGGGCCTCTTCCATGTACAGCGTCAGCGAGCACGCGCCGCCGGAAACCTGTTGATACTGAGGCATGTTTCCTCCTGAAAGGTTAGAACCGCCTGCCGACGGGCAGGCTTTCGGTTGCGGTCAGCGTGGCGTCGAGCATGACCAGAGGATAGCCGGCAAGATGATACTCGGCGGAAACATCCCCGAGCGACACGCCCGGCACGGCCTGTTCAATGGTTTTCCTGACCAGCTCCCAGACTTCGGCGAGCCGGAGCGTCCCGGTCATGAGCATGACGCCTTCGCGGTTTTCGAAGCCTTCTTCGCTCAGCCCGATGAGCAGGCCGACTTCGTGTTCGTTCGCCTTGCGTCCCGGCCCGGTGGTGACGGCATCCGGGAACAGCGCGATGAACGGCGCGTCGCTCTCGTCGGGCGGGCGGCGCATGTCCACGCCCACGCGCAGGGCGACGGCCTTGCCGTAGTGGTCTTGCGACCACCGGCGCAGCGTCCGGCTGGACGCGAGGGCCGTCGCCCAGAGCGTGGCGATTCCAACGGTTGTGTGCACGGAAGACTCCTTTTTCGCGGGAGGATAGACGCAAAAAAAAGATTTCCGGCAAACGGGGTTAACGCGGCGTCGGGAAGGATGGAAAACGGTTAACGGAATGGGGTTCAGGGCATGTCCGGCGAGAATGCCCCATTGCCGCGCAGGGCGTCGAGCGCGCGGCGGGCCAGCGTCCGGCTGTGC
>NZ_JH114234.1:207991-212350 GCF_000224655.1 Bilophila sp. 4_1_30
GCACGGCGTTGGACAGCCATGTCCGCAGGAAGCTCGCCCAGTTGTGGACGGGCTGCCTTTTCTTTGCCTGCCACTCGCGGATGCGGAGGATTTCGGCGTCCACGTCCACGTCGGGGAAGTCGTGTTGCAGGGCCACCAGCAGGTGGAGGGGGATCGCCTTTTCTTCAACGGGCGGAGCGAAAGAAGCTCTCTCACGCTCCGGCGTCCTGATCGGAGTTTCTTTTTCCCGTTCCCTTTCCGATTCCCCGGACGGTAGCGATACCCTATCGGAAGGGTACGGCGCGGCCCCGAACAGGTGGGGGTAGCGTTTCAGAATGGCCCGGCGGATGGCGGCGGACTCCACGGTGGGGAGCAGGGCGCGGAGCGAAGTGAGGATTTTGGGCGAGGTGCTGCACTGGTGGCGGATGAAGCCGCAGACCCAGATGTCGCCGTCTTCCATGACGATGCGTCCGTCAAACTCCAAGTCCTCCAGAAACTCCCGCACGTCGTCCTCATCCAGCCCGGTTTCAAAGGCGATTTTGCGGACGGTCACGGACAGCACGCCGAGATTGTTGGTATTCGGGCTGGTGAACAGGTAGAGGTACAGGAGCTTTTGTTCCGGCGGCATGTCTTCAATGGCGGGATTGTTCCAGAACGCCATGCGGATAGTGCGGTAGGTGGCCATCAGCGCACCCCCAAAAGAAGCTGCGCGACGAACCCGGCAGACAGGATACCGGCCAGCAGCAGGACAGAGAAGGCACGTTCGGCAAGGGAGAACAGACGATACCGCAGGCGAAGGCCACGGGAAGAAAGGAGAAAACGCAACATGATACACCTACCGGTTTTGGGATTGGGAACAAAAAAAGGCGGAACAACGCTCCCCGGCCCGGTAAGGCCGCCTGAGTCTCACGAACATCAGGACGTTATTCCGCCAATATGTAACCGCATCCACAGGATAAACCTATAGTGCAATGGTGGCAGAAACAAGAAACGCCGTAATTTTCTTCAGCATGGGGACGCTGATGAAGGCTTCGGCAAGCCTTACCGGTTTTGAGGGAGGCCAGAGTAGCGAAGGATTGGGGGTGGTGTCAAGAGGGGGAAATAACCTGTCTTGATGCAACATTATTCAGCTTGCTCAGGATTGAAATCTCTAGGAATCCATCCTTTTTCATTGCGCTCAGGAACAATAAAGCCTTGTTCTTCAATAAGTTCAATAACTTTCTCTTCGACTTGAGGGTTCCATCCATCCCAATTTCCATCGTAACAGGTACTACACACAGTTGTACCAAGAGATTTTACCCACTTCCCTTCGTGGTAGTAATGAGGTTTATACTGAAATGTGCTACCGCAAAGAGGACACGTTAACGTATCTTTTCCGCCCATATTTCCCTCGTAAGGTTAAAACGTTTTGTAAGCTACAACGTTATGGCTAGCTCCTGTAGGTGTCAAGAACGCCTTGCCATTCTGCCTCTTCCCGGCTACCTTGCCGCCGTGGGGCACTCCTCCGAAAGGAGGATACCCCATGAGACGCTTCCTCCGGGACGTGCTGGCAGCTTGGCTTGCCGCCGTTCTTGCGGCTGTGGCGGTTCATTTCATGAATCTCTAAAGCAGTTGCCCCGGTAGGAGGCGACTCTCCAACCGGGGCAGAAACTTGAGATTCCCAAAATCTCGGGGGACGTGCCCCACACGGGGCGGTGAGTGTTGACGCACTTGCCGCCCTTCTTGCGTTCAAGATAGCGACGTTTGCCGGAGTTGACAAGCGTGTTGTCTATTCATCATCCGCAGAAGGCTCCCCGAGCTTACGAACCGCGGGGGCCTCACGGACACCCGGACGTTACCTTGCCAATATGTAACCACATCCGAAAAAAGGATGCACTGGTGCAAGATATAAAAAAACCGTCATTGTCCGCTAGTTTGGGACTGGCAAAAGGCTACGGTGTGCCTCCCTTAGTTGGGAAGTGTAGATTCCCAAAAGGATGAGAAGGTGTCAAGAGTGAGATTATGCATTGAATGCTTCTATCTGTTTTTTCAATTCTCCATAGTTGCGATGCTCTTCTGTGATTTTATCTTTAAAACTACTCCAGACTGTAACGAGCTGTTTTTCAGAGGTTGTTTTAGTAAACAATTCAGAAAGAAGCGATGGAACTTTTCCAGCAGAAAATATTTGATCGTTGTCGATAGCACTTTTTAAGAATGATGTAAGTTGATTTTCTGATATATATTCTGAAAATGGCAAAATAAATTTTTCAATGTTGTATTCAGCAATTCTAAAAGATGATGAATTTATTGTTTTATTTAAAAAAGTATCCATATGATTATGGTAAAGTTTACTTGGAGCATGTTTATATTTTAAAATGTCTTCCATCTGTGAATCTGAAAAATCACTTATACTTTCATGAGCAGCAGAGACTATGCTGTCGTCATCTAAAAATAAAGATAGATATATAGGGAAAATATTTTTTTCATTTTTATAATTACGTACAAGCTCCTTGATTTTTATTTTGAATGATTCGTCTGTGTATATCCATATTGTTTTAAAATGATAGTTTATTATCAAAAGTTTGTATATATTTTCATCACCAATACCACTGAGTATAGAGGATAGTTTTGATTTTAAAATGTTTTCTGTATATAATGTATACATAGAATGGATAATATGTAATGCAATAGAAAATTTTTTAGCTTGAGAGTGTTTTGTCGTTTCGACAAAACACTCTTTTATTAATTGAATAACAATATTTTGCACAACAGATTTTTTGGCTCGTTTCAAATATCCCGAGGAAAGGTAAGTGGATGCTTCTTCAATATTTTTAGGAAAATATTCTGATTTTATTGTTTGTAAAATGTTTTCAATTACTGATTTACCTTGTACCGGTTCTCTAGAGAGTAAAATATCTATAGCATTTTTTATGTGTGTGCGAGCTAGCTCAGGTGAAGGATGATATATTGTATCAATATCATTCATGCTTGGATGTGCGCAACGATGCCTGTCATCTTGAAGCCTTTTTAAATCAATAATCTCATTTTCTGTTAAAAGAGAAAATTGATCTTTTGCATTAGTAAGAATATCTCGTTCAAAATTAAGTAAATTTCTTAAATTTTTTGATTGTAGATTATTATTGAAACTGGTGATTTCTTTTTTTGCCGCGGTATCACCAGTCAAATCAAGTTCTTTATATTTATAAAGAATATCAAAAAAAACAGCTTGCCATGTTGCCACAATTGCAGAACGATAAGCTCCAGCATGATAGCAAGCGACGGCTTCGCGAATATATTCGCGCCCACTTTCTCCACGACACTTTGTTACTAACTCATCCAAATCTTCCATTCCCATATTTATCATCCCATATTATATTACAAATTATTCAATCATTTCAAAATATTTAAATGCTTGAATGATATCTTTTACCTTGTCTTTCGGACAAGGCTTGGCAGCTTTATCTAAATTAATTCTATTAGGGGCATTTCTTGTTATTAATCCATATTGCTGCTTTATATCAGCTATCCAGCAGGTTTGAACGACATACCCGTATGTGACCTTGATATAGTTCTGTATCTCTTTGTAGGTAGCCATATTATTTATCTCTCCCTTCACTTAACATCCGAACAAATCCATCCACTGTCGTCTCAACAATTAGATCCTACTCCCAGAGTTTTCTGCTCCCGGCCTGTACACGGCAAAGATGACCTTGCCGGGGGCGCGCGGGTAGCGCAGAAAGCCTCTGTCCTCCTCTCCCTCCTCATTGGTATAGAAATTTAGATAAGCGTAGCCCCGATTAGAGGCACAGGTCAATGCCCCTTCTGAACTTGCGGGAATGTCAAAAGAAACGCCCGCCAGCGGGAAGGCTGACGGGCAGGGCAGGCAAAAGGGCTTGCTGGGAACGGCGCGGACGACTGGGGTGTCGCCGTGCACTAGTCTCAGAAAGGGGGTTGCGCTCATGGAGCAGTTCTTACTCGACGTCCTCACCAAGGCCTTGGCGGGCGTCCTCGTAGTTTTCTCGTTGCCCCTTACTTGAAAAAGCGGGCTGGAAATGAATTAGCCCGGTAGGAATTACGAGTTCCTACCGGGCTGAAATTCCCGGGGCTGGCCCCTAGGGTGGTAAGTGTTGCCCCGCTTTGCTTCTTGTTTGCCAAGTTAGCGACGTCGTGGGAGTTGGCAAGTCTTCACAGCCCCAGACGTTCCCGTATGCGTTCCAGCATGAGCCGTTCCACTTCCGACATCTTCTGCCTGTAAACCGGTTCCACCAGCGGACGCTCCGGCTGTTCCAGCGTTGCCTTGTCCTTGCCGAGCGGGACGCCGGCGGCCCAGAAGGCCCGGCGCATGGCGGGCGTAACCGGCTGGCTGCCGGTGTACTGGAACCGGTTGTCCGTACCGCGTCG
>NZ_JH114234.1:212752-217812 GCF_000224655.1 Bilophila sp. 4_1_30
AGAAATCGCGCCGCCGAGGGCGTCACCGCGCCGACGTCGACGCGCAGGTCGTTCATCATCTTGTAGCGCATGGCATTGACGAGCCGTCCGCCCATGGCCGCGCGTCCGCGCAGGGAACCGTCGCGGGTCCGCCCGCGCCAGCGTTCCATCAGCCGCTCCCGCCCGGAAACGGGTTTAAAGCCGACCCGCCGTTTGAGCTGGAAACGCCTGCCATGATGCCACCGCCCACGGCTCCACGTCCCGGCCTTGAGCATGTCCATGCGCCGGTACTGGTGCATTTTCGACAGTTCCGGCCACGAGGCGCGCAGTCCGCCGGAACCGCGCAGGGCGGCCTTGAGTTCGGCCCGGAGCATGTTTCCGGCAAAGCGCAGGGCGCGGCTGAACTCTTTTGGGAAGGCCTGCGCCATCGCATACAGCTCGGGGGCCGCCGACCGCTCAATCTTGCAGAACGTGCCGCCGAAGGCGGTAAAGCGTTCCGGCCCGGCATAGGACGCCTTGTATGCGCGGCCCATGTCAGCGCCTCGTCGCCCGCTGCGTGCCGCGCAGCAGCAGCCGCCACGCCACCAGATGCGGCATTCCGTTTTCGTCCCGGTCAATGACCATGCGGGCCGCTTCCGTGCGCCAGCGTTTCCCCATGCCGTCCAGCAGGTCGAAGCGCGGAGCTTCGGACATGTCCGTCGGGGCGTCCTCCGCCAGCATGAGGCCGTAGCCCCAGTCCGCGCCGGGGGGAATGCTGGCGGAGTCCGCCCACGCCAGCAGCTTGTTGCGTATGCTGTCCACGCCGCCGTAGTTTTGGCGGCAGACCATGTAGACGGTGCGGGCTTCGCCGTCGGGGTCGAGCGTGACGTACGTTCCCAGATCGCCGATGGCCTGCGCGAGGTCCTGTCTCAAGTCCATACGGCCCTCCTATGCGGCGCGCTTGGCGAGCCAGCCCCCGGCAAAACGCCGCCGGGCGCGGTTTTTCAGGCACAGTTCCACATAACGCGCGCCTTGCAGGGCGTTCAGGCCGTTGCGGATGGCGGTTCCCCGCCCGTCGGCGACGGCCTTGTGCAGCCGGGAAAGCGTTTTGGGGCCGAATGCGCCGTCAACGCCGAGGTCGGCCCCGTAGCGGAACACGCCCGGCGCGGCTTCGGCGTTCAGGGCGTTGAGCACCTGCTGGAGGTGGCGGCAGGTGCGCGGGTGGCCGAGGTTGATGGATTGCTCGAAAAGCTCGTGCGCCAGCGCGTCGGGCAGGTCCCCGCACTTCCAGCAGTCCCAGAATTCTTTCTTGTAGAAGCCTTGCACCAGTTTCAGCAGCACGCTCCGGACGCCTTCGCTTTTGAGCGTGCCCTGTTTGCGGGCGGATTCGATGACGGCCCAGCCCGGCCATCCGGGCCACGAGGCCGAGCTGATGCCCGCGAAGGTCAGCTTGCCGGGGTCCGCCGGATCGTCCGTCAGCTTCAGGCCGCCTTCCATGCCGGGGTCCATGACGATGGTTTCAAACGACGCGTCAAAGCTCATGCCCTGTTCTCCTCATTGAAAATGGCATCGCGGTACTTGCGCAGGCGGCCCCGCAGCTTGCGCGGAAAAGGCACGCCGAAAAAGGCAAGATGCTCCATGCACGACAACGCCTCGTTGATGCAGAGAAACGCGATGAAAAAATCACGCACGGGGAAGGGGACGCCGCTTTGCCGCACCGCGTGTTCGACGGCAGCCATCACGAATACGGCGACGGCGTAAAAGAACATCTTGCCGACGCCGGCCCGCATTTTCCTTCCGCTTATCCGGTCGAGCACCCACGCGCGGCAGAAGCCCAGCAGGAAATCGCAGCACAGCAGCAGAAAGAGAATGACGACAAGCGCGGAAATGCCGCCGAGCATCGAAGCCACGACAGAGCCGAAAAGCGATGCCGTCAGCTTGAAAGGCACGTCCAGCATCAGCTTGTCCGTCCATGCCACAACATCTTGCCACATATTTTTTTTCCAAAAGCGGCGGACGCCCCGGAGAACGCCCGCCGCGGAGCTCAGACGTTGATCTTGACGCTGACGACGGCAGCCGTGGAAGCCGCGGGCTCCCAGCACACGCCGACGCGCAGGTTGTTTGCGGCGTCGCTTCCCGACGTGGTTGTCGCCGCCGTGGTCAGCTTGCCGTCGGCGTCGAGGTAGACGGCGGCCCCCTGCGCCATTTCCTTGCCGCTGGCGGCGGCTTCCTTTGCCAGCAGGAAGACCCCGCAGGCGGCAAGCTCGCCTTCCGCGCCGGCGGGGATATCCGCGGCGGCCACGCCGACCATGCCGGACAGAGGCACCAGCTCGCCCGAAAGGACAGCTGCGGAACCGCTGTTCTTCCAGCGCATCCGGGAACCGTTCTGCATGAAGTTCTTCATTGTTCAGCCTCCTTACGCCGGAGCTACGCCGGGGTTTTTGGTTCCGGCGCGGGGATCGTTGATGAACGCGCCCGCGTCGATGCTCACCTTGAATTCCGTGCCGTCGATGGTCCAGCCCTGCCGCTGTTCCACGCGAGGGGTCTTGTTGCCGCCGAGCCACGCCACGGAAAGGAACGTGCCGCGCATCCCGGCGAGGAACCACGGCAACGCGCCCGTGCCGTCAAGCCGGGGTTCGATGATCGGCGTGCAGTAGTTCGTCCACGGGTTCGGCCTGTTCGGTTCCGCCTGCGTGCCGATGACCGTGGCGTTCAGGAGCTGGTAGGCTTCCATCTGAAGCGCGACCGGGATGAGCAGGAAGGAGGGACGCAGGGCCAGCGTTTTACCCGCGCCGTCTTTCTGCGTGCCCATGGCGGTGACGGCCTTGCCGAACGAGGCCGCGGAAATGGCCGCCGCCGTCAGCAGGTTTTTGCGGTCGGCGTGGAAGAGCGGCTTGCCGTCCTTGAGGTTCGCCGTGCTGGTGAGCAGGCCGTGGACGAGGTCGGCAACGGTGCGCTCGGCTGCCTGCCCCATCTTGCGGGGTATTTCCGTAAACTGGTTCAGATCGTTGTTGATGACGGCCTGACGGGAAATGCTGAACAGCTTCCCGTAGGTGGCGACGCTGAACACCGCGCCGCGGTCGCTGATCGCGCCGTGGGTGTATTCGCCGTCTTCGTTCACGCGGTCGAGCGTGGAGAAGGATTCGAGCGTCGCGCCGGTGTGCTCGCGGAAGTCCGCCGCCGTGGCCTCGCCCGTCCACAGGGAATAGGTTTCCTGCGCCTCTTCGGCCCCGGCCAGCACGGCCCGGTGCGCGGCGTCGGCGAGGATGGACGGGAAGTCGGACGTGGTGAACGCGCGGCCTACCATGTCCATGTCGCCGCGCGTGGGCTTCCCGGCCCGGCGCAGGCAGTCGCGGGCCAGTTCCGCCAAGGTGAAGCCGCGCAGCTCTTCCGCACCGGGGGCGGGCGTTTTGACCACGCGCCCGAAAGAGGTACGCAGTACCAGCGAATCGGCGGCGGCCGCCCGGAACTTTTCGCCCTCATCCTGCCCCATGCTGACGCGGAATCCGGGGACGGACTCGCTGTTCCGGGAGGATATGGCGTCGAGCACCTGCGCCCGGAAGGCGTCAAGGTTCACATGCTCGCGGATGGCGCGTTCCGCCAGTTCCGGCATCCCGTGCCGGACGGCGAGGGACAGAATATCGGCGGCGCGGGCCGCGTCGTCGGGGACGACGGGTTCCTGCACCGCGTCGGGAGCGGTGACGGGCAGCGGCTCCGAAGCGGAGCGGTTTTTCTGGACGGGGGGCGTGGCGACGGGTTCGGGCGTCGTCTGGGAAGGGAGCGTATTCGGCATGGTTGCCTCCGGGTTACACTGTTGAGAGCGGGCTTTGGCGGCGTCGTCCGCCCCGATGGGCGTCAGGGAACCTTCCCTGACGGTCCATTTGCTGACCACGCGGACGGGCCCGGCGAACGAACGCCCGGATTCCCCGACAAAGCCCGTTTCGCCTTCGGGAATCCAGTACGATTCGTCCACGCTGTAGCCCACGGAAATGTCGGTAAGATGCCCTTCGGTGACCTTGCGGAACGCGTCTCCGGCGGTGCTGGAAAAGTGCGCCGTGGCCAGCAGGCTTTCGCCTTCCACGCGCAGGCCGCGCAGGGAACCGAGCTGATCTTCGATGGAACAGCGGCTGTGCGCGTCGAGCAGCGGAACCTGTTCCGGGAAGGAGCAGCCGGACATGAGCAGGATTTCGTCAATCATGCCGCGTTCCCAGTCCCAGACGGGGACGCGTCCTTCCGTGGCCAGCACGAAATCGACGGTGCGCGCCGTATCGTCCAGCGAGGCGGGCGACTGGCGCAGGCCGAACGCGGCGTTGCGGGTCGTCAAATTATTTTTTGGCATCGAGTCCTCCGGGGGCGGTGAAAATGTCGCCGAAGCCCAGCCCCTTGCTTTCGGCCTTGGTTTTGGCTTCCGCGATTTCGTCCACCACCTCGTCGTAATCGCGGCCCCGGCGGGCGGCGATTTCCTGCGGCGAGCGGACGCCGAGCGCGACTTCGGCACGGAACGCGTTGATTTCCTTGAGCGGGTCGGGCGATTCCATGCCCGGCGCGATCCATTTGTCCGACCACGGTTCAAGCATGGCAAAGGCCGGGGCCAGCTCCGGGCGGCGCAGGCTTTCGACTTTCAGCCAGTCGCGGAAGACGGGGCGGCACAGCCAGCGGATATGGTTTTCCTGCGCCGGCTTGAGGGCCTGCGCGAGGTCGAGCCGGATGCCGCGCAGGTTGGAGTAGGATATCTGGTCGTAGTCGCCGGTGAGCAGCTCATAGGTAAGCCCGGTCCCCACGGCCAGCGTGCGGAGGTTGAAGCGCAAAAACGGCTCGAACGTCCCGGACTGGCGGTTTATCTGCGCCAGCGTGACGGAATCCCCGGCCCGGAGGTATTCGAGCGTCGCGTTGGAAAGGTGTTCGGCCCGGCGGCCCGCGGCCTTGCGGTCGGCCTGAAAGCCGACGGGGTCGTTCGACTGCACGAAGCCGAGGTATTTGGATTGCAGGCGCGTGGCGTCCAGTTCCGAGTCCAGCAGCTCGGCGAGGTCGCCCGCGACCATGACGCAGGCCACGAACGGGCTGATGCCGTGGAGCTGTCCGGGGCGCAGCGCCTCGAAGCC
>NZ_JH114234.1:218329-229615 GCF_000224655.1 Bilophila sp. 4_1_30
AGGCTCATCGGTCCGCGCTCCGCACGACCGTGCGCGGACGGTATCCGGTATCGCGCGCCGCCTCGTCCGCCGCCTTGCGCTCCACATAGTCGAGCATCTGCATGAACTCGGCGGGCGAAAAAAATTCCCGTTGCATCCCGTCAATATCATACGACTTGACGCGCCAGTTTCCCGACGCGAGATCGTTGCGCATCCGTTCCAACGTATCCCGAAAACTTGTAAACGCCATACCGCACGCTCCTGATTGGCGAAAGCATCAGCCAGAATTGAGCAGAAAAAAGGCGAACGCGCAAACGGGGTTAATGCGGTGCGGAGAACAACGTGGAAACGTTAACGGGGAGAGGGCGGCTTGCCGACAGGGGAAGGCGGCTGCTGGCGGGAGCATCCCCAAAAGGGCATATGGATGGCAATGCCGGAGTGGCCGCCGGCGCACCCGGAAGAGGCGGGGCGACGAATCCGGCGGACAGGATGCCCCTCGGAAAGCGGGAGGGGGCGGGATGGAGAAACCCAAAAGTGGTGCGGCTGGAGGAGCGTCGCACACAAAAAGGCAAGGCGACGTTTTTCCGCTCCATGAGCGGCCGGGGCCTCACGGACCCCCGGACGTCGCCTTGCCGGTTATGGGGATGCCCCAAAAAGGTATCGGCGGAACAATACGAAGCGCGTCATTCTCTCCGTTTTCGGGAGATGTCTTGTGCTTCATCCCAAAAGCCGCTATCAGAGGCGTGGGCCGTTCTCCGGGTAAAGGAGTAAGCCTATGGCACAGTTCCTGCTTGACGTCGCGGCCAATGTATTGGCCGGCGTCATCGTGGCGCTTATTATCCGCCGCTTTCGCGGCTAGAAAATGAGTTTGCCCGTGTGGGAACAGCCATTCTCACACGGGCTTGAAACTTGGTGATGAACTAAAATCGCCGGGGGACTGGCCCACGGGGCGGTGAGTGTTGGTAGCACTTGCCGCCCTTCTTGCGTTCAAGATAGCGACGTTTGCCGCGCTTGGCAAGACATGATGCTTAGTCTTTTGTGACGTTTTCGAAAATTCGCCGGATGCCTTTCAGCTGTTCCACGCATGAGGCTATTTCCCAGAGCAGGGCCCCCGAAAACAGCCCGCTGAAAATGCAGGCGAACGCCAGACTGTACTGATTTTCCGCAAAACATCCGAAAGCCGCCACCGCAGCCACAACCCACAGCAGCAGGGCTATGAGCTTGCCTATCCGCATATCTTCCTTCATATGCCCCCCTTTTCTGTAAGGCTTGCCTGAAAGGGAGGGAAAAGACAACCGTTACCACCGCCGCCGTGGGCGTTCCTGCCGGGGTTCCGTTTGCATGGGTTCGCCCGGTCCCTGTCCGTACAGCTCCGGCTGCTGGTAGCGCAGCCCCAGAAAGTCCGCAAGGCAGAAGCCGTAGACGCTCACGTCCCACGCGTGGTTGTCCCGGCCTTTCGGACAGGACCAGTTCCCCAAATCGTCAACGTATTCGGCGCATAGCTGTTTCGCCCATTCCGTCGTGCATTCCGCGTTCATGTGCCACGCGCCGGGGTCCGCCGGAGCGATGGACAGTTTCCGGTGCAGGGCGTCCTTATAGTATTTCGTGTGGACGTGCAGCAGGCGCAGGCCGCCGGGAATCTTGACGCTGGTTCCCGGATAGTTTTCAAGATTCGCCAGCGTGTACGGCTGCTTCAGCCTGCGTTCGCCGTTGATCGGCAGCGTGCGCCCGCGGTTCCGGATGCACCAGTCGTACACTTCCCGCGTCCGGTGCCCCTGCGAGTCTATGCCCGCCAGATGCACGACGTGCTCCACGCCGTTGACGTCGTAGTAGGGCAGCCACAGCACGCGGTCGAGCGCGTCCAAATCCTCCACGAAGCCGGAGCGCACCTGCCACGATTCGCATTCCTGACCGTATCCGAACGCCCTGATCTCGTACCAGAAGCCGAAATCCTGCGTATCCACGGTGGCCAGCAGTGCCGCCACCTTTTCCGTGGAGGGCAGCACCCCGGACGGGCGTTCGTCGCGCAGGGCCAGCACGGCCTCTTCCTTGCGCGGGCTGTAGTCTTCCTGCCACGGTTCGCCGAGGTAGCCGTTCATGAAATCCTTGTAGGCGTCGAGTTTCCCGACTTTCAGGTCTTCCGCCGCCGTGATGAAGCGGGAGGCAGTCTCCGAAAGGCCGACGAACGGCGACACCAGCGCCGAGAAGCGGAAGGCGACGGAACGTGAGCGATGCCGGGCAAACCATGTCGCCATGTCCAGCCCGCTTTCCGCTTCCTGCCAGCGTCCGCCGAGCACGGCACGGTCCCGTTTGAAGTCGTCCCAGACGCTCCCGCACGGACAGACATAGCGGGCGGCCTTGCCGCTGAAAACGGCCTGCGCCGCCATCCCCTCCGGCCAGACGACGCAGCCTTTCCCGGAGGCGTGGCTGAAGCGCATGACGTGGTACTGGCCGCAGTCCGGGCAGCGCACGGCGTATTCAAACCGGGCCTGCGCCCGCAGATAGGCCAGCCAGATTTCGCCTTCCACGGTGGTGGGGGAACTGGACAGCATGATTTTGGACGTGTCCCGGTAGGCGCGCACGCGCTTGTAGGCCAGCGATACCGGCCCGGCTTCCTGCCTGTTTGTGGACTCGTACTTGTCCACCTCGTCCAGAAACAGGTTGCGGACGGATACGTTGGAGAGCGTGGAAACGGACGTCGCCCACCCGAAGCCGATGCGCATGTGCCTGAGCCGGAGAAAGAAATTGGCCTCATCATCCTGTTTCCCCGTGAGCATCCCGCGCAGGCGGGGCGAGAGCCGGAACAGGTTCCGCACCCGGCCCGTGCTCATCCGCTGCGCCAGTTCGCGCTGGTCGTAGACCATGAGCGCGGGGCCGGGATAGTGATCCGCTGCAAAGCCCATGCAGTTGAGCAGGATTTCCGTTTTGCCCGTCTGCGGGGGAGCCACCACCACGGCCTCCCGCACATGCGGCAGGGAAAAGGCATCCATCGGCCCGGACAGATACCGCGCGGTGGCGTTGCTCCACTTGCCGGGGCGTGGTCCGTCCGGCTCCATCACGCGATAGCGTTCCGCCCACTCGGAAACGGACAGCCGCTCGGGACGCCGCCATATCCGGCGCACGGCATCCGGCCACTCGAACCGCACCCTTCCCGGAGGTACACCGGGAGGACACGGCGCGACGATCCGTCTGCGCGTCCGCGACATGTCGATCAGCGTCCACTGTTTCGTCATGCGTCCGCCTCTCTATCCGTCTGCGCGTCCCCACGGGACGCCTCCTTTTCAGCCTCTTCATCCAGCCGGGCCTCCAGCTCCACGTCATACTCGAATGCTTCGGAAAAACCGTTGAGGCAGTCCTTTACCCGCTCAAGCATGTACTCGCGCAGGGCGTCTTCCTTTTCGAGCGTCCCGCCGCACAGGTGGATGATCTCGCGCACGGAATCGTAGACGAAGGCTTCCAGCCCCGTGCTGGTCACAACGGCAGCCGCCGCCAGCGATTGCTCGTACAGCTCGCGGGGAATGAGACGCTTGAGCTTGCGGTCCACTTCAAGCTCTTTCGCCTGACGCACGGCGCGTTGCGTAAGTGCCTTTTCCATCTGGTACATTTCGCCGTAACAGGTGGCGTCCGCGCTTCCCCCCCGCTCCCCCTGTGGCGCGAGCCGGGCAAAGGCAGGGGCCGGGGGCCAACCTTCAGATATTGAAAATTTTTCTATATCTTCAACATGATACGTCATATCAGGGCGCGGACGGCAACGCTTTTCCTTGCCGACGTAGTTGAGAAACGTGCGCTTGGCAATGCCGAACCTGTACTGCCCGTACATGTCCCACGCCTGATTGGCGGATCGGAATTCCCGCCGCCCGGTGAGGGGATTCCAGCCGTCCTGCGGAAAAACAGGATTGCCTGAAAGGCGGGATTCCGAGGCTGTGGAAAAGTCGTTATTCATCTCATTGCCCGTTTCTTTTGTATATTGCAAAATCAAATTTCATTTTTCCGCGATACGCCCCCACGCCTGTGCCGACCCCTGTGGGAAGGGTTTCTGAAAGAACCTACCTCGACGGAGTTATGGCCGGCGGCCAGTGCGGGAGCGGGGAAGTCCCACTCCGTCAGGTTCGTTCTTTTCCCACAGGCTGCGTCCAACCATGGGCAGCTTATCCGCAAAGCGTTCTACGATTTCGTCTCCTGCCTCGCTCCACCACAGCCGCTCGAACTCTTTGACTACGGCCCAGTTCGTTTCGTTCGCGCCCCAGCCGTTCGGGATGGTGAAGCCGCGCCCGCCGCCCTCAACGAGGTACGGTCTGACCGGGTACGCCCGGCATAATTCCACGAGCCTGTCGGCTCCGCTGGCAACAACGCTTTTGTCGCACACGTTGCCCAGCAGTCTCCTTCCGATGCTTGCGCCGAAGCCTTCCGCTTTGGGTTCCGGCTCCGTGGGGGAGGGGACAGCTCCCTCCCCCCTCTGTTCATTCCGTCCGGCATCGGATGGGCTTGGTTCGACAGGTGCGGCTGTCCCGGCAGTCTGCAGGGAAATGGTGGGATGATCAGGTTCGCCGCCCATGCCCCACGCGGAGAGTATGCCGTTAAGTGTCGTTTCTGTCGTAACCATGTGAACCTCTTATGTAAAACCGTCTGGATCACAAAGCGGATCATTGGCGGTCAGTAAATGGTCAGTAGATTCTTACTTTCTAACATATTGAATTGTTTTTCTATTTTTTCTATTTCTAGGCTGGATCACTGGTCAACGAAAATAATAGAAAATTATACGCGCACACGCACGCATATGCGCGCGCGTGCGCGTGTGCATATGCGTGGAGTTTTTTCCAAAATTCGTTGACCACCACGAAACCAACTGGCATAACTGGTGATACGCGGTCAGCGGTTCACTGACCGCCAGTGATCCACTTGCGTGATGAAAACGTTTTTGTCCTGTATTTACTGCTGATTGAGCCATAAAAAGCCTCATGCTTCTTACTGACCGCTTTTGTGACCGCCCACCCCCGCCATGTGTCGGGGATACGGGGGAAACGCCCCTTGCCCGAATTTCGCGCAGAAACGGCCCGTACAGGCGTTTCGGTTTCTCTTGCTGTGTGCAGGTCAAATTGTACGCAAACATGGCTGTACGGGCATCCTAGAGGCTGTTTGTAAAACCGGAGGTCAGGGAAATGCCGGAGACGCGCTGCGGGCGCTTGCCCTCGACTCGCGGACGGTAGACTTTGACCGCGACCTCCCGCAGCTTGCGGGTCGCCGTTTCCAGCTCTTCGATGAAGTTTTCGCGGTTCAACGGCTTGTAGCCGCCTTCCGTGCAGTAACTCTTGTACGCCTTGTACAGTTCCTTGAGGTCTTCGTCATAGCCGTCTTCAAGCGTGCATTGATCCTGCACAAAGGCCATTACAGGATTGTTGTACCGACGGTATTTCATGATGAATTCCGTGGTTTCATCGCAGGATGTGAACCGTTTGTTCTTCATCAGCCGATGCAGTCCGAGCACGGCCCACGCAAAGATGCCGTCAAGTTCGGCCATCAGCTTGCTTTCAAGGTCGTTGTCCATCGTCGGGTCGTCCTCCAGAAATTGCCGCTTGAACTGTACTGGAAGAATGCGCCGGAAGAATCCGTCGGAGTTGTCGAGCACGCGCGGTTTTTTGTTCATGGCATAGGCCAGTTTGCAGTACGGGCGGAATTCGAAGCTGTCCTTGTGCTTGAAGCTGGCCTGTATCGGGTCGCCGGTGACGACGTTCTTGAAAAACTCGCTGTTGGTGGCCTCCGCGCTCAGTTCCGCGCCGACGTTGAGCATCTTGCGGAACAGCGACGCCCGCTGAAACTGATCTTCAAGCCCGGCAATGGTCACGGCGGAGCAGTTCTTTTGCCCCACCAGCGCCCGCATGATGCTGATCACCTTGCTTTTCCCGTCCGCGCCGGGGCCGAGCAGAAGGAGCGCCTTGCCCATGGTGGTGTCCCGGGTCATGCTGTAGCCGATGAATTCCTGAAGCTGCATGATGACTTCCGGCGTCTGCACGGTTTCGCCGAGGAACCGCAGCCAGCGTTCCGGTTTTGGCGGTTTTTCGCCGTGCCACGTCACGCCGAGCTTGACCGTGGCAAGAAAGTCCCGGTCATGCGGGATGAACTCCAGCGTGCGCAGGTTGAGCATCCCGTTTTCAAGGCAGGCCCAGTCTTCGCGGTCGTCCAGTTCGCGCCCGCTGGGCATGGACGCCAGCGCCAGCACCAGCGAACACGAGCCGTTCACGCGCGAGGCCGTGGCCTCGTCGCCAAGCGCGATGATGGCCTCGCGCTTGAGCTGCTCCACGCTCCACGGCTCGAAAAAGCGGCCTTCCCAGCGGTAAAGCTGGCCCGATTCGTCGTGGTAGAGCATGGGGAAGTGTTCGGCGAGCCAGTCCGCCAGCAGCTTTTCCCGGAACGACAGCCGCCCGTTCACGCCGCTGTCGAAAAAGCGCATGAACCCGACGTCCGGCGCGGATGTTTCCGGTGTGCCGGCTACGTCCTTCCGGGCGTTTTCCCGCCGCTCTCTGGCGGCCCCGACAAGCGTCATGAACTCGCCGACGCCCTGCCTGTGCCGGACAAAGAAGTCGGTCAGGTCCTGCCCGTGGTCGTCCGGCCATTCTCCGTTTTCCCGGCCCATGAAATCCGGCCATTCCAGCCGGAACACCGTACACCCGGCGCGCGTCAGGTTCTTTTCCGCCTTGTCCGCGTAGGCCTGCCCCGGCTTGTCCGCGTCGTAGCAGAGCAGGATTTCCCGGCCCGCCAGCGCGTTGAGGTGCGACTTCGGCCACACGTCCGGCTTGCCGGTCTGCGTGATCGCGTTCAGACCGTGCGAGCGGGCGCAGATGCAGTCGGCCTCGCCTTCGCACAGGATGACCAGCCCGTCGCGCAGCGTGGACGCCGCCGGAAACAGCATGGCCGAGCCGTGCCCCTTGCCCCAGCTCATGATTTTGGCCGGCGCGCTTTCCGGCTTGCCCAGCGGGTAGTAGACGCGGATGTTGCGGAGCACCCCCTTTTCGTCGCGGATCGGGATGGCCACGCGGTCGCGTTCCCGGATCGGGAAGGTTTCATACAGGTTCGCCTTGCGCCGGAAGTGCGAAAGCGCACGCACGCCGAGTTCGTCCAGTGTTTCCCGCGTCCAGCCGCGCCGCCGGGAAAGCTCGCCCATCATGGCGTCGGAAACCGGCTCCATGACGCTGAACACGTTTTCCGGGATTTCGCCGGGGAGCTTCACGTCCAGCCGAGTCCGGAGCTGCCCGGGCGTTTTGCGCGGCGCTGGGGCAAGTCCTTCCTGCGCATACTCACGCTTGAATGCACGCAGCCCTTCCGTCGAACGTTCGGGGTAGCCCTTGACCTTGCACCAGAGGTCGACAAGGTCGCCGGAGTCCGTGCAGCTCGCAAAGCACTTGAAGACGTCGTTCGTCACGTTGTAGCCGAACGACATGGTGCGGTCGTCGTGGAACGGACACAGGCCGTTGAGCCAGTCGCCGTCTTCCTGCTGCACGACAAAGAGCGTCCGCGCGATGCGGTCGCGGGTTTCCGCCGTGAGGTTGTGTTGCGCCCAGCCCATTACAGCCCCCATCCGTCAGGTATCGGAGGACACGTTGCGCCGTCCGGCACGTTGACGCAGCGCGAAGGCTTAAAGCATCTCCAGTTCATGCCGCAGGACGAGGCCGCCAAACGGGCGTTCATGCGGGCGCAGTCAAGCAGCGCGTGTTCAGCCATCCAGCGTTCGGCTTCCGAAAGCGGACCGGACGGGGAAGCTGCCGTCACGACGGGAACGGGCTTTGCCTTCGTAGGCTTTTTCTTCGCGGGCTTCGGCGCGATGACGGTCGGCTTCGGCTCTTCAAACGACGGCGCGAGACGATACAGCCCCTTGGCGATTTTCCAGACCTGCGCGCAGTAGGCGCGGGAACAGGTCGTGCGCGTCGTAAATTTTTGCCGTCCGCACACCGGGCAGTTGCCGAACCGCTTCCCGAACCGTTCGCCTGCCAAAAGCTGGGCGTAGAGCGAAAGCACGTCGGGGTTGCCGAGGGTGATGTCCGCCGGAAGGGTTTGTATGCGCGCGCTCATTGCCAGCCCTCCCGCGCCATTCTGGAACAGACGCGCTCAAGCCGCCGCGCGGCGTCCCGCATGAGCCACCAGCGCAACGGGGGGCACCACCGGAAGCGTTCGGTAATGTCGCACTGGTAGTAGTAGGAAAACGCCACGTGCTGCGGATTGAAACTCGCTTCCTTCGCGGCTTCGGCCCGTTCTTCCGCCAAACGCTCGCGGAGCTTGCCATACCTTTGTGCAATCCACGTATAATGCCCTGCGGTCGCGGACAGTTCCGCCTCTTCGTCTGGCGTCAAGACACGGTGCCGGGCATTGACGTTTTCGAGATTCCGTAGAGCGTACAGGGATTGTACCCACTCCTTGAGCAGCGCCAGTCGGATGCGTTCATTCAGGGCAATCATGACGCCACCTCCACGGACAGGGACATGCCGTAGATACGCCAGCGGACGCGGACGTCCGGCGGCAGGGGCGCGGACAGGCCGCGCAGGGCGGCCACGGCCTTGTGCTGCCCGGAACGGGCGAGCTTGTGGAGCAGTTGATGCAACGGGAGGGCCCCGGCGCACATTCCGGGCCGGGAAAGGGAAAAGATGATAAACATAAGCCACCTGTAGTGTTTTGGGATTGGGAAACAAAAAAGGCGGAACAACGCTCCCCGGCCACTACAAGGCCGCCTGAGTCTCACGAACATCAGGACGTTGTTCCGCCAATATGTAACCGCATCCCACGGACGAAAGGCCCGAGGTGCTTCGGTGGCAGAAACAAGAAACGCCGCTATTCTCTCCAGCGTGGGGCGCTGGCGAAGGCTTCGGCAAGCCTTGTAGTGTTTGGGGAAAGTCAGATTGCCCGGAATCCGGGCCGGAGTCAAGTCCCCGGCGAGTAGCACGAATACGAAGCGGGAAGCAGACGCGCTCTGTCCGGCAAGGGTAGCAGCAGGGTAGCAAACAGGTAGCAGGCAGCGGGCGCGAGAACTCACCAATCCGCCGCAGGGTAGCAATAGGGTAGCAAAACGAGGAAAGGGTCTACACTCATTAGAGTGTAAACCCTTAAAATATTTGGTGGGACGTGCGGGGGTCGAACCTGCGACTCTCTGCTTAAAAGGCAGATACTCTACCTACTGAGTTAACGTCCCGTTCCGAATTTGAGTTGATACGCTTTAGAGTGTTCTCTGTCAAGGTTTAATCCGTTTTTTGCAGAAAAAACCAGCTTCTTTTACACGGGAGATACATTTCACTGGCGATTGTTATCGAAGCATCCCCTTTGCATAAGATAGATCATCTACCGATGCGTAAGACAGATCATCCTCCAAGATAGGCTTCCTTGACCTTGGGATCTTTGAGGAGTTCCTGCCCCGGGGCCTCGGCGACGACGCGGCCGACTTCGAGCACGTAGGCGTAGTGCGCGATGGACAGGGCCGCGAGGGCGTTCTGTTCCACGAGCAGCACGGTTTTGCCTTCGGCGTTGATCTTCAGGATGATGTCGAAGATTTCCCTTACCAGCAGCGGGGCGAGGCCGAGCGAGGGTCGTCGAGCATCACCAGATCCGGGCGGCTCATGAGCGCGCGGCCCACGGCGAGCATCTGCTGTTCGCCGCCGGAGAGCGTGCCGCCTTTCTGCCAGCTGCGTTCCCTGAGCCGCGGGAACAGGTTGTAGACCCAGTCGATGTCCTGCGCGATCCCTTCCTTGTCGTTGCGGATGTACGCGCCGAGCATGAGGTTTTCTTCGACCGTGAGGTGGGGGAGGATGCGGCGGCCTTCCGGGCTCACCGAGATGCCCCGCCGGATGATGTCCTCGGGGGATTTCCCGAGGAGCTGTTCCGTCCTGGGCTCGCTGCCGTCCCGGGCCGCCGGGGTGAACAGCACTTCGCCCTTCGTATCCTTCACGAGGCCGGAGATGGAGCGGATGACGCTGCTTTTCCCCGCGCCGTTCGCGCCGATGAGCGTGACTATCCGGCCCTGCGGGATGCGCATGCTGACGCCCTGCACCGCATGGATGCCGCCGTAGTGGACGTGGAGATCCTTGATTTCAAGCATGGCTGCTGACGTCCTCTCCGAGGTAGGCTTCGATGACCCTCGGGTTGTTGCGGATGGCGTCCGGATCGCCCTCGGCGATGAGCTGGCCGTATTCCAGCACCCAGATGTACTGGCACACGCCCATGACCACCTTCATGTCGTGCTCGATGAGCAGGATGGTCAGGTCGAACTCGTCGCGGATATGCCGGATGAAGCGCATGAGTTCGGTGCTTTCCTGCGGGTTCATCCCGGCGGCGGGCTCGTCGAGGAGCAGGAAGTCCGGGCTGGTCGCCAGGGCGCGGGCGATCTCAAGGCGCCGTTGCGCCCCGTAGGGCAGGCTCGACGCCTTTTCGTTCATGTAGGAATCGAGCGCAAGGCGGTGGATGAGGCCCTTCGCCTTCTCGCGGATTTCCTCTTCCTCGCGCCGTGCGCTGGGCAGGCTGAAGACGGGCATCCACCACTGGCTTTTGCGTCGGACCTGACAGCCGACCATGACGTTTTCCAGTGCGGTTTCGCTGCCGAAGAGCCGGATGTTCTGGAAGGTCCGGGCCATGCCCGCCCTGCAGATCCGGTGCGGCGGGAAGCCCTTCACGCTGTGGCCCTTGAACAGGATGTCGCCTTCCTGGGGGTTGTAGAAGCCGCTGATGACGTTGAAGGCCGTGGTCTTGCCCGCTCCGTTGGGGCCGATGAGCCCGGTGATGGACCCCGTGGGGATCCGCATGGACAGGTCGTTGACCGCCGTGATCCCGCCGAAGCGCATGGTCACGTGCTGCACGTCGAGCAGCAGTCCGTTCTGAGCGAAGGAGGTCATGCGCGTTTCCTCCGGGAGAAGAAGTCGAAGATGGCGTCCCAGGTGATTTCACGCATTCCCATGATGCCCTCGCGGCGGTACAGGATGATGCACAGAAGGACCAGCGAGAACACGACCATGCGCATGCCGGGGATGCCGGGGATTGCGAATCCGCCGAGGGTGATGGGGTCTTCCACGGCGCGCAGCCATTCGAGCAGGACGGTGATGACCGCGCTGCCGAGGATGCTGCCCGTGAGCGAACCGAGGCCGCCGGCCACGACGATCATGAGCACGTTGAAGGTCAGCAGGAAGGTGAACATCTTCGGGTCGATGGTGGTCAGGAGGTTGCCGAGCAGCGCCCCGCCCACGCCCGCGAAGAACGCGCCGAGGCAGAAGGAGAGCACCTTGGTCCTGAATGTGTCGATGCCCATGACCTTCGCGGCGATTTCGTCGTCGCGGATGG
>NZ_JH114234.1:230483-231742 GCF_000224655.1 Bilophila sp. 4_1_30
CGTGATCGGCAGCAGCTTCAATTGCCCGAAATTGATGGGCGTCATGAGCCATTCCGGCTGGTACACGGGGCGCGGAAGGCCGGAAAACACCACCACGGAGAGGCTTTCGATGAAGAAGGATACGGCGATGGCACTGATGAGCGCCGAAATGCGCGGGGCGTCGCGCAGGGGCCGGTAGGCGATGCGGTCCACCAGGATGCCGACGGCGCTGGCCGCGAGGATGGCCACCACCACGGCCACCCCCCAGGGCAGGAAGAATGTCGTGGTGCCGTAAAAGACGAAATAGGCCCCCAACATGAGAATGTCGCCGTGGGCGAAGTTGATCAGCCGCAATATCCCGTACACCATCGTGTACCCGATGGCGATGAGGCCATACAGGGAACCCAGTGTCAGGGCATTGAAGAAGTGCTGGAAGAACATGTCCAGACTCATAGTGCCTGCCTTATCCGAAAGTTTCGACAAGACCCGCGGGAACAGCCGCAGGACGGCGACAGCAGCCTGTGCCGCTGTCGCCGAACATCCGCAGGCGGGAGAGGTTTCCCCCTCCCGCATTCTGAGGCAGAGCTATTCAGCGATGGCGTCGCCGATGTACTTACGCTTGCCGTCCATGTACTTGATGATGCCCACGGGCATTTCGGCGTCATGGGTTTCATTGATGCTCAGCACGCCAAGGGCGGTGGGCAGGTTCTTGGTGGCGGCGAGAGCGGCGGTCAGGGCTTCGGTATCGGCCTTGCCCGCGCGGGTGAGGGCGTCCAGAATGATGTTGTAGCAGTTATAGCCGAGCGCGGAGTTCACGTTGGGATCCTTGTTGGGGAAGTTCTTCTTCCACGCATCGGTGAAGGTCTTGGCTTCGGCGCTCATGTTTTCCATGTTGACGTCATAGGGGAAGGTTGTGTGGAGGAAGCCTTCCACAGCCTTGCCGCCGATCTTGAGGGTATCGGGGTTGTCCATGGCGTCGGCACCCATGAGCACGAAGGTCGCGCCGAGTTCGCGGGCCTGCTTCATGATGATGGCGCCTTCGGCGAAGTAGGCGGGCATGAACACGATGTCGGGCTTCTTGCTGATGAGCTCGGTGAGCTGGGCGGTGAAGTCCTGGTCGCCGGAGCTGTACTTCATATCGGCAACGAGTTCGCCGCCGATCTTCTTAAAGGTCTTTTTGAAGAAGTTGGAGAGGCCCACGGCGTAGTCGTTGGCGACGTCGGTGAGGACGGCGGCCTTCTTGTAGCCGAGGTTCTTGTAGGCGTAGGTCGCGGCGGCGG
>NZ_JH114234.1:231929-235030 GCF_000224655.1 Bilophila sp. 4_1_30
GCTTCATGATGATGGCGCCTTCGGCGAAGTAGGCGGGCATGAACACGATGTCGGGCTTCTTGCTGATGAGCTCGGTGAGCTGGGCGGTGAAGTCCTGGTCGCCGGAGCTGTACTTCATATCGGCAACGAGTTCGCCGCCGATCTTCTTAAAGGTCTTTTTGAAGAAGTTGGAGAGGCCCACGGCGTAGTCGTTGGCGACGTCGGTGAGGACGGCGGCCTTCTTGTAGCCGAGGTTCTTGTAGGCGTAGGTCGCGGCGGCGGCACCCTGATAGGGATCGATGAAGCAGGCGCGGAAGTAGTACTTCTTGCCCTGCGTCACGAGCGGGTTGGTGCAGGAGGTCCCGATGACGGGCACCTTGGCGCGTTCGGCGACTTCGCCGCCGGCCATGGCGAGGGAGGAGCCGTAGGTGCCGATGATGGCGAGCACCTTTTCATGTTCGGTGAGGCGCTTCACGGCGTTGGCGGCTTCGACCTTGTCGGACTTGTTGTCGACGACGACCAGTTCGACGGGGCGGTCGAGGACGGTCGGTTTGAGCTTGTGGGCGAGCTGGATGCCTTCGAGTTCAAGCTGCCCGCCGAAAGCGTTCTGGCCGGTCAGGGGCAGATAGACGCCGATTTTGATGGGATCGGCGGCCTGTGCCGGAAGGGCGAGGCCCATGCCCATGACGGCCATTGCGACCATGCTCAAAAGTGTGCCGAGTTTCATGTCTTCCATCCTCCAGAAAAGGTTGTTGCGCCAGAAACGGAGTTCCGGCTCGGGATGATCGGCTGCCTTACCGAAAAAGGTGCTCCGGTAACAGATTGTTTTTGAGTATAGGAAAAATCACGTTTTCGCAACCGAAAGGAGCTTTTTGCGAGGAACCATAAGCCTTGCGGCCTTTCTATCCGAACAATCCGAGGGCCGGAAGTTCCCCTTGTGCGTCAGTCTTGTTTCGGATTTGTTTCCTTTTCCAAAAATTTCGCTAGAGCGCCGTGGCTTTGAAGCGCGCCACCCGCGTTTTGCCGCTCCACAGATCGAGCGTGTCCCCGGAATGCGAAACGGATGTGGCTCCGGAGAGCGCCTGAGCAAGGGTCCGCGCCTGCGCGTCTCCCTTCGGGCAAAGCATCATGGTCGAGCCGAGCTGCGAAAAACCGACGCGATCGCCTTGGAGGGTATAACTGCCGATGAGGCTGTTGCAGCCGTCGGAACCGGAAATCCGGCCTTGCGCGCCTTCAGGATCAAAGAGCAGGTGCGGTTCCGGCTGGTTGTCGTAGACTTCGGCCGGTTTTCCGTTCAGCTCCACCAGTTTCCACCGGGTTCCCGCGAGGCCGTCGGTCACAGGCGCGGCGTCCATGACCCGGTGCGTCAGGACCATAACGTCGGCGTCTCCGGGATGCACCATGAGGGGCCTCGTGGTGGCGAACAAGGTCGTTCCGCCGCTCGAAATGGCGGCTTCCAGTTCATAGCTCATGCTGGAGGAATCCGCGGCGGGGCAGGCGATGCTGAAGGGCAGAGGGACATTGCGGCTTTCCGTGGACGCGCGTTCCTCGGCGACCAGCATACGCCCGTCACTCGTTTTGCGATGCAGGGTGACGGCCAGTTCCGCATCCGGCGGCAGGGCCATACGTTCGCGGTAGGTCACCATGCCCGTCAGCGGAACCGTAGGTTCGGGCTGGGGAGCCGCCTTCTGAGACGGGGAGCAGCCGCCGAAGACGACGGATGCAAGAACGGCCAGCAGCATGTGCGAAAAGCGCGGCGCGCGTGAAAGCAACGGAATGTTTTTCATGAATGGCCTCATTAAAAAATGGAGTGGATAATTAAAGGTGGCGTACAATATGCCTCGGCTTTTTGTACTGGGCAAAAAGAACGGTGGCAAGCCGGTTATCCGGTAGCCTGCTCCAGCCCCCATGAACGGCTTAAAGCGCGATAGTAGACGAGGAGGGCGTTCAGGGGGAGCAAATACATGGCGGCCATGATGGATTCGGAGGCTGAGAAAAATTCGAGGCTGACGATAAGCATGAGCACGTTGTTCATGGTTCCGTAGCTGATCAAAAAGGCGAGCTTGCGCTGCGGGGGCATGGACCGCGGCAGAAAGAGCCCGCCGACCATCATAACGGCCCCAAGGAGGCAGGCGGCCCCAAGGGCCTTGACGACAAGCGAAGGAGACTGGTGGAGCACGCCCGAGTAATTGCTAAAAATAGCCAGTGTGGACAGTGCGATGGTGGAAACCGACACGGGGAACTGGTGCTTGAGGATGCACTCGGTGACTCGGGGCGCTTTGCGGGTCAGAAACGCACCGACAAAGGGGACAATGATGGTGACGCACAAGGAAAGCGTCATGCCGGACAGGGACAAGTGAGCGGGCAGGTTCATGGGACCGAAACCGGACAATGTCATGAAACTGTCTACTATATAAAGAAGCATGGGTAATGTCAGAGGGAGCAGGAGCGAGGAGAGGAGGTTGCCCGCAAGGACGAGGGCCGTATCCGCATTGACCATAATGGAAAAGATCGGAGCTACCACACCGATGGATGCGGCGCCGACCAGGAGGGCGCCAAGCGCAAACTGCGGCATGAGCAGTTTGAAAAGGACGAAGGACAGGAGCGGCAAAGCGAACAGCCGGATGAGCACGAGGCCGCTTACCGTGCCGGGGATAAGGCGGGTATGGATGAAGAGGGCTTCGGTGCCGACGGAAAGGAAACCGAGATACAGGAGGACAATCAGGCAGAGGCGGGGGAAGGGGGCTAGCGGTTCAGCCAGCCCGGGAAGGAAGCTTCCGGCGAGCATGGCGAGAAAGGAAACGACGATCATCACGAGATCGCGTGAACGCATGGGAGACTCCGGCCTTGGAAAGGGAAAAACAAGAAGGCCGAAGGAAACCCTCCGGCCCAGTCAGTGCCGCATCGCCGCGTATCAGCGGTTTCTTTGACAATCGGGACAAATGCCGTAGAGATACAGCCGGTGAAATGTGGGTTTGAAGCCGTGCTTGCGGGCCAACGCGTCCTGCAGTTCTTCTATCTGCGAGTCGACGACTTCGATGTTGCGCCCGCAGTTTTCACAAATAAGATGATCGTGGTGGGCGTCGGCGGCATGCTCATAGCGGGCCAACCCATCGCCAAAC
>NZ_JH114234.1:235270-271228 GCF_000224655.1 Bilophila sp. 4_1_30
CCTTGCGGACTCTGTCATAGATTTCTTCGGTCGTCAGGTGCCCGCTTTCATTAAAGAACACTTCCATGATCTGCTGACGCTGAGGCGTGTTACGCAGCCCCTTGTTTTTCAAGAAGGAACGAAAGATCTGAGTGGGGTTGCCTACTGGTCTGTCTTCACTGAACATGCGCCACCTCGGGTTGGATTGCAGGAATGGACTATAGCCTAGTTCATGCGCTATCGCAACGGGAGCCCTTTCCCCAGCGCCTTTTTATATCATTATAAATGGATTGAGAGTTGAGATGAATGGGGAAGGGCCCCGTGGGGATGCCATTCCGCCCTTGCGTCCCCGAAAAGCATAGGCTACACCGGCCCCCATGAAAAAGAAAAAAAGACGACCCATCCGGCTTCCCGTTCCCGAATACAGCGACAAGGTGCTCGTCTCCGTGCCGCCGCAGCATGTGGGGATGTTTCGTTTCCTCCTTGAGGGGTATGACAACATCGCCAGCTTTACCGTGCTCGATCGCGCGGGGGCGTTGCTCAAAGTGTTCTTTTCTCCGCATCAGCATACGGAGGCGCGTTCCGCTCTTGAGGGCATTGCCGCGGTACTGCCGATAACTGTCCGCCCGTGGCCTGCCGCGGCATGTTGTGCCGAATCCTCGGAATCCGGTATGGCTTAGCGAAATAAAACCAGTGTTCAGGGTATATTGTATCGCTTCATTCTCTTTTTGAGAAAAAAGATGAAAAAATGTTTGACAAACGGGAGTCCGGCCCCTATATTCCCTTCTGTCGCATGTCGCGGGGTGGAGCAGCACGGTAGCTCGTCGGGCTCATAACCCGAAGGTCGTAGGTTCAAATCCTGCCCCCGCAACCAGAAAGTTCAAGCCCTTATGGATAATATCCATAAGGGCTTTTTTTGTGCATTCATGTTTTTGATGTGCCGCTGGCACCGAATGGGGTAGCGAGCAATCCTGTATAGCGGGGTATTCGGTACACGGTTTGAATCCCTTTGTGCGGCACGTGGCTATGTTGATTTAACGCTTGGGGAGTGCTGCGGCGCTGGCACAGAGCGATCGTTTTTGATCGCTATCTGTACAAAATGGCGCATAATCCGGCACAGAGTGATCACAGAATAAACGAAACGGGCGGCTCCTCATCGGAGCCGCCCGTTTGTCGATCTCTTCGCAACTTTTCATCTGTTGCCTGAATAAAAGAGAACGCCACATTTAGAGGGTCATTCTTGATGAAATGGGCAATTCGGAGTGGCCGGGACCAAGGCCAAACCGAATTGCCCTTGGTCGGGGGGCTACTTTTTGCCTCTGCCGGAGGTTTCAGGTGCCCACATGTGGCAGATGATGCCGCCGAAGAGCAGGGTGATCACACAGCACCAGAGGGCCATATGGATGCCAAACTGTTCGCTCACGATGGGCAGGAGGAAGGTGCCTCCGCCCGCGCCGAAACGGCTGATGGCAATGGTCAGGCCTACGCCGGAGCCGCGCAGTTCCGTTGGGAACAGTTCAGCGGGATAGGAGAATTCGGGGACGATGGAGGCCGCGAGCACTAGGGCAAAGGCGGTGATCATGATGAGCGCGACGAGCGGGGACATTGAGGTCCACAGGATCATCACAGTAAGGATCGCCGCGGATACGTAGAAAGTCCAAAGCAGATAAGCGCGGCGGGTTGCAATGCCGTATACCCAGAGTCCCACGAGCACGCCGATGAGGGTGAACACGTTGTACAGCACGCCGGAGGCGTTGGGGTTCTGGATATTCATCTTGGTGAGCACCAGCGGCAGGAAGATGCTGATGGCAAAGAAAGGCAGCACCTGGGCAAAGAAGAACACGCCGGACACCACCGTATTGCGCCACTGCTCAGGAGCGAACAGCGCGAACCACGAAGTGGAAGCGGGCTTTTCCTCTCCGCGATCAGGCAGTCCATACTGGTTGCCGAGATAGGCATGGATGTTGGCGAGAGCTTCCTGAGAGCGCCCCTTGGCGATGTGCCACAGGGGGGATTCGGGCGTGCCGAAGCGGATGAGGAGGGCGATCAGGCTGGGTACAACGGAAGTGCAGAGCACGAGACGCCAGCCGTCGTTGCCAAAGGCGGCGACAAAACCGTCCATGAAAAAGCCGACAATATACGAAATGCAATAGCCGATGGTCCAGAAGACCAGCAGCCACCCCAGGATGCCCGCGCGTTTTTTGGCCGGAGCCCATTCGCTGAGCAGTGGGATGCCCACCGTATAGTCCGCGCCGATGAGCATACCCAGGACAAAGCGCACTATGGCGATGAGCAGCGGATCGGAAAGGAAGAATTGCAGCACGGAAACGATGGCCGTCAGCAGCATGAGTGAAGCGTAGAGAGGCCGTCTGCCGATTTTATCCGCCGTGATGCCCGCCAGAAGGCTGCCGAAGAAGATGCCGAACATGGAACCGGCACCGATGAGCCCCATCCAGAAGCTGGTAAGCCCCAGAGGTTCCATAGCATAGTTGAGCGAAATGCCGACAATGCCCAGCGTGTAGCCGTCGCTGATCTGGCCCATGAAGGTGCCGGCGGTAATTTTTTTATGAATGGCCGAAAACGGGGCATCTTCGAAACTGATCTGTCTTGCTCCACTCATGCCGTGGTTCTCCTTAAAGAGAGTGGTGAAGGTTTACATCCCCTTAGCCTGTTAAGAAGCAAAATAAACCGAATTACGGTATGTCGTGCTGAAATATAAAACGCATTTTGCCGGTATGTCAATCACCCTCAGAAAAAAACGGTGAGTCCATAAAAACAGGAAAAGAACTTTATTGTGTTTTTTTACTCAAAAAATAGAGCTTATTATGATTATAGAAAGCCTGCGGAGAGAGCTTGTCCGGGAGATGGGACCGGAACGGGCATGAAAACGGGATTAGGATTGCCGATGCCTGCTGTTTGTGGAATATGCGGGCACCGGAGAAGAGGGCGGCTATGGCTCTGAGAAAATAAATATTTCATAATATACTTATACCATTAGTTAAAAGAGAACGGATGAGAGATTTGAACATAAAAAGTCGGTTCCCCTATTGACATAGAAATACAGTGCGTCTAACCTGAAATAAATGGTATATAATACCATTATACGGTATGTTTTTAAGAAAAGATTCGGTTCCCCGGTTTATGCAAGCATCCTGAAAAAAGGCTCACGGGCCTGAGGCTGATGTTTTTAGTTCCATTCACGACACTGTGATTGCCATTGAGGTGCGTATGACTCAGCAGACCATGTTCTTAAAAAACACGGAAACATTCGCGGAAAGTTTGGCGCGTTGTGGTGTTAAATTCCATTTTGCCTACCCTATTACCCCCGCGACCGACGTCATGAAGCGTATGGCCGTCATCCTGCCGCAGTACGGCGGCAAGATGCTGCAGATGGAAAGCGAGCTCGCCGTTTCCAGCGCCTTGGCGGGCGCGGCCTGTACGGGCATGTTGTGTGCGACTTCCAGTTCCGGGCCCGGCATGACGCTCATGCAGGAAGCCATTTCCTTCATGTGCGGTGCCGAATTGCCCTGCCTGATGCTCGACTCCATGCGTGTGGGCCCGGGCGACGGTGATATTCTGGGTGCGCAGAGCGATTACTACATGTCCACCCGCGGCGGCGGGCATGGCGACTACCATGTGCCGGTGCTCGCACCTTCCGACGGTCAGGAAATTGTGGATCTCGTCCCTGAGGGGATCCGGCTCGCCTACACCTACCGCACTCCGGTTCTTTTCGTGTTCGACGGCGTGACCGCCCAGACCACGGAAACGGCGGTTCTGCCGGAATATCATGACTATTCGGCGGAATACGATACTTCCTCTTGGGCCTATACGGGCACCAAGGATCATCCCAAGCGCGCGCTCATCACCGGCAGCTATTCCCACGCGGACGGCTACGTCATGAACGAGCACCTGCGCGCCAAGTACGAAACCATCCGCGCCAAGGAGCAGCAGTGGAAGGAAAGCAACACTGAGGACGCCGAACTTATCGTCGTCGCCTTCGGCATTCATGGCCGCATGTGCAAGGATCTGGTCGCCAATCTGCGGGCGCAGGGCAAGAAGGTGGGCAGCATCCGTCCCGTCACGCTGTGGCCTTTCCCCGATAAGGCGTTCGAGAACCTGCCTTCCACGCTGAAAAAGATTCTTGTCGTCGAAATGAACCACGGTCAGATGGTGGATGACGTGCGCCTTGCCGTGAACGGGCGCGTCCCGGTGCATTTCTTCGGCAAGACCGGCGGCGATATGCCCATGTACACCCTCGCGGAAATGACCGCTGAAGTGAACCGTCTGTTGGAGGAGTAATCGGAATGCAAAATCTCAGCGCGAAATACGGCAAGACTCTGAATCTGGACAAGCTGACCAGCTACTGCCCCGGCTGCGGTCACGGCATCGTCACCCGCCTGGTGGCTGAAGCCATCGAAACCTTGGGTATCCGCGAACGCGCCATTGCCATTGTGGGCATCGGCTGCGGCGGCTTCTCCCACCATTATATGGATGTGGACGCCATTGAAGCCACGCATGGGCGTTCCCCTTCGTTCGCGGTGGGCTACAAGCTCTGCCGTCCCGACAACATCGTGTTCACCTACTGCGGCGACGGAGACTCCTGCGCCATCGGCCTTGGCGACCTGATGCACGCGGCCAACAAGGGGATGCCCATCACGTCGATCATGGTCAACAACTCCGTATTCGGCATGACGGGCGGCCAGATGTCCCCCACGACTCTGGACGGTCAGGTGACCGCCACCACGCTCAAGGGCCGCGACGTGACCTGGCAGGGCTATCCCCTGCTGGTGCCCGAAATGATGCGTGAAATGCCCGGCGTGAAGTACCTCGCCCGTGAAAGCGTGGCCACGCCCAAGCATATCATGCACGCCAAAAAGAGTATCCAGAAGGCTTTTGAATGCCAGGTGAAAGGCCTCGGCTACTCGTTCGTCGAAGTCATTGTCCCGTGCCCCACAGGCCTGAAGAAGAGCGTGCAGGATTCCTATAAATGGTGCTCCGAAGAAATGCTCGGTTACTTCAAGCCTCAGGTCTTCAAAAGCGAAATGGAGTAGAAATCATGCTGGTCAAATGTATGTTTTCCGGATCGGGCGGGCAGGGCTCTGCGCTGATGGCCAAACTCGTCTGCGAGGGCGCCATGAGGGAGAACCTGAAGGTCGTCATGACGCAGACCTACGGCATTGAGCAGCGCGGCGGCGACTCCACTGCCTTCATCATCATTTCCGACGAAGCCATCGGCAGCCCCATTGTGGAGAATGACGCCACCATCGCCGTGGCGCTGAGCCAGTCCATCTATGAGCAGTGCCTCCACGGCGTGGCCCCCGGCGGCATGTTGTTTACCAACGCCTCGCTGGTGGAGAATCCGGGCAGGGCCGAAGGCTTCACGCAGATCCTTTTGCCCGTCTCCGAAATCGCCGTGGAAGTGGGATCGGTACGCAGCGTCAATATGGTGATGCTGGGCGCCGTCATCGCAAAGACGAAGCTCTTGAAGCGCGAAACGATCATGGCCGTGCTCGAGGAGACGATGGGCAGGAAGAAGCCCGAGCTGCTTGAGTTCAACATCAAAGCCTTCAACGCTGGCTATGAAGCCGCCGGGAAAGGGGAATAAGCCATGAGCAAGACCAAGACTCACGTGATCGATGCCCGCCGCTGCAAATCCTGCGGCCTGTGCGTGGATGCCTGCCCCAAGGGGGTTCTGGCCATCGGTACGGAAATCAACGGGCAAGGATACAATTATATCGAACGGGCGCATCCGGAAAAGTGCGTGCTCTGCAACATCTGCGGCGTGGTCTGTCCCGATGTCGCCGTCGGCGTTGTGGAAGAGTAGCGCGGAACGCTTTTTCCGGAGTTTTCCGGAGAAGTCTTCTCAGGTTCCGCAATGGCGGAGTGCCGGTCACAGAGAACGCTTATATGGAGAGCATCATGTCCGACCTTATTCCTCTGTTCCGTCCCAAAAGCGTAGCGCTCATTGGTGCTTCCTCGGACACCAAGAAATACGGCTACTGGACGGCCAAAAGCCTGATCGACAACAAGTTTCAGGGAGAAATCCATCTGATTTCCCGCTCCGGCGGCGAAATCCTCGGCCAGCCGACCTACCCCGATATCCTGTCCGTTCCCGGCGAAGTGGATCTTGCCATCATCGCCATCGCGCCCAAGCACATCCTGCCCATCATCGAGCAGTGCGTGGAGAAGGGCGTGAAGACCGGGATCGTCGTTTCCACCGGTTTTGGCGAAACGGGTCCCGAAGGCAAGGAAATCGAACGCCGTATGCTGGAGATCGCCCGCAAGGGCAACATGCGCATCATGGGCCCCAACTGCATGGGGATGTACAGTTCGGCGGTCAGCCTGAACGCGAGCATCATCGACCTTGCCCCCGGCCCCATGAGCCTCGTGCTGCAGAGCGGCAACTTCGGCATCGATCTGAATTTCAACGCCAAAAAGCGCGGCATGGGCTACAGTTGCTGGGCCACCATCGGCAACCAGATGGATGTCCGCTTCAATGACTTTGTCCGGTATATCGAGCAGGATGATCACACCAAGGTCATGCTCCTCTATATGGAAGGGCTGCGGGTGGAAAACGAGGAGGATGGGCGCAAGTTCCTTGAAGCCGCCCGCCGTACCTCGGTGAGCAAGCCCATCGCCGCCATCAAGATCGGCCGCAGTGCCGCCGGAGCCCGCGCCGCCGCTTCGCACACCGGTTCCCTCGCCGGCAGCGAAAGGATTTTTGATGCAGCTTTGGCGCAGTCAGGAGTGGTGCGCGTCAACACCCCCAACGAGCTGTTGGATGCGGCGGAAGCCTTTTCCAAGTGCAAACCCGCCCACGGCAAGCGCATAGCCGTCCTTACCGACGGCGGCGGGCACGGCGTTATGGCGACGGACTTCTGCGAGGCCAACAGCCTGGAAGCGCCCGTGCTTTCCGAGGCCACGCAGGAAAAGCTGCGTGCCATACTCAAGCCGCATTGCCCCATCAAGAACCCCGTCGACCTCGCGGGTACGCCCGAAGGCGACATGTGGGTGTTCGATCGCTGTCTCGAGGTGCTTCTTGATGATCCGGACGTGGACGGGATCGTCATTGTCGGTCTGTACGGCGGGTATGCCGATTTGTCGGAAGAATTCCGCGTGCTGGAAATGGATGTGGCCAAGAGCATGGCCGAGCGCATCCGGAAGGGCGACAAGCCCGTTGTCATGCACTCCATCTACCAGCCCCAGCAGCCCGACTGCCTGAAATACCTCAGCGAGCAGGGCGTGCCCGTGTTCGGGGCTGTGGATGAAGCCGTCCGCACCATGGGCGTGCTTGTGGAATACAGCGAGCGCCGCGCCGCCCTTCTGGAAGAGGCCGCTTCCGTGCCGCCCGAGCTGCCCGCCGGACGCCGGGAAAAGGCCGAAGCCATCTTTGCCCGTGTGCGTTCGGAAGGCCGCGTCAATCTGGTGGAAACCGAAGCGCGTGAAGTGCTGCGTGCCTACGGTGTGGATCTCGCCCCGCATTATCTGGCCGCTACGGCGGATGAAGCTGCCGAGATGTGGGAAAAGATCGGCGGCAAGGCCGTCATGAAGATCGTTTCCCCCGACATCCTGCACAAGACGGATGCCGGAGGCGTGGCCCTCAATATCGAATCCGCCGAGGCTGCGCGCGAGGCTTTCGAGCGCCTGGTCGCCAACGGCCGCAACTACAAGGCCGATGCCAATATCTTCGGTGTGATGCTGACGCCCATGTTGAAGGGCGGCGTGGAATGCATCATCGGTTCAAGCTGGGACAGCACCTTCGGGCCTACGGTCATGTTCGGACTTGGCGGTATTTTTGTTGAAATCCTTAAAGATGTATCCTTCCGTGTGGCGCCGGTGAACATGCCTTCCTGCCGCCGGATGGTGCGCGAGATCAACGGCCTTGCCATGCTTCAGGGCGCCCGCGGCAGCAAGCCCTGCGATCTGGAAGCGCTGGCGGAAGCCGCCTGCCTGATTTCGCATATGGTGGACGAACTGCGCGACATCGCGGAGGTCGATTTGAACCCCGTGTTCGCTTGGGAAAAGGGGCTTGCCGTGGCGGATGCCCGCATCGTGCTGCAGGCACGCTGACGGAAAACGGATTTGAGGGAGGGCCGGGATTCCCGGCCTTACGCAGAAGAGACAACTTCTATTTGAGGGTAGGTAAAAAATATGCGTGACGTGAAGCGTTTCCCCACAACGACAGGGCTGAGCTGGCTTGAAATGTCGTCCTTTAAGGATCACCTCTTCAAGGGGCATGAGAAGATCGGCAAGGAATACGATTACGTGATCGTGGGCGGCGGCTACGGCGGCTACGGCTGCGCCAGCAGGCTGGCCGAACTCCAGCCTGAAGCTAGGATAGCCGTCTTCGAAGCCATCAAAATCGGCAACGGCGACAGCGGCAAGAACGCGGGTTTCATCATCGACGTTCCGCACAATTTCGGCGATCAGGGCAACTCCACCTTTGAAGATAATGAGATGTACTACAAGCTCAATACGTTCATTATCGGCCGGATGCGTAAGACCATCGAAGACTCGGGCATCAAGGTGGACTGGGATCCCTGCGGCAAGTATCTGTGCTGTTCCGAAACCAAGAGTTTCAAGCTCATTGAGACGGAATCCGAAGAGCTTGATCAGATGAAGGTGCACTATGAGATTTATGAGGGCGAGGAACTCGCCAAGCGCATAGGCACCCGGTACTATAAAAAGGCTCTGTACACCCCCGGGACGCTGCTGGTGAACCCCGCCGACGTGCTGCGCGGGCTGTATACCACCCTGCCGGAAAACGTGGATGTATTCGAGGAATGCCCCGTCATGCGTATCGAGGAAGGCACCCGCGCCCGCGTGACCCTGCTGAACGGCAAGGAAATCACCGCGAAGACCGTCATCGTGACCGGCGGGCCTTTCATTGAGGAATTCGGCATCGTCAAGCGCGTGTTCTGCCCGGTGCTTTCGTATGGCGCGTTCACCCGCCAGCTCAACGACAAGGAAATGAAGTATTTTGAAGGCGTAAAGCCTTGGGGCTGCACGGCTGGGCATCCCGCCGGGACCACGGTGCGCTTCACGACCGACAACCGTCTGTATGTGCGTAACGGCTTCAGCTACGCCACGCACCTCACCACGTCGCATCAGCGCATCCGCAGGGCCGTTCCCAAGCTGCGCCGGGCCTTTGAAAACCGCTTCCCGGAAATCAAGCACGTCAACTTCGAGTTCATTTACGGCGGCATGATCAACATGACCATGAATTTCCGCCCGCTCATGACCCAGAAGCACCCCAGCGTATACGCCTCCGCCAGCGGCGAAGGCGCGGGCGTCGCCAAGACTTGCCTGATGGGTCACTACATCGCCGAATGGATCAACGGCATAGACAGCGAGGAACTCCGTTTCCTGCGCCGCATCGCCACTCCCTCCCACATCCCGCCGGAACCCCTGACCACCATCGGCGCCACCGCCCGCCTGATGTGGGAAGAGTTCAACGCCAAGTCGGAAATCTAAAAAAGCGCAACATGGCTGGGCGGCTGTATGTCGGCCGCCCGCGCCCGGAGGCAGGGCAGGGCGTGTCCCTGCCTTGGCCCCGTCGGTGCAGGCCATACTCCTTCTTCCCTAATGCAATTCGTATTCGGGAGGTATGTTTTCCCGACTATGCCGCTTTTTGATCCGCATATTGGGCCGGGAGCGGCAAAAAACAGCGCAACTGTGAAACGGCGTCATCGCCCAAGGAGTCAGTTATGGAATGTATTCATGCGCCCAAGGCCTGCGCGTCTGTCGGCCCCTATTCCCATTGCGTCAAGGCCGGTTCCACCTACTATCTGTGCGGTCAGGTCCCCTTTCACCCCGTTACCGGGGAAGTCGTCGGCAACGGCATGAAAGAACAGGCCGTCCAGACGTTGGCGAATATGAAGGCCGTGCTCGAAGCCGCCGGCCTTGCCGTCACCGACATTGCCAAGACGACGGTGTTTGTCACCAACATGGATGATTTTGCCGCATTCAACGAAGTGTACGCGGCGTTCATGGGTGAACACCGTCCGGCCCGTGTCTGTGTGGAAGTCAGCAACATTGCCCACGGCTGTCTGCTGGAAATGGATGCCATCTGCTTTAAGGAGTAAAGGAAGGGGGCATTGACCCCCTTTTTACTCAAAAGATACTTTTATAAGGTTTGACGGCAATATGTTTTCCCTACGGTACATGGGATTTGGGAAAGAACAGGAGGGGGCTTCGCAGGCAGATCCGTCCATTCAGCTGTGATTCTGATGAACGGTTACGTTTTCGTTACGCCGTGTCATGGCCTCACCCCCTGTCTTCTTCCCCCCAAACAGAACGCGTTACTGTTCAGTGAGGTAGCCTGTATGCAAGACGAGTTAAGCGTGCGCACAGAGGGAAAGCGTCTCGATACCATCCCCTTTGCCATTGGCTTTTTATCCGTTTTTGCGTTTATCGTGAGCGCCATCGCGTTTCCTGAGCCCTTTATCCGCTTCATGGACTTGTTGCAGGACAAGATTGTCAAGGATCTTGGGTGGGCTTCGGTGTTTTTCAGCTTCCTTGTCATGCTGTTCACCTTCGGCATCGTCTGTTCTCCTATTGGAAGCATACGCATAGGCGGAAGGGACGCAAAACCCGACTTCAGCTTTTTCCGCTGGTTTGCCATCTCGCTGTGCTCCGGCATCGGCATCGGCATTTTGTTCTGGGGCATAGGCGAACCCATTTACCACCTCATGCAGCCGCCGCAGAATCTCGGCATCGCGCCGAAATCCCACGAAGCCGCCCTGTTCGCCATTTCCCAGTCCGCCATGCATTGGAGCATTGCCCAATACTGTATTTATGCCATCTGCGGCGTAGCCTTCGCCCTGATGGCTTTCAACGAACATCTTCCCTTGTCCATCATCAGCGGCCTCGACCTTGTCATGCCGCGCAAGCACTATTCCCTGGCTAAAAACATTGTGCACGCCGCGTGCCTGTTCTCCATCTGTTGTACCGTCATCAGCAGCATCGGCGCGCTGATCATGATGATATCAAGCTGCGTGTCCTACCTTACCGGCCTTGAGCGCAGTTTCGCCATGAATGCCATCGTGGCCCTTGTGGCGACGGCGTTTTTTGTGGGGTCCTCCACGACCGGGCTCAAGCGGGGTATGAATTTCCTGGCGGCACAGAATACTCGCATGTTTTTTATCATTTTGTTCTATATCTTCCTTTTCGGGCCTACGCTGTTTATTTTGAATATGGGCACGGAAGCTTTCGGCTACATGCTGACCAATTTTATCCGCAACAGCACGCTGGTCAGTACGGAATTTATGAGTGACCGATGGGCTGATTCATGGATCATCGTGTACATGGGCGCGTTTTTTGCCTATGGTCCTCCCATCGGTTTATATCTTGCCCGGCTGGGCAAGGGGCGTACAGTGCGGCAATTCCTCCTCATGAATGTGTTTGCTCCATCCATGTTCGTGTATCTTTGGATCAATACTTTTGGCAGCCTTGCCATCTATTATCAGTGGAAGAATCTTGTGGACGTATGGAGCTTTGTTCAGACGCAGGGTTTGGAATCCACCGTTATCGGCATCCTGCAGCGCTTCCCATTCAGCATGGCCCTCATTGTTTTCTTTGTCATTGTGACTATGATTTCCTTTGTCACACTGGTAGATCCCATGACTTCCGTGTTGGCGACCATTTCCACAAAAGGTATTTCTGCTGAAGAAGAAGCTCCTAAATTCCTTAAGGTCCTTTGGGGCGGCAATATGGGCGGTGTTGCGTTGGCCGTCATTACATTGTGTGGTATTTCAGTACTCAGGGGCATGTTTGTATTCGGCGGGGTGCTGATGATGCTTTTGACAATAATTCTTTGCTGGTGCATCGTAAAAGAAGGTCAGAATATTTTGGCAAGGAACAAGAGAGAAGACACTCCGTAATCTGTTTCGCACACCGAACTTTCATAGTAAGGAGATAATATGGCTTTGGCGGATAAATATTACACCATTGGTGTTCTCGGTAAATCATTCGGCGTGATTGAGCTGATGGCTCATCAGGCAAAATGGGAGCTTCGTGATCTTGCCAAAGCCTCTGGCCTCCCCAAGGGGACGCTGCAACGTATCTTGCTGACCCTCTGTGAACTCGGCTTTGTGTCTCAGGACGGCAAGGGCGGCGCCTACAGCCTGACATTGAAGTTTTTCAAGCTGGGGCAGCGGATCGCCTCCAACAACAGCCTGGTGGAGAAAGCCCGGCCCGCTTGCCGCCAGCTTATGGAAAAAGTAAACGAAACCGTCAACCTGTGTGTAGCCCAAAACTTTGACATGGTGGTCATGGCACAGCAGGTTTCTTGGCAGATCCTGCGGCTGGACTCCATCATCGGGTCTTCCTTCCCCATTTATCCCTCGGCATCGGGCAAGGTCCATTGCGCTTTTCTGGAAGAGAGCGAACTGCTGAAATTCCTCAATGAACTGCGCGAGGCAAGGCCGGAGCTGACCACGGACGACATCAACCGTTTCTGTGCGGAGTTGGCGGTGATACGCCGGGAAGGGGTGGGCTTCGACTGCGAGGAAATCTTTACGGGGGTCCGTTGTGTAGCCGCCCCTATCTTCGATTATACCGGTAATCTCGTGGCTACCATAGGCTGCTCAGTGCCTACGGTACGCATCACTGAGGAATCCTCGGCGCTGTTGATCCGCGAAGTCATCCAGACGGCGGCGGCAATATCCATGTCCATCGGCGCGCCACGGCGTGAGTTCATGCCGACAACCCGCACCATGCTCCATTGTCCTGTACGCGGATAGTATCACGGAGAAAAAGAACGTATGTATCGCCTTGTCCTTGGAATCAGCGGCGCGAGCGGGATGCCGCTGGCGCAGGCCGTTCTGGAGAATCTGGCCACCGTGTCCGATCTGGAAGTACACCTGATAATCTCCGCGGGTGCGGAACGGGTTCTTCAGGCCGAATGCGGGATACCCTCCGCTGCTCTGGCGCGGTATGCCCACGCGGTGCATGAGAGTTCCGATATGGCGGCGGGGCCCTCCAGCGGCTCATGGCATCATGACGGGATGATCATCTGTCCGTGTTCCATGAGTTCTCTGGCGTCCATCGCCAGCGGGGCGGGCAGCAATCTGATACACCGCGCGGCGGACGTAACGCTCAAGGAGCGCCGCCCCTTGGTCATTGTGGCTCGCGAGACGCCACTGAACCTTATCCATCTCAAGAATATGCAGGCGGTTACGGAGGCTGGTGCCGTCGTCATGCCTTTCACCCCGGCCTTTTACACGCGGGATACGTCCCTTGAGGCCATGATGAGGCATTTCACCGGCAGGTTGCTGGATCAATTCCGCATAGAGCATCATCTCTGCAAAAGGTGGCGCGACGAACGATAGGGCAGGTCAACTTTGCAATGATCCAGAAAAGGCTGTGAACAAGGATTCGTTAAATACGAAAATCTTTGAAGGCGGGGGGAGGAGAAACGTGTGGATTTCCCTCTTCTCCAGAAAGTTCCCCATCCCCTCGCCAATCCATTTCCCGTATCGCAAAGTTCGTTTGCTCTAAAACAAACACTCCGCACAGCAAGGAACGCTGCACGGAGTGTTTATCTTTTCGGCTAACCGTATGTCTTACAGCGGATACTTGCTGTTGGCTTCGCGCATCTTGCGCACAGCGTCAGCAAGAGCATCCACATTGAGGACCATTTCCATCATGCCGATCTGCTCGTCCCACTTGGCGGCATCGGCTTCGGCCTTGATTTCGGGTTCAAGCACATGACACACGCAGAGTCCCAACGGGACTCCAGCCAAGGGCCCGGCGAAGGTGGGATCGCCCAAGGTGACCGTTTCGGCATAGATTTCCGCCCCTTCGGGGTCGGAAGAGCCGAGAATCACCACGACGTTTTCCGCACCATACTTCTCAGCGGCGTCCTTGACGCGCTGCTGATTTTCCAGATCCATGGCTCCTGCGGCCGTTCAGACGAAGCATTCGGTGGCGGAGAACAGGACTTCCGCACCGGAGTTGGCGAAGACATCCGCCATGGCGGGGCCGGGAACGCCGTCCCGTTCGCCAAGCAGCAGAAGCTTCTTGCCGGAAAGCTTGCCCATAACATCACTCCTTGAGTTATGGTTGGGTGAGTATACTACAGACCATGACGGCCCGTTGTCCGCATACGTTAGACGAGTTTGTCCGCTTCGGCCTTGATGGCTTCGATGGACACGGCGTCGCCGGAAATCCGAGCCACGCATTCCCCGCCCTTATAGAAAAGGATGGTCGGTACGGCCATGACGCGCAGGCTGATGACGAGCCTGCGGTTTTCGGCCACGTTGAGCTTGCAGAATTTGAGCTTGCCTTCATAGGCTTCGGCGAGCTTTTCCACTTCGGGCATCAGGGCAAGGCAGGGGCCGCACTGCGGGCCCCAGAGATCCACCACGCAAGGCATGGAGCTCTGCTGCACTTCGGCCTCGAACGTTTCCTTATCGACAATGATCATTGCGTACCTCGCTTTGCTTGAGAGTGAACGTATTCCCGGAACAGGACTCTTTCCGGGCGGAACGGCGTTTTTTACAGGTAACCGGACGCGGTCAGCACGGCGCGGGCCTTGTCGAGGCTTGAACCGGCCAGTTTGACGACCGGGCCGGTGCAGCCCATCGCGGCTTCGGCGTAGATGTTTTCTTTCCACAGGCAACGGACGGCCAGTTCGAGATCGAGCACGTCAATGCCGTGTATTTCTTCGTCCGTGGGCACGGCGGGCGGAGCCTGCACTTCGTCCCGCGGAGCGGCCGCAACCTTGGAAAAGGCCGCGAGCTCATCATCCATGCCCGCGGCTTTGGCGAGGCGTATTTCCTCCGCGACCACGGCGGGCAGCCTGCCCCGAACGGCGGCGGCCGTGTAGGCCAGAGCGTTGGCGATGACCGGAGCGCCCGAAGCGCGGGACACGATGCTCACCACCTTGTCCCATCCTTCGCCCACGGAAGGGCCATAGCCCCAGCCGCTGGTTTCGTAGGAACCGCCGGACGTGAACGCGCTGAAGACCTTCATGAGCACATTGCCCGTCAGGGTATCGGCCACGCAGACGTCCACCGCGCCGCAGAGCAGGTCGTTGCCGCGCAGCAGGGAACCGCCGTCGCCCCGCACGCTCTGCCCGAGGTTCAGGGGGTAGCCCTTTTCCGCCATGCGGTTCAGGGCACGCAGCACCTGCGGGGCTGCGTCAAGGTTGAGCACGCCCACCGAGGGGCAGGTTATGCCCAACGCCTTGGCTACAGCCACGCCCAGTATCGCGTTGCGCAGCATAGCCTCTTGCCTGTGGGCCGCGCTCATGCCCGTGCAGGATGCCATGAACAGGGGCTTGCCCGTGCCCGGCGTCAGCACGCGCCCCACGGTGGTCACGCCGAGGGGAAAGGGGTAGTGCAGAGCCACCGCTCCGTGGATGCGCCCCTGGGCCAGCGCGTTTTCCATGCCGGAAGCCAGTTCCGGGCCTTCACAGCCCGTTTCGATCCAGTCCATGCCCTGAGGCAGGATGCCCGAGGGCTTGGGGCCGACGCCGACCACCGTAAGGGCCGGGTCCGCGCTCATGGCGGCGCTTGCGGCGGCGAGGAATTCCGCATCGGAATGTTCCCCGCCGGAGGCCATGAGCCCTATGCGGCACGGCTCCTTGCCGCTGCGCGCGCGGGCCACCAGATCTTCAAGAGCTTTGCCGAGGATGGCGCGCTTGCATTCTTGCATAGCCATAGCGCCTCCTAGCCTTTTTGCAGGTTGGCCGCCACGTCGGACAGGGCGGCAAGCAGCATTTCCGTCACATCGCTCTGGCTCACGCCCTGCGCGGGTTCCGTACCAGCACCGGGGCCTTCCATAATAAAGGACGCGCCGTCGGCAAGATTGGTCAGGCGGCCGAGGAAGAGGCTGCCCTTGCCGATGATCATGGCTCGTTTGATGGTCCCCGCCTTGAGGGCTTCCAGCGCGTGGCCGATATAGGGAACGCCCGAGGGGATGTGCCCCTGCGTGGGGACGAATCCCGGCATACCGCGTTCGGCCACGAATTTCGGGATGTCCGCCCGTTCGATCTGCCCCTTCATGACGGACAGGGCGGCGATCATCTTATAGTTGGCCTCGGGCACGTTGCCCGCCCCGGCGGGCAGGGTGATTTCGGCGTTGTGCAGTTCGGGCGCATATTTGTCCACGTCCGTCATCTTGAGCCCCGCCTTCTGGAGCGGCTCGAAGGTCAAAGCGGAAGTGATGGCCTGAGGAGCCGCGCCCGCGCCGACGGTATGCTTGCCCAAAGAGTCGAGGCGGATAACCGGCGTCTGCCCGTCGTCGGGCGTGATCAGCAGCGCGAAGCTGCCGATGCAGTTTTCCAGAGCCTTCACGTCCTTCTTCACATGATCACGGGCGTTCATGTACAGCTTGGGCACGGAGCCGCCGCTGACCACGGCCACGTTGGCGCGCGCACCGCAGGCCGCCATGCTTGCGGCGGTGATGACGGAGGCCACGGGCCCGGCGCAGAAGCCGCGCACGTCAAAACCGCTGGCGTTGCCGCATTCGGCTATTTCAGCCAATGCTTTGGCCATGTTGCCGCCGCCGCGCTGCATGGCGTCGCCCACGGCTTCCTCGGAGCATTCGACGACGAAGTCGATGTCCGAGGGAGAAAGCCCGGCGTTTTTGATGAGGTGCAGCAGGGCGAGCACGCCGCTGGCCTTACAGGACAAGTTTTCCAGCATGATGCCGGCTTCGAGGTTTTCGTCCGTATCGTGAGCGCGGCGGCAGCAGCCCGCCAGCTTGCCTTCAGAGTAGAGGGGCAGGGCGTGCTGTTTTTCCACCACGTCCAGAATGTCCGACTCCGGGCGGCCTTTTTCCAGCCTGGCCAGCTGTTTTTCCCCGATTACGGGGTTCTGGGCCAGCTTTTCCGCAACGGAGGCGGCGAAGCCTTCTTCCAGCCAGATGAGGTCAAAAACGTCGCAGATGTCCATGAGCCCGAGGAATTCGTCTTCGGGCATGATTTCACCGAACGTGCCGAAACGCTCCGGCGTACCCAGATTGTCGAACCACGGCGCGGGAGCCTTTTCGAGCTCGTCGATGCTCATGGCGCCGATATAGGTTTTGTTGGGCGCGTAGGCTTGCGCTTCCTCATAGGTTTGGGCGTACTCCGGCAATGCGCGCAGGAATTCGGAATCCGGTTTGCTCTTGCGCTCCTGAGCGGGCGTGCCGCCGTAGTGCAGGGCCAGTTCGGGGGCGAAGTTCAGGCAGTAGGCTGCGGCCTTGATGCCAGCTGTGGCCATATCTCATCCTCCTTGGCGTGCCGGGTTAGCGTTGCAGATAGGCGTAGGCGGACATGGCGGCCCGCGCACCGTCTCCGGCGGCGGTCACCACCTGACGGAGCGAGGTGTCGCGCACGTCTCCGGCGGCGAAAATGCCGGGCACGGAGGTCTGCAGGCTGGCGTCGGTGACGATCCAGCCGCCTTCATCCTTTTGCAGCAGGTCATGCACGTATTCGTCGTTGGGCAAGGTGCCGATGAAGATGAATACGCCGCTTAGCGGAATCTCCCGCTTTTCGTTGGTCTTGACGTTGCGTACTACGATTTTTTCCACAATGTCGCTGCCTTCGATGGATTCCAGCACAGAGTCCATGACGGGCACGATTTTGGGGTTGCTCAGGGCGTGATCGACAACCATCTTGTCGGCGCGGAACTGATCGCGGCGGTGCACCAGATAAACTTTTGAGGCGAACCCCGTAAGGTAGCAGGCTTCTTCCACAGCCGTATTGCCGCCGCCGATGACGGCTACTTCCAGCTCCTCGAAGAACGCCGCGTCGCATACGGCGCAGTAGGAAACGCCCATGCCCGTGTACGTGCTTTCGCCGGGGCAGCCCTGCTTGCGGAAGCTGGCCCCGCTGGCCACGATGACCGCTCCGGCGGCGATTTCGGAACCGTCTTTGAGCGTGATGATCTTCTCGCCGTCGCGAACTTCCAGTTTCTGCACGGAAGCGGTGCGGAATTCGGCCTTGAAATGCTCGGCATGGGTGCGGAAGGCGTCCGCCAGCCCGGAGCCAGTGCCATCCAGTATGCCGGGATAGTTTTCAATCTTGCTCGTGATCAGAACCTGCCCGCCGGGGCGTCCTTTTTCCAGTACGAGGGTATCGAGTCCGGCGCGCTTGCCGTAGATGGCGGCGGAAAGTCCAGCGGGCCCCGCGCCGATGATGACCAATTCACGTTTTTCCATTCTACAGTTCCTTTTGCGGCGGTGTGTCGGCAATGGCGTTGCGGGGAGTGCGTTTGGGGATGCCGAAACGATGCCCCGGCGTCCGTGCCTTGTCCGTAAAACGCCAGTACCGCACGCAGGGAATGAAGGCGAACCCCTTGCGGGCCGAAGCGGCGGGGCAGGCGCATACGCCATGCCCCTCCTTTCAGGTCCCCGGCACACCGCCGGGGCACATGGGCTTAAAACACCGTCTGCCCGTCCACGTCGGTAGACAAGGCATACAGGGCCTTATCGACGAGCGCGCGGCGCAGCTGTTTTTCTTCTTCGGGCCGCAGTTCCGGATTGCCCAGCGGGTGCGGGATGGACACTGTGGGCACGATGCGGTTGGCCCCGATGCTCAACGAAATGGGAACGATGGTACACATATGCACGACAGGGACATCAGCCGTATCTTCGATGCTCTTGGCGAGCGTTGCACCGCAACGCGTGCACGTGCCTCAGGTGGAGGTGAGGATAACCCCGTCCACATGCGCGGCCTTGAGCCGGGAGCCTATTTCCGTGCCGAACTTGCGGGCATTGGCTACGGACGTGCCGTTGCCGACGGTACTGTAGAACACATGGTAGAGCTTGCCGATTTTGCCTTCCTTTTCCAGATCGCGCAGCACGTCGGTGGGCAGGACGCGGTCCGGGTCCGCATTGGCATAGGTCTGATCGTAGCCGCCGTGGGCGGTCATGTATTCGCCCTTGCGGAGGTCCGTGACGCCGTCAAGGTCGTATGCGCCGTAGTTCTGGGCTGAGGAGGCCGCAATGTGATCCGGGTTGCCGAACGGCACGATGCCGCCCGAGGTAACGATGGCGATGGTGGCCTTGCTGATGTCGGCGATAGCCGGGCGGGGCTCCACGCGGTCGAACACAGGCATGGGGTATTCGGTGCGGAACGCTTCGCCGTTGAGTTTCTTGATGAGCATCTGCACAGCGCGTTCCGCGCCGGGCTGTTCATAGAACATGTTCTTGCGGATGCCCTTGGGGAAGACGCCGACCGCTTCAGGATCGGCGATCTCCCCGCCCTTGAGCAGCTTGAGCATGACGGCGGCCATGGCGGGCACGGCCTTGCCCATGCCCCGGGCGCTGTCGGCTGTTTCGACGATGGTCACTTCCTTGCGGTACAAGTCGACGCCCGGGCTTTCGCGGTACATGCCGCTGACCACGGGGAGCTGGAGTTCCTTGGCCACGGCGGCGCACACGGCTCCGCAGGCGGTACCGTAACGGCCCGCGTTGAAGGCCGGACCGGCGATCAGGCCGTCGGCTCCATAGGCTTTCACGGTTTCCACCATGTGGGCGGCCACGTCGTCCAGATGGTTGGCACAGTAGTTGTCGCCGCAGATGAAGGTGGCCACGATTTCGGCTTCGCCGTTGAAGGCGGCTTTGAAGGCCATGCCGGGACCCACGATGCCGTCCCGGACCTCGGGAGAGACGTCAGCCTTGTCCTCGCCGCCGATACCGGCAAAAAACTGATTGATATAATGAACAAGCTTATATGCCATGATGATCTCCTGCACGGTGCTGCGCCGGTCGAGCCGGGCTACAGGGTGCGTCCGCCGATGCGGTTGAAGCCCAGTTCGTTGGTGGCGCCCAGAATGGCCTGCAGTTCCACTTCAAGGCTGCCGTCTTCGCGGACGGAGCCGAAGAAGCCGCCGGCAATGGTTTCCGCCGGAGCCTGATCGCCGATGACCTTGTCCATAGGCGGCAGGACAATGATTTCATTGGCGTTGCCCGCTGTGACGCACGCGTCGCCTTCGGGGCAGGAGTCGGCCAGCGACTGGCTGGAGCCGTCGCGCCCGGCGTATTCGTCCGTGATGAGCACGGTCTTGATGCCCGCCTGTTCGGACTTGCGGCAGTTCATGATGAGGTCGGCGTCGGGGTTGCCGAAACCTTCCTCGCTGATGACCACGGCGTCCACGCCCAGCATACGGGCCAGCTTCACCGCGTAGGAGGAGCTGCGCTTCTTGTCCGCCAGCGTTACGTTTTCGTTGGTGATGATGACGCCCACGAAATTGAGATCCTTGCCGTGGTGCTCATAGAGGCTTTTGACCACGGGGTTGTTCAGATGGACATACGTATTGTTCTTGTCGCAGGCCGAGACGCAGTTGCCGGAGATGATCGCGCCGTCCATCAGTTCGGTAGGGCTGATCATCGTGGGCAGGATGCGTTTGGCGTCCACGCCGTAGACCCACGTGTCGTGCAGCAGGCCCTGCGACTGGAGCATGTACATATAGGCGACCTTGGGCAGGCCGGGATGCTGGTGCATGGCCTCGGCCAGCGGCGGGAAGTCGTAGGCTTCCACGCTGTCGGCGGCGGCGTCCTTGCAGGCGGAGGCCAGATAATGGGCGGCCTTGAGCCCGGCAATACGGTAGCAGGCCTCGCGCTGGTGGGGCTCCAGATCTTCGGCGGTGTCGAAGGACAGGACCACGTTGCAGGTCCGGGAGAACGGCGTGTAGTCCGCACCGGGGCCGGACATGTCCACGATGCCTTCCTGAGGGGCCACCACGCGGCCCGTGGTCAGCACTGCCATGCCGCCCAAGACGAGCGTTTTGCCTTCACCGGCGTTTTCCACATCGCCTATCCAGCCGGGGAAGACTTCGCCCGGGCCTTCCAGCTTGCAGCGGGGCTCGATGGCGTCCTTGACCGGCATGATGCGCACGTTTTCACCAGGGTGGGCCACGTCGACGGCGACGGCGGAAAGCCGGTCGTCCTGCAACAGCAGCGATGCCAGTTCATCCTTGTTGATGGTCAGCACGCCGCCGCTAACGCCCGTCTGTGCGCCGAAGGCCAGCTTGCCGACACTGATGCGGTGCAGTTCCAGTTTCACGTTACATCTCCTTGTGGTCCGGAAGCAGGCCGGGCGGGTACGCCATGCCGCTCCCGTTCGGGTTCGAAATGCTTTCGATACTGCCGCCCAAACTCTCGATGGTAGCACGCAGAAGCTCCACATCCACAAACGCGCAATCCTGCATCTCCCGGTCAGAAAGGCTCGCGGGCATACGGGCAGGATCAACATCATAGTAACGAGCCTGAGCCCGTTCAATGAGAAGAAGAGACGTGGGATCGATTCCGACCGGATGTTCTCCGGAGCGGACACGGGGGGTGAGGGCCAACGAACGGTAGGGCATCTGATGAGGCAGGAAGTTGCCGTACAGCGGGTGGTTGGCGAGAAGCCATCCCTTATGAATCAGGTCGCGCGCCGCGCGAATGACAGCGGCGGGTCACTCGGGAATGAACGTGATGTCCATGCCCGTGAGCGACAAATCCTGAAAACGGGGATTGTTGGTCAAAAGGATGGGGGAGAGCATACGCGTACCTGAGGTTTAATGGCACGCCCTGTCTCCACAAGCGGATTCAGCGGCACGAAGATGCGCGATTCTGGGACCTGAGAGTTTCGGCCTTCCGGCGTTGCCCCTTCGGTGCTTCCGCCTCCTTATAGGGAAGCGGAATCTCTCTCGCAGCACTTACCACGGTTTCAGGATGTCCGCTTGAGAAAAAAAAGTCAAGCTGGATTCCCCCGGAAGAGGGGCTTCTTCGTGCGCACAAGCAGCAAAAGGCACTGTTAATCAACGGGATATGCTTATAAAAAAATTCACAAAATTTTTATAAGGCTCCGGATTCCGGACGGAGGAAGCCTTTTCTGTGCTCCCCGGACACGTTACGGATAAAGAGCTTGTCGTGAGAGAATGTTTTGTAACATAGTACAATATAAAATGTATCTTTGGTTGACCTCGTTGCTTGATAAAGATGGGCAGGGCGGGCCCGGGTATGAGCAGTATGTATATTTCATTCACAAAGGGCGCAGCCCCCACAAGCTGAGGCCGCCGTTTTTTTGATGTTTTTTCTTTCTTCGTCTGATGAAAGGTAATGTACTCTTAAATAAAGCGGCTCCATGAGGCTTTTCTTTTCTATCCGGAAATAGCGTGGGGTTATAAAGTTAAAGGTGTGCTCCTTTGGCAGTACATACGGACAACCGTACAACGCGTCGATTCTTAACGGATTGTCATGTGATATGCCTGTTGCATACGGATGCATGCAACATCTGAAAATCATAGTTATATTTTTGTGGAAACCTTAGCGTCGAAGGAAAAGGAGGGCGTTCTTATGCCTGATGAAAAAGATATCAGCAGACGCAGGTTTTTGCAGTACACCGGCCTCGTTACCGGCGCTGCGGCGGCGTTGGGCCTTTCGACCGTCTCCATGGCGGCGGAGCAGGGTGGAAGCGCTCATTCGGGGCACGCCGCGGCTACGGTCAATCCTTTGAACCGTGCTCGGATGTTCTTCACCAACGAGCTGGACTTTTCCACCTTGTCAGAGGCCGCCGAACGGATTTTCCCCAAAGACGAGCTCGGCCCCGGGGCCAAAGAGCTGGCCGTCCCTTACTTCATCGACAACCAGCTTGCGGGCGCCTACGGCTACAACGCGAGGGAATACATCGCCGGGCCTCACTTCAAGGGCGCCCCCACCCAGGGCTATCAGACGCCGCTTGTGCGCCGTGATCTCTTCAAGCAGGGCATTCTGGCGCTGAACAACGCCGCGCAGGAACGCTTCAAGAAGGATTTCCCCCAATTGAGCGGGGCAGAGCAGGATCAGATCCTTATGGACTGCGAGGCGGGGAAGCTCCCCACGCAGGGCTTTACCTCCGACTATTTCTTCCCCCTGTTGAAAAATGCTGTTCTGGCGGGCGCGTATGCCGACCCGCTGTACAACGGCAACAACAACATGGATGGCTGGCGCATGAAGGAGTACCCCGGGGCTCAGATGGCCTACACGTACCTCATGACCAGCGAAACGTTTGAGAAGGTGCCCCCCGTGTCCCTGTCCAGCATGGAGTAATCAAGGAGAACGACATGGCCAAAGAATTGAAAAAGGTGAATGTGGTTACTGTGGGCGTGGGCTTCACCGGGGGCATCGCCCTTGCCGAATGCGCCAAAGCCGGGCTTTCCGTTGTGGGGCTTGAGCGCGGCGACCGCAGGGGCGTGGAGGATTTCCAGGATATCCACGATGAATGGCGGTATGCCGTCAATTACGGGCTCATGCAGGATCTGTCCAAAGAGACGATTACGTTCCGCAATACGGAAGAAATGCGGGCCTTGCCCATGCGCAAGCTCGGTTCTTTCCTGCTCGGCGACGGCCTCGGCGGTGCGGGCGTGCACTGGAACGGCATGAATTTCCGTTTCTCTCCCTATGACTTCCAGATAAAGACCATGACGGATGAGCGGTACGGCAAAAACAAGCTGGGCAAGGAGTATATCCTGCAGAATTACCCCCTCACCTACGACGAGATGGAGCCATATTATACGGCTTTCGAGATGGCTCTCGGGGTTGCCGGAGAGCCGGGGTATTTTGGCGGCAAGCGTTCCAAGCCGTATGCCATGCCTCCTCTGGTGAAAACGCCCGTTTTGTCCAAGTTCGAGACGGCGGCGAAGCAGACGGGATGCCACCCGTATATGATCCCGGCGGCCATCGCCTCCGAGCCCTATACCACGCCGGACGGCGTCACGCACAACCCGTGCATGTACTGCGGGTTCTGCGAGCGCTTCGGCTGTGAGTACGACGCCAAGGCGGAACCCAACAATACGTTCATCCCCGTGGCCGAAAAAACGGGCAACTGCGAAATCCGCTGCAATGCCAATGTGGTGGAGATTCTGAAGAAGGGAAACAAGGTCACCGGCGTCCGTTACATCGACACGCTGACGCTGGAGGAGTTCATCCAGCCCGCCGACGTGGTGGTGCTGTCAAGCTATGTGATGAACAACGCCAAGCTGCTCATGGTTTCCAAGATCGGCAAGCAGTATGATCCGAAAACGGGGCAGGGCACGCTGGGCAGGGGCTACTGCTATCAGATTACGCCCGGCGCGACGCTCTTCTTTGAAGAACCCATGAACCTCTTTGCCGGGGCTGGCGCGCTCGGCATGTGTTATGACGACTTCAACGCCGACAACTTCGATCACTCCGATCTCAAGTTCATCCACGGCGGCGTCATTTCGCTGACGCAGACCGGCAAACGCCCCATTGAGAGCAACGCCACCCCTCCGGGCACGCGCGCATGGGGTTCGGAGTTCAAGAAGGCCGCCGCGTACAACTTCAACCGTTCTCTGGGCATCGGGGCACAGGGCGCGTCCATCGCCTACAAGGCCAACTATCTTTCCTTGGATAAAACCTACAAGGATGCCTACGGGTTGCCTCTTTTGCGCATGACCTACAACTTTACCGATCAGGACCGCGCGCTTTTCGATTACATCACCAAGAAAATCGAAGAGGTGGCCAAGGCCATGAATCCTAAGGCCATGGCGTCCAAGCCCAGCCCCAAGGATTACAATATCGTGCCGTACCAGACCACGCACAACACGGGCGGCACCATCACGGGCAAGAGCCCGGAAGACAGCGTGGTGAACTCCTACCTGCAACACTGGGACGCCGAGAACCTGTTTGTGGTGGGTGCGGGCAATTTCCCGCACAACGGCGGCTGTAATCCCACGGGCACGGTGGGCGCCTTGGGATACCGCTGCGCCGAGGGCATCCTGAAATATTCCAAGAAGGGCGGAAGCCTCGTCTAGTGGGAAAGGGAGTCCTTTCTTAAAGAAAGGGAGCCGTTCGGCATAAGAAAAGGGCGGAGCAGGTTCCGCCCTTTTCTTTTTACTGGAGCGGTTCACCCTCGTCGCGGGTGAACATGCGCCACATGACGCCCGTATCGGTGCGCTCGGGGGCGACGCGGAGGATCGGGATGTCCTTCCAGATATACACCATGGACTCGTCGGGATAGACCTCGCACTGCATGTTTTGCATGATGAGGTGAGGGGCGAGGCTTGCCGGGTCTTCTCCGAGCTCAAGAAGCTGTTCGCGGAGAAGCTCTTCCACGCGGGCGGCGACGCCTTTGTCGGTAGGGTAATGGGCTGACATCATAGCTATTCCTGTTGGGGATGGATGATCCCCGCATACGATAAGGGCGGAGATCCGAAATTTTTCTGATAACGAATATAAAAAGATCGAATGGGTTAGGCAAGAGCAGGCTTCGGAAAAAAAGATTTTTGAAAGAAAACCGAAAAATCGCTTGACGGAGAGGGGGAACCTGCGTAGAAGCAGTTCTCGCATCACGTTGAAGGCGCGTAGCTCAGGTGGCAGAGCACTTCCTTGACACGGAAGGGGTCAGCAGTTCAAGTCTGCTCGTGCCTACCATAAGACTCCGAACAGGGAGGGAGGTTCACCTCCTTCCCTGTTTTTTTCTCGTTGTTATTGTTATTCGGATGAGCTCCGAAGCCAACAAAAAGGTGCTGTCATGCAAGTCTCAGTAGAAGGAAAAATGGTTGAGGTCTCCGACGGGGCGTCCTGTGCGGATGCTCTGAAAGAGGGATTGAGCGGAAAACGCTTTAAGGCGGCGATTGCCTGCAAGGCCGGCGATACGCTTCTGGATCTGACTGCGCCTGTCCCCACTACTACCGAGACTCTCACCCTGACTCCTGTTACTGCCGACACCCCCGAAGGGCTGGGCCTCATCCGCCATTCCGCCGCGCACGTCATGGCCGCGGCCGTCAAGAAGCTCTTCCCCGCCGCCAAGGTGACCATCGGTCCCTCCATCGAAAACGGCTTCTACTACGATTTCGACGTGGAAACGCCGTTTTCGCCCGATCAGTTCGAAGCCATTGAAGCGGAAATGCAGCGCATCATTGATGCTGCGGTTCCGTTCGAGCGGATGGACATTTCCAAGGCCGACGCCGTCAAGCTGTTCAACGATATGGGCGAGCCCTACAAGGTCGAGCTGATCGAGGGCCTCGAAGACGGGACCATCACCCTGTACAGGAACGGCGATTTCGTTGACCTGTGCCGTGGGCCGCACATTCCGAATACCGGGTTCGTGAAGGCGTTCAAGCTGTTGTCCGTTGCCGGGGCGTACTGGCGCGGCGACGAAAAGAACCGTATGCTTTCCCGCATCTACGCAACGGCCTTTGCCGATGCCAAGGATCTCAAGGAATACCTGAACCGTATCGAAGAAGCCAAGCGCCGCGACCATCGCAAGCTCGGCAAGGAACTCGATCTGTTCGCATTCCATGAGGATGTGGCCGCTGGTATGGTCTTCTGGCTGCCCAAGGGGATGTTGCTCCGTACGATCCTTGAAGATTTCCTGCGCCGCGAACACATCAAGCGCGGTTATCAGCTCGTGCAGGGCCCGCAGGTTCTGCGCCGCGAGCTGTGGGAACAGTCCGGCCATTACGCCAACTACCGTGAAAACATGTATTTCACGGAGATCGAAGGCGACATGTACGGCATCAAGCCCATGAACTGCGTTTCGCACATGCTCATTTACAATGCGCATCTGCGTAGCTATCGTGAATTGCCGCAGAGGTATTTCGAGCTCGGCGTCGTGCACCGTCACGAAAAGTCCGGCGTGCTGCATGGCTTGCTGCGTGTGCGCCAGTTCACGCAGGATGACGCGCACATCATCTGTACGCCCGAGCAGCTGGAAGATGAAATCATCGGCGTCATCGCGCTGGTCCGTGATCTGATGGCTTTGTTCGGTTTCCAGTACCGCGTGGTTATTTCCACCAAGCCCGCGAAGGCCATCGGCTCCGACGAGGCTTGGGAACTCGCCACCAACGCCTTGATCAAGGCTGTGGAACGTGCGAATCTGTCCTACACCATCAACGCCGGGGACGGTGCCTTCTACGGCCCGAAGATCGACGTGAAGGTGACGGACGCCATCGGCCGCGAATGGCAGCTCTCAACCATCCAGTGCGACTTTACGTTGCCGGAACGCTTCGAGCTGGAATACGTGGGACAGGATGGCGAGCGGCATCGCCCCGTTATGGTGCACCGCGCCATTCTGGGGTCGCTGGAACGTTTTATCGGGGTGCTTACCGAGCATTACGCCGGAGCTTTCCCCACTTGGCTCGCTCCCGTGCAGGCCAAGATATTGACTGTTACCGACGCACAGAACGCCTTTGCTGAAGAAGCCTGTGAGGCTTTGATGAAGCAGGGCATCCGTGCGGAAGTTGATACGCGCAATGAAAAACTGGGCTTCAAAGTTCGTGAGGCTCAGCTTGCCAAGATTCCGTATATTCTTGTCGTCGGCGACAAGGAAGTGGAAGCCCGCAGCGTCAACGTCCGTCTGCGTACCGGAGAAAATCTGGGCGTGAAGTCGTTGGACGAAGTGGCGGCCTTGGTGCAGGAAGACTGCGCGGAACCGTTCAAACGTGGAGGGATGAGCTATCGCTTCTCTTAATGCAAAGCCTCGTCGGGATGTACCCCAAGACGGCGTGCGCCGGAACGAACAGATTCGTGCCCGTGAACTGCGGGTAATCGGCCCCGAAGGGGAACAGCTTGGTATTCTGGGCCGTAATGAAGCCATTGCCATGGCCAAGGAACATGGTCTTGATCTGGTGGAAGTCGCCGCTACGGCCGATCCGCCGGTCTGTCGTGTGATGGACTACGGCAAGTTCAAGTACGAGACGCAGAAAAAGAAGCAAGAGGCCAAGAAACGCCAGACTGTGGTGCAGATCAAGGAAATCAAGGTCCGTCCCAAGACCGATGACCACGATTTCGAGACCAAGGTCCGGCATATCAAGCGATTCCTCGAGGATGGAGACCGCGTTAAAGTGACGGTTTTCTTCCGTGGGCGTGAAATCGTCCATAAGGATCGCGGGCTGAGCATCCTCGAACGTGTCATTGCCGACACCAAGGACGTGGGCAAGGTCGAGCAGGAACCGAGAGCGGAAGGCCGTACCCTTCAGATGCTGCTGACGCCAGTGGCCAAGAAGAGTGGCGCTCAGGACGCTCCGGCTCAGGAAGACTAGCGGATTTTTCGCGGTCATACCCCTGCGAGCACTTGCCAACGGCGTCCAAATAGGACATCATGCGCCTTCACGTCTTCGGACGTGGAGGTGTTGGGGTGTCGTGCCCCATAGGATTTCCCGTGAGATTGATCCTCAAGTCAGGAGTTGACCATGCCTAAGATGAAGACCAGACGTTGTGCCGCCAAGCGGTTTTCCACCACTGGCACCGGCAAGTTCAAACGTCGCAGACAGAACCTGCGCCACATCCTCACCAAGAAGGATGCCAAGCGCAAGATGCGTTTGGGCCAGGGCGCTTTGGTGGATGCCACCAACGTGAAAGCTGTTCGTCGGATGATGCCCTACGCCTAAGCGTAGCGTATTGTATCCCTTTTTCTGCACTCGGCTGGCATGATCTCCGCCTCGCCGGGTTCCCAATAAGCATCGGAGGATAATTCCATGCGCGTGAAGAGAGGTCTTGCTGCCCATCGTAGGCACAAGAAATATTTGGATATGGCTAAAGGCTTCCGCGGAGGCCGCAGCCGTTTGTACCGCACCGCTCGTGAAGCTGTTGAACGTTCGCTCGCGTACGCCTTTGTGGGGCGTAAGCAGCGCAAGCGCGAATTCCGCAAGCTGTGGATCCTGCGCATCAACGCTGGCGCCCGCGAAAACGGCCTGTCCTATTCCAAGCTGATGTTTGGTTTGGCTCAGGCTGGCGTGGCTCTGAACCGTAAGGTTCTGGCCGACCTCGCTGTGCGTCAGAAGGAAGATTTCGCCAAGTTGGTCGAACTGGCCAAGACGAAGCTCGCCTAAGGCGCGTTTCGGGCGAACCAAGCAAGGAAGCAAGGCAGAGGATTCGTCCTTTGCTCTACAGTATAAAGCTCGATGTGATGGGTCTTTCACGGGAACCATCCTGATTGACACGACAAGGGTCGGACTCGGTATGAGTTCGGCCCTTTTTTATTGTGTCCTCAAAAAAGTTTTTTGGGGGTCGGAGGGCCTTGTACTTGGGCGGTAGGCCGAATTGCGTGAAAGGGTAAAAGGCTGGGCGTGGAGCAGGGGAAAGCCAAACGGAAGAAGACGAGAGGGTAGAAGAAATTATCACAGCATGCTTAAAATAAAGGATAATCGTTTTTGTTGAGAGGAAACGTGGAATAGTTGCGCCAAATGTAACAAACGCAACAGCGCGGGATTCTTTTTTCGGGGTAGGATTCAGCCATGTGGAGAGAAGTTCTCCTGACGCACTACAAATTAAGGAGCATGTCATGGGCCATCCTACTATTTACCCCACTGGTGTAACCGTCTACGATCCCGAAAGAAGCTGGAACGGTTTTACGATTTTTCAGGCGCAGGAAGTCGGCGCCGTCCTTATGGATATGAACGGCCGTGAGGTGAATGTCTGGAAAGGTGTTCACGGGATGCCCAACAAGATTTTCCCCGGCGGTTATCTGCTGACCAGCCGTGGCCGCCGCAGCGGCAAGTACAGTGTGCAGGATGGGCTTGATGTCATTCAGGTGGACTGGGACGGCAACATCGTCTGGAAGTTTGATAGGAACGAATTCATCGACGATCCCGGTATCCCCGGTCGCTGGATGGCCCGCTATCATCATGATTTCCAGCGCGAAGGCAGCACCACCGGCTACTACGCGCCCGGCATGGAGCCCAAGACCGACTCCGGCAATACGCTTGTGCTCGCGCACCGCAACGCCCGCAATCCCAAGATTTCCGACAAGCAGCTTCTCGACGACGTGATCCTCGAAGTGGACTGGGACGGCGACATCGTGTGGGAATGGAACTGCAACGAGCATTTCGACGAGATGGGCTTCCGCGAAGGCCCCAAGAACACCCTCGCCCGCAATCCCAATTACCGCCCCACGCAGCCCGAAGGCATGGGCGACTGGATGCACATCAACTCGATGTCGGTGCTCGGCCCGAACAGATGGTATGACGCGGGCGACGAGCGTTTCCATCCCGACAATATCATCGTGGACGGCCGCGAAGCCAACATCATTTTCATCATTTCCAAAGCCACCGGCAAAATCACTTGGAAGCTTGGCCCGGATTACGACAACAGTCCTGAGGCCAAGGCTATCGGCTGGATCATCGGGCAGCATCATGCGCACATGATTCCTCACACCCTGCCCGGCGGCGGCAACATTCTCGTGTTCGACAACGGCGGCTGGGGCGGTTACGACGTGCCGAACCCCGGTGCTCCTACCGGCGTGAAGGCGGCCTTGCGCGACTATTCCCGCGTGTTGGAAATCGACCCCGTGGCCATGAAGATCGTGTGGCAGTACACGCCCACTGAAGCCGGATTCCTCGCCCCGATGGACAGTAACCGTTTCTACAGCCCCTTCATCAGCGGTATGCAGCGTTTGCCCAACGGCAACACCCTGATCACCGAAGGTTCCGACGGCCGCGTGTTTGAAGTGACGCCCGACCACAAGATCGTGTGGGAATTCGTTTCCCCGTACAAGGGCAAGTTCGTGCCCATGAACATGACGTACCGCGCTTACCGCGTGCCCTACGAATGGGTGCCGCAGGTCGCCAAGCCCGTTGAAACGGCCATCGAGCCTCTGGACGTTGCCACCTTCCGCGTGCCCGGCGCGGCGGCGTTCGGCGATCGGGCCAAGGAAGTGAGCGTTGAAGGCTGCGTGCCCTATGAAGGCAGCAACGCCCTGTGCGTCGCCTCCGTCGAAGATCCAGAAGACAAGTAAGCGGGAGAAAGAGGGGGTGGGGATTGCCGCCCTGCATGAAGGTCAGGGCGGCAACCCTTGGAATTCCTTTTCCTTCGAGAGAAAGCACCGTTCGCCTGTTGCGTTGGGGAAATGGGATTCGCCCTGCGGTACTGTGGGGCCGGATTTTGTTTGCGCCGGGCGGAAAGGGGAAAGGCCGGAATGTTCCGGCCTTTTTTCGTGTCCTGCGTGGAAAGCGCAAAGGGATGGGGCTGGTCGTACGTGGAGAAGGTGGCTTTTGCTAAACATCTATTTGTACTTAAAAGGTATTTTTATGAGAGATGCGCCCTTGCGAAAAAGGGCAGGTATGCTATTCCCGGAAGGAAGAACCTCAAGGAGGCAATCATGATTGATTTCAAGGTGGATGAGTCCCTGTGCGTTTCGTGCGGGGCTTGCGTCAAAGATTGTCTGCATCAGGCTCTCCGCATGGACATGTACCCTGTGATGGTCGATGAAGGGCATTGTATCCGCTGTCAGCACTGCCTTGCGGTCTGCCCTACGGGGGCTGTTTCCATAATGGGGACTGCCGCCTCTGATTGCACGCCGCTTGCGGGCAATATCCCGGAGCCCCGCCAACTGGATACGCTGTTCAAGGGACGCCGCTCCGTACGGCACTATAAGCGCGAAAACGTTTCGCCAGCATTGCTTCAAGAGCTTCTCGACAGTGCGGCCTACGCGCCTACCGGCAGCAATGCGCAGAATCTGCTGGTTTCGGTTGTCGACGACATTGCGGCGATGGATGCCTTTCGGGAGGCTGTCTACCTGCGTCTGGACGAGCTGGCGGAAACGGGTGCCATGCCGGACTGTCAGCGCCGCGCGTTTTTCCTTTCCGCCGGAAAGCTCTGGAAGGCCGGGGGATGGGACGGCATTTTCCGCTCCGCTCCGCATTGCGTGATCGTGGCCAACGCGAAGAATGCGACCTGCGTCGAGCAGGATCCGCTCATCTATCTGTCGTACTTCGAGTTGATGGCACAGGCGCGCGGGATAGGCACGCTCTGGTGCGGCCTGCTGTACTGGTGTCTGCGGGACGTGCTGCCCGACTTCCTGCTCCGTTTGGGTATTCCGGATACGCACCAACTGGGATACGCAATGTTGTTCGGCTATCCCTCCATTAATTATCGGCGTACGGTTGAAACCCGTTGCGCGCTCGTCAGGCACATCGGCTGGAACTGACTCAACGGTTGATCCGGACGGCGGGCCCTTGGCTATTTTGGGGACCGCCGTCTTTTTTCGACGGAAAAGCGGTAGCGCTGGCTGCGGCCGTCCGGGAGACGTTGGAAAATCGTCTGCGGACGCACTTGAGCAGCTTAAGAAACAGTCCTTATACCCGAATAGCGTGGAGAAGAGATGAAAACCGGAGCCGTTTCGAGCCAGTGGTATGCCTTCGCCACCGTAGTCCTGTGGTCGTCCGCATTCGTATTCACGAAAGTGGCGTTGCTGTCTTTTTCGTCAACCGCGCTCGGGTTCCTGCGTTGCGCCATCGCGTCCGTGGTGCTCTATGCCGTGCTGCGCTGCAAGGGCGTGAGGATGCTTAACTGGCGCGAGTTGCCCCGGTTCACGCTTTCGGGCGCGCTTGGGTTTTCCATCTATCTGTTCATCTTCAATAAAGGTTCCGAGACGCTGACGGCGGCCACGGGATGCATCCTCATTGCTACCGCGCCCATCATTACGGCGCTGATGGCGTCCGTCGTATTCCGGGAGCGTTTGACGCGGCTTGCGTGGATTGCGCTGTGGCTTGCGTTCCTCGGGGTGCTCGTCCTGATGCTGTGGAACGGGAGCGTTTCGATCAACGCCGGGGTATTCTGGATGCTCGGGGCCGCCCTTGCCATCAGTGCGTACAACGTGATCCAGCGGCTCTATGCAAACGGGTATACGTCGCTCCAGATAACGGCCTACAGTTTTTTTACGGCAACGGTGATGCTTGCGGGCTTTTTGCCGGAATCCATACGCCAGATCGAGTCGGCCCCTCTTTCCCATGTGATCGCGGTGATCTTTCTGGGCGTTTTCCCGAGTGCGCTGGCGTATCTGTTATGGGCGAAGGCGCTTTCTTTTGCTGCGACCACCAGTGACGTGACCAAGTTCATGTTTTTGACGCCGCTGCTTTCGTTTGTGCTCGGCTATGTGGTGATCAGCGAGCTGCCCGGCGTGGAAACATGGATCGGCGGCGCGCTCATCCTCTCCGGGCTGGCATTGTTTCACATCTCAGGCCAGCGGGCCGAGAGGGCCCGGCGGGCGGCAATGCGGCACTGACGGGCTGGCGCTTGCGCGTGGTTCCCTATATGCGGAGAATGATGGGCTGAATGTGCGCTGATTGCCGGGAAAAGCAAGGAAGGGAGGAAACCCTAGGCTTCCTCCCTTCCTTGCTCTATATATAGTTACCAGCGCGATTACTTGATTTTCGAGAGGAGATCGTTCAAGGCTTCCGTCATGGAAGGATGGGTATAGATCATATCCCGCAGGAAGGTGTAGCCTTTACCCGCACGGATGGCCGTTTCCACGACATTGATCATCTCTCCGGCATCGGCGCAATGTAGGGCGCAACCCAATATGGTTCCGGTTTTTGCGTCCACTACGGCCTTGAGCATACCCGTGGTTTCACCCATCAACCGGGCGCGGGGGATGGCTGCCGCAGGAAGGACGGCAACCTTGATGTCGAGGTTTTTGTCGCGGGCGGCCTGTTCCGTGAGTCCCACGCGACCGAGAGGGGGATCCATGAATACGGTATACGCGGGATCGCGGTCGCTGGCGACGCGCTTGCCCTCTCCGTAAAGGGCATCCCGGACGATGCGGAAGTCGTCCAGCGAAATGTACGTGAACTGCGGGCCGCCTTTGACGTCGCCGAGAGCCCAGATATGCGGAACGGAGGTTTGCAGGCGTTCGTCCACGGCAATCGCGCCTTGTTCCGTTGTCTTCACGCCAGCGGCTTCAAGGTTGAGCCCCGCCGTGAGCGGGCGGCGGCCCGTCGCGAGCAGGATGGCATCCACGGGCAACGCCTGTTCCGTGCCGTCGAGAATGAAACGGACCTCGGCTTCATCCCCGGCGTCGCGTACGGCACTGGCGGATGCACCGGTTATGATCGTTACACCCTTGTTTTCCAGCGCCTTGCGGACGCTGTCGGCCACATCGGCGTCTTCGCGGGCAAGGAAGCGGGAACCGCGTTCCAGTATGGTGACCCGTGAACCGAATTCCGCGTAGAACGAGGCGAATTCCAGCGCGATATACCCGCCGCCGAGGATGATCAGACGGCGGGGCAGGTCTTCCAGCTCCAGCATGGTGGTGCTGGTGTAGACTCGCGGGTTTTCGCGGACGCCTTCAATGGGCGGGATGACGGTTTCGCCGCCGGTGTTGATGAAGATGCGTTCGCCGGAGAGGAGCAGGGTTTTGTCCGCCGTTTTGACTTCGACTTCATGCGGGGAAACGAACGAGGCCGTCCCCGTGATGACGTCCACATTGTCCCGGTCGGCAAGCATGGCGTAGTTTTTACCGCGCAGGAAACCGGTCACTTCGTTCTTGCGGGCGATGGCGCGCCGATAATCGGCGGCCTTTTCCTCAAAGCTGCGCTCTCCGCGGCACAGGCTCTTATGCGCTTCGTAGACCAGCGTCTTGGTGGGGATGCAGGCGATGTTGATGCAGGTGCCGCCGTACATTTTGTCCGAGCGTTCGACGATGGCAACGGATTGTCCTTGATCCGCGAGATAGGCGGCCAGCGTCTTGCCTCCTTTCCCGAATCCGATAATGATGGCGTTATAGCGCTGTTGCATGGCATATTCTCCTTGTCGGCAGTTGCGGGCTTTTCAGAAGGTCTTACTTGAAAGTAAATGAGCCGTCATTGCCGTATACGGGTATTCCTTTGAGAAACCATAGATTCTTCTTCTGAGGGTACGCTTCCCGGATCATGTCGTAGGCCGTTTCAGCCCGGCGTCCGGTCCGGCAGAGGAGCAGGACGGAGCCGTCGGCGGGGACTTGACCCATATGTTCGCGCAGTGTCTGGATCGGAAGGAGCAGAGCGCCGGGGACGTGGCCTTGGGCGTATTCCTGCTCGGTACGGACATCGATGACGGTCAGCTTGTCGCCAAGCGTGTCCATCAGCTGCAGGGCTTCAGCCGGGGCGAGCGCGCCGGTCTGCGGGAGTTCGGCGGCGGGGGAGTGGCCGTATGCCGCGAACATGAAAACGCAAGCCAAGAGTACGGCAAACCATTTGGAACGAAGAGAATGCATAGCGACCTCCAGGGGTATGCGGCTGTGGGCAAAATGCCTCTGTTGCTTTTTTATTTAACGATCATTAAAATACTCGGGTGACCGTTTCTGTCAAGCGGTTTTTGATGCCAAGCGATGAAGGAGTTTGCAATGGGAAGGCCACCATCCTATGATCATACGATGTTACTGCGTGAAATCATTGATTGCCTGTGGGAGCGCGGGTACGCGGCGACGCCCATCAGCGTCATCGTCCAGGAGACGGGAGTCAACGCGGCAAGCCTCTATGCCCGGTTCGGCAGCAAAAAAGGGATCATGCTTGCGGCGCTGGACTTGTATGCCAAGGAGACAATCGACGCGCTTGAAGCCTTGCTGGCCGCGACGCAGCCGGGAGCCGGACAAGTACGCGCCATCTTGGAACATGCCATGGGCAGTTTTGAGGACCCGCGTGCGCGAGGGTGCTTTCTGGTAAACACCGTCACCAACATTTCGACGGATACGCCGGATTTCGCAATGGCGGTAGCGGATTATATGGAGCAGATACGCGGCAGAATCAAGGACGCGCTCAAGCGTGCGCCGGGCTTGCGGCCAGAGGTGACGCCGGAAGATGCGGCACTGTACGTGCAAGTGCAGGTTTGGGGCCTCAAAGTCATGGCCCGGATGCGCCCTGACAAAGCCGCTGGAAAGGTTGTTGTCAGGCAGACGCTGACAGGGTTGTTTACGGATGAAGCCGTAGCCTCCCTAGAGGCATAAGACGCTCCGCCGGCCTGCAGCATACGGAAAAATTTAATTGAAATAATTTATTTTTTACTCTTTTGGCAAAAGAAATTTTGGGAAGAAGGCACGAATGTTCATATATTCGTGCCTTCTCGTTTTATAGAGTCTTTATCGTCTTATTTAACGTGCATCACTTGTTTTTATAAACTGGTTTTGTCTTTGTAACATGTTTTTTGTTTTAATAAGATTTTCATACCTCTTCACTTTTGTTGAGCCGAATCTTGTAAAGAAAAATATGCGGGTATATAATGTATTTAAAACTGTCAGCGGAATAGGGGAAGGGAGGCCAAAATGAAGATTATCCGGTGTTGCCGTTCCGGCTCTCTCTCTCTCTC
>NZ_JH114234.1:271529-275275 GCF_000224655.1 Bilophila sp. 4_1_30
TACGTACGTACGTACGTCGTACGTTCGTACGTCGTCCTCTCGTCTCTCTCTCTCTCTCTCTCTCTCTCTCTCTCTCTCTCTCTCTCTCTCTCTCTCTCTCTCTCTCGTAGTGTATTCGGTTCCGCTCGGTGAAAAGCCCGCGCCTCTCGGCGTGGGCTTTTTTCATCGGGAAATAACTACATCTTTAACGCCGTAAGTTTCAAATCCATCCTGAGGAGGATGTAATCATGACCTTATCGAGAGGAGCTATCGGGAACCTGGTCAACAGGTACCGTGCCGTCCTGCGGAAGTGTCGCATGATGAACGTATTCGGGTCATTAGCAGTGGCCGGCATGCTTGTCGCGGGAAACGCGGGGTTTGCCGGCGCGGAGGAATTATCAGGCGACATTTCCCCGATATCTTTATCAGGAGATACCCGAAATATTATTGGGGTTGGGGATATAAGTCTCCGGTCGACCGAGCCTGCGCTGCGGTATCTCATCAATGTGTCGGGGCAAGGGCAACTTGATATTTCCATGTCCAACGGCAGTCCGATGGCTGTTGGACATGCTGATGGGATCTATTTAAAGGATTATTCTGACTCTGATCAATACGCGTCGGCTTTCCATGTAGCTGGTTCGGGAAGTTCCGGTTCTTTTGTGGGGACAGGAACCTTCTCAATGGTGGGCGGCGGAAAGCTGTTGGGCGTGTGCGCTTTTTTGAGTGAAAGTAAAGGAACGCTGACTCTTTCTGGGGATATTACTGGTGAAGCCGAAGCCGTGATGAACGGCTCCAATGGGTATGCCTCCTTTGCTGCTGCAGCGGCAGGGGGAAATCTGGTTTTTGGAGGGGACAGGACGACATTACGGGCGAAAGCATCTACAGGGAACAATGCCAATGGGGCCTTCGTCAAGTATGGAGGTATGATTGACTTTGCCAGTAAGTCCGTATTGATTGAATCAAAAAATACGGATTCCAACAGCGTGGGTATCAACTGTGCTGATGGTACGGTCAAAACAAGTGCTGATACGGATCTGGATATCGTGGTGGAGGGAAACAAGGCTACAACGGGTATCCAGCTTACGGCGAGTTCCTCCGATGTGCAGCTTGCCGGGAATCTTGATCTGACGGCAACGCAGACAGGGCAAGATTCTTTTGCTTCAGTACTTGGTATATCAAATGACTCAGGCAAAATGGTCGTCTCTGGCCCTACCTCGTTACGTTTGGTTACCAATGCCCCCTTTGATGCAAAGGGTATTACCGCTTCCGGCAAAGCTGATATGAGCTTTCTTGGGGATGTCGAGATTGCGGTTACGGGTAGCGCATCCGGTAGTGCTCTTTATACGACCTACCGTTATGATTATTCGACTCAAGCCGGTATCTGCCCGGTTATCTCCCTAGGTACCGACGGGAAGGCCGTAACGCTGAATTCTTCAGGTTATGGCATAAATAATCAGGGAGGAAGCGTTTCCCTCACGGGACAGCGAATCAATATAACGGGAAGCACGGGCGTCTTTGTTGAGGGGGGCGGCAATGAGAATGTTTTCGCAGACGTCCGGTTTGATGGGCCTACGACTATAAATGCGGACAAGGCGATTGTCACGAGTATCAAGGCCGGAGAGCAGGTCGGCGCTTCCGTGACCTTTGCCTATAACCCTACGCCGATCAATGTCCCCGTCACGAAGGAAAGCGCGGATTCAAAGGTGAGGGGGAGTGTCACCGGTTCCTCCGGTACAATCAACAAGGAGAACGCAGGTTCTCTTGCATTCTATGGCGATATTTCCAATTTTAGCGGAGTGTTTAATCAAAAGGGCGGAACGACGTTCTTGAGTGAAGGTGCAGCCGGGTATTTTGGCAAGGCGCAGTTAGCCGTGACGGGTGGCGCACTTGTCGCTCCTACCTTGTCCTTCCAAAAGACAGGCACGCTTACTCTTGCGGGCGGTACGCTGGAAACGGGAACGGGACAGATCTTTACGAGCGCTTTGAACGCGGACGGGGATATGAAGGACCCCGGCGCGGTGAAGCTGAGCGACAGCAATTGGAAGTTTGACTCAGGGGTGATCGCGTTTGATGACGCCAAGTACAACATTGTATACGCCCAGACAGCGGCCGGTCTGCTGGGGGCTGGTAATGTTGCGGCGGACAATGTGTCCGGCTCGGGCTCCGCAAAGGAGATCACGTTCACCGGAACGCTTGTCGAGTTGCCCCCTGGAGATCCTGACAGCTTTGAAACGCTGCAAAAGGCCGTTTTGGATACCGGAATCGACAGCATCAAGCTGGGAAGCGATATCGTTTTATCCAAGCGCTTGCAGGGAACCACACCCGTCGCTCGCTCATTGGCCATCGACGGCAACGGGCACACGATAAGCGGAGCCTACCCGGGCCTGTGGTTCAAGGGGATGGATTCCGGGACTGTTTCCATCCAGAATATTGCCTTTGACGGCTTGAAGACGTCTTCTGGCGACAGATACGAAGGGCCCGTGTCCTTCGGCCCGGCCATTTTCTTTGATATGGGGTACTTTGCCTATAACTGGAAGAGTACCGCAAAGCTGATTATCGGTGACGGCGTCCAATTCAGGAATACGGAGAGCGTAGGTGACGGCGCCGGCGGTGCCGTCAGGACCGCCCACGGCATTGTGGAGATCGGAAACAACGTCAGTTTCATCAACTGTACGGGAGGTTCAGGAGGCGGCCTCTACAGCGAATCGTTTACGACGATCGGCGACAACGTTGTCTTCGAAGGCAACAAGGGCCGCAGAGGCGGCGCGCTGAATGTGGTTGACGATTATGGAGGCTACCTTACCGATCCCAATTATGCGTCCGGCGCGCGCCGCGTGAAGTATGTGCACATCGGGAAGAACGCCCTTTTCAAGAACAACAGCGTTGAATTGCTGGGTTCCGGAGGGAACGGCGGCGCGATCGAAGTGCAGTCGGGAGAGCTGAGTATCGATGACGGCGCCACATTTACGGGAAATACCTCCAAGTCCACAGGTGGGGCCATAGCCGTATGCGATTGGAGCCCCCAGCTGCCCGCCAAGGCGGTATTGGGATCCGCGACGTTCATTCAAAACAGCGCGGGAAGCTATGGCGGAGCGATCATCAACGAAGGCGACGTGCGCTTCAACGGTCCTGTCTCGTTTGTTGAGAACACGGCCGGCAAGATCGGGGGTGCCGTTTGCAATCTGAATACGCTGAATATGGCGGCGGAATCCGCGTTTTCCAAGAATACGGCAGGAGTGGGCGGAGGGCTCTATAACGAAGGGATTGCTTCTCTGGGCAAGGCTTCCTTTATTGAAAACGCCGCTGCCGACGGTGGCGGAGCCGTATTCAACGTGCATCAGCTGACGTTTGCCGACGGAGCCGTTTTCTCCGGGAACAGCGCGACGGACGGCGGCGCCGTTTATAACGATTTCTCCGCGGATAAGGACGGCAACGTCGTGAGTGATGGTTCCCTCACATTCAACGGCGGAGCGCGCTTCACCGGCAATACGGCCAGCGGGCTTGGCGGGGCCATCTACAACACCCGTTCCATCACCCTCAATCCCGGCGCTGGTCAGGAGATCGTGTTCAGCGGGAATACGGACTCCACGGGTTCGAACGCGATCTTCATGGGCGACGGCTCCAGTCTGGACATCACGGGAGACGGCAAGGTCGTCTTTGATGATGCACTGTCGTCTCAAAGCGCAACGCCGACCCTGAAGAAGACGGGGAGCGGGGAACTGCTCCTCAACGCCTCAATGGATGGCTTCCTGGGCACGGCTTCTTTC
>NZ_JH114234.1:275556-278249 GCF_000224655.1 Bilophila sp. 4_1_30
CGCGATCTTCATGGGCGACGGCTCCAGTCTGGACATCACGGGAGACGGCAAGGTCGTCTTTGATGATGCACTGTCGTCTCAAAGCGCAACGCCGACCCTGAAGAAGACGGGGAGCGGGGAACTGCTCCTCAACGCCTCAATGGATGGCTTCCTGGGCACGGCTTCTTTCGAGGGCGGGCTTACGGGCATTGCCGAAAAGTGGCTCATCAAGAACCTGATCACCGTCGCGGGCGGCAAGCTGAAGATGTCCGAGTTCTCCTTTGCGTCGCAGGACGCGGAGAACGCCGTTACGGGCGGCAAGCTGGTTCTGGCCGGCGGCATCCTGGAGACGGGGACAGGGCAGATCTTCGCCAACGGCCTGAATGCCGAAGGCGACGCCAGAAATCCCGGCTCCGTAAAGCTGAACGGAGACAACTGGAGCTTTGATTCCGGCTTGATTGCGTTCGACGACGCCAAGTACAACCTGACCTATGCCCAGGCTGCGGCCCTGTTGTTGGGAGCCAGCAACGTCGGGGCGGATGCGTCCGGCTCGGGTTCCGCAAAGGAAATCACGTTCACCGGGACGTATGTGAACATTCCCAATCCAGGCCCCATCTCGCCCTATTACTACACGGGCAACAAGTCCGACGCCGCTTCGGACGGAACCGTAGGAGGATGGCGGGACAGCTCCGGGCTTCCCATCGCGATCGCGGACGTCATCACCGTGAAGACGGAGCCGGGGCAGGCGAGCGAGTACCGTTTCCTGTCCGGTGTTTATGATGGAAGTAAGACGTCAGATACCAGCGAAACGTATGCGTGTCTGATCCACGGTGGAGATTCCGGGGTGCGCGTCACGTCGGACGGGCCTCTGACCATCCAGAACTGGGGCACCGGGCTGATGCCTTACCACGCGTCGGTCGCCTCTTCGAATGGGGAAATCCTTTTTGGCGACAACGTGTCGCTCCTCAACAACCATTCGGCCGGGGATGCCACCAAGGGCGGCGGGGCTATTTTCTCCAAGAAAGGCGTGACGTTTGGCGACAATGCCGTCCTGTCCGGCAATTCGACCGCGCTGGCCATAGGCGGCGGAGGCTATGGCGGCGGGGCTATTTTCCTGGATGGAAAGGGCGTCGTCCGCTTCGGCAAGAATGCGGTCATTGCAAACAACGAGAGCTACCATTACGGCGGTGCGATATACAGTCTGGGCTCCGTGAGCATGGGAGAAGGGGCCACTGTCCGAGGCAATACGACTTCGTACATGGGCGGCGCGCTGGCTGTGACCGGCGCGTTGAGCCTCGGAACCGGTTCCGTTGTGGAATCCAACCAGGCCCAGGCGGGCGGAGCCGTTTACTCCACGGGGCAGGTGAACGCGACAGGCACGACGTTCAGAAAGAATGTGGCCACGTCGAACTACGGAGGCGGCATCTACAGCGCCGGGGGCTCGATAGTCCTCGTCGACTCCCGGATGGAAGAGAATAAGGCCGCGGGAGGCGGAGCCATCATTCTCGCCGGCGGCGGAACCGCGAGCGTCATGGACACGGCGTTCGCCGCGAACACCGCCACGAACGGCGGCGCGTTCTTCATTGACAAGAACGGCGTGTTGACGACGGCTTCCGGCGGCGTGGGAACTGATGCGGGCACGCTGTTCGACGGGAACAGCGCAACCACGAACGGCGGCGCCGTTTATGTCCAGAACGGCACTGTTGATCTGGGAAGCGGAACGAGGCTGCAAGGCAACCAGGCCGCCAAGGGTGGAGCGATTTACGCACTGGGTGGCAAGGATGCCTCCACGAAGCTCACGTTTGCCGGCACAGTCTTCGGAAAGAACAGCGGCACCTACGGCGGGGCTGTGTACTCGTCGGCGAGTGTTGGCGGTACGGTGAATGCAGCCGCCTCGGATGTGGTATTTGAGGGCAATACCGCCACTTCGGGCGGTGCCGTCTATTTGGGCGGCAGCGGCACCTCGGATATCGCGTTTACGGATGCCGTATTCAAGGAAAATCAGGCCAATACCGGCAACGGCGGGGCCATCTACTCGGCGATCAGCGGTAGTTCGAATCTCGCCATTGCGGACAGCACCTTCGAGGGCAACAATGCCGGCTATGGCGGCGCCGTATTCAATAACGGCCAGCTGACCACTTCCGGCAACGTGGTCTTTTTCGGGAATACGGCAACCTATGGCGGTGCCGTTTATAACTATTTTACATCGACTACGGACGGTTCCCTCGCATTCAACGGCGGAGCGCGCTTTACCGGCAATACGGCCAGCGGGCTTGGCGGGGCCATCTACAACACCCGTGCCGTCACCCTCAATCCCGGCGCTGGTCAGGAGATCGTGTTCAGCGGGAATACGGACTCCACGGGTTCGAACGCGATCTTCATGGGCGACGGCTCCAGTCTGGACATCATGGGAGACGGCAAGGTCGTCTTTGATGATACGCTGTCGTCTCAAAGCGCAACGCCGACCCTGAAGAAGACGGGGAGCGGGGAACTGTTTCTCAACGCCTCAATGGACGGCTTCCTGGGCACGGCTTCTTTCGAGGGCGGGCTTACGGGCATTGCCGAAAAGTGGCTCATCAAGAACCTGGTTACCATCGCGGCGGCAAGCTGAAGATGTCTGAGTTCTCCTTTGCGTCGCAGGACGCGGAGAACGCGTTACGGCGGCAAGCTGGTCTGGCCGGCGGCAGTCCCTGGAGGACGGGGACAGGGGCAGA
>NZ_JH114234.1:278508-280453 GCF_000224655.1 Bilophila sp. 4_1_30
CGCATTCAACGGCGGAGCGCGCTTTAACCGGCAATACGGCCAGCGGGCTTGGCGGGGCCATCTACAACACCCGTGCCGTCACCCTCAATCCCGGCGCTGGTCAGGAGATCGTGTTCAGCGGGAATACGGACTCCACGGGTTCGAACGCGATCTTCATGGGCGACGGCTCCAGTCTGGACATCATGGGAGACGGCAAGGTCGTCTTTGATGATACGCTGTCGTCTCAAAGCGCAACGCCGACCCTGAAGAAGACGGGGAGCGGGGAACTGTTTCTCAACGCCTCAATGGACGGCTTCCTGGGCACGGCTTCTTTCGAGGGCGGGCTTACGGGCATTGCCGAAAAGTGGCTCATCAAGAACCTGGTTACCATCGCGGGCGGCAAGCTGAAGATGTCTGAGTTCTCCTTTGCGTCGCAGGACGCGGAGAACGCCGTTACGGGCGGCAAGCTGGTTCTGGCCGGCGGCATCCTGGAGACGGGGACAGGGCAGATCTTCGCCAACGGCCTGAATGCCGAAGGCGACGCCAGAAATCCCGGCTCCGTGAAGCTGAACGGAGACAACTGGAACTTTGATTCCGGCTTGATCGCGTTCGATGACGCCAAGTATAACCTGACCTATGCCCAGGCCGCGGCCCTGTTGTTGGGAGCCAGCAACGTCGGGGCGGATGCGTCCGGCTCGGGTTCCGCAAAGGAGATCACGTTCACCGGGACATATGTGAACATTCCCAATCCAGGCCCCATCTCGCCCTATTACTACACGGGCAACAAGTCCGACGCCGCTTCGGACGGAACCGTAGGAGGATGGCTGGACAATTCCGGGGTTCCTGTCACTCTTGCGAATGCCATTACCGTAAAAAAGGAACCGGGGCAGGCAAGTGAATACCGCTTCCTGTCTGGGGTATTCGACGGAAGCAAGGCGTCCGATACCAGCAGTCTGATCCACGATGATTCCGGGGTGCATGTCACGTCGGATGGGCCTTTGACTATCCAGAATTGGGGCACCGAGCTCGTGCCAGCTCACACTTCAACCGTGGCCTCTACTGGTGAGATAGTCTTTGGTAATAATGTCTCGGTTCTCAATAACCATTCCGCAGGGGACGGTACGAAGGGCGGAGGAGCTCTCTTCTCCAAGGCAAGCATCACGTTTGGGGATAACGCGGTTCTCTCCGGCAATGCGACCGTTTTGGCTGCAGGCGGTGAAGGTTATGGCGGAGGGGCTCTGTTCTTGGACGGAAAGGGGGAAATCCTCTTGGGCAAGAATGCCCTCATCGAAAAGAACGAAAGTTGCGGCTATGGCGGAGCCATCTACAGTCTGGGCTCCGTGCGTTTAGGGGAAGGCGCCGTCATACGGGGCAACAAGGCTTCGTATATGGGCGGGGCGTTAGCCGTAACCGGCGCGCTGAGCCTGGGAAAGAATGCCCTTGTGGAAGACAATCAGGCCCGGCAAGGCGGAGCCATATATGCCCAAAATGGGACGCTGGCGCTGGGAAGCGGAACGCGGTTGGAAAGGAACCAGGCGGACAGAGGTGGAGCCATCTACCTGCAAGGAGGCAGTGGTGATTCCACAACGCTTGATTTGATGAATTCGGTATTCAGAGAGAACAGCGCCAGCAACGGTGGGGCATTGTATTTAACAGGTGACGGTACGTTGCGTATTGCGGCTGCGGACACGGTGTTTGAGGGGAACAGCGCCAGTTATGGCGGTGCCATCTATAATGGTTTCCCCATGAATGAGAAGGGCCATTCCGGCAGTGATGGTTCCCTCGCATTCAACGGCGGAGCGCGCTTTACCGGCAATACGGCCAGCGGGCTTGGCGGGGCCATCTACAACACCCGTGCCGTCACCCTCAATCCCGGCGCTGGTCAGGAGATCGTGTTCAGCGGGAATACGGACTCCACGGGTTCGAACGCGATCTTCATGGGCGACGGCTCCAGTCTGGACATCAC
>NZ_JH114234.1:280852-301688 GCF_000224655.1 Bilophila sp. 4_1_30
CAACGGCGGAGCGCGCTTTACCGGCAATACGGCCAGCGGGCTTGGCGGGGCCATCTACAACACCCGTGCCGTCACCCTCAATCCCGGCGCTGGTCAGGAGATCGTGTTCAGCGGGAATACGGACTCCACGGGTTCGAACGCGATCTTCATGGGCGACGGCTCCAGTCTGGACATCACGGGAGACGGCAAGGTCGTCTTTGATGATGCACTGTCGTCTCAAAGTGCAACGCCGACCCTGAAGAAGACGGGCGGTGGTACATTGCTGTTCAATGCCTCAATGGATGGTTTTCTGGGAACGGCTGCCTTTGAGGACGGGCGCACGGAAATTGCTCAGAAGTGGCTCATCAAGAATACGGTGACCATTACGGGCGGCAGATTGAAGATGCCTGAGTTTTCCTTTGCTGCCCAAGGTGAAGGAAACAATGTCGCTGGCGGCAAGCTGATCCTTGCTGGTGGCATCCTGGAGACTGGAACGGAGCAGATCTTCACAAACGGATTGAATGCGGAGGGTGATAACAAGGATCCCGGTGCCGTGAAGCTGAGCGGAGACAACTGGAGTTTTGACTCGGGATTGATAGCGTTCAACGACGCTCTGTACAATCTTACGTACGCTCAGGCGGCGGCTGACTCGTTGGGAGCGAATAACGTAGAAGCGGGTGAGGGGGCTGGCTCCACCTCCGCGAAGGAGATTACATTCATCGGAACGGGGTATGTGGATCCTGATCCAGATCCGGTTCCCCCTGTAGATCCCGACCCGACTCCCCCCGCTCCTGAACCGAAGCCCGATGAAGATCGCACGGGAAAGGTCTCCGTTGACGAATTGAACAACAACCACGCCAACAACATTGTTCTTGGCAATGTGACCATCACTACCGGCACAAGTTCGGATTCTGGTAAGGATTTCGTTGTCGGCGCGAGTGCGACGGACGACAAGACGGACTCGATAAGCGGCAGCATTGGTGGGAAGAACATCGATCTCGGTTCCTCCGGTCGGAATATCTCCGTAGTGGGCGGCCATTATCTGACGTTGGTTGGAGGTTCCTCCGATACGCCTTTGGTCATGGCAGGGGGAAATCCCGTCAATGTTCATGTAGGAGGTACTGGGGAAGGGGCATCCGGTGTGCTGAACCTCGGCACGCCGGTCATGGATTCCGGAGGCACGCTCTCGGGAAATATAGAAATCGCCGCGGCGAGCACCGTCAATGTCCGTGCGGGAACGCACGTCATCACGGGTGAAGCCAATGAAAACACCGGCACGGCGGACGTTGCCGGGATGAACAACAACGGCGGCACGATCAACATTGCCGAGGGGGCACATCTCCAATCGACGATACGTCAGGCCGATGGGCAGACGAATGTTTCCGGCAGGCTGACTTCCGCTTCTGTCGAGCTTTCCGGAGGCGGGCTGAATGTCTCCGGCGCGGTGGATTCTTCGTCCGTCACAGCCTCCAAGGGAGATATCAAGGTTGCGGGAACGCTGGCGGCGGACGTCTTGACCACATCTTCCGATGTCCAGATCAACATCGGCGATCAAGGAAGCGCCGGTAGAGTGGTCGCCCGTCAGGTTCAGTTGCAGGGCGGCAGGGTATTCCTTGATCCCGCGTGGAAGGGCAACGATGCATTGGCTGATGCCTCGCACGGTGTCTTCACCTTTGTGAACAATGAAATAGACGGGTTGCTCACGGCGGGGCAGAACTCCCTGCTCGTGTTGGGTGACACGGATACCGGTTGGGCGCTGGACGCGTTCGGCAGATCCAGCCTCCAGTGGGGGCAGAACGGCGTAACCGCCGCGCTGGCTATCCGGAAGCCGCAGAGGTTGAACGGTACGCTAGGCGCGGTGATGGCGGACGGAACCAAGACCAGCGCTCCGGTATTGACTCCGAATACGGCGACTTTCACGGACGGTTCCTTGCTGCTTGTTGACGGAAGCGGTCTCAATGGCGCCGCGGCGTTGACGTCCCAGGGCGGGACGCTGAATGTGGATGCGGGCGCCAAGCTGCTTATCGACAACATCACGCAGGGCGAATACGCGATTACGTCCGGATTCTCGGTCAGTAGCGTGCAGGGCTGGAACGGAGACAACCTTTCCACGCCGGATAATCTCATTGGGCTGGTGCTGGGCAAGGATGCCGACGGTTCGATGAAGGTACAGGCCACAGCCCGTCGCTCGTCCGATGTTTTCCGGGGACTTTCCCTCGTCAACACGATGGATGCCATCTGGGGCAAGGGGCTGAACGACACCGAAAGCGACAGCATGGGCATCCGGTTCCTCTCTCGGGCGGTCAATGAAAACTATCTGCCCAAGGCGGACACGGTGCACACTGTTGACGGCGCGGCGCAGATCGCCGTGGCCGGAGGCGTGCAGGGTATGGCCGTCGCGGCGGCGGATGCCCCGGTTCGGGCGATTCAGGACCACGCGTCGCTTCTGCATATGACTGCCACGCGTGAAGGGGCCGTCCGCAAGGACGGGTTGAACCTCTGGATCAATGCCCTGTATGGAGCGGAACACGCCCGCAACTTTGGCGCTGGCTCTCTTGATGGCGGCTACAATGCCGATTTCGGCGGCATCGTCTTTGGCGGCGACTATGCGTTCGGCGATTTCCGGGTCGGCATGGCCCTGAACGCCGGAAGCGGTACGGCCCGTTCCCGTGGGGATTTCAACGTGACCAAGAATGATTTCGATTTCTGGGGCGTGAACCTGTACGGGAGCTGGTCGCGGGATCAGTTCAATATCGTGGGCGATCTCGGTTATTCCGCCAACAAGAACGAGGTGAAGCAGGATCTGCCCACAACCATGCAGCTCGGACAGCTCAGGGCCGATGTGGATACGGGCGTGCTGACGGCGGGTCTGCGCGGCGAATACCGGTTCGAAACGGATTGGGTCGATGTGACGCCGCATGTCGGGGTGCGATACTACAATCTGCGGACGGATGGGTTCACATCTCGGATCGACGAGCACGACGTGTTCCGCGTGGGACGCGATACGCAGGAGATCTGGACATTCCCGATCGGCGTGAGCTTCAGCCGCGACTTTGAAACGTCGTCCGGCTGGAAGGTGAAGCCGAGGGCCGACCTTTCCGTAGTGCCCGCTGCGGGTGATCTCAAGGCGAAGACCAAGGCCCGGGTGCCGGGCGTCGCGGCTTCCGATACGATCAAGGCCCGGATGATGGACAGCGTATCTTTTGACGGCACGCTCGGGCTTGAGGTGCAGAGGGACAACATCTCGTTCGGCCTCGACTACGGCATCCGCGCTTCGGAGCATAAGACGGGACATGGCGTGAACGTGAGCTTCACCTACAAGTTCTAACTTTCCAATCAGAAACAGAAAGCCCGGCGGTCGGAGTATATTCCGGTCGCCGGGCTTTCTGTTTCGGTGAGTGGGGGGAAGAAGGAACCTCCCGGCCTTTGGGAAGCCGGGAGGCCCGCTTTTGGGGGAGGAGGGAGAATCAGAAGCGTCCGCGCAGGGCCTTTTCCATCCGGTCCATGGCGATGCTCAGGTTTTCATACGAATTGGCGTAGGAGATGCGGAGGTGCTCCTCATCCCACGGCACGATGGCAAGCCCCGCGTCAAGCAGAAATTCGGCGGCCTGCATGGGCGTTCCCAGACCGGGGATGCTTACCATGATGTAAAAAGCTCCCTTGGGGCGCACGAAGAAGACGCCGGGCATGGCGGCCAGCCGGTCGAGCAGTATGAGCCGCCTGCGATCCAGTTCTTTTACCATATCCGCAATGTGTCCCTGCGGGCCGCGCAAAGCGGCGACGGCCCCCCACTGCGCATAGGTGCAGGGGCACATGGCGGAATATTGATGCGCGCAATAGATGGGGGCTATGAGCCGTTCCGGACCCGCCGCGTACCCGATGCGCGAGCCTGTCATGGCATAGGCTTTGGAAAAGCCGTTCAGGACAACGGTACGTTCGCGCATACCGGGCAAAGAGGCGATGCTGATGTGTTCCTCGCCGTCAAAGATGATCTTCTCATTGATTTCGTCGCTGACGACGATGAGGTCATGCTTGATCGCCAGATCCGCGATGCCTTGCAGCGTTCCGCGCGGATAAACCGTTCCTGTGGGGTTTTGGGGCGAGTTGATGAGGATGAGCTTGGTCTTCGGGGTGATATGACGCTCCAGAACATCGGGTTCGGGCTGGAAGCCCTTGGCCTGTTCCGTGGGCACGAATACCGGGACTCCGCTCGCCATGTGTACGCAACTGCCGTAGCTCAGAAACGCGGGGGCGGGTATGAGCGCCTCGTCGCCGGGATTGAGCAGGGCGGCCATGCTCAGGTGCAGCGCTTCGGAGACGCCCGCCGTGATGACTATTTCTGTTTCCGGGGCGTAGTCGAGCCCGTTTTCGTCCTTCAGCTTGCGGGCCACTTCCTGCCGCAGTTCAAGGAGGCCGTAATTGGAAGTGTAGTGAACCTGCCCGTCGTCGACGGCCTTCTTGACGGCTTCGTTGATGTGCGGCGCGGGGAGGAAGTCCGGGCGGCCCATGACCATGTTGATGATGTCCTGCCCGGCGCGCTGTCGGGCTTCCGCCGCGTCGAAAAAGGCGCAGAGGCTGGAAAAGGGGATGTGTTCCGTGCGAAGTGCGAGTTCCATTGCGGTCTCCTTGAAGCGTGAGGAAGGACTAGGCCGTCTGCCGGAATCCGGCGGGACAGTAGTAGCGTTGCAGACAGTAGACGATGATGAAGAGTCCGATGCCGGCGAAGTCCCAGATATGGCCGGGAATGAACAACAGGAGCGCGCCGCTCAGCAGCAGGAGGCGTTCGAGCAGCGTGGTCCGGCGCATCAGGTAGTTCTCCCAGACCGCCGCGAAAGCGATGAGGCCGAGCATGACGGTAACGAAGGTAAGCGCGATGTCGAACAGGTTCGACTGGAGCAGCAGCGCTGGACGGTAGTAGAAGAGAATGGGAAGGATATACAACGCCTTTGCGTACTTGAAGGCCGTAAACATGGTCTTCATAGGGTCGGCGTTGGCGATGCCCGCGCCTACGATGGAGGCGAGGCCCACCGGAGGCGTGATTTCCGAGTCGATGCTGAACCACATCATGATGAAGTGGGCGGTCATCAGCGGAAAGCCCATATCCGCCAGTGCGGGGCCTACGGCAATGGCGGTGACGATGTAGGCCGGTCCGCTGGCAAGGCCCATGCCGAGGATCATGGAAATGAGGCCCACGAGCAGGATGGCGACGAGAGGGCTGCCGTTGGCGAGGGTCGTGAACAGCCACGAGAGCTTGAGCCCGACGCCCGTCAGGCCGACGAGCGAGAGGATGATGCCGATGCAACCCACGAGGCTGCCGATGCCGAGCGAGTAGCGCCCGCCGAGCACCATCGCTTCATACAGCATCTTGAAGTCGACCTTACGGCTCTTGATGCTGTGGATTACGATGAGGGTGATGACTCCCGCCGAGCGCGGACATCGCCCGGCGAATACCCGAAGGCCATGATCACGATGATGACCATGATGGCGACGAAGAAGTGCCACCCCTCACGGCAGACGATCCGGGCGGAGGGGATGTGATGATCCTTCATTTGCCCGATGTTGTGCTTTTTGGCTTCAAAATGGATGAAGGCCATCAGCGTGATGTAATACAGGATGATCGGGCCGGTGGCGACGGTTACGATGGTAAGGTAGGGGATCTGGGTGAATTCGGCCATAAGGAAGGCCACGGCGCCCATGATGGGAGGCATGATCTGCCCGCCCGTGGAGGCGGCGGCTTCGATGGCGCCTGCCACATGAGGCCGGTAGCCGACCTTCTTCATCATGGGAATGGTCAGTACGCCGGTGGAAGAGACGTTGGCCACGGCGCTGCCGGAGATGGAGCCGAGGAGCGCGCTGCCGATGACGGCGGCCTTGGCCGGCCCGCCCACGGTATTGCGGGTGAGCGCGAAGGCCAGACGGATGAAGAAATCCCCGGCTCCGGACTTTTCCAGAAAAGCGCCCATGAGGATGAAAGGGGCCACGTACTGGATCATCATCTTGGCGGAAAGCCCGTAGTAGCCTTCCATGCCCGCGTAGACCTGCGTGACCACCGCTTCGAGATCGAAGCCGCCGTGCCCGAAGTGCCCGGGGATGACGAATCCGTACAGCGAATAGAGGATGAGGACGATGGACACCAGCGTCAACGACCAGCCGATGACCCTGCGCCCGACCTCAAGGCCGAGGAACAGCATCAGGCAGCCGAAGAAGATATCCATTTCCGTCAACATGCCCAGCCGCATGAAGCGATCCAGATACTCCCAGATGGCGTAGACCGAACCGGCGATGCTGCCGATGATGAGCAGCCAGTCCACAAGGGAGATGTGGTTGACCTTCGGCTTTTTTTCAAAGGGGTAAATAACCAGCGTCATGCAGAAGACGGTCATGATGTAGAGGCCGTGCTTCCACATCACGTCGGCGCTGACGTAGACGGTCCAATAGATTATAAGCGCGGATATGGACGCAAGGCAGATATTGACGATCCGTTCCGGGGTGCCGGTAAAGACGCGTTCCTTTTCCTTGCCTTCTTCGGCAATAAGCGGCTCATGGAGAGGCGTTTCGTTCATGGTATTCCTCGGCAGGCTTTCCGTAAGGGAAGGGGGAAGGCGCCTCCGGGGCTCCCCGGAGGCGCCGAACGAATGTAAATCAATCCTTGATGAGGCCTATTTCGCGGAAATAACGTTCCGCGCCGGGGTGCAGGGGGATGGGCTTGTAGCTGACGGCAAGGTTGGGGCTCATGCTCTTGAGCGCGGCGATGACGTTGCCCAGATAGTCGACACCTTCCTGGCTGTAGACGGTCTTGACGATTTCATAGACAAGGTCGTCCGGCAGGTCGGCCCGGCAGGCGAACATGGCGCCCGTGCCCACGGTTTCGATGGGCTGGTCGATGCCGTTGTAGGCGCCCTTTTCGATGGTGGTAGGCAGGTATTGGGGGTACTTCTGCATCACGTCGGCGCGTGTTCCCGGCAGGAATTCGAGGATGTGCACTGGACGCAGGATGGAGAGTTCGGAGATCTGCGGCGAGGGGATGGACGACAGTTCCACGGCGACGTCCACCTGTCCGGTCTTGACCGCTTCCATGGCTTCGCTGGCGGGCAGGAACAGCACCTTGCCGAAATCCTTCTTGGGATCAAGCCCGTTGGCTTCGACCCAGCGGAAGAAGTCGAGATGCATGGTGCCGCCGGGAGCGCCCACGCTGATGGTCTTGCCCTTGAGATCCTTGAAGGTACGGATGCCCGAGGACTTGAGGGCGTAGGGCTGGGCGGCCTGCATGTACAGGATGCCCATGCCGCGCATGTTCCGGTACTGCTTCTTGTAGGGGGCCTTGCCTTCCCACGCCAGCGGGGGATCCTGCGTATTGAGCATGGCGAAATCGGCCTTGCCCTGTTCCAGTCTGTTGATGCTCTCCACGACGCCGGCGGCGGAGATCGCGGTAATGCTGATGCCGGGGATCTTTTGCGAGGCGAAACCCGCGATGCCGCTGCCCACGGCGAAGAAGCCTCCGCCCACGGAGCCGGTGGAGAAGGTGAGCTTGAGAGGCTCGGCCTGTGCCGTTCCGCCGCAGAAGGCGGTGAGGGCAACGATGAGAGCTGCCAATGTACGCTTGAGCATGATGATCCTCCTGAGAAACGCGGTTTGACGTGAATGAGAAAACCGGGTGGCTGCCTTGGCCTGCTGGAGGTGGACGAAATCTCGCCCTTCATGAATCTTTAAGTGTATACTACTGGTAATATCACAAGGCTGTAAAGGTTTTTTAGCTACTTTTTATTCAGTTTTTTCAAAAAGATATATTCTTATATTCGGCAATGGGAGAAGACCCCGGCCGATATTCCGGCTGGTTCCCGAAAGGCTTGGGAGATGGTGCGTCAGCCCTTTAGGATGGGGCTCGCGGGGAGGAAGCGGCCGGGAAGGGCTCCCGTGATTTCGCCGCATTTGCGGATGATTTCCCCCGGCGGAGGACGGTCACGGGGCCGCTGAGGCATTGTCTGCCCATAAAGATGCTGGAACCCACAGCGAGATGGGGATTGCGCTCGGGTACGGTCCGGGGCCATCCCGGATCGACAAGAACCATATCGGCGTCGGAACCGGGCCGCAGCGTTCCTTTTTGCGGGTAAAGTCCGAAGGTTTTCGCCGGATTCTGGCTCATGATCCTGACGAAATCCGTGACGGCGATGCACCCCCCTGTTGATGCCCTCATCCCACGTCACGCCGAACGGGGTTTCCACGCCGGGCGTGTCGTGCGGAGCCCTGTCCCCGGCGATGAGTATGCCCAGCGCCCTGAGTGCGCCGGAATCAACGAGGATACCGTTTTTGACAAGCACTGTTCGCATGGGATCCCCCGCTTGTTGCAGAACCGGTTCAAGGCCGGGAAACGTCAACACCCCATGCCGCCTTGATCCAGCAATCCGAAGTGAGCGGATCGGAAAACCTTTTTGGGAACCAACCGCCTTGGCTCCGCCCTTCGAAAACCGCCTCGAGAGGGCCATTCCCTGATCGCCCTGCCGGGCCCCGTACCCGTCATGACGCCGTTTCCGACGACGAACGCCCCGTTCTCCAGAGCATGGGGCATCCCGGCGGGATGGACGCGGGGATTGTCGCAGCCGTTGGTGTCCAGTACGGTCCGCTCGTTGAAGGCCACGAGATCCGCGTCAAAGCCGGGCAGGGTGACGCCCTTGTGCGCCAGCCGGATCTTGCGGGCCGGTTAGCGAAGTCATCTTGCGGATGGCCTCTTCCAGCGACAGCACGCCCCGTTCGCGCGCGTACCTCCCCAGAATATGGGGATAGGTCGCATAGGGGTGGGGGACATGCCGTCCAGCCCGAGTTTTTCGGTGGCCACGCCCTGCATGGTTTTACAGCCGGTGGATTCGCCGGAAAGCAGCGGACGTCCGGAATGGCTGTGCCCGTCGACGAAGCCGGGGCAGAGGATGCCGCCTTCCAGATCGACCGTGCGCCGGGAGAGCAGCTTGGTAGTGCGGGGGAGCACGGCGGCGATGAATCCGTCCTGCACACTGACGGAACCCCAGAACCACGGGGTGCCCGTGCCGTCTACGATCCGAGCATTGCAAAAGAGCGTATCAAACATGGGATGCCTCGCTGAAAGAGGGGGAAACGGCCCGGAGCGGCGGGGGAGCCGCCCCGGAACCTGTCCGCGCGGCCCGCCGGGAATTGTGGGGGCGGGCCGTGCGGGGGGATACCCTACAGCCCGAAGGAGCGCCCTGCGTCGAAGGCCCTGACGTTCAGATCACGTACCTTGGGGGCGACGGTGTCCGCTACGGCGGAGCGCCAGACGTCCCCGTCCCCACCCACGAGCAGGGACAGCTTGCCCATGATGATGCTGTTGAATACACGGGCGTTGCCCATATCCACGGCCATGGGGGTGGCGGGGAGGACGTGGAGCGCGGCGCAGCGTTCCCGCATGGTGTTTCGGATGCCTTCCACGGCGGGGTATTCGGCCTGTCCCGAACTGACCGCCACGGGATCGATGCGCCAGTCGTTGGCGAGGATCACGGTGTCCGGGTTGGTGTAGGCCATGCGGCGCAGCCCTTCGAGCCATTCGAAGCTGATGTAGTAGTCGGCGGAGCCTTCGTCGATCATGGGCGCACGGACCTTGTCGCCCCAGATGATATGGCTGACAACGGAACCGCCGCGCACGGCCAGCCCGAGGATGTCGGACTTCTTCGCGTCGTAGCCGAGCCGCAGCCCGACCTCGGCGAGCACGTCGCTCGCCAGAATGGTTCCCTGTCCGCCGACGCCGGTGATGAGAAAACGGGTTGTTTGCATAAACGGGCTCCTATGCGTTTTCCGGGCCGGAGATGGCCTTTACGGGACAAATCTGGGAGCAGACGCCGCAGCCGACGCAGGTGACCGGCTCGATGCGGGCCTTGCGTTTTCCCGTTTTGGGATGGACGGCGTCGGAGAGTACGACCGAGGGGCAGCCGCTCTGGATGCACTTGCCGCAGGCGATGCACTTGTCGGCATCCACCACACGGGCGGGCTTGGGGCTGCGGGAGACGAACACGCAGTCCCCGCGCGAGATCAGGACGGATACGCCGTCGTGGGCGGTGCATTCTTCAAGGCCCCTGCGTACTTCCTTCATGTCGAACGCATTGGCGGTGACGACCTTTTCCACTCCGCAGGCCCGGCACAGCCCGGCAATGTCCACAGGTTCAATGGTCCCGTTGGAGAGCGTCTTGGAAAGGCCGGGGTTGTCCTGATGCCCGGTCATGGCGGTGGTGCGGTTGTCCATGATGATCACGGTCCCCTTGCCCTTGTTGTGGACCATGTTCAGCAGCGGCGCGACGCCCGCATGGAAGAAGGTGCCGTCGCCGATGGTGCACACGGCGGGCTCGGGCAGGCCGGACAGCCCCATGCCGTGCAGTACGCCCACGCTCGCGCCCATGGAGCCCATCGTATGCTGGGCGTTGAAGGGCGGCAGGGTGCCGAGGTTGTAGCAGCCGATATCTCCGGCGACGGGGAGCTTCATCTGGGAAAGATGGTAGAAGGTGGAACGGTGCGGGCAGCCGGAGCACAGCAACGGGCTGCGGATCGGCAGATCCGGGATTGCCTCGTTGGCTCTGGCGGAGGGGGCGTCCTTCAGGATGCCCGCCTTGCGGCAGCATTCCGCGATGTCTTCGGGCAGCAGCTCGCCGCAGGCGGGGAAGATGGACTTGCCCCGCGCGTCGATGCCCATTGCCCGGATCTGTTCTTCCATGAACGGATCGAGTTCTTCCACGACGATGACGTTCTTCACGCCTTCCGCGAATTCGCGGATAAGCTTTTTCGGCAGAGGATAGCACATGCCGATCTTGAGGATCGAGGCACCGGGGAAAACCTGCCGGACATATTCGTAGAGGATGCCCCCGGCGATGAACCCGTATTCGCGGTCGCCCCAGTGGATGGCGTTGCCCGGCCATTCGTTGCTGAAGGCTTCCAGATCCAGAAGCCGTTGCTCAAGCACATAATGGCGTTCGCGGGCCCATGTGCACATGCAGTTATATTTCTCCATGTTGCGGGGGAACGGCCCCACCTGCTTCCCATAGGATGCCGGTTCGCCCAGTTCGACCACGGACTTGGAGTGCGAGGTGCGCATGGTCGTGCGGATGATCACCGGCGTGTCGAACCGTTCGCTGATGGCCACGGCTTCGCCCATGAAATCCTTGCATTCCTGACTGTCGCAAGGCTCCAGCATGGGGAACTTGCCGAGCTTGGCGTAATGGCGGTTGTCCTGCTCGTTCTGTGAGCTGAACAGGCCCGGATCGTCCGCCGTGATCACCACGAGGGCGGCTTCCGCGCCCGTGTAAGCCGTGTAGAACAGGGAGTCGGAAAGGACGTTCATCCCGACCTGCTTGGTCGTGACCATCGAACGGCGCCCCGAGTAGGCCGCGCCCGCGGCGGCGTCCATGGCGACTTTTTCGTTCACGGACCATTCCGAATAGATTTCTTTGTACTTCGCCACATTCTCGAGGATCTCGGAACTGGGCGTCCCGGGATAGCCGCAGGCGATCTCGATGCCCGCTTCCAGCGCGCCGCGCGCCAAGGCCTCATTTCCTGACAAGAGTTCCTTCATGAATCATTTCTCCAGCGTTACGGAAGGTGCTTGGGAGGGGGAATCTCCGGAAGGCCGGGCCTGCATCACGATGTCCACGATGCGCACGCCCTGTCCTTCCGGCAACACCATGAGAGGATTGAGATCGAGAGAGACAAGCCGTTCGCCGAGCGCGTGGGCCATCCGCCCGAGGCGGACAAGCGTTTCCTCCAGCGCGGCGACGTCGGCGGGTTGTTTGCCGCGGAAGCCCTGAAGGAGCTTGGCGGCTTGGAGACGGTTGATCATCGCCTTCGCCCTTGAGGGGGAGAGCGGGGCCAGTTCCAGCGAGACGTCGCGCAGCAGCTCGACGAAGATGCCGCCGAGTCCGACGACGACCGCCGATCCGAAGGCCGGATCGCGGTTGACCCCGGCGATGGTTTCCACGACGTCGCCGGTCACCATGCCTTGGACGAGTATCCCTTCCCGGCGGGCATCGGAGTGGTGGAGGTTCATGGACTGGTCGAGCTCGTCCCACGCGCGTTGCAGCCCTGCGGCATCGGCGATGTTGAGCTTGACGAGCCCGGTTTCCGTCTTGTGCGTGATGTCCGGCGAGATGCCCTTGAGCGCCACGGGATAGCCGATGGCTTCGGCGGCGGCCTTTGCTTCTTCGGGCGTTTGGGTCAGGCGTTCGCACAGGGCCGTGATGCCGAAGTGGGCAAGAACCCGCGTCGACAACGCGTAGGGGACGATGCCGCCGCAGGCGTCCAGCTCGGCGAGGAGATCGGCGGGAAGGGGAAGAGGGGCCTCCGTTTCTTCAGCAAGGGCCCTGTTCCAGTCCAGCCATGCCGCGACGGCCCCGACGCCTTCGGTGCTGCCTTGCAGGGCGGGTACGCCGCCGTCATCAAGGATCTTGCGGATGGATGGAGCTATCCCACCGGAAATGTTGGATACGACGACCACTGGCTTGCCCGAGTCCGCCCGTGCCCGCACGGCTGCGGCGGCTACGTCGGAGAACTGGGCGATCTGTTCGTCCGCCATGTTGGAGGGCATGTCCTGCGAGACGATAAGCAGATCCACGGCGGGCTCCCGCGCGAGGATGCTGAGGCTGGCGGGGTAGGCTTCCTTGAGGTCGCCGCTCCCCCATGCGTCCAGCGGGTTGGCGAGCGGGGCATAGGGCGGCAGCACGTTGCGGAGCCCGGCCTTGCCCTCTTCGGAAAGGGGAGGGAACTCAAGACCGTAGTCGGAGCAGATGTCCGCGAGCATCCCCATTTCGCCGCCGGAAACGGTGCTCATGCCTACGCGCCGCGAGGTCGTGGGAGCCCCCCGCAACCCCGAAAAGAGGATGGAGGTTTCGAGCAGCTCGTCCAGCGTGTTGACCCGGATGACGTTCCAGCGCCGGAAGAAGGCGTCGAGCGTCCGGTCGCTCCCGGCGATGGCTCCGGTATGCGTTGCCGCCACCCGGCAGGCCAGTTCCGAGCGTCCCACCTTGAGCGCGATGACGGGCTTTCCCGCGTCACGGGCCCGGCGGCACGCGTCCGCTACACCTTCGGGATCGCGGATGGTTTCCACGAACAGGGCGATGACGGCGGTTTTGGGGTCATCCACAAGGTAATCCATGTAGTCGGCCAGCCCGAGCGCGGCTTCGTTTCCCGAGGAAATGAGCCGGGAAAACCCGGCTTCCCGGGGCGAGTTGCCGAGGGCCAGCAGCACCGCGCCGCTTTGGGCGATGACGCCGATGTTGCCTTTGCGGAAGGCGCGGGGGAGGGGAGCGCTGTACATGCCGACTCCGTCCGTGATGTTGGCGTAGCCGACGCAGTTGGGGCCGCAGAAGAGCAGACCCGTTTCCCGGCAAAAATCACGGATTTCCCGCTGCATGGCCGCTCCCTGTTCGCCGGTTTCGGCAAACCCGCTGGCAAAGGCCCATACACCCTTGACGCCGCGTGCGTGGGCCGCTTTCAGGGTGGGAAGGATGGCCTTGTCCCCGAGCAGGACGGCGGCGCAGTCCACAGTGCCGGGGATCGCCTCCAGCGAGGGATGGCAGGGGTAGCCCAATACGTCCGCGTACTTGGGGTTGACCGGATGGATGGTTCCCGCGAACCCGAGGCGCTGGAGATTCCTGATGACGATGGAACCCGCTCCGCCTTTTGGGGATGCCCCGATGACGGCAATGGAATGTGGGGAAAAGAGAGGCGAGAGCTTCCACGGAGAGCGTTTCACGATGACCTCGTCTTTTTAAAATCCACAATATGAAATCGAGTATGCAATTCGAAGCTAATTGATATGACGAAAACTTGTCAATAGATCAAACTCAAAAATAAACTCATAAAAAATATTTTTGATAATATCAGTGATGATACTTGACATGAATCTATTGATATGATTTTTTTGAGCGCAACGGAACGGTATACGCCGGATCGTCGCGGGATGCCTCAAATGCCGAGAGGCGACGCATTCCACGTGCGGTACGGGAATGGCCGGAATGATTCCCCGGCCTGTTTGCAACATCAACCAAGGAGCCGGTCATGCCTCCCAAACTTCCTGATTTTGCGAATATTTCCGAAAGACTGCGCAAAGCTCTTCGTCTGGAGCACCGGATTGTCGTCATTGGCCTGTCCGATACCCCTCCCGCCAACCTGCCCCATTATGAGGGCGAACCGCTCAAGGCTTGCCAGATGCTGGACACGGTGCGCTTTGAAGGGAAATCGTTCTATACGGTTCAGAACGATCACTATGAATGCAAGAACGCCATTCGTTGGCTTGGCTTTGATGAGAGCTACGAAGGCCATTTCAGCGGCGAATGGGCTACGGGCGACTATCCTGACAACGGGCGTGCCTTGTTCCGGGCTCCCGCTTTTTCCCGCAGAATGTATGAAGAATCCCCGAAAGTGCGCGTGGGTACGGTGAAGTGCGCCTATTATATGCCGCTGGAAAAGGCCAATGAGGGCCCGGCACGCGGGGACGAGGTGGCCATCTTCGTGCTGAATCCGCGTCAGGCCATGTATCTGGCCCGCGGCACCCTGTATTCCCGTGGCGGCATCTGCTACGGCATGACCGGCCCCGGCACCTGCCAGAGCGTCATCGCCGGGCCGTTCTGTACCCGTCAGCCCATGTATTCCCTCGGCTGCTTCGGCGCCCGCCAGTTCATGAAGATCACCGGCAATGAAATGTGGTTCGGCGTCCCGATCGAACAGCTTGCCCTGTTGGCCGACGACGTCGAGCTGCTGCTCGAACGCCGCCCGGACCTCAAGGCGCAAATGGATGAGCCGTTCGATCAGGTCCATGTCGTCACGCAACACGAGCTGGATGTACAGAAGGCGAAGGGCAAGCTGATCACCAAGAACAAGTAGCCGTATTCCGGCGACGTCCGGACAGTGCGTCGGCTTCCGCTTGGAGAGGCCTTCCGGGGAAGGGGATGCTGCCCTGTTTTCCTCCGGAAGGCCTTGGTATGTATAGAATACAGTATAGTGTATATTCCTTTGACAGGGATATGGGGCTTTGGTAGGATCGCTTCCTTTCCTATCCTCAACGGTCAGGGCGCATTGTGAACCGCGACGAATTTTATACGGCGTTCAAGCACGACATCATCACCTCGAAGCTCAGGCCCGGCGAGCTGCTCAAAGAAAAGCAGATCATGCAGGACTACGGTATCGGGCGCCTTCCCATGCGCGAGATCATGGTCCGTTTGCAGCAGGAAAACCTCATCGAAACCATTCCCCGCATGGGAACCGTTGTTACCCGGCTTGACATCAAGCATATGCGCGATGTTGTGGAGTTGCGTCTGGAACTGGAATGCGTGGTCGCCAAGCTGGCGGCGGAACGCATTACGGACGAACAGCTTGGGAAGCTGCGGGAACTCGTCGAAAAAATCCATTCCTGCGCCGACGGCAAGAGCGATGCGGCGGCCGCGTGGGATGCGCAATTCCACCAGCTCCTGTATGAAGCCGCGGGCAATGCGGAACTCACCCGTGTCGTCAATGATCTGCTTCAGACGATGATGCGCTTGTGGTACTATCTGGAATTGTGGGACAAAGACTTCCTCAGCGATGCGGACGGCGCGCCGAATATTTTGAAAGCGCTGGAAAAACGCGATCCCGATCTGGCGCAGAAGGCCATGCGCGTGCACATTAATTATTCCGTCTCTCGTGCAGTGACCGGAAAGTTTGATCTGGTATAGCCGTTACGCTCCGGAAGGTTTCAGGAAGGCGGCACCGAGATTTTTCCGATTCCTCAAAACACAAGAGGCCACCATATTGGTGGCCTCTTGTGTTTTGCTCGAAAGAATGTTGGCGAAAGTGGACTCCGATGGGCCGTAAAGATTTTTCATGCGGAGCGGGAAGGCCGCGCCGGAGTTGGTGAAGCTTCCTTGAGAAGGCGTCTCGGCGCGTCCCTTACAGAAAACATCAGGACCGTCCCTTTTGGGGACGATCCTGAATGGGGCCGGAGGTAACGCTCAGTTACAGCGTGGAAGCATAGTCGGCCAAGCTTTTCAACTGCTCGTCCGAAAGCTGCTTGACGACGTTTTCCATGACCAGCTTGCGTTGGGCGCCAAAGGAGCCGTCCTTGTATCCTTCAAGTTTCTTGAGCAGATCGGCGGCGCTCTGGCCCTTGATGGGTTCAATGCCGCTGGCGGGGACGCGTCCGCCGTCAGCGCCGTGACACCCCTGACAGTGGGTTTTGAAGAGGTTGGCCGCATCGCCGTCGGCAAACGCGACGCCGAAGGAAGAGAGAAGCATCACGGCTGAAAAGACAATCAATACCTTTTTCACTGTATTTCTCCTGTCTTTTTACTGTTGAACCGTACGGACCCTTGCGGGAGCGCGCCTCAGGAAACGTATTTTGAGGCGTGTTCTTCACATGTTTCTATTCCGTTGAGTAGCCGCATGGGAGTGAAAGCACCATGATAATATGGTTTATTCCCGTGTGAACTGCGTTTTCGCTCCTCAAGGGCATGGAGGTTCCCCGATGCCAGCCCGCGGGGTATGAGTCTAAGGGTATTTCCTCATCTATAATGGAAAAGGAGGCGAGGGGCGGGTAGCGTCAACAGCATACGTCCGAGCCGATTTTTCGCTGGATTTGGGATACGAGAGGAACGACGCATGAGCAAAAAACGGATAGGCATTGTCATGGCCCTTGTCACGCTTCTTTGGGCTGCAGCCGCTCACGCTTCGCCCGAGGCGTCGCGCCTGCTTTCTCCCCCGATGGCGTTGCCGGTACCGTCCGGTTTCTTAAAAGCGCTTTTGCTGCTGACTTTTTTTGTGCATTTGGTGTTGGTCAATGTGCTCTTGGGTTCGGTGATCCTGTCGGTCGTCGATCGGCGGGTTTCGGCTTCGGACAGAAAAGGCGGGGTGGCCTTCATGCCCAAGGTGCTGGCTCTTGCCGTGAACTTTGGCGTCGCTCCTTTTCTTTTTTTGCAGGTGCTGTACGGGCATTTCCTGTACCCCAGCATCGTGCTTATGGCCGTGTGGTGGATGTTCGTCGCCTTGTTCGCCATGCTGGCGTATTACGGGCTTTACGTGAGCGACGGAGCGGTCAGGCCGGCGCGGCGGACCCCGATACTGTTCCTGTCCGCGCTGCTGCTTCTGATGACGGCCTTTCTGCTGAGCAACGCAAGTACCCTGATGCTGCGCCCGGACTTCTGGTTCCGGTGGTTCTCCGAGCCGCACGGGCATCTTTTGAACACAAGCGATCCCACCTTATTCCCGCGCTATCTGCATATTTTACTGGCTTCTCTGGCTGTGGGCGGCCTGACGATGGCCTGGCGCGCCCGGTGGAGCAAGCGCGATCCGGAAGTGGACAGGGAAGAGGCCGAGCGCCGTTTCCGCCGGGGGCTGGATTGGTTTTTCTACGTTTCTTTGGCGCAGGTTCCGGTGGGGGGGCTGTTCCTGTTCACATTGCCCCCGGATGTGCGCGGCCTTTTTCTGGGAGGAGACGCGCTGTCCACGGCGGCCCTTGTTTTAGCCGTATCCGGGCTGTGCATCGCCCTCATCCTTGCCCGGCAGGGCGGGCTCAAGCTTGCCAGCGCCGCAGCCCTTGGCGTCATTCTGGTCATGGTCTGCGTGCGCGGGATGGTGCGCGACGCAATGCTTCAGCCCTACAGCGGCGCGGCGTCCCCGGCTCCCACCGCTTTGGCGATGCCTCACGGCCAGACTGCCGCCTTGTCGCTCTTTCTGGTAACCACCGTCTTGGTGGTTACTGTCCTTGCCTGGCTGGGCCGCGTCCTTTTTCATGCCTTGAACCGCAGCGAAAGCTCGGAAATCCGGGAGGGATGACATGGAATTGCCCGTCTGGCATTTCGTCGGCATCGGTTCAGGGCTGATCATCGGGATCGTCTCCGTTTTACACGTCTTCGTGGCCCAGTTCGCCGTGGGCGGGGGGATCTATCTGGTATGGATGGAGCGGAAAGCCTACCGGGACGGCACACCGGAGATCTTGCAATGGCTGGAGCGCCATACGCACTTTTTCCTGCTCCTGACCATGGTTTTCGGCGGGCTCAGCGGCGTAGGCATCTGGTTCACCATGAGCGTGGTGAACCCCGGGGCCACGTCCATGCTGATCCATAATTTCGTCTTTTTCTGGGCCGCGGAGTGGGGGCTTTTCCTGCTGGAAGTGGTTTCCCTGCTGGTCTATTACTATACCTATCCTTGGAGCCGCAGCGGCCGGATGAGCCCGGAAACCCACATGCGCATAGGCATTGTCTATGCCTGCGCGGGCTTCCTGTCGCTCGTGCTGATCAACGGCATCATCACGTTCATGCTGACTCCCGGACAGGGGCTGGCCACCGGAAACGTGTGGCTCGGCTTCTTCAACCCCACCTATTGGCCGAGTGTGGTTGTCCGCCTGGGAATCTGTCTGATCCTGGCGGGGATGTTCGCCTTGTTCACCGCTCCGCGCATCGCCTCGGCGGAGGCCCGGCATGTCGCGGTGCGGGTGAGCGGCCTGTGGATCATCCTTCCCTTCTTTTTGCTGCTGGGCGGTTCCGTGTGGTATTTCATGGCGTTGCCGCCGGATCGGCAGGAAGCCGTCCTGAGCCGAACCTCCGATATCCACCCCTTCCTCATCACATACGGCTGGATGCTGCCCGTGGTCTTCTTGGCCGGGGTGGTGGCCTTTGTGCGGGCCGAACGCCTCCGCAAGCCCCTGAGTATTGTCATCTTGTGCTCGGGGCTGCTTCTGGTGGGGAGTTTCGAGTGGGTACGCGAAACCGCACGCCGCCCTTGGGTGGCCGAAGGCTACATGTATTCCAACGGGATGAGTATTGCGCAGGATGCGCGGGCCAAGGCCGAGGGGATCGCCTCCGTGTCCGACTGGGTACGGACGCTTGATGCGGTCGAAAGCGGTTCCCTGAAGCTTGAGGCGCCTCTTGCCGATGGGCTGAGCAAAGGCTCCATGCTGTTCGCGCTGCAATGCAACGTCTGCCACGGCTTGGGCGGGCCTCGTATCGACATCATCCCCCGGGTGCGGCGTCTGACCCGGTATGGCCTTGAGGCGCAGCTTCAAGGCCAGGGGACGCGGCTCGGCTACATGCCGCCTTTTGCCGGCAACCTTGCGGATCGTCAGGTATTGGCGGACTATCTTGAGCGTATGGGCGCACAGCGCCAGATCATTCCTTCCCCGGAGGCACAATGAGCAAGCACGCGTCATCCTCGTCAACGTCTTATGGAGCGAGGGCCTTGGCGGCTTGGCTGGCCGCGCTGGCTTTGTTCCTGATCTGGCTGGGCTGGGTTCTTTTTTCCACGTCTCCGATCGAGGGAAAGGCCGAAAAACCGCCCCTGCCGGGTGTTGCGCAAAGCGATCCCGGCACTGTGCTGGACAATCTGCCCGCCAAGGGTTCGTTGACCACTCCTAATATGCCTTTTACGGCTTCTCAGGAGTATGTGCTGACGGGAGCCGGATTGCAGGGATTTTACCAGACGTCCGCGCCGAACGACGTTTGGACCCTTTCCTATCCCGAACCGCAGCTCAACGCGCAAGTCATCAAGCGTGGGCCGCCCGTCCCCGAGATCGTGACCCAGGGCGTCGACGTAACGTGGGAGCTGGGCCCGCAATCTGGGTTGGCGAAAGATTCCACGACACGTCAGGGACGGATGAACGCTGTGGAGGATTCCTTTTTCGCGGCGTCGATTCCCGTGAGCGCCGTCAATGCCGACGGTGTGCTCAACCCGTATCCGGTGATCACGCTGCGCGCCAAAGACGAAAAGACCGGGAAGCTCCTGGCTGAAAGCGCCGCCGTGCTGGCTGTTTCTCCCGGCTTCGGCTGTGCCCAGTGCCACGCGAACGCCGGGACGGCCATTTTGGAAGTGCACGACCGCCACCAGTCCACCCGCTTTATGGAACAGCACGCGAAAGGTGAGGTCATTGCCTGCCGATCCTGCCATGTCGGCCTGAAAGACGGGAAGGCGGGTGAAGGGAAGAGTGGGCCGGAACTCAGCGTTTCCGCCGCCATCCACGGCTGGCACGCCACCTACCTGGCCGACAGGGGCGCTGACGCCTGCAAGACCTGCCATGTGGATCTGGGCCGCACGGGGGACGATCCGAAGGATGCCCCGCGCCGTCTGTTCGCCCGTGATTTCCATGTGGATCGGGGGCTTTCCTGCGTGCGCTGCCACGGGTTCATGGAGGATCATTCCCTGGCGCTGCTCAAGGCCGAGCAAGAGGCCGGGTTGCCGCAGGCCGCCAAGCTCATGTCCGGCATCACGGCACGCGAGGTCCCTTTGGACAAGATCAAGGGGCGGTTGCCTTGGGTACAGGAACCGGACTGTACCAGTTGCCACAATTTTTCGGAAAAGCCCAACCTGCTCACCGCGTCGGCCTTCAACAAATGGACGCCCAGAAGCGAAGGGCTGTCCGGACTCTTCAGCAGACGCCGCGACGATATGCTCATGGTGCGCTGCATCGTCTGCCACGGCGCGCCACATGCCGTGTATCCGGCGAGGAACCCGCTTGCCGACAATCTCGACAACCTCCCGCCTCTCCAGTACCAGCAACAGGCGTCCACGCTCGGGAGTTACGGCAACTGTGCGTTGTGCCACGGCCAGCCCATGGACTTTTCGGCGCACCATCCCTTGGTGCAGTGGAGCGAAAGGGAAATCCATGTGCCTTCCGGAGCGCGGCAGACCATGCCCCCGGCCCGGTTCTCCCATCAGGCGCATACGCCGCTGATCAACTGCACCACTTGCCATCACACGGGGTACGTGGACGGCAAGTCCCTGCTGTGCACGAGTTCCGGATGTCATGACGGCCTGACCGCCACGCTGCGCACCGACAAGAACGCCAAGCCCACGTTGAATCCCTTCTATTTCTATAACGCGTTTCATGGGCCATACCCGAGTTGCGTCG
>NZ_JH114234.1:302068-321629 GCF_000224655.1 Bilophila sp. 4_1_30
CGGGGCCCACGGACTGCAAGGCCTGCCATCAGGCGCCTTCCCCCTTATGGGCGCATGAGGCGGAAGCCGGGGGTTCCGGCACAGCGGCGCAATAGCGCTCCCGCACGGATGTTGGCGGGTGTCTCTTATATGCGGTTAGAGGTATTCGGCTTGAAATACGCTGGTGCGGACGTCCGCGCGGGGGAGGCAATCCTGTGTGGATTCAGTCGAAAATGACGTTTTCGGCAGAATGAACCTTTAAACGTGTCACCGCTCGAAAGTTCATTCCATTCTCGGAAGAGCAAGAGGCTGCGTATACCTCAACATGCTGAATGGCCAAGGGATCTTCCCCTTGGCCATTCGTTTTTTCGAGATGGGGTAGGTCCCGCATAGGCGGGGGATACGGTTGTGCCGCGTGGAGCAGGCTACCGGATGATGAACCGTCCGTCTTTGCCGGGAGTGATGGTTTTGCGCGACTGTATGGCTTCAGTCAGCAGGTCCTGGATGCTGATCCCCGTGTCCGTCAAGGATTGGATCGCATCTTCAGGAAAGGTCTGATCCATGACCGCGACCGTATAGACCCGTTGGGCCTCAAGAGGCTTGCCCTCCGCATCGGTTATTTTGATGATGCGTTTTCCGGGCATGGCGGAGGGCGCGTAGGTCATCTTCAGGCCGGAGAAGTAGTAGAACCATCCTCGGATGTCGTTGTCGACCGGTATTGCGTATTCCAACGTCCGGAGCAGGTTTTCCCCCGTCATGTCCACGACCTGCAGCACGCCCGATTCGCCGTGCTTCATATCGGGGAGAACCCGGATCACGTCATTGGTGGTCTGGGGGCCTTTATAGAACCGTGCGCTGACCCCCTTGCCGTTGTATTTCCCGTCCTTGCCGCTGTCGAGGAAGAGAGCGACGTCCGCCCCGGCCTTGGCCCTCATGGCATCGGTGAGGAAATTCCCCGTTTCTATGAGCGTGAAGTCCGCGGTTGCTTCTCCGATGACAGTGCAAGCCTTCGGAGGCAGGGGGTTCTTGTTTTGGTGATCTACCATCCGGATGACGTCATCCGGCGTGAGGGCACCCGCGAGCATCCCCGCCAAACCTTCCCGCAAGGCGTCCTGAGCGTTCTTCAACTCAGGAAAGATGGCGTACCGCCCATGACTCAAGGCCGGGAGCATGTCCGCAATTTCCGGGATATCCGGCGCGGGGACTTTCTTTACGCTGGAATACATGGCCCCCGTGTCCGCCGCCAGAGCGATCTGTCCTTCCGGCGTGCTGATGTAATCCATCAGCTGCATGACGAGATCGTATTTCTTTTTGTTCTGGGGTTCGCCCAGATGCTTGTTCAAACCGACATAACACACCATATAGAGGCGGGCCCAGTCGCAAGGGGTGCCGGGGCTGAAGAAAGGCATGAGCGCGAACTGATCGGTGGAGCCGGTGAGGGAGTATCCCCTTCGGGCAATGAGCACCGAATCCTCGACCATGGCGCACTGGCGGTTGAACAGCATGGTTTCCCTTTCGGCATAGGTCAGGCTCAGATCGCTTTTTTTCCAGACGCCGGCGTCGATCATGGTTTGAAACGTATTGAGGGCGGGGCGGAAATGCTGCCCGAAGCTGCCCCGGCCCTTGTTGTAGTCGGCCAGCCATTGGGCATCGGCCGGGGTGCTGAAGCAGTTTCCGTAGCTGTAGCCCACGAAGGCCGTATCCAGCACTTCGGAATTGCCGAAGCCGAGCTGGATGGAACGTATGCCGCTGGCTTCGATTGTCTGGCACAAGGCTATGAAGCTGTTGAAATCGTTCGGGACCTTCCAGCCTTTTTCCTCAAAGAGGGTTTTATTGTATACGATGCCCCGCACCTGCGCCGGTCCGGGCAGGTAATAGAGTTTGCCGTCGCGGGCTATGCTGTTGAGCATGGCGGTGTTGTACCTGCTGGTGAAAGGCATACTCGAAAGATCGAGCAGGCGGCTTTCCCAGTGCGTTTCCCCAACATCCAAAGGCCACGTCATGATAATGTCGGTCAGGTCATCGTGTTCCAAGCGCCGCTTGTATTCCACGATGCCCCTGTCGCTGGTAAAATTGCCCACCTGAATGATATCGATCTGAGGAAACTTCTCCTCGACCATCCGTTCAAAGGCATTGATGGAAAAGGCGTTTTTAACGAGCACGGTTACCGGGATTCTGTCTTTGGAGGGGGGTGACTGGGTAAGCACATCAACGGGATCCGCGCTGTCCGGCCGTTCACAGGCCGAGGACAGCGCGAGCAGGAACAGGCAGAAAATGATTCTGATGCCGATCATGATAGCTTCGTTTCCTCGGGATCGTCTTTGAGCGCCGCGCCGAAGGCAAGCCGTTCGAAATCGGGAATGGGCATGGGCTTGGCGAAATAGTAGCCTTGGATATAGTCGCATCCCAGACGCTTGAGCATGTCCACCTGAACGCGTTCTTCCACGCCTTCGGCCACGGTGGTCATGTCCAGCGAGCGGGACATGGCGAGGATGCTCCCCACCACGGATTCGGTGCGCTTTATGTCCAACGCTCCATTGCGGAAGAAGACCTTATCGAGCTTGATGGTGTCCACCGGGATGTTCTGAATCAGGTTGAGGGAGGAATAGCCGCTCCCGAAGTCGTCCATAGCGCAACCGAAACCGGCCGCATGAATGGCGTCGATGATCTTGCTGAGCTTGTCCACGTCCTCGAACACCACGTTTTCCGTGAGCTCGATTTCAATGTATTGCGGCGGCGTGCCGCACCTCTGGCAGATTTCGATGTAGCGCTCCAGGAAAAGGGGATTTTTGAGTTGCACGCGGGAGCAGTTCACCGATACTTTTACCGGGGTCAGCCCGGCGTCGAGCCACGCCCGGATGCGGAGGCAAACCTCTTCGAACACCCAGAGGTCCAGCTGGATGATGAACCCGTTCTTTTCGAACAGCGAGATGAACTCGTCGGGATAGATCATGCCTTCAGCGCTCATCCAGCGGACCAGCGCCTCTGCGCCGCCGATGGTTTCGCTTTCGGTCCGGTACTTGGGCTGCAGGTAGACCTGGAATTCCCTGTTCTGCAGGGCCGCCCCCATGATGTTTTCCAGATGCTTCTCCCGGAAAAGCTGGCGGCGGATGGCATCGTCATACACGGCGTAGCGCAGCCGCCCCCTGAGTTCGGTGGAGGTTTCCTTGAGGGCCAGCTTGGCCCGGTCGATCATGTGGGGGAAAGGCAGGGAATCATTGTTGATGACGTAGACGCCGAACTCCACAATGGGAGAGAGCCATACGCTTTTGGCGTCCTGCAAACGCCCGGCGGCCTCATACCATGCCTCAAAGCGCTTCAGTATCTGCTCTTCATTGGCGTAGACGGCCAGAATGCAGAAGTTGTCGGCAAACAGCCGTCCCATGCATTCATGGGGCGAGAGATCCGACGTGATGCCGTCGTGAAGGCAGCGCAGCATTTCGTCGCACGTCTGGCGACCGAATTCCTCGTTCAGCAGCTTGAATTTTTCCACGTTGAGGTAGACGAGGGAATATTGGGTCTTGCCCGCCGCCTTGATGAGTTCCGTGGCCAGCTCGTAGAAGCGTTCGATGGTGTTGCCGCCGGTGATGGGGTCCACGTAGGCGATCTGTTCGAGCTTATGCTTGTGGCGGGAATAGGTCAGCATCTGATACGCCACGAGCATGGCGAAAGCCAGCGTGATGGCGGCGCACAGCAGCAGGGTGGTCCGCATGAGCAATTCGGACTTGGCGTTCACCACCTCCACCGGGACGAACCCCATCAGATACCACTCCGAATTCCCCAGAGGGGTATAGGCCATGTATACCCGCCTGCCTTCCTTGTCGCTGTAGGCCACCACGCCGGAATTGCCCATGCCCATGTCGGCCTTGATCTGTGGAAGGGACATCCCATCCTCCATCATGACCGAGGAAAGGGAACTCAAAAGGTTGTAGCCGGTCTGGGGCGCGTATTGTGAACTGGACCGGATCACCATCGCGCCGTCTTTCTGGATGATGTGGACGTATCCTCTGCCGGAGAAGACGTTTACGGAGATGATGTGGTCGAAGGTGGCCAGATCATAGGTGGCGGCCAGCGCGTACATGGGAGTGCCGTTGATGACGAGGCCGTTCAAAGGGATGACGAAGACGATGCACTCGGTCCCGTTGATGACCTGGGAAGGGGACATGGCGCGGCGGCGGTTCACTACGGCTTCGCGCAAGTATTCGTCGCCGCTGAGCAGGACGACGTTCCCGTGGGCGTCATAAGCGTTTCCGTTGCCGTCAATAAGCAGAATATCTTTATAATTCCAGAATGTTTGCTGGGCAAGGACCTCGGGCTGCAACGCTTCGTAGGTCTTGACGCCGGAACTCTTGAGCACGCTGGAAATGGTGCCGAGCACGGCAAAGTTGTCTTGGATATTCCTGCTCGCGTTTCCGGCGATCTGCCTGGAAATTTCCTGCAAGTATTCGTGGCTCTCGTTTTTGATCGTGCTCTGGAGGCCCTTGTAATATTGAAGGCACAGGACGCCCACCATCAGAAAAATGAGAAGAAAGACGGTAATAACGATCCAATAGGGATTGTTTTTGGGATTCCTGATGATGCGCATTCCGCATCGCCCTCCGAATTGCTGATGACGAATTCCGGTCTGTGGAAAAAAGTCTGGATCGTTGCCGTATCCAAGGTCATCCATATAAGGGTTGGAGCAGGCTGTAGCCGGGCTCAGCCGCATCCAGCACATCTCCGGACCGTAAGGCGTCATCTCCGGCGGCCCGCCAGAAAACGCTTTCACACATAACGCTATGAAAAAGGTTTTTCCTGTTTTGTCAATATAGACATATCATATCTGTATGTCGCATATACTATATGAAAAACAAATTCCATAGGCATTCATGCCTGTTGGCCGAATGCCAGCCCTTTGAAGAATGAGCCCGTGTAGAACTTTGCTGTAAGGTATCACAATGTATTTAACACTCTAACTGTTCCTCTCCCTCTTCACAAGGGATGATCGCGAATTGTCCGTCATTTTGCCACCGCCGGACGGAAGCCATACGGCGAGGGCTGGCGGCGTGCGGGCTGTTATCGCAGCATAATACCGTGTTTTTTTAGCTTTGTGTACAACGTGGAACGCTTGAGATTGAGCAGTTCCGTCATGCCTTTTTCCCCGTACACGCAGCCTGAGGCGATATTAAAAATATATTCGAGATAACGCCTCTCGAGCTCGTCGAGTGTGGGAATGTCGTTGACCACAAACCCGTGGCGGCTTGGCGTTTCCTCGCTGGTTTTCCGGTTCGGCGGCGAGTGCGGCACGTTCAGGGCCGGAAGACGGTTCAGGATGACCGCCCGCTCGATCACGTTCTTGAGTTCCCTGATGTTTCCGGGCCAATCGTAACTGCGGAGGACGGCGGTTTCCTCCTGATTCAAGGCGAACGGGAGCTGGTTGTAGCGGCGGCAGAAATGCTCCATGAAGTTCTGCACAAGGGGGATGATGTCCTGCCTGCGTTCGCGCAGCGGCGGCAGCATGAGCGGGACGACCGAGATGCGGTAGAGCAGGTCCTCACGGAAACGGCCTTCCTGCACTTCCTGCCACAGGTTTTTATTCGTGGCGGTGATGAGCCGGAAGGAAGAATAGATTTCCCGCGTGCCGCCGACCCGGATAAAACGCTGCTCCTGAAGGACGCGGAGGAGTTTCGTCTGGATCGCCGGAGGGATGTCTCCCACTTCGTCGATGAAGAGCGTCCCCTCGTCGGCCATTTCGAAGAAGCCGAGCTTTTGCTTGATGGCTCCGGTGAACGCGCCGCGCTCATGGCCGAAGAACTCGCTCTCGAAAAGGTGTTCCGGGGTGCTCGCGGGGTGAACCGCGATGAAAGGCCCGCTCCGGCGGCTCATGAGGTGGATCTGCCGGGCCATGACCTCCTTCCCGACGCCGGTTTCCCCCAGAATGAGCACGGGCGCGTCCGTCACGCTCACGTGCCTGACCTGTTCGAGCAGCTCCCCGAGGCCGGTTCCGAACAAGGGGGCAATGTTTCTGTCCTCTTGGAGTACGACGGACTGGAAGCGCTCCTTCTGGTGCCGCGACTCCTCGTCGCGCACTTTTTTGAGGCGCAGGGCGGAGCGTACTTCCGAGGCGAACAAATAGGAGAGGGTATGGAGCTCGGGCTGATGGAGGTGGGCGAATGAGCCGTCGGTAAAGGTGCTGTCCAGGTAGAGCAGCCAAAGGCCGGATTCGCCGATGTCGAGAGGCAAACAAAGCCCTTGCTCGCCGCGTCCCGGAGCGGCAGGGCGGTCGGAAAAGCCGTCGAGCCATTCGAGGCACGGGCGCATCTGCTCGCTTTTCAGTTCCATGTCGGTCAGGTTGACGGCCGCGACGCAGGCAAGCCGGTTGTCCTCGTCCCGCCGGAACAGCGCTCCGCGTTCCGACTTCAATTCCTTCTGGGCGATGGCGACCAAGCGGTGCAGGGCGCTGGTCAGGCATGTTTCATTGGAGAAAACGTTGAACGCGCGGTGGCAGCGTTCCACGCAGGAGTCCTGCGGGCAGTCGTAATGCCCGTCGCCGAGGGCGGGGAGCCTGTTTCCCTGGGAATGGCGGGTTAAAAGAAGGACCATCTGCTGGTAGGAAACGCTTCGATCGACGCGGAACCCGGCGCAGGCTTCCGCCTGATCCCGCAGGGCCGCCGCCGAGGCCGCATCGCCGATCCGTTCGAGGACGTTCGCCAGTTCATTGGCGCTGAGGGCTTCTTCGCGGCGATCGCCCGTTCCGGAGATGCAGTCCAGGCTCTCGCGCAGCAGCGTCTGCTCACGCTCCGGATCTCCGCCGCGATCCCGCAGACGGAGGGCTTCAATACGCAGCGCAGCCCCCCTGAGCTGGCGGTTGGCGCCTTCCTTGAGCTTTTTTACGATAAGATCGAGCGGGTACCGCGAGATTGGCGGAAACCCGGCCTGCTCCAGCGCATAGAGCATGTCGAGGTTGAGGGGGTCTTCGAAGGGGACGTGCGGCGCGTTGGGAGAGACGCCCCTCGCGGCCTGCCCGGTGAGCAGGGCGTGGGCGGACCGGAGGCGCCCGTTCAGATAATGGTAGAGTGCGATGCCCCGGACGGTGCTGACGGCGGTCTTGTTGTACTGCCGTGCGTCGAATGCCATGAACAGGCAGTCCAGATTGAGGAGGGCGGCGTCCATGTCCCCGACGCGGAGCATGGCGAAAGCCAGATGCAGCATCCAGAACATGGAGAGCATACGGTCCCCGGCAAGGGCCGCCGTGCGGCGGGACGATTCGTTGATGCCGAGCGAGAGGTGGTATTGCCGCAGGTAGAACGCGGACTGGCTGGCGCAGGATGCAAGCAGCATGGCGAAGCGCCGGTATTTCCAGCCGTAGACTTCCAGTTTTTGTTCATAATATTTCAGGACATGCGGGTACTCGCCGCGCACGTAATGCAGGATGCCCCGGAACAGCGGCAGGCAGTCCTGCATTTCCTTGTCCCCGAGATCCGGGAGTTCCCCAAGCCGCTCCACGTACCGGGAAATGTCCTGCGGCAGCGGCTCGTCGGAAAACACCTTGAGATAGCACCCGAAAATCGCCACCAGTGTCCTGAAGCGCTCATTTCCGGACTGTTGCGTCAGGGCATAGGCGATGGGCGTCAGCTTGACCGCCATCTGCATCTGGTCGTTGAGGAACAGGCACTGGCTCTGCACGATGAGGACCAGCTCCGCGTACTGCGAGCTTTTTTGGAAGGCCGCGTTGGCGTGGGTTTCTCCCCAGTCCCGCAGGTATCGGATGACGAATTCGAGGCAGAGCAGGGTTTCCGGGGCCTGCTGGTTCAGTTCCTCGTCCAGATACCGCACCACGAGTTCGCATTCTTCAAGCGGGGCGTCCGGGAGGAGGAAGCCCAGATAGTGAGGCATCCGGGATTCGGGAATCTTGGCCCGGACCGTGGCGGCCATCGCGCTGAGCAGGGACGGCGGGACTGTGCCGCAGGTCCACCCCGCTTCGGTCCTTGCGGCGAAGCCGAATCCTTCCAAATCCAATAAAAGCTGCCGGATGTTTTCTTCGGGCTGCCCGGTGATGAGGGAGAGGTGCCTCTCGCTGAGCGGGGTTGCCGAAAGGTGGAGCGAGAGCGTCAGCGCGGCGAGGATGGGGTCCGATGGCGATACTGTCCCTGCGTACATGGCGGAACCTCCGAGGCCATTCCCGTTTTACGGATAAATCCCGTTTTCGGGATTATGCAGTCCCGTTTTTTGGAAAAGGAATATAACGCTGATCCGGATTTGTCAATATCATGCTGAAATTTCATCTTTTATATGAAATATCATGTTGGCATTATGCTTGCTTATCTACAAGTGCCTTCTGAACGAGAAGCGCCTGAGCGGGGTGTTCCTTCCCGTGCTCAGTCCACTGCCTCCCCGCGTCACCGGCTTTTCCCTCGTCGCCGCCGGGCGGACGAAGGGCCTCGAAACCCGGGCGCGCCTCCCCATGCCGGGAAGCGCCCCGCAACTCTCCGGGTGCAGCATGGAAAGCTCGTTTCTTCCTTATCTGATGGCGGTCATGTGGATGTCGTTTCTTCTGCTCCTGAGCGTCTGGCTGCGCGCCAAAGTGACGTTTCTGCAGAAGTACCTTGTTCCGGCGGGGATCATTGCCGGGACGCTCGGGTTTGCGCTGATCAACTTGGGTTGGATAGGCTATCCCTCGCCCGAGGGCTGGGTGCCGCTCAAGGTCGGCGATTTCGGGATGATTTCTTTCCATCTGTTCAGTTTCGGGTTTGGGATCATCGGCCTAGGCTGCTTCAGCACGCACACCAAGGGCCGCAGCATGACGCTCATCAAGGGCGCTCTGTGGATCGATCTGCTGTTCTGGCTGTTCTACGGCCTTCAGGCGACCGTGGGCTACGGGATTACGGAGCTCTACGCCAAGATCACCGGGGCCGATCTGACCTCCGCGACGGGGTTCCTCGCCGGGTTCGGCTTTGCTTTCGGGCCCGGTCAGGCCCTTTCCGTGGGCATGTCGTGGCAAAACGACTATGGCTTGCCGGACTGCGTTTCCATGGGGCTGGCCTACGCGGCGGCGGGGTTCATGGTCGCCAACTTCGTGGGCGTGCCCCTCGCCAACTGGGGACTGCGCAAGGGCTATGCGACCTACGGCACGAAGGAGCTTTCCTCCGATTTCCTGAAGGGCCTCCGCTCGGAAGATAAGCGGGTTCCCGCCTGCCAGTTGACGACCCACAGCGGCAACGTGGATACGTTCGCGCTGCACTTCGCCGTTGCCGCCACCGTGTACGGGCTGGGCTGGATCGTCTGCTACGTGCTCAAGTATTTCGTCCTTCCTCCGAACTATCAGACGGCCTCCTTCGGGTTCATTTACCTTTATGCGCTGTTCGCGGGCATGATCGTCCGCCTCGTCATCAACCACACCGCCGCGAATGCCTTCTACAGCGATGACGCGCAGAACCGCATCCTCGGGACCACCATCGACTACATGATCATTTCCGCGCTCATGGCGGTCAGCGCCGCGACGGTCATGAAGTATTTCATTCCGTTCATCCTCGTCATCGCCGCGTGCACGCTCATCACGCTTCTCGGCGTGCTGTACCTCGGCCGCAGGGTCGGCTCCTTCGGGCTGGAGCGGCTGCTGGTCGTGTTCGGGCTGGTTACCGGGACGGCGGCCAGCGGGCTGGCGTTGCTGCGCATCGTGGACAGCGATTTCAAGACGCCCGCGGCCGCTGAAGTGGGCCTGAACAACGTGTACGCCCTTATCCCGCTGTTCCCCTTCCTGCTGGTCTCGGTGACCATGCCGGGCGGGTTCGGCATCTCCGGGATGCTCATCATGCACGTCGTCATGATCGCCGTCTGTGCGGCCATCCTGTTCGCGGGGCACAGGATGAAGATCTGGGGGCCGCGCCAGTTCTAGGTTTTTGGGAATTCTCCACTCCCCGGGCCGGGCGGCCTCCTTCCTCCGCTGCCGTCCGGCCCACAACAAGGGATACACGTTATGTATACGGATTTGAAAGGCAAGACGGCATTTGTGATGGGTTCCGGGAAGGCAAGGGGCATCGGTTTTCACATTGCGGGAGCATTGGCCCGGCAGGGCGTATCCGTCTGCCTCGCCGACAGGGACGAGCGTGTGTTCGAACGGGCGCGGGAACTGGAAGCCGAAGGGGTGGTGGCCCGGGCGTTCACGGCGGACGTATGCTCCGCCGCGCAGGTCGAGGCCATGCGGGATGCGGTCGGGCGCTTGTTTCCGGGCATCGATATCCTGATCCAGTGCGCGGGGGTCTTCCCAGATCCCGTGAAGCTGACGGAAGACTCCATTGAAACGTGGCTGCACACGCAGGACATCAACGTACACGGCACGTTCCGCCTGCTGCACGCGTTTTTGCCCCTCATGCGGGCACGCGGCGGGTCCGTGGTCGCCGTCGCGTCGGGGGCGGGCAAGCGCCCCCTGCCGGGGTACAGCAGCTATTCCGTCAGCAAGGCGGGGCTGATCATGCTCCTGAAGTCCGTGGCGGTGGAGTACGCCGCAGACGGGATCCGGGCCAACAGCATCTGTCCCGGCCCCGTCGAGAGCGAGATGGTGGATTCCCGGGTGGCGGCGGAATCGGAACGTTTGGGCGTTCCCGCCGAAACCCTGCGCGAGGCCATCCGGAAAAACATTCCGCTGGGCCGCATGGCCAGCGTGGACGACATTGTGAGGACGGCGCTGTTCCTGGCTTCGGACGTGTCCTCGTATCTGACGGGGCAGTCCCTCAATCTGTCGGGCGGCATGATCACTGAAGTGTAATGGGGTTCACCCAGAGGGAGTACAGGCGATGCAGGAAGCTCCGTTGATGCTCAAGAACAAAACGGCCCGCCGGATCAAGGCTATCCCGGGATTCGTCTTTCCCGGCGGCGTCAGGGTCATCATCAACTTTACGGTCGATTTCGACGCGATGATTTTCCGGAAGTTCCTCCGCGAACCGAAACTCTGGTGCGCGCAGGGCGAGTTCGGGGGCCGGACCGGATTGTGGCGGCTGCTGGACGTGTTCGGCGAATTCGACGTCAGGACGACGCTGTTCCTGCCCGGACAGACGGGGCTCTTATATCCGGAAGTACTCCGGCGCGCCGTGCGGGAAGGGCACGAAATCGCCAATCACATGTGGGATCACCACATCCCCCCGACGCTTGAGGAGGAGGCCGTCCACATCGACAGGACGGATACGCTCATCAAGGGGCTGACGGGACAATACCCGGCGGGCACGCGCAGCGAGCACGACCTCGCCGCGCTCCGGGATCACGCCTACACATATGTTTCCTATACGCCGCAGGGTGAGTTTCCCTTCTATGTCTATTATGAAAACATCGGTAAATGGATGCTCAACCTGCCGATCAGTTTTATCCATGACGACGCGATGTTTTTCTATTTCGGATGGTTCGGAAGCCGCAACGAGCAGCAGCGCATCCAGTCCCCCGAAGCGTTCCTCCAGACGCTTCTCGAAGCCTATGCCGCCGCCCGCGAGACGACCGGCTATATGAACATCGTGATCCATCCGCACCTGTGCGGGAGGCTTTGCCGTCTCGAAATGCTGCGGCGGTTTTTCCGCCGGACGCGGGAGGACGGCGACGTGCTGTTCGCCACGTCCGCGTGGCTTGCTGACTACATCCTTGAACGGTTTCCGGCCGAAGGGCCGGCTTCAGCCTGATCCCGGAGGACGCCATGCCTTGGAAAAAAGATTTCACGCTTTCGGATGAAATGTCGCCTTCCGGCATCGTGTGGCCTGCGGGCAAGGCCGCCGTGTCCGTGGTGGTGGACTACAGCGTGCCAGCCGGTGCCGAGGGTATTGATGAGGCGGCGATCGCCTATGCCCGGACGGTGTGGGGCAATGCGGTATCCGGCGACTGGCTCATCGACTATCTGAACGCTTACGGCGTGAAGGCCACGTTCGCCGTGCCGCTGGCGATGGCCCGGGCCTTTCCCGAGAGCGTCCGCCGCGCCCATGCGGACGGCCACGAAATCGCCGCCGGTTCCTTCGCCAAGGAGGACGTGGCGGGGCTTTCCCCCGACGAAGAACGGGAACGCATTGAGCGGACGTTTTCGGGGCTTGCGGAGCTGACGGGCACGCGGCCTGAGGGATGGTTCACGCTGCCGCGCACGGGGGACGATTATCCGGGCGGTTCGGTTTCCGGCGCCACAGGGGAACTGCTGCTCGAAGCCGGTTGCGGGTATTTCGGCAACTCCATGGCTGACGACATCCCGCACTACTGGATTACGGATTACGACCGGCGGCGTACGCTGCTCATGTTGCCCTATTATTACGCGATGGATACGCAGTTCTTCATGTTTTTCCCCGGTGTGGGCAAGGGGAGCGGGCTCGTGCAGACGCGGGCGCTTTGGGAAAACTGGGCCGCCGAGCTGGAAGGGGTGCGGGCGTGGGGAAGGCAGTCCACATTTGTGATCCAGCCGTATCTCATGCAGTTCGGGGCGGCCCGGGCCGTGCTGGACAGGCTCATGCGGGCGATTACGGGTGACCCCGGGCTGTGGTGCGTCACTTCGGGAACGTGCGCGGCCTATTGGAAGCAGGCTTATCCCGCGGATCGGACGCTGCGTTTCGAGAAGGCCGCGTGGCTTGATGAGGAATGAGCCTCACGGTTGGAGTCAGATGGAGACAAGGCACGTCAACTGTCAGGAGGACGAGATGGACATTCATGCGCTGTTCAGTTTGAAGGGGAAAACCGCCGTTGTGACCGGTGCTTCCGGGGCCCTTGGCGGGGCCGCCGTACGGGCGATGGCCTATGCCGGGGCCAACGTGGCGGCGTGTTACAACTCCAGCAGGGAACGGCTGGACACCCTGATTTCTGAAACCAGTGACGCGGGTGTGGAGATAAAGCCCTACAAGGTAAATTCGTTCAGTCAGGACGAGATCCGGCAACACGCCGAAGACGTGATGCGCGATTTCGGCGGGATCGACGTGGTGATCAACACGGCGGGCGGCAACGTCAAGGGCGCGTATTACACGGACGAGCAGAGCCTTTTCGATCTCGACGCACAGCCGCAGTTCGATACGGTGACGCTGAACCTCTTCGGCGGCTGTTTCTGGCCTTGCCTCGCGTACGGCGCGAAGATGCTCGACAACCCCGGCGGCGGATCGATCATCAATTTCAGCTCCATCAGCGCGTTCACGGCTATCCGCGGGCATATCGCCTATGCCGCGGCCAAGGCCGGGGTGAGCAATTTCACCCAGTCCCTTGCCGCGCATCTTGCCCGAGACTTTAATCCGAAACTGCGCGTAAACGCCGTGGCTCCGGGGTTTTTCCCGAACAACAACCCCGCGCAGATGCTGTTCAACCCTGACGGCAGCTACCGACCCAAGGCGCAGCGCGGGGTGGACGCCACGCCCATGCACCGGATGGGGCACCCCGACGAGCTTATCGGCACGCTGGTCTGGCTGGCTTCGGACGCCTCCTCGTATGTGACGGGCATCACCGTGACCGTCGACGGCGGGTATCTCCTCGATTCCCCGGCCTGACGTCAGGGGAGGACGGACCATGATGCCGTATGGCGGGCAAGTTGTTCTTTAGGGAGGGGCGTTTCCGTATGACGTCTCCCCTGTATGCACGCGGCGCTGTCGGAAGAGGATTCCGGCAGCGCCGTTTTTTCGGGTCGGGGAAAAGACGCTCGAAGGCGGAAAACGTTTTCGGCGGATATTCTCATTGCAGCGTTGCCTGAGCGTTTGTAACAATCTATCACTTAATCTTTTTTTGATGCTTTCCAATCTTTCTCCCGCAGGCTCCCAAGCTCGGAGCCCCATGCTCCTTTCTCCGAATGCTGGCCTTTTCCACAGGCAGGGACTGCATCCCTCCTTGCAGGAGCGGGGTGATGGGGGTACGGTCCTGCGATGTCTTTTTTCACAACATACGTGCGAAATAGAGCCGCGTCGTGGCGAAAGCGTCCGGTACGCAGTTTGCTCTTCGGGGTAACCCTCTTCTTCATGCTGGATATCGGAAGATATCTGGTGTGGCCTCCTGTCGGCTGGCTGGAGACGGAACAGCCGGGGACCACGTCTTTTATGGAATACCGTCAGGAGCAATGGCAGGACGGCCCCAAGGGGAAGGACGGCAAGGCCATGCGTATCCGGCAGCAGTGGGTTCCGCTCAAGCGCATTGCTCCGGCGCTGCGCCAAGCCGTGGTGACGTCCGAAGACGATCTGTTCTGGAAGCACGACGGATTCAATTTTTCCCAAATGTACGATGCGTTGAAGCGTAACTGGGATAAAGGCCGGATGGCCGCCGGGGGCAGCACCATCTCGCAGCAGCTTGCCAAGAACCTGTGGTTTACGCCTGAGCGTTCTATCCTGCGGAAGATCAAGGAAGCCATCATGACATGGCGTCTCGAACTCGCGTTGGACAAGGAACGGATTCTTGAGCTGTATCTGAACGTCGCGGAGTGGGGCAACGGCGTTTATGGGGCGGAGGCCGCAGCCCGGCATTACTTCGGAAAATCCGCCGCAAGCCTCTCTCGGGGCGAGGCCGCCCGGCTGGCGGTCATGCTGCCGTCCCCGCTGCGGCGCACCCCTTCTTCGGCCATCGTGAAGCGCCTTTCGTCCCGGCTTCTGAAACGGATGCCGCGCTGAAGAAAATCTGTGCCGCATGAAGGAAATCATGATGGATGGTTACGCGATAGCACCGACGGAGGGCCCAAAACAGTGCTGGCATTGCAATGCTGAACAGCATAGGCTGATACAAAGGGGCTCCCGGTTTACCCAACCGTCGGCGGAGGAGCCTGTTTTGAGCCAGAGGAACGCCAAGGTGCCGTCAACAAGAGAATGAGAGAACCGTTTTCGCTGGGGAAGGAAGTCGTTTCACTGGGAGCTGGGGGGGAAGAGGGGGCTTCGTGCTTCCGAGGAGGCCCGGTTTTGACGAAGGCCGGGCATGGCGTCCGTGATACATCATTTAAGGGGATAGGACGTGTACAGGTGTAAGCTCGACATCAGGGTTTTCAGCGAGGATCCTCTGCTTTTGGCAGACGTACGGAACATCGCTCCGCTGGAACGGTTTGAGCATGACGTTTCCGGTTACCGGAGTTTTTCTCCGGAAGCCGTGCGGGGCAGTGATATCATCGTTCTTGATCTGCCCGTGACGGAGCGTCCGGAAGCGGTTCGAGCACTGTGCAAGCCGGGGGCGATCCTGGTGTTCTGCATGGAAGCGGAGGCGTTCGCCGTTCTCCGCACCCCTTCTCTGGAGGCCGCCGACGACATCTGGGTGAAGCCTTTCCATAGGGATTTCGGTGCGGTACGCTTCAAAAAGATATTAGCGGGCGTCAAGCATCGGAAAGACAGCCGCCTGACCCAGACGTATCTGGATACGATCATCGACAGCATTCCCGATCTTATTTGGTTTAAGGATGTAAAAGGGTCGCACCTGAAGGTCAACAACGGTTTTTGCCATGCCGTAGGCAAGATGAAGGAGGACGTACAGGGGCGCGGCCACTATTACATATGGGATTTGAAGAAGGAAGAATACGAGCAGGGCGAGTACATTTGTCTGGAGTCTGACGAGATCGTGCTTGAGGAAAGGCGCACCTGCCTTTTTGACGAAATGGTCAAGAGCAAACAGGGGATGCGCCAGTTCAAGACATACAAGTCCCCGCTGTTCGACGAAGACGGGACGATTCTCGGGACGGTCGGCATCGCGCATGACGTGACCGATCTTGCGAACATGGGCGCGGAGCTGGAGATTTTCCTGCGGAATATGCCGTTTGCGATCCTCATCAGCGGCAACGACGGGCGGATCATTAATGTGAACGCCAAGTTTGAGGAGTATTTCGCCGCGAAGGAAAAGAACATCGTCGGCAAGCCCTATGAGGAATGGAAGCACGTTATCCAGAAAAGCCTCTGCAAGACCTACGGGGAGGGGCACTTCGAAATACGGTTGCACGGCGACGGCGAGGAGCGGATTCTAGAGCTCCATGAGGAACCCATTTTTGACGTATTCCGCAACCGGGTGGGGCAGTTCTGCTTCTGCCGCGACGTAACCATCGAACGGACATTCGAGCACCAGATCTGGATCAGCGCGAATACCGATGCCCTGACCGGACTATACAACCGCCGCTTCTTCTATGAGTATATGAACGAGAACAGGAAAGAGAACCAGCTCAGCCTCCTGTATGTCGATTTGGACGATTTCAAAAAAGTGAACGACGCCCACGGCCACCACATCGGCGACGGGGCGCTCGAACTCGTTGCCCGGCTGATGCGGGAAGCGTTCCCCGGGGATTTCATCGTACGGCTCGGCGGTGATGAGTTCTTGATCTGCCTTGTTGGTGAGCGGTCTTTAGCGTTTTTGGAAGAGAAGGCCAATCGGCTTTTGCAAAGTCTGTTGGGGGCGTTTCAGGCTTCGGATTACCTGCGCGTGATGTCCGCGAGTATCGGCATCGCGTCGAGTGCGGACCCGGGAACGAAGCTGGACGACTTGGTACGGCAGAGCGACATAGCCATGTACGCGGCGAAGCAGTCCGGGAAGTCCCGCTGTTGCGTGTATTCGTCCGGTTTGACCAAGAAATGACGTTTGTTTGAGGCGTTGTGCGCCGGAAAGAGGCTTTTGGCCGGATGAGCGGTGGCGGTATGAGGTGGAAGCGTTGTGCTTTTCCGTCTATGGCGCTTCTTCCGGAGTGCTTTTCCCCTTTTTCTGGGGAGAGTGTTCTCGCCGCCTCGTGTGTGGCTTGGGCGGGATGTGCAGGGCAGGGGGACAGCCCGTTCGAGGCTTCGGCTCAAGGCGTGCGATTCCATGACGGTTTTTCATGGTTTGCTTGCTTCTTCTTCTTCTTCTTCTTCTTCTTCGCGCTCCTCACTGGCGGCCCGTCGCCTTCATACAATGGAAGGGATTGCCCTGTTTGGGGCAGTCCTTTTTTGTTGCGCAGGATGAACGGATGCCGGGAGGTTCCCTATCCCGGCCATGAGGCGGATTCCCCGTGGCACCCGCAGGAGAGGCACGGTATCCATGTTTGCCCCGCCGCTAAAACGGTTTCCCCACGCCTTCGCCGTATCCCGGAGAACGGTTTTTCCGCGACATTGCGGACATCCTGCTCATTTTCCGAGATTGTCCCAAAAGAGATCTGCTTTTTTTGATAGATTCCTAATACCGTGAGACCACGTCCTTTTTAGGTGGGGGCACGACACGCCCCATTTTGTCCGGAAGGCTCCGGACAGGGCTGCCTCCGCGTACAGCCCGCTGATTTATTATGCTTTTATAAGCATAATTGAAGATTGCACTTGTTTTCTCAATAGGCTGTTAACATTACGAAAAAGAAAGGGGGTCGCCTTGAATGAAACGGTTTCTTCCTGTACCGTGACTGGGAATTCTCCGAAAATCCGTCCGCCGTCAGCGGTCCGGACATTCGGATAACCCTCATCATCGTGTGAGTGACTATGGAACGCAGATCGTTTCTCAAGTTGTCATGCGGGCTGGGCGCGGGAATCCTGCTCTCCAGCCTTGGCGTGAGTGTGCTTCCCATCGAAGCCTTTGCTCAGGAACTGACCAAATACGACCGGATCAAAACCGCCAAACAGTCCACTTCCATCTGCTGCTACTGCGCGGTGGGGTGTGGGCTTTTGTGCAGCGCCGATACGAAGACCGGCAAGATCATCAATATCGAAGGCGACCCCGAACACCCCATCAATGAAGGCTCGCTGTGCGCCAAGGGCGCGGGCATCTACCAGACCACGGCCGCCAACGACCGCCGCTTGGACAAGGTGCTGTACCGCGCGCCCTACGGCGACAAGTGGGAGGAAAAGGATTGGGATTTCGCCATCGATCGCATCGCGCGGCACCTCAAGGAAGAGCGTGACGCCGGCTTCGTCAAGAAGAACGCGAAAGGGCAGACCGTCAACCGTGTCGAGTCCGTTGCCCATCTGGGCAGCTCCAACGTCGACAGCGAAGAGTGCTGGTCCATGGCCGTCTTCGCCCGCTCCTACGGCCTGGTGTACATCGATCACCAGGCCCGGGTCTGACACGGCCCCACTGTACCGGCTCTGGCAGAGTCGTTCGGACGCGGCGCGATGACGAATCACTGGATCGATCTCCAGCACAGTGATTGTATTCTCATTCAAGGCAGCAATGCAGCTGAAAACCACCCGATCTCGTTCAAATGGGTGCTCAAGGCAAAGGACAAGGGGGCCGAGGTCATCCACGTCGATCCCCGTTTCACCCGCACGTCGGCACGCTCAAGCATGTACGCCCCGCTTCGCTCGGGCACGGACATCGCGTTCCTCGGCGGCATGATCAAGTATATCCTCGATCATGATCTCTATTTTAAGGATTACGTACTGAGCTACACGAACGCCGCGTTCCTCGTGAACCCCAAGTTCTCGTTCAACGACGGCCTGTTCTCCGGCTACGACGCGCAGAAACACGCCTACGACAAGTCCTCGTGGTCGTTCCAGAAGGACGACAAGGGTCTGATCAAGCGCGACGATACGCTGAAGGACCCGCACTGCGTCTTCCAGCTGATGAAGAAGCATTATGACCGGTACGATCTGAAGAAGGTTTCTTCGATCACGGGGACGCCCGAGGCGGATCTGCTGGCCGTGTATAAGGCCTTCGCCGCAACCGGCAAGCCGGACAAGGCCGGGACCATCATGTATGCCCTCGGCCAGTGCCACCATTCCGTGGCCGTGCAGAACATCCGCACGATGACCATCGTGCAGCTCCTGCTCGGCAACATCGGCATCTGCGGCGGCGGCATCAACGCCCTGCGCGGCGAGCCCAACGTGCAGGGGTCTACCGACCACGCTCTGCTGTCGCATTACCTGCCCGGCTACCTCAAGGCTCCCAAGGCTTCGTGGCAGACGCTGGAGCAGTACATCGCGGGCACCACGCCCCGGACGGCGAACCCGCAGTCCCTGAACTGGATGAGTAATACCGGCAAGTACGTCACCAGCCTGATGCGGGCCTTCTATCCCGAAGGCGGGACGTCTGAAAACGGCTTTGGTTACGACTATCTGCCGAAGCTCGACGACGGGCAGGACGCCTCGGTCATGAGCATGATCGACGCCATGTATGCGGGCAAGATCAAGGGCCTCACCTGCGTGGGGCAGAATCCCGCGTGCAGCCTCCCGAATTCCAATAAAGTTCGGAAGGCGTTGCAGAACCTTGACTGGATGGTCCACGTCAACATCTTCGACAACGAGACGGCATCCTTCTGGAAGGGCCCCGGCCTCGATCCCAAGAAGGTGAAGACCGAATGCTTCCTGCTTCCCGTGACCGCCTCCGTGGAAAAGGAAGGCAGCCAGGCCAACTCCGGGCGCTGGATGCAGTGGAAGTATGCCGCCGCCGAAGGCCCCGGCGACGCCATCTCTACGGGCGACGTGTTCTGGCGCGTCATGAGCAGGCTCAAGGAACTGTACGCCAAGGACGGCGGCACGTTCCCCGAGCCTATTCTGGCGGCGAACACCGACTTCGTGGACGGCAAGGGCCGCTACGATCCCGAGCGGGTGGCGAAGTACATCAACGGCTACTTCCTCAAGGACGTGACCATCAACGGCGTGGAATACAAGAAGGGCGAATGCGTGCCCGGCTTCCCGCTGTTGCAGGCCGACGGCTCGACCTCGTGCGGCAACTGGATCTGTTCCGGCAGCTTCACCCGCGC
>NZ_JH114234.1:322070-323574 GCF_000224655.1 Bilophila sp. 4_1_30
GATCCCACCGGGCTCGGCCTCTATCCCGAATGGTCCTACTCGTGGCCGGTCAACCGCCGCGTCATCTACAACCGCGCTTCCGTGGACCCGCAGGGCAAGCCGTGGAACCCGAAAAAGGCGCTGGTGCAGTGGAAGGACGGGCAATGGATCGGCGACGTGCCGGACGGTCCGGCCCCGCCGCTGGCCATGCAGGGCGGCAAGCTGCCGTTCATCATGCAGCCGGAGGGCCTCGGCGCCCTGTACGGCCCCGGACTGGCCGAAGGCCCGTTCCCGGAACATTACGAGCCGATGGAAAGCCCCTTCAAGAAGAACATCATGTCCGCCCAGCGGGTCAACCCGGCCCTCCATACCTTCGGCAAGGACATGAACCCGATCGCCAACGCATCGCCCGACTTCCCGCTGGTGATGACCACGTACTCCTGCACCGAACACTGGTGCACGGGCGCGTTCACCCGCTGGCAGCCGTGGCTCGTCGAAGCCCAGCCCCAGGCGTATGTGGAGATCAGCGAGGAGCTGGCGAAGGAAAAGGGCATTGCCAACGGGGAAAAGGTTCGCATCTCCTCGGCGCGCGGCACGGTAGACGCCGTGGCGATGGTCACGGTGCGCCTCACGCCCTTCAAGTGCGGCGGCAAAACCGTGCATCAGGTGGGCATGACCTTCAACTACGGCTGGCTGCAGCCCAAGGAATGCGGCGACACGGCAAACCTGCTCAGTCCCATGGTCGGTGACGCGAACAGCATGACGCCCGAATACAAGGCGTTTATGGTCAACATCGACAAAATCAAGGCTTAGGAGGGAAGGCCATGTCCGACGGAAAGACTATTCTCGTTGATGTATCCCGCTGCACCGGGTGCCGCGGCTGTCAGGTGGCCTGCAAGCAGTGGAACGAGCTGCCCGCCACCGATACCGTGCAGACCGGTTCCTACCAGAACCCGCCCGATATGAACGGCGATACCTACAAGATCGTCCGGTTCAGCGAAGGGCGGCATGAAAACGGCAAACCCTACTGGAACTTCTTCACCGACATGTGCCGCCACTGCGTGAACCCGCCGTGCGTGCTCGCCGCCGATGAGGGGACCATGATTCACGACGAGGCCACCGGCGCGGTGGTGTATACGGAAAAGACCGCCGAGAACGATTTCGACGTGCTTCTCGACGCCTGTCCGTACCGCATCCCCCGAAAGAACGAAAAGACCGGGGCCATCGTGAAGTGTACCATGTGCATCGACAGGATCAGCGCGGGCGGCATTCCCGCGTGCGTGCAGTCCTGTCCCACCGGAGCCATGCGCTTCGGGGAACGCGCCGCCATGCTCGAACTCGCGCACAAGCGCGTGGAGGAGCTGAAGAAGGAGTTCCCCAAGGCCCATGCCGTCGATCCTGATGATGTGCGCGTGATCTATGTCATCACGGACGATCCGGACAAGTACGCCGAGCACGTCGGCGCGTAACGAACGGTAAAAGGGGGGGGGAGGGAGAGGATGCGGGCTCTGCCCGTACCCGCTGA
>NZ_JH114235.1:0-11579 GCF_000224655.1 Bilophila sp. 4_1_30
ACAGGCGTTCCGTTTCGGGATCGTTCCATGCGCCCCCCCACGGAAGCGACAGCCCGAGGCGCAGGCGGCCCGCATCCAGCAGATAGCGGAACTGCCAACTCTGGAGCCCCCCGCCGAGGAGCCCGCAGCCAAGATAGCGGAGGGGGCCTTCCCTGAGGCCTTGCGGCGCTTCGGGGCTGTCGAAGACGGCGTCCAGATCCTCAAGGTAAAGCCCGGCAAGCCCGGAGAGCGGCTCGCGCCCGTCCGTGGCGAAAAACCATTCGTCGGTCTGTTCCAGTTCGTTGATGGCCTCCAGAGGCAGGGGAGGCAACGGCAGGCCGTTGTCTTCAAGCATCCCCGCGAACCCTTCCGGCAGCCGCAATCCCTGTATGGTAGCGTCCATTGTCCGACTCCTTGTCATGCCGCAAAACGGCGGAACATGCCGCACGGGCCTGCCAACGACGTTGCCGGGATTTCCGTGCGGGCGCTTCATGCAAAAGGCTCAAGCAAAATCCGTGCTCAGAGAAGTCATAACCAGCCGAAGCTGTTCCCGCAACACCTTCTCCGGATGCGGAAAAGGCGGTTCCCCGGACGATGAGGGCCGTGCCTGCCGTTCCCGCTTTTCCGCGGGATGCGGGGAAGCATCCGGACGGGAAGCCGCGCGCTTCCGGGCGGGGATGGCCTGCGCCGGGCCATCCGGGGCGGGGCCGCGCATGGGCTGGAGATCGCCTCTATCGATAGAGGCGGTGCCAACGTTTTTCCCGTGTGCCCCGGGTACGCTCCGCCCAATGCCGCCGGGCTCGCGGCCTCTTCCACGGGAGCCCCGGCGTGTTGAGGCGGCTGGTAGCATAACGCGAGGGAATATGGGGCATTATGGGGCGTTTCCCGGCGCGTGGAAGCGGGGCGGTATCCGGGAAGCCGCCCGCGGGCGCGGCATGGGCCTCTTGATCGGATCGGCGGAGAGGCCGATGTCCGGGAATGCGGAAGGCGAGGTTCCGTCAGCCGGAAACCTCCGCGAGGATGGCCGGGAGCGCGGCTACGGCCTCGCCGACCTGCTCGAGGATGGCCTTTACCGTGCGGGCGGGCACGTCCACGACCGAGGCCGCGGCGATCATGTCCTTGTCCGTGATGTCCCGCCCCTTGCCGTTGACCATGCAGGTCTGTTCCCCCCCCACGCCCCGCGAGGGGGTGAGGTCATAGGCCGGGGCCAGCCGCCAGCGGCCTTTCGCATCGAGGAGGAAGGAGAAGTTCTTGGAATGGTCGTCCTGATTGCCGAGCCGGACGTTGAACGCCATGAGCCGGACCAGCTTTTCCACGTCCTCGGGATTGCGGGTGAGGGATTTTCCCAGCCGGAACAGGTTTTCGTAGTCGAGGGAGGCGTACCGGTGCGAGGCGTGCAGCAGCCCGCAGGCGGTATGCACATGCACCTTGCCGCCATCCTCGCGGTCGAAGCGCCGGACGCCGAAGTAGGCGGCCCCGTCCCTGCCGGGGAAGAGGGCTGTCTCCGGCATCTCGATCCCCGCCCGCTTCGCGGCGAGGGAACAGGCGTATTCCATCCTGCCGATGGCGGGATCGTCATGGCGCGCCGGGAACTTGATCAGCCACGGATCGCAGCCGGGCTCGGCGACGGCGTCGGGCACGATGAGCCGCCTGTCGCCGGACACCCGGACCATGATCTTGGGCCGCGCCCCGCAGGAGGAGCCGTTCAGGGCCATGAGCGTGCGCAGCGTCTCCACGGGCAGCGGGTCCTCATTGAGGGTGCGCCACGCCTCTTCGGCCACGCCGTCCAGATCGATGCGTTCGGGCAGCGGGTCGGGGTCCGGGGTCACGGGCTCATATTCCAGCGCGCCCATGCCGCCGCTCCCCACCAGCGAGAGCCGGGACAGGGGCGTGATCCGTTCCAGCGGCAGGCCGCTGCGCCGCAGCAGGCGGTCCAGCAGGAGCAGCCCCCAGCCGTCGGGCAGGCTGTCGTTGAAGACGCCGAACAGCCCGTCGAATGTCCGTTTCGGATCGGACGCCACCCCGGGCCGCAGGGGAAGCAGGAAAGGCGAGAGTTCAATGCCCGAATCGAGGAAGCGCTTGTCGTACTCGAACAGGATGTCCCCGCCGCGCTCCTCCAATAAGCCCACGAACCGCCTTTCGCCCCGGGCATTCAGATATACTTCAAGACGCATCGGGCCTCCTCGCGCGCTTGCGTTCGCGGGGCGCGGCTTCAAACAGGCTGTGCACCGGGGGTTCGGGGAACAGGGCGTCGAACCCGTCCATGCGGCGCAGGGCGAACGCGATTTCCACGAACGAGGCCAGCGCGATGTCCCCGGTCTTTTCAAAGCGCCGGAGCGTGGACAGGCTGATCCCGGCGGCATGGGCCAAGGCTTCCTGCGTGAGGTTCTGGCGCAGCCGTTCGGCCTTGGCCCGCTCCGCAAGTTCCAGCCGTACGTCGCGCGGGCTTTTCAGATAATCATTCAACATAGAGCGGTAAACTCCGTTTATGGGAGAGTATCGTTCTTTTATGGATGGTTGTCAAAGCCTTTCGCGGATTCCGCAGCGCCGCAAACGGTGCGGAGACGGCGAGAAAGAGAAGCATCCGGGGGCCCGGCAGCGCGTCGGGCTGGACAAGCTTGCCCAGCCCCCGGAAAAACAGCCCGAACGTGAGGAACAGGAGAAGCATTTTTCCCTCGCGTATGGTTCCCCGCCTCCGCGCCCGGTCAGAACGTGTAGGTCAGGCCAAGGGTGAGGCTTTGCGTGTGCGTTTCCCCGACCATGGGGCTGTCTTTGACCGCGCCGCTCAGGAACGTCACCTCCCCCTGGCAGAACAGTTCCCACTGCTCCGTGAGGCTGTAGTCGATGGCGAAGCTTACATACGGGGCAAAGCCCGAGCCCGGCGCATAGGCGCCGAGGCCGCTCTTGCGGGCTTCCTTCCGGGTCACGCCGTAGTAATAGCTGTTGTAGCGGGCGTCGCTCCAGTAGGCGCCGACGGCGGGGAGCAGTTCCAGCGGCCCGAATTCTATGGACTGGATGAAGCCGATGTCGCCGTTGAAGCCGTTGCTGTGGCTGAGTACGTCCCCGGCCCCGCTGACATGGAACATGCCGTAAGGCGAGAGCAGGCGCAGTTCCATCCCGGCCTGGGCGGACGGGGAACGGTCCTCAAGCCTGCGCAGCCGCCGGTTGGAGGATTCGGAAGCCTCGAAAGAGGTGCTGTCGTATCCGGCGAAGGCGGAAAGCTCCAAGTAGGGCAGGTTGATGATCTTGACGCCCGCCGTATACCCCCGGATGAAGAACCGCTCCCCCTCATAGGTGATCATGGGGAACGGCAGCCAGTCCGGGCCGTAGCCCTTGTAGGGGGAGCTGCTCACGCTGCCGCCCGCGCCGAGGGTGAGTTCCCCGTCGAAGGGGAGGGTTGGGCAGCGCCTGGAGGGGGTGGACGCTTCGCCTTTCCATTCCATGTCTCCGGAGGGTGGGGTGCCGGATTCCGTCCCGTACGCGGCGTGGAGGGGCGCGGCGAGCAGGAGCAGGCCCAGCAGGGCGGGCAGGGTGAAACGGCGGAAGGCCGCCCCGGAAAGGCATGGCCGCCCGTGTGCGCCGCCGATGGCGCTGGTGCCCCCGGTACCAGCGGCGGCATGGGGAGCGGGTGGGCCCGTGTCCGCGTTGGCGGGGCCGGTTCCGTTCGGAAAGGGCGTCATATCATTTCCTTTTTATTGATGATGTTGATGCCGAGCTTTTTGATGCGGTGCCACATGCTCCGCTCTGAAATGTTAAGCAGTTCCGCCGCCTTGACTTGCACGCCCCCGGTTTCTTCGAGCGCCCGCAGGATGAGGTCGCGTTCCGTTTCCGCGAGCTGCCGATCGAGATCGAGCGGGAAGGCGGAGCCGGGCGCGGAGGGGCGGCTTGCGTCCCCGCCGCCGGGCACGGCGCAGGAGGCCAGCCGTTCCGGGGTGATGGCGGTGCCGGAGGCGATGATCGTGAGCCGCTCGATGCAGTTCTCCAGTTCGCGGATGTTGCCCGGCCACGTATGGTTCTTGAGGATCTCAAGGGCCGCCTCCGTGAACGTCACCGGGACTTTGCCCATCTCCCCGGCGGCGCGGAGGGCGAAGTGCTCGGCGAGGAGGGGGATGTCTTCCTTGCGTTCCCTGAGCGACGGCATGATGATCGGGTAGACGTTGAGCCGGTAATACAGATCGCGGCGGAACTTCCCTTTTTCAATGGCTTCGACGAGGTTTTGGTTGGTCGCGGCGATGATGCGCACGTCGACCTTTTGCGTGGTGTTGGAGCCGACGGGCTCAATGGCCTTCTCCTGGATGCAGCGCAGGATCTTCGCCTGGAGCGCCAGCGGCATGTCCCCGATTTCGTCGAGGAACAGCGTGCCGCCGTCGGCCTGTGCGAAGCGCCCCTTGCGGTTGCTGGTGGCGCCCGTGAACGCGCCTCTGGCGTGGCCGAACAGCTCGCTTTCGAGGAGCTGTTCGGGGATGGCGGCGCAGTTGATGGTCACGAGGGGGGCTTTGGCCCTCGGGCCGCCGTAGTGGATGGCCTTGGCCACGACTTCCTTGCCGGTGCCGGATTCGCCGGTGATGAGCACGTTGGCGCTGCTCGCCGAGACTTCCCTGACGTTGCGCAGCAGGGCGAGGTAGGCCGGGCTTTGCCCGACGAATTGCCCGGCCGAGGCGGTCTGGAGCTGTTCGCGCAAATCCCGGTTGTCCCGCCCGAGCGCGTAATACCGCAGCGCGCTGGCGATGGTGGCTTCGAGGGCGTCGAGCTCGAACGGCTTCACCGTGTAGTCGAACGCCCCTTCCTTGATGATCTCCACAGCCTCCTTGAGCGAGGCGTAGGCGGTCATGATCACCACGGGCAGATCCGGGTTGGCGGCCTTGACCTTTTCCATCAGCTCGCGCCCGCTCAGCCCCGGAAGCCGGAGATCGCTCAGGACGAGGTGCACTTCCCGTTCTTCGAGTACGGCCAGCGCTTCCTCGGCCGTTTCCGCCGTGACCGTGCCGTAGCCCATGTTTTCGAGGGCTACGGCCAGCACTTCCAAAAGGTTCGCTTCGTCGTCGACGATGAGGATTGTATACATGATTCCGCCGTTTGCTGGGACAGCATTGCTTGTGAAATGATATTGGGGTGTTGGGGGGAAGCGCCTTTCCCGGAAAAGCTCCTCCCTCCTCAACCCCGCCGGAACGGAACCCCTCCCTTCCCCTGAAACCGTATGGCTTTCAAAAGGAAGCCGCCTTACCTGTTCAGGCACACGGTAAATACGGTCCCTTCCCCGACCGTGCTTGAGCAGGAAATGCTGCCGCCGTGTTCTTCAATAATGGCATAGGCTTTTGACAGGCCGAGGCCAAGCCCGTTCTTTTTGGTCGAGATGAAGGGCATATGGATTGTGGACAGCAGATTCGGGGGGATGCCGCAGCCCGTGTCCTTGAGTTCGATGCGGATCTGCCCGCCTTCCGCGTACAGGCGCACGGAGAGGGTGCCGCCTTGCGGCATGGCGTCCATCGCGTTCAGCCCGAGGTTGAGCAGGACCTGCCGGATCTGGCTCCGCTCGCCGAGGACCCGGTCGTCCTCCGCCTCGTTGGAGAAGCTGTACCGGATGCCGCGCTTGTCCATTTCGGCGGAGCTCAGTTCCGCGATTTCCTGTATCAGCGGGGACAGCGGGAAATATTCGAGTTTCAGCGGCGAGGGCTTGGCGAAGGCCAGAAACTCGGAAATCAGGTTGTTGATGCGGGCCACTTCTTCAACCACGAAGCCGAGCAGCCGGACTTCCCGCGACTTGACGGCGAGGGACGCGAGCACCACTTCGGCGGAGGTCTTGATGACCACGAGGGGGTTGCGGATCTCGTGGGCGAAGCCGAGGGCTATTTCGCCGAGCATACGCGAACGCTCCTGCCGGGCGGACTTGATGCTCTCGTGCCGCATGATTTCCAGCTGCCGCGCCATGACGTTGAAACCGGCGGTCAGCTCGGCGATCTCGTCGTTCCCCCGGACGGGAAGCTGGCAGTCGAGCTTTCCGGCGGCGATGTCGCGCGCGCCTTCGTTGAGCTGGCGGAGGGGCTTGATCAGCCTGCGGGCCAGCACGTACCCGATCCCCGCCGAGAGCAGGGTCCCGAAGATGAAAAAGCCCCAGAACAGCACCGGGCTCGCCAGCCAGCCCCGGAAGGGGAGCAGGAGGGCGGAGGAGACGAACAGGGCCTGAACCTCGCCGTTTTCGCCGCGCGCCACGGCGATCAGGGAATGCGCGCCGGGGGTGTCGTCGGTCCAGTCGGGTTCGGGGATGAAGACGGTTGTGGCCCCTTTCCTGATCTCCTTCAAGGCGCTGCGCGGGATATGGAAAGGCTTGTCCGAGGCCGAAGAATAGACCTGCCGGAATGTGTCGCCCTCCGGCAGGAAGATACGCAGGATCACCGGGCCGCTGGCGCTGCTGTCCGAGTAGTCGATGCTGAACCAGCTGGCAAGCTGGAGGGTACGGACCTTGCCGTCGTCCGCCGTGAATGCCCGTTCGCTCGTGACGGCTACCCGCCGCGCCCCGTCGGCCATAATGACCCAGCTGAACGGGGCGCCGGGATACAGCGGCTCCGCGATCCGGCCTTCGGGCAGGGTGGCGTAGAGCAGCCCCCCCTCCGCGTCCCGGAGCCACAGCGCGTCGATATCCATAAAGGAAAGGGCCGCTGCTTCCCTTTTGCTGAGGGTCGTCTTGCCGTCGAAGCGGGTATCGAGGAGGCGGCTCACGGCCTTGAGGCTCTCGTTGGTTTCCTCGACGCTGTGGCGCATGTAGGCCGTGGCTTCCCCGAGCCAGCGCTCGATGTTCCTGTTCACCACCTCGGCGATGAGCGCCGTGGTGATCTTGCTCGCCACCAGCATGGGTATGACCGCCACCAGGACGAAGGCCAGCACCAGCTTGGCGACGAGCGATATCTTCAATCCGCGAAAATACTTCATAACCAGCCATGAACAGTGTATATTATTAAGGATAACCGGTGGACGGAGCCTACCGCATGTTGTGTGCCCCAGCATAGCGCAGCCGCTGGGCGGGGTCTAACACCATTTCCTGTAGTAAGCTCCATTTTTTGTAGCCCGTTTCCTTCATTTTATGTTGCTCCCTCTCGATCCCCGCGGTTTTCGCCGCCTCGCGCCTTTTTTTGCAATCATAAGGGGAGCAATGGCATTCCCCGGATTTCCGCACCGTGGCACGCTGTTTGCTTGTTTGGGGGAAACAGCCCGGAGTTTCCACATGCATACTGATCAACCCTTCACGGAGAAGCAAGACGTGTTCCAGTTGCCTGATTTCGCGGCGGGGCCGTATTCCGTCATCTGTGATTTCGACGGCACAGTCACGCCGTTCGACGTGACCGACGCGATCCTCGAACGGTTCGCCCGCCCAGCCTGGAAAACCATCGAGGACGAATGGGTGCGGGGGGCCATCTCGGCCCGCCAGTGCATGGAGCGGCAGATCCCGCTCATCGAGGCTCCGCTGGAGCGGCTGGACGCCTTTCTGGATACGGTCCCCGTCACCGGCGGGTTCGTGGAGTTCGTGCGGTACAGCCGCTCGAAAGGCATCCCCCTCGGCATCGTGAGCGACGGCATGGACTACCCCATCAAGCGCATTCTGAACAGGCACGGCCTGCGCCATGTCCCCGTGGTCGCCAACCGCATGGTCTACAGGGAAGGGGCCTACCGCCTCGAATTCCCCTACGGACGCGAAGGCTGCCCTTCCGGGGTGTGCAAGTGCGGCGTTGCCGAGGCCGTCTCGGCGGACAGCAAAACCCTGCTCATCGGAGACGGGCTTTCCGACTGCTGTCTGGCGCGCTCGGCGTCGTTCACGCTGGCCCGGCAGGGCAAGACGCTGCACCGCCGCTGTGCCGCCGAAGGGTATCCGTATTTCACCTATCTTGATTTCTTCGACATCCTTGAGGCGTTCGGCGCACCCCTGCCGAAGCCCATTGCCGCGCCCGCCGCGGCTCCGGCTGCCTAGGGCGGAGAACTTTGCATTTGGAACAGATCCCCTTTCGAAGGGGATTGTTTGAACCTGTATCCCTCCAAAGGAATCCATCTTCGGGAAAGCCGGGAACAGGGATTCAATAAACGCGAAAGTCTTTGGAAAGGGAGGGATGGGGGTTTGGGGAAGGGAGGGAAAAGCTTTTCTTCAGAAAAGTTTTCCCTCCCTTCCCCAAGATCTCCAGCCCCTTCCACATTTCACCCCCAACCTGTGGAGAATGTCTTGAAGACCACGAAAGCAGACGAAAAGGCGCTTCTCGAAGCTGAATCCCGGTATTGCTCCTACGGCGACACCGTGCACTATCTGGAACCGGCGAAGCTGTTCGCGGGCTGTAACGGCTCGTTCCTGTACGATTACGAGGACAAGCCCTACCTCGACCTTCAGATGTGGTACTCCGCCGTCAACTTCGGCTATGCCAACCCGCGCCTGAACGATGCCCTGAAGCGCCAGATCGACACGCTGCCGCAGGTCGCCTCCCAGTACCTGCACAGGGAAAAGATCGAACTCGCCGCCATGCTCTGCGAATCCATCAAGGACGCGTGGGGCGAAGAGGGCCGCGTGCACTTCAACGTGGGCGGCTCGCAGGCCATTGAGGACTCCCTCAAGCTCGTGCGCAACGCCTGCGGCGGCAAGAGCCTCATGATCGCCTTCGAGGGCGGCTACCACGGGCGCACGCTCGGCGCGTCGTCCATCACCTCCTCCTACCGCTACCGCCGCCGTTACGGGCACTTCGGGGAACGCGCGCTGTTCGTGCCCTTCCCGTACTGCTTCCGCTGCCCCTACGGCAAGCGCCGCGACGACTGCGGCATGTTCTGCGCCGACCAGTTCGAGCGCCTGTTCGAAACCGAATATTACGGCGTGTGGGACCCCAAGGCCGGGGAAGCCGAATACGCCGCGTTCTATGTGGAATGCATTCAGGGCACGGGCGGCTATGTGGTCCCGCCGGACGGCTATTACCAGCGCCTCAAGAAGGTCCTCGACGAGCGCAAGATCATGCTCGTGGACGACGAAATCCAGATGGGCTTCTACCGCACCGGCAAGCTCTGGGGCCTCCAGAACTTCGGCATCACCCCGGACGTGGTGGTCTTCGGCAAGGCCATGACCAACGGCCTGAACCCCCTCGCGGGCATCTGGGCCAAGGAACGGTATATCAATCCGCAGGTGTTCCCCTGCGGCTCCACGCACTCGACCTTTGCCAGCAACCCCCTCGGCACGGCGGTGGCCCTCGAAACCATGCGTATGCTGGCGGAAGAGGACTACGAAACCCGCGTGCGCGAGATGGGCGCCTACTTCCTTGAGGGCCTGCGCGAGCTGAAGTCCCGCTACGCTATCATCGGCGACGTGGACGGCCTCGGCCTTGCCCTGCGCGCCGAAATCTGCGCGGCGGACGGCTTCACCCCCGACAAGGCCATGATGGACCGCATCGTGGACGAGGGCATCAAGGGCGACCTCATGGTCGACGGCAAGCGGTACGGCCTTGTCCTTGACGTGGGCGGCTACTATAAGAACGTGATCACCCTTGCGCCGTCGTTGCACATCACGCGCGAAGAGGTTGATCTTGCCATGCGCCTGCTGGATGAAATCCTGCGCCGCGTGACGAAAAACTGACTTTTGCCGGGCCGGGGGAAAACCCGGCCCGACGACAAGGATTTTCCCTTCTATGCAGAGCCTTGAACGACTCGGCCCCTTCTTCCCGGGGGGCCGCATCGGCTTTTTGCTGGTGCACGGCCTTGCCGGGACGCCCGCCGAAATGAAGATCCTCGGCAAGCGCCTGAACAGGTACGGCTTCACCGTCCTGTGCCCGCAGCTTGCCGGGCATTGCGCCTCGGAAGAGGAGCTCGTCACCACCTGCTGGTTGGACTGGTCGCGGAGCGTCGAGGACGCCTTCGACGCGCTCTCGCGGCACATGGACGCCGTATTCGTGGGCGGGCTTTCCGCCGGGGCCGTGCTTTCGCTGCGCCACGCCCAGCGTTATCCGGGGCGGGCTCGGGGGCTGGCCCTCTATTCCACGACCCTGCGGTACGACGGCTGGACCATCCCCAAGCTGAGCTTCCTTCTGCCGCTCATCCTCAAGACGCCCTATTTCGGCAAGCGCTACCGTTTTGAGGAAGCCTTCCCCTACGGCATCATGGACGACAAGCTGCGCGGGCGCATCCTCGCGCAGATGCAGAGCGGGGACGCGGCTGCGGCGGGCTTTACGGCCACGCCCGGCGCGTCGCTGAAACAGCTCTGGGGGCTGGTGGCGGCGGTGAAACGCGATCTGCCGGGCATCAAGACGCCCACGCTCATCGTGCACGCCGGCAACGACGACATCGCCAGCGCGCGCAGCAACGCCCTGTATGTGCGCGACCACATCGGCGGGCCCACGGAACTGCTCCTGCTCGACAGAAGCTACCATATGGTCACCATCGATCAGGAGCGCAACGTGGTGGGCGACGCCACGGCGCGTTTCGCCTGGAATCTGCTTTCCGACGCGGAGCGCGAACGCCTCGCCGCCGTGGCCCGCGAGCCTGTCCCCGCCGCGCCGGAGACCTCTGCGCAAACGCCGGACGCCGCCGCGCCATCTCCCGCTTCCTCGGTTGCGGAAGGGATGGAAAAAGCGGCGGAAGGGGCGGGGCGATGACCGCGCTGATCGTCTTCCTGTGGATCGCCAACATGCTCGTGGATACGGGCGGGCAGCTTTTCTTCAAGGCGGCGGCCAGCGAGCATACCGCCGGGGCGGGCGGCCTCGCGCACTGGAAGCGCATGGCTTCCCGGCCTTGGCTGTGGTTCGGCATCTGCTGCTACGTGCTCGAGTTTTTCGTGTGGATGGCGTTCCTTTCGCAGGTTGAGCTTTCCGTGGGCGTCATGCTCGGCTCGTTCAACATCGTGGTGATCATGCTTGCGGGGCGGCTGTTCTTCAAGGAGAAGCTGACCCGATGGCGCGTGACCGGCATTTCCCTGATTACGCTCGGGGTGGCCATTGTGGGGGTGGGCGGATGAAGCGTTTTTACATCATCGGCTTCCTCATCCTGATGTCGTTCGATACGTTGAGCCAGATCAGCTTCAAATACGCTTCCACGCAGGCCCTGCCGCTGGAGTTGAGCCCTGACTGGCTCATGCGCCTGTTCCTGAACCCGTGGCTGTACGGGGCCATCGCGGGCTACCTCGGCGCGTTCGTAACGTGGATGACGCTCCTGCGCTATGCCCCGGTGGGGCCGTCGTTCGCGGCTTCGCACCTTGAACTCATCAGCGTGACCCTGTTTTCCGTGTGGCTGTTCAACGAGCCTCTGAACGCCTATAAAATCCTCGGCGGCGTGCTCATCCTGCTCGGCGTCCTGTGTCTGGCGAAAGACGAAAAGGACGACGAGGCGGGCGAAGCGGAAGCCGCCCCCGTCCGGGCCGGAGAGTAGTGCGTTCTCTTTGAAACGTATCCAGAAACACTGCGGACAAGGATTCGATAAACACAAACGTCTTTGGAAAAGGAGGGATGGGGGTTTTGGGGAAGGGAGGGAAAAGCCTTTCTTCAGAAAGGTTTTCCCTCCCTTCCCCAACGCCTCTCTGCCATGTCAAAAAGAACTCACTTCAGGATGCGCGAGCTGCCGCCCACCGCAGGACTGCCCATGCGCATGGGGGA
>NZ_JH114235.1:12326-14874 GCF_000224655.1 Bilophila sp. 4_1_30
CGATCCGGGCGGGGAGGGGGTATGGCCTTTCTTTATGGTCCTCATGCCGGATCGGGACCGGCGGGACCGGGCGCTCGGCGCGCTGTGGCGGTCGGGGCTCGGGGTTTCCAAGCTGTTCGTCCGGGCCTTGCCGGACTATCCGTATCTGGCGGGTGCCGTCGAGGGCGGGCCCTGCCCGGCGGCGCGGGATTTGGCGGACAGGATGCTGACCGTCACCAATACGCACTGGCTGGACGATGCCGCGTTCGCCCGTCTTGCCGGGGAGATATGCCATGCCTGATGCCCGCCATGCCAATCTGCTCGAACCCGAGGCGTTGGTGGAGCTGTTCCTGCGCCACCCGCCGCAGGGCTTTGCCGCCGCTTCCGAAGCGGATCTGCCCGTCTTCGGAACCGATTTCGATCTGCTGACCACGCTGGAACCCGCGATTCTGGCGAAGATCCGCAGGTTTCCCCTGTTCGGGCTGTGGTCGCGCCTGCTGCGTTTCCCGGCCCGTTTCGCCGGGACCACGGCTACCGAATACGCGCCGCTCCCAAAGGGCTTGGAGCCGGGCGAGCTTCTCGACGGCTTCCGCGAGCGCTGTGCCGCCGGGCAATCCCTGCTGATCGTCAAGGACGTGCCGGAAGTTTCCCCGCTGCTGGGTGCAGGGGACAACGAGGCCGCCATGCGGCTGGCCCGGATTGCGCCGGACAAGGGGTTCATCGTCGTGGAAGGGCAGGCGCTGGCCTACGTTCCCATTGATTTTTCCAGTACCGACGAATACCTGTCGCGCCTCTCCAAGAGCCGCCGCAAGAACCTGCGCCGCAAGCTGAAGTCGCGCGAACGGCTGGACATCGAAGCCGTGCCGTTGGGGGACGCCCGGTTCGGCAGCCTTGATGTGCTGGAGGAGCTGTACGGCCTCTACCTCGGCGTCTACGCCCAGAGCGAAATCCATTTCGACCTGCTGACGCGGGATTTCTTCGCGGGGCTGCTGCAAAGCCGGGAGATCGGCGGCGTGGTATTCTGTTACCGCCATGACGGGGAGCTCGTGGGCTACAACATCTGCCTTGAGCACGGCGGGATGCTCATCGACAAGTACATCGGGCTGCGCTACCCGCAGGCACGGGAGCTCGACCTCTATTTCGTGAGCTGGTTCGTGAACCTTGAGCACGCGCTGGGGCGCGGCCTGCGCTTTTACGTGGCGGGCTGGACCGATCCTGAAGTCAAAGCCAGCCTCGGGGCGCGGTTCACGTTCACCCGGCATCTGGTCTGGGTGCGCAACCCGATCCTGCGCCGCATCCTGTACATGTTCCGGCATTGGTTTGAGTCCGACGCAAAGGCCGTGGGCGCGAAGGCGGCTGATAAGGATACGGATCATGCATGATCCCCGCGAATCCTTCCGGCCTTCCCAGCCGGTGATCCTCGATTTCGACGGTTCGGTCCTGCCTGTGGCGGAGGGCGAACGCCGCATCCCGCTGGGCTCGTGGCAGGAGGCTATACGCTTCGGCTGCACGCGCCGGGCGTTCAGTGCGCTGGAAGCCCATCTGGAAGGCGTGTTGCCTGTGGATTGCGGCTGTGCGTTCATGGGCAGCGGCGATTTCCACCACGTCACGCTGATCCCGCTGCGCCGCCTGTGCCGCCGCCTGCCGCCCGCGTCCCTTGATGTGGTCGTTTTCGACAACCACCCGGATAACATGCGCTATCCCTTCGGCATCCATTGCGGTTCGTGGGTATCGCACGCCGCCTTGCTGCCGAGCGTCCGGCGCGTCCATGTCATCGGCATCACCTCGGGGGACATCGGCCTTGCCCACGCGTGGGAGAACCGCTTGACGCCCTTCCTGCGGCGCAAGCTGACGTATTGGAGCGTCGGCACGGACGCGGCGTGGCTGCGCCTGATCGGGCGGGCGGGGTGCGGCATGGCGTTCGGATCGGCGGACGAACTGGTGCGCGGGCTGATCCCGGCACTGGCGGATGCCGGGAACATCTATCTTTCCATCGACAAGGATGTGTTCGCGGAAGACGTGGTGAAGACCAACTGGGATCAGGGCGTCTTCCGGCTCCGCCATACCGAGGCCGTATTTGCCGCCTGCGCGGGCAGGGTGATCGGCGCGGATGTCTGCGGCGACGTGTCGGATTACGAATACGCGAGCCCCTTCAAGCGGTTCCTGAGCCGCCTCGACGGGCAGGAGCCCTGCGATCCGCAAGCTCTGCGCGGCTGGCAGGAAGGGCAGAGGGCTGTAAACGCCGCCTTGCTGGAGAGCCTTGGAAAGATGTTGCGAGAGCCCGAGGCTTCTACACGCGTTTCCCCAATCCTCCGCCGCTTCTCCTAGAAACCGATAAAAAGAGTGAGGCCGAGACAAGAGTATCGTGCCGTCCCTTGGGGCGTATGCATAGACTGAACAAGCCCCCTTCCAGCATTCTCAAACAGCCTTTCTCTACGAGAGAGAAATTTTCCGCCGTTGCATCGGGAAAACCTTTATGCTAGAGTACTTATAGATTAAAGTTTATCTTGTTATTTCAGTTGATTGCATTTTGCAAATAGAGGTGATTCGTATGCTCTCTCTCTCTCTC
>NZ_JH114235.1:15407-54233 GCF_000224655.1 Bilophila sp. 4_1_30
TCTCTCTCTCTCTCTCTCTCTCTCTCTCTCTCTCTCTCTCTCTCTCTCGGCGTATAATTACCCGATTTTATACAATAAAAAGAAAACGTTCTGAAGCCGGTTCATTCCGGTTTCAGAACGTTTTTTGTTTTTTTAATCCGCTCATTGAATGGATGGGGGGGCACTAGCATTATGGTTTCTTTTTTTGAAGGTGAAGAAGTGGGGAGTTTTGTGCCCTTTGCCGGGGATACCCTCAAAAAGCAGGCGGAGTCGCTTTGGCACATGGCGGAAGATTTGGATGACTCATTCGACGAGGTCATCCGTTGTCTTTTGTCCATTTCCGGGCGCATCGCGGTCACGGGCATGGGGAAGAGCGGGCATGTAGCCCGTAAAGTGGCCGCGACCCTCGCTTCCACTGGCTCGCCCGCCTATTTCATCCATCCCGCTGAGGCCAGCCACGGGGATCTGGGCATGGTGTCGCGGCATGACGCCGTCATCGCCTTTTCCAATTCCGGTGAAACGGCCGAACTGAGCGATATCATTTTGTTCGCGTCGCGGCATGGAGTCCCGATTACGGGTGTGACGAAGCGGGGCGATAGTTTTTTGGCCCGTCACGCCGATCATGTCCTTTTACTCCCCAATGAGCCGGAAGCGTGCCCTATCGGATGCGCTCCCACTACGTCGACGACGCTTCAAATGGCGCTCGGAGATGCCATTGCCCTTTCCCTGCTCAAGGCAAGGGGCTTCGGCGCGGAGGATTTCCACCGTTTCCACCCCGGCGGGCGGCTTGGCAGGAAGCTCATGACCGTACGCGAGATCATGCACGTTGGGGAGGCTCTCCCCTTAGCGTCCCTCGACAGTCCGATGACGGAAATCCTCTGCATCATGACAGGCAAAGGGTTCGGCTGTGTCGGCATTATGGAGAAAGGCATCCTTGTCGGCATCATTACCGACGGGGATCTGAGGCGGCATATGGACGGCGGGCTGTTGGGGCTGACCGCCGAACGGGTCATGAGCCGGAATCCGATCACGGTCGATGAACATTGCCTTGCCGCCAAGGCGCTGGGGATCATGCAGTCCAGCAAAATCACGAGTTTGTATGTCGTACGGAGCGGAGAGCCCGTCGGCATTTTGAATGTTCATGACTGCCTGCGGGCGGGGGTTAATTGATGCGATTGCAACATGTTCTTTTCCTTTTGGCTCTCAGCCTTACGTTACCCGGTTGCGCCATGCGCGAGCCGCTTACGCCTGCGGTGTCTGAACCTGAAGCCGTTCCTCTGGCTGTATCTTTCACTGAGCAGGTGGCCACTTTTCCGGAGGGGGCGACACAATATTTTGCCGAGAGTCCGTTCGGTCCGGTCACGATTGAGGCGGGAGCGTTCTATATTTCTGGTTTGGGCAACAAATGTCGTTCGGCCCGCGTTACGGGTGGAAGCGCAAGTAAAAGATTCGCGGTATGCCGAGAGGAAAACGGCACATGGCGTTTCATTCCCACTATTTTTGAGAGTATGCCGTGATGAATACCGACACGATTCCAGCATCATCGGTGTCGTCAGCACTGACTGTTCAAGGAAGAGTGATTTACGCCCTCGTTCTGCGTGAAGTGCACACATTGTACGGTAATACAAGACTTGGCTACCTTTGGGCGATCATCCAGACAGCATTTAATATCGCGGTGTTTTGGCTTTTTCGTGAGTTTCTCGGAGCGCACTCCCGCCACGGCATGGGAATCGGCGTGTTTTTACTGTGCGGGTTCATCCCATGGCACATGGTCAGCGACACATTGTCCCGTTGCATGAGCGCCGTGCGAGCCAATCAGGCTTTGTTAACTTTCCCTCAGGTGACGGAACTAGATCTAATGATCGCGCGGGTTGTTGTTGTCTGGGGAACACAGATCATTTGCGCAGTCGTTATCTTAATTATGGTCGTTTCGATAGGACAGGTCGCCGAACTGCGCAATCCCGGCACGCTTGCAGCGACACTGTTATTTGCTCCTCTGCTGGGCATAGGCATGGGGTTAGTTTTCGCGTCGTTAGCTCGCCTTTGGCCCACACTGGAAAGACTCATTCCTATCGTGATGCGTTTTTTGTTCTTTGCGTCCGGCGTTTTTTTTCAGGTTTCCGAACTGCCTGCAAGATTTTCGGATATTTTGCTGTTGAATCCTGTCTCCCAAATTATCGAATGGCAACGCTATGGCTTTTCGGCTTCGTCCGCAGCGCCCATGCACAGTATAGCCTATATAGTCGTATGGTGCCTAGGCTCACTCTGTCTTGGTCTATTGCTGGAGCGCTACGTGCGCGGGAGGGAACTCAAGTGATTGAGCTTTCCCGCATATGCAAGTCCTACAGCCTGCCACGCGGAAACCGTAAAGATGTACTGCGCGATGCTAGTATCATATTCCGGCCTGGCGTTAATATGGGGATTCTCGGCCTGAACGGCCAAGGTAAGTCCACGCTCATTCGGATTATCAGCGGTTCGGAACTCCCTGACAGCGGAACCATAAAGCGCAAGGGGCGGGTCTCTTGGCCTATAGGCTTTACCGGAGGTTTTAACGGCAGTCTGACCGGGCGAGAGAACCTACGTTTTACCTGTCGTATCTACGGGGCTGACATTCGAGAAGTTACGAATTTTGTGGAAACTTTTACGGAACTGGGACCATACATGGATATGCCGGTGAAAACGTATTCCTCCGGTATGCGTTCGAAACTGGCCTTCGGCCTGAGCATGGCTATAGGTTTCGATTTCTACCTTATTGATGAAGCATGGTCTGTGGGAGACGCTTCCTTTCAGGCCAAGGCCGAAAAAGTATTCAAGGAACGTAAAGCGCGTTCAACGCTGATAGTTGTGTCACATAGCGTGGCAACCATCCGTAAGAACTGCGACAGCGCGGCAGTGCTGCACGACGGTATCTTGACCTTGTATGACAAGCTGGATGACGCTCTGCGCATCTATATGGGGATTTGCCATGCCAGACAGTAAGATAGGTATGCCCACGACTCCACTCAAAACAGAAACAAGGGGTGTTCCTCCCTCCGCTCAGACAAAACAGGAAGCTGAGGTGAAAACCGTGCTTCCCGTTGTGCCTGAGAAACCGATCTCAGAGACAAAGCCGACGCCTCAGGCTCAAAAGACGCCGCAAGTTGACGCTAAAACAAGCAAGACAGTACATTCTGTTCAGTCTGAAGTGAAGAATGGAGGTATTGAATCAGCAGAGAAGAATCCCGGGTCTTCCGGCAGGAGCGACACTCCGCAGGATACATCGTCGAATCTTCCCCAAGCGGAGCCTTCGGGGAGAAACACACTACAGCCTCTTCCACGTCTAGAACTCATAGTGCATCCCGTATCTACAGCTCTGGACAAGATGAGAGCATGTCTTTCTCCGACTATAAAGTTGTTATTAGCCGCCGTGTTGTTGCCTTCGCTGCTATCCCTGCTCTATTTCGGCCTGTTGGCTTCTCCCATGTACATTGCAGAAGCGCGGTTTGCCGTCCGCGGTGCGGACTCTAGTAGTACGACAGGTGGCCTTGCCGCCATGTTTCTGCCCTCTGGTGCGTCCGTGGGCGCGGATGCGCATATCGTAGCGGAATACATTCAATCTCCAGATATTATGGAAGCTATTGACGGCGAAATGGGGATTTTTGAGCATTTTTCCTCTCATGATCATGATCCGCTCAGTCGCCTTGCCGCTGGCGCCACGCGGGATGAACGCCTTACCTATTGGAAATGGGCAGTAAAACCGTCCTTTGATCCGGAAACCGGTATCATCGCTCTGAGCGTTAAAGCCTATGATCCGGTCATGGCCAAACGGTTGGCGGAAGCCGTGCTCGCCAAGAGTGAAGCGCTGGTTAATGCCATGAGTCGCCGTGCCAAGGACGACGCCATCACTCTGGCCATGGCCGAAGTAAGCACAGCGGAACAGCGTGTGAGCAAGGCACAGGAAGCCATGCGCGCCTTCCGTGACCGTAGCGGTATGCTCGACCCGGCTAGTACGGCGGGCGGACTGCAAGGTATCGTTAGCCAGTTGGAAAGTGAGGCTGTGAAAGTACGAGCGGAGATTGCGCAAGCTCACACTTTTATGAGTAAAAACGCTCCCGCATTGGTAGGGTTGCGTGCCCGGCTGGAGGCTGTGGAAAAACAGCTTGCCCAAGAAAAACTGCGACTGGCCGGAGAAGCTCGCCCTGGTAGCCTCACTTCCTTTGCCGGAGAGTATGAAGGATTGCAGACGGAAAACGAGTTTGCCCGCCAACAGCTTGTCTCAGCCATGACCTCGCTGGAAGCCGCCAGAGTAAAGGCGGAAGCCAAATCCCGCTATGTGGTAGCCTTTCAGATTCCGGCCCTACCCGATGAATCCTTGTACCCCCTCCCATTCTTGTTTACGGCCTATGTCTTTGTCGGCGCTCTGGTGCTGGTGGGGCTTTGCTCTCTGATTATAGCCGCCGTGCGCGAACACGCAGGGTTCTGAGATAGATGATGAACAGCAAAATATTTTTTTTCTCGATACTTCTTCTGGCTCTGTCCGTTTCCGCTCATGGGGCGGATATTTCCTCGTCTGCTTCTTCATACGGCGGAAGCCTCGGAAAATCCGGCAACCCTAGCCCCAGTGGAAGCGGTGGCATCCAGGGCATGCCTTCGACACGTCCCCCATCCTATTTGCCGGGGGGTTATCAAAGTGAGGGCGCATATCAGCAGGAGTTGCCCTATCAGAGGGAGGAACGTCAGCGCCAGTCTTTGCCAGGATTGCCCGCTTGGGCGCTGGAGCGCTACCGTCCGGATATGGTGCAGGGCTTGGAACCCTTTGGAGCCAATCTTTTCCGGGGCAACTTCGCGTCTACTTACAGCAGTGGACTGAATGAGGACTATGTGATCCTCCCTGGCGACCGGATCACCGTGCGTGTCTGGGGTGCGCGGAGCTACGACGATGTGCTGTTCGTGGATCAGCAGGGCAACATCTTTCTGCCTGAAGTGGGACCGATCCGGGTGGCCGGGTTGACACAGTCCTCTCTTCCTAGCTCGGTACGGGCAAAACTGGCTTCAGTATTCCCGGAAAATGTGGAAATCTACGTAAATTTGCAGAGCGCTCAGCCCGTGGCTGTCTATGTAGCCGGAAATGTGCCTAACCCGGGTCGTTATGCGGGAGGACCGCAGGATTCCGTCATGTCTTATCTGGATAGGGCTGGAGGAATCCTTCCCGAGCAGGGAAGTTACCGGAACATCAAAATTCTGCGTGGCAAACAGGTTATCGGCAAGGTGGACCTCTACGGCTACATGCTGCGAGGGGATCTTTCGTCCGTTCGCCTACAGGACGGTGACACTATCTTGGTGGAACCTTTTGGCGTGTCAGTTGCGGCCTACGGTCTGCTTCGTCAGCCCGCTCGGTATGAGTTCCGGGGAGAGGCTAACGGCAAGGAACTTCTGACTTATGCCCTGCCCATGAATGGCGTTTCCCACGTTAGCGTGGGCGGCATGCGTAACGGAGAACCTTTTAATGTCTATGTGACACTGGCAGACTTTCGCAATCTCCATCTTGAGGACGGAGATCGAGTAGAATTCGTGGCCGACACCCGGGGCAAGACCATCATGGTGGCCGCGTCTGGGGCTATCCATGGGGCGTCACGTTTTCCTGTGCTCAAACAGACGAGGTTAAAAACCCTGTTGGCGTACATTTCCGTGGAGCCTGAGCTTGCGGATATCAAATCCATCTACATCCGCCGCAAGAGCGTGGCCGCAGAGCAGAAGGTGATCCTCAAGGATGCACTGCGGCGTCTGGAGCAGAGCGCGTTGACAGCTACTTCTGCTTCCGTCGACGAGGCTAGCATCCGGGTAAAGGAAGCAGAGTTGATTCAAAACTTCGTGCAGCGAGCTTCAAAGCTGGAGCCGGATGGAGTGCTGGTTGTTTCTCGTAATGGGAAGCTCTCCGACCTGTTGCTGGAGGAAGGTGATGAAGTCATCATTCCCCGTCGGACAGATGTAGTCCATGTCTCTGGTGAAGTACTCATTCCCACGGCTGTGACTTGGGAAAAGGGATTGTCCCTGAAAGATTACCTTAAAGGCGCTGGTGGACTTTCCGACCGTGCGGACAAAAACAACATTCTGTTTGTCGGTCTGAATGGGGAAGTAGCCCACTCCGAGGGACAGTCCATCAAGCCCGGTGACCGCATTCTAGTTATGCCTAAATTTGATTCAAAGAACTTGCAGTTGGTCAAAGATGTTACGCAAGTGCTTTATCAGATGGCCGTGGCCGTCAAGGTTGCCGTGGGGTTGTAGGATATAAGGGAGACATATGAAAATTTCCGTCATAGTACCAATATACAATATGGAAAAATTTATTTCCCGGGCTATTCAATGCCTGAAAATACAGGATGAGCAGAATATTGAATTTCTCCTCATTAATGACGGCTCTAAAGATTCGACGCTTTCCATTATGCGAGAGCTCACTGCTGGAGATACACGTTTTCAGATATTTGATATGGAAAACAAGGGATATGGACATGCCTGTAACTTTGGTATCAAGCAAGCCACAGGAGAATTTTTTGCCATCTTTGAGCCAGATGATAGTATAACCTCAGATTTTTATTCCAGTCTGCATGAGGTCGCGGAACGTTACCAGCAGGCTGATGTTATTAGATATAATGGAATATATTGTAATGAAAATGGATTATTACGTACATTATATCGATGGGAGCAAAATTTTACAGGTAAAATTATTGATAAGTATACTCTGAAAAGGTTTTGGCGTTCTCATCCGTCTGTTTTCAACGGTATATATCGTAAAAGTTTTATACAGCAAAAATTAGTATACTTTTGTGAAACACCAAGTGCATCTTTTCAGGATGCTATGTTTATTGTTTCTTTATTTTATGCAAATCCTTCTATATTTATTTTGGATGATATAAAATATTATTATACAATTCATGAAATGCAATCAGTTAAATTTGTTGATGACAAAATTGATTTTGTCATTGAGTCATGGAAAATAGAAGAAAAATGGCTATATAAAAATGGATTTACGGATCATGGCTTTTTTTTATACAAAGTATTTGCACAGATGAGTAGTCTTATAAAAAAGGTTTCTACTGAAAATAGATATAAACTTATGCAACAATTTAAAAATATAAATAAAGGGAAGATTTATCTCGCAAGTAATATTCCTACGATGACTCAAAAGGTTAAATACGCATTAACATAAAAATCCATTATATATTTGTGTAATGGAAAGAGGTAGTTGCTATGGATATTTTTCAGTTTGTTGACAGAGTGAAACCTGAACCCTGTCTGATGAATGACGAACTGTATTTAGAGAAAAGAAGATGGTTCAGATGGGATCAAATTCAATCTCTTCCTCTAGATGTAGCTTATCTGAAGGCTGTATTCGGTGATCATATCAGTTTATCAGTACATTTTGTTGGGAGGATAGTACTCAAGGCTGGGGTGAGTGCGAAAGGGAAAAGCTTTGTTTGGTGTGCAGAGCAAACAATGATTTCCCGTACCCCTAGTCAGAGTGTTTGTGAAATTGATCTGAGCAAAATGACGCAGGGAAATTTAGAAATTTTTTTGTTGGCCTTAGAAGACAGTGCCGTATTTGACGGAAAACCCACAGCTAGCGCTTTAACCGTCAACCCTGAACATATTCTATATTCTTTCCTGTTCCCCACCTATGACCTGTGTTGCGAAGAACCACTGTATCATAAGCTGTCTGGAGAAGGTTCATACTACTCATTTGAAGATGGAAATGTGCATCTTGAAGAAGACTCTTCAGTGGACTTACTGACCTATTTTAATGCGTTCAGCGCCATAAAATGGAAGAAATATACTAATATTGATAGTCTTTCTCTATACGTGGACTTTGAAGGTGAGGCTTGGGCGGAACTTGTCCATTTGAGTGAAGAAGGCCTCCGCTCTCTTGCCTCATGGAAACTTTTTGCTCCAGAGCGAACTACGTTGGAACTTCCACTAGGGATATACCCAAATACTGGTATTCTCGGCTTGCGTATCCATACAGAACGCCCAAGCATTTTGCACGGTGGAGGTTGGTTGTCTGACGCCCCAGAAACACAGCCTGTACGTTTAGGCATCGGTATCACCACTTACCGACGTGAGAGGGCCGTGAAAGCCGCTGTCGCACGTCTGGGCAAGGCCATTATTGAACACCCTTTGTATCATGACTCCATTACCATCACGGTCGTTGATAACGGGCAAACATTGGTACCTGGTGATGTCCCTGCTGCAACCCTTATTCCAAATAGGAATCTCGGTGGAACGGGTGGCTTTATGCGTAGTCTGCTTCACTACAGGGATGCGGGGGCATTTACACATTGTCTGTTTATGGACGATGACGCCAGTTGCGAAGCTGGTTCATTGTTTCGAGGCATCTCATTCATACGCCATGCAAAGGACATGTCTTTGGCCCTCAGTGGCGCTATGTTGTCAGAAAATGTGCAGTTTATTCAATGGGAAAATGGTGCATGGTTCGATAAGTGTTGTCACCCTATGCATTGTAACTATGATCTGTTACGTCCGAATGTTCTTCTTGAAAATGAAAAAGAAGATGAGCCACAGCCGACATATGGTGCATGGTGGTTCTTTATGTTTCCCATAAATAGGGTAGAAATGTTTTCATTTCCTTTTTTTGTGCGTGGTGATGATATCGAATTTTCATATACAAATAAGTTTCAAATTGCCCGTATGAACGGTATTGCTGTATGGCAGGAAGATTTCAAAATCAAGGAATCTCCTATGACTTTGTATCTCGATACTCGTTCCCATATTCTTCATCATTTGGTTCTGGAACATATTGATCATGGGCCATTGCAGATTTTACAAATGGTATGGCATTTCTTCCATCGTTTCAATTGGGCGTATCAGTACGATACCGCAAATGCGATTGTTATGTCGTTTGCCGATATGCTGGAAGGTCCCAAGTACTGGTTGGAAAACATGGATACTAGTAAGATTCGGGCAAAGATCAAAGAAAAGTACATGATAGAAACGAGCAGACCTTTACGGGAGACATACAAAACGGTCCCTATGGCGGATAAAAATATTCGTCTGCCATATTTCACAAAATTTTTTCGCCGCATTTCCTTAAATGGACATATTTTACCGTCAAAGATGGTTCGTAAAGGGATGAGTCGTTTAAACAAATATGAAGTACCATTTATTAATCGTGTATTTTTACGAGATCAGATTCTTGTCTGCAATGAGATCAGTAAGACAGAGTTTGTTCTTAAGCGAGATTCTAGTTATTTTATTCGTAATTTATTTTTGATGATTTCTACATCGATAAAATTTTATAAGCGCTATGCCATGTTGAAACGAGAATACCGTGGATTTTTAGGTTCATTGAAGAATGATAAGTTTTGGAAAGATGTGTTTAAGTTTTAATAATATTAAGTAAAAATACATTAGTTGAGGTGTTAAATATGGAAGATAACATGAATGATGTCAACATAGAAACTCCATTGTGTTCACATTTTGATATTGGTGTTATGGGATTCTGGTATAGTTGTAATTATGGAAGTATGCTTACTTATTATGCATTAAATAATGTTCTTACAGATATGGGTAAATCAGTGCTTATGATTGATAAGCCAGCAATATTCCCACATGATATTGAATATACTCAAACACATTCTAGAATATTTGCACAAAAGCATTACAAAATTAGTAAGATTAATAAACTAGCAGAGATGGGTGAACTAAATTCTTTATGCTCGACATTTATGCTAGGATCTGATCAGCTTTGGAATTATGGACTAGCACGCCCGTTTGGTTTTTCATTATTCTTTGATTTTGTGAATGATGATAAACGTAAAATTGCATGTGCTACATCTTTTGGACATGATAATTTTTCAGCACCTAATGGTTATAAAGAACATGCAAAAACTCTTTTGAAAAAATTCGATGCTATTTCTGTTAGGGAAGATACAGGAGTTGACGTTGCACGAGATAATTTTGAATTAAATGTTACACATATCGCTGATCCTATATTTTTGTGTAATAAAAAACATTATGAAGAACTTATAAAATCTTCAAAATTGAATATATCAGAAGATTTTATTCTTGTTTATATTCTTGATGCGACTCCAGAAAAAAGAAATTATATTATTGAATTAAGTAGGATCCTTAATAAAAAAATTATATGTATTGTTGACGGATTAACTTGGAGATTTGAAGAAAATAATAGAAAATTAAATTTAGATACAACATTAGAAAATGTTACTGTTGAAGATTTTTTATATTGTTTTAAGAATGCGTCATTTATAGTTACAGATTCTTTTCATGGAATGTGCTTTTCTATTGTTTTTTGTAAACAGTTTGTATGCTTAGGTAATGAAAAGCGAGGATTAACTAGGTTTACATCACTATTGAAGAAATTAGATTTAATGTCTCGTATGGTGCTAAACAATAACTATTCACTTAATATAGTATCTAGTGTAATTGACTATTCAATTGTAGAAAATAAGTTGAATGCTTTCACCCAAATGAGTATGACATGGTTAAAAAATGCAATTGAAAAACCTATTAAGGGTATGTCTTCACAATGTGCAATCGATAAGTCCATCATTCAGCTCCCACAAGAGTTATGTACAGGTTGTGGTGCCTGTTCCGCAATCTGTCCGGTGCATGCAATAGAAATGAAGAAAGACGAGCAAGGCTTTTTAAGGGCAACAATAAAAGAGGATCAATGTACCAATTGTGGGCTCTGTGGAAAACGTTGTATCGCACTCCATCCTCAGCATAAGAATGTCACCCCTCCCAAATGCTATGCGATGATGGCGAATGACGAGACGCGCAAAATAAGTTCCTCTGGTGGAATGTTTACAGTTGCAGCCGAATATATTCTAAATCTTGGTGGCTATGTATGCGGAGCAGCATATAGAGATAATTTTGAAGTGGAGCACATTATTATTGACCATGCCTCGCAGCTTGGCAGGCTTCGTGGCTCCAAATATATGCAAAGCGAAGCAGGAGCTGTTTACCCAAGGGTAAAACAGCTCCTTGAGAAGGGAAAATATTTGCTCTTCACAGGTATGCCATGTCAAGTAGCTGGACTTTATGCATATCTTGGGAAAGATTATGAACGATTATATACCATTGATGTATTCTGCCATGGAATCACCTCTTCAAAAGTTTTTGAAAAGTACCACCAGGATGTCCTCAATAACAAAAAAATGACTCGGCTTGAATTCAAAGCTAAAGAACCTTGGGGATGGTACGCAGGGATAAATGCATACTTTGAGGACGGTACAAAATACTCAAAGGGCTCAGGAGTTGATCCTTATTTTAAGGCATATCTACAAAATATTTCAAAAAATACTGTCTGCGGTGTATGTAAGGTTAACCGGTTGCCGCGCCAAGGAGATCTGTCTATTGGCGACTTCTGGCGAGTGTCTGAATTCGATCCTTCACTCAATGACAATAAAGGAACTTCTGTGGTTTTAATAAACAATCCCAAGGGGAAGTCTATATTTGATAAACTCAAGGAGGCAATGGCCGTTGTAAGAGAAGCTCCGTTGAATATTGCTATAAAGGGTAATGGAATTATAGAACATCCATATCCAGTACATAAAAATAGAGGAATCTTTTTTAAAAACTTTGATAAGTTACCCTTTGATGTTCTTCAATCTAGCTGCTCAAATAATCGTATATACGAGCAATTATATCTTGATCTCTTAAAAACTGTTCCCAAAGAAGAACACGAGTTCTATTTTATAGCGAAGATAGTTGCTGAAAATTTTCATGGAAGGAAGATTGTAACCTGGATTCGTTCTGAAAAGTTTGAAAGAGTTCTCCAAAAATACTTTGGACTTTCGGTTGAGTTTGGTATTTCGCAGCGGCGTGAGGCTCTTGTGAAAGGGCGAATCGAGAATTTTACGGTACTTAATGGAAAGAGCTCTGAGTATTACCTGGTTTCCCTAGATCGAGTCTATGATGAAGCTGTCTATAACCAGCTCGCTTTATTTGGATATCAAGAACAAAAAGATTTTATATTCCGTAAGTTTAAACCGATTATCCTGGAACGCTTTGATCTATCTAAAGGTAATTACTATGATAATTATGGAAATACCATTGAGGGGTTTAATACCGTCCTTGGAAAGGTGATTTTACGTGGCTTCAACAACCATATTATGCTGGGGAAGGACATTAGAACAGGTCAAAATCTTACCTTTGATCTTGGCGCAAATTCATATATTGATATTGGAGAAGGGACCCGTTTTCACGCGCCTAGCCAAATCGAAGCTAGAGACTTTGAATCCAGTATGTCCTTGGTAATTGGGAATAACTGTGTGTTTAACGGGGGGGCGTTATTCAGATTCTTTAACCCAGCTTCAGCCTTGATCAACGATTCCTGTACATCCAGTTCTCATTTTGGCCTGCATGTCAACCAAGGAAAAAAAGTGATCATTGGTAGAGACTGCATGTTCTCCTATGAAAATGAGCTGTGGGCCGGGGATGGACATACTATCTTCGACGTCAAATCCTCTAAATGCATTAATCGGAATTTGACCGGTGTGTTTCACCCCAAGAATCAGTTGGTTATTGGTGACCATGTATGGGTAGGGAAACAAGCTTTCCTTATACATGGAACCAATATTGGAAGTGGAAGTATTGTAGGCGCTAGAAGCGTCGTTAAAGGAATTTTTCCAAACAATTGCTCCATCGCTGGAAATCCCGCTACAAGTGTTAAAGAAGACGTGGCGTGGAGTAGAGACGGTATGACTTCAGATATAAACAAATGTGGTCGTCCGGAATATGTCGTTTTGACAAGTCCTTCCCATGCTCCGATCAGTGGTCGGCGGGTTCTGGTGATAGGTGGGACACGCTTTATGGGTGTTCAGCTTGTTAAAGAACTTGTTGCCAGAGGCAATGAGGTAACGATTGCCACTAGGGGAAAAACAAAAGACGATTTTGGGATGGCAATAAACCGTCTGATCATGGATGTTTCTGATGCTGAAAGCGTTAAGGCTGCCTTGCATGGTAAATATTTTGATGTAATTTTTGATAACTTGGCTTACTGCTCCGTGTATGTTAATAATGTTTTATCAAATATAAAATGTGGAAAATATATACAGTTATCTTCTATAGCCTCGTATGCAGTTAGAGTCCCTGATATAAAAGAAGGGCATTTTGATCCATACAGGTTGCCAGTGGAGATATGTGACACCTCTGTGGGATACGGCAGAGGAAAGAGACAGGCGGAAGCAATCGCATACCAACATTTCAAGGAGATTCCTGTAGCGACGGTCAGGATCCCCTATGTCACAAAGACCGACAGGCTTTATTACTATTGTAAAAGTATTGTTAAGCAGCAACCTATGAATATTACTGATGTATCAAGAGGCTTTAGTTTTGTTCAGGATCATGAAATAGGACGATTTTTGCCTTGGCTTGCCGCGCAGGACTTTACGGGCCCCATTAACTTAGCCAGCGAGGGGATGGTGACCATTCAAATGATTCTGGATTATATTGGGAGTAAGACGAATAAGCAAGCCATCATTGATATATCAAATGGTAGTCAATCTCCCTTTAATGAGAAGACATTCTCATTAAACCTAGATAAGGTAAAACAGATGGGATACAGAACGTCTAATATCAACGATTGGTTTTGGAGGCTAATGGATGAATATATAGCAAGAGCTCTGAGGGAAAATCTTTGATGAAAATTGATTGTAACACTTTGAAAAATTTAATGATATAAATTAGATATACAGTATACGAGCTCATATTTGTTCGCAGGATGAGGATAGGATGTGAATTGATATGAGCTTGTATCCGTTGAATATCCTCTCATTTTGAGGAAAATTTTGACTTAGTGGTGATTTATGAAATATTTTATTATTGGTTCAGGAATCTGGGGAACTGTTATAGCCGAACGCATCGCCTCTGAGATGAACGAGCAGGTTATGGTCGTCGACAAGCGTGACCACATTGGCGGTAACTGCCATTCATCACTTGATGAAGAAACAGGTATAGAGTGCCACCGTTACGGTTCACATATTTTTCATACCTCTTTGCCGGAGGTCTGGGAGTACCTCTCTCTATTTGGGGAATTTACCTCATACCGGCATAAGGTGCTTATCACACATGGGGGCAAGGTGTACGCCATGCCTATCAATCTGTTCACGATCAATGCTTTTTATGGAAAAAATTTTTCTCCTGCTGAGGCAGAAGCTTTTCTTGCCGCCGAGATTGCGCGGGATCATATCGAACATCCCGCCAATCTGGAAGAGAAAGCCATTTCCCTCATCGGACGTCCTTTGTACGAAGCATTCATTAAAAACTATACTCACAAGCAGTGGGACCGTAATCCTAGAGATTTGCCTGCTGCTATTATAAATCGGCTTCCGTTCCGGACCTGCTATAATATGGATTACTTTAACGATACTTGGCAGGGGGTGCCTAAAGATGGCTATTTCGGTCTGTTCAAAAATATGCTGAAGCACCCGAACATCACGGTACGTTTAAACTGTGACTATGCTGCAATACGGAATGAAATTCCGTCCGATGGGATGGTTATTTATACAGGTATGCCCGACCAGTTGTTTGACTACAAATACGGTGAATTAGAATGGCGTTCGCTTCGCTTTGAGTGGGAAACCTTGAATACACGTGATTTCCAAGGAACTACGGTCATGAATTACGCCGATCTTGATGCGCCTTACACCCGCATGCATGAATTCAAGCATTATCATCCTGAACGAATGGAACCCTTTAACAAAGAAAAGACTGTTATTTGCCGCGAATATCCTGCAACGTACAGCAAGGGAGATGAAGCCTATTACCCGGTAAATGACGAGCGTAATAATACGCTTTATATTCGGTATGCAGAGGAGGCCGCAAAGACTCCGAGGCTGATTTTGGGTGGGAGGCTTGGTTCATATCGTTATTGGGATATGGATAAGGCTATCGCCAACGCGTTACATGTTTTTGAAACACAGATACGCAAATAAAATTACTGTATAAAGAACTCCTATCTGAGAAAGCACTGTGGAGCGGAGAGTTAGTAGCGTCCATGATCCGATATTTTTCTCATCGGTTGCAGCAAAATCGTTGCCTCAGAATATACTTGATACCGGAATTCTCAGTAGGGAAGACAATGGTCGCAGGCTGGGGCCACAAACCTACGGCTGATAAAGCCCGTGATTATGCGGCAAAGCATAACCTTCCCTATATCGCGCTTGAAGACGGCTTCCTGCGCTCCCTTGATCTCGGATGCAAGGGGGCGCAGCCTCTTTCTCTTGTAGTTGACCATACCGGCATTTACTACGATGCCACTGAGCCATCCGATTTGGAGAATCTGCTGAACGGCTCCAGATGGGAATCGGAAGAGCAGTTGCAGTCCGCCCAGCATGCCATTGAAGCTATCAAGCGTCACGATCTGAGCAAGTATAATCATGCGCCGCGAGCTGCTGAAAGATTGCTTGGTGATGCTTCGTGCCCGCGTGTTCTTATCCTTGATCAGACAAAGGGGGATACCAGCGTTACGCTTGGCCGTGCCGATGCTGAAAGTTTCACAGCTATGCTGGACGATGCGCAGATGCGGTTTCCCACCGCCCGGTTGTTCGTCAAGACGCATCCCGATGTGCTTGCGGGGAAAAAGCAGGGCTATCTGACCGAGGCGGCGAAGCGAAGAGGCATTGCGATCATCGCACAGGATGTTTCGCCGCTTTCCCTTCTTGCTCAAGCTGATGTTGTGTACACAGTCACCTCGCAAATGGGTTTTGAAGCCTTGCTGCTCGCAAAGGAAGTACATTGTTTTGGTATGCCGTTCTATGCAGGGTGGGGAGTAACGCATGATCGGCTGACTTGTCCGAGACGGATAAAACGCCGCACGGTGGAAGAGATCTTTGCCGCGGCGTATATGTTGTATGCGCGTTATGTAAATCCTGTGACCGCCAAGCGTTGTGACATTCATGAAACCATTCGGCTCTTGGCTGCCCAACGTTTTCAGAATGAGCGGAATAAGGGGTTCCACGCATGTGTTGGCTTTTCCAGATGGAAACGTCCTCATGCCCGGGCCTTTTTGCAATCGACCACGGGAACCATCCGTTTTTTTTCTGATTGGTGGAAAGCCATCAAATGGGCGCAAGCAAACGGCGGCGATGTCGTTGTATGGGCGTCCAAATGCACAATAGGACTTGAGAGTTCCTGCCAGACTATGGGCGTCCGGCTGATACGCATGGAGGACGGCTTCATCCGTTCGGTGGGGTTGGGTTCCGATTTTAATTGGCCGTATTCGTTGGTGCTGGATGAGAAGGGCATCTACTATGATCCATCCCGCCCGAGTGGGCTGGAAGACATTTTGAACACCTTGCCAAAACATCCGGAGCGGGCCGAATTGTGCAGCAGGGCTTCCACCTTGCGTGGTTTTATCGTCGAGAAGGGAATTACCAAATACAACACGGGTGTTGACGCAGTAACCCGTGGTGATTTTTCTGCAAAGGGCCGTTTGCTTCTTGTCCCCGGACAGGTGGAGGACGACGCTTCCGTGCGGCTGGGAGGATGCGGGCTGTTTTCCAATGTGGATTTGCTCAAGGCCGTGCGAGAACGCCATCCGGATGCTTTCATCATCTATAAGCCGCATCCTGACGTGGAAAGCCGGAACCGGAAAGGGCGCATACCCGATGGAGAGGCGTTACGGTACGCGGATCGTGTTGTCCGCAACGTGCGTATGGATGTCCTGCTTGGCATCGTCGACGAAGTGCACACGCTCACGTCGCTTACGGGATTCGAGGCATTGCTGAGGGGAATAGAGGTCCACACTTATGGGGGGCCTTTCTACGCGGGGTGGGGGCTGACCCATGATCGGGTTGATTTCCCCCGCCGGAAAGCCCGGCTTTCGCTTGAGGAGCTTATCGCAGGGACGCTGATACTTTATCCTTCGTATTACGATTGGCAGACGAAGGGATTTTGCACGCCCGAGGACATCTGTTACCGGCTTACCCAGCCAAAAGGGCAAATGCGCGGCAAGTTTTTTATGCGCACCTTTGCGGCGCTCAGGGAAAAGATAAGGAACGTATTCTGATCATGCGTACCTACTTGTTTCTTCAAGGCCCGCACGGGAGTTTTTTTCGTGAGCTGGGGCTGGCGTTACAGCGGGCCGGGCATCGTGTATTGCGCGTCAATATCTGCGGCGGTGACGTAGTGGATTGGCACTCGCGGGAGGCCGTGTGGTATCAGGGGCGGACCACGGACTGGAGCGGTTGGATCGGCGATCTCATGCGGCGCAAAGGCGTTACGGATCTGCTGGCCTTTGGGGACTGGCGGCCTCTGCACCGTGAGGCCATTCTGGTGGCAAAACTGCGGAATATCCGGGTGTGGGCATTTGAGGAAGGGTATTTGCGTCCCCATTACATCACGATGGAAGAGGGCGGGGTCAACGGCAACTCGATGCTTCCCCATTCGCCGGCCCTTTTGCGGGAACTTGCCGAAGCCCATCCGGCCCCGCCGTCACCCGTTGCCGTACAGAATCCTCTTTCGGCACGCGTATGGAAGGCTATTGCCTATTATGCGGGGACCATTTTTTTGCGCCCGTTTTTCCCCTGTTTCCGGACGCATCGTCCGCAGAGCGCCGTCAGCGAAGTCTGGGGATGGTTCCTTCGCGTCCTGACCCGCCGTACATGGGAAAGGCGTTCGGCGGAGAGCGTCCGGGAAGTCTATCGGTCGCGTGTGCCCTATTTTCTGTTCCCGCTCCAGCTTGATTCGGATTCCCAAGTCCGCCGTTATTCGCCGTTCAGCGGGATGAAGGAAGCCATTGCGCATGTACTGACTTCTTTTGCACACTCCGCGCCCAAATCCATGCATTTGCTGATCCGTAACCATCCCCTTGATAACGGGCTCATCAATTACCGGAGGTACATCCGTCGGTTCAGCCATGCCTGCGGGCTGGAAGGCCGGGTCCATTTCGTGGAGTCGGGCAGGGCCGCGCTTATGATGGACCGCAGCGAAGGGATGGTGGTCCTCAACAGCACGATCGGCATTTCCGGGCTTCAGCGGGGGATACCCGTCTATTGCGTTGGCACGTCCATTTATGCGGTGCGGGGGTTGGCTTCGTCGCAGGAAGAGCAGGATCTGGACGATTTTTGGAGCAACCCGCAGAAGCCGTGCCCCGAAACCCTGCGGCATTTCGAGAAAGTTTTGAAATGCCGGACCCTCATCAACGGCAATTTTTATACGGAGGAAGGGGTGCGCCTGGCGATTCAGGGGGTCATGGAACGCATTGCCTGAAATGCCCTTGCGTTATCCCTGTTCTTTTCTATCCTCAGGGAAGCGTGGTTGCGGCAGGATAGCCCGTCGGAGTCCGCGGCGGGCATGTCTTCCACCGCACAAGGATGCGGCAGAGAGTTGTTGGCGGCAGGCGGTTATCGTATGTCCGCTCTCCAGCAGGTCCTGGTTTCGTTCGCTTCCGCCACGGAAGTAAAAAAATTAGCAATACAGCATAAATAGAGATTTCAACTGCAAACCGGAAGGTACACATGGGACGGATTGGTATCCTGCGCCATGAACGCTTTCCCGGCATCGGGATGCATATAACCCGGCTCCGCAGATATCGTATGGCGGAACGCAAGGGATGCCCCCGTTATCTCTGGAGGGCATCCTTTGTTTTAACGTATTGACAAGCGGTTATGTTTGTAACTCGTAGAGGCTCTCTCTGACGTTGTATTTGAATGGAAATGGAACGTTGTATATTCCTGATGGAACCTCGTCACAATAGTGAATTATATAACTCATGAGAGTTAGCTGTATTATGGTTATAGAAACGCTTTTTCCCGTTTTTTATCGGGTAAATCATTGTTTTTTTCACATGATACTTGACAAGATTGGTTGAAGATTGCAATAGTGGTTCTACCAAAAGAGAAAGGGAGAACCTCGCATGACGCATTCACAAGAGACTCCAGACCAATCTCAAAAGGCTGAACCTCTTCCCGAAACACGGGAACCCCTTAAGGCATATCAACGGCTTTCCGAGAAAATACAGGATGCTATCGAAAAAGGCGGGCTCAAGGTGGGGGATAAGCTGCCCCCCGAGCGGACGCTTGCCGAAACGTTCGGCGTTTCGCGGAACAGCGTCAGGGAGGCCATCCGCACGCTCTCGGAGCAGGGCATCCTCAAGAGCCGCCACGGCGACGGGACGTACATCTGCGGTTCCGATCTCGCGCCGCTGACCGCCGCCCTGCTCAATGCCGTCGACACGGAAGGAAAGTCATTTGACCATATTATGGAGTTCAGGCTCGTCATCGAGCCGTCCATAGCCCGGATAGCCACGGCACGGCATTCCGCCGAGCAGCTCCATCAGCTCAAGATCATTGTCTGCGATCAGCAGTTAAAACTCCTGCACGGGGAGAACGACGGCGAATTGGACGCCCAATTCCATACCCTCTTGGCGGCGGCGACCGGAAACCCGGTTTTCGTCGACATTGTCAGCCATCTGAACGAGCTCTTTTCCCACAACCGCGCGGACGATGTCCGTCTGAAGAGGCGGATGGAAGAAGCCATCAACGAGCATCTGATGATCATCGATGCCCTTGAACGCAAGGATGCGGACGCCTGCTCCGACGCGATGGCGCGCCATCTCCATGCCGTGGCGGAAAAGCATTTTCTGGCGCAGTCCCGGGAAAGGGGGAGCGCATGTTGACCGCACCGCCGCGCCGCATCCGGCGGCCCCTCCAGCCTCTTCACCCACTTCCCTCTTTCCGGCTTTCTTGCCATTCCCTTTCCCCCGTTTTTCCGGCGGCGTTCCCGCAATCTTCCCCCATGCGCGATGACCCGCGCCTTCGTGGCCCCAAAGTGCTTTTCAATGCCAATGCATTGGAAAGAGACGGTTGATGTGTCAACGGCACGGAAAGGCGACTTTCCTCCTCAGCGTAATTTTTTGCCGATTGGAGAACCCCGCATGGACCTCACGTTATGGAAAGACAAGCTTGATGCGTATCTCGACCCTCAGGAAGGCGACATGCTCCGTTTGCTGGAGCGGATCGTCAACATGGATTCCTTCACGACCGACGCGCAGGATGTGGACCAATTGGGGACCGTCCTGACGGATTGGTTGCGCGAGGCGGGTTTCCAGACGTTCATGATGCCCAAGACGGAAGCGCCCGCCGACGAGCCGTGGCAGGCGGATCTTGGCCACGTCTTCATGGCCAAGACGCACGGGCGCGAAGCGGAGCCGGGGATCGTGTTCCTCGGGCATATGGATACGGTTTTCCCCAAGGGTACGGCGCAGGCGCGGCCCTTCAAGATAGAGGGCGATCGGGCCACCGGGCCCGGCGTGGCCGACATGAAGGCGGGGCTTGTGGCCAACCTGTTCGCGGCGCGGGCCCTGAAGCGGCTCGGCCTGATCGATTGCCCCATGACCCTCATGTTCTCGCCCGATGAGGAGCTGGGCTCCCCCTCGGCTTCCCGGACCCTGGCGCAGGTCTTGCCCGGCGCACGCGCCGCCATCAACTCGGAACCCGGCGGCCCCGGCGGACTTGTCACCGTATCCCGCAAAGGTTCAGGCCATATGTTCCTGAAAGTACAGGGCAAGGCGTCCCACGCGGGGCGCTGTTATGCGGACGGGGCTTCGGCCATCCTTGAAATCGCGCACAAGACGCTGGCGATCGACACTTTTTTGGATCTGGAGCGTGGGCTCACCGTCAACACGGGCCTGATCAGCGGCGGGGCTTCCGCCAACTCCGTGGCCCCGTGGGCCGAATCCCGCATCCATCTGACCTACAGGACGCTTGAGGACGGGCAAAAGGTCGTCGCGGGCATCCGTGACGCCGTTTCCCGCACCGTGATCCCCGGAACGTCGGCCTCCATCAGCGGCGGGCTGCGCCTCTATCCCTTCGAGCGCTGCGAAGCGGGCGACAAGCTCTTCGGGCTCGTCAAGGACGCCGGGGAGCTCCTCGGCATGTCCATCAAGGGCCAGCATTACGACAGCGCGTCCGAAGCCGGCTTCAGCTCCAGCCTCGGCGTCCCCACCATCTGCAACATGGGCCCGGAAGGGGAACATATCCACTCCCTCAACGAATACCTTGTCCCTTCTTCCATCGTGAAGCGGTGCAAGCTCATCGCCCTGACGGCGCTGCAGGCTTCCCGCGTTTTCCAGCCGGGCAAATAAAAAACCTGCCACAGGCCTGAACTGGCAGGTTCGGGCATATGGCAGGCAAGGACAGCCAGCGCGGTGTTCCACGGCAAGGGAGCGCATCGCCTGGCGGCGAAACGGGTAAAGGCGATACGTCGTGGTTTGCCTGCGGTTTTGCGGATCGCGGGCAAAACAGAAAGGGCGTCGTTTGCCGTATGGAGGGAAACCAGCGGGTTTTCCTCTTCGGGCTGTTGCAGTAGCCGGGTGCCGCCGTGGTTTCCTGACGTTTCCCGCGTCCTCCTTCATCCGGCATGAAGGGGGATACTTTTGTGGATAAGGGGAAAGGCTTCATCCGAAAGAATCGTTTGCTTTCGATCCGTTAGGCTATTCCGTGTACAAAAGGACGCGCCTCGCTATGGTGAACATATCAGATGAACATGCGCAAAGAGGCCCTGCGCGGAACTTCGAGCGGGGCCTCTGCTATGGCGATGGCGCATGTTCCCGAAAGGATGGACCACTGGGCGGTTCCTCTCCCATTGGTTTTGGGAAGAGGACTCTCCAGAACCATGTGAAGCCTGGACCCAATGGATCTGGGAGCTGCCCAGCCTTATTCTATTCTTTTTATTGGTTCATATGAATGGGATTTATTGAAGGCGGTCCCCGCCGGGACCATTAGCTGCGCCGCTTCGTTGTACAGCATGGTCGTGTCGATGGAAGCATGTCCCGCAAGCGCCTGTATGCTTTCAAGGCGGACCCCCTTGCTGGCGAGATAGGTAAAACAGGAGTGGCGGAACCAGTGCGGGGAGACATCCGGCCTGTTCATGAGTGTTGTCAGCCATTTCTTGACCATATGGTACAGGGCGTGGCGTCCGATCCGCCGGGATGGTTTCCTGAGGTTCCCAAAGATGGGCTGATTTGGAGACGTCCCGGTCAGTTTTCCATATTCGTTAAGGCCTTCGTCAATTTCATCAGGAAGATAAATGCGCCTTTCCTTTGAGCCCTTGCCCAGGACATTGAAATAGCGTTGCCCTTGCCAGACGGTGACGTCTTTCCAGCAGAGGGAAACGGCCTCTTCGCCGCGCAATCCGGTCATAAAGAGAGTCTTCAGAAGGAGAATGTCCCGCTGCGGGGCTCCGTGTTCCGCAAGGCGGTCGAACAGGAGCAGCATCTCCGATTCAGAAAGGCTGTGCGTGAGGTTCCCGGGGAGTGAAATCCCCGCGCCGTCCTTCCGTTTTTTAATGAATGCCGTGGGGTTCAGGGCAATGGCGCCCGTGTCTGCCAGCCGTTTGAAGTAACTTTTCAGAGCTCCGATAATCGTATTCACCGAACGGGGCTTGAGGCCTTTCATCCTGCATTGCCTGATATAGCTTTCGACATCACGGGCCGTAACGGAGAACGAAGGCTTCCGGGCGTAGTTCAACAGCTCGACGACATAGCGGCAATACAGTTCCACGGTCGCCAGCGATTGCGTGTAAACGGCATTGAGGAAAACAAGGATGATGCGCTCGTCGGGAAGCAGTTCTCCTTGTGCGGATACGTAGGCCGAGACGTCCGCGTATTCGATGCTTCGGTCAAAGTACCGCAGGATCCGTTTTCTGCTAAGAGGCTCCCAGTCGTCCAAGACAGGGAGTTCTCCGTTGGAGATGACTTCAGGGAGCGTTGCCATGCCAAGCCCTAGGGTTCCGGTTGATTCTCTATTTAACTTAACACTTATTAAGATAAATAGCAAACCGCCCCAAAAGCTGTTTTCCTGTTCAAACGTCCAGCGCGCCGTTTACGCTTCTTTATGCCTTCCATGAAATACGAGCCAAAGATTTTTTAAAAATGCCTTAAAACGAAAATTTGAAGGAACAATCTGAAGCGTTCCGTCCCCGGGCCGCTCCGGAATACGAATGCTTTCCTCCACGGCCATTGGCTCAGGCGTCTGGGCTGGCGGAATCCCCGGCATCGGTTTCCTTCCGCGCCACTGCGGTGAGGCGTGACGGCTGAGGCCGCCACGCCCGATACGGAGGATGCAGTATATCGGTTGCGTTCCGGAAAGGTGGGATCACTGGAGGATGTGGCATTCTCCGGCGCTGTTTTTGTTTGCCCGCGCGTGGTATTCTGAGGTATGCTCTGCTTGCCGGTTGAAAATCTTTTTATCTTATGAGGGAGTTCATGCCCAAAGATTACACGCAACGCCGCAACGAGCGATGGGAAACGGTGTTTCCCGGCATCGGGCTTGAAAGCATCCTTGGCAGGATTCTCCGTATCGCGCGCTATCATAACCATAAAAGTACGGAAACAATGAAGCCCTTCGGCATCAAGAACGGAGAGGCCGACGTGCTGTCGGCGCTGCTTCATGCCGGGCCACCGTATACGCTCAATCCGAAAGACATCACGAAACAGGCCTACCGGACTCCGGGGGCGATCACCAACGTCATGGATCACCTTGAGGAAAAGGGGCTGATCCGGCGCAATGCGGATCGGGAGAACCGTCGGAACGTCCTTGTGGAATTGACCCCGGAGGGGCTGGAGATGGCCCGCGAGTCGTTCCTCGCCCAGACGGACATGGAAAAGCGGCTGCTTACCATGCTTTCCCCGGAAGAAAAGGAGCAGCTCCGGACGCTCTTGAAGCGTATCCTGCTGGATCTGGAAGAGCGCGGGGAAGTCTAGGCCGCGTCCCCGCAAGGCCCGGTGAGGGCATCCATTGAAAAAAGCCCCCGGAAAGCGCTTTCCGGGGGCTTTGCCATAGGTGCTGCCGGATCTAGAACCGCTTAGGCCCGATCAGCTTGAACACCCTCAGGATGATGTAGTTGGCGAGGAACGTCAGCGCAAAGAGCCCGAGCGTGGCAGGCATCCCCCAGTCGTAGACGACGTAGCCGTGGAAAATGAAATTGACGTAGAAGAAGATGAACACGGCCATGTTCCACATGCCCGCCTCCACGGAAACCGTGGTCTTCAGCTCGCTGTCCACCATGCGCAGCAGGATGAGCCCGGTGGGGATGGTCCCCGTGCAGGTCCCGAACATCATGACCGTCCGCTCGAAGGAGTAGCCGGGGACGCGGCGTCCGAAATACAGGATGAAGAACAGGGTGAAGACGGCGAGGACCACGGAAAGGACGATGATGGGGAGGATGTAGTCCTTCACCACCGCGAACTTGATGCCGATGAGGGTGCTGAGCAGCAGGAATTCCATCATCCAGCCGGTCAGCCGGGTCATGGAGTCGCCGTCGATGAGATGGACGATGCCGAGCTTCCGCATCACGAAGCGGATCAGCATCCCGGATACCATATTGATCAGGAAGAACAGCCCCCACATGGTCCCGCCGATGCTCGAAGGCACGCGCGTAGCCACGGCCTCGACGGCGTAATAGGCCAGCATCCATGCGCCCAGCACCAGCGCCAGCTGGAGGGCCAGCGAATCGACGTTGGAGTTCTGCGTGACCTGGCGCAGGCCGCAGGGCCGGTTCTCCGGTGCGAGCAGGCCGGTCTTCACTTCTTCCGGGACGCTGCCCACGGGGTAGGTGTTCAGCCCCTTCCGCACGCCCCAGCGCACCAGCGGCACGCCGATGGCGAACGCCACGATGAAGCCGACCCCGGCGAAGGTCATTCCGAGCTGCCCCATGCCGGAATGTCCGAACTTTTCCCAGACCAGCCCGGTGGAAATGGCCTGCCCCGGCCCCGCCGCGAACCCCTGCGCTGCGAGGAAGCCGATGGATTCAAGATAATCCCGCCCGGTCAGCGCGTTGAGCAGATAGACGATGCCCGTCGCGAGGATGAGCTGCGAACAGAGGCCCATGTGGAACATCTGCGCCTGCCAGATCGAACCGCGCACCATTTCCTTGGTCGCGGAGCCCTTGCTCTGGTCGACCTTGCTCATGCCCCTCAGCCCGATGCAGACGAAGGAAATGGTGAAGAAGTGGTAGGCCAGTGCCGGGTACAGTTCGGGCTGGACCTGCGGAAAGCCCGTGGTGTTGAGGATGAAAAAGCCGATCACCCCGCCCGTGAGACAGGCGGGAACCATAAAATTCTGGAGAAACTTGATCTTGGCCCGAAGCAGGACGCCGAGGAGGAGAAGCAGAGACAAGAATCCGAATGCGATCAGTAAGGACATGTCGAAAAAGGGCTTCATACGCGTTCTCCTGATGTGGAAGGGAGCGAGGGTTATTCCGGGCACGGCGGGACGGCGTCCGTCAACTCGCCGTCCCGTGCGACAAGGACGCCGCGCTTGATCACAAACCGGGGCATGGGGCCTTCGAGCAGGGCGCAGGCCCTGTTTTCGACGGGGAACACGACCAGATCCGCCCAACAGCCTTCCGACAGCCCGTAGTCGGGCAGGCCCAGCACGGACGCGCTGCCGTATGTGCCCGCGTCGTAAGCCAGTTCCAGATCCTCACGGCGGCGGAAGTCGCTGAGGTAAGCCAGCAGCATGACCCGCTCGCGCATGTCGTTCATGCCGTAGGGCCCCCAGAGGTTGCGCATGTTGTCCGTACCGACGCCGTAACGGACCTGCCAGCGCCGGGCCTGCTTGAGGGAGGGGAAGGGGACGTGGCCGGGGGCGTGGGTGATGATGCCGATGCCGAGCTCCTGAAAGGCTTCGGCTATGGGCTGGTACCGGGTGTCGGGGAGGTTGGCGAGGCACCATGCGTGGCTGATGGTCACGCGGTCGCGGAGATCGTATTCCCGGATTTTCTTGAAGAGCAGATCGAGCGAGAAAAGGCCCATCGAACCGAACTCATGCAGGTGCAGATCCACTTTGGCGCCGTGTTCGGCGGCCAGACGCAGGGTCAGCTCCACGGAGCGCACGGGATCGCGGTCCCGGTCGCAGGGGTCGGCCCCGCCGATACTGGAGGCTCCCGCGCGCAGGGCCGCGGCAATGGTCTGTTCGGGATCGGTCTTCATGTTCAGGATGCCGTTTGAGGGCATGGCGACATACTCGATGTCCAGCACGTCCCGGAAGGCTTCCCGGGCGCGGGCCGCGTCTTCAAGCTCCGCAAGCCCGAACACGCCCACGTCGATGTGGCCCCGCACATGGGTCGTACCGCGCCGGATCGCTTCCCGGAACTGCACGTAACAATTCCTCAGGCTGTTCATGCGGCCGTGTTTGGCGAGGTATTCGGCTTCCGCCTTCGCACGCCCCGGGACCGTATCCGCATAGTCGTAGTCGACCCACGGTCCGCCCACAAATGTCTGTGCCGGATGGATATGGGCGTTGACGAAACCGGGCGCCGCCATGTGCCCTTCGGCATCCAGGCGGGTGTCCGCGAGGGACGGAGGCAGATCGGGCGCGATCCGGACAATCCGTCCCGCCTCGACGAGTATGTCGGCACAAACGCCGGACGGTGTTTTCACATGCTGCAACAGCAGTTGTGCGGCCATGCGGACCTCCATAATTTTATATTAAAAAGTTTAATATTGAATTATAATTTTCTGATACTCCGGCCGTGAGCAAAAGGCAAGAGAAAAATGCACATTTCGCACAAGCGATATATGAAAAGAAATGAAGGGGTTCCGTGTAATACGTTGAGGCTGCCGCGTGAAAGCGTGGGGGGACGGGAAAGCGTGGGCGGCATCCGGTATGGGTTCTGGAGAAACAAAAAGATGAGGAGAGGGGGAACAGGCGCGCAGGCCGTCAGGTTTTGGGAAGGGGATCCCCGCAATGCTTTCCTGCCGCCTCAAGGCCAATCGGCGTTGAAGCGTTCTATCATGCGGTAATATTGACAGTACAAACAAGTTATTGCAAGAAATGGCATAGGGAATGCCCGGAAAAGAGGCGGACACCCCGCGCACCGGAAAATGGGGCGGCGGTTTCCGCAAGGGTGCCTGCGGGCGTGTCGCTGGAGTACGGCGAAACCTTCCCCGGCGGGAACCCCGGCCCGGCGGAGTGCCGTTGAAGCCGCCCTCGCGGGCTTCCGGGATATCCGTACCGGCTCCTCAAACGTTGCGGCCGTCTTCACACGCCGTCCCGGACGGGGGCGGCGCGTTTCCTTTTGGCCGCCTTTTTCCAACGGCGCATCGTATCTGCAACCTTCAATCGGCAAGAATGGTTATGGATTCCAACCAAAAGACCATCAAAGGCGCGCAGAGCGTCTATCGCGTGCTGAACATTCTGGAAGAGGTGATCCTCTGCGGCGACCGCATGATAACCCCCAAAGAGCTGAGCGCGTCCCTCGATATCCCCGTTGCCACCGTCCACAGGCTGTTGACGGTGCTGCGCCAGAAAAATTTTGTGGCCTGCGACCCGGCCACCAAGAAATACCACATCGGGGATTCCTGCCTCATCAGCCCGCGCATGGACGTCGCCGCCTTTATCCGCGCCCGGTTTCTGCCGCTGGCGGAACGCATCTCCCGCCGCTTCGGCTATTCGACCATCCTCTATGCCCGGAGCGGCTACGACGCCGTGTGCGTGGAGCGTCTCGACGGCTGGCATCCCATACAGGTTTTTCTCAATAAAACAGGCGACCGCCGCCCGCTCGGCATGGGATCGGCCACCCTTTCCATTTTAGCCGCCATGCCGGAAGATGAGGCGGAAATGATCCTTACCCACAACGAGCAGGAAATCCGGTTCGTGCTCAAGACGGATTTCTCGGCATTGCGCGGTTTCCTGGCCGAAGCCCGCCGGAAGGGGTATGCCTCGGCCCAAGGGATGCTGCTTGAAGGGACCATCGGCGTTTCCCATGTCCTGCGCATGGGGAATGAGGCCGTGGGGAGCATTGCCATAGACGCCGTCCGTTCCGAGCAATGGGACAAGGATCAACCGAAAATCATTCAAGAACTGCAAAGCGCCCTGTCCTGATCCCCCCACGCCGGGCCCATTTGCGGTGTCCGCCGCTCCCCCTCCAGCGTGCGGCTGGAAGGTAACCCGCATCCCCGGCGCTTGCGCGTCCCCTTCCTTCCGGGGGCGGGCATTATCGCCCCGGGCCGGGTGCCCGATCTCCGCAGGGCCCGCAACGCCCGGTGTCGGCCCTCTTCGGCTCTCCGCCTTCCGGCTTCCGATTCGTCCCGCCCATTCCTTTCGCCGTTCCCCTATCATCCCGCTCCGTCCCACTTTCGGGCCGGTTTCGCCTTTCAGGGCGCGGCTTTCTCGCCGGGTGCCGTCACTCCGCTTCCGCCCTGCTTTTGGAACCCCGCCGTATCGGATCGTTCCTTTTTGAGCATTGGTGGGGCATTATAAAAATAACTATACAAGTAAGCGTATTAGAGGGAGGAAAAAGAGAAAAATGCTTTATTGGTAACGGCTTCATGATACTTTTTTCTTCTTTCCCCGCCGCCGCGCGCCTTGACGAAGGCTTATAAAACCGCTACTCAAATCATATTGTAACACCTTTATCATATTATGATAAATCATCCGGCCCTTCATCCGGCGCCAGCGCCCACGGGAGTGCACTATGCGGATACCCAGCGGTTACCTGTACTACGACACCCCAATCGGCATCCTCTGCCTTGATACGTTGTTCCCAAAACCTCCGGGGCAGCTCAGAAATCCCCTTACCTTCGATTTCCCCGTTGTCTGCCGGGTCTTGCGCGGCGTCGGGGCCAAAGAAATCCTGTCCAGCACCTCGGCGCAGCTCGAAACGCTGTTCGTCGACGCCGCCCGCGAACTTGAGCGGGACGGGGTCAAAGCCATCGCCGGAAGCTGCGGCTTCATGGCCCTGTTTCAGAAGGCCGTGGCCAGCGCCGTTTCCGTCCCGGTGCTCATGTCCAGCCTTGTCCAGATCCCGCTCATCCATACCTTGCACGGCCCGGGCTGCCGCATCGGCGTGCTCACCGCGCATTCCGGCTCGCTGACGCCCGAGCATTTCCGGCAGGCGGGCGTTCCCGACGCCCAGATCGACGCCCTGGCCATCGCGGGCATGGAGAATTTCCCGGTTTTCCGGAAGACCATTCTGGAAGGGGCCGCGCCCGTCATGGACACGGACGCCGTGGGCGCGGAGATCGGGGCAGCCGCGGCCGCCATGACGGACGGGCAGCCGCTGGACGCCCTGCTGCTCGAATGCACGGACCTGAGCGTATTCGCCCGGACCGTGCAGGAGGCGGTTTCCGTCCCGGTTTACGATATCAATTCCCTGATCGCCTACGCGGCCTTTTGCGTGCGGCGGAACCAGTGGGTGTGACGGGCAACCGCCCGCCCCAAACTTGAGAGGAGGAATTTATGGGAGGCATTGAGCGTTTTGGTTTGCCCAAGCAGGGCGGCGTGCCCGCTTCGCAGGCGGTGAAGGCGGACGGCTGGCTGTTCGTCGCCGGTCAGGTCCCGAAAAACGCCGAAGGGGAATTTGTGGTCGGCGGCATCGCGGAACAGGCCCGGCAGACGCTGGACAACCTCATGAAGACCCTCCGTCAGGCAGGCTACGGCCCCGAGGATGTGGTCAAAGTCAACGTCTGGCTGGACGATCCCCGGGATTTCGCCATCTTCAACCGCATCTACAGCCAGTATTTCTCCATCGAACACGCCCCGGCCCGCGTGACCGTGCAGGGGCATATGATGAACGATTTCAAGATCGAGATGGACTGCGTGGCCTGGAAGGAACCCCGATGAACGCCTCATTCGACGTCGTCATCGTGGGCGGCGGCGTAACCGGGGCCGCCGTCGGGTACGGGCTGGCGAAACGGGGCGTGAAGACCTGCCTTGTGGATGCCGTCCCCACCTTCTCCCGCGCTTCCCGGGCCAACATGGGCCTGATCTGGTGCCAGTCCAAGGCGCTCGGCTGCCCGCAGTTCGTGCGCTGGGGCTTCGCCTCCTCGCGGGCCTACGGCAATCTGGCGGCGGAGTTGAAGGAATTGTCCGGCATCGATACGGGCTACGCGCCCACGGGCGGGATCATCCCCTGCCTCGGGGAAGCCGAGCTTGAGGCGCGCGCCCAGTTCATCGAAAAGCTCCGGGCTGAAACCGAGGACGGCACATACCCGGCCTCCGTGCTTTCCCGTAAGGAACTTGAAGGCATGTTGCCCAAAGTCCCCTTCGGCCCGGATGTTTCCGGCGGGATCTGGTCCGACATGGACGGCTACGTCGATCCCCTGCACCTGATGTTCGCGTTCCGTAAAAGCTTCGTCAGGCTCGGCGGTACGTTGTTCGCCGGGGAACGGGTTTCGGAAGTGAAGCCCTCCGGCAAGGGCTATACCCTCGTCTGCGGAGGCCGGACGCTGGAATGCGGCAAGGTCGTGCTCGCCGCCGGGCTCGGCGTCCGCAAGCTCGCGGCGCAGCTCGGCACGGACATCCCCGTCTTCCCCAACAAGAGCCAGGTGATGCTCCTGGAGCGCATCCCCGCCGATGTCCTCCCCATCCCCCTGCTCGGCATCGCCCGCACCTTCGGGGGCACGGTAATGATCGGCGCGGCCCATGAGAACATGGGCATGGACAGGAGGCTCACCCCCGAAGTGCTCGCCGCCAATGCGCAATGGGCCGTCCGTGTCTGGCCCGAGCTGGAGCGCAAGCGCATCCTGCGGTTCTGGACCGGGCTGCGCGTATGGCCGAAGGACGCGTACCCCATTTACGACCGGATTCCGGGGCACGAGAACGCCTTCGTCTTCGCCATGCACAGCGCGGTATCCCTTGCCGCCATTCTGGAGCAGGCCCTGCCCGACTATGTCATGGGCAAGCCGCTGCCGCCGGACGGGGCCATCTTCGGGCTGTCCCGGTTCGCCGGAGGCGGCTCGGGATTTCAGGGATCGGCGGCCTCGTCACCCCATGCCGAGGCTCCGAACAAGTGACCGCCTTCAACTCTTTTTCAAGGAATACGGCCATGTCCGCTTCACAAGCCGCGGCGGAGGACGCCGCTCTGGTCAATGTTACGTTTGAGGGCAAGCCCTGCACCGTGCCCGCCGGGCAAACCGTGGCGGCGGCGCTTCTTGGGGACGCGCACGCCGGATATACAAGCATCCACCCGCTGACCGGGGAACGCCGGGCACCCTTCTGCATGATGGGCACCTGTTTCGAATGCCTCGTGGAAATCGACGGCCAGCCCAACCGTCAGGCCTGCCTCACGATTGTTCGTGAGGGCATGGACATCAAACGCCAATACCCCGACAAGGAGCAGGAGCGATGAGCCGCCAGTGGGATGCCCTCGTCATCGGCGCGGGTCCGGCCGGGCTGCGCGCCGCCAGCGTCATAGCCGAATCCGGGCTTGAAGTCGTCCTTGTGGACGAACAGGCTTTTCCCGGCGGCCAGATCTACCGCCATGTCACGGTTCCGGGCGCGGAGGAGCGTTTTGCCGAGGCCGCCGATTACCGCGACGGCACGGAGCTCGTCCGGCGCTTCAGGCGTTCCGGCGCGGAATACCTGCCGGAAACGACGGTTTGGTTCTTGGAACAGGATCGCATTCTTGCCTCCCGTGGTGAGGAAGTCCTCGATCTGCGGGCCAGAAACCTCATCATCGCCGTGGGCGCGATGGAGCGCCCGGTCCCCTTCCGGGGCTGGACGCTTCCCGGGGTCATGAACGCCGGGGCGGGCGACATCCTCCTCAAGACGGCGGGCCTGCTTCCGGAAACGCCGGTAGTGCTCGCGGGCAGCGGCCCCCTGCTCTACCTTGTGGCGAGCCATCTGATCCGCAAGGGGCACCCCCTCGCCGCCGTGCTGGATCAGACGCCGCCCAGCAACATGCTCAAGGCCGCGCCGCACCTCCCGGCGGGGCTGCTCGGCCTGCCCCTGCTGCTCCGGGGCCTGTCCATGCTCAACGACGTGCGGAAGAGCGGGACGCCCGTGTACCGCGACGTCAGCGGCATCGAGGCGCAGGGTGCGGATCGCCTTGAGCGCGTTTCCTTCTTTTCCAAGGGGACGGCGCACACGCTGGAAGCCGCGGCCCTGCTGTACCACGGCGGGGTCATCCCGCGTACGCACATGGCGAACGCGCTGGATCTGCCCCACCATTGGGATGCGCGCCAGCAGTGCTGGACCGTGGCCTGCGACGGCTGCGGCAGGACGGCGCGGGAAGGCGTGTACGTCGCCGGGGACTGTAGCCGCGTACGCGGTGCCGCCGTCGCTGGGATAGCGGGAGAACTGGCGGGTCTGGCCGTGGCGGAGCGGCAGGGAGGCATCGGGCCGGAGGAATTCAGGCGGCGCAGCGCACCCCTGCTGCGCTCCCTTGCCGTACAGACGGCATCCAAGGCTTTTCTGGACGCATGGTTCTCGCCGCGCAAGGATCTGTATGCCGTGCCGGACGACGTAGCCGTGTGCCGCTGCGAGAACGTCAGCGCGGCGGATATCCGGGAAGCCGTCCGCGACGGCCTGACCGACATCAACGAAGTAAAGCTGCGCACGCGGGCGGGCATGGGCAATTGCCAGGGCAGGACCTGCGGCCCGGCTCTGGCGGCCATTGCGGCGGAAACCGCGGGCAGGGCCATCCCCGACATGGGGCGCCTGCATGTCCGCTCCCCCCTGCGGCCCGTGCCGCTTTCCGCCCTCCTGCGGCTTCCCGAAACGAAGTAACCCGTTCCCGCAACCGTGAATCTCCCCGCTACAAGGACATCCCATGCACATTGTCGACTACTTCGTCATCGCCGGCTATTTCGCGCTGGTCATGTACCTCGGCTATTACTCGATGAAAAAGGTCTCAAACTTCGACGACTACGCCGTGGCCGGACGCAGTATGCCGCTTCCGATCTTCTTCGCCGCCATCGCCGCCACCTTGTGCGGCGGAGGCGCAACCATCGGGCGTATCTCGTTTATGCATACTACAGGGATCATCGTGTTCTTCGCGCTTACCGGCGTCGTCATCAACCAGATTTTCTCCGGGTTGTTCATCTCCGGGCGCGTCCACAACGCCGGGAAAAATGTCTACAGCCTCGGGGACCTGTATGGGATTTACTATGGGCGTTCCGGTCGCTTGCTTTCCAGTGTGTTCGGATTCCTGTTCTGCGTGGGGGCGTTCGGGGTACAGATCCTGGCGATGGGCGCCATCCTCCAGACCGCCACGGGCATCAGCCTCATCCCCGCCGCGCTGATCGCCTCAATCGTAACGCTGGCCTATACGTGGTCGGGCGGCATCCTCGCCGTAACCCTCACCGACGCCGTGCAGTACGTCATCATCGTCATCGGGGTTACGCTCTGCGCCTATCTCGCCATCGATCACCTCGGCGGGTTCGACGCCATGATGTCGATCCTCTACTCCAACCCGCGCTTTGAGACGAACATGAAGCCCCTGGCCAACTGGTCCCTTGTCCAGTTCCTCGGCCTGTTCTTCAGCTTCCTGCTCGGCGAGTTCTGCGCGCCGTACTACATCCAGCGTTACGCCTCCACCAAGTCCGCCAAGGACAGCAAGAACGGGCTGCTCATTTTCGGCGTGCACTGGATTTTCTTCATGGCCACCACCGCCGCCATCGGCCTGGCGTCCATGGCAATCCAGCCCGACGTGAAGCCCGATCTGGCCTTCACCAACCTTATCCGCGACATCCTGCCTCCCGGCATCACCGGGCTCGTGTTCGGGGCGCTGCTCGCCGCCGTCATGTCCACCGGCGCGGCCATGATCAACACATCAGCGGTCATCTACACCCGCGACATCTACAACAAGTTCATCAACACGGCCGCTACGCAGGCCCAGCTCCTGCGCCAGTCCCGCCTGTCCACGCTGGTCGTGGGCGGCATCTCCATCGGCGTGGCCATCATCTTCCAGGACGTGTTCGGGCTGATGATCTACATGTTCAAGCTGTGGCCTTCCGCCATCCTTCCCCCCTTGATGTGCGGCCTGCTCTGGGGCAAGATCTCCCCCTACGCGGGCGCTCCAGCCGTCATCGCGGGCGGCTTGAGCTTCTTCCTGTGGAGCGACAAGGTGCTTGGGGAACCCTTCGGCATCCCCGCCAACTTCATCGGCATCGGCATGAACTGCCTCGTACTGTTCTTCGTCCACCAGAAGATGAAGGGCCACAAGCCCGAAGGCCCCTTCCTCCCCGACCTCAACTAACCGCCGGAGGCGTCACCATGTGGCTTCAACTGACGAAATACCTGTTCTATCTGTCTTTCTTCCTGAATATCGTCTGCGGCGTGTGGGTGTTCTTCGGCATCATCCAGTGGCTCAGGGATCTGAACAAGCAGTAGGCCCGCTTCCGCCGGAAAAAGGCCGCAACGCATTCCCATAAAAAAGGGGGGAGAGCCATCTCCCCCCCTTTTTATGGGAGCGCCGGGAGCGGCCCCGGTTTTTGTTCCGGCGTGTGGCTCAGGAACGGGCGTCTTGAGCCGCCTCCAGCCCTCTCAGCAGCATGGCGCGGATAGCGCTCCCGCTTTCGGGCAGATCATAGTCTCCGACGAGCCGCCCCGGATAATGGTAGAGCACGCCGTCCGCTTCGTTCTTTTGCAAAGCCCGGATCAACGCGGCTTCCCCATGTTCGAGGACAAAGACGGCGAACGCCCGCACGCGCTGCTTGTTGAACATGGGGTTGTCGCAGGGGAATGCCGGGCACTCCCAGCAGCCGTTGAACTTTTTTTGTTTGCAGCAGTTGAAGGGCTGGCAGCATGACCTGTCCTTGCATCCCTCATTCCTGCACCCCGCGCATGTGGGGTTCTCGCTGCACACGCAGCACGCCAGCCCGCAGAGGGCCATGCCCTTTCCCGCGTCGAAATACGTCCGGTCCGCCCTTTGGAACAAGGCAGGGCCGCCCTCTTCTGAAGGTTCGAAACCGTATTGTTTCAGCAAAGATACGCGCTCATGGGCATGGGGGACGATGACGCGCAACCCACGGAGCGCATGGGCGGGGATAAGCGTCAGGACGGCAAACCGGAGCGCTTCCTCAAGATAGCTTTCGGAATCGTGTTGTCCGGCAAGCCCGATCCGCATGGTCTTTGCGGAGTCATTCCCTTCGGTTGCGGAGGAGCATTCAAGGGTGCCGACGGCGTTCCCGGTTTCCTTGGAAAGAATGGCGAAGCGGAAGAGCCCCTTTTCCTGAGACTGGGAGCCCGCTTTCCGTCCGCCGCCGTTGATCCCTTCGTGCATCCCCTGACAAGGGCCGCCGCAAGCCCCGGCCTCCGTTACGGCGGCGGAATGTGGCCAATACGTAACCATGCCTTCCGTACAGGACGGGCCTGCCATACGGAAAGACAGGCGAGGGGTTTCGCAGGGGAAGGCTGTTTCATGAGGCTTCATTGGGCGGCTCTCCGTTTGCTGGTGGAGGATGCACGGAAGACGGAAAGAAAAGCCGAGAAAAACGGGGAAAGCGGCCTCCGGGGAAAGGCCATCCGAAAGCTTGGGAGAGGGGGAAACGCTAGAGCTCGGTGATTTGCCCTCCGGTGACGTTCAGCGCCTGCCCGGTCATGTAGGCGGAAGCGTCCGAAACGAGGAACGCGGCGGCAAGGCCCACATCTCGGGGCGTGCCGATGCGTCCGAGCGGGACGGTGGCAATGGCCCGCCGCATGGTTTCCTCGGGCGTGCAGCCTTCGGCGGCGGCTTCGCGGGCGTACCGCTTCACGTTCATATCCGTAAGGAGCTGGCCGGGGCAGAAGGCGTTGGCCCGGATGCCTTCAGCCGCGTACTCGACGGCGAGGCACTTGGTAAACATGATGAGCCCGGCCTTGCTGACCGGATAGGCGCTGCTTTTGGGCAGGCCGGACGCCTCGGCGATCTCCGCAAGGCACATGGGTGCGTCCTTCCGGGTCAGGATCTCCAGAGGCTGTATGGCGCGGGTCAGAACTTGGATGGAAGCCGACATGCTGCCCTCTCTTTTATTCCGTAGTACGGAATGCTATTCCGTTTAACGAAATCGTGAGATCACAGTATGTTGTTGTCCTTTTTCCATCAAGCGATTTTTCCGCTGGAAAGCGCCTGTGGCGAAAAAGGGTTGCCCGCAGCGGGCTGATTGAGGGACGCCTCCCGTTTCTGGCTTTCCCCGGTTTGGGCGGACGCGGAACATGGCGGAGGCATTGCCAAAATAAGCCGAACTCCGTATCCCTTTTCAAGGAACATCACGTCAGGCCGCCTTGCGGGGCGGGTTCCTCCCGTAACCGCAGGCGGCCCGCCCCATTCCGTCCTCAACCGTGTATCCGTCCGGCGGTCAGCCGGAGAAGGAGCCTTTCATGGAACTGGAGAGCGCGACCGGGAAACTCAATGCCTACTTTGACGGGCGCCAGCCGGAGATCATGGGCATGATCGAGCGGCTGGTAAACATGGATTCCTTTTCCGAAGACGGGGAGGACGTGAACAAGGTCGGGGAAACCGTTTCCGGCTGGATGCGGGAGGCGGGATTCCATACGGAAAAGATCGCCAAGCCCGCCATCGACCCCGACGAGAGCTGGATGGAGAAGCTCGGCAACGTGTTTTCCGCCCGTACCCACGAGCGGGAAGCCGGGCCGGGCATCGTTTTTCTGGGGCACATGGACACGGTGTTCCCCGCCGGAACGGCGGCGGCCCGCCCCTTCCGGGTGGAGGGGGGCCGCGCCTACGGCCCCGGCGTGGCCGACATGAAGGCCGGGGTGGTCGCCAACATGTTCGCCGCCCGCGCCTTGAAGGATCTCGGGCTCATCGACGTTCCCATGACGCTCATGTTCTCGCCCGACGAGGAGCTGGGGGCACCCACGGCTACCCGCGTCTACCGTGAGCGGATCAGCGGGGCGCGCGCCGTCATCTGCGCGGAACCGGGGTTCCCGGACGGCGGCGTGACCACCGAGCGCCGGGGCTCGGGGCATTTCCACATGCGGATTTCGGGGATTTCCGCCCATGCCGGGCGCTGCTACGAAGACGGGGCCTCCGCCATTCTGGAGCTGGCACACAAGATCGTGGCCCTCGACGCCTTTGTCGACGCGCAGGCGCAGACCATCGTCAACACGGGGCTTATCAGCGGCGGGAACTCCGCCAATGCCGTGGCCCCGTGGGCGGACGCCCGCATCCATATCACCTTCAATACGGTCGATGCGGCGGAGCGGCTTGTGGAGAACGTCCGGGCCGTGGCGGCACGCACCTTTGTGCCCCGGACCACCACGCGGATCAGCGGCGGCATCCGGCTGCACCCGCTGGAATACACGGCGGACGTGGAAACACTGTTCGGCATGGCGGAACGGGCCTGCGCAGCTATGGGCGGCTACACCATCCGGCGCAACCGGGCGCTCGGGGCGTCCGAAGCCGGATTCACCGCCAGCGTGCTGGGCATTCCCTCCATTTGCAGCATGGGCCCCGAAGGGGCGGAACTCCACTCCCCCAGCGAATACCTGTCGGTGGACACCGTGTTGCCGCGCTGCAAGATGATCGCGCTTACCGCCATTCAGGCCGCCCGGGCGTTTCCCTCCACCCGCGTATAGGTTCGCCCATCCGGGTTACCCCGCTTTCCGGGGAACAGCCCAAGCTGTCCCATGCGCCGGTCGTCCGTGAACGCCACAATCTGCTCCACGACCGCGACGTTCCCGCCCTCGGGCACCGGGCCGGTGAAATTCGCCATATCCGTGCAGTCCCCCCGGCCCGGACAGCACGGCAGACCGCATCCTCGCCCGGCGACAGGACCATCGTGCTCTGCCCGCTCCGCAGGCTGTACGTGAGCGCGGTGTCCTCGGGCATCTTGCAGCCGCCGCCCGGGTGCGTGCCTGTCCCGCCGACGCAATAGCCGGCGCTCATGAGCACGATTTCCACATCCAGCAGCTCGGCCAGCGGCGGCAGGCAGTTCCGCACCGCGCTCCAGCGGGCGAGGATCGGTGAGTCCGGGGGCAACGGGGGTTCAAGGGGAGATCGATCCCGTGCGGGATCGAAGTGGAGGCCGTGCGCATACGCTTTTCTCCCAAAAGGCGATCTTGAGAAAACGTCGTTTCTCATTTCTTACATTTTTCTCATCCGTATGAGAAAAAGACGGGCGTGAAATGCGAAAAAAGCAGCCGCACCTTTTTTGCCCTTGGAAAACGGCAGGATAGCGCCCTCAGCGGGTTGGAACGCTTCTTGAAAAGCGGGAGGCATATTGTTTCGCGCCATTTGGAGGAATCATGGATCTGTATGCTTTTTTTCAGAGTGAAGTAAAGCCCACCATCGGTTGCACCGAGCCGGGGGCCGTTGCCTATGCCGCCGCCGTCGCCGCCCGCCACCTTCCTACGCAGCCGGAAGGCATCCGGCTGGAGATGTCCGTAGCCATCTATAAGAACGGGCGTTCCGTGGGCATCCCGGGGACGAACGGCCTGCGGGGGCTGACGCTGGCGTGCGTGCTCGGCGCGCTCGGCGGCAATCCCGACAAGGGGCTGATGGCGCTTGAGGACATCCCGGCGGACACTGTGGAACAGGCGCAGGCCTTCATTGATGCCGGAAAAATGGCGGAAGAGGTCGTACAGGGCACGCCTTCCATGTGGGCGCGGGTGACGCTTTCGGGCGGCGGGCATACCGTCTCCTGCACGGTGGCCCGCAAGCACGACCATGTCGAACGGCTTGTGGCGGACGGGGCGGTCCTCGTCGATCAGCCGCTGGAAGCGCAAAGCGGCGGCACGGACTGGACGGATGAGCTTACGGCCATGCATTTTGAGGAGCTGTGGAACCTCGCGCTCGGCATCGACGACGCCATCGTGCGGCAGATGCTCGAAGGCGCGCGGATGAACATGGCGATCCTCGACCATGCCGGGACGGAGCAGGCGGGCATCGGAATCGCCCTTGCGAAGCACAACGGGCACGGCTCGCTGTCGGACAAGATCAAGGAAGTCGCCGGAGCCGCGTCGGATCTGCGGATGAGCGGCGGTGACGTGGCGGTCATGAGCAGCGCGGGTTCGGGGAACCACGGCATCGTGGCGGTCATCCCCGTGGCCATGACGGCCCGCGAGCTTGGCGCGGACGACCGCAAGCTGGCCGAAGCGCTGGCCCTCAGCCAGTCTGGTGTGCGGCTACATCAAGGCCTATACCGGACGCCTGACCCCCACC
>NZ_JH114235.1:54637-64379 GCF_000224655.1 Bilophila sp. 4_1_30
CGGCTGCGCGGTGGCGGCGGGAGCCGGAGCGGCGGCGGGCATCGTCCGGCTGCACGGCGGAACCCCGCGTCAGGCGGAGCTTGCCGCCATCACCCTTGTGGGGACGCTCCTCGGCATGATCTGCGACGGAGCCAAGGAATCCTGCGGGCTCAAGGTGAGCAACGCCGCCAGCGAGGCATGGTCAGCCGCCATGCTGGCCCTCGAAAACCGGGGCATCCGCAACACGCAGGGCATCATCAGCCCGGACATCCACGAGCTTGGCATCACCCTGCGGGAATTCAACGAGAAGATTTTCAGCGCCGCGGATTCCGTCATGATCGGATTGATGACCCGCCAGAACAGGAGTGCGGAAAGCCGCGCCTGATTCCGGCTCCCAGAAAGCCGGGCCGCCTCCAGCCCGGAATCCCCCAAGGCTGCGGATCGGAAACGATCCGTGGCCTTTTGCGTGCGCAAGGCGCGGGGCCGGGGAGCGGTTTTCCGCCTCCCGCGAATAGCCGGTGATTGATGGCCCATTAGAACGGGGACGCGGAGTGAAGCTCACGTGCCCTGCCGGACCGTTGCGTGTTTCGCTGTGGAATGCGCGCTCCCAAGCCTTGCTGGAGACAGGGGCTCAGCGCACGCCCTCGCCCCAGCTCGCGGGCAGGCGGATTTCTTGGCTGACCATCTTCCCCGAGGCCCAGCAGGGCAGCAACATGCTCTTTTCGCCCGTGCCGCCCGCCACGATGACGGGCATGGAATCGAAAAACGGCTTATCCACCAGCTCATTCGGATCGGCGATGGCGAACACTTCCTCGGGGACGCCCTTTCTTGCCTCCTTCGCGCCGTGGTACTGCCGGTTCCACTCGCCGAAGGGGATGCGGGCCCGCTCCCGGATGTACTGGCGCATGGCCTCACGCGTCCAGCCTTCCCGTGCGAGCATCTGCGCGGTGTCCTGCGCGACGAGCAGGATGATGCTCCGGCGGTAGGGCCGGTCGTGCCCGCGCAGCCATGCCGCGATGAGATCCAGATATTCCGGGCGGCTGTAGCCGATGCCCATGATGCCGGAATACCCCTCCACCGCGGCCACGGTCACCACGTTCCGCTCGGGCAGGAAACCGTATTCGGTGTGAAAGGGCGGCCACGGGCTGGCGTCGGCGTTCTCGGCCAGAAACATGGCGAAATCGCCCGGCTGGCCGAGGGTGGACATGTCGGTGATGCCGGGGCGGCTTCCGCCCACGTTGTTGATGATGAGGTGCAGGGCCCTGCCGATGCAGGCGTTGGCCCGGTTGCCCCTGCCGAAGGTGTTGGTCCCGGCGTTGATGCCGAGCCGCTTGACGATGGGCCCGCTTACGATGACGAGCACGGAGTCGGGATTGGTCGTTGTGGCTACGCCGCGCAGGTCGAATTCCGGCTGGCTGACGGCTTCCACCGCCGCCACGAGCAAGGGCATGTGCCTCGGCTCGCATCCCGCCATGACGGCGTTGACCGCGATCTTCCCCACTGTGGCCACCCCGTCCAGCGGCGGGAGCGTGGCGATGGGGAAGTCGTCCGGCAGGTCGTATCCGGCGAGCATGGCCTTGACGCGTTCCGGGGTGGGCGGCACGAGCGGCAGCCCGTCGCCCCATCCCCGGGCGAGGAACAGGGTGTTGAACGCCTCAAGCCCGTCGCCTGCGGCTTCGATGGTTTCGGTATCCGCGCGGGGGAAGTCCACGGCGGTGCCGGACGAGGAGGCGAGGATGGTATCGACATACACGCCGTCCTCGCTCTGCCCCGCCGGATTGCAGACCGTGAGGCTTGCCGCCTGCGCCGGAGGCATGAGGAACAACCCCGCCGCGAACAAGAAAGAAAGGATGATGCGCATGACGGTTCCTTCCGAAAGGTTTCTGTGGGCGTTTGTCGAGGCGCGTTTCGGCGTCGTCCCCAATGCCCTCAACGGCGCTTCCCGCGAGGACGAACCGCTCCGCCCGGATGCCGTGAGCGGTCCCGGATACGCGAAAACGCCCACGGCAAGAGGCGATCCAGGCTGTTGGCGAACGGCTTGCGGCACGTTCCGAAAACAGGGCCGGAGCCCCCGTGAAGAGGGCCCCGGCGTTGAGGGTTATTCGGCGATCTTCGCGGAAACGGGCTTCAGGACCTGCGGGAAAGGCACCCAGAACTGGGACTGCTTGCCCGGCCCGCCGGAGACGATCATCTTGATGGATTCCCGCTGGGTGAAGCGGGGGATCAGGGTGTTGGCGTCGTAGGGGCCGAAGGCCTCCGGAGGCACGCAGGTCGCCTTGGTGTAGAACTTGTAGGGGAGGACGGTGTTCTTCACCAGATAGTCCCTGATGGCGTCCTTGGACTTCATGTCCCGGTACATGGTGGCCGCGTGCTCGGGCGAGATGACCAGCACCGCGTAGCTCACGGAATTGCTCCACGCGCTGAGCGGCTTGTTGTAGGGGCTCTTCTCGTCGGGGACGGTGACGGTCAGGCAGCTTGCGATGCCGGAGGCCGATCCGGCGATGCCCGCGCTGAACGTATTCAGCAGATCCTCGCTGGCCACGCTGTCATGATCGATGTTGGCGTTGGCAAGGTAGGACGTGGAGATGGTGACGACGCTGTCGTTGCGGGTAAAGCCCTGCTCTTCGGCGAACGTCTTGTCCCACGGGGTTTCCTTGGCGTTTTCGCAGATGACGTTGGCGACCAGATCGAAGGAACTGCCTTGCGTGCTCTTGTCGAAGTTCGGGGGCACGGAGCCGCCCACCACGTCGCCGACGAGGTTGACGAAGTAGCCAAGGGCGTTGGTCACCGGGTTTTCGCCTCCGGCGGTGCCGGTACCCGCGTTGAGCTTGAGCTTTTCGACGATGGGGCCGCTGATGACGATCAGGGGGCTCGTGGGCGCGGTGGTGGTGGATGTGCCGCGCCATGCCGCCTCAGGGGCCTTCATGGCGTTGATCGTGGCGAGCAGCAGGGGCATGTGCTCGGGCTGGGCCCCGGCCATGACGCCGAGGACGGCCACAAGCTCGACGGTCAGCATACCCTGGCGGGGCGGGACGACCCACAGCACTTCGGAGGGGGCGCGCTTGGTGCCCTTGAGCATTTCCCGCACCCGATCAACGGTGGGAGGGATGATGGGAAGCGAAAGCGACCACTTGCGCTTGGCGAACAGCTTGTTCACGTCGGCGTAGGTTCCGGTGAACTTGAAGGTCTTGGCAGGATACGGGGACTCCTGGGCGGCTTCCTTTTCCTTGACGGGCTGCCACTGGGTCGCGGCCTTGACGATGTCGCCGAAGGCGGCGTCGACCTTGGCGTCGACCTGCTCCTTGGGGAGCATACCAATGGGATGCGGCACCGTGACGAAGCACATGTCCGTCAGCCCCTGGCTCTTTTGCGTGCCCCGGGCGAGGGTTACGAACTGGTCGGTTACGATTGTTACCGTGGGGACGCCCATCTTTTCGAGATTGCACTGGTCAACTACCAGCCATGAGGTGCAGCTGCCTCAGTCGCACTGGGAGGCGATGACCAGATCCGGCTTCACCGAGGCCACGGCCTTGGCGATGCGTTCGGATTCGGCGGCCGTCCCGGAGATCGCGTTCAGGCTCTTGTCGGTTTCATAGGTCTTGACGATCGTGGCGCTGGGGTACTTCTTCGCCAGCAACTCGGCCAGGCGGTTCAGCACCACGTCGCCGTTGTGCTTGCTGTTCCAGCGCAAGGCGATCGTCTTGCCGTCGAGCGAGGCTATCCGCTTGGCCGGATCGACCGACGCCTTCTCGATGATGCCCGCCGGGTTGACCAGTTCCCACTCCTGCGGCTTCTCCGCCGCCTGTGCCCCCGGAGCCGCGATTGCGGGCATCACGAGGCACGCCGCGGCAGCGGACAGGATCAGTCCTCTGAACGTCCTTTGCATAGTCCTACTCCTTTTCTCTATCTCCGCCCGACCGGCTGCCGGGCTTGACTGGAGCCATTATGAAGAAGCGCTGTAAACCCAGTTTGTGCTTTTTGTAATTTTTACATTCGGGCAATGTAAAGTTTTGTTAAGATACCAGGAACCATCGGACAGCCTCCCGGCGCGGCGGCCCTCCCCCGGCAAGGGGCATTGCCCTGCGGTGAGGCGGGCAAAGGCCCGGATGCGGCGCCTGTCCCGGCGCTGCGCGGGCAGCGCTGGAAGCACACCCGTCATCAAGAAAATCACATTTAATCCATGATGGTTATCCGTGCATCACCTGCTCCCGAGACGTGTTTCCACCCCGGTCAGCGGCCTTCTCCCGCCTCCGCAAGCGCTCCCGCATGGGTTCAAACCCCGAACAGGAGCCCATGCCTGCACCCACCGCGGATGCAACCGGGGGCATTCCGGATGTGCCTTTCTTTTCGGGATGATGGCTTTTTCTTCCCTTTTATTGAGCCATTCCCGTGCCGGACATGACAAACGCCGGGAAAAAGACTAGCGTTTAGCCCATGCCATCCACAGCGTTCCGTACAAGGAGCCCCATATGCCCGGCGACATTGCGATTTCAGGCGTCAGGATTCTCCTCATCGATGACGATCCGGAATTTTGTTCCCTTTTGAACGATTATCTGGAACTGAACTCCATAAGCCTCACCTGCGCCCATGACGGGCAATCCGGCCTCGACATTCTGGACAGGCGCGCCTTCGATCTGATCCTGCTCGACATGTTCCTGCCCGACATCAACGGGCTGGACGTGCTGCGCCGCATCCGGAGGATGCAGTCCCCGCCCGTGGTCATGCTCTCGGCGCACAATGAGGAAACCGACCGCATCATCGCGCTGGAAATCGGCGCGGACGACTATGTGCCCAAGGCGTTTTCCTCTCGGGAACTGCTGGCGCGCATCCGGGCCGTGCTGCGGCGCTGCGCTCCGGAGCAGGAAAGCGCGCCGCCGGAAAAAACGGACGGCAGGGATATCCTCCGCGTGCGCGACCTCACCGTGAACAACCACACCAAGGAAGCCTTCCTTCACGGCGAACCGCTCAACCTGACCGTTTCGGAATTCCAGATCCTCTTCACGCTCATTTCCGAACCGGGAAGCGTCTTTTCCCGCGAGGATCTCCTGCGCATCACCGCCGAACGGGACTTCAACAAATACGACCGATCCATCGACGTGCACATTTCCTCGCTGCGGCGCAAACTGCGCGAGGACACCGGATCGCCGCAGTATATCCGGACGCTGCGGGGCGTCGGCTATTCCCTCATCCGGTAGCCGGGGAGAGCCATGTTGAAGTCGCTCTACTCCAAAATGCTGGCGTGGCTTCTGCTCAACCTTCTGCTCATCGCGCTGGTGGGCGGCGGGTTCGTTTTCTTCGTGCTGTTCAGCAACACCTACGGGCTCGTGCCCGCCTCGCTGTTCAGCTCCAACGTGGAAAACGTGTTCCGGGTGCTCAGCACCGAGCTGCAATACCGCTCCACCCAGGAATGGAGCGCCATCGTCAAGGCTTACGACAGGCCGGGCCTGCAATTCCATCTGGTCAGCCTCGACGATCCGTGGCTGTACTTCGCCGGGGATTTCGTCCCCCTCGCCATCCTCGAAACGGCCCAGCGCATCCCGCGCACGCCCTTCACCCTCTGCCCCGATCCCTCCAAGGTCTTCAGGGGCAGCGAGGACTACCAGACCGAAACCGGTCTCGCCCCCACCCCTCCGGCCATCTTCGCCCGGCAGGGGAGCCCGACGGGGTATTGGTACGCCCGGACCCTCTTTGTCCCCGACGCCAACCATGAGGCCCATTACCTGCTGCTGGCGGTGGAATCCGACGACTTCACCGGGCAGGGGCTTTTCTTCAACTTCCGGCTGGCGCTGTTCGTGGCGCTCGGGATCATCGGCCTGTCCTGCCTGTGGTGGGCCCCTTTCGTCTGGCACCTTGCGAGGCCCCTCCTGGGCATGGCCGACTATGCCGAACGCATCGCCGCCGAGGGGAATCCGGGCGGCGTCCCGCCCCCGCCCGTCAATGCCGCGCGGCAGGATGAGATAGGCCGCCTGAGCCGGGCGCTCGGCACCATGACCCGCCGCCTAAACCAGCAGATGGCGGGCCAGCGCCAGTTCATCCGGCACATCGCCCACGAGCTCAATACGTCGCTCGGGCACTGCGACCTCGGCCTTGCCGTGCTGGAAAAGAAATCCGAGGGCGAATACCGGGAGCGCGTTCGCCGCGTCATGAGGGAGCTGGACAACCTGACGCAGCTGACCGACGACGTGCTGGAGTTTTTGCGCGCCCAGTCCGCGCCGCAGCCCGCATCCTGCGAGGAAGTGCTCCTCCTGCCCCTGCTCGCGGATCTGCGGCGCAACTTCCCGGCGGATGCGGACATCCGCATGGACATCCCCGAGGATCTCGTGGTCTGGGGGGACAAGGGCTGCATCCGCCGCGCCGTAAGCAACGCCTTGCGCAACGCCGTGACCTACGCGGGCTCCAAAGGGCCCATCCGGGTGCGGACCGGGTTCCGCCCCGTGGACAACGCGGTGCTGCTGCGGGTGATCGACTCGGGCGACGGCGTGCCCGAAGCCGAGCTCCCTTCGCTGACCGAGCCTTTCTTCCGGGGAGCCGAGGCGCAGCGCAAACATCCGGGCGGCTCGGGCCTCGGGCTGGCCATCATCAGAAACAGCCTCGAACAGTGTGGCGGTTCGGTTTTCTGCGCCAACGAGAAGCCGCGCGGGTTCTCCGTGACCATGATCTTTCCGTGCGGGCAGCGGGGCGAATAAGGGACAGCCGGATCTTTGGGGGGAAAGATCCGGCTGTGTTTGAGGGTGGATGGCTATTCGGCTATCTTCTTGGAAACGGGCTTGAACACCTGCGGGAAGGGTACCCAGATCTGGGACTGCTTGCCCGGCCCGCCCGAGACGAAGAACTTGATGGACTCGGTCTTCTTGAAGCGGGGGATGAAGGTGTTTTCGTCATAGGGACCGAAGTCCTTGCCCGGAACGCAGGTTTCCTGCGAGTAGAACTTGTACGGCATGGCCGCCGTTTCCCGCATGAAGTCGCGGGCGGCCCGCTGGTCCGGGAAGTCCTTGGCGATGGTCGCCGCGTGCTCGGGGCACAGGACGATGAACGCGAAGGAAACCTTGTTGTTGATGGCATAGGTGGCATCGTAGTCGGCAAGGCAGGAGGCGAGGCCGGAAGCCGATCCGAGCAGGCCGGTGGACAGGGTGGTCAGGAGGCGCTGGCCGGTCTTGCTGTCATGGTCGATGTTGGCGTTGCCGAGATAGGCGCTGAAATGCGTCACGATGCTGTCGCTCGGCTTGAAGCCCGCTTCTTCGGCGTAGGTCGTCTTCCACGGGTTTTCCTTGGCGTTTTCCGTGAACACCATGGCTACGAGGTCGGCCGAGGAGCCGTGCGTGCTCTTGTCGAAGTTCGGGGGCACGGAGCCGCCCACCACGTCGCCGACGAGGTTGACGAAATAGCCGAGGGCGTTGGTCACCGGGTTTTCGCCTCCGGCGGTGCCGGTGCCGGGGTTGAGCTTCAGCTTTTCGATGATGGGTCCGCTGATGAAGAACACGGGCACGGTGGCGGCGGTGGTGGTCGTCGGGCCGCGCCACGCGGCGACGGGATCGGCCATGGCTTCCACCGTGGCGATGAGCAGCGGCATGTGTTCGGGCTTGGCTCCGGCCATGACGCCGAGGGCGGCGACAAGCTCGACGGTCAACATGCCCTGACGGGGAGGCACGACCCAAAGGACTTCGGCTGGATCGCGCTTGGTGCCCTTGAGCATGGCCGCCACCTTGTCCACGGTGGGCGGGACGATGGGCAGGCTGAGGGACCACTTGCGCTTCTGGAACATGTCGTTCACATCGGCGTAGGTGCCGGAGAACTTGAACCGCTTGGCGGGATAGGGCTTGACCTGGGCGTCTTGCTTTTCCTTGGCCGGGGTCCAGGCGGTGGCGGCCTTCACGATGTCGTCAAACGCCGCGTCGACCTTGGCGTTGACTTCTTCCTTGGAGATCATGCCCAGAGGATGCGGGACCGTCACAAAGCACATGTCGGTGAGGCCCTGGCTCTTCTGGGTGCCGCGCGAAAGGGTCAGGAAGGGATCGGTAACGATGGTAACAGTGGGAATGCCGGACTTTTCAAGATTGGACTGGTCAACTACCAGCCATGAGGTGCAGCTGCCTCAGTCGGCCTGTGAGGCGATGACGATGTCGGGCCTCACGCTGGCTACCGCCTTTACGATACGCATGGACTCGTCCTGCGTGGCGGAAATCTTGTTCAGGTTCTGATCGGCCATGTCGCGGTACGTCTTCACGACCTTGGCGGTGGGATACTTCTTGGCCAGCAGTTCGGCAAGGCGGTCGAGCACCAGATCGCCGTTGTTCTTGCCGTTCCAGCGCAGGGCGATGGTCTTGCCCTCAAGCGCCGTGATCCGCTTGGCCGGTTCCACGGCGACCTTTTCGATCTCGCCGGTGGGATTGATGAGCTCCCATTCCTGCGGCTGATCGGCTGCCTGCGCCGCCGGTGCCACACAGAGAGCGGCAGCCGCCGCGAGAGCCATATGCTTCAAATACGTAAGCATAGCTTTCTCCTGGGTTAAAGGTACATTCTCCTGATCCGGCCAGGTGCCGGAGTTCCCTTACAGACTTTGTGATCCCTGCGCGCCGGAAGGCTAGTCCAGTCCCAGCAGCATGGCAGGGGTCTTCCGGGTAACGGCGTTCAGCACGTCGTCCTTCACCCCGGCCTTGCGCAGCCCGGTGATGAACGTGCGCATCCCGTCGATGGGGTTGGGGTTGAGCGCCTGTCCGAGGTCCGTGCTGATGAACTGCCGATCCGGGGCGAGGGCGATGTACGAGGCGAATTCCTCCATCGTGACCTGCGGCTGTTCCCGGTACCCCGGAATCACCGCATGGGGGCCCTTGAAGTACGGCAGCACGCTGTGTTCCAGATACGCGCCGTTGTCGATACAGGCCTTGGCCTGATCCATCGACAGCTTCCACGGGGCCTGGCTCGCGTGCGTGACGACCGCCTTCTTGACGCCCACTTCCTTGGCCTTGGCGGTGAGCACGACGCATTCGTCGGGAGAGGAGTGCCCCGTGGCGAAAATGATGTCGGCGTCGGCGCAGATTTCCATGACCTTGACGACCTCGGGCAACACCTTCCCCTGCGCGTCGAGCACGGGCACGCCGCCGCCCTTCTTCCGCATGTCGAACGCCGACTGGTAGGTCGGCATCCAGATGCAGCGGCAGTAGTGGCCGGTGACCTGCGTGGCCATCTTGGCGGCCTGCACGTTGACCGTGTCGCCGTAGTTCCTGTTGAGCGCGATCCCGCCGAAGACCTCGATGCCGGGCACCGTGGCCCGCAGCAGATAGGCGATGTCGTTGGTGATGAAATCATGGCACTTGTACATGATCCCGCGATAGCCGTTCTGCTTGCACTGCCGGGTCAGCGTCAGCTGGTCGATGCAGCGGGCCCGGACATCGGGATCGGCATGTACGTGCATTTCGATCACGCCGTCGAGATCCTTGTCGATGGGAGGCGTCGCGGCTCCGGCTTCGCCTTCCAACAAGCGGCCAGACACGGCAAGGGCGCCGGTAAGGGCCGCGGCCTTCATGAACTCCCTGCGAGAACTGGGCATCGTATGCTCCTTCTGCTACGGGTTATGGAACACCCTGCCACTGGCAAGGCTGGCATCCTTGTTCATTTGAAGGCATGATAGGCGGCTAATGTTAACCGGATATGAACTTTGCGCCGTCCGATGTAAAAAATTGTTAAGGCACCCTTTACAATCGCTTGGGGGGAATGGTGGATGATCGAAGGGGGGAGGAGGGGACTTTCTGAACAAAGTCCCCTC
>NZ_JH114235.1:64633-80305 GCF_000224655.1 Bilophila sp. 4_1_30
CCCCCCCTTCACCCCCCCTCCTCCTTCAAAGACTTTTGCCCTTACCCAGTCCTTTATCCGGAGCGTTCCAGGAGATGGGGAAACGGAATAGGAAGGGGCAGTGCGGCTGCCGGCACATTTAACCGAACACGGGACCTTTGCTCTTGGGGAAAAACAGGGAAACGCAAAATCCCGACGGTTCGGCGTTGGCGTATTCGAGCCGCCCGCCACATGCTTCCATGCAGTATTTGACGATGGACAGGCCGAGCCCCGAGCCGCCGGGATGCGTCAGGGACGCCTTGCCCCGGTAGAAGGGCTCCAGCAGCAGGGGCAAATCCTGTTCGGGCGCGCCCGGCCCCTTGTCGCGGATCGAAATGCGCACTTCCCCATGCTCCTCGCCCACTTCCACGACGATGGGCCCAGCCTCCCCCGCGTAGATGATGGCGTTGCGCAGCACGTTGCACACCGCCCGGCGCAGGTAGTCCTTGTCCGTCCACAGCCACGCGTCCTTGTCCGCGAAGACGTTGACGTCGGCCTCCGGCGCTTCGCTGCGCACGATGGAGGACAGGAACGGGCACAGGTAGATCCGCTCGTTTTTCGGGGTCCCCAGAGACGCCTTGGCCTGGAGATAGGAAAGCACCTCGTCCGTGAGCACGGACAGCCTGTTGATATCCTGCATGATCCGCTGCACGCGCGCCTTGGGGTTGCCTTCCAGCCGTTCCTCAAGGATGGCGAGGCCGATCTGCGTGCGCGCAAGCGGCGAGTTCAGCTCGTGGGCGATGTGCCGGATGAACTGGCTCTGCCCCGAAATGAGCAGCCCCACCCGCCGCGTCATGGTCATGAACGCATGTCCGAGCCGCCCGATCTCGTCCCGCCGCTCGCCGGAGAACGTCCTTGTGTCGCTCAGCGCCTTGTCGAGGCAGACGAAATTGTCCATCTCCACCCGTTCGGCATAATGAACCATTTTCAACAAGGGCCGGGAAAGGTGGCGCACGAAGGGCCACCACCACAGGCAGGACACCCCGAGCACGGCGAGGATCACCAAGAGGACGCCCCGGAACTCGAAAAACAGCCCGTAGCCGTAAAAGGAATCCGTCTCCAGCGCCAGAAGCACGTAATGGAGCTGATGGTTCTTGTCCGGGATGTACAGCACGCGGCCGTACCAATACCGCGCCGGGGAATGCGTGCGCACGAAGATGGCGGGCGGGATGGGCGGCAGCCCCGCCTCCATGTTCCGCTGCTGGGTGTCGAAGAAGCCGCCGCGCAGGGAGTCCCAAAGCTGCATGTCGGGATCGGGGCACAGGGTAAAGCTGCTTTTGGGGATGTCCATCGCCGCCTGAATGACTTTCTCGGGGATGCAGTCGTCGTACAGCACGCCCGTCTCAAGGCTGCGCAGGTGGAAGCGGAGCGCCTCGCCGCGAGCGTACTGCTTCAGCAGCTTTTGCCATGTGAAGACGGAACGGTATTGCAGGTTCACGCTGACGAGGCGGAACGAGTTTTCGATGTTCGAGCTGAAAAAATGGGCGGGGACAAGGCCGTTGCCCAGCAGCACGTACCAGCCGATCCCGAAGCCGAGCACCGCCAGCAGCACCAGATTGAGCACCAGCCAGAGCGCAATCTTGGAATAGAGGCTGTACGTCATGTTTTTCAGGGCCATGCGTCGCTCTGCTTGATAAACATGTACCCGAGCCCGCGGACCGTTTTCAGGTAGGTGGGGCACCGGGAATTGTCCCCGAGCTTCTTGCGCAGGGACGAGATGTGCACGTCCACGCAGCGGTCGAACTTGTTCCATTCCTTTTCGGCGAACAGGTTGAGCAGATCCTCGCGGGAGAAGATCCGGCCCGCCCCCCTCGCCAGATGGTACAGGAGCTGGAATTCCATGCTGGTCAGGTCCAGCGGCTCGTTGTTCAGCGTGACTTTCAGGGTCTGGGGATTCATGCACAGCCCGTGCATACAGAGCATACCGTCCTGCCTGTCCGAGCCTTCCGGAAGCCCGGCGTTTTCCATGCGCCGCAGGACAACCCGGATGCGGGCGAGCAGTTCCCGCGCGGAGAAGGTTTTCGGCACATAGTCGTCCGCGCCGAGCTCAAGGGTGACGATGCGGTCCGTCTCCTCGTTGTGGGCGGACAGGATGACGACCGGCGCGCGCGTTTCCGTGCGCAGGTGCCGCAGCACCTCAATCCCCGAAATATCCGGCAGCAGCATGTCCAGCAGGATGACGTCGTATTCCTGACGTCTGGCGGCCTCGATCCCCGCCGTCCCCGTGTGCACGGAGGAAACGGCGAACGAGTGCACGTCGAGGTAATCCGTCATCAGCTCGCAAAATTCGCTGTCGTCATCGATGAGCAGCACCTGATGCCCCTTTCCCGCATAACCATCCATGTCCCCGCTCCTTCCGACGTCCAACCGCCGTCCGCTCTTGCCGGGGCCGTCCCCGGATGTCCCCGCGCCGGGAGGCTTGTGCAATCCGGCGCTTTCTCATGTTATAGAGCGTTCCTCCAACGGCTGTCAATTTTTCCGGACGGTTGCCCTCTCAAAAGGGAGCCGGGGACGCGCGGGAACACATTTCTTCCCATCCCGCCGGGAACACGCTCTTTCCTGCGGCGGAGGCCGCCACGCTCGGAAACGCGATGCCTCCCGGCACTCAGCGGCGCACGATCCGCCCCACGTAATGCCCCAGCCGCTTTTCCGAAACGTCGCCCACAAGCTCGCGCTCCACGCTCCCGTCCCGGCGGTACAGGATGGTCGTGGGCACGGGCATTCCCGAGCGGGCTTTGATCAGCTCCGCATCCCCGATCCGTGCCGGATACGGCAACGGGCTCCGGGCAAGGTAGGCCGCAGCCATTCCGGGGTCCCTGTCCAGCGAAACGGCGAGCATACGCAGCTCGCTCTCGGGGTATCCGGCCCGGATCTTTTCCAGCTTTTCCCGGAAATGGCGGCAGGGGACGCACCACGACGCCCAATAGACAAGCACAAGCGGCCTGCCGTCGCCTTCATGGACGATGCGGGCAAGCTCGGATTCGGAAACCGCCGCCAGCGGTTCCCCCGCCCCGGCGGATCGGGGAAGGCAAAACAGCACGGCGAACAGCAGGACGGCGGCGCTCAAACGGTTCATAAGCTCCTCATCAGGAATGGTTCCGGCAACACGCGCCGCCGTTCTCGGGGATCGGCGGGTGGAATGAGAGGGCAACGGGTTTCGCAGCACCGGAGGATTCCCGGACGGTGCGCCCCGCCAGCACGGTTAGTTTCCCGGTTGTACGGCCCCTCAAAGGAAAAACCGTTTCAGGGAACGCCGGGAACAGGGATTCAATCAACACAAACGCCTTTGAAAAGTGAGGAATGTCCGCATCGGCGGGTTTGGGGAGGGAAAAGCATAGTCTCCAGAAGGGTCCCCCTTCCCCAATGCCTCCCTGCCGTTTCAAAAGAAACGGGCCTTATTCCTTTTCCGATTCCGCCAGCTTGCGGAACCACAGCGGGTTGTGGTGCCTGATGTGCTCCAGCGGCACGTATCCGGTGAACATGGACCGCAGCGCCGGGGCCTCTCCGGGTGCGAAGGCCGCCATGTAGATGTGCACGGGCAGGAAAACAGCCATCAGCCCGGCGCAGCAGAAATGCGCGAGCAGGCAGATCTGCAGGAGCCCCTCCGTCCCCGGCCTGCCGGAGGCGAACACGAGGATCAGCCCGGTCAGGGCGAGCCCAAGGCTGCACAGGACGGCGATGATCGCCACGAGCTTCTGCCCGGCGTTGTAAAAGCCTTGCGGGGGAAGTTCGGGATCGAGCCCGAGGCGGCGCATGAGCCGTTCCCCGAGCACCAGCCACAAGCCTTTCCGCAGGCACCACACCAGATCGGAACCGATGTGCAGATCGGTGATTTCCTTCAGGAACGGCAGGGCCTCCGCCCGCGCCCGGACGAGCAGGTAGGCGGCATACAGGATGATCCACGCCATGCCCACGACGACGTGCAGCCTGAGCAGCCCCAGCGCGCCGAACGCCCCGGTCCACAAGGAACTCCACCAGTCCCCCACCGGCTGCATGAGCGGATTCGCCAGCAGGGCGAACCCCGTGAACAGCAGAAGTAGCCAGCAGGCCGCGTTGTACCAATGCATGAAAATGGCGGTGGCCGAATGGCGTCTGATCATGGCCGATCTCCTTTGTCGGACGACTTGCCGGAATCGGAAGGCCAGAACAACTGTTTGACGAACACGCCGATGACCCCGAACAGGGCCAGGCCGCCGAAGGCCTTGACCACGGAGGACAGCGGCCCGATGGCGGCCAGCGCCGGGGGCACATCCTTCCTGCGCGGCCAGTCCGTGGGCGTCGTGCCGTTCAGATAGGCGAGCGTGGGTTTCGCGTCGAAGTCGGGAGGGACCACATACACGTTCCGGTTGCCCGCGAGCGCCCGGGCCACGGGATCGTCCGGGTTGTCCGCATCCCCGAAGACGCGGCAGCGGACGGGGCACACCTGCACGCAGGCCGGAACCTGCCCCGGCGTGGCGCGGCGGCAGTAGTCGCACTTGTCCGCCCTTCCGGTCACCGGATGCTTGTAGCGCGCGCCGTAGGGACAGGCTTCGATGCACCCGCCGCAGCCGATGCAGCGTTCGGGATCGATGCCCACGCTTCCGTCGTCGGCCTTGTAGGTCGCGTGGGTCGGGCACGCCTCCACGCACAAGGGATGGTCGCAGTGCATACACGCGCCGGGCTGATAGGCCGTCCCGAGCAGGGAAAGCTTGTCCGGCGTCTCGCGGACCCAGTTGCGGGAGTGGCCGTACGGCGTGCCGTTACGCTGCTGGCAGGCCAGAACGCAGGCCTTGCAGTTGATACATTTGTTGGCGTCTATCGCCATGATATAACGGGACATCGGATTCTCCACGGGATGCGGCGGTCCCCCCGCCGGTTTTCACGCCGTCATGGACGCCCTCACCCCAGCTTGCGCAGCCGGCAGCCTACGCCGTTGTGCTGGCAGGAAATGCGGTCCCAGTAATTGGGGAGGATGCTGCTGATGTGCTCGCTCCGGTTCTCCGGCAGCGGCGTGGTGGCGTTGCAGTTCGACGGCGTGAAGATGGTTCCGGGCAGGACGTTTTCCGTAATGTCCACCCAGCCTTCGATGCCGCCCACGGACGTCTCCAGCATGACCCGGTCCCCCTGCGCCAGTCCGAGCCCCTGCGCCGTCTCGGAGTGCAGGCAGATGAAACGCCCGTTCGAGAACTGCGCGACGGCCTTGGAAAAGTTGGTCAGCGTCTGCTGCCAGTGCCACAGCTGCTTGCCCTGCGTGAGGACCAGCGGAAAGTCGTCGGAGCGGTCCTTGCCCAGCGGGCTGCCCTTGGGATAGTCCCACTGGGGGAAGCGCCCGAAGAGGGTATCCACCGCCTTCATCTTGCCGGACGGCGTGAGCAGTTTCCCTTCCGCGAACACGCTGCCCGTCCGTTCCTTGTCCTCCAATGAATAGAGGGGCCAGACCAGACCGTCGGGGGATTCCCGCAGGCGTTCTAGGGTCATCCCCTTCCATGAAGGGACAAGCGCCGAGAAGCGGCGGTAGAGATCCTCCGGGTCCTTGAAGTCCGGGTAGCGCCCGGGATCGAGCTTGCGGCCCACATCGCGGTAGAACTGCCATGACGGGGCGCAGGAGCCGGGGGCCTGCACCATCTTCTCGCGCCAGACCACCTGCTGCTCGTTGCCGTAGCCCGACCCCTGGCTTTCCGGGCCGAAGGTGGCGGGCACGAACAGATCCGCCGCTTCGGTCTCCTCGGTCAGGAAGAACCCGCAGTGCACGACGAAGGGCACCTTGTCGATGGCCTTGCGCACGCCCTTGCTGTCTGGATAGCGGCGGTAGCTGGAGTTCAGGAACAGGATGTCCAGCGTCCCCTTTTCCATCGCATTGCGCAGGCGGCGGAAATTCATCTTCGGCGTTTTCGTCTCGCCGAAGAAATGATCGACGAACTCTTCGTCCCCTTCGGGCTTGCCGCTCTGGAAGGTGAGTATGCCCTTCCCTTCCCCGATGAGGTTGTCGCACAGCGCCTGCAACAGGATGATGGCCCGCAGGCCGATGATCCCGTTGGAGTAGCGGGACAGCGAGCCGCCGAGCCAGACCACGGTGCGCGGGCTCTGGGCCAGCGTCCCGTAAAAGGCCGTGATCGCTTCCGGGCTCAGCCCGGTGACGGAGGCGACCTTCTCCACGGTAAAGCTCTCGGTTTCGGCGGCCAGCTCGTCGAATCCCTCGATCTGGAACCTGGCCCGCTCCTCGTCATACGCGCCCGTCTCCAGCATGTACCGGATCGCGCCGATAGCCAGAACGCCGTCCGTGCCCGGCAGGGGGCGCAGCTGCATGTCGGCAAGCAGGCTCGTCCGGGTCCGGCGCGGATCGAGATAGACGATCTTCACGCCCTTTTCGCGGGCCATTTCCAGCCAGCGGCTATACGGGGGATAGAGATCGCAGACGTTGGCCCCCCACAGGACGAGGGTTTTCGTGTTGAGCAGCTCGTCCACCTTGGTGGAGCCGCAGTTCACGCCGATCATCATCCCGAGCATGTTGGAGGCGCTGGACACGCACGATTCGCCCGGAGGCATGGCGTGCACGCTGCCCGCGATGCGCAGGGTCATGAGCGCGGCGATCTCGCTCTCACGGCAGTCCCACAGGGGCATGGTCATGCCGACGCGGTTGGCGGCGGCCTTGCCGTGTTTTTTGATGACCTCGGCCATGCGCTCCGCGACCATGTCCACGGCCTGCGCGTAGGTGACGCGCTCCCACTCGCCGTTTTCCTTGCGCCGCATGGGTTCGGTGATGCGGTAAGGGCTCCCTATCAGCTCGACGATGGACATCCCCTTGGGGCACATGGCCCCGCCGGTCCAGTAATTGTCCTTTTCCCCGGTGAGGCTCAGCACCTTGCCGCCGGACACCCGCGCCCGGTAGGTGCAGCGTACCTGACAGAACGGACAGTACCCTTTCATCTCGGTCACGGGGCCGACGTCCGGGACTCCGGAAAAGCCCATGCCCCGCGCGTCGGGTGCCGCGGCGATTGCCGCGCCGCCAGCCAGCAGGGCCGCGCCCAATTTCAGGAAATGGCGTCTGGAATAGCTGTCAGGCATGGGATGCCCCTCTCGGATAAAAGTGTTCGCGTCGCCGCATGTTCCCTGTCGGCAACATTATGGGCAGGCCTCCGGGAAGCGCCCCGCGCATCGGGCCATGAAGCGTTTCCCCGAAAACGGCCTGAAGAGGCACGCACCGGGCGGGACCCGGCCAGCGGCGGATAGGCCGCCCGCACCGCCGGAGGCCGTGGCATTTCCATAACGTGGTTTCTTCCAAAGATCTGGGGTGGAAAAGGCTGTGAGCAGGGATTCGACGGCACCGAAAGCCTTTGGGAAGGGGGGGCTCCGCGCAGGCAGGTTGGGGGAAGGACAAGAGGGGCACTCGCCCCTTTCTTCAGAAAAGTCCCCCTTCCCCGCCCTCCCTCCATGCCGTTTTACAGATCACCCGCCCTAGCAGTTGCAGTCGCTGGCGATGCCCTGAATGGTGGTGTTCCAACGCAGCTTGTCCATCTGATCCTTGGGGAGTTCCAGTTCGTTGAGATCGTCGTAGCTCTGGAACGAACCGAGCTGATCACGCAGTTCGACGATCTTCTTGGCAACCTCAAGGGAAACCGCGCCGGTCCCGGCCAGCTCCTCGGCGGTGGCGCTGTTCAGCTCGAAACGATTTTCCACTTCCTGCCGGTTGGGATCGGCGCTGAACGCATTGGAAGGCATAACCGCGCAAAACGAAAAGGCGAACAGGGCCGCGCACACAAAGGACATAAGCTTTTTCATGATGAAACTCCGAAGGATTATGAGTCAATGCAAGATGCCTGTTGAAGGGAAGATAGCGTACGAGTGTAAAGCGCGTATGGGTTTTTTGTAAAAAATTGTGAAGAAATTTTTAGGGAGGTGCCTTTTGGGGGACCAGACGCTCTTAAAGGGGAACAGGGCCGGGCACGCGAAAGGGGAATCCGCCGGGCCTTATCCCCTGCGGAACTCCCGCCAGCCCTTGAGCTTTCCCGATGCGGCGCATCAACCTCGCCATCTTCCGATGCGCCATCGCCCGCCTGCGGGATACCCATCCCCGGCCCGGGACGAACGCGATGCTCAAGCGGCGGCGGCAAAACGGAGCGGCAGGAAAACCGGCCCTTGCAGCGTGCCCGGCTGATGTTACCCGCCGGACACGTTACAAGGGCCAATCATGGCGCACAGGCACCGAGGGCGGGAATTGTCTTCAGTCAGGGGAGGGGCCGAGAAGCTCCTCGCGGCTCAGGTTGGATTTTTTTATCTTCAAATACAGGGTACTGCGCGAAATGCCGAGGAGGATCGCGGCCTGCCGCAAATTCCCGTTGGTTTCGCGGATCGCCTTCCGGATGGTTTCGGTTTCCTGCGCCCACAGCCAGCCGTTTTTCCGGCCGGGGCCGGAGACGGCCTCATGCTCAAGCATGGCCGAGGGGAAATCGCACGGCATCAGTTCTTGCCCGCCGCAGACGTTCACGGCGCGCTCGATGGCGTTTTCCAGTTCGCGGACGTTGCCGGGCCACGGGTACCGGTAGAGCAGGTCCCGCGCTTCGGCATTGATGGCCTGCACGTGCTTGCCGAGCGCCGCCGAAAACTTGTGCAGGAAATGATTCGCCAGAAGCTCCACGTCGCCGTGCCGGGCGGCAAGGGGCGGAATGCTCAGGAGAAACGCATTCAGCCGGTAATACAGGTCGTGCCGGAACACATTCTGCCGCACGGCTTCTTCCAGATTGCGGTTTGTCGCGGCGATGACGCGGATATTGATCCGCCGTGCGCTCTTTCCGCCCACGCGGGTGACCTCGCGGTTTTGCAGCAGCCGCAGCAGGCTGACCTGCGCCTCAAGCGGCATTTCCCCTATCTCGTCAAGAAAGACGGTGCCGCCGTCGGCCAGTTCGAATTTGCCGGGTTTTCCCTGGCGGCTCGCACCCGTGAACGCGCCCTCGTCATAGCCGAACAGTTCCGATTGCACGAGATTGCGCGGCAGGGCGCCGCAGTTGACCACGACGAAGGGCTGGTTGGCGCGGCTGCTCGCGTTGTGTATGGCCTGGGCGAACAATTCCTTGCCCGTGCCGGATTCGCCGATGATGAGCGTCGTGATGTCGCTGTGCGCCGCGAGCTTGCCCTGCCGGATCGTCTCCTTGAGCAAGTCCGATTCGCCGATGATCCGATCGAACGTATACGTCGCCTTGGCGCCCAGTGCCCGCGTCGCCAGCTCGCGCATCCGTTTCCCTTCCCGCAGCGTGAAGACCACCCCCTTCTGCGGCGTCGGTGCGGCGGAGATCAGGCATGACGTGGTCCCCTGCGGCAGATCGAGCAGCACTTCCTGATCGTGGAAGCCGACTTGCCGGTTCAGCGCCGTGTGCAGCATGTCGGCGGCGGGGATGATCTGGCTGATGTGGACGGAACCCTGCGGCGAGGGGATGCCCAGAATGGCGCTGGCCTTCTGGCTGATGGATTTCAGGAGCCCTTCGTGGTTCACCACGATCAGCCCTTCGTCCAGCAGTTCCATGATCGCGGCCTGTTCGCTCAGCAGTTCGCGCAGGCAGACCTGCTCGGTGATGGCGTGGGCGGCGGCCTCCACCATGCCGCGTGTATGGTGGTGGAAACTTTCGCGCGAGATGGAAATGTTGAAGACGCCGAGGAGATTGGCCTTGGAATCGAAAATGGGCGCGGCGGAACAATACCAGACATGATCGTGGGCGCAGTAGTGTTCCGCGCCGACCAGCTCCACAGGGGCCGCGCAGTGCAGGCAGGTTCCGATGCCGTTGGTCCCGCAGATGCGCTCGGAAAAAATGAAGCCCGGCATATGGCCGGGAAGGAGATGCCCCCTGTTGCTGTGGACATGCGTATGCAGCACCACGCCCTGGCTGTCCGTCAGGGAAATAACACTGTTCGCGTCCTCCACGGCGGTGAAGAGCTTCGCCATGATGACTTTGGAGCTTTCGATGAATTCGCTGTTCGCGGCGAGCAGTTCGGCAAGGCGCGCGTCATTCACGCGGCCTTCGGGACGCCGGTCATGCCGAACGCCGTAGGCACGGGAACGGACCCACGAGTCGTACACCATCGGCTTGACGATCCGCCGATCAACCTCTTGCCCCGCCATGAAGCGTTGCCATTGGACGAACATGCTGTCCGGCGCCGCGTTTTCCATAGAATTCCCTCTCGGCTCAATCGGAACATCCCGCGCCCGGCGGGCCTTTTCCGCCGGACGGCATCGGCGGTGCGCCCCGTGGCGCCGTTTCAGCCCATCCCGCCGGGGAAAAGCGTAGTCGATTTGTCCGGAGGAGACAAGCCGATGTCCCATGATCGGACATGTCCGATCATTCATGTCCGATTATCCTACAAGACATGGTCTGTTGTCTTTTGGGGCTGTTTTTATAACGCCGTGAAAGAGCACGTTATTTGAGCCAAAAGGCACAAATGGCCGTTTTGGCGCGGTCCTTGCTGTTCTCATGCGCATGGGATGCCCCTTTCCTTGGGGATGGCGCCGCCGGCCCCAAGCCGCCTCCCCCGGGCATCCGTCCCCGGTGAAACACCGAAGCCTTCGTCCTTTTTTCATTTCATACAACGGCGTTGCGGCGTGTCCGGCGCGTACCGTTCGCGTCCGCCGTGCTGACGCACCGACGCCACCTATTCGGGAGACATCATGTCAACATCAGGTCTGTTGAGTCCCATCACGATCAATACGCTGGTTGTCCGCAACCGTGCCGTCATGCCGTCCATGCTGACCAACTTCGCCACCAAGGGCGGCGACGTCACCGAACGATTGATCCACTATTACGCGGAGCGCGCCAAGGGCGGCGTCGGCTTGGTGAGCATCGAAGGAACCGCCGTGGAGCCGCGCGGGACCGCCTTCATCCGGGGCATCAGCGCGGCGGACGACAGCAAGATCAAGGGGCTTTCCAAGCTGGCGAAAGCCATCAAAGCGCACGGCGCGCGGGCTTCGTTGCAGCTCATCCACGGCGGGCGATGCGTCAATCCGGCCATTTCCGGATTCGCCACGCCCATGGTTTCGTATGTGCCGCGCTTCTGCAGCCATGCCGAAAGCGTGGTGCTGGATGTCGAGGATATCGAATACATCATTGACGCCCACGCGCAGGTCGCCCGCCGCGTCCGGGAGGCCGGTTTCGACATGCTGGAGATCCACGGCGCGCACGGCTACCTGATCAGCCAGTTCGTATCCCCGCTGACGAACCATCGGGAGGACGCCTACGGGGGAAGCCTGGAAAACCGCCTGCGTATGCCTCTCGCGGTCATCCGGGCCATCCGCAAGGCGGTTGGCGACGACTTTCCCATCTCTTACCGGCACAATGCCGACGACGGGCTTCCCGGCGGCATGACGCTTGAAGAAACGCTGCAACTCGTCAATCCGCTGGTCGACGCCGGGGTCGACGCGCTCCATATTTCGGCGGGCATCGGCGAAACCAAGCACCTCATCTCTCCGCCCTCCTGTACGCCTGAAGCGTGGCTTTCCGATGCCGCGAGGCAGGTCAAGGAGGCCGTCCGGAACCGCGTTCCGGTCATTTCCGTCGGGCGGTATGTGCATCCGGCCATTGCGGATCAGGTCATCCGCGACGGCAAGGCCGATATGGTCGCTTTCGGGCGCGCCCTCATCGCCGAGCCGGAACTGATCAACAAGTATGCCGAAAACCGTCTGGATTCCGCGAGGGTCTGCCTTGGCTGCAACGAAGGCTGCACCGGGCACACCGGCAAGCTGCTCGACATCACCTGCGCCATCAATCCGCGCGCGGGCTATGAGGGGAAGTACCCTCTGGGCGTCAAGGCGGACAAGGCCCTCAAGGTCGCCGTGGTCGGGGCTGGACCGGCTGGACTGCAGGCGGCGCTGACCGCCGCGCAGCGCGGGCACAGCGTGACGCTGTTCGAGCGCGGCGAAGACATCGGCGGCCTGCTCCACCCCGCGTCGCGGCCCCCGTTCAAGGACAGCCTGATGGAGCTTGTGCGCTACTTCCGCCATGAGCTGGACGCGCTCGGCGTGAACATCCGCTGCGGCGTGACCGTCACGGGCCGGATGCTTCAGGCGCAGGCGTTCGACATGACCCTGCTGGCGACGGGTTCGCGCCCGGTGATCCCGCGCTTCGCCGCCGAGCTGCCCAACATGACCACGGCGGAACACATCCTGCTGGAAGCGATCAAGCCCGGACATCGGGTGCTGATCATCGGGGGCGGCATGATCGGCTGCGAGCTGGCCGACTTCCTCGGCGAGCGCGGGCACGCGGTGACCATCCTCGAAATGCGCCCGGAAGTGGCGCAGGACATGGAATGGCGCGCCCGCCACACCTTGATGCCCCGGCTTGAGCACTACGGCGTCACGCTGCTGACCGGCATGGAAATCATGGAAACCGCCAATACCGGACGGATCCGCATCCGGGACGCCTACGGCGTTGAGGAATGGCTGGAGCCGTTCGACACCACGGCGATCAGCGTCGGCTATCGGCCTGAAAAGATGTTGGCCCGTGAACTGGAGCACATGCGGCTGCCCTACAAGGCCATCGGCGACTGCGTTGCGCCCGGCAAGATTCTGGACGCCATGCATCAGGGATTGGCCGCCGCATACGCGCTGTAAGTCCCGTTTCACGGCGTGATGCCTGCGGAACCGCCGGGACGGGCTCGTCCGCCCCGGCAATCCCCCGGCGCGAACCCCTCGCAGCAGCGCGGGGAACACCGCTCACCCCCTTTTTCCGAGAGCCGCCCCCATGAACTACACTCCATTGTTCCAGCCCATTTCCGTCGGCCCCCTCCGCCTCAAAAACCGGTTCGTCATGGCGCCCATGTCGGTGCACATGACCGAAGACGGTTCCGTCAGCGACGCGGAAATCGCCTATACCGAACGCCGTGCGAGAGGCGGGGTGTCGATGATCATCGTCGGTTCCCTCTGCATCTGGCCGGACGGCAACTTCGGCGGACAGATTTTTATTCATGACGACGCCTGCATCCCCGGCCTTCGCCGGCTCACCGAGGCCGTGCACCGCCACGATTGCCTCATCGCCGCGCAGCTGCACCATGCCGGACGGGAAACCAATGCCCGGACATCCGGTTTTCAGCCCGTCGCGCCGTCCTATTTCGAGCCGGAAACCCATTCCGTATTCAAGGCGGAATACGACGCGCCCCGGGTGCTGGAAACCCGCGAGGTCGAACAGTACGTCGAATATTACGCGCAGGCCGTGCGCCGCGCCAAGGAAGCGGGCTTTGACGCCTGCGAGCTGCACTGCGCGCACGGGTATCTGATCTGCGCGTTCATGTCGCCGCTCACCAATCAGCGGAGCGACCGCTACGGCGGCGGTTTCCATGCCCGGATGCGCTTCGTCACGGAAATCATCGGCCGCGCCCGCCAGCTTGTGGGCGAGGACTACCCCATCACCTGCCGCATCGTCGGGGACGAACTGCGCGAGGGCGGCATCGACATGGAGCTTTCCGTCCGCATCGCACGGTACCTTGAGTCGCTGGGCGTTGCCGCGCTGAGTGTCTCCGCCGGGATGTATCCGTATGTGCGCACGGTATCCAACATGTACCACAAGCACGGCGTGAACCTCTATCTTGCGGAAAACGTCCGCGAAGCCGTGCGGATTCCCGTCATGGCGGCGGGCCAGATCGACAGGCCCGAAATCCAGCTGCACGCGCTGGAAACCGGCAAGGCCGACATCCTGTGCATCGGCAGGACGCTCATTGCCGATCCGGACTATCCCGACAAGCTCAGGGAGGGCCGCCTCGACGACATCATCCATTGCATCGCGTGCAATAAAGGCTGCCACGACCGTTCCGCCGAGGATCGGCAGGTCAAGTGCGCCCTGAATGTCCGCACGGGCCGGGAAACGCTGGACGCCTTCGCCATCCGCCCCGCCCGGGAAGCCCGCCGGATCATGGTAATCGGCGGCGGACCCAGCGGCATGGAGGCCGCCCGGGTTGCGGCGCTGCGCGGGCACCGCGTGGAACTGTGGGACGACAGGCCCCGGCTGGGCGGGCGTCTGCGTCTGGCCGCCGTGCCGCCGCACAAGGCTCGTTACGGTGAGGCCTGCGACTATCTGGAGCGCGAAATCCGCAAGCTGGGCGTGGACATCCATCTGAACGCCGCCGTCACCGAAGCGGAACTGGACGGCCGGAAACCCGACGCGGTCATCCTCGCCACGGGTTCCGTCCCCTTTGTCCCGCCCATTCAGGGGCTGTCCGGCGGCGGGGCCGTACTGGTCGACGACGTTCTGGAGGGCAGAGCCCCGGTCGGTCGCCGCGTCGGCATCATCGGCGGCGGGGCCATCGGTGCGGAAACCGCGCACCTGCTCGTCGAGGAAGAGGACAGGGAGGTGTACCTCATCGAAATGCGGGACGGCATCGCCGTTGATTTGCCGCAGGACGCACGCATCTGCCTGCTTCACGCCTTCGGGCAGACCCCGTCCCTGCACCAGATCACCAATGCGAAAGTAACCGCTGTGACGCCGGAAAGCATCACGCTCGAGCGTCAGGGGCAGACCGAAGTCGTGGACCGGCTGGACACCATCATCCTCGCCGTGGGCGCGCGCGCCAATCAGGGGCTGAGGCCCGCTCTCGAGGCGCGGGGCATCCCGTTCCTCGTGAGCGGCGACGCGACCGGCCCCAAAGATTACGTCAAGGCCATCTACGAAGGATTCGTCGCGGGAAACACCATTGCCGAGTAGTCCGCCGTTCCCGGAAAAGACGTTTCCGCCATGCCTCTAGGGATGCCCCATCCGGAATGCGGCGAAGGGGCACGCGGCATCCCCGGATCCCCAGGGGCGGAGCGTTGCGGCACTGGCATCCGTTGAAGGGGGATGCTCCCCCCGAGTTGAAGAAACACCCTGTTCTCCGCACCGGCACCATGCTGTTTGAAAAGAATCTCACTTCAGATCGCACGAGGGAACCATGATTTCACGAGACTCACTGAAGGGCATTACCAGCGTTATCGCTGTCGGTCTGGCCATCTTCCAGATCTATTTTACCGCCGGGTTCGGGATCATCGACTCCCAGTTGCTGCGCACCATCCATCTGGGGATCGTGCTCGCTCTGGTCTTCCTCTACTTCCCCCCAAAAAAGCTTCAGGAAGGCGAGCGGGAACACCCCGGCTGGCTGGCACTGGATCTGGTCCTGATCTGCGGGGCCTTCGCCACCGCGTATTTCCTCGCCTCCGACATCGACTACTACATGGAACGCATCCGGTATGTGGACCCCGTGTCGGACGCGGAAACCGTCTGTGCGACCGCCGCCGTCCTGCTCGTGCTGGAAGCGACGCGCCGGGTGGCGGGGCTGCCGCTGGTCATCGTGGCGAGCGCGTTCCTTGCCTACGGCCTTGGCGGGCAGTATCTGCCCGGCATCCTCCGGCACGACGGCGTCACCTACAAAATGCTCTGCGAACAGCTGTATCTCGTGACCGAAGGGCTGTACGGCATTCCGCTGGCGGTGTCCTCCACCATGATCTTCGCCTTCGTCATGTTCGGGTGCTTCCTCCAGCGGGCGGGATTGGGGCAGGTCTTTCTGGATCTCGCCTGCGTGCTGACCCGGCGCTCCAAGGGCGGGCCCGCCAAGGTTTCGATTTTCGCTTCCGCGCTGTTCGGCTCCATTTCCGGGAGCGCGGTCGCCAACGTGTACAGCACCGGGATGTTCACCATCCCGCTCATGAAGCGCGTGGGCTACACGCCTTCG
>NZ_JH114235.1:80747-88180 GCF_000224655.1 Bilophila sp. 4_1_30
CCATCATGGGCGCGACGGCGTTCGTCATGGCGGACGTGACCGGGGCCGGCTATCTGGCCGTCGCCAAGGCCGCCCTGCTCCCTTCCCTGCTGTACTACTTCTCGCTGCTCATGATGATCCACTTTGAAGCGGTCAACAAGAACATCGGCATCATCCCCGCCGACCAGATCCCCGATCCGCGCAGCGTGCTGCGGCGCACCTACCACATCCTGCCCATCATCGTGCTGATCGGCCTGCTCGTATCGGGGCGGAGCGTCATTTCCTCCGCGTTCATCTCCATCGCGTCGGTCATCGTCGTCTCCTGTTTCAGCGCGGAAACCCGGTTCACGCCGAAGAGCCTTTACCACACGCTGGAACTCTCCTCGCGCAACGCGCTCATGATCTCCACGTGCAGCGCCTGCGCGGGCATCATCGTCGCCATCGTTTCCATAACGGGCATCGGCTACAAGTTCATCAGCATCATCACCGATCTGGGGCAGTTCCACATCCTGTTGCTGCTGATCCTGCTGATGTTCACCTGCTTTGTCCTCGGAACCGGCGTCCCCGCCACACCCGCCTACATCATCGTGGCGACGCTGGGCGCCCCGGCCCTGATGAAGCTCGGCATCCCCACCCTGTCGGCGCACATGTTCGTCCTCTATTACGCCATCCTTTCGGAGATAACCCCTCCCGTCTGCCTGTCCGCCTACGCGGGGGCATCCATCGCGGGAGCCAACGCCATGCAGACGGGCTGGCGGGCGTTCCGTCTGGGGATCGTCGCCTACATCATCCCCTTCATCTTCGTCTTCCAGCCCGCCCTGCTCCTGACGGGCGAGTTCTCCCACGTCGCGCAGGCCCTCGTCACATCGTTCATCGGCGTCGTCACGCTGGCGGGCGGTATGCAGGGCTATCTGATGGCCCGGTGCTTCCTGTGGGAACGTGTGCTTCTGCTCGCGGCGGGCATAGCCCTGCTCTACCCCGAAATGTACAGCGACCTCGCCGGATTGGGCGTCATACTCTTTATCGGTATGCTCCAGTACCTCCGCCGTGGCAAGGCGCTTCCCCAACCCGATCTCAATCAGGCCTGAGCCGTCCCCGAACGGCGGCCGCCTGTTTGAAAGGCGTTTTTTGACCACCTCTAACCTTTTGGAGAACATGTATGCACCATTTCCTCAAAACAGTGCTTCTGTCCTGCGCGCTGCTCGCGCTCGGAGCCATGCCCTCCCAGTCCGCGGAGTCCCTGCGCTGCGTGTCGGCGGCGAACCCCAGCGGCACCTGGTACATCGGCATGGGAGCCGTCGGCAAAGCGTACACGAACATGAACCCCGGAACGGATGTGACCATGCTCCCCGGCGGCGGTGCGACCAATGCGCCCCGTCTGGCCTCCCGCGCCGCGGATATGGGGGTGGCTGAAAACAGTATGCTGAACGCCTTCAAGACCGGCCTCGAACCCTATAAGGCCCCCACGCCCACGGGCATCGCCACGGTCGCCAACCTGTGGGACCGCATCAACTATCAGATCGTGTCGCCCGTCAGCTCGCCGGTAAAGGATCTGCGCGATCTGAAGACCATGAAGAACGTCAACATCGGCGTCGGCTCCACGGGCGGCTCAACGGAAAAAATCTTCCGCAACATCCTGAAAGAATACGGCATCACCTATGACGACATCAAGAAGAACGGCGGAAAGGTCGTCACCAACGGCTTCGACGACATCGCCAACATGGTGAAGGACGGCCAGATCGACGTGTTCGTCTGGATCGGCCCCGGCGAAGCGTGGTTCATCGTCGACGTGTCCGGCAGCGTCCCCCTGAAGTTCCTGAGTATCGAACCCGGCATCGCCAAGAAGGTCGCCGCCATCCTCGGCTGCAACGTCGGAACCCTGCCCGCCGAGTTCTACAAGGGCAAGGTCGGCCCCGACGTCACGACCCTTTGGGATACCAACGCCATCATCGTGCGCGACAATCTGGATGAGGAAAGCGCCTACCGCCTGACGCAGGCCATCATCGAAGGCAGGGACGATATCGCCCTCGCCAACCCCGCATGGAATTCCATCGATCCGGCGAAGGCATGGCAGGGCGTCGTGTACCCCCTGCATCCCGGAGCGGTGCGCTATTACAAGGAAAAGGGCTACATGAACTGAAAAGTTTCGCGGCCTGAAGCGGGTGACTCCCCTTTCCGGCTCCCGGCCGCGCCTCCGGGCGGGCTCCCGCTTCCCCATAGCCGCCCGGGGGAACAAGATTTGACTGTCCCATAACAAGCCCGCGCGGGAACATGGGCGGTGATGTCCAACCCGTAGTTCTCCGACCCAATCTCCCGGCGCACGCCGCTGCCGGATTCCACCCGGAGAAATATCCGGAACGGCCCTTCCCCCCAACGATGCCGCCCAACCGCGCAAAACACTCCAGAGGAGCTTGACCGCTATGACTATCATTGATGCCCGCCTGCGTCCCCCGCTGAAAGACTACCTCCGCTGCAACCTGTACCGCGATCCGAAAAAGACGCAGGGCTGGAGCAGCAATTTCCTGATGAAGGTGTCGCCCGCCGTCGAGCAGCGCGACGCGGATCTGCTGTACCGGGAAATGGACGACGCGGGCGTGACGCTGGGCGTGATGACCGGACGCCAGAGCCCCGGCATGGGCAACGTCTCCAACGACGACCTCATGGACATCGTGCGCGAACAGCCCGGCCGCTTCGTGGGCATTGCCGGTGTGGACGGCAGCGATCCCGTTGCCGCCATTGCGGAAATCGAGCGCACGGTGGAGAACGGGAACCTCCGCGGCGCGGGGATGGAACCCGGCTGCGGCGCCATCCCCATGTATGTCGACGATGCCCGGCTGTACCCCATCTATCAATACTGCTCCGACCGCTCCATCCCCATGTTCCTGATGGGCGGCGGGGGCAACGGGCCGGATCTCTCCTACAGCAACCCCGAGCACATCGACCGCGTCTGCCGCGATTTTCCGAAACTGGCCGTCGTGAACATGCATGGGTCGTACCCGTGGGTCCCTCAGGTCCTGTTCAGCTGCATGTGCCGTCCCAACATGTACCTCGCCCCCGATATGTACATGTACAACATGCCCGGCGCGGCGGACTACGTGACTGCGGCGAACGGCTTCCTGCGGGACCGGTTCCTGTTCGGCAGCGGCTACCCCTACATCCCGCTGAAGCAGGCCGTGGATCTGTTCGTCGCCATGCCCTTCGACAGGAGCATCCTGCCGAACCTGCTGTATAAAAACATGGCCCGCGTCCTCAAACTTGACGTGGATTGATTGCTTGTCCGCCGTGGAAGGGAGGCTTTGACGGCTCTCCCTTCCCAGGCCCGGCTCCCCGCACGCGGCCCGCCGAAGGCATGGGCCAAAACCGTTCGGGATCGGACGGGGAGCTTTTCCATGCACATTTTGCCAACCAAGCGAGGCATCGCATGTCCACCGGTTCCACCCGCGCCATTTGCCAGTCCGAGCGGATGAAAAACGCTCCGCTGTCCAGCATACGAAACATCATCGCCTACTCCGACAAGCTGGAGCAGGAGGGGCGCTCCATCATCCATCTGGAACTCGGCGAACCGGATTTCGGCACGCCCGCCCACATCATAGACGCCTGCAAAAAGGCGCTGGACAATCAGGAAGTGCATTACGGGCCCATTGCCGGGACCGTGGAACTCCGCAAGGCCCTGTCCAGACACTGCACCCGGTATGGCCTCGAGTACGCGCCGGAAGAAATACTCGTGTCCACCGGCGTGGTCCACGGCGTCTTTCTGTCCATGCTCGCCTATCTGGACCCCGGCGACGAAATTCTGGTCCCCGATCCCGGCTATCTGATCTATTTTGCCGACCCACATATCGCGCAGGCCAAGCCTGTTTCCTATCCGCTGCGCGAAGAGAACGGCTTCCAGCTTGATGCGGAAACGCTTGAGGCGCTCATCACGCCGCGCACCAAGGCAATCCTGATCTGCAGCCCCGCGAACCCTTGCGGCTCCGTGCTGGATCAGGCTTCGCTCGACACCGTCGCCGAGCTTGCCATCCGCCACAACCTGCTGGTGCTTTCCGACGAAATCTATGCCGACATGACCTATGACCGCCCCATGCCGCCCAGCATCGCCTCGCTTCCGGGGATGCGCGAGCGCACCATCGTCCTCAACGGATTTTCCAAATACTACGCCATGACCGGCTGGCGCATCGGCTACATGCTGTGCCCGGTAAAGCTCATGGACCCCATCATGCGCCTGAGCTTCTACAATATCGCGTGCCCGACCACGTTCATCCAGTCGGCGGGCATCGCCGCGCTGGAAGGCGACGAAGGGCCCTCAAAGGACATGCTGGCCGAATACCGCCGCCGTCGGGACTTCATGGTCGAGGCGCTGAACGCCATGCCGGGCTGCCGCTGCCGCAAACCGGACGGCGCGTTCTATATTTTCGTGAACATCGCCGGGACAGGCATGGACAGCGACGGCTTCTGCCGCACGATGATCGACGAGGCGGGCGTATCCATGACTCCGGGCCATGTCTTCGGCACCATGGGCGACGGCTTTGTGCGCGTGTCCTATGCCAATTCCATGGAAAACCTGCAACGGGCCGTTATCCTCATGCGTGAGGTTCTGGAAAAGAGGGCGGCGCGGTGAGTCGTTTTGACCAGAAACTTGCCGCCGGCGAGGGTGTGGTGGGCACATTCTCCCATCTGGGCGGCCCCGCCGTGGCGGAATGCCTGAGCCTGTCCGGCCTGGATTATGTCATCATCGATACGGAACACGGGCCCTTCCCTGATGAGAGCACGGGGGAAATGATCCGCGCCATCGAACTCCACAGCGCGGAGGCGTTTGTGCGCGTGCGTGATTCCTCGCGCGCCGCCGTGCTCCACGCGCTGGATCTCGGGGCGCGGGGCATCATCATCCCCGACGTGCAATCGGTGGAAGAAGCGCGCAGGCTGGTGGAATATGCGAAATATTACCCTCTGGGAGCGCGCGGATTCGCTTTTTCGCGGAGCGCGAAATACGGGTTCCTGCCCGAGCTGAAGCAGATAGGCGACTATTTCACCGCCACGAACCAGCGCACGATCCTCATGCCGCAGTGCGAAACCGCCGGAGCGCTGGAACATATTGAGGAGATCGCCGCTCTGGACGGCATCGACGGCATTTTTGTCGGGCCGTATGATCTTTCCGTGGCGCTGGGCGCTCCGGCGCGGTTCGCCACCCCGCGGTTTGCCGAGGCTCTCGGCCGGGTGATTGCGGCTTGCCGGGCTTCCGGCAAACTGGCGTTCATCTACGCGAACACCATGCCGGAAGCCCGGGCATACTTCGCACAAGGCTATCAGGGCGCGGCCATAGGTACGGATACGGCCTTTCTGGTCAAGGCCATTCAGGGCATGTTGCAGGCGTAACGTTATCCGGTGCTCCTAAAAGCCCCGTCCGGAAGGGACGGGGCAGACCCGACTCATCGCGGGAACCGCCCGTTCCCGGGCCCGGGAACGGCCTGCCTCCGCGCTGGAGCGCGCCTGAAAACGGCATTACACCGTCAACCCCACCCTGCCCTCTCCGTGCGATCCCGCTGGATTGCCGGGCGGTGGCGCGATCAGCGGAGGCCGTATTGGTATTTGACGTGCAGAATGACGGGGATGGGTTCCGTTCCGATGATGGCGGGGCGGCGGACTTTGCCGCTGGCGGCGAGGACGGCCCGGCGCGCCGAGGCGTCGAGCTGCGGCGAACCTGAGGATGCACGGAGCACGGGATCGGTGAACGTCCCGTCGGGCCGGACGGTGAACATATATTCGGCAACGCCGATGAGCCCGGTTTCGCCGCCGTCCAGACGCCGGGCGTGCACGGCCTCGTCGATGTCGTCGAGGTAGCGCAGGAAGGCCTGCCGCTTGCGGTCGGCGGCATCGGCCTTGTCCATGTCGCGCGGGCTGGCGGCGGCTATGCCGATGCCCTTCTCCCGGCTCGTTGCCACTGCCGGGGACGCCATGTCCATCTGGACAACGGTGGTGAAGGACGGCTCGGGCTCGGGCGGCCTCGGGGCGATCAGCAGCGCGAAATGCGCGAACAGGGACACGGCGATCCCGGCGGCGAGGCATTCCTTTTCCGTCATGGGCGCCCCGGCTCATCGGGCTGGGCCGTGGCGATGAGCAGCTTTTCCCCGCCCTGCATCCGCACCTCGTCCACAATGAAGACCAGCGCCTCCACCGGCGCGTCGGGCGCGGCCTTGAGCACAAGCTGTCCGGGGCGCGCCCGGAAGTCCCGCACGAGGCTTTGCAGCTTCGCGCGGATGTCGGTGCGGGCCACGGGTATGCCCTCGCACAGGAACGAGCCGTCCCTGAGCAGCCGGATTTCCACCACGCGCCCGGAAAGCGCCTGCCCGCTGTGCGCCGGAGGCAGGTCGAGGTCGATGCCCCGCACCGCGAACGACGCGGCGAGGATGAAGAAAATCAAAAGGATGAAGACCATATCGATGAGCGGCGTGAGATCCGGCTCGTCGTCCCGCGCCGCCTTGGGCCGCAGGTTCAGCATGAGCGCCCTCCGTCCGGCAGCCCTTCCCCGGCGTTATCCCGGCATTGCGGGGCTTCCCGGCCCTCCGGAACGCTGCCGCGAGGTTTCGGCGATTCCGGGCAAGAGGCCCCGTCCGCCGTGCCTTCCGGCGTTGGCCGTGCCGTGCCGCCCCCACGGGGAATGTCTCCGGGCTGAATCGGTTCCGCCCCGGCCCGAACGGTGAGGCCCCGTCCGCCGTCGGCCAGCAGAGCCGCGTTTCCGGCCTTGTTCAGGGCGTCGGCCACGCGGCGCACCTTGCCTTGAAAGCAGGACAGGAAAAACAGCGCGGGAATGGCGATGCACAGCCCCGCCGCCGTGGTCAGCAGGGCCTGCCAGATCCCCCCGGCGAGCAGGGACATGTCCACGCCCGAGCGGGCCTCGGCGATGCGCGAGAAGGTCGTGATCATCCCGAGGATGGTCCCGAGCAGCCCCATGAGCGGGGCCAGCCGCGCCAGCACGGACAGCAGGGAAAGCCGCGCTTCCAGCCGTTCCAGCACCGTCTCCCCGGCGAGGCGCAAGGCGGCTTCACGGTTCGGAAGGGGCGAGCCCAGGAGCGCCGCGAAGTCCCGCAGGGAGGGGACGGCCTCCAGCCGGGCCGCCAGAGGCCGCACGTCGCCCGTGCGCATCGCCTCCAGCACGAGGCCGGGAAAACGGGAGTCCGGGAACGGACATCCCATGAACACCAGCGCCCGCTCGACGACAATCGCCAGCGCCGCCACCGAGACGGCCAACAGCGGCCACATCATCCAGCCGCCCAGTTCGATCAGCCCCACAAGCTCCCCCTTTACGAAGACGGCGCTTCCGGCAGGGAAATATCCGTGCCGATGAACACCAGATAGCGTTCCTCGCCTTCCGGGGCGGGCTCGAAGCCCAGCCGCCCGGCGGCGTACTGCACCGTCGCGGGCACCATCACGCCGCCGTCCAGCCGCAGATCCACGAC
>NZ_JH114235.1:89166-92899 GCF_000224655.1 Bilophila sp. 4_1_30
GCGGCGGCGATCCAGATGGATGGCGGCGATGAGGGCCCCCATGAGCGTGGCGCACTCGGACCCGCCGCAGGGGTCGAGGGGCCGGGGAAGGAGTGTTTCAAGTCGCATCGAGGGCTCCGGGGCCGGGAAGGAGCCCGTCCCGTGGGACACGGCCCCGCCCCGTCATGGGCTAAGCCGTTCCGTTTTGAAACGGCATTCTTTCAAAAGCGATCCACGCCAAAAAGCGGCGGATGAAACAGGCAGCAACCAGACACAAACCGAATGGGAAAACAGAACAGGAACACCATTTCAGCAAGTAAAAACGCACGCGAACAGGGAGCCGGTACACAAAAAACTTTGGAAAATGGAGGCTGGGCTCCGCGCCGGCAGGTTTGGGGAAGGGAGGGAAAAGCGCGGCCCTTTCAGAGACGGTTTCCCTCCCTTCCCCAATACTTTCTCATCTTAGGCGGGGAACTTGATGACGTCGCCGTTGCCGAGGTAGTTGGTGGTCTTGGAGCGGAACCGGGCCGTGCCCTTCACCACCGGATAGCCCGCGTCCACGAACTTCTGGGCGGTGATGAGGCCCGTGCAGTGGTTGCAGCCGACCTGCTGGAGGTTCCACTTCTTGAGCCCGATGACGAGGTCGTCGTACTTCGGGTCCCAGTCGTCGAAGGGCGAGATATGCAGCCCGCCGTACAGGCCGTAGAACTGATCCTTCTCGTAGGCAAGCTCCTTGTAGGCCGTGTCCGCGAAGAGGATGATCCCCTGATGGCAGCAGCCGGTGATGCTCACCAAGCCCACATCCTTGACGTTGCAGTACAGCGACATCTCGCCGAACACCTTGAAGATGATCGGGCAGTCGAACTGATAGAGCGCCACGCCGGGCTGGAGCGTGTGCAGGCCCTTCGGCACTTCCGTCCACTTGCCCACATGCCCGCAGGCCTTCAGGTATTCCTTGCCCGCCGGGTAGAAGGTGTTGGGCGTGTAGACGTGGATGTTGGGATTGTACTTGGTGACCACGGGGAAGCCCCAGTAGTGGTCCATGTGCTCATGGGTCTGGATGAAGGCGTCGATCTTGTTGTCGGCAAGCATGACGTCGATGCCCTCGCGCTTGAAGCACGTGTCCATCCAGTCGTAATTCCACCCGGTATCAAACAGGTAACGGGTTGTCTCGCCTTCCATGCTCTCGATCTCGACGAGGCAGGAGTAGCCGCCCGCGTTGTCGGCATGGACGCAGTTTTCCTTGGCGATGGCCCACGCCTCGTCGATCTTGTGCGGCAGGAGGTGCTTGATCCGCTTGAGGCCCTCCTCGAACGTCCCCTTGCCCACGCCCTTGCCGTTGCCGAAGGGCGCCCAGTTGAAGGTGTACTGGTCCACGAGCAGCCCGCCCGCGCCGGTCACGTCGTTCATAAAGATGCCGTTGTCGAACCAGCTCGTCTCGGAGATGTTGGTGACCTTGACCGACTTGCACACCCCGATGTCCGCCGTGCCGCGCTTCACTTCGGGAAGGAAGGCCCTGCGGAGCGGCGAATACGAGTACAGACCCATGGAGCCGAGCACGCCCGCGCCCACGCCGAGCGCGGCGCCCTTCATGAATTCGCGTCTGTCCATATCGTCCCTCCTATTGAACCAGAGTGAAAGTTGCGCTCGCCAGAGGCAGCAGGGCCACGATGGCGAAGTAGGCGATCACGCCCACGACGAGGCCGATGATCACGCCGGGCAGCATGGCGGGGTTCCATGCGGCGTTGGCGGCCAGATGGCGCTCCTCGGCGGCGAAGTCCTCGGCGGTCTTGAATTCGCGCCGCCAGCCCGGCCAGCCGTCCATGAACCACCAGTTGATCAGCCAGATGTTGATCAGCCAGATCATGGGGATCATGGGGAACTGCTGCGGGTGCGAGAAGCCCTTCTGGGTGCCGAGCACGAAATGGGCGTACTTGTAGTAGAGGCAGTAGATCGCGATGCCGCCGAGCGTCACCAGCAGGGAACGGACGAGCACGTTGATCGGCGTGCTGAAGCGGTTGGGCCAGTTGCCGCAGTAGAACTGGAGGAACAGGGCCGGGACGAGGAAGAAGATGGCCGTCTCGCCCACATGCAGCCAGCGCCAGTCGGGGGCCGCGTCGCGGCGGTGTCCGCGGATGGCGTCGCCCCACACGAGTTCCTGCATGTACCAGAAGAACATGCACAGCGCCCACGAGATGGCGATGATCCCGAAGAACAGGGCCAGACGGCGCAGCCACGGGGTCTTGATCATGGTGAACGGGAAGCGCTCCCAGATGCCTTCCATGAACCACACCACCACGGTGCAGCACATGATCCACGCCACGTGGAAGTTGGCGGACACGGTTTCCGCGAAATGCTCCCAATACGGCGGGCAGATGGCGGTGAAGTACTGCCACGGGTAATACAGGATGCCCATGTGGTTGTGCATGGTCATGAAATAGATGAGCAGGCTGAGGCAGAACGTGCCGAGCCAGATGCTGAACCCGCGCACGGGCTGGGAAAGCCCCGCCCACGGCTGGCCCTCGAGCGCCACGAGCCACGCCGGGCTGATCCACGAGGCGATGACCGCGAACATCATGCAGGCCTGCGCCGCGTATTCCGTCGAGTAGAAGTCGGTGAGGCCGAGCTTCTGGAGCTGCGCCGGATTGAAATAGGCGAAGGCGAGGTTGCCGAGCACGCCCTCGAAGAAGCCGTGGATCATGGCGATCATGATGCCCACGGACACCAGCGCCAGCACGAGCCCCTTCTGGAGCGGGTGGGCGCTGCGTACCCAGTCGCGCCGGAACGGCCAGAAGTCGAAAATGTAGGCCATCCAGATCAGGATGATCAGCCACCAGCGGCAATAGTTGTAGCCGACATACGGCGTGTAGAAACGCATGATCCCGCGCGGGTCCTGAAACACCCACCACGTCACGGCGAAAATCAGCAGGGTGAACGCCATGTTCGCCAACATGGGCCACGGGCCGCTCCATCGCTTGATGAGCTTGCGCTCCTCAAGATAGGGAATCTGTTGCTGTCCTGACATCGTTATCCTCCTCGGATGCATGACTTGCGCCCCGCCCTTGCGGAGCTCCCTTATCCGGTCCGCCCTGCCCCTTCCGGAGCGCGGGCATACATGGCGCGCATAACCGCCGAGGCAAGTTCCCCGGCTCCTATCCGATCCGGGTCCAGCCCGAGCCGCTCGGCCTCGGCCCGCAGCATCGCCGGGCTGAATTCCGGGGGCAGGGGCGTTTCCGGGGGAACCCCTCCCGGCACGTCCCGCGTCCCGGCATCCTCCTCGGAGAACCGGAACCCGAGAAAGGCACGGCGGCTCATACGGCTCATCGCGCCTCCTGCAAGGCCAGCAGGATGGTGGCATACCCCTCCACGGCCTTGGCTGCGGCCCCGGCGTCGGCGTGGCGCAGGGCGCTCAACAGCCGCGCCAGCTGCGCGAACACGTTCTCGCACTGGGGCAGCGTGCACTCCTGCAGCAGCCGCGCCAGCGCCAGACCGTCAGGCAGCACGCGGCTGGCCGCGTCTTCGAGGCGCGGATTGCCCAATACTCGGATCAATATGGAAAAAAAGCGGATCTGCGCTTGGATAAAGGTCTTCATGTCTCCGTTGCGGAGCGAGGCTCCGGCGGAGGGGAGCAAACGCTCCAGTTCGAGAATCACGGACGGGGACACGGCGGGCAGGGACGCGGCCACCAGAGGCGGCATGAGGATGCGGAACGCGGCGAGATAATCCGCGAACGTCCCGGCGGCATGGCGCGCAT
>NZ_JH114235.1:93436-97107 GCF_000224655.1 Bilophila sp. 4_1_30
CCCCCCAGCGGCCTTCCAAGAGAGCGCTTTCCAGCTGTCGTTCTATGCATTCCTGCTTGTCCATGCAGTCCTTGCCCGCTGTTGTGGGAACGGCTATGGAATGATTCTCATGCCTTCAGCATACGGGCCCCCGGCAAATCCGATCAACTCTTTTTTCAAAATTGCGCTACATGCATACAACACATTGTTTTTACATGCCTTCAACGGTAAAAGTGGTTGGACCAGATAGCCGCTGGAAACCAAAAAAGACGGCCATGCGGCCCCTTTTGCCTACCGGAAGGCCTCCTTTTCGGGCTCTAACAGGCCTTTTTGCCGGGTATGCGCCCAATTGGATGAACCAATACTATCCGGCCTCCCACCTCTTCCTTCCCCTCCGGCAGCTCCCCGGGAAGCCCGGCGCCCCGATCCCCCCTCGGCCAGCTCTTGCCTTTCTTTCGAAATCCATCACAATGCCCCAAACACCGGAGCTTCGCATGCAGCAGTTTTCCCCGTGGATCGCCGGATTTCCCGGCCTGATCTGGAGCATCGACATCCCCCATTCCCGCCTCAAGGTCTTCAACCGCTGGAGCATCCCCGGCCTCGACGTGCCGCGCCTGCTCAAGGACGCCCGTTACCGGAAAAAAGCCGTACGGCGCGAGGATCACGCCCTGCTCATGGAATTCTGGGACATGCTCACCGCCCGCCGCCCCGCCGCCGTCACCTTCCGGCTGACGAACGGCAACGGGACGTACATCCTGCAAGGCTGGCCCGGCGAAAACGACACGCTCTATTACGGGTTCCTCAAGGAAGCCTTCCTCCCGGCGGCGTATTCGGCGGACGGGCGGCCCGGGACCTGCCAGATGGACATCGGCGGCATCGGCTATCCCGTCTTCGCGCTCGACATCCCCACGCGCGGGCTGCTGATCATCAACGACGCGGCCCGCAGCCTGTTCGCGGCGGCATCCCGCGATCCCAACACCCTGAGCCTCGCCGATATCGCCCCCGGCGGGCTTGCCGAAAAGCTGCTTGAAGCCGGGAACAAAGCCCTTGCCAACGACGCGTGGGCGGGCACGCTCACGTTCAGCAACGCCCAGCGCGGCCTGTTCAGCGCCAAGGTACGCCTCACCCCCTGCGGCGGCGCGGGGGAAGGGCGGGTCGTGCGCGTGGCGCTCCTGAACATCCCCGAAAACCGGAAAAGCGCGGCCTGCCCGCCTTCCGAGGAAGACGCCCAAACCGCGCCCCGCCCGCTCCGCGAGGGGCTGGAAAGCCTTTTCGCCCCCTACGCCGGAGAGCTGGACGGCCTCCTTTTTTCCGACATCCAGTCCCACAAGGGGCAGGTCGTCGTGTACGGCGCGGGCCCCGCCTTCCGCGAGCTGCGCTGGGGGGCGGAACACGCCTACGAAGGCACCATCGCACAGGACATCGAACGCTTCGGCCTGCGCTCGCTCACCGTGGAGGATACGCTGGACAGCATCAAGTCCATCGACTGGGTGCTGTTCGCCCCACACGGCATCCGCTCCTATTTCGCCAAACCGTTCTATACGGAGCAGGGCCTGCACGCCATCCTCATCCTCGCCAGCATCCGCCCCGGTTCCTTCGGCGCGGATGCCGAAACCCGCTTCGCCAGCCTCATGGGGCCTTTTGAAAGGCTGATCGGCGCATGGCGCAAAGGCTGATGCCCTTAAAACAGCTTTGGTCGTGGGAGGCGGGCACGAAAAAGAAGGGATGGCCTCCCCGCGGGCAGGCATAATGAAGGGGAGCTTTCCTGAAGGAAGCTCCCCTGATGCGTTATCGTGCCTTTCGGATGGCGCCTTTGGCTTCGTGCCTTTACCAGCGGAGCGTGCCGCTGGCGGAGCTCACCGCCGTTCCGCCGAGGCGCACGGCATCGAGCTTCCCGCTATCGGAAGCAAGGATCAGTTCCAGTTCCCCGGTTCCCGGGCGGTCGAGGATATGGCCCTGCTCAAGCCGGATGCGCGTCCCGGAACACAGCCCGTGCGCGTGCATGTAGGAAGCCATGCACCCGGCGGCCGATCCGGTGAAAGGATCTTCCCCGGCGTTGTCCGGATCGATAAGCCGGGCGTGCACATCCGTTTCAGGCTCCACGCCTTCGGGGGCGAACACGTACGCCGCCGACACGCCGAGGGGCGCCAAAACAGCTTTGAGGGCGGGCCTGTCCATGTTGATCCGCCGGAGCGCCGCAAGCTCCCGGACGGGAACCATCAGGAAGCTGACGCCCCCCCGCATGAGCTGGCACGGAAACCCTTCCCGGAGATCGGAAGCCTGAAGCCCGAGCGCTTGGGCCGTTGTCCCGGCGTCGGCGCACGTGTCCGTGACGGCGGGGGGCTGGGTCATGATCACCCTGTCGGGGCGGATGTCCACGGGCAGCACGCCGATGGCGAACTCGAACCGCGCGGTGCCCGGCTTGAGCACGCCCAGTTCCCGCAAAAGGTGCCCCGTGGCAATGGTGGGATGCCCCGCAAAGGGGATTTCCCCGCGCGGCATGAAATAGCGGACACGCACGTCCGCCTTGTCGGAGGCCAACACGAACGCCGTTTCCGGGGCGTTGGTCTCGCGCGCGATGCGCAGCATGTCGGCGGGCTCGATGCCGTCGGCGTCCGTCACCACGGCGCAGGGGTTGCCGGTAAATGGCACCGCAGTAAACGCATCCACGATGTGAAAGGTGCAATTGGGCATAATATATCCTTCAGAGGCAGCCTGTTACGGCTTTTGATGGAGGAGCGGCGCCGCACGTCAGGTTGGCTTGGATGGGAAGCGCCGCGCGGGGACAGCCTTCATACGGGGCACGGGCGGAAACCCGGCCCACGGAGCATCGCGCCCGGAGGCAGCCTCTGCGGGCAACCTTCCCCTCACAAGGGAGGCGCGGAAAAAGGCCCTCCACAGACGTCGGAAAGAGGCGCATTGGAGATCAGGAGGCCCGCCCGCAGCGGTTCCCAAAAAAACGCTGCGGGCGGGAAGCCGGATGCGTTCGGGCGGGGGGAGCTGCCACGAACGGCCGTCATCCGGCAAAACCTTCAAGTTCCACTTCAACCACGGCGGCGGGGTTCGGAAGCGCGGCCACGCCGACGCAGGTGCAGGCCGGGGCGCAGGACAGCCCCGCGCCGCCTTCCCCGGTACCGGGACCTTCAGGGGAGCCGGGGGCATCCCCTTCCTCCGGAACGCGGCGGAAAACCCGCTCGAACGCCCGGTCGAACGCATCCTTCTGGCCCATGTCCGTGAGGAAGACGGTCATCTTCGCCACCTGTTCCGGGGCAAACCCGGCTTCGGCAAGGATCCCGCGGATATTCCCGAGCACGGTGAGGGACTGCTCATAGCAGCCGGGGTGGTCGATGCGCCCCGTTTCGGGGTTCTGGGCCACCTGCCCGGACAGGAAGAACCGGCCGTCCTTGAGGGTCATGCGCGAGAACGGGAGCCCTGCGGGGCCGCACCCGATACGCGTAACCGTGCCCATATCAACCGCCGCCGCTGTAATAGGAGTCGGACGCGACGTACGGCTCGCGCCAGTCCTTGTACCAGCCGAGGATCTTGCAGCCGTTGAAATCCAACAGCACCGTGTCGCGGGAATACAGGATGGTTCCGCCGGGGCCCTGCACATGCGGGTTCAGCACCAGCACCATGCCTTCCTTGAGCACGGTGGCATCGCCCGGTGCGATCCACGGGGCCTCCTGCGAGGC
>NZ_JH114235.1:97339-108912 GCF_000224655.1 Bilophila sp. 4_1_30
CGCGTCCAGCATGGCGGCGTAGAGATCCGCGCAGGTCGCGCCGGGCCGCACGGCGGCGAGGGCGGCCTTGCGCATGGCGACAAGCCCTTCATACGCTTTCGTCTGTTCCGGCAGGGGCCAGCCCATCGTCATGAGCCGCGAGCCGAACGCCCAATAGCCGTTCAGCGACGCCTGAAGGTCAAGGCGGTTCATTTCGTCGCGGGCCGTCTTCTTGCCCTGCCCGATGCCGAACTTGGGCGACTCGGCCCAATAGTCTTTGGCATGGGCTCCGGTGGCGGACTGGGAAATCCCGTTGTAGCCGACGGCCTCAAAGCCCCGTTCAAGGGCGTGCATACGGATGAGCTCCGCCTGCCCCTTTTCCGCACGGGCGTCACAGGCGAGGCTGTGATGGGCGGCCCCCAGGATGGCATGGTCGGCGCGGTAGGCGAGATCCTCAAGGAAAGCCGCCTCCTCTGCGCTCTTGATCTGGCGTATGGCGCTGATCGCGGCGGAAATGTCCGTGAGCGCCCATTCGCCCAGGGCATCGCGCAGGGCCACGCTGGCGCGGTTCATGTCCAGCCCTATGGAGGCCAGCCCCAGCGGGCGGAGGAAAGCCGCCAGTTCCGCAGCGGCGTGCGTGGCATCAAGGCTTCCCGGATAGGCGCGGACATCCGAAATGATGCCCCGTTCCCAGCTTCTGGCCCAGAGGGACGGGCTCAGGACGAGGGGGAGCCTGCCTTTGGCGAACAGGACGAATGCGAGGCCCGGATGCTCGTCCGTGAACGGGAGGTGCACCTGCGCCGCGTAACGCATGTTGTCCCCGCCGGACAAAAGGAACGCATCGCAGCCCGAGCGCTCCAGTTCCGACTGGATCTTTTCAAGTACGGTCGTATTCAAGTTCTTCTCCTTGGCTCTGTCGGCAATGGCTTGCCGTTTCCCGGCATCAAAAGCCGGAAGCCGGCCATTCCCGCCCGGCCGGGCGGTCGTGTAGCGGTGCCTTTCCCTGTTGCGGGGAGGGCGGGGATGGCGGTTCGATCTTCCACGGGCGCGTGCTCCCTTAGTGGGCGCTGCGGAACCCTGTGATCATGTAGGGCATGTCCCAGTTCCGATGCCAGCTCAGGAGGCGCGGCCCATCCTTTTCCACGGCATAGATGTCGATGGAGCGGAGGAGTTCCCCTTCCGGGCCCAATGTCGCCACATCAAGGGCGATGACCATGTTCTCGCAGAGCACGGTCGGATCGTCGGCGGCGAGGTACGGCCTTTCGATCTCCCCGCGCCCGACGCCGTGGCCTATGCCGGAAGCGCTGGAAAGCGGGATGCCCCGCTTTGCGGCTTCCTTCACCACCGCGCCGTGGATATCCGAACAGGCAACGCCGGGGCGGAGCATGTCGAGCGCCAGCATTTTGAGGCTCAGGTTGTCGGCGCAGGCGCTGCGGACGCGCGGGTCCATGTCCTCGCCTATGTGGATCATGCGCGCGGTGACGCCCCAGTACCCGCCGTGGCAGCAGGCATATTCGATCCGGCAGAGCCCTTCCGAGGGAAGGAAACCGCGCTGCGGCATATAGTTGGCGCCGATGGCTTCCCCAGCCACCGCCGCCATGTTGCCGCTCATGCTTGTGCCGCCCTCATAGGCGTGGATGCGTACCCGCTCGATGAATTCGGGCACGGTGTAAAAGCCCTTGCGGTAGGCGCTGCCCGAATGCGCGCCCTCCATGTGGTTGATCGCGCCGATGATGCCGGTATCCACCTGGCGGCAGGCCATTTCGATCCGGTCGATTTCCTCGGGGAGCTTCACAAGGCGCAGGCCGCGCAGCATGGGGCCCGCATCCTTGAACGAGCAGCCGGGGAAGGCCGCGCGCAGGGCGTCGAATACGGAAGCGGCGGTCTGGCTGAAATCAACGCCGACCACGCCGTCCAGATCGGGGCGGCTTTCCTTGAGGCGGCGGATAAGGCAATCCGCGCCCACGGCATCTTCCGCCACGGCCACGCAGACGGCGGAGGGTTCCTTGGCAAGCTGCGCTTCGGCGGGCTGGGCCAGATCGGGATACAGCCAGCAGGTGCAGGCCGCCTCGTCCGTTCCGGGCTCGAACAGGGCGAGGACGGCCCTGTCCGGGGTCTGTTTGACATAGGGGAGCATGGGGCCGGCCACGTACCCGAAATTTTCGGGATCGGCCAGCAGGAGGCTCCGCATACCCTGCTCCCGCATGGCTCCGGCGAGCCGGGATTGAATGGATGCTTGCATGTATACTCCTTGTGTTCACACAGTATTGCCTGTTGCGCGGCGGCTGCCGCCTTTCACGAAATCCCGCTGCCCCCGTCAACAGGCCTGGCGGACGGTGGACATGCGTACCTCAAGGTAGCGGGAGAGCCGGGTCAGCGGCACCAGCAGGAGCAGGTAGCCGATGGTGGCGATGATCAGCGGCGTCGGGTTGGCCGTCCATGACTGCACCACAAGCGCCTCGCGCAGCAGTTCCGGGATGCCGACCACGGAACAGATGACGGTTTCCTTGAGCAGCGCCACGAACTGCCCGGTCAGCGGCGGCATGGCGGTCTTGAAGGCCTGCGGGAAAACGATGAGCCGGAAGGTCTTGAAGGTGCCGAGCCCGAGGGAGCGCGCCGCCTCAAGCTGCCCATGCCCCACGGCGCTGACGCCCGAACGCAGGATTTCGCTGAAAAACGCGCTGTGGTTCAGGGTGAGGGTCAGGATGCCGGATACCATCAGCGGCAGGTAGATGCCGATGAACGGCGCGCCGTAGTGGATAAGGGACACCAGCACGATGGTGGGCAGGGCACGGAACACATCCACGTACACCTTGACGAACCCGGTCATGACCTTGTTCTCGAAGAAGCGCACGAGGGTCAGGAAAACGCCGAGCCAGAAGGCGCACAGCGTGGCGATGATCCCCACCTCAAGCGTGGTCATGAACCCGCCCGCCAGTGCCTTCATCCCGCTTTCGCCGAGGATCTCGAAATTGAAGAACACGTAGGCCAGCCGCGACCAGTCCGCGCCGGAATAACGGACGAAGAGCCAGCCCCAGAGCAGGAGGAGCCCCACGGCGGCGCAGGAGGAAAGCACCCGCCCCAGGTTCCTGTTGGACAGGAAGACGATGCCGCCGACGATGGAAAAGAGGGCATAGCCGAACAGCGAAAGGCTCCCCAGCGTGCTCATGCCGCCGCCCACGGGCGTCGCGCCGGGCAGGAGGAGCCCCCACGCGATCAGGACGGCAAGCCCGGACAGGGCGGCTTTCGGCGAATGGTACCAGGGGCCGGCGATACGTGCGCGGCGGCGCGGACGCGGAACCCCTCCGGCCTCTGCCGGATGCGGATCTCTGGACATGGCAGGCCTCACAGGATCTTGCTGAGAAAACTTCTGCAGCGTTCGTGCCGGGGGTTGGTGAAGACCTCTTGCGGCGATCCTTCCTCGATGATCACGCCGTCGGCCAGCACGAGCACCTTATCCGCCACTTCGCGGATAAAGGACATTTCATGGCTCACCACCACCATCGTCATGCCCTGTTTCGCCAGATCAATCATGACTTCAAGGACTTCCCCGATCATTTCCGGGTCAAGGGCACTGGTCGGCTCGTCGAAGAGCATGACTTCGGGACGCATGGCGAGCGCGCGGGCGATGGCCACGCGCTGCTGCTGCCCGCCCGAAAGCATGTCGGGGTAGGAGGCGTGCTTGTCGGCGAGCCCGACTCTGGAGAGCAGTTCCATGCCGTACGCTTCGGCCTCCTTATGGGAGAGGCCGCGCACGTTGACCGGAGCCAGCATGATGTTCTGGATGGCGGTCATGTGCGGGAACAGGTTGAACCCCTGAAACACCATGCCGATGTTCTCGCGCATCTTGTTGAGGTTCAGGTGGGGGTCGGTGATCTCCTGGGCGTTGATGAAAATCTCCCCGGAGCTGGCTTCCTCCAGCCTGTTCAGACATCGCAGGAACGTGCTCTTGCCCGATCCCGAGGGGCCGATGACCGCGCAGACCTCACCCTTGGCGACAGTGGTGCTGATGCCGCGCAGGACGTGGACATCCTTATAATGCTTATGCAGGTCGCAGACTTCGATCATGCACGATGCGGTGTTGTCCATCTCGCGAGTCTCCTTTCGAGCAACGTGCTTCCGTACATGAGCGGCAGAAGCAGTATCAGATACATGATGGTGATGGTGACGAGGGGGGTCGGGTTGGCCTTCCATTCCACGATTTCCATGGCCCGCTTGAGCAGCTCGGGCATACCCACCACGGAGACGAAGGCCGTGGCCTTGAGCAGCCCCACCAGATGCCCCGTGAGCGGCGGCAGCACCACGCGGATCGCAAGCGGCAGGATGACGAAGCGCATGGTCTGGATCACGCCGAGCCCGAGGGAACGGGCCGCCTCCACATGCCCCCGGCTCACGGATTCGATCCCGGCCCGGAAGTATTCGATCATGAAGGCCAGCGCGCTGAGGAAAAGCCCGCACACGCCCGCCGCAAAGGGCGTGCTGTTGATTTCAAGGAACGGCAGCGCATAGTAGATGAAGATGACCAGCACGAGGATGGGCAGCGAGCGGAACACATCCACGAACGCGTCGATGGCACAGTTGAAGATCGGGTTGTTCAGGGTGCGGATGATCGCGATGATCGGCGCGATGGTCACGGACAGCACGGCCGAACAGATAAAGATCAGCAGCGTATTCTCAAGCCCGCCGAGCAGGATGGGCCACGTTTCGACGATGAGTTCCCTGTTGAAGAACATCATGCCGAGCATATCCCACTGTGCCCCGGAGTACCGGTAAAACACCAGCCCGAGCAAGCCGAGGAAACCGAGCGCGGCAGCCGTCCCCGCCACCTGCGGGCGCCTTTTGTCCATTGTGGTCACAATCATGGGGACGGCGGCGAGCAGCATATACAGGCCCATGCCGAGCCAGCCGCCGATGCCGAGCGAGGTTCCCGCCGGTGGGAGAAGGCCCCACGCCGCCGCGATGAGGGCGGCCACCAGCCCCCACAGGAATCCGTCACGCTGATACCAGAGCCGTTGCCGCTTCTGCCGCGAGTGTGTGTTCTCTGCCTGCATTGCGTCCTCCGCCGGGAAGGGCGGCGCAGAAACGCCGCCCCAAAAAGGTTATTTCGGCTGCCAGGGGGTCGTGTACACGTGCACAGTGGAGGAATCGGGGCCGGGCTTCGCGCCGAGCCACTTTTCATACAGGGCGGCGAGCGTCCCGTCCCGCTTCATGCCGTTGAGGATCGTATTGTATTCGTCGCGAAGGGGATCGCCCTTGCGGAAGGCCACGCCCTGGACGAACACGTCGCCCACGGGGAAGGCCACGCCGAGCATGGGGTAATTCTTGATCTGATAGAGGGCGCGGGTCTGTTCGCGCAGGTAGGCGTCGAGCCGCTTGTTCATGAGATCCATGAGGATGTCGATGGAGCGGTCGTAGGTGCGGATGGTGTACGGGCCGTACTTTTCCTGGTTGGCGTCAAGCCAGCGCTGTTCGGCGGTGCCCGCCTCGGCGCCCACGGTCTTGCCCTTGAGCTGTTCCGGGCTGGTGATGGCGTCGTTCTTCCGGGTCACGAAGGCGAGCTGGGCGTCAACCCACGGATCGGAAAAGTCCATCATGACAAGGCGTTCCTTGTTGATCCACGTATTCCCGGCGGCATCCCACTTTTTGGCCTGGAGCCCCGGGGCGAGCCCGGCGAAGGGGATGTTCGTCATCACGAGCTGTTTGCCCATGCGCTTGGCGACTTCCGCATGGAGATCCACCTCGAAGCCCACCAGCTTCCCGTTTTCCATGAAGGCGAAAGGCGGGGCCGTGGCGTTGACCGCGGCACGCAGTTCCTTGCCGGAATCGGCGGCTTCGGCCTTCGCCGTCCCCATCACGAGCCCCGTACAGGCCATTGCAGCCAACAAGACAAGAACATGTAACCGGTTCATACTGACTCCTCTGTTGAGGGTTCTCTCGCACCGGGAAACCAAGGGGGCTTCCCGGCTTGCATCAACCGCATATGGAGGCGCTTTCGCGTTTCCTTGTCCCTTGCGCGGGCACTCCCAAGGCGTGGGGAGGCCCGCTTGCTGGTGTTTGCCGTGGTATTTATTAGTTCACTATATGAAATTCATTTTGTAATATAAAACTAAACTGGTTCCTAACGTGATGTCAAGAGGGGCGGCACCGTATCCATCACGAAATTTCAATGGGAAAATACAGCGGGGCATGGCGGCATCCCCGCCAACGGAAGGCTTCCGCTGCGGGGCAGAATGAAGCTCCATACAGGCCACCGGGAGGCGGTACGGCGGCATCCCCGACGGGAATGTCTCCGGCGGACAGCGCCTTGGAAGGTATGGCCCGCCCGCTGCCGGAAGCCCCCACAGGTCGGCAAGAACAGACGTTCAAAGATACCCACAGTGAAGTGTCGAAACCCCACAGGATGCAAAAGGCCGGCAAAGGTGCCCACCAAGCCGGAGGGCCCGGAAAGCCGCACCGCACGCTATCAAATTGGCGATATAAGATCATATCTATTTAATAATATTACATTTTACGGCGCATTTCTTCAATCCCCCCACAGCCGCCTTTCCTCCAGAGGTGCATAGCCTGCCGGAAGGACGGGCCGCCTTTCCCCCACGCCAAGCGCGGCGGCAACGGGCAGCCTGCCCACATCCCGCCTTCCGGGCAAAAAACGCTTTTCCTGCATGTGGATAAGGAAAAGCAAAAATCTTTCGGCAAGGCTTCCCTTTTTCGCCCCTGCCGCTTGACTTCTTTTGGCGAACCTCATATTTTCGCATTATGAATTTTAGTTCATATAGTGAACAATAAAAAAACAGCCGGTGTCCCAAACCAGAACGCCGCAAGGCACTCCCCCGACTGCCGGACAAAGGAGTCTCCCGTGAAAAAATCCCCCTGGAAACTGGATCCCTTGTTCACGCCACGCTCCATCGCGGTGATCGGCGCATCCCCCAACGGCGGGGCGGGTTCCATCGTCCTCAGGAACATGCAGCGCCTCGGCTATACGGGCACGGTGTATCCCATCAACCCAAAGTATAAAGAGATTTTTGGATATCCCTGCTACGCGTCCCTGCGCGATCTCCCCGCCCCGGCGGACTGCGCCGCCGTGCTGCTGGGCAGCCGTTCGCTGCTGCCCATGCTTGAGGAGGCGCACGCCGCAGGCGTCAAGGGGGTCTGGGGTTTTGCCAGCGGCTTTGCCGAAACGGGCGGGGAAGGCCGGGCCATGCAGCGGCGCATCCACGATTTCTGCCATGAGTCCGGCCTGCTGTTCTGCGGCCCGAACTGCGTGGGCTATGCCAACATCACCGACAAGACCTGCATGTACAGCGCCCCGCTCCCGCAGGCGTTCCGCCCCGGCGACATCGGCGTCATCGCCCAGAGCGGCGCGGTGCTGCTGGCGCTCGGCAACGCCAACCGCATGGCCGGTTTCTCCCGCCTCATTTCCTCCGGCAACGAGGCGGCCCTCGGGCTCGCCGACTACATGGACTATCTGGCCGACGACGACGCCACGCATGTGATCGCCCTGTTCATCGAAACCATCCGCGATCCGGAAGCCTTCGCCGCCGCGTGTTCCCGCGCCGCGGAAAAGGGCAAGCCCGTCATCGCGCTCAAGGTCGGGCGCTCAGAGCTTGCCTGCCGCGTGGCGGCCACCCATACCGGGGCCATCGCGGGAAGCGACCGGATACTCGACGCCTTTTTCCGCCGTGCCAACGTCATGCGGGTCAACACCCTCGACGATCTGCTCGAAACCGCCGTCCTGTTCAGCGGGCTGCGCGGCCTTTCCGCCGGTTCGCCCAAGGTGGGGATGGCCACGGTTTCCGGCGGCGAAATGGGCATGTTGGCGGACGTATGCTCGGACAGCGGCCTCATCTTCCCGCCCATTTCAGAGGCCGGGAAGGAACGGCTCCGCAAGGTGCTCCCGCCTTACGCCCCCATCGCCAACCCCCTCGACGCGTGGGGCAGCGGCGATCTGCGCGAGGCCTACCCCGCCAGCCTCGGCATCCTCGCCGCCGAAGAGGACGTGGAAACGCTCATCGTCTCGCAGGACATCCCCGGCAACATGGCCCCCGAACAGGTGGAGCAGTTCTCGGACGTGGCCCGCGCCGCCGTCGCCGTGCGCGCCGCCTCCGGCAAGCCGGTTATCGTCGTTTCCAATATCTCCGGCGGCATCGATCCGGTCATCAGCGATATCCTCGCACAGGGCAACGTCCCCGTGGTGCAGGGCAGCGGCGTGGGCATTCCCGCCATCCGGCGCTGGATAGACTGGTGCGCTGCGCGCGCGGCGAAAACGGCATCTCCCTCCCCCCGGAAGGATTCCTCCACTCCTTCCATACTCCCCCCCGAACTGGCTTCGGAACTCGACGCCAGTTCGGGCGTATTGCCCTACGCGCTTTCCGCCCGCCTGCTGCGCCATTTCGGGATCGCCATAGATCACGAGGAGCTTGCGGTTTCTCTTGAGGAAGGCATGGCGGCAGCCGGGCGCATCGGCTATCCCGTCGCCCTGAAAGCCGCCTCCCCCGACATCGCGCACAAGACCGAGACCGGCCTCGTCAAGCTCAACCTCCGCACCGGCGCGGAATTCGCGGCGGCATGGCGCGAGCTTGAAGGCATCCTTGCCCAGCACCATGCGGGCGCGCGGCGCGAGGGGATGCTCGTGCAGGGCATGGTACGGAGCGCGGGCGGCAAATCCGGCGACGTGGTGGAAACCATCGTCGGCGTGAACCGTGACGGCGGGTTCGGATCGGCGGTCATGGTGGGGCTCGGCGGCGTGTTCGTGGAGCTGCTGCGCGACGTTTCGCTTGAGCTGGCCCCGCTCTCCCCCGAAGGCGCCCGCGCCATGATCGGCAGGCTCAAGGCCGCCAAGTTGCTTACCGGCTTCCGGGGGCGCGCCGCGTCCGACGTGGAAGCCCTCTCCGATGTGCTCGTCCGGGTGGCAGCCATGTGCTGCGCGCTGGGCGACAGGCTCGTTTCGCTCGACCTGAACCCGGTCATGGTGCTGCCGGAAGGGGAAGGCGTACGCATTGTGGACATCGTGATGCAGGTGGCTCCGGCACGGCATTGCGGGGAAACCGACTAATCTTGATGGAGAAAAGCCGATGAAGAAACTTCTGTCCGGCAACGAGGCCCTCGCACGGGGCGCGCTGGAAGCGCGCATAGAGATCGCCTGCGGCTATCCGGGGACACCCAGTTCGGAAATCCTTGAAAACGTCAGCAAGTACAAAGAAATATACTCCGAATGGTCGGTAAACGAGAAGGTGGCGATGGACGCCGCTGCGGGCGCGGCCTATTCCGGGCGCCGCTCGCTCGTGACCACCAAACAGGTGGGCATGAACGTCATGTCCGATTCGCTGTTCTATACCGCCTACACCGGCGCGGAAGCCGCGCTCGTGGTCGTCACCGCCGACGATCCGGGCCTGTTCAGCTCCCAGAACGAGCAGGACAACCGCCACTATGCCAAGCTCGGCAAGTTCCCCATGCTGGAACCCTGCGACAGCCAGGAATGCAAGGATTTCATGATCGAAGCCGTGGACATGAGCGAACGCTTCGACACGCCCGTGGTCATCCGCACGACCATGCGCACCTCGCATTCCAAGTCCGTGGTGGAGCTCGGCACCCCCGGCGCCTACGGGCGCGAGGTCGGCCCCTTCCCCCGCAACATCGAAAAGTACAATTCCATGTGCACGTGGGCGCGCAAGCGGCACTACATCCTTGAACAGCGCCTGCTGGACATCGAGGAATGGAGCAACACGTGGCCCGGCAACCGCATCGAATGGGGCGACCGCGAATACGGCTTCATCGCCGGGGGCATCATCTACGAATACGTAAAGCAGGTCTTCCCCGAAGCCTCCATCCTCAAGCTCGGCATGTGCTACCCCCTGCCGAAAAAGCTGATCCGGGAATTCGCGGACGGCGTGCGCAACGTCATCGTGGTCGAGGAGCTTGACCCCTTCATCGAGGAGCAGGTCAGGGCTATGGGCATCCCAGCGCGCGGCAAGGACATTTTCTCCATCTGCGGCGAACTGCTTCCGGAGGACATTGCCGAAAGCTGCCGCAGGGCGGGCATCCTCAAGGATACGGCCCCCGCGTTCAGCGACACGTCCGAATCCCTCCCCAGCCGCAGCCCGCTGCTGTGTTCCGGCTGCCCGCACCGCTCCACGTTCTACAACCTTTCCCAGATGAAGGTGCCGGTGGCGGGCGACATCGGCTGCTACAACCTCGGCACCCTGCCGCCCTTCAACGCCCAGCACACCATGGGGGCCATGGGCGCGAGCGTGGGCGTGCTGCACGGCATGGGCCTTTCCGGGCTGCCGGAACCCGCCGTGTGCACCATCGGAGACGGCACGTTCTTCCACGCGGGCGTCGCGCCGCTGCTGAACATGGTCCACAACAAGGGCAAGGGCACGGTCATCATCATGGACAACCGCACCACCGCCATGACCGGGCATCAGGACAACCCCGGCATCGAGGCGACCCTGTCCCTCGGCACCGTGGCGCCTGTGGACATCGCCGGGCTGTGCCGCGCCTGCGGCGTGGAAAAGGTGCTCACCGCAGATGCCTTCGATCTCGCCGCCGTCCGCAAGGCGCTTGAAGAGTGCACCGCCTACGACGGGGTTTCCGTGCTCATCACGCGCGGGGACTGCGTGTTTGTCTCCCGCAGCCCCAAGCCCGCCCGCGTGGTGGATGCGGACAAGTGCATCGCCTGCGGCAAGTGCATCCAGAGCGGCTGCCCCTCCGTGGTGCTGTCCGACGAAAAGCACCCCAAGACAGGGAAGCGCAAGGCCCGCATCGAACCTGTGACCTGCGTCGGCTGCGGCATCTGCGCCCAGATCTGTCCCGTCCACGCCATCTCCGGCCCCGAACAAGCCTAAGGAGCGCATCCCCATGAAAAAGACCATCCGTTTCCTCATCACCGGGGTCGGCGGGCAGGGTACCATCCTCGCCAGCGACATCCTCGCCGAAGTAGGGCTCCGGCTCGGCCACGACGCCAAGAAATCCGACATCCTCGGCCTCGCGGTGCGCGGCGGCTCCGTGGTCAGCCACATCATCTGGGGCGAAAACGTCCGCGCGCCCATGATCGACCGGGGCACCGCCGACTATTACCTGAGCTTCGAATGGCTGGAGGGCCTGCGGCGGCTCGTCTATACGAATAAGGATACGGTCGTGCTCGCCAACGACTGGCGCATCGACCCCGTGTCGGTAAGCTCCGGGCAGGCCGACTATCCCGACGAGGACGGCATCCGAGCCGCCATCCGCGAGCGCTGCGCGGGCCTGCGGCAGATCCCGGCAACGCCCCTTGCCGTGGAGATGGGCAACGCCCGCGTGTTCAACAGCGTCATGATGGGCGGGCTGGCCCAGCTCGTCGGGGGCGACGCCGACGTCTGGCGCTCCGTCATCGCCGACCGGGTCGCGCCCAAAGTGCGGGATCTCAATGTCCGGGCATTCGATGCCGGGCTGAACCACACGTTCTAACGCCGCCGCGGGGTCCCGCGGCATGTGGGGGAACATTCCCATGTTTGATATTCTGTTCCGCAATGCAAAGGTCATCGACGGCACGGGCAATCCGTGGTTCTACGGTGATGTGGGCGTGGAAGGCGGCACCGTCGCCGCCGTGCTCCCCC
>NZ_JH114235.1:109703-121647 GCF_000224655.1 Bilophila sp. 4_1_30
GACCCCGCCGACGCCGCCTTCGACCTGCGTGGTGGAAGAACAGCTCGCCGTGGGCATGATCTCGTTCGGGCTCGACGAGGCGGACATCACCGCGATCATGCGCCACCCCGCCGTGAGCTTCATCACCGACGGGCTCATGAGCGGAAGGCCCCACCCGCGCGCCTACGCCACCTATCCCCGCATCCTCGGCCGTTATGTGCGTGAGCAGGGCGTCCTTTCCCTTGAGGAGGCCGTCCGCAAGATGACCTCGCTCCCCGCCCGCAAGATCCGGCTGCGGAACAAGGGCGTCATCGCCGAGGGCTACGACGCGGATCTGGTGGTCTTTGACCCGGATACCGTCATCGACAAGAACAGCTATGACGATCCCCGCGTGCATCCTGCCGGGATCAGGCATGTGCTCGTCAACGGCGTGTTCGTGGTGGAGGACGCCGCGCTCACGGGCGCACGGCCCGGGAGGGTCATCAGGGATTAGGCCGGACGCATCGGACAAAAAGCGGCTGCCCGTACGGAACGCGGGCAGCCATAACAGGCTGCGGAAACAATACTCGGATCCCTGCGCCGAAACGGACGGCGGGGGAACGCTTTCAGGTGCCGGAGCGTATTGCCTTTCTCATGACGGGTAGGCATACTTTCACGCCGGAGGACGGAGCTTTCCCCGCCGCCGCATATCCCTTTCCGGAGATTCCCATGCTGACATCATCACAAAAAGTTTTCGACGTTCTGGAATTCCTCTGCGCCAACGGCCCGCACAAGGCCCTTGAGGTGAGCAAGGCCCTGTCTCTGCAAAAGAGCTCGGTGCACCGCTTCCTCAACAGCCTCATCGAGTTCGGCTATGTCCGCAAGGACGACCAGACGGGGCTTTTTTCGGTGACGCTCAAGGTGGTGCAGCTCGGCGCCATGGTGAGCAGCAAGATCGACATGGTGGAAACCGGGAGATCGTACATGCGGGAACTGGTGGCCACGTTCGATCAGGCCACGGTCAGCTTCGCCACGTTCATGGACAAGCAGGTGCTCGTCCTGCGCCGCGAATACCCCCGCAACTGCGTCACGCGCATCGATCTGAGCCAGCAGCTCCCCGCCTATTGCACGGGGCTCGGCAAGGCTCTCCTCTCGACGAAAAGCGAAGAGGAAATCGACGAATACATCGCCACCGTCCCGCGGACGGCCTACACCCTGCATACCCTGACGGACGGGGAGCGCCTCAAACAAGACCTGCTCGCCGCCAAGGAAAAGGGATACGCCGAGGACATCTCCGAAATCAGCGACTCGCTCCACTGCGTCGCCGTGCCCATCCTCACCCCGCACGGCGGGCTCTGGGCCATCAGCCTTTCGGGGCATTGTTCCGTCATCCGCGAGTACGGTGTGGAAAACATCGTGAAGCATCTGAAAAAGGCCGTCTGGGATATGACCTCAGGCTATTCCGCCGCGCCCGTCGCCTGACGCCGGATCTCGCCCGCATCCCGGCAAAGCCCCTCCTGTACCCGAGGGCCTCGACCGCCTTGGGATTCCCGCGCCCCCGGCAAAGGCGCCCGTTCAGGACGCGCCCGCCGCGAGGCATCCGGGGTTCCCGCAATGCCCTTGCCGGAGGCCCCTCCGGGGATGGGATGAAGCGGCAAGGTGAACCGCCCCGACGCGCCCCTCGGCGGAACCCCTCCGGGGGCGGCATGAGGGGCGGCTCCCGCCAACGGGAGGGGGGAAGCCATCAGGCCGCCGGACAAGGCAGGGGGTGCTTCACTGGGGACACGCCATGAGTACGACTCTGATCACAAACGGCATCGTCGTTGATGCCGGAACCATGCGCCCGCTGGACATCCTCATTTCCGGGGAACGGGTGGAAAGCCTCCTCCCGCGCGGCTCCGAGGTGCGGGCCGACCGGGTCATCGACGCCTCCGGGCGCTACGTGCTGCCCGGCATCATCGACGCGCACAACCACCCCGTCTATGCCGACCGCATCGACCGCCTGTCGCGGGCGGCCCTGTCCGGCGGCGTCACCACCGTCATCCCCTACATCGGGGCCGTCGCCGCATGGGGCAAACAGGGCGGGCTGGTTCAGGCCATCGACGACTTCATCAGGGAAGGGGAAACCGGTTCCTGCATCGACTTCGGGCTGCACTGCACCCTGACCGCCAACGTCATGGAAGAGGCCGACGACGCCATCCCCGAGCTGGTCGCGCGCGGGGTCATTTCCTTCAAGGCGTTCACATCCTACAGGAAGCGGGGCATGAAACTGGAGGACGACCAGATCCTGCATCTCATGGAACTGGTCGCGCGCGAAAAGGCCCTCCTCGCCTTCCATGCGGAAAACGACGCCATCCTTGAACATCTGGAAGCCAAGGCCGTTGCCGAGGGGCGCGAGCACCCCCGCGATTACCCCGCGACGCACCCCAACATTTCCGAGGCCGAGGCCATCTTCCGCGTGCTTTCGCTGGCCTCTGTCGCGGGCTGCAACATCTACCTGCCGCATGTCACCTGCAAGGAATCGCTTGAAGCCATCAGGCTGTTCAGGAAGTGGGGCACGGTGCCCACGCTTTTCGCTGAAACCTGCCCCCACTATCTGACGCTGGACGACAGCCAGCTTGCGCTGCGCGGCAACCTCGCCAAGATGTCCCCTCCCCTGCGCAAGGAGGCAGACCGCGAGGCGCTCTGGGAAGCGATCCGCAATGGCGAAATACAGGTCGTCGCCTCCGATGCGGCGGGGCACGCCACCGCCGCCAACGAACCGCTCTTTGCCGAAACCTTCCGGGCCCCGCACGGCGCGCCCGGCGTGGATACGCTTTTCTGCGTCACGTGGAACGAAGGGATTGCCAAGGGCCGCGTCGCCATCCCCGACCTTGTGCGGCTCCTGTGCGAAAACCCCGCGAAATGCTTCGGCCTGTATCCAAGAAAGGGAACCCTCCTCCCCGGATCGGATGCGGACGTGGTCATCGTCGATCCCGGCGACGGCTGGATCATCCCCGACAGGAACGAGCACATGGCCGTGGACTACAGCCTGTTCGCGGGCATGGGCTGCCTCGGCAGGCATCGCACCGTGCTGCTGCGCGGCGCGGTCGCCTATGAGGACGGAAAAATCCTCGACGACGCCCGGCGCGGCGTTTTCCTGCGCGGCAGCCTGTCCGCCTAGCGGCGCACCGACACTGAAGGAAAAGGGTCAAGGCTGGGCGGAATTCCGTCCAACCTTGGCCCTTTTCCTGTGCCGGCCCCGCCGCGCTGCCTTCCTCCGGCAGATAACGGCTCACAAAATATGGCGGAGGAAGCCTGCGCCCTCAGAGTCGGCGTGCCTTCAGGCGCCGCCCGCATCCAGATGGCGCATCACCGCCACTTCATCGCAGTCGGGGAAACGGGGGCAGTTCGCACAGACGATCCAGACGCGCTGGGGCAACAGATCCTTGCTCACCACGCCAAAGCCGTTCCGCTCGAAAAAGCGTACCTGATACGTCAGCGCGAATACCCGGTCGATGCCTATCCTGCGGGCATCCTTACAGCACTCATCCACAAGGATGTTGCCGAACCCGTTCCCCCGCCACGGCTTGGCAATGGCGAGGGAGCGGACTTCCGCCAGGTTTTCCCAGATCACCGCCAGCGCCGCGCAGCCGATGAATTCCCCGCCGCCGGTTTCCAGAATGCGGAAATCCCTGATCTGGCCGTACAGGTTCGACAGCGAACGCGGCAACAGCAGGCCCTCCGCCGAACATTCCATGAGCAAACCGTGGATCTTCTTCGCATCGCACATCCGCGCGGGGCGCAAGACTGGTTGCATGATACAACGCTCCTGTCCAAAAAACGATTCAACAAAAAAGAGCGGCCTTCATCCCGGAACAAGCTGCGGCGCATGGCCCCTTCCACGGGCCTCTCCCGTAGCGGTTCCGACTTCAAGGCCGTTGTGCCGCTTCACACTGGCGCTATCCCCGCCGAAACCCCTTCGGACAAGGACTTCACCTCTCTTTCGATTGAAACTATCCGTGATGATATACCTGTTTTTGTCGCCAGCCACAACAGTTGGCGTCGTCAATCCCCCTTTTTCTTGCGGGATGGGGCAACGACACGCCTTGGGACAACTCCGGGTTGCGGGCGCTGCCATGTGCTTTACTGCGGGAAGGATAGATTCCGTAACGCCCCGGTTATGATGCGTCCAGCCACGGCTAGGGGTCTTCGGCGTCCACGCCCCCGGCCACGTTCCTGCCGCCGGGCACTGAGGCCGAAGGGAAGATCGCTTCCACGGATTCGCCCATACCGATGGACACGTTGCGCATATCCCCCGTTGACATTTGCGGCAGACCCCATATTCTCCGGCAATCTTCCGCCGATGACCCGCGCCGGCGGCCATCTTTGCTCCTCTTCGGGTATGCCATGCAACTGCGCATCAAGCTTTACGATCTGATTTTGGCCTTCGCCAACGCGCTGGACCAGGTTCATCCGGCCCTGACCGGCCACCACAGGCGAGTGGGGTTCCTTCTCGACAGGCTGGCCGAACGGCTCGGCCTTCCCTCCGAGGAGCGGGAACGGCTCTTCCTCGCCGGGATCATGCACGACGTGGGGGTCATCCCCCTGAAAACCAGTGCGGAAGATCTCGTCTTCGAGCGCGAGCGCTATCTCCATCCGCAAGCGGGCTGCCTGTTCCTGCAAAACTGCCCCACGCTGGCCGAAGAGGCGGAGCGGGTGCGCTTCCACCACATGTACTGGGAAAAGGCTTGTGACAGGGGGCTCGCCGCCCGCGAAGGCAGCCTCATCAATATCGCGGATCGCGTGGATGTGGATCTGCGCGCCAAGAACGATTTCCGGGAAGCCGTGGAGGGCGCGGAACACAAGATGCGCGAACGCCGCCCCGGCATCTACTCGCCCGACCACATCGAGGCCATGCAAGACATCCTGCACGACGAGGAAACGCTCAATGACCTCGCCGGGGCGCACATGCGCCTCCCCTCCTTCGTCCGGCGGCGCTACGGCGATCAGATCCTCACGCCGCAGGAAACCATCCGGTTCAGCACCCTGTTCGGGCACATCATCGACTCGTGCAGCCCCTTTACCGCCACCCATTCCACGGGCGTGGCCCACATGGCTGTGGCGCTCGGGCGTCTGACGGGCATGGGGCAGGATGACCTCGACACGCTGTTCGTCGCGGGTATGCTCCACGACATCGGCAAGCTCGGCATCCCGCTGGCGCTGCTCGAAAAACCCGGGCAGCTCACCGACGAGGAATTCCCCAAGGTGAAGCGCCACGCCGACCTCAGCCGCCTGTGGCTGGACGCCGTGCCCGGCTTCGAGCGCGTGAGCGTCTGGGGCGGCGGGCACCACGAGCGGCTGGACGGCAAAGGCTACCCGCTGGGCCTGAAGGGAGAGGAAATCCCTCTCCCCTCACGGATCATGGCGATTGCGGACGTGTTCACGGCACTGACCGAGGACAGGCCCTACCGCAAGGGCATGACGCCGCCCGAGGCCCTGCGCATCGTGGAGGGCATGGTGAAGCAGGGCCATCTTGACGGCGACCTGTCCAGACTCCTGTGCGATCATGCCGACGAACTCGACGCCGTCCGTGCCTCCTCGCAGGCCGAGGCACGGCGAGGCTTTCAGGCCCTGCACGACGCCTGTGCCGAGCCCGACGAACTGCTGCGGGATTAGGGCCTCCTCACGCGGGCAGCGCCGGCGGACCTTCCCGCGTGAGGAGGCTGCGCCGCGTACCGGCGGTTTCCCGCGCGGCTTCCGTTTCCGGATGGCCTTTCCTCGAAGAAGCCCTCCGGCAAGCCCCGTCCCGTCCACCCTTGTTACTGAAAGACGACATGCATAATTCCCGTGACCCTCAAACGAACGCGCAGGAGCGTACGCCGTTGCCTCAAATCCGTATCGTCAGCATTTCCCCCTATCCGGAAATGGAAAGGATCGTTCAGGATGTCATTGCGGCCCATCCTCAGCGCGGGCGCATCGACAACCGCATCATCACCGCGACCGTGGACAGGCTCGACCTCTCGGAACTGCGCGACTGCGACGCCATCATCGCCCGGGGCTATTCCGCCCGGCGGCTGAAGGCGCAGGAACTGGGCGTTCCCGTCATCGACATCGCCATTTCCGGCTACGACGTCATCCGCTCCATTCAGGAATGCCAGCGGCGGTTTCAGACGCGGCGCATCGGCTTCGTCGGCTTTTACAACGCCTTCAACGGGATCGAACAGTTTTCCGGCATGTTCGGCTGCGACATCCGCGTCTACATCCCCGAATGCGCGGCGGAGATCCGGCACGCGCTGGAACTGGCCAAGCAGGACGGCTGCGACGTCATCGTCGGCGGCTATTCCGTGCAGCAGGACGCGGGCCTTCTGGGGCTGCCCGCCATCCTGCTGCGCACGGGCCGGGAAACCTACGCGCAGTCGCTGGAGGAGGCCATCCGGACGGTCACCCTCGTCCAACAGGAGCGCATCCGGACGGAAACCTATAAAATCATTACGGAGTCGGTGAAGGACGGCTTGCTCTACGTAGACGCCTCCGGGATCATCCGGCTGGACAATCCCGCCGCCTGCCTCATGCGCGACGTCCCGCTCAAGGACGTGCCCCTCGAAACGGCCTTCCCCTGCATGGTGGACAGCTTCAGCCGGGCGATGCGCGACTGCACGGAAATTCAGGGCGAAGTCCGCAAGGTGCGCGGCGTTTCCATCACCTTCGACTGCACGCCGGTAGCCGTCAACGGGGTCGCGGCGGGCGTCGTCATCAGCTTCCAGAACGTGGACAAGGTCCAGCAGCTCGAAGGGCACATCCGCAAAAAATTGAGCAATAAGGGACTGACGGCCAAGCACCACCTTTCGGACATCGTCCATTGCAGCCGGCTGATCGACGAAACCATCGAGGACGCCTGCCGCTACGCCGCCGCCTCGTCCAACATCCTGATCGTGGGCGAGACGGGGACGGGCAAGGAACTGTTCGCGCAGGGCATCCACAACGCCAGCCAGCGCCGCAACGGGCCGTTCGTGGCCATCAACTGCGCGGCCCTGCCTGAAAACCTGCTTGAAAGCGAGCTGTTCGGCTACGTGGAGGGCGCGTTCACGGGAACGACGCGGGGCGGCAAGATGGGGCTTTTCGAACTGGCCCACAACGGGACGCTGTTCCTCGACGAAATATCCGAAATCCCGCTGAACATGCAGAGCAAGCTCCTGCGCGTGCTCCAGGAGCACGAGGTCCGGCGCATCGGCGACGACCGGGTGACCGCCGTGGACGTGCGCATCATCTCGGCGACCAACGTCAACCTCCACAAGCTCGTCGCCGCCAGACGCTTCCGGCAGGATCTGCTCTACCGCCTCGACGTGTTGAAAATCACGATCCCGCCCCTGCGCCGACGGGGGGAGGACGTCATCGAGCTGTTCCACTTTTTCCTCAAGAAATTCTGCTGGAAGAACCGCGAGGCCCTGCCGGAGGTCGCCCCGGACTCGCTCCACCTGCTCCGGGAATACCCTTTCGCGGGCAACGCGCGGGAACTGCGCAACGTCGTCGAGCGGGCGGCCGTCCTGCGCCGCAACCGGGACGTCCTGACCTCGGCGGATCTCAACAGGGCCCTGCATCCCGAGGACATCGAGGAAGTGCCGCCCCTTCTTGCGGCAACGCCAGCGCCCTTCCCTCCCGAGGCCCCGCAAGCCTCCGGGCCGGACGACGAAAAGGACAGGCTGCTCGCGGCCCTGCGCGCCTGCGGCGGCAACCGGACCCGTGCCGCCCGCGAACTGGGCATGGACCGAACCACACTGTGGCGCAAACTCCAGAAATATATACAGAAATAACCTGTATATCCAACAGGTTGCCCTTTTGGGCGCAAGGCCGCCGCTGCAACGGATTGTTGCGTATATGTTGCAACGATCCGTTGCAACCGTATTCCGTTGCAACAGCCCGCCGCCCCCCTCCCCGCCGTTTCACGGGTGCGCCGCGTTCCCGTCCCCCCCGTTCTGTTTGAACAATCAAACGTCTCTCAGAAGGCCGCCGATGTTTGCCAAATCCATCCGGCGGCTCCGGAAGGCGCGCTCCCGGCACACTGCCGTCACCGCTCTGGCACCGAACTTGCTAAATAACGCCCGGAGAGAATGTCTGTTTCTATTATTGCGGAGGAGATAGAAATGTCGAGTGCCTATGTATTGGTAGCCTTTGCCGTCTGTATTTTGCTGATGATACTCTTCATCTCAAAATGGAAGATCCACCCCGTCACCAGTATTCTGGTCGCAACCATCATTCTGGCCATATCCATCGGAACCCCGTGGGACAAGATTGAAGGCATCATCAACAAGGGCATGGCGGACACGCTGAAGAGCATCGCCATCGTCATCGTGCTCGGATGCATCCTCGGTAAAGTCCTTGAAGAGACGGGAGCCGCCGTCAGCATCACCAAGGCGACCGTCAAGCTCTTCGGTGAAAAGCGCGTGCTCTGGGCCATCCTGCTGGCCTCCGCCATCCTCGGCATCCCGATCTGGGCCGACACCGTGGTCATCCTGCTCATCCCCATCGTGTCCAATCTGGCCCTCCAGACCAACAAGTCCATGATGTCCTACGGCACGGCATTGTATATGGGCGCGCTCGTCACCGCCTCGCTGGTGCCGCCGACCCCCGGCCCCGTGGCCGCCGCCGCACTGCTCCACCTGCCGCTCAGCGACGCCATCATGTGGGGCGTCCTCATTTCAATCCCCTCCGTCTTCGCCGCCGGGCTGTACTGCCTCACCCTGAAGGAGCCCGTGGCCCCGCAGGAGGAGTATATCAAGTCCGCCGAAGCCTCGAAGGACAAGAAGCTCCCCTCGGTGGGAACCTCGCTTGCCCCCATCATCCTGCCGCTGGTGCTCATCTTCCTGAACACGGGCATCAACGCCATGTTCCCGGACACGACCGTTGCGAAGGTCTTCAAGTTCGTCGGCTCGCCGCTCGCCGCGCTCCTCGCGGGCTGCCTGTTCTCGCTGGTGCTCACCGGCGCCGAATGGCGCTCCAAGAAGGTCATGAACGACTGGGTGGAATCCGCCCTGCGCTCCTCGGCCATGCCCATCATGGTCACCGCCATGGGCGGCGCGCTCGCCGCGTTCATCAAGAACGCGGGCGTCGCCAACGCCGTGGCCGAAACCGTGGTGCAGTTCAGCATCCCCGGCATCATCATCCCGATCCTCATCGCCGCGCTCATCCACGTCATCACCGGCTCCAACGCCCTCGGCGTCATGACCGCAGCGGCCCTCGTCGAGCCCATGCTCGGCGCGCTCGGCATCTCGCCGCTCGCCGCCTTCCTCGCCTGCGGCACGGGCGCGCTCATGTTCAAGCACGCCAACTCGTCCGGCTTCTGGGTGACCGTCACCATGTCCAACATGGACATCCGGCAGGGCATCCGGGCGGTCGGCGGCGGCTCCACGGTGGCCGGGTTCACCGGCGCGGCCATCACGGTCATCCTGCACTTCGCCGGGATCATCTAAACCAACGGGCGGGCCCGGCTGCCTCCCCCCGGCGGCCGGAGCCCCCAATGCGCCATGCAAGGCCGCATGGCATGGGAAAGGCGGGAACGCATCAAAACCGTCCCCGCCTCTTTCCGTCATAAAGGAACGGACATGGAAACTTTCGTCACCAAGGCCGCCCGCCTCAACGGGCCCCGCGACATCGAGCTTATCGAGCGTGAACTTGTCTGCGGCGAGGACGACATCATCGTCAAGAACCACCTCATGGGCATCTGCGGTTCCGACAAGAACTTCTACCGCGGCTACCTGCCCCCGAAAACCGCCGAATTCCGGCAGGACCCCAAGTTCCCCTTCCTGCTGGGGCACGAGAGCGGCGGCACGGTCGTCGCCGTGGGCAGCCGCGTAGCCGACTACAAGGTCGGGGACAAGGTCATGGCCTTCGGCTGGAACAACAACTTCGCCGAATACTTCGCCGCCAAATCCTTCCAGCTCCAGCCCGTGCCCTATGATCTCGACATGGACATCGCCTCGCTGGGCGAACCCATCTCCTGCGCCATGTACTCCGGCCTGAACAGCGGGGTGCAGCTTGGGGACACAGTAGTGGTCATGGGCGGCGGCTTCGCCGGGCAGATCATCGCCCAGTGCGCCAAGCGCAAGGGCGCGTACCGCGTCATTGTGGTGGACGTGCTTGAGGGCAAGCTGGCCCTCGCCCGCAGGCTCGGCGCGGACATCACCCTCAACCCCGGACAGGACGACGTCATCGAAGCCGTCAAGGACCTGACCAACGGGCTCGGCGCGGACGTGGTGGTCGAAGCCGCCGGGACAGCCGAATCCTTCAACGCCGCCAGTGAGATCATCAAGCACAACGGCAAGTTCGTGTTCTACAGCTGGGTCACCACCCCGGTGACGCTGAACATCAGCCGCTGGCACGACGACGGGCTGGAATTCATCAACACCTGCCTTGTCCACCATACGTGGCAGCAGCGTTATGTCTGGTGCCCGGAAGCCCTGCGCCCGGTGGCCCAGGGGCTCGTCGAGGTCAGGCCGCTCATCACCGACGAATTCAGGCTGGACGACATCAAGGCCGGGTTCGACCTCGCGGACAAGGACGATGCCGCCATCAAGATCGTATTCAGGCCGTAACCGGACGTAACGGGGCCGGGCCGCCGCTCCCGCCTTCCCGGAAGGGGATCGCGCGGCCTTGCCGGAAGGCCCCCGGCGCACCCGCGGGCGCGCCGTGCAAGGAAGACCAAGGAAAAGACAATGATTACCTGCCCTGACTGCGAAACAGGCCGGAACCTGCTTGCCGGAGCCTGCCGCTCCGTCTTCCAGCGCGGCCTGACCGGCGGTTCCGCCGGAAACATGAGCCTGCGGGTCGAGGGGGGCATCCTCGCCACGCCCACGGGCATCCCCTTCGGCGAGCTGACGCCCGAAAGCCTTTCCCTGCTGGACGAAACGGGCGCCCTCGTCAGCGGCCCCAAGGCCACCAAGGAAGCGCCGTTCCACCTCGCGTGGTACAAGGCCAACCCCGATCACCTCGCGGTGGTGCACCTGCATTCGCCGTGGGCCGTGGCCGTCTCCTGTCTGGCGGATCTCGACCCCGGCAGCCCCCTGCCGCCGCTGACGCCCTACCAGCTCATGAAGCTGGGGCATCTTGCGGTCGCGCCGTATGCGAAACCCGGATCGGCGGAACTGTGCGCGGGCGTCGCCCGCCTCGCCCCCGGACGCACGGCCCTGCTGATGGCCAACCACGGCTCCATCACCGGCGGCGCGAGCCTGACCAGGGCGCTGGACGCGGCTGAAGAGCTGGAAGCCACCTGCCGCCTTTACCTGACGCTGCGGGGCCTGCCCGTGCGCTGCCTGACTCCGGAGCAGACCGCCGAACTTCTTCCCCCCAAAGGAGCCTGATCCCATGACTGCCGTTCTTGGCTGCATCGCCGACGATTTCACCGGCGGCACCGACCTTGCCGAAACCCTGAGCCGCAACGGGATGCGCACCATCCAGCTTCTGGGCGTGCCGGATACCGCGCTGGCCTCGGAAGCCGCCGCACAAGCCGACGCGCTGGTCGTGGCCCTGAAGATCCGCACCGTCCCCGTCGAAGAGGCCGTCAGCCAGGCCCTCGCCGCGCTCGAAGCCCTGCGCGCCGCGGGCTGCCGCCAGTTCTTCTGGAAATACTGCTCCACCTTCGACTCCACCCCCAAGGGCAACATCGGCCCGGTGGCGGAGGCCCTGCTCCGGGCCCTCGGCGGCGACCGCGCGGTCGTGTGCCCCTCCTTCCCCGAAAACAGGCGGACGGTCTATCAGGGCTACCTTTTCGTGGGCGACAGGCTGCTGCACGAAACCTCCATGCGCAACCACCCGCTGACGCCCATGACCGACGCGAACCTCATCCGGCTCATGGACGTCCAGTCTTCACGCAAAAGCGGGCTGATCCCGCTGGAAACCATCCGGGAAGGCGCCGAAGCCGTCAAAGCCCGGATGGATGAACTTGCGGCGCAAGGCACGCCGTGGCTCGTCTGCGACGCGCTTTCCGACGCGGATCTGCGGGCCATCGGCG
>NZ_JH114235.1:122470-127272 GCF_000224655.1 Bilophila sp. 4_1_30
CCCGGAGCGCGCCGCGCTCCCGCCGGGGCCTGCTTTTCATCCGCAACCACAGGGAGTCAATCATGTTCTACGAATCGCTGTTCAATCCGTCCATCCACCGCCCGGTCAAGGCCTGCCTCACGGGTGCGGGCGAATTCGGGGCGTCCTTCCTCTTCCAGGCGCAGGGGATGCCCCTGCTCGAAGTCCCCGCCGTGTGCACGCGCACCGTTCAGCGCGCGGTGGACGCCTATGAAAACGCGGGCATCCCCGCCTCCAAAGTCCGCGTGTGCGAATCCGCCGAAGATGCGAAAAAGGCCTATGCCGACGGCTTCAACGTCGTCGTGGATCGGTTTGACTACATCGCGGATCTCCCCCTCGACGTGCTGGTGGAAAGCTCCGGCGCGCCCGAAGCCAGCGCCGCCGCCGCCGAACTCGCCATTGAGCGCGGCATGCACGTCGTCATGGTCTCCAAGGAAACCGACTCCGTCGTCGGCTCCATCCTGGCGCGCAAGGCGGCGGAACGCGGCCTCGTCTACACCACCGGCGACGGCGACCAGCCCAGCCTGCTCATCGGGCTCATCAGCTGGGGCCGCGTCCTCGGCATGAACATCGTGGGCGCGGGCAAATCCAGCGAATACGACTTCATCTATGATCCCGCGCGCGACATGGTGCTGTGCCCCGGCCAGAAGCAGGAAATCGCCACCCCCGGCATGGGCTCGCTGTGGCAGTTCGGCGACCGACCGGCGGAAGAGGTCGTCGGCAAGCGCCGCGCCATGCTCACCTCGCTCTCGCACCGTTCCGTGCCCGACCTCTGCGAAATGGCGGTGGTCGCCAACGCCACGGGCATGATGCCGGATCGCCCGCTCTTCCACGCGCCGGTGGCCCGCATCGACGAAATGCCCGATCTCTTCTGCCCCAAGGCCGACGGCGGCCTGTTCGACGCGCCGGGGCGCCTCGACATCTTCAACTGCTTCCGCCGCCCCGACGAGGCCAGCATGGCGGGCGGCGTCTTCATCGTCGTGGAATGCAAGGACAAGAAATCGTGGCAGGTGCTCAAGGCCAAGGGGCACCCGTGCAGCCGCAACGACCGCTACGCCGCGCTGTACCATCCCGCCCACCTGCTCGGCGTGGAAACCGGCACCAGCGTCCTCGCGGCGGCCCTCATGAAGCACGCCACCGGCGGCAACAACCTGCGCCCGCTGTGCGACCTGTGCGGGCGCGCCGTGCGCGACCTGCCCAAGGGAACCGTCCTTGACATGGGCGGCCACCACCACACCATCGACGGCGTGGAAGGCGTCCTCAACCCCGCCGCCGCCATCGGCCCGGATGCGGCCCTGCCCTTCTACCTGCTCAGCCACCGGACGCTGTGCAGGGACGTCCCCGCCGGGAAGCTGATCACCCTCGGCGATCTCGACATGCCCGAAGAATCCACGCTGCTCCGCCTGCGCCGCGAACAAGACAAGACGTTCGGCCTCGTGAAGTAAACGGCGGGCAACCCGCCTTCAGGGGGACGGCAAGCGTGCCGCCCCTTTCCCAAAAGACAGACAGGATCACCTCTTGCCGGGGCGATCCTGTCTGTTTTTTGCAAAAGCCCTCACGGGAAAGGCGGCCCGCAATGGCAGGGCACGGGCAACGCCTCCGGAAAACAAACCGGAATGCGCGGCATCTTCGCACCGTTCCCGGCTTCCCCCAAAACGCCGACCGCCGAGCCCATCCCGAGCGGAAACGACGGCAAAACGCCTTCTTCTTGCAACACACCCGCTCTATTCCGCCCTCACCATGAACCGCGGCGGGCCTGCACATGGCCCTCCGCGGTTTCCTGTTTTTGCGGATTGCCCGATGCCCCCTTTCAGTCAAGGGAAAAATGCCCTATACCTTTTCAAATTTAAAGTGACATAACGCTCGGAAACAGCCCCGATGCCCCGCAACACGGTGTGGATTCTGCCGAAAAAGGCGCTTTCCGGCGGAACGGGCCTTTTCCGCCCCCGGAGCAGCTGAACCTGCCGCGACGTCCCTTTTCCCTGAACGGTCCGCCTGCCCCGCACACGGAAACCGGCCGTTCGGCACGAGGGGGAGTGGTCGCCCCCCATAGCGGGAACCAGCTTCCGCACAGTGCGTAATGCAGAGTCATAGGGGCCCACACGAGCCCCTCCCGGACAGGCCTCCGGGACCGGCAAAGCTCTGGTCCGCTTCTTGCTGCATAGGAAAACATCGTACACCCTTTTCAGAAACGAGGGAGCCTCATCATGTCGCAACTTCATGGAATCAACGGCGCGCAACAGCCGCAGGCCACGGGAATTTCTCCTTCCGTCGGCAAGCTCGGCCTTCACAGCGTGCAGCTTGGAACCAATCCGCCCGTCCGCCTTGACGCCATCAAAGGCAACAAAATTCCCTTCGCCGGGTTCAGAACCGCCACCAAAGTGGTCAACGCCAAAACCGGTGCGCGTGAAAACGCCGCCCTTGCCCTCCGTTCGCTGGCCTCTCCGGACGGCAAGCTGGACGCGAAGGCCCTCCTCAACGCGGCCAAGTCCATGCAGACCCACCTCAACCGGCTGGGCACGCTGGGAGAAATACGCGGCACGATGGACGACGCCGTGATCGCCGCCTTCGCGCCCGAGGTGGAAAGCCTTTCCAATACGGAACTCCTCAACGCCTACCAGCAGTTCCTTTCCCCGGAAATGAGCCTGCTCAAGCGGGCGCTGCAAGCCGAAATGAGCGCCAATCCGCGCAATGAGGACGTCATGGCCGCGGCCGCCAACCTGTTCAGCCTCGAAGCGCTCGTCACCAAAGAGGCGAGCAACCGCATCATCATCGCGCAGGGCCTCGCGCAGCCCGAACAGATCCCCCCCCTCTCCGCCCAGTACGGCGCGGGCATCGAAGGCATGGGCGCCGCCCGGCCCCACGAGGCCCCGGCGGACATGAGCGCCGTGAGTATGCACGTGCTCATGGATGTGGCCATCGACAGCTCCGCGCGCCGGGAACGGGTGGGCGGGCTCGTCGCCGATATGGCCAGCCGCCGCAACCTCGGAAACATCGACGCAAGGCAGTTCGGGGACGTGCTCCGCTCCGCCGGGCTGACCATCAACGTGGATCTCGGCTTCCTGTTCGGCATGAACGGGCCCAAGCCCCTGCTCAAGGCAGGGGGGGCGTGGGAGCACATTTTCCACTCCATCGAAGCCGCGCCCGACGAGGCCAGCCGTCAGGCCGCCATCGACGTGAAAGGCGCGGGCTACATCCAGAAACGCGACAACGTGGAGCGGGGGCTGTTCCCCGAACTGAGCGAGGACCGCCCGGCGGTAGCCAACGAGCGCCCCACCTACGCCGCGCTCAACCTCCTGCGCCAGCGCACCGGGGCGGCCCCCACCTACGGCACCGTGGCCCTGCACCTCAAGCCCGAAGTCGCCCGGCGCGCCACCTACACCGTGGACGATACCTTCGTCGCGCTGCGCCTGCGCTATACCGAAGCGGGGCGTCAGGCCGTCCTTGACCTGCTTCCGGGTTCCCCCGGCATCAGCGAGGCGCATAAGCTCGATCTGATGACCGAAGGGAGCGAGCTCCGCCGGCGCCTCGACGCGATATTCGACGGCATGGCCGCCAAGGGGGAATTCCGGGCGGACCTGTTCAAGAACGAGTTCCAGCTGTTCGGGCTCGAGGACGACGAAAACAGCGCCCTCGCCGGGCTGTTCATCAAGGTTTTCAAGGATACCCAGTCCACGCGCAAGGCAATGGCCTCTTTCGACAGCCTCGAAACCCTGCTCCCCGAGCTGGGCGACATGGACGCCGTCAGCCTCGCGCGCGCCGCGCTGGACAGGCAGCAGCACGGCATGGGCCGCGTCGCCAGCGAATGCAACTACATCGAAGCACAAGTGCACGGCCCCATCGTTTTCGCCCGGGATGTGGCGGAAATCGTCATCAACAAGGAATTCGGGCTCGATCAGCTCCCGCAGGCTCAAAAGGCATGGTTCAATGCCGTGGTCGCCGTGCTCGGCGGCAAGCAGCCCGCCGCCGCGGACATGGACGCTTTTTCGGCGGAGCAGCGGGCCGAACTTGCCGCCATCCGGGAACAGCTCGGCGGCGCGGTTATCCCTGTGCGCATTGAAGAGCAGATTCCGGAGCTGGATCTCAAAAATACCGTCAGGTCCGAAGAGCGCGCGTTCTACGCCGCGCACCTCGATCAAGCCCGCATCGACGCGAAGCTCCACGACGTGCAGCAGGACGACGCCGGGCTTCAGGCGTTCATCAGCCAGATGCTCAGTATACGCCCCGGCGGAGCGGCGGTTTCCCGCATCCTCGGCACCGTGCCCCTCGTAGCGGGCGGGGACGCGCAAAACGTCCGCGAAGCCTTTGCCGCCTATGTAGAACAATACCGGCATGTTCCCCTGAGAGGGCAGCACACGGAGGATGACGTGCTGCAAAACGCCATGTGGCAGGCCGTATCTGACGTGATGGGCAAAGGGCGCCTCGATTCCCTTGCCGCCATTGAAGAATTGACGGCTGACCCCGCGCAGCGGGCGACGCTCAGGGATTTCGTCATGGGGCATCCGCCCATGAGCGGGCAGGCGTTCCGGGCGCTGGCCTCCGCCGCGCTTCAGGGGGCCGGGGTTCTGAACGGCCTAGCCCCTGCGGAAGGCGAACCGCTGGATGATGAGGCGATGCTCACGCGATTCGGCGGCGCGGCGGCCTCGTTCCGCCGTTCGTTCGACGCGATGCCTGAAGAGGAGCGCGATGCCGCGGGCGAAGGCAGGCTGTTGCAGGCGTTCGGCGGGCTGGCCTTTTCCCTGATGCGCGACGCCTCGCCCGAGGTGTCCGACCGGGTCGCCGAG
>NZ_JH114235.1:127619-137345 GCF_000224655.1 Bilophila sp. 4_1_30
CCCGCCCGTCCGGCCTTCCCGCCCGCCCAAGCGGGCAAGCTGGCCGCGACCCCGGCGCAGCACCGCGATTTCCTGCTGTCCATGCTGCCGATCTATCACGATCACGAGCGCCCCGGCGCGTTTGATCACGGCGCGGCCTATCACGGGCGCGGGCACATCTGCCGGGCCTTCATTTTCGCGTCGACGATGGCGGGGCGTCATGGAGGAAATGGGGCATACCGTGGACAGGACGGCGCTCCTGTGCGGCATAGCCGGGCACGACGCCGGGCGCGAGCGCAACGGCGCGGACACGCCCGAGCAGGAAGCCGAAAGCGCCCGGCTGGCCCTTGAGAAGATGCACGAGCGTTTCGGGGCGGACACGTTCGGGGACGACTACGAGCGCGAATTCACCGCCGCCATCGTCGGGCACGCCAGCCCCACGCTGGAATCCATGCTCCTCAACGCTGCGGACTCGCTGGACATCGGGCGGGTGACGGAATTCGACTTCAAGTATTTCCCGTTCCTGCGCGGCGGGGAGCAGGAAGGCCCCAAGGCCCTTGTCCCCGAGTACCAGAATCTGCGCCAGGCTCTGCATGAGGAAGCCGACCTGCTCGCACGCATGACCGACCCTCTGACGCAAACCCGCGATCTGCGCATGAAGCTCATTCAGGCCGGGGAAGCCGAGGACATGGTGCATGTCCAGCGCGCGGCGTCCGAAGCCGTGGCCGGGCAGCTCGCCCTTGACGCGGAAGAAGATTTCCTCGCCTTCGTGGAAGGCAAGATCCGCGCCCATCCGGACATGTTCCCCCTGCTCACCCGGTACTACCTCGATCCGTTGGCATAATGAACCTCCCTCCCCGCGCCCTTCCACCGAGGGGCGCGGGTACGACACTCCCACAGCCGTATAAGGAAAGATTATGGAACTGACATCACTTATTGAAGATCTCGGAAAAGCCTGCGGACTCGAACTGACTCTCGACGAAGGCCGCTGCACCCTGCGTTTCGACGGGGAGCACGACGTGACCATCGAGCGGGACGGCAATGCCGTCATCCTGCACGGGATCGTAGGGGACGGGGGCTGCCTGTCCAATCCCGACAATCTCCGCATCCTGCTCACTGCCTCGTTCCTCGGGGCCGAGACGGACGGCGGCGCGCTCTCCGTCTGGGAACGCACCGGGGAAATCGTGCTCTGGAAGCGGTTTGACGCCTTCACGGACTATCCGGACTTCGAAGCCGCCATCAATGCGTTCCTTGCCCAGCTCATCCACTGGAAAGCGCGCATCGACGCCCTGCCGTCCGTGGCGGTGTCCGCTTCGGTCACATTCACCCCCGGCGGGATCATGGTTTAAGGCAATATTGGGGAAGGGAGGGAAAACGTTTCTGGAGACTCCCCACGTTTTTCCTCCCTTGTAAAAATTTCAGCGTGTTCCAGCACAGAATCATGCGTACCAAACAAGCCGCAAGGGCAATCCTTCCGTGCTCCGGGCCGCGAGAAAGGCCTTGAGTTCCTCCAGACGTTCCTCCGGGTAGGGGGCGGCGCCGCAGTGGTACGCCCGCCCGAGCTGTCAATACTTGCCCTCCCCATAGCGGTGGTAGGGCAGCAGTTCCACGCCCGCGATATCGGCCCCTTGACCGCTTCCTCCCGCAGCATGGCGAAAGCCGCCTCCAGCCCGGCGGGATCGTCGTTCAGTCCGGGGATCAGCGGCATTCGGATCAGGACCTTTTTGCCCATGCGGAACAGCCCGCGCAGGTTGTCCAGAATCCGCCGGTTGCCCGCGCCCGTGAGCCGCCTGTGGGCCTCGTCGTCCATGTGCTTGATGTACAGTCGTCGAAGTGGCAGACCGGGAAGCCGATGCCGAGTTTGACGACCTCGATGATCTTCCTGAGGTATTTCCGGGGCGAGGCGTTGTGGATGCGCGTCGTCAGCGCGGGCTGGCACAGGCCGAGATCCTTGAAGGAATCCATGATCATGTAGGTCAGCTTGTGGCAGGCGTCGCCGTGCCGCTTCTGCCCGCCGACCACCAGATTGATGAACGCCTGGTATCCCACGAAATACATGGCGGATTCCTTGCTGCACAGCCACATACCTCGGCTCACCTTGATGAGCCAGCAGCACAGCAGCTCGGACGCCTCAGCCTCGGTGATCACGCCGTTGCCGATGTCGTGCCGATAGAACGGATACAGGTACTGGTCGGCCCTTCCGAGGGAGATCCCCGTCTGGTTTTCCTCCAGCGTGAACAGCGATTCCGCGAACCACACGGATTGCAGCGCCTCCTGAAACGAAGAGAGCGGATTGTGCCTTCGCAGGTGAGGATCATGGCCTCGTAGAAATGGATTTTGCCGATGTCCTCAGGGATGCCGGGCGAACAGGCTGCGAGGCGTTCGCGGGCTTCCGCAAAAAGGGCATCAAGCGGCTCAGCGACATCAACGTGGTCATCGCGCTCGCCATGGTGGCCTACGGCGCGCTGGTCGGCCCCACGGCCTCGCTGTTCGACATCTTCACCAACGCCGTGGGCAAGATGCTCGGCAACTTCTGGAACAAGGCTTTCTGGACAAACCCGTTCTCCGAAGACTCCTTCCCGCGCGACTGGACCATCTTCTACGCCCTGTTCTGAGCGGGGTACGGGCCGGCCTGTTCATCGCCCGCATCTCACGGGGTCGCACCGTCCGCGAGGACGGCAAGGACCTGCTGCATACCTACGGGGGATCAAGGACTGACGCCCGGCGCGGAGCCAGCTCCAGCGGAACCCGCCCCCATGCTGCCGGGCATGGGGGCGGGTTTTCGCCCTCCAGAGCACCGCTTTGCCGGGCTGAACGCCATGTTCCACACCCCTCGAAAAATCGCCTTCCAACGCTTTTCGGGTGAATGTCCTTTGTCGACGCAGAACTAGCGTTTACGCCGGATCATGGCGGGTCGCACTCGCCTTTTTGCGGCCTTGCGGCTCCGTTTCAAAACACGTAACGTCATTGCAGGCCGCCTCCGGGCGGGCCGCAGATCCCTTCACGGCTGGCGCGTTGCCAGGCCGGAGAGTCCGGGAGGGCTTTCCGCCTTTCGCGGACAACACAAAGGAGCCCTGATGCGCCGTCGCCTTTGTCCCAAAGAGGCGTTGTTCACGCCGAGCTTTATTGCCGTTTGTTCCGCGAACCTGCTGTTCTTCATCGCCAGCTTCATGATGGTGCCCGTCCTGCCGATCTACCTGCTCGACGGCCTGCACGCCTCCAAATCCGTCGTGGGCATCATCCTCTCCGCGTACATGATCGGCGCGCTGGTCATGCGTCCCATTTCCGGTTTTCTGGCGGACCAGTTCCCGCGCAAGATGCTGTTCCTCGTCTGCGGTATCCTGTTCGCCGCCCAGTTTGAGGGATACCTGCTGTTCAACGCGCTGGCGCTCGTGGGCATCGTCCGGGCACTCCACGGCATGAGCTTCGGCGCGCTTTCCACCTCCGCCGCCACCCTCGCCGTCGACGTCATCCCCATCGCCAAGCTCGGCACGGGCATCGGCCTGTACGGGATGATGGGATCGCTCGCGATGGCCCTCGGCCCCATGATCGGTATGCTCGTCCTTGAGGCCGGATCATACGACGCCGTGTTCATCACCGCGATGGGCTGCGCGGCGGGCGGCATCCTGCTCGGCCTGCTGGTCAAAAAGCAGCGCGTGACCGTCAGCCGCGGCGAAAAAATCTCGCTGGATCGCTTTTTCCTGAAAAAAGGCACCTATGCCTTCATCGGGCTGGTGCTCATGGCCTTCGTGTACGGGCTGCTCGTCAACTACCTGTCCGTCTTCGCCCGGGAGCGCCACGTCATGGCGAACCCCGGCTACTTCTTCCTGCTCATGTCCCTCGGGCTCATCCTCAGCCGCCTTTTCGCGGGCGGCATGATCGACAAGGGCTACATCGGCCGCCTCATCCTCGGCGGCAAGGGCACCATCCTGCTGGCCTCCCTGCTCTTCCTCTTCGTGCCCACGGAAACCGTGTTCTTCGGTTCCGCCGTGGCCTTCGGGCTCGGCTTCGGGATGATGTCGCCCTCCTACCAGACCCTGTTCATCAACCTTGCCGAACCCACCCGGCGCGGCACGGCCAACGCCACCTACCTTATCGCGTGGGACGTGGGCATCGGCGCGGCCGTGCTCCTCGGCGGGCTCATCGCGGAAATATCCAGCTTTGACGACGCGTTCATCCTCGGCCTGATCATGCTGTTCTTCTCCGCCGTGCTGTATATGAAGGTCATCGGCCCGCAATACGAGAAAAACAAGCTGCGCTGAGAATCCCGTCCTCCGTACGGCCTCCGCATGAAAAGGGCGGGGCCGCATCACATAATCTCCCCCTGCAAAACAAAAACGGACGTCCCCGCCAATGCGGAGGACGTCCGTTTTCCGATGCGCCGCCCCAATTCAAAAGAAATCGGGGAATACTGCGAACAGGGATTCGATAAAGTCAAAAGTCTTTGAAAATTGGAGCGCCGACAGGTTTGGGGAAGGAAGGGAAATGCCTTTCTTCAGAAAGGGTTCCCCCCTTTCCCTATTTCCTCTGTTTTCCGCTTTAAGGAAGCTGCCCGTGCACGACCCTGTTGTCCACGATGGCCGCGGCGAAGGTGATGCCCTTGAGCCGCCCGGCCGGGGCTTCCAGAATGTCTTCCGAGGGGATCACGAAGTCCGCGACCTTGCCGGGCTCGATGGTGCCCCGCCACGCCTCGCTGTGGCTGAACAGCGCCGCGTAGGAAGTGTAGGCGCGCACGGCCTCCAGCGTGGAGATGCGCTGATCCGGGCCGAGCACCGCGCCGCCCTTGGTTTCGCGGTTCACGGCGGTATGGATGGAGAGCATGGTCATCTGCGGCAGCACCGGCGTGTCGGCGTGGAGCGAGAAAGGCAGGCCAGCCCGCACCGCGCTTCCGGCGGGATCAAGACGCGCCGCCCGATCCGGGCCGAGGAAGATGTCCCGGTGCCGGTCGCCCCAGTTCCAGACGTGCAGCCCATAGAACGAGGGCAGGATGCCCGCCTCCTTCATGCGCCGGACATGCTCGTCGGTCGCCATCTGGCAATGGATGATCAGATGCCGGGCGTCCTTGCGGGGGCAGCGGGCCTGCGCCCGTTCCACCGCCGTGATGATGGTTTCGATGGCCCCGACGCCGTTGCAGTGGATGGAAAGCTGGCGGCCCCGCGAATGCCAGTGGTAGACCATCTCGTCCCAGTAGTCCTGCGTGCCGATGATGCCCGGCCTGAGCGAGGGGTCGAAGAAATACCCTTCGGGGATGGCGGCGGTCCCGGCCTGGATGGAGCCGTCCGCAAGCGTCTTGACCGCCGAGTACTGCACGAAGCGGTTGCCCGGCCCGTCGAGGAGGCCCGTGGGCTCCAGCCTGCGGAAAGGCTGCTCCATCGTCGCCAGATAGACGCGCATGTTCAGCTCGCCGGATTCGTAGAGCTGGTTATAGGTGCGGTACACGGTTTCGGCGCTCAGGTTGCCGATGCCCACCGCCGAGTCGTGCGCGGAGGTGAAGCCCTGTGCGTTGTACTCCGCCACGCACTCGCGGACGAGGGCCTTGTGGCGTTCCTGATCCAGCGCGGGCATGAGTTCGCCCATGGCCTTGAAAGCCATCTCTTCCGCAATGTACCCGTTAGGCAGGCCGTCCTTGCCGAGGAACACGTTCACGTCGTCGAAAGGCGCGTCCGGGTTGACGCCGATGCGCTCCAGCGCCTTCGAGTTGGCGTAGCAGGTATGCCCCGAAATGTGGAAGACCAGCACGGGACGGTCGGGCATCACCGCATCAAGCTCCCGCTTGGTCGGGCCGCGCCGTTCGGGGATGTCGGTATCGTCGAAATTGTAGACCACAATCCCGTCGTCGCCCCGCACCCGTTCGGCCTGCCTGCGGATCAGGGGGTACACGTCCTCAAGGTGCGCGATGCCCGGACAGCGGCAGTGCGTTTTCCACATGGCGTACAGCGAGGCGTGGCTGTGCGTGTCGATGAAGCCAGGGTAGAGGGACGCGCCCTTGAGGTCAACGGTCCGGCAGCCGGGCCCGGCCAGTGCCGCCAGCCCGTCCTTCGAGCCCACGGCTTCGATGACGTTCCCGGCCACAAGCACCGCCTCGGCGACGGTCCCGGCGGCGTCCATCGTGACGATCCGCCCATTCGTGTACAGCGTCTTTTCAATGCACCGCATAAGGAACTCCTTGAGGATAACACGTGAAAGCCGTTCAAAAAGCCAACACAACGCCGAACCCCCGGCTTGCGGCTCCGGAGAGCCTGCCGCAAGCGATCCTGAAAGAATAACCACACGGTACAGACGAAGGCGATGGGCCGCAAGCTGAAAAAGGGCGCGGCGGCCTCGGAATGCCAACACGGGAAACGGGCGGGCCCGGCCCCGCATGGCAACGAAACGCACATTCCGTTATCACACGATACGGCATAGTATGCGGAGTAAGGGCACCCCGGAAGCGTCCTCCCTGCCCCTTCCGCCCTCCCCGCCAGCCGGAATTTTTGCGGGAGGGGTGCCGCGCGGCGGATCCGGGGGAGGGAGCCTTGAGTTTTCCTCCGGGCATCCCACCCCCACTCACCATACCAGCCAACCACAACGTGACGCCACGATTCACGACAGGAGAAAACACATGCGCACACTGCTCGCCAACGCAACCGTTATCACCATGAACCCCGCGCGGGACGTCCTGGACACGGACATACTCATCGAAAACGGCGTCATCGCGGACATGGGGCCGGGGCTGGCCGGACGTCCGGAAAACGCCGATGCGGAACGGGTCGACCTTTCCGGGCGCATCGTCATTCCGGGCCTCATCCAGAGCCATATGCACGTCACGCAGTCGCTGTTCCGGGGGCTGGCCGACGAAATGGAACTCATGGACTGGCTCCAGCGCCGGATCTGGCCCCTCGAAGGCGCGCACACGCCCGAAACCAACGCGGCCGCCGCCCGCCTCGCCGCCGCCGAAGGGCTGCGCAGCGGGGTCACGGCCTTCATCGACATGGGTACGGCCCACTGTCAGGACGCCATTTTCGAAACCATGCGCGACGTAGGGATGCGCGGGCTGTTCGGCAAGTGTATGCTCGATCTGGGCGGCACGGACGTTCCCGCCGCGCTCATGGAGGATACCGAAACCTGCCTCCGCGAAAGCGAACGGCTCATGAACCGCTGGCACATGAGCGCGGGGGGCAGGCTCCGTTACGCCTTCGCGCCGCGCTTCGTGCCCTCGTGCACGGAAACGCTCCTCACGCGCACCCGGGACATGGCGAGGGCCAACGGCGTGCGCCTGCACACCCACGCCTCCGAGAACAAGGGCGAGTGCGCCTATGTGGAAAGCCTCGTCCACATGCGCAATCTCCGCTACCTGCACTCCATCGGCTACACCGGGGAGGACGTGATCCTCGCCCACTGCATCTGGATCGACGACGACGAGATCCGCATCCTCGCGGACACGGGCACCCATGCCGTGCACTGCCCGTCCTCCAATATGAAGCTTGCGTCCGGCATCGCCCGCATCGACGAGATGCTTGCCGCCGGGTGCCGTGTGGCGCTCGGGCTCGACGGGGCCCACAACCATATGGACGCGCTCGTGGAGCTGCGGCAGGCGGGCATCCTCCAGAAGGTGCGCACCAACCGCCCCACGGCCCTGTCCCCGCTTCAGGCGCTGGAAATGGCCACCCTCGGCGGTGCGCGGGCTCTGGGGCAGGAGGATGAGCTCGGCTCCCTCGAACCCGGCAAGAAGGCCGACCTTGCCGTCATCAACCCGGACAGGCTGAACATGGCTCCCCGCATCGGGCGCGACCCGGTGGCGCAGGTGGTCTATCAGGCCACGCACGAGAACGTGGAGGCGACCATGGTCGACGGCGTTTTCCTGTACTGGGACGGGAAGTATGCGACCCTCGACCTCGGGGAATGCCTGCGCGACGCGGAAAGCGCCTGCGCCCGGATACTCCGAAGCCCGGACGTCGCGCCGCTGTTCGCGCACTAGCGGGGAGGCCCGTTTTGCCGTCCGTTCGGACGGGTGCCCCATACCCCGGCAGAGGCTCCGCCTCTGCACTCCGCAAGGGGCGCCCCCTGGCCCGGCATGAAGGTTTTGACGTTGGGATATCGCCGGCTCCTTTTCCGAAAGATCCGACAGGAAACCGCCCAAGGAAATCCAGCCGATCCAGCCGAAAGCCCCGCCTCTCGCGGGGTTTTCGCGTTTTCCGGGGAAGGCCGTGGACAAGGAAGCTGTTTTTTCATCAAAAAACAGAGATGGATGGGAAATCCAAAAATATTTTGGGAAAAAAGGAACGCAAGCCTTGTGCCGAGTAATATATTAGTATACTAGTATCTCAACAGTAAGGAACACCAGCATGATCACACTGAATACGAATCCCGGCCTTTTGAGGACGGCTGTTTACGAGCGGATCCTCTCGGATCTCCAGCAGGGGGCCATCGCCCCCGGCGAGACCATCAGCCTCAACAAGCTGGCCGAGACCCTCAATATCAGCAAGACGCCGCTGCGCGACGCCCTGTTGGAACTTCAGGCGGAAGGCTTCGTTACCCTCTATCCGCAGCGCGGGGTCATGGTGAATGCCCTCTCCGAAGAGGAGAAGCGCGAGATTTACGAGGTGTGCGGCGTGCTTGACGGGCAGGTCATCCGCAACGTGTTCCCCCGCGTAACGCCGGAGCATGTTGCCCGCCTGAAGGATCTCAACGCCCGGATGTACCCCGGCACCCAGGACATTTCCAACGACGAGTACAACCGCATCAATCTGGCCTTCCATGAGACGTACCTTGAGCTGGAAACCAGCTCCCTCCTCAAGAAGCTCCTGCGCATCAACCGGCTCCGGCTGTTCCAGTTCTCCCTGAGGGACTGGGGCAAGGCGTTCTGCGCGGTCAACCACGCCGAGCACGGCCGGATCATCGAGCTGTTCGAATCCGGAACCGCCGAAGAGCTTTCCCGCTACGTCACGCAGGTCCATTGGTCGTTCAACTGGCAGCAAGGAACCGAGTCATGAGAATCAGAGACATCGCGCGCATCGGCGGATTCCCCTGCGGGGAATACAATGCCGTCACCGACGTCAAGGGCGTGCGCGTGGGGCATTCCACCGTCATCAAGGACGGGGCCGGCCCCGTCGAAGGCATCGCCCGTACGGGCGTCACCGTTGTCCTCCCCGCCGGGGATATCGTGGAAAACGCCATGTATGCCGGTGTGTTCAGCCTGAACGGGAACGGCGAGCTTTCCGGCTGCCACTGGATCGAGGAATCGGGCCTGCTCACCACGCCCATCGCCCTGACCAACACGCACAGCCTCGGCATCGTGCGCGACGCCATGATCGACTATTACGCCCGCCTCCGGAAGACCGACGGCTCCTCGTACTGGATGCTTCCGGTCGTAGGCGAAACGTGGGACGGCTGGCTTTCCGACATCAACGGGATGCATGTGCGGCCCGAGCATTTGTGCGCCGCGCTCGATTCGGCGGCGTCCGGCCCGGTGGCGGAAGGCTGCGTCGGCGGCGGCACCGGCATGATCCTCCATGAATTCAAGGGCGGCATCGGGACCAGCTCCCGCGTGCTCCCCGAGGAGCTCGGCGGCTACACCGTGGGCGTGCTCATCCAGGGCAACTACGGCAAGCGCGAGGATCTGCTCATCAACGGCGTGCCCGTGGGCAGGCATATCCCCACCTCGCGCATCCCCGGCAAGGAACAGGCGCTCCAGCCCACGCCCAAAGAGGACGGCTCGATCATCATCGTCGTCGCCACGGACGCCCCGCTCACCCCGGACCAGTGCAA
>NZ_JH114235.1:138181-140177 GCF_000224655.1 Bilophila sp. 4_1_30
AAACCCCACCCCTCTCTCTCCCAAGACTTTTGCGTTTATCGAATCCTTGTTCGCGGCCTTGCTTCGGCGCGGGTTGCCTTTGCGGTAAGGCGCATTACGCAGTGGGAAAGCGTTGTCCGGGGAAAGCGGGCCTGCGGTTGCCCTGCCCCTCTTAGGAAAACAGCCATGAGCACACCCTTTGCCAAAGGCCCCCTTCTGATCCTTCTGGGGGCCCTGTGTTTCAGCACCACGGGGACCGTCCAGGCCCTGTCCCCGGAAGGGGCGACGCCCTACGTCATCGGCGCGCTGCGTATGCTCGTCGGCGGCCTGGCCCTGCTCCTCTGGTGCGCGTTCCAGGGGGAGCTGCCCCGGTTCTGGCGCTGGCCCATGCGCTGCGTCGTGCCTTCCACCCTCGCCCTGCTCGGCTTCCAATTCTTCTTTTTCCGGGGCGTGCTCGAAGCCGGGGTCGCCGTGGGCACCGTGGTCGCCATTGGCTTCTCGCCCATCGTCGTGGCCCTGCTCGGGTTGATCTTCCTGCGCGAAAAGCCCGCCAAGGCATGGTATCCCGCCACCGGGCTCGCCCTGATCGGTCTGATCCTGCTCAACGCCGACGCCGTGGGCGGGGCCAGCTTCGCGGGCATGGCCTTCCCCCTGCTCGCGGGGTTCTCCTACGCCTGCTATTTCGTGTTCAGCAAGCCGCTGGCCCAGAACGCCGCGCCCGGATCCGTCATGATGGTCCTGTGCCTCCTGAGCGGGCTGTGTATGCTGCCCGTCTTCTGGATCTACCCGGCGGCGTGGCTGGCGACGCCCGTGGGCGCGCTCGTGGCCCTGCATCTCGGGGTCGTGACCACGGCCATCGCCTTTTCCCTCACCCTCGCCGGGCTCAAGGTGACGCCCGCCGCCACCGCCTCGACCCTCAGCCTCGCGGAGCCCCTCTCCGCAGCCTGCCTCGGGATCTTCTTTCTCCATGAACCGTTGTCCCTGTCCGCCGCCGTAGGGATCGCCCTCATCTTCGGCAGCGTCCTCATCCTCGTGGCCTGCCCGTCCGGACAGCCTCCCCGTGAGAGCGCCGCGCGGCTCCGTCCGCAAGGCCGATGAGCCCCCTTTTGCCGTGGCGCGGGCGGGTCCCCACGGCGGGGTCGCCCTGATCCCGATTTGCCGGGGCATGGGATGCCCCATGCCGCCGGGCCCGCCCGGGACAGGCACACGCAGTGCACCCCGGTGCCCTCAAACGTTCCTCCCCCACACCGACCGGGAAGGCCCCCCGTCCGCTTGCGCGGGCACCCCGTAGAGCAAGCCTCACAGCCCGCAGCGTTTTTTCCATCGTTTCCCATGTCGAGAGGCCGTCCTTAACCGTATGCCGGGACGGGACGCGCCACGGCTCCACGTACCCTCCGGCTCGCGGCGCACAGGGCCGCGCAAGAACACCCTGAAAGGCCCCGGCTTACATGCCCTAAGCCGTGACTCCGAACTGGCCTGAGCGTTCCGCGCCAGCCCGCCACGAAGACGCCCCTCCATCGTCCGCGCAGGCGGACCCGCCGCGGCACGGCGCCCCGCGCGCCAAAAACCGATTGACGGTGCGCGGGGCGTGGTATAAAACTGACCGGTCAGTTCAATTTATCCCATAACATGTGAAAATAGTGGCAGTTCAGGGAACCATGCACCACGCGGGAGCCTCTCATGACGACAGACGAAAATCTTTCCATGACCCCGGACAACGACAAGGCTCCGCAGCGGCGCAAACGCCCCCGCAAGGGCCCGATCGTCGGCATCCTGCTTTTGCTGTTCCTGCTCGCGGGGATAGGCGCGGGCGCGTGGTGGTATCTGTTTCTGCGTTTTGAGGAAAGCACGGACGACGCCTATGTCGCCGGCAATGTGCTGCGCATCATGCCGCAGGTGAGCGGCAAGGTCGTCGCCGTGGATGTGGACGACAACGACATGGTCGCCGCCGGGCAGACGCTCGTGCGCCTTGATCCCGTGGACGCCCGCCTTGCCTATGAGCGCTCCCTCGTGGCGC
>NZ_JH114235.1:140976-148602 GCF_000224655.1 Bilophila sp. 4_1_30
TGCTGGCTCGCGCTCCAGCGCACCACCGTCCTGAGCCCCGCCGCCGGACAGATCGCCAAACGCGGCGTGCAGGCTGGCGAAGTCGTATCGCCCGGCACACCGCTCATGACCGTGATCCCCCTGCACCGCCTGTGGATCGACGCCAATTTCAAGGAAGTCCAGCTCCACAAGATGCGCATCGGCCAGCCCGCCGTGATCCGCGTGGACATGTACGGCGGCGACGTCACCTATCATGGCCGCGTGACCGGCTTCTCCGCCGGGACGGGCAGCGCCTTCTCCCTCCTGCCGCCCCAGAACGCCACCGGCAACTGGATCAAGATCGTCCAGCGCGTGCCCGTGCGCATTGAAATCGACCCCGCCGACCTCAGGGAACACCCCCTGCTGGTGGGCCTGTCCGCCGTGGTGAAGGTCGACACGTCCGATACATCGGGGCGGCTCCTCGCCGCCTCGGCCCGCACCGAACCCGTGCCCGGCGATCTCGTCTCGCAGGCCCCCGCCGTCGATTTCGCCCCCGTCGAGGCGACCATCTCCGGCATCATCCGGGACAACGCCCTGCCCGGCGTCTGCCCCGTCCAGGGCAAGCCATGAGCGGACGCGCCCAGCCCCTGCCGCCGCTTCAGGGCGGGATGCTCGTCATCGCCACCATCGGGATTTCGGTAGTCACGGCCATGACCGTGCTCGACTCCACCATCGCCAACGTCGCCCTGCCCACCATCGCGGGCAACCTCGGCGTGGCGTCTTCGCAGGGGACGTGGGTCATTACCTTCTTCGGGGTCGCCAACGCCATCGCCATCCCGCTCACCGGCTGGCTCGCCCGGCGCATGGGCGAGGTGCGGCTGTATTTCTGGTCCACGTTCCTGTTCGTCGCGGCCTCGTTCCTGTGCGGCATATCCAACAGCCTCGGGATGCTCATCATCTGCCGCATTTTGCAGGGGGCCGCCGCCGGGCCGCTCATCCCGCTTTCCCAAAGCCTCCTGCTGGCCTGCTATCCCCGCGAGAAACGCGGCATCGCCCTTTCCCTGTGGTCCATGACCATCGTGCTCGCGCCCATCCTCGGGCCGATCCTCGGCGGGTATATCTGCGACAACTATACGTGGAACTGGATCTTTTTCGTCAACGTACCCGTGGGGGCCGTATGCCTCGTCGCGCTGCGCATCCCCATGGCCGGGCGCGAGACGGCCACCGCCAAGAACCCCATCGACACCGTGGGGCTGATCCTCCTCACCATCGGCGTGGGCTGCCTCCAGCTCATGCTCGACGAGGGCAAGGACAAGGACTGGTTCGCCTCCGGCTACATCGTGATCCTCGGCGTCCTCACGGTCGTGGGGCTGGTGCTCCTTGTGGCGTGGGAGCTCACCGAAGAGCATCCCGTGGTCGACCTCTCGTTGTTCCGGCACCGTAACTTTACCGTGGGCACAATCTGCATCAGCCTCGGGTTCCTGTTTTATTTCGCCGGGGTGGTCATGATGCCCATGATGCTCCAGACGCGGCTCGGCTATACCTCCATGTGGGCCGGGCTCTCCCTCGCGCCCATCGGGATTTTCCCGGTCTTCCTCTCGCCGCTCATCGGGCGGTTCGCGCAGCGCATCGACATGCGGGTCATCGTCACCATGAGCTTTCTGGTTTTCTCGGCGGCCTTCTACCTGCGCACCCTGTTCTCGCCGGACGTCGATTTCGCCTTCGTCCTCTGGCCGCAGGTCGTACAGGGGATCGGCGTGGCCATGTTCTTCATGCCGCTTACGAGCATCATCATTTCGGGGCTCGACGCCAAGGACATCGCCAACGCCTCCAGCCTCTCCAACTGCACCCGCGTGCTGGCGGGCTCCATCGGGTCGTCCCTCGCCACCACCATGTGGGAACGGCAGGAAGCCCTGCACCACGTCCGGCTCACCGAGTCCATCAACCCCTTCAACCCGGCGGCGCAGCACGGGCTCAACCAGCTCACGCAGATGGGCCTCTCGCCGGAACAGGCCAAGGTCTGGGTCGCCAACGAAATCACGCGGCAAGGGTTCCTGCTCGGATTCAACGAGCTGTTCTGGCTGGCGTCCATAGCCTTCATCGGGCTGGCCGGGCTGGTCTGGCTGTCCACACCCATCAACAAGAAAATCCGGTAGGCGGACGCATGGCACAACAAACGAAATGCCGGAAAAAGACGGAAGCGCGCCGGGAGGCCATCCTTGACGCCGCACTGGAAGAATTCGCCGCAAAGGGGTACGCCGGAGCGCGCATGGAAGACATCGCCCGGAGGGCCGGGGTCGCCAAGGGCACGCTGTATCTGCATTTCGGGGATAAGGAGGGGCTGTTCAACGGCCTCGCGGAGTCTGCGTTCGCGCCCATGCACGCGCTGGCCAAGGAGATCCTCGACGACAAGACGCCGACCCTGCGCGAAAAGCTGCTCCGTTTCTGCGGGCCGATGCTGGATGAACAAGGCTGCTCAAGGACGGCGCGGATCATCAGGCTGGTGTGGGCAGAAGGGCTGCACAACCCCAAGCTCGTCGCGCCGTTCTACCACGGGCTCGTCGCCCCGATCCTCGAGCTGCACCGGGAGAACCTGCGCCTCGCCGCGCATGAGCACCCGCACCCGGCGCTCCAGCGGTTCCCGCAGCTTCTCGTCTCGCCGATCATGCAGGGGCTACTCTGGCAAGGGATGTTCAAGGACAAGGCCCCGCTCGACGTGAAGGAACTGTATATCGCCTATCTCGACATTATCCTGCCGGAAAAATAAGGGATTTCTGTATAAAAGACAGGCAAGCGCGCCTCCCGAAGCCCCGGGAGGGTGCCGCAAGCGGGTTCCTGTGGAAACTTGGGTTTTTCACGCCGGAAACGCGATAAGGCTTCCCTGAAAACGTCTTTTTTCGCCTCTGACAGCTTTGAAAGCCAACAAATTGTAGATCTCTAACAGACTATCATGTATTTATAAACAGGTATTTCTCATTACGAGGGGTGGCTACGCTTTTCCCCGATTGCGCCGGAAGTCTTTCGCGGAATAGACAGCGGCCCCTCCCTTCTCCCCTTTTGTGAGCGCCTTTGGCTCCAAATCCCGCCTCGTCCAGAAACGGTGATGGATTTGTTTTTATAATTCTACTGTGTTATAATCTTTTTTGATTACGAATGCGCGGCACTCGGTTGCAACGGTGTAACGCGCCAGACAATTTTGTGTACAACGCCGTTTAGTTTTGGTATGAAAAATTTGGAGTAGAGGATACTATGGCATACCGTATGCAGAGGGTCCCGTACCGGGGCATTTCCGCTCAAGATAGAGCACTCACCTTTGGCGAGCAGACGGTTACAGTGTGAACAGCGAATTTCTCGGGTTTTCTCCGTTGTTATTATCCATCTTATACCCCCCCTCACCTTTACCTGTTTTTGTTGCACCCCGTCACGGCACAACATAGGCGGAAATTCTACATGGTGCGTTATCACCATGTGGGGTCGTGGTTCGGCATGTCCATACCGGATGTCAGCACCAGTTCCCCACTGGTGTCAAGGGAGATATACTACCCCAAAGGTCAGTCATGGTAATTTCATGAAAAGAGTGTAGACCTAAAAATAAAAAACGCCCGGAAAAGGCGTGTTCTATGCGAGGAAAATATGGATGATTTTGACAGTAAGCGGGCGAGTGAAGTCTTCTTGGAATGTTCTGATTTACTCTCCGGAAAGTCAGATAGGGAAATTGCTATTATCGGCGTTGCTTATATTGAAGACATCTTGACGAACATGCTTGAAGCAAGGATTGTACCCGGCAGTATAGACCTGAAACGAGAAGATTCTTTTTCCTTCAAAGTCAACCTTGCCCGTGCTGTTGGACTTCTGAGAAAAACAGCTTACGATTCATTAAAAAATATTTCACACATTAGAAATAAATTTGCCCATGATTATTCAAAGAAAAATTTGGATGATGAAAAAATATCATCCAGAATTGATGTTATATTTCAATTAAATAAAGAAATTTTTGAAGCTGTGAAAAATGTCGCTGAAGAATCAATCAGCGAAGAATATAAAGAAGAACTTGATGCTCTCCTAAAAAATAAGACATATAGAATGCGGATTGTTATAGCCTGCGCGGCAGCGGGCCTTTCAGGGGCTTTGCCGAGCGTCGAACAGCTTGAGGAACCACAGGAAGTTCTTGATTCATATCATTAGCCGCAACCTGAACAGCCGTTAATCTTGCCGTTTATGTTGCTGGTCACGTTTAAAGCCTGCCTATCATTATGGCCCCGTGAACTAATACGCGCGTGATTTGCGGCACGCTTTTTTGCCTTTTCCTTATGCTTCGGGTTTTGGGTATGGCTACACTTCAATCGCAGGCGCTTGCGCCATGACTGTTGATGCGCGCGATAACTCCGCCTCCAGCGGCATGATAACTTCGACAAAAACCGAATTGCAGATTCCGCAATAAAATTACAAAGGCGGGGAAGTTCCCCGCCTTCTTTTATGCCTTCAACTTTCGCGTTGTGAATGCCGGTTCCCACGTCGCTATACGTTCGTCCTGTGGTCTGGCTCGGGGTCGCCCTCCTGTGGCCAGCCGTGCCACCGTTTCGGTGAGTAGCCGAACTCCGATAGGCGCGAGGGAACGCCGCCATACTTCCGGGGCGGTTTCACCGGGCAGGACATGGCACCATTCCTGAGCTTCGATCGGCCCTGTGTCCGCACCGTCGTCCATCCAGTACACGGTCCCGCCCGTTATCGGGTCACGCATAGCCACTGCCCATTTGACGGCATCCCGCCCTCTATGACGGGGAAGTAGCGAGGGGTGATACGCTAGAACGCCAAGCCCGCACCGGCTACGAACGGCGGTGGGGATATACCGCTGGCAATGTGCCGCAACCGCCATGTCGCACCGGGGGAGCGCATCCATATTCCTAGATGAAGGTATGCCCAACTCAAAGGCCGCCCGGCGTAGCACATCGGGCGTTTCGGTGTCCGGGCATACTGTAACAACATCAACGCCGGGGAGAGCCGTAATGGCTTTAAGTACTTCGGCGGCGAGCCATTTCTGCCCAAAAAGTACAATCTTCATGCGGCATCCTCACCGAGATACCGGAAACCCTGCACGGCCCGAAAGTGTCCGCCATATCCAACCGCCGCCCATGTCCCGCCAAGACGTTGCCTCGAGTTGATCATGGAATTATGACACCTGAGCTTGTCTTCGCCGTAAAATCTGGCGGAAACCTGCGTCCATAGCGGGCTCCGGCGTAGGGCCGCCGCAAGCCCCGGATGCGACGTGTGGAAAAGCGTCCGCATCGGTTTGCCGTATCGATTTTGCCCACGCCTCCAAAGAGCGCAAACGGCATTGAGGAAGCGAAGACCGACGCCCGCGCCTTGCCACTCCGGCAAAATAACCAGTCGGCACGCCCGCGCTTCCCGAAGTCCCGCCAGCGTCGAGACGGCCACATGAGCCACAGGCTGATCGCCCACAAATCCGACGTAGTTTGTGGCGGCCACCATGTGCGGCACCCTCAGATAGTGATGCGGCTCAAAAAGCGGCCAAAATCGCCAGTTGGTCTGGAATATGTCGAGATCGATTCGGGGGCGTTGAAGACACCCCCGTGTCCAGCGGAAATCGCCGGTTGCGGTATCGAAAACCCAATCGGGGGCGAGCCAGTCAATAATATCATAATGACATGAAAGAAGAACGGCCTGCCCACCAGTGCGCCGCCATGCCTTTGCAAAGGCTGACGCGCCTATCCGGGCAATTTGACGGTCGACCACGCTGGTAAATTCGTCAATCACGACGTGCTCCGGGGCTTCGCAGACGATACGGGCAAGAGACGCCCGGAACTTTTCTCCGGTCGAAAGGACGTGGTACGGACGGAGCCATGACGGAACGTCGCCAAGGCCGACGGCGGAAAGTGCCGCCGTCACCTGTTGCCAGTCACCTCCCTTGAAATCTGGAGCAATGGCGTCAACAATAGGGGCGTCCGTTGGCCATACTTCAGAGCCGCGCACCGTTTCCGACCCCCAGATGCGAGAGCCAAGGGAAGACTTGCCGGAACCCGACGGGCCGACGATAAGTCCGATTTGCCACGGTTCCGCGTCAAGCGGCAATTCCGCCTCAAGCCGAAAGTCGCTGGCTTCGGCATTGAAGAGAGAGCGCACGCAGGCGGCGCGGTATGACTGATAGTCCGGACTTTCGTGGTGGATGGTGATCTTCATACGCGTACCACCCGGCATTTGTAGCCTTCTCCGCGCAGGCGCTCATACACCCGTCTATGCTCTTCCTCGTCTTTACAGATGACGATGACGCCGAAGCGGGGCTTGTACTTGAAACCGTTGACGCCGGGCGCATTATCAGCCAGCGGCGGGAGAGTTTTGTTCTGTGACATGGTTTGACTCCGATGTTTCGGAGTTGGAGCTCTTGGCCCTCGTAGTGACGACTTGAATGTGATTATACGTTCCACACCGGCACTTGACCGTAAAGCTAAGTGCCGTCCCCGTTCCCAGCAAGCGGCCGCACTTGCCGCACCTGATTTCCCTGTCCGTACACTCCATCTTTTGATTGTCCTTCCCTTGCGCCCCCGCATCCGTCCTGATATGCGTTTACGTGCTCGCGGTCTGACTGTGAGCCATAAACGCAGGCGGACACTCCGCATGATATGTACGTATCATGTGGGGCCGTGGTCCGGTGACCGTACACCGGGCCGGTGGGGGAGGGTCCAATCTCCCCCGCCTCTGCCTGAAATTTACCGCTAGACCGGGTAAGAAACCACGATCGCCGAGACCGTTTCTCGGCGTTGTGCCGCTTCTACAGCCGCCAGCAACTCGTCCCTCCTCGCTATAAGAATTGTTTGCACGTCGGCAAGCCCAACGGCGTCGTCAGCGGCGAAAAGCGCTGCCCCCGTCGCCACTTCCGCCGCCGAGGGAGACTCTGCGGGCATCGTCAGGGTTGCCGTCAGTGCCGCCGTATAGCCCGCGATGATTTCCCGCCGCTTATCAGCTTTATACTCCTCAAGCGGACGTCTCGGGCGTTCTAAAAGCGCATCAGCCGGAAGCGGCCCGAGTTCTTCCATGTACCGGGGTTCGGAACGCCATGTATCATCGGGGAGCCAGTACGGCGTCCCGCCTTCCTTGCGCCCACGCTCGTCCATGTGCTGGCGGTGGTCTTCCACCTTCTCCCACGCATCCCCGGTCCAGCGGGCAGTCTGCCCCGTAGGAATGACAGCGGGCGGAGCAACAGATGTCGCGCCGGTCGCTTCCAGTATATACTCGCCGTTCGGACGCCGAGTGGCATCACGGCTGCCGGTGTATTCTCCGGTCTTCAAGTCATACATATACATCTGAGGTATCGTCATATCTTGTTCCTTTATTTATAGTTTTATTGTCACAAAAAGTTTTTCCGAGCTTGGGGGCAGGGGGCGGGGAACGCTGGAGGGTACAACGCTCCGGGGTTGCCGGAGATAGAAGGCGCTTGGTCTGGATGGAACATTATGTCAATCGCCGGTGGTGGCCCCTCTGGAGCCTTTCAGGCGAACTGGGCACCCAATGGAGTTGTCGCTGTGGAAACGAAGGTTGCTGGAGTCTGGGATAGTCTGGATATCGATGCATCCCGCTCTAACCCGCTCTACGGCTCGTCTACTACTGTCATGCCTGAATCTATCAACCTTCCTGTCGATCTTGTATCTTGGT
>NZ_JH114235.1:149045-194426 GCF_000224655.1 Bilophila sp. 4_1_30
ACACACGGGGAGCGCGACATTGACCGGGCGGTTTTCTTCGGCTGTCGGGACCACACGAGACGACTCAAAAGACAGACCTCCTGACGCTTCTGTTTCATATGTTATAAGTGTCAGAGGACCGATCAGTGTATGCCAAGAAAAAGCGCCCTCGGCTTGTGCGCCAATCTGATTTGTCGAAAGATATGGAGCGTTCGCTGAGATATTACGTGCAGCATCTCCCTGCGCCGAGCCCGCCTCCCGGCCCGCCCCCTGCCCCCAAGCTCGGAAAAACTGTTCGCCACACGAAGGAAGGTATAATCCCAGTCCGTTAGGATGTTTTCTGAACTTCCCGAGGTTGGCGGCGATCTGCTCGCTGGTGGCGTTTGCTTCGAGAAGCATTCCCTCGAAGCCGCCAGCGAGGTAAACCTCTTCAAATTCTGGACGATCTTCAAAAAGTATGAGGTCGCCATTCACCCATGCGTAGTCCGGGGGGAGCACCGTAGAGCGGTGGTAACGGGGGGCTCCAATCCAGCTTTTACGGATTGCTTCAAGTGTCGCCAGCGTTTTTGACAGAGGGTCCGTGACGCCGGAGACGAGGCTCATGATCGCCGCCTGCAATCCGGATTCGACGGCGTCGAGGTTTCCGTCGTCTTTGACGCCGCCGTCGTACCGGTTGGCGATGAACTGCGCGAGCCCGGCGGCCATATGCGACGTCTGCCTGAGCACCGTGTTGACAAGCTCGAGCCGGGCGATTCCCGGCTGGTTTCCGCGCAGGCGCTGCATGTCGGCGGTGTAGTCGGCGAGGCTCAGAATTTCACTCAGTTCAACGGTCGCCTGTGGGGCGAAAGGCAATATTTCATTGATAACGGGCATGTCGTCCTCCTGTGAGTCCAACATGCCCGCGCCAGCTTTTTTTATCTCCCCTGACGGTGATCAGGGTGAAAAGGCAGGATTTTTTCAGGCCATGCCCCTCTTGCCCATCCTGCGAGCCCTTCGGAATCGCAGTTCCAGGCGAAAAGGGGAGCGCCGCTGTTCGATACGGCATAGTACGAGATACGGACGCCTTCGGGCTTCAGGTCGATATAGCGCTGGAGGATGAGTTGGCGCATGACGTTGTCGAGCCGGACTCCGGTTATGCCGAGGATCATGCTCATGTCCTGATTGTCTTGAATGACGACGACACTCCCGATATCCGCGAAAGCCGTTCTCCAAACTTCATACGCCCCGGGGATGGTTCCATCCCAACGGTTCGCGCCGATCTTCGCTTTCAGGACGGTTCGGTACGCGTCGTCGGAAAGCCGCACCATGCCGCGATCCGGGTCATACTTCCCTTTCCAGTAGCCTTCGTTCCATCCAAGCCCTTCGACGCCCCACGAGAAATAGACATTCTCAAGGGGAATGGCCACATAGCGGCTTCTTCCGATCCATTCTCCCGCGCGATCAAGATGTACGCCGGTGGCCGTGTCGATGTCGTGCAGGGTCCGCATCCTTTCGAGCATGGCCTGCATTTCGACGAACGGCCCGGCCAGTCCGGCGACGACGGCCTCGAACTTCGGACGGTGCCGGTGCTCGGAAGTGATCAAGGCAAGGTAGTCGTCCGCGCTCATGTAGCAATCACCTCGATGTCTTCCACCGTGCAGGAGACTACGGCGTTGAACGCCACGGCGATATTTTCGGCGGCGAGCACTCCCGGGCTCGTACCTATCTCGATGGATTCGACGTAAAAGGTTTCTGCGGCGACTGCGTTTATAGGGGTATACAGGCGGCTCACGTACAGCTTTTCGCCGATGCCGAGCGTATTGATGTACGCGGCGAGGTTCTTGCGGATGGTATCGCCTGTGGATGAAAGATAGCCGGAAAGCGCCCTGAGCGTGACCCGCGCATAGACTGGCATGTCCGTCGCACGGAAAAACCGGATTTGCGAAGGTTCGCCGTATTCGTCGCGCACGGAGACAGTCGTCGTGCCGTAGGTGCCGCAGCCGGGTGTCTTTTTTGCGAAAATGGCCTCGGCGATCTGAGCCGTGTCGCCGCCTTCAGCAACAACGGCGATACTGTGCGCCGGGATACCGCGCTCGTCCGTTTCGTTCGTGTCGTTTTCATATCCAGCACTGCGCGTCACGCCGGAAAGCCGGGCTACGGCCCCCTTGGTCGCTTCAAGCGGCGTCTGTGACGGGATGGCCGTACTGATGGCCTGACGTCCGCGCAGTTCCGAATCCTTCTCCACGGGAGCACCCGCCGTTGCGGCCGCCGGATTGTTTACGGTCTGCCAGCCCCGCATCGGCGTGGCGATTTTGGTGATTTCCCCGGCGGCGGCCCGGATGTCTCCCATGACTTCGGCCGTGGCCGTGACCGTAATTTCGCCTTCGGCGGGAATGACGACCCGAGCGGGCAAAAGCCATTTTTGCCCGGCCACGTCCTCGGCCTTGCCGCCGGTGACGATGGTGCCGACCTGCCCGACGATGCGTAGATCAACGGTCGAATAACTGGCCGTCTTGCGCCTTATGCCGTTTATCTTGACTACGCTTGAGAGCCCCACGCCTTGCGCGGTTGACGGCGAAAAGGCGTTGTATACGTCACCGCAAAGCGCATAGGTGTCGTGCATCATTGAAGCGAACGCGGCGCAGAGCTGTCCGTCCTGACTGTCCGCTTCAATATAGAGATCGTCTCCGTAGATGTCGTGCATGATGCCTTTGACATGGTCGAGGACGGTAGGGTAATCGGGCAGATGGATTCCCGTGTCGTCAATATAGGTGAGCGCCATCACAATACCTCCTGAACAACGGCTTCCCCGTAAACGGTTTCGATGGTCGCGTTTACGGTAAGGCGTCTTGCTTCTCCGTCATAAACGGTCTCGAACGCGGCAAGCCCCGTCACGCCTTCGGTGTCAAGGATACGCTCGCGAAGCGCCGGGCCGTATGTTTGCGCCGTGTGCTTGCCGAAGACTGCCTGAACGTAGGGCGTGCCTTCCGTAACGTCGAGAAACCATTCGCCGGAAAAAAGGCGTAGCCGCGTGGCGACGGCCTGAGCGACGGCTTCCGGAGTGTTATGGTGAAAGTCCGCTTGCCCGTGGCCGAACATGAAATCCCCGGAATCATCGAGCTTGCGGTACCTCATTGCGTACCCCTTTCATGTTGATATGCGTTACGCGATCCCGGACTTCAGCGGCCTTGGCGTCGTTGAAGCGATCGACCGAGCCGACGAGATAGCCGGTGATCCGGCGGATGCGTTCAAACCGGACGCCTTCGCCTACAAGCTTGCCGTTCATTGCGGGCCTCCCGTGGTCCCCCCGCTGTCGCCGGGGTGCGTATGGCTGTTGAGGCTGATGTTCGAGGCCGTGACGTCTCCGGTTGCGTTGAGCGATCCGTCGAGCATGGCCGTGGTCGCGCCGCCGGACTGCGACTGCATGGAGAGCAGCCCCTTGATGATGATCTGAGGGGCGTCGAGCGTGATGGAGCCTTCGCTCTTCAACGTGACGGATGTCGGCCCGACGGCATTGACATCTCCGCCCGGGGTCATTTCGATGAACGTTTTGCCGTCGTCGGACCTGATCTGCACGTTTTCGGAATCGACTGCGGGGGACAGCCTGCGCGCCTGGCTGCGGACGCCGACGAGCGCGAAGCCGTCCGAAAGGTCGTGCATCCGGGGCTCCATCGGTTCGCCTATTCCGCCCGACTGCCACCACGCATCGATGCAGCGGGAAGCGAACACCACAAGGCACTCGTCCCCGGAGGCGACGGGGAAGGTCAACGTAAAACCCCCGCCGCCAGGAAAGACCACGGGGACGTCGGGCAGAAGGGGCATGTTTACGGAAGACGTCTTGCCCGTTTCGTCCGTCACCCGCCCGGCTACGGCGGGCTGTACGGTAACGGTCATGGCCACCGGATCAAAGGATTGGACGATACCGGGGAGCGCCGTCCAGATCTCGGCCTGGCGTCCGTCGAGAGCCGCGCGCTGGGACTCCACGGGATCGTCTTGTCGTTCGCGTCTGTCGATCATAGCTGGTCCAAAGGAAGATGCATGGTGTCGTCGATCCCGATGCAGACAAGATCGGCGTACCAGTCGTTGCCGCGCGTGTCGCCCGTGAATTCGCACTTGATGATGCGGTACAGGCCGTCATTGTCGAGCTTCGGTTTTCCGTAAAGGTTCGCGTTCATTTTGAGTTCCGTCTTCATTTCCTTCACGCTCGCGTTGTCGAGCTTGATGCGGCCGCCGATGCGGAGCCGGGGATTGAGCAGGCAACGGACTTTAATGCCGTCGTTCGTCTGCTCCGGCGCGCCGACAAGCCCGGTTTCAGCCGTCAGCACCACGGCCTCGCCGGGAAGATATCCCCTGACGGGAACCATCTGCACCTTGCCGTCCTGGATGCTCCACGACGTGCCGGTCTGCTTCGCGGTGTCGCGCATGTATTTGCGCGCCATGCCGTACATGACCTTGCCGCGCGGGAGCGCCGGGCCTGCCATGTCCGGGATATACCCGGTATCCGCGCCCTTTCCCGAGAAAGCCTTCTGGCACGCCCCGACGTGTTCGGCGGACGTGGAACCCGCCGCGAGCGTCGTATTGACCACCGCGTAGTTATAAGCCGCGTCGCCGTCGGCGGCGAGGATGGACGTGCAAACGTCCGTCCCGTTCTCGCGGAAGCGCCGGACCTGTCTGATCGTCCCGTCGAAGATGACCGCGCAGTTGTCCTGATAGCCCGCCTGAAGCACGACGCGGGTAAATTCCTTCCTGATCTTGCTGCTCGTGACTTCGGACAGGTTGTAAACATTGATTTCGGCGCTGTTCGGGGTTTCGACGTCGCCCTTCGTCGTCTTGAAGACGATCCGCAGATCCCCGAGCTCCAGTCCGTCCCTCCCCTTGCCGACGAGAAGGGAGCACTTCCGGAGCCACTGGCGGCCGGATTCCTTCTCTTCCTTGTTTGATGCACTAGTCGTCATCGTCCACCTCGAAAAGCAGGGTTACGTCTTCCCCCAGGTTGTCCAACGTCGGCGGCACGTCTCCGGAGACGGCGAGCTTGCCGCCGATACCGAGATACCCGTACTGCTCCAGAAGATCGCACCCGGCCACCAGCGGGATGCCCGCTATGACGGGCTCGTCCTCAACCGTCGCCAGATCGAGGAGCCACCCGCCCTCGGGGGCGTCGAACCAGCGGACGGTGAGCCGGTATTCCTTGCCGCCAAGCGCGATGATGAAGCTCTGCGGTTCGGGTTCCAAAGGAATGGTATAAACGGCCATTATCCGATCCCCGCCTTGAGTATGGATTGGCGTTTCGCCTGCTTTTGCCCCTTGTTCGCCGTCCCGCCGGTCTTTCCCGCGTTTCTGTGTCTGGAGCGGGGAGGGACGGAAACCGTCTGCGTCTTGACAATGATGACTTCGCGGCAATCCGCCGTGACGACGAGCGCGTTTTCGGAATCGGCGTCCGTCAGCACGGAGAGCGTTTCGATAAGCATATTGCGGTACTTGCGCTTTCCGGTGATGATGTCGAACGGCTCGCGGGCCTTCTGGAGTGTTTGCAGCGCCTCATACACGGAAACCCCCGCCTTTTCTCCGGCAATGGAACCGGAACCGTCCGAAACGCCCGCGCGGATGGTGACTGACGCAGGCTTCATGAACGCGTGATCGCTGATGTTTGCGCCGTGCTCGACGGGGTGCTCGGTGATCTCAAGCGTATCTTCGTGCTGCTCTTCGACGACCACGTCGAACGTGACGCCCCCGATACTGCGTTGGGGGCGCAGCGTTGCGGGCTCCTCTGATTGCGACAGCCAGTTCATCGGGCTGCCCCTTGCGCGTGACGGACGAGATCCGCGTTGACGTTCGTTTGCTGCCTGGCGACGTTCTTCGCCGTTTCGGCGGGAGACTGCGCGCCGTTGACGGTGATCTCGGTTTTGGCGTCGATCTTCATGCTCCGGTTGTTCGTCGTCATGTTGGCGCGTTGTGCGGCGGTCGGAACGATGGCCGGACCGGAAGGAGGCATATAGGGATTTCGGTATGCCGGTTCCACTGCCGCCCGGTATTCAGGAACCCCGTTTGCGGACGCCGGGACAGCCTTCTCGGGGGTGCCGCTTTTTTCGTCGCCTTCCGTTTTCCATCCTATCTTTTCAAGCACCCAATCCGGGAGCATGTCCACAAGCCCGCCGAGCTTTTCCTTGACCCATCCGATCGCGCGACCGAAAGCCCCTTTGATCGCTTCGCCAGCGCTTTCGGCCCATTTGCCGAAATCGGGGAAGGTTTCGGCGACCTTGCCCCACAGCGAGGAAAATATCCCGAGGATGGCGTTGCCCAGCGCGGAAAAGATGTTCCACAGCGTTTCCTGAAAGTTCGTAAACAGTCCGAGCGCGGCATCAACGGCTCCGGAGAAGTCGCCGGTAAAGACGGCGACCACAAAGTCCCGCAGCAACCCGAACTGTTGCAGGAGCCCCTGAAGCATGGCTTCGGCTGCCGCCGTAAGGTTTGGAAACTTGGCGGAAATGGCGTCCCATGCGTTGCCGAAGGTCTCTTTGATGGTTGCCCATGCATCAACGAAGAACGCCTTGACCGCGTCCCAATTATCTATGATGAGCGTCGCGACGGTAACGGCCACGGCGAGCAGGAGCATGAACGGGTTGGCTGAAAGCGCCGCCGTAAATACGGAAAAGGCTTTCTTCATGCCGCCAATTCCGGCAATGACCATGCCGATCGCGCCCCGAATGCCCATGAATACGCCGATCCCCTTGGCGACGCTCATAAGGAGATCCTGATGTTCCGTAATGAACGTGCCGATCGCCCCAGCCGCGCGTTGCAGCCAGTCGACGCATGTTTTGATGGTATCGGCCCACGGCCCCCAATCGAAATAACTTTCCCCGCCTTCCATGTATGTCAGGTAGTCGTCGACAAGGGCGACGATACCGGCGAGCCCGGTAATGAGCATACCGAGCGGCGTGGTCAGGAAGGCGAGGTTCAGCATCTTCCACGCCGCAATGAGCAACCCCACGCCGATAACAAGTTTTTTTTGCCCATCGTCAAGACTGTCGAACCAGCCGACGAGCTGTCCCGCCCATTTGATGATGCGGTAGACGAACGCGCCGATCGCCCCGGCTACGCGCATGACGAAACCGATCACGATTTGCAGGATGCGCTGGATCTTCCCGAAGTTCTCCATGATGACCCGGCGCAGGTTTTCGATGTCGCGCCGGATCTTGCCGATGAAGGCGAGCCCCACGGCCTTGGCCAGCATCCCGGAAAGCGTCTTCAGCTTGGCAAGCTCGTTCAAAAAGCCCTTCGACTCTTCGGCGGCGGCCTTCGCATCCGTCCCGGCCACGGCGTACATGGCCCGGAATTCCTCCCGGAGCCCGGCCACGTCGTCCGTCATCATGGGAATGAGCGTCGGATCGATGCCAAGCCGTTGCGCGTAGAGTTTTCTTTGCAGCTCGGACATGCCCCGCATACGGTCGGAAACCAGATCGAAGGCGGCGGCCGTGTCTTTGATGCGGGGATTCTTCGAGGCGATGGATTCGAGCGCGGCCGTGAGCTTGTCGGCGCTTGAGCCCGTCTGTTCGGCGACATACCGCAGTTCCTCAAGGCGTTCCGAAGAAGTGCCGAGCTTGTCGGCCTGCGCGGCGATGTCGGCTTCGGCTTTGGCGATGCCCACAAGCGACGCGAAGACGCCGCCCGCGAGCACGGAAACGGACGCGCCGAAGGCGGCCACTTTCGTGAGCGCGGACTTAAGCGACTTTTCGTCGGCCTGGAAGCCCACCGAGGCGAAAAACTCGGCAATTCTCGCGGCACCCGCCATTATCTGCGCTCCCTTTCCTTTGCAGTCATATACCTATGTTCGTTCTCGTCCTGCACGTCGAGCGCCTCGTTCATGAGGGCGACGTCCTCAAGGGTGAGGACGCCGTCTTTAAGGCTCTCAAACCGGCATACCCCCCGGATGACCGGCCGCATGATCCAGTCCTCGCCGGTGGGAAGGCTTACCCATTCGACGGCGACGTCGGCCCCTTGGCGGACAAAGCCGAGCCGAGGTCTCCGAAAAAACCGGAAAGATTCCCCTTGAGCACGTTCCAGACGATGCCGATGAGCGTCGACAGATCGAACGGGAACATGACGACGCCCTTGACGCGTACCGGAGCGAACCCGCCGTCGGGCTGCTTCAGCTCGGTCACGTCAAGGCAGGCGTTGACGACGTACTCGAAATCGGCGTCGGGCAGAGACGCGAGGACGGATGCGATCGGGCCGAGATGGAAGTCGGAAAGCTGCACGTCTTCGGTTTTCCCTCCCTCCATGAGTCTTTTGACGGCCTTGTCGTCAAGCATGTCTTTTGCCGCGTCGACGAGCGGCGTGAGCCGCCGCACGACATGGAATTGCTTTATGGCGGGCATGAGCCCGGCGCTGAACGTTTTGTCCTTAATGGTGAACTGCATCGCTTACGCTCCGAGAAGGGCGGAGATCGTCCCCGCGTGAAAGGTCCATTCCATGATGCCGCCGGAGCCATCGTAGGTTTTCGAGGCGTTTTTCGCAAAGGCGACCTTCTGACAGGTGATTGTGTCGCCCCGGGCCACGTCGCGGATAGTGATCGTGTTTTGGCCGTGGCGGGAACTCGACGTCGTCTGATAGTTGTAGAGCGCCTGCAACGCGGCGTTGATGGTCGACGTCTTCAAAAGGCGCACCGTCACCGTGCCGGAACGATCCCCTTTCAGGCTGTGCATGACGGAGCCGTCGGCCCCTACGGTCATGATGTTCTTGTCGCCCGTGGGCTCGATGGTGATGCCTTCCTCACTGTTCCCGGATTCGTCCCCGGCAAGGGGGAAGTTGCCGCCGGGGCCGGAAATGGCTGCCTGCACGTCAAGAAAACTGTAGGTGTATCCCATTGTTTTTCCCCTTATCTATTGACGTCGATCTGTACATCGACGAAGTGGACGGCCCCGGCGAGCTTCGCGGCGATCTGGATGACCGGGAGCTTGCGCTGTTCCCGCTCGGACTGCGGCTGATCGGCTATGGGGGACACGTACACGTAGTAGCCCTTCTCGAGGTAGTCGCCGCGCTCAAGGAGCCCGAAGCCGTCGGCGTTCCACGTGCCGGGTGCGATGAGCCCGTTGTTTACGGCCTCTTCAAGGCACGCCTCGATGCACGCGATAACCTGGTTCGCCCCGGATTCCGTCTGTGGGATCTTGGTTTTCGACTGGTAAAGCAGGTTCCAGACTTCCGTCTGCACGGCGTTTTGCAGCCAGTCGAGCCCGTGGATTTCGTCAAAGTAGGCGCTGCCCGCCATGACGCCTTCCTGAAAGATCGCCGTGTCGTTGTCATAGGCCGCGAACACGTTGCAGCGCTTGCTCTCAAGCGCCGTCGCCTGCGTTTCCGTGAGCCCTTCGGCCGTGATGCCGGGGAGCTGCTTAAATTTCAGGGTGATCGTCGAGCGGTTGGCGTTGAAGTTGACGGTAAACGCCCGGCCGAGCGCGGAGACGATCGCGTAGGGATTTTGGCTGTAGGCGACGATGGTACGCGTGTAGCCCAGCGTCTTGGCCTTGCTCGCGACGTCGTTCGCATAAGTGGCGTCGAGCGCCCGCGTGTCCGTATCCGTTACGCCGTAGATGCGGGATTTCGATGCCGCCTGGACGTATGCGGCGACGTCCAGATGATCGTCCACGGTCAGGGCCTCGTCGGCGAAGACGCAGCCGTACCAGTCCCCGGACTTGTCGGCGAGCGCCATGACGGCTTCCTTGGCCGTTTCGCCGTCGACGCCGTCGACGGGCGGAAGCCCGGTCGATTCAGTCATGCGGAGCTTTCGGGAAATGTCCGTGCCGGGCGGGCTGCCCAGAGGGGACACGTAGCCGATTTTCGCGGCCGTCCCCTTCGCCGTGGTGGTCATGACGAAGCGTTCGCCCGTCCAGACGCAGGATGCTCCGGCACTCGCCAGCGCCGTACTGATCACGCCCGCCACGCCGTTCAGGTTCGTTTCCCCGGAGAAGTCGAGCCCCGTGATTTCCTTGCTCGCCCCGCCGACGGAAACGGCGAAGGTTCCGCCCGTGATTCCCGTCCACTCCGAAGGTTCGGCCTCGTCGTCGGGAAGGACCGCGCCCTTGAGCACGGCCGGAGTAGCTGTTTTCGCCCACCTTCCGATCCTGAGCTGCGAGGGGCGCGGGGATTGGGAGAAGAACAGTTCCGCCGCCTTGTATTCGGGAGTCGACACGCCGAAGTCGGCGGCCACGCCGTCGATCCCGGTATAGGCCCGGATGCGTTCCTCCATGTCGATCACGTCGGACGCGCCGACGATGAGCAGGACGCCGAAGTTCCGGCGGCCCGCAGCCAGGGGTTGCAGGTTGATCGTGACCTTGACGACACGATCGACGCTGAGCGCTTTCGCCATGACGGTTCTCCTATCTGTTTACGCGAAAGCCGGTTTCCGCCTCTTTCGCGTGCCTGATGTTTACGGTGCCCTCGGACGGGGATTCGGCGGGGATTTCAACGGTGCCGAAGCTCTTTTTCGGAGCGCGGCGGAAGGTCAGCGTCATGTCGGCGCGGGGCCTCCAGCCGAAGGCGACAAGTTCCGGCATCGTCGTGACGTTCCCGCCGCGTACGAAGGCCACGCCTTCCCGGAAGAGCGCCTCCCGGTTCTGCGAAACCTGAAGCGCGGCCTTGAGCCTGACGGCCATGTCCTCGGCGTCCGGCCCGAAAAAGCTCGTCAGTACTTCGATGGTCTCGTGCGTCATGACGCGGCCGGTTCCTTCCCCGTCCGGCGTTTCGAGGTGCAGTACCTGCGCTTTCGGGCTTTCCCGGCTCATGATCGCAAACGAAAGCCATGTTTCGGCCTTTTTCGGGATGTTGTCGGGTTCCGCTTTCCATTTCGTACGCACGTTGATCCGCTTGATCCCCGTGCAGCCGGAAAAGACCGTCCGCAGGAGCTCCTCAAGCTCATGGCGCGTCATGCCCTGTTCGGGAACAAGGTAGCCGCCGGTGGCGCTGGTGTTGGCCATTACTCAAGCTCCCGCTGCGCGAGCGCCTTCACGAACTCGCAGCCGAGATGTCCCCACGGCTCGACGCTGGCCACCAGATAGGCCGCGCCGTCTTTCGTGCGGGTTATCCGGTCCGGTCGCGCCGTGTCCCGGCCGCCCGTGCGCAGGGGGAAAGCCGTATGGATGGACACGGTCTCTTTGTCCCGATCCTCTTCGGGAAGGCGCTCAAGTTCTTTCGGCGTCGCCGGCTGGATGGAACCCACGGCGTCGTGCCGGCTTTCGATGGTCCTGTAGTCGTCCCCGAAAACCACGGCTTCCCGCCTTGTCACCGTAAACGGCTCGACGAAGTCGGGATCGGAGAGCATGTCCGAGAAGTCGATGTCCATGTGCTACCCCAGTATTTTTGTGCCGTCGCCGCCCGCCGACTTGTCGCGGATGACGTAGGTGTGGGCTTTTTGCAGTTGCCGCGTATCCATAAGCGGGTTGATCTTCCCCGACTCCCTGCGCGACTTTTCCCTGAGCGGACGTCCTTTCCTATCGGTAAGGACGTCTCCCGTATCGCTTTTTCTAAGCGGCTTCGCGTCAAGCGTGCCGTCAGCGAGCGGCGGCCAGTCGTTGTCGGTAAACGTCGCCCGGACGGCGTTCTGTCCGAGAAGGCCCGCCTTTTCGAGCCCGGCGCGGACAGCCGACGCGTCCCCGTGGAGCGCCCTTGATGCGGCATTCTCCAAGGCGTCGGCGATGTCCGCCTGCGCTTTCTTCACTCCCGGCACGAGGTGGGGCCGGGGCGGGATGCGCCCGTCCTCGGTCCCGAACTCGTGAATGTAGGAAAGCTCGGCGTTGTTCAGCCCGTCGCCTTCCTCCCGTCCAGATTCGTCAGCCGGGACACCGATGAGGACGTCCTGACGGGTAAGCGCCTTCATAGCCTTTCGGATGCCGGAAAGGTTGCTCATGGTCTGCCGGATCGAGAGCGTGGGGATCATACGTGCGCGGCCCCCGCGCCGATGATCATGGCGAGCTGCCACCACTGTTTGCCGTAAACGGTATCGTTCCAATGTCCGGCGTTTACGTTGGCGCTTCCGGACGCGGCCGCGCCTCCCCGGCTTTCGGACTTTGAGACGGAGCCCACGGTTTTCGTCTGGCTCGTCACCGGCCCGGCGGCCGCGTCCATGCCTCCCGTGCCGTCCGCCGCCTTCATGGCGGCGGCTTCGAGCGTCAGGTGGTGCGCGGCGTACAGGCAGACGCCTTCCTCGTAGAGGTCTTCCCACTTCTCCTCCGACATGGCCTTCCCGGCGAGCGAGAGGTAGAACGCCACCCGCCCGTCTGAAAACAGCGCTTCGGTGAACTGCGGGAAGGAATCCCGGAATCCGGCGACGCTGATCATGCCTTGCCCTTCTTTTTCGTTGCGGGGGCTTCGGGTGCGGGCGTGATCTCCGGATCTTCTTCCGAAAAGGGCGTTTCTTCGACGCCGTCGGGTCGGGTGAAGGCGACGCGGTACCGGCCTTCGGCAAGCCATGCCTTCATGGCCCAATGCTCCGCCGTGGTGTCGTCGACGGAGTGCGCGCCTTTGCCGAATTCCCGCACGCCGTCGGACGTACGCAGCCGAAACGGTTTGTCCACGTAAATGCGTTTCATGTCCGCGCTCCTACAGGATGCCGTCGGCATAGCCCACGGTTTCGGGGTAGACGAACTCGACTTCTCCGAGCTTTCCGTAATAGGTGGTGAGCTGGTAGATACCCCGGTATTCAAGCGGCGTACGCGTGAGCGGCACCATCGGAAACCGGACGTACATGGGGTCTTTCGTGTACGCGACCATGCGGCCGGAGCTCGACGCACCGACGGCGGAAAGCCATTTGACAGGGTTGATCTCAAGCGGACGCCCGTTGATCTGAAGGGCAAGGCATTCTTCCCGGACATACTGAAGGATCGACTTGCTGCCCGCAGTTGTGACGGGCTTGACGAGCTTCGCCATCGCCGCAGGGGGGACGAGCAGGTGCGTCGGGCAGACGGCATAGCCCGACTGTTTCCAGACGGCGTCGATGAGGCCGTTGATGTCATCGAGGATCATTTCCGGCGTGGCTGAGGCGTCGCTCCATTTCGTAGTGACGTTTTCAGGCGTGACGGCATCGCTGTTGACGAGGCCGGGAACGCCGAGATCGGCGTCGCCGACGTATACCATCTCGTCGGTGTCCATCTGGAACTTCAGTTTGATGCCTTCATACTTCTGCGTATCGATGGGCCGCCCGACCTGTTGCGCGGCGGCAAGCTCGGGCAGGGAGTAGCCGAGTTCCATCCCCCACAGGTGCAGGGCGAGCGAGACTTTGTTGATGTCGAGCGCGATCCCGGCGATCGCCGTGGCATTGCCGCCGATCCAGTTTTTGCCCTTGGGATTGGGGTTGCCGCTGGCCGCGTAGTTGGACAGGGTGAACGAACTCGATTCGTCGGCGATGGTGACGTCTTCGCGCAGATCGATGTCGCGCCCCCATGTGACGGAGGAAAGCGGGGCGTGGAGCGTTTTGTCGAGCCGTTCGAGCTCGCCGACGAGGAACGCGCCCGAGGAGTCGATAGTACGGCGGTCAAAAGTAAACATGATGAGCTCCTAGATGTTGTAGGCGATTTCGGTGTTGCCGTCGGCGTCGGCCGGTCCCATGAATGTGCAGCCCGATACGGCCACGGTTTTGCCCGTATCGTCGGCGGCTTCGATGTCCCCGACGGCCTTGCCCGTGTCGGCGGTGACGCGGGCGTAGACCTGCCCGCCGCGCACGGCCGTGCCTCTTGCGAGCTTGACGGTCATGTAGCCGGAACGGAGCACGTCGCACAGACTCCCCGCCGGGGCGCTGGCCGCTCCGAAGCCGACGGCGTCGGACTGCTTGGGATACGGGCGGACGGCGAGGCCGTAGATGACGGCTGCGGTGTCGGATGCCGCAAGGGGTTCGAGCTTCCCGGAAACGAGCTTGACGAACGCGCCGTACGGAATCGCTTTTGAGCCCACGAGGCTCGATTCGATGGTCGCGCCTTCCTTGCGGCTGACGTCGCCGGGGATGCCTGCGGGCATACGGGTGAGATAGGCGGACATGTTAACCTCTCTTGTAAAAATCGCGGTTGGCTTTGTTGATGTCGGCCGGGGAGACGGTTTTGCCGAAGTCGCGTACGCTCGCCCTGGTGAGCGCGTCGGCCGTGCGGCGGTTGGCGCGGTTCGCGGCCACTTCGGAAGCCGCGATGAAGGCGGCGTCAAGCGTCATGCAGTCGCAACGCTCGAGATCAGTGCCGCGCAGGCAGGCGTCGACGATGCGGGAAATGCCCTTGTCACGGCAGGCGTCACGCAGGGCGATGCGCTTGACGGTGCAAGCCTTGTCCGTCATCCGGAAGGCGTGCCCCGGGGCGAGCGTCGCGGCCCGGCGCAGCGTGTCCGCGTCTGCGGTCCGGCGGCGTATGGCGCGATCGGTTGTTCTTGCGGGATCGTCCTCGTCGCTCGTGCCGTCCGGCTCGTTGTCGCCCGTGTTTACGGTCTCGTCGTCATTGGTCTCGGTGGTGTCTTCATCCTCGGTACTCTTGGGATCGTCCTCATCAGACGTGCTCTTGCCCTCGACGAGCGTCCGCAGAAGCATCAGCACCTCGTCGAGCTTTTCCGCAACGGGATCGCCTTCATCCGTGGCGGTAGTGGCCTTGGGATCGTCCTCGTCCTTGGCCTGACATTCCTCGTCCTGCGCCTTCAGCTCTTCTTCGGCGTCCCGCATCGCCTTTCTCACCTTGGGGTTGCCCATGATGCGGTCCCACCAGCTCGGTTTCTTTGCCATTGTCCCCTTCCTGTCGTTGATGCGGCACCGTGCCCCGCAACGCCCGTGAGGGACGAGCGCGACGTGGTTGCCGCGGATGTCGGTTTGCCGTCCCATGCCGGGACGGACGGCCTCGTTTCTCGCGTCATACCCGCACGACAGTTCCCGGAGCCCTTCTTTGCGGATGAGCCGGATCGCTTCGGCGTCCGTCACCAGAATGTCCGCGATGAGCAGATCGTCGTCGATCCCTTCCCCCCGGCGCACGTTCTGTACGTGGCCGACGGCGAGTTCCTTCCAATTGTCCGGATTCACATCTTCGTCGGGGTGGTCGATAACGAGCGGCTTGCCCTCGAAAGAAGCCATAGCTTCGGAGTCGAAGACTTCGTCCTCGTCGCGGAGCATGACCACGACGTCGGAGAACCCCTCTACGTCGTCGGCGACTTCGTCCGCAGCGTAGGGCTGCGGACCCGTCCGCGCGATGGCGACGCCGGGGCAGAGAAGAAACCCTTCGGGGGTTTCGAACATGTGTTCGGAAAGACGGGATTGTGTGTGGTAGCGCATGAGCCGACACTGGCACGCCGGACGCAAAAAAAGCACCCCGATGTTGATCAGGGTGCTTTTCATTCGTCGCGGGACAGGAAGGAAGAGCCCGATATGCCCGTTAAGGTGTTTACAGGCCGTTTACAAGACGCGAAAGGCAAAAACGTGAATACCGGGAAGGACGGAAGAAAAAAAGGCCGTAAAAAACGAAAAGGGGAGAAATCCCGTTTTACCCGCCGTAGGGCTCCACGATGTCGGCCGGGATGCCGATACTGAACTCCTCGCCGCCGTAGTCGAATTCCATTTCATAGCCGGGAGGGGACTTGTAGACGTCAAGGACGACGCAAGAGGTTCCGGCGGGGATGAGTATCACCTCTCCGTCCCTCCTGCGCATCTCAAAGTCCCGCGTAAGCCGGGCTCCGGTGAACGCCTCAAGCATGATATTTCTCCATATTTTTGATGTACGCTATGCTTTTTTTGTCCAGATAGCAATTGGAGAGGCGGGGAACGGTGGAGAGCCTCCCGTCCTCCAGGCGGTCGTATATCCAGGCCGTCAGTACGTTCGCGACCTTCCCGTTGTTGCCCTTCATGGGCACGTACACGCTGAAGCGCTCCCCCCACTTGTCCGTATCCATCCGTTCGGCGGGGAGGTGCCGTATGCCTTCCATAGCCAGCCGTTCGATCGTTTGGGCATCATCCGGTCCAAAACCCAGGAACTTCCGGAAGGCTTCCGCCTTCGCCTTTCCCTTCGGGCTGGTGACGTCGAGCGAATATTTCGTCAGCTTTTGTGAAATGAATTTTGCTTTCCCTATATTATAAAGAGGTTCACCCGGCACATGCCGCACCACTTCCGGCCAGGCTTCGCCGCCTTCCGGCGTGTGGTGCTCCCACGCGGTCATAAGTCGCTGCTCGCCCGCCGCCTTTTCCTCTTCCTGCGTCGGGAGCGGTTGGTTGTAGGACGTCCCGTCGCCGCGCGGAATGACCGGCTCGGGGTAGCAGCGATCGTTCGGGAACTCCCCGGCGTGCCCGGTCATGCCGTCGAGCGTGGGCGGCGAGTCCCAGCGGACGAACTTTCCCTCCATCATTCGATGCGAATCGCGTACTGCCCCGTCCCTCGCCGTGCGCCAGATGTACCCTTCGGAACCGACGGACTCCGCACGGGCGCGCGTGAGCGCGGTTCCCGCCTTGGAGACTTCGGTGGCGGCTATGGTGCGGGCGCGCGATTTCGAGACTTCGCCCACGCGCTCGATCCGTTTGGCCAGATCTTCGGCGCGCATCCCCGTGGCCATGCTTTCTTGCACGAGTTTCGCCACGTCGTCGGCGGAATGGGTCACGATGCTTTTGATGAGCCTGACGTTTTCGGCGATGCGGTCCTGCACCGCGTACCCGACGCCGGGCGAAGCAAGAAGAATGCGCATGTCGATCCCCGCCCGTGCCGCCTCGCGCAGAAACGAATCGCGGTTTTTCCGATCGACCGTGGCCAGCATGGTCGCGGCCGACTGCGCGGCCCACGGCCCGATGAGCTCGGCGTACTCGCGCAGGGCCTTTTCCGCCTGTTCGGGCTTTGTCGTTGCCAGCGTCGTTCTGACGCGCTCCGCGACCGATCGGAGCTTCCGCTCATACGCCCGTTCCGCCGCGCGGGAGGCGACGAAGGCCGAGGCCGCGTCCCGGATTTTCAGGCGATCCGTAAACGCCCACGGCATCGCCCACTCAGCCATTATCGCCTCCCGTCGGCGCGAACATGTCAATACCCTCGGGAAGAGGCGGGGCCTGGTCTTCCTTTTCGGCTTGCGCGATGTCCTCGTCCGTGATGCTCACAAAACGCCCGGAAGCGCGCCCGGCGTTCCTGAGCTCCGTCAGCGCCATTTTTCTTGTAAGCACACCGGCGGTATGGAGCCCCGCGACGTTTTGGGCGTCGGCCGTGGCGATGGTCGCCTTGTCGGTTTCGGACGGCTGCCACAGCGGGCGGAACTCAAAGGCGAAATCGTCCGGGAGCGCCTCGCCCCAGAGTGAGCGCGCGAGCACACGGAAGACGGTATCGTAGGCGGGACGGAGATCGTCGTCCTGAAGCGTGCTCACCGTGTCGTAATACGTCCGCAGATCGGCCTCGCCCGTTGAAAAGCCTTTCGGCGACTGTCCGAGCAAACGGACCAGAGGAATGCCCGTTGCCCCGGCGATCTGCTCCATAAACGCCTGCATGGCGTCGTAGATGCCCGCAAAGCTCCAGCCGTGCGTGGTGAAGGTATCGTTCTTGTCGAGCAATGTGATCCCCTCGTTCGTCTGGACCTGGCGGATCATCTGGAATTGCTTGAGAAGCCCGGCCTCGGCGCGGCCTCCCTGTTGCAGGATTTGCCGCAGCCCGTCAACGCCGACCACGCGCAGAAAGCTCTTGTAGAGCATGTTCGCTGTGCCGTGGGTCGCTGAATCGAGCGCGACGAGGCGATCATAGAGCTTGTCCACGACGCTCCCGCCCCACCACTGCTCGGATTGTCGCTGCTGCCACGGGAGTTCCGCCCCGATGAAGCGGATCGCCCGGCTGTGGTGGATGGTCTCGCCCGTCAAAACGTCCAGATTGATGCGGTACGATTCGGGATACCCGAGCATCGGCCCGATATCGTCTATCTTCCCGTCGGACGGCGTGACCTGGTGGCGGTCGAGGACGTACAGCCCCTTAAACCCTCCCTGCGGGACGGCCTCGAGATCGAGCGGCTCGGAAAGCTCCTGCCCGTCGATGAGTATGACGGCGAGCGCTCCGCCGTAGAGACGTGACCACTTGATCGCGTCCGAGAACCTCCCGGGAATGCCCGCGCTGCGTACGGCCCGCATGAGCTCGTCGATCTTGTCCGGTTCCATCTGGGAACGGATCTCGATGCCGCCCCGGATCATGTCTTCGGCGACCACGTTGACCACGCGGTCCACAATCCAGCTCGTGCGGTACATGTCCTCGAGCTCGGTGTTGCTGCGCGTGACATAGCCTTCCGCGACATAGCCGCTTTTGGCGAGCTGGTTGTCCTGTCCCATGCCGAGACGGGCGGTAAAGCTTGCGAACCCGTCCCGAAACTGTTTACGGGTGCCCCGCAAAGGGTGTTTTTTCGTCATCGGACGCCTCGTGATTCGTCGGTTAAGAAAACATCAGTCATCGGCCAGGGCCTCCCATACGGCGAGTCCGTGGCTTCTCAAGTACCTGAGCGCCTGCGTCATGGCGTCCACCTGGTCGTCATGCGCCCCGGCCGGAAACGCGACGAGCTCTTCCACAAAATCCCGCGTCCATACGGCGTCGTCTTCCGGAATCCACACGTTCCCCCCGGCCCACAGCGGCGTCACTGCGTAGGCGCGGGCGACCTTCGAGCCGTCCGGCAAAACCGGAATCAACCCCGGCACCTCCCCGCGCAGGGCGTCGAGCACCGCCGGGCCGTTCGCCTTGTCTTCGATGAGCACCGCCGTCACCTGCGGCCATTGAGCGAGCATGGCCAGCACGGCCGCTTTCGAGGCCGTGAACCCCATGCGCCTGCGGACCTGATCGAGCAGGTAGTAATTGGGGCCGAACCGTCCCCAGACTTGCCCGACGACATAGTCGGAGCCGTCCGTATCCTTGAAGGTCATGTCCCATGAAGCAATCACCTCTTCGAAATACGGCGGATACGTCGACGCGTCCCATCGCCGTATCCACTCTTCCTGAAAGATGTTCCCGCCCTCGGCGATCGGCGTCTGCTGATACAGCGCACTCCATTGTCCCGGCGAGAGCAGGGCCTTGACTTCAAGGAGCTTTTCGAGCGGGTGCAGCTCCGGCACGAGGGCCTTGCCGTCTTCGTCGATGGCCGGAAACTTCAGCACGCGGGCGCGGGGGTTCTTCTTCGCCACCGTCGCCGCCAGATCGTCCACGGCCCAGCTTGTGGCCATGATGATCTGGCCGGACAGTTTGGACAGCCTTGTCAGAAAGACGGTGTTGTACCAGCCTTCGATCGTCTTTTTGACCACGGCGCTGCGGGCTTCGGATTCGTTCTTGATCGGGTCGTCGATGATGCCGATATCCACGGACTTGCCCGTCAGCGGCCCGCCGACGCCGGTACAGACGTAATAGCCCGCCGTCCCCGGGATATCGAACCGATCCGAGTTTCTGAGCGCCTGATTCTCCATACTGACGACGCGTTTGGGGTTCAGCCAGACGTCCGGAAACACGGCCTTGTAGCTGTCGTCCAGCATGATGCGCTGGACGTCGCGGTTCATGTCGCGGGCAAGGTCCGACGCGTACGAACAGGCCGCTATCCGCAAAAAAGGGAAACGCCCGAAGGCATAGGCCGGAAACCGCCGGGAGACGAGCTCGCTTTTCCCGTGCTGAGGCGGGGCCTGAAGGATGAGGATCGGGCGTTTCCCCGCCCGCACGTCCTCAAGAAAAAGGTCGAGCGCCTCGCAGACCGCGCGGGAAAAACGGTTGTGGCAATAATCGCGCTTGGTGAAGGAAACGAACGCCGCCATGTTCCGCCGGGCAAGCTCTGCCTCAAGGACGCGCCGATTCCGCTCGACGAGCAGCGCGTCAAGTTCCGCGTCTGGCAAGTTCGGCGATACGCCTTTCAAGTTCCGCATCGGACAGCTCCTTCAGCTCCTGCGCCGTGCCGAGTTTCCGGACGCGGTCGCGCATTTCCGCCTCGACTTCCCGCCGGGCCTGCTCCCTTGCCTTGGCCATCATCTCAATGTCCGTCTTGCTGGCCCGCCCGAGCGACTCCAGCGCGCCGGAAAGAATGGCGACCTGCTTCACGTCGAGCTTCTCGTTCCGGGTGATTTCGCGGGTCAATCTCGAGATGAGGGCCTGCATCATCTCGATGTTGGCGCGCATGGCCTTGGGATCCGAGTCCTTCCCGAACTCCTTGACCAGCACTTCGGCGACCTGGCGGCTTTCGCGCACGGACGCGATCACCTCGTCGTAGGACTGCTTGTAGCGTCCGAGCGCCGAGCGCGACACGTCGGAAACGCCGAGTTCGCGGAGCTTGGCAAGGATCTCGTTGAGCGTACGCCCGCGCTCGAAAAGCCCGTTGATCTCGGAGACGATGCGCGGATCAAGGCGGCGGATGGAAGACGCACGCACCATGTTACCTCCCCGCCCGTGGCCGCTTTACGCCCGGTACTACGGCGCGGCCCTTGGCGACGTCCTGCCCGCGTCCGGTCAGGCGGATCACTCTGACCGGACCGAGATCCTCGACCTCGACGAGCCCTTGCTCCGCGAGCCACGCGGCGTCCGTCTCTACCTGGTCGCGCGAGACGGGATGCCCGTAGGCGTCAAGCGCATCCTGCATGACCGACGTATTCATCTCACACCCCGCAGCCCCGGCCAAAAAGCGCAATATGGCGCACCTGCGAGACTCGGCCTGTAACTGCGCAAAAGTCTTCATTTCGACCCCTCAAGATGATGCTGTATCAGCATGTCAATTTGGTTCTTAAGCCCGACCATGCCGGATTCGATGCCTTCCAGGCGAGCCTCAAGAGCTTTCATGTCGCCCCGCTGCTCTTTGAGGAGCAATTGTATGCCGAGCATGGTCTTGCCGTCCGGCACCGTCTCCATGCGACGCTCCAGGTCATCCACTCGACCGGCAAGCCCCGAGACGCACCCGGCAAGCCCGTCGTGCTCATACTTGGTCGCAAAGCGCCGGGACAGGTGGTAGACTCCCCAGCCGTACACGAGTGTCGCCAGTATCCCGAGCACCGGCCACCAGCGGTCAAGCTCAGTCAGGATGTCGGTCATTGGAGTCTCCATTATATAAGGTAGTGAGCGCCCGGTATCCCGCCTCGAGCCGCCGACAGTAGAGACCGTAATCCCGGATATGGGCGAGCACGTCCTCGGGCGTCGCTAGTGCGTCCGGCTGTACCCCGGCGCGAGCGGCTCCGGCGGAACCGGGAGCGTCATGAGTGCCGCCGGGGGCGGAGCCTTCGTTTCCGGCGCTATGACCGGCACCAAAGCCGAGGGCCTCGTTGTACAGGCGCACCCACTCAAGAGACAAACCAGCGCAATCACGGCGAGCCTTTTCTGAAACATCCCGGATTCTCCTGTTTACGGACGCGCGCTCGGCGTCCAGTTCGGCGGTTTTCGCGGCGAGTTCGCGGGCGAGCTTCTCACCCCGCGCCGTTTCCGCCGCCAGACGCTCGCGGGCGTTCTTTTCGGCGGCGGCCACGGCTTCGGCACGGGCGCGCTCCTCTTCGGCGCGGGTGGCGTTCATGGCGGCGATCTTGGCCTCGTACTCTTCAGTCACGACGTCGAGCCCCCGCCAGACGCCCGCACCGTAAATGACCACGCAGACGAGGACGGCCCAGAGCCACGAAGGAATCTTACCCAGCACAACTCACCCCCGACCCCCAGCCCGCCCGGATGTACACGTGCTGGTATTCCATGATGCGCGAGACGTATCTGCGGTTTTCCCGGATCGCGCTTGCTTTGCGGCCCGCATTTACGGTTTCGACGTGTCCGAACCAGCGATCCGGATTGAGCCCCTTCTTTGCGGCGAGGTTCCGGTCACGGTTCACCCAGCCCGCGCCGCCGTTGTAAGCCGAGAGGGCAAAGGCCATGCGATCACAGGCGCTCAAGGCGCTCTTGTCGGTGCTCATGGCACTCATGCGGTCATGGAGATATTTGTCATAGACGACGCACGCCCGGAGCGACCACGCCGGATTGAACGGCTGTGGCTTGCCGACTTCCGGGGCGACTTTCGGAAGCCATGTCGCCGTCGATGGGATAAACTGCGCCAGTCCCTGCGCACCCGCCGCTGACACCGTGTTATTCCGCCACCACGATTCCGTATGGATTTGGGCGGCGAAGATGGATACCGGGGCATTCAATCCCCACGCGGCGCGGGCCTCCCGAATGAGCGTCGCCCGGTGCTGGAGCGCGGCGCGGGGTATCTGGACTTCTGCGGCCTCGGCGTCGCCAGCAAAAAAGGCGAGCAGGCCAAACAGCACCGATACGACAATGGCCGCGCCCACGGCGAACGCGACGCCCACGCAAAACGCCTCGACGCAGGAGGAAAGGAGTTTTTGCGGATCGATACGCATGATCACAGCCCCAGACACATGCCGAGGATCACCATGCCCACCATGATCCCGCGCCGGATTGTGGCAATGGCAAAGACGCGGAAATACCCGGTGCATATCTCGAAATCGACTTCGTCCTCCCCGCCGTCGGCGTCGGGGTTACGCAGCCAGTCCTTTTTCAGATACCCGGACGGGCGGGCGTACGGAAAGACCGCCCGGTCGATCCACACGCCGATGCACGCGGCGAAAGACACCAGTGCGGATTTATACGCGATGACCGGGAGCTGCTGCGGGGAAACGACCGCGAGAAAGGCGAGGATCAAGGCAGTGACGAGCCCGCACAGGGCAAGCCAGCGACGGGCGGAAAACAGCTTTTTGAACATGAAAAACCTCCTGTGTGATGATTCCACATTCACACGGGAGGTTTTTTCCCGGCACCCCGATGTTGATCAGGGTGATTTTCAGAAGAAGGTGAGTTGGCGGGGCTTGCGCTGGTAGCGGCTTAAGATTGTGCGCACGTATCGCTCGGTCGTGCCGAGCTCCCTTGCTATCTGTGGCGGGGCCTTTCCTTCGTCTATCAGGCGCATGATTCTGACTTTATACGGTTCCGGTCGGTTGCCGAGCGGTACGGTGATGTATGCGCCGCCGAACGCTTCGCACAGGGCGCAGGCGCGCCCGAATCCAACGATTTTTGCAAGTTCAATGTCTGGTTTTGGCTTAATCGGCACATAGAATGGAACGCCCCCGAGGGCTTCGCAGAGCTGTTCCGTCGCCTCTCTCCCTATCAACTCCTCCAAATCCGGACGGCTTACCCACTCGCTCATCACGTCCCCCACGCGCCGGAGTACCGGCCTTTTTTCTTGGCGTCATAGGTTAATGCGGCGATGACGCCCCGGAGCTGCTCGACCGTCGCGTGCTCGAAACACTTCGTTACGCCCCCGGACTGCCTTTTTAAAATAGCCACGGCGTAGCCCCACGGCACTTTCGTCCCCTCGGCGCGTCCTTTTTCGGCAAGCTGAGCCTCGATTTTACGCATGTAGACGTCGCGCCCGAGGCCGGAGTCGTCCTTTTCCAGCGTCAGCGGCACGTCCCGGCGTTTGCGGCGCTCGCCGGTGCGCTGCGGGGACGCCTTGCCGCGCTTGCCCTCGAATCCGAGCCGCTGCATGTACAAAATGCAGCTCTTGCGCTGGTGCGCTGAAAGGTCGCGGGCCGACTCTACGCCGAACTGCGACATGAGCATGGCCCGGTACGTCTCGTCATCCATCGCAAGCTGTTTTTTCGCCACATGGATCTTGGCGAGCTCCGCGCGGCGGTTCTCCACGGGAAGGCTTGCGGGCTTGCGCTTCGCGGGCGTATAGGGCTTTTTCGGTTCCGGAGAGGAAACGGGCGTGGCGGTTTCCGGCGGGACGGGCTTTTTCACCTTGCCCGTGGCGAAGTCGATGATCATGATGTCCTCCCGATGATGGACAGACTGTTTACGGGAAGCATGACGACGCCCCGTCCGTAAACACTGACGCCGACGTACGCGAGGCCGTCCTGCGCCCGGATCGGTTCCGTCATCGTCCAGCCCGTTTCGCGGCGTTCCGGCATGTCGCCGTCGGCCGGGGCGGTCTGGTGGCTGACGCGGGTGCCGCGCGGGATGTCCGGGAGCGGTTCCGGCTTGAAACCGCCGAGCGTCATCATGACGGCCATGTTGACGAGCTGCGCGGGGGTAAGGAAGGCAGGTTTGCCGTCGAGGTCATGCCATACGCGATCCACGCGCACCCGGTAGCAACCCGCCGGGCCGCCGTACGCCTCGGCCTTGGCCAGCTCGAAACGGACGCGCCGGGAGCCTTGCCGGACGCTGAGTGAACCGCAGAAAACGGGAGTTTTCATCCTGAACCTCAAATATCGATGCCGAACGCCGCGAACCGGGCGCGGAGCTCGTCGTTTTCATGCCGGAGTCTTTCGGCAAGACGCTGTGCGGCCTCAAGACGCCTTTCGTCGACATCCACGCTGTGGGGAGCGCCCGGGGAGCGCTCAGGGAGCGGGCCGTCAAAGGTCATGCGATAGAGCGTTTCCGCCGACATGACCGCGTGACGCCCCCCCACAGCAAGCGGTAATAAGGAACGAGCAGCCCGTCCGCCCGGCGGACATCACCGGACTCGGACATCTCATACCCGTCAGCGTGGGGAATCCGACGCCAGTCCATGCTTTTTCTCCTTGCGTTGCTCGTCGACGTAGTTCAGGGCACGAAGGCAGGTATTCAGGTTGTCTCTCAGCTGCTCGAAGCTTCCGCCCCTTTTGAGCATGAAAAGACAAACCGTATCACCCTGTTCCATGTCTTTGATGGCGTGGACGCCCGCGCCGGAAACCGTTGCTACATATCGCGGCATGGAAACCTCCTGTAGAGTTTTCGGGCGAGGACGACTTCGCACTCGCTCAATGGCTTCGGACAGAGAGCGACGGGGGCCAGATTATGGAGAGGATACCCGAGGCGGCAACGGAATGCCGAAGGCTGGCCGCGCCGATACCGGCGCACCAGTGCCGCGCAATTTTGACACGTTGCATGGATCGCGAGTTGCATGGGTGCTCCTTCCGTTATTGGAGGCTGCTCATCAGGCCCGGCGCGCCACCGCCGGACGACGGCCCGTGTGGGCCGTTTCGCGCTGGTTATTCTTCGATCGCTATGCAGTCAGATGAAAAGTATCCGTCCGAACCGCCGTAAGTGTAAAAATGGGGAATCTCCCAATCGAAAGCGCAGAGCGTTTTGGATTGCGGCGTTTGTCTGTCTGGTTGCAGGAGCATCTTTTCAACCGTGCGTTCCGCCTCTTCCTTTGAAGCGGCAAGAACCGTCCTGCTCGCGGAGCCTATGACGCTCACGTTCACTTTGTATTTTTTCAGCGCGCCGGGATTTCTTTTGCCCATTATTTGTTGTCCTCTTTAGGAGTATGAGAAAGAACCGGAATCATATTCTTTGACACGCCCTAATGGCATGTCGGCGCATTTTGCCTTTGTGAGTCATTGATTGCTGATAAATATTCCTGCATCATCTCTTGAACGTTATTCTCAATCGTATCAGCGAGAGAAAGCAACGCAGCTCTTGCCCCGGGAGCGAAAAGGGGCGCTCCCTTTCGTATCATTCCCGCTATGGCGAGGATTGCATCACCATAACCTACCGCTCTGGACACAGCATGGAGCGTGTCCTCGGTGAGATGAATATCAACCATTTTTTTGTTCATGCGATGACTCCCTCCTTTTGAATATCGGGTTCGTAACCTTTCTTTTTTTTGCTTAAGCTCATCAGGCCGGAAATCATCCGGCGACCGCCCCGTGGGGCGGTTTCGCTTGTTAGTTCAACAGTTCCCTAAACGCCTTCGAGGGCTTGAACGTCACCCGCAGCCGAGCGGGAATATGGAGCTTTTCCCCGGTCTTCGGGTTGCGGCCGTCGCGGGCCTTGGTGTGGACGGCCGAAAGTTTCCCCATGCCCGGCAAAGAAACCTCTCCGCCCTCGAACAGCTCGGAAGACATGACGCCGCACAGGCACCCGAAGAGGACTTCAAGCTGATTGAGGGTGTATACGTCTTCGCTGCAATAGGTCTGCAAATCGGATTGCCACTTCTTGATGAGTTCGGTCTTGGTCATGATGCTCGTCCTTATAGGGTTGAAGGTTGGGTTTCGGGTTCGGGCTGTTCGGGGAGTTCGTAGTAAAAGACGTCCTCCTGCACGACGGTGCAACCGATGCCCGCGAGGGTTTCCGGCGCGAGGCCCTTGAGCTTTTCCTTGTCGACCTCTTCCTTGACGCGGATATACTCCCGCATCCCGGTATCCCGGAGCGTCGCGAGCACGCGCTCGAACGTCCATTTTTTGAGCGTCTTGAGCTTCGAGGACGCCCGGAAGCCTACGATCCCGAACTGAAGCTGTATGGACTTCTTTTTGCCGAACAGTTCCGCCTTGCCCGCTTCGGCGAAACGCCCGATCGCAAGCTCAAGGGCGGCGATTTCAAGCCGGATCGGTTCCGTCTCGGCCGCTGCGCGGGTCTTGATCTCGTCGACCTGTTCGGCAACGCCGAGGCCGATGAGGTCGATCTGGCGCTTGCGGGCGGCAATCTGGGCAAGGGCGGCGTCGACGTCCTCCAGCGAATGGACGGGAAACGCGGCGGGGGAAAGGTTCGGCTTAACGCGCTTCGGCATGGAGTCCTCCTCTGACTTCAAAAACGACGTGGTTGACGCGGTAAACGTCTTCTTCAAGCTCGCGTACGCGCAGCACTTCCCGGCGCATTTCGTTGACGATGAACGGGGCAAGCTCCCGGATGTCGTCATTGCCGCGCTTCGTGAGCTTGTCGAGCACGTCGAGGCATTTTTCGAGATTCTCGGAGATCATGGCGTTCCTCCTTTTTGAGTTCGCTGTACAGGCAGGCTCCCCGGCATGACCGGAAAAGCTGCACTTCTATGGGGTTGATGGATGAAAACGGCTTTTGTTGGTTATCCCGGCACTCCTTCCGGCTGATAAGCCCGAGCACGGGGCAGGGGATGATGGAAATCCCGAGAAGGTGCTCGACGCGATCCCGGATAAAGTCGAGCTTTGCGCGGCCGCGCCGAATGGCGAGGCTCACAATGGCCGGGGAGACGGAAAGATCCGCCGCAGTCTTCCGCAGCCCCTTGCCGTCGCAGGCCGTGGCCAGCTTCTCGATCCAGTCCGGGAGCGGCACGCCCCAGGCGGCCTCGGCCTTCTCGCGGTTCGTCATTCGTCGTCCCTCCCTTGAGGCTGGCCGGACGTGACCACCTTGTCGATGTTGGGATCGTAAACCTGCGTGACCCGCACGATTTGAGGGGCCTTTACCCCCGTATGCCGGGCCGGGATGAACCGAAACTTTTCATCACCGAGATCGCGAAGATAGCCCGCCTGCGCCAGCCAGCGGCAATAGTCCAGCGCTTCGGCGTACGAAACCGGCGACTCCGCAAGGGTGGTGGACATGGCAAGATCACGGGCGGTAAAGACTCCGAAAATCGGCATGGCGTTCCACAGCCGGGAACGGACGGAATCGGGCAGGAACGTCCCGTCTCTCCTGACGCGCGGCGCATGGACGCCGAGATCGCGCTTGAGCGTGTAGACGCTGTGCTTTCCGCCCGTTCCCCGGTGGATCACGTCAAGGACGCCAGCGGCGACAAGGCCGGTGAAATACCCCCGGACGGCGTCGGCCTTCGCGTCGCACCGATCCGCCACTTCACGGACGGTAACGGTTTTCATCTCCCGGATGGCCGCCCATATCCGTTCTCTGGCGGTAAGCGCCGCGTAAGGCGTGCTTGAAAACAGTTCGGCCATATCAACGCCTCCTGCTCGGAGCCTCGCCGGTATACAGCGGCCGCGCCCCCCAATCGGCGAGGCTAATGGTCTTGCGGCCCTCGACCTTTGCGGCCTCTTCAACGAGGGCAAGGTTGACGACGACGCGGCGGGCCGAACCGTTGGACACCGTGTAGATGCGCTGCAACAGGTCGTCGGCGATCTCGGTCCCGGCGGCGTAGAGCCTGCACAACGCCTTGACGTCCTCAAAAGACACCGGCTGCGCCGGGCACCAGTCGAGCACGCGCCCGTGGAACCGTTCCCACTTTTCGAGCTTGCCGGGGAGCCACTCTTCCCCGATCAGCATGATCGGGGCTTGGGACGCTTCGTAGATGTCGCGGACGATCTCGATCTGGTTGTGCTCGACGAGAAAGTCGGCCTCGTCGATGACCAGCGGCTTGCCCGACAGGGCGAGCTCCTCGGCTATCTGATCGAGCATTTCGGAGATGGTCTTGCCGGGCTTCAGGCCGAGGCCCTTGCAGATCGCCTCGTGCGCAGCCTTGCGCGTCCACGAGCTGCGGGCCTGCACATAACAGGCGCGGCATTGGATGACCGCACAGGCGGCGGCCGTGCTTTTGCCGAACCCCGAAGGGCCGTAGAAGACCGTGATCCCGGGCAGATGCCGGGGGCGGTTGATCGCCCGCTTGAGCGTGCCGAGGCACAGGGCGACGTTGGTGAGCGGGGCAATGCCCGTATTGACGCTTGCTGTTGTCTGTTGCATAGTTATTTCCCTCATAGACATGGAGATGTGCCTCTCCATCCCGGCCCGTTGCGTCAACAACGGGCCTTTTTATTGGTTGACGGCGTAAAGCTGGTTCATGGCCTCAAAACCTGCGCGTTCTGCGCTGGTTCTGTACATGGCCATCCAGTTTCGCTCGTCGCCGGTCAGGTCTTCGCCGGACTGCGCGCGGGATTCGAGCTCAAGGAACAACGCATTTCTCCCTTGCGCGGACTTCGGAACCATGAACGTCTGGTCGGCCACGATTTCGACGGCCTCAATCCGCGCCTGTTCCGCTTCCTCAAGCGTCAACGTCTGCATGGACTTCTCGCCCGACGCCGCGCGTTGGGCTTCGGCAAGCTCGAACGTCATGTAGTCCACGTCGTTTTGCGTTGGCATGGGATGCGCGGCCTCATATTCTTCGGCCTTCCTGATATGGTGTTCCATAATGTGGAGATACGCCTGATCGAGGTTGTGCTTCTTCGCGAAAGCCCGGAGCCTCCTCGTCTCCGCCTTGACGGACTGCGCGGCGTTGCGGGCATCGACGCTGATGGTGCGCTGTTCTTCCGGCGTGAGGTCGGCCACATTGTGCGCACGGCAAACGAACAGCCCCGCCTCGTCGTAAATGTAGGCATACCGCTTGTCCGTGCGACTGATGCGCACCTGCACCCGCTGGCCGATGCAGCGTCCGAGTTCCGGGGCAATGAATATGCCCCTGTCGGCCTTGACGCCCTTTTTGGAAACGGTACGGTAGCCGTCCTGCCCCGCAAGCGGCATGAGGAGCATGTCAAGAGCCCGCTCGTCCCTGATGCGCCGCACGACGCCGGGATACTCCGCCGCCATCTGATAGGGCGTCTTGCCCTTGAGCCCCGTATGGGGCCGGTGGGCGTAGATCTTGTCAGTCCAGTTGTCGCAGAACTCCTGCAACTCCTCGGGGGTCATGGCCACCACAAGCTCCGGATCCTCCCCTTTCTTCATGAGGCGCTTCGCGAAGGATTCCCGGCTCTCGATCTCCCGGCGCTTCTCGACGTTGTAGCCCACATAGCAGGGGCACAACGTCAAAAGATCATGGTTGAACACCCCGAAGGCCCTCTCGATCCCGGGTTTCAGATCCGGGCGGAACGGCGGAAGAATGTCGGGGACCACGTTGAAATCCGCGAACACCTGCCCCATCTGGCGGGAGACGAACTCTTTCCCGTTGTCCGTCACGGGCGTTTCGAGGACACCCCAGTCGAGGAGGCAGCGCCGCGTCAGATTCGACACGACGTCGGCGTTCGAGCGCGGCCCGACTTCGAGCTTGAGGCGGCGCGAGTAGATGTCGATGACGCCGATGATGGCATACCTGTTGCCGTCGGAAAGCATGACGTCGGACGGCGTCCCGTCGTATTCCCAACGCTGGTTGAGGCGGATGATCCCGGCGTAGATGTCGCCGAAAGAGGGATTGTAATTGTCGTTGTAGCCGTCCGGGGATTTCATGAGCTGATACAGGGCGGGATTGGACTTTTTCCACGCCCGCAGCCACTCCCGCAGCCGCCATTCCGACGGGAGGATGAAGGGCTCAAGCCCCTCGCGCACCCGCCTTTCGTTGGCGGCGGCAAGCTCCTCAAGGATCATCTTCGCCGTCGTGTAGGGATATTTGTCCAACATGCCGAGTACGATCTCCTTCACTTCAAGCTGGCTGTCGATGCGGCCCTTGCCGCGCATACCCTTGCCGTAATCTCCCGCAAGCCGTGCTGAGCCTTCGGCGTCAATCGCGCGCTCCCAGTTGAGCAGGGTGTTCTTGCTGACGTGTGGGATAGCTTCTCGAAGCCACGCCTCGGCCTCGATCTCCCCGGCGTTCCAGTGCGCGGAAAAAACTTCCCGCCCTCGGACTTTGGGAAGCCCGGCGGCCTTCGTAAACGTCCGGTAGAGAAGGAACAGCGCCGTTTTCGCCTCGACTCTCGCCTTGCCGCCCTCGGAAAGCGTGGCCTGCACGGGAATCGTGATCGACTTTGAGGGGATGACCGGAACCGGCGTAAACGGGGCTACCTTGGCGGCGATGGCGAGGCGCGTGGATTCCGGCATGGAGTCGACGAGCCACTCGCGCCCGCCCCCGCGTCCGGCGCGGGGGCGGGATTGCCAGCCTTCACGCTTGGCACGACAGTCCACACCTTGCCGGGTCATGCCGAGCAGCGGCGCTAGCTCCTGCGTCGTGTACGCTTCCTTCATCCCGTTCATGTCTTCACCTCTCAAAACTCGCCCCGGACTTGTGCCGTGCCGGGGAAACGTCCCGCGTAGGTTGGCGCGGTATCCGCCGTTGTGCAGGTTTTGCCGCCCCTACATGGAAGAACTCGGGACGGACTACACGGTCGCGGTAGCTGGATGGAACAAAAAACTGTTTACAGGTGTTTACGGGACACCCGGCCCGTTGTTGGGTTCCGCCTTCTCGGTTAGACTGGAGATACAAACAGAAACCATCTAACCCGGACCATCCGGGACGCCGAGGAGGCGGAAATATGCCGCTTTTCACATATCTGTATAACTTTGACAGGCTTCGCGACGAGCTTTTCGAAGACCTGGGCGGAGACAATGCCCTATTGCATCTCAGCCAGGCTTTACGGAAAATAGGAAAAGCCGGATGGATTGAGATAGTCTACGCCCATAAAGAACAGGCATTTAAATACCTTTCTCAAACCCCAGGACAACGAAAGAAAAGGCCATTATGGAAGACAAATTTGGAAAGAGGGATGATCATCCTGTCGGCATGTTATTTTGCCAAGAAAGCGTGCGTGCTCGTGAGCGCTGCCGACCGTGTGTCTTCGATTATAGGCTCTTCCTATCGTGACGCGTTGTCTTTTTCTGCCGTCCTGTCTGAAGAAGTAATTCATGAAATGGAGGCTCTGTGGCCTTTTCCTGACTATAACCCTTGGGAGGATTCCGACGCCGATAGCGAGGAGGCAGTAAAGGAATCTGCCTCTGGAGCTGACAGTTGATGGTAAAACCCCGTTCGTCGGCCTTCGTACAGAGGGCCGCATAAAGAGCATTAATGGCGTCCTCCCAGGAAAGCCCTTCGACGATGCAAAGCAGATCGTCTGATTCCACACTTGTCATATATTGCGTACTCATGCCGCCGCCTCCTTCCCCGCCGCCTCAACGCGGCGGGGGTCAAAAAGGTACTTTTCCGGGACGCCCGCCGAGCGGAGCGCGTTCAAAACCCGTTCGGAATGATTCTTGCCGAGGATGGTCGCGGAGACCGCCTCACGGCTGACGCCGATTTCGTAGGCGACCACGGCGGCGGAACGCCCGTTGCGCCGCAACGCCTCATGAATGCGCATGGAATAGAAGCACCGCTTCGATCCCAGTTCCGCCCGTTCCTTTGTTGCCTGCCAGCTCATAGCCCTTCCTCCAGTTGTCTCTTGCGTTTCCTCGCCGCCTTCATTTCCAGATCGGCCTTGCCGTAATCCCTGAATTTCCGGTCTTCCGGCGTCATGACGTCGAGCCCGCAGGCGGCGAGGATGACGCGCAGCGGCTCATGGTCTCCGGTAGCCTTGCAGAACACGACCACGGCGAGGATCGAGGGCGGATGGTTCACGTCCGACGGACTGAGCCATTTGTCCAAAACGTCCTTGGATACGGACTCCGCGCGGCCCGCCGTCAAGCGGACTTCGGCGTCTCTGGCGATGGAATTGATCTTGTCTACCAGCGCCTTGCGTCCCTCGCCGTCGGGATTACCAGCTGCCCGACGCATGGCCGCGCGCACGGCGGGCATGAGTCCGGCGATCCGGCTCAAATCACAGTCGAAAAGGGATAATTGAGACATGGTGGAGTCCCCGCCGCTTGTCCGAACTTCTCAAAAGCCCGGACGTTGATCTTGTGGAACGGGACGGGTAAACTTGATTTGTCAATTCTCATGTCAACCGCCCGCAAGTTCTTTTTGACTAATTTTTGTATACAAGTCAACAAAAAAGCGCTTGCATGTTAACATTTTTTAAACTTTACTATAACATACTATAATAATAGTAAATATGCCTTTCGTATTGAATTGCATGTTTACTTGCAGGTTATGCTATGGAACATGCAAGCGTAGATGATATTCTTGATAGGTTTAAACAGGCTGCAAAAGTTACTACAGATGCTGATCTTGCTAAGGTATTAGGGTTATCTCGGCAGTCGATAGCAGCAGCTAGGTTGCGTGCCAAAATTCCCGCCTCTTGGTTTCCTAAGATATCTTCATTATTTAATATTAGTACAGAATGGCTTTATCGCGGAGAGACGGCTCAAGAGTGTGAAAAAATTGATGTGTGTGTAAATATGGAGACAGATATTTGTAGTCAACTTGTAGCGTTGCGTACATACTGTGACAAAATTGAAAGAAAATTAGAAAGGGCAGAATATCAACGAGATGAAGCAATAGAGGAAAACCGTAAACTTTGGAAAGAAAACGGTGAATTACGCGAGAAATGCGCCCGCCTGGAGGAGCGTATGGACAAACCGCTTACTAGTCGTGGCCCTGCTGAAATGGGCAAACTTGGATAGATAAAAAAAGACCCCCGTTTTATGTCAGAATTGACATGCAACGGGGGTATCCATTCATACACAAAACTAAACGGTACAAACCGGAGAAGCTGTCCGGTATGCCCAAAACTAGGCGGCAATACGAACCCTTGACGCCACGAACCGATTTTCCTACGCTACTCCTACCTAACCCACCAACTTCACACAGCTACCAGTCCCACCAGATCCCCCTAAGTCCCACCAGATCCCGCTTGCCCAAATACCCAATACTATCTGGCGTGGCACAAACGGATCGCGTATATGCCGGGCATTGGGGGGAAGGATTTCGCAGCTACTTTCCGTGGTATAAAATTGACATAATTTAAAAGATTATGTGATAAAATAGTGCCCTCCCCGCCTGTTGGCGGAGCGCAAGCACAGGCGGGCTCCGCCCGGCCCCGTATCCCAAACGGATGCCGGACAGAGTCTCCGTGCGGAACGGAGAACCGATCGCCCAAAAAACGGGGAACACGCCACAGGATTGCGGAGAAAAAACAAAATACAGCACGCCAGCCTCTCCCCCGCATGATTGCTCCCGTGCCCGCTTCTCCCCGGCATTCGCCGCTGTGGTATCCCCAGCGGGGAAGGGGCCTTCCCCGCAATTTTATAGCCATTCCATATGATTATGTGCAGATATCTTGCCCGCACCGGTCCTTTGTTCCGAAAACCGCGGCATCCGGAGGCGTTCCCCTCAGGCCCGGGGCCGCTTTCACGTCCATCCCCCACTTCGCCATAAAGCGGGGCAATTTATCATAATAAAGCGTTATTCCTCCCCAAACACTGATTGCAACGGGCCGAAATATCCTTTAGAAAAGGACAGGCCGCACCTCAGGAAAAGCGGCCAACCCCATCCGGCTGTCCGGTCCCGACGCCGCGTATCGAGCGGTTTCGGGAACTGACGCTACCCGCCGCCAGTTCCGCCGCACGGCTTTATCCCGGCTCCTCCGGGGTTCCCACCGCTCCGTCGTTTTCCCGATTTGGTTGTTGGGGAACTTCCCGACGTTAAGGCCTGAGGAACGCTTTTTCCTCCTTGAAAACGAGAGCATCACATTGAAGCGTCCCGCGAGCCCCGCCGAAAACGGCGCAGGGGCTGCGGGTTGCCCCCCGAGAGAGTTTCCCTTGAGAATCACGATACCGTCTTTTTCTTCACTCCGGCCCGTTCTTCTGGCTGGGTTCCTCCTCGCGCTGCTGTTCGCGGGGTTCCCGCCCCGCAGCGGAGCCGAGGAAATCCTCCGCATCGGCGTGGAAGACGATTATGCGCCCTTCTCCTTTCCCGCCGAGGGCACGCAGGCCGGATTCGACCCGGAGATCGCTGAGGCGTTGTGCAAGGCCATGCGCCGTTCCTGCACGGTCGAACCCCTTGCTTTCGGCACGCTGCTCGAAAAAATGCGCCGGGGCGAGCTGGACATGATCGTTGCCGGGCTTGCCAAAAACGAACAACGGCTGGCGTATATGGATTTCACCAACAGCTACTACCACTCCCGTTCCATCTATCTGGGGCTTCCGGGCAGCGTGGCCGTCAGCGCCGAAGGCCTGAAAGGGAAACGCGTTGGCGTCCAGGATCATACGCAGCAGGAGATCTTCCTCCGGAGTCACTGGGTCAACGTGGCTGAAATCATCCGTTTTCCTACCTATGGGCAACTGATCGACGCCTTCTGCGCCGGACAGCTGGACGCCATCCTCGTGGACGGGCTGTCCGGGTACGAATTCCTCCAGAGCGAGCGCGGCCAGCCTTTCGCCATACTGGATGATCCCCTCCCGCCCGACGAAGACCTCGCCTATGCCCACATCGGCGTCCGGAAAAACAATTCCGAACTGATCGAGGCGATCAACGAAGCCATCGTCCATATCAAACTGAACGGCGAGTACGACCGCATCGTACGCAAATATTTCCCCTTCAGCATTTATTGAGCGCGTTCATGTACTGCAAGCCTTCCCGAAACGCGGAGCCGAAGCGGAAACGACAACTCGGCATCAACCTTTTCCCCGTGCTCGTCTCAGTGCCCCTGCTGGCGCTGCTGGCCTTCGTCTCTTTTATCTTCACCAATGACCTTCAACGGATCAAAAATCTGGCGCTCTCCACCAGCAACAGCCATCTGCCGCAGATCCTTGCCAAGCAGCAGATGCTCCTCAACGTCGAAAACATGCGCCGCAACATCGCGCTGGTGTACAGCGCGTCCGACCCCACGATCAGCCGGAACGCGGGCATCACCGCCCAGGCGCTGATCGCGGAATCGGTCTTTGAGGAGACGTCGGTGGACTTCTCCAGCAAAATGGATGAGATCAGGCCGCAACTCCTCCGTCTCATTGAGCTGAGGCAGCAGAGCTATCTGGCCGAGGATCGGCTCCATCATGCGGAAATCTTTTTTTCGAACGTGCTCGGGCGGCTGCTTATGCGGGCGGGGATGGAATACAGCTATCCCCTCAGGCACAGTGCGCGGCACCTGGACAAGGATTTCTCCAGAAACACGGCCAACAAGCAGGGCCTGCAGGAAAGCCTGCGCCCGCTGATGGACATGTGCGCCAAGGCGGAACAGGCCGACCCCCCTGAACGGACGCTGCTCAAGGACTGCGGGGAATTCCGGACGAACTGGGACGGCATCGTGTCCAATTGGACGCAGCTCGCGAGAGGCCACGTGGAAGCCAAACAGCTCTGGAACACCCTCGACGGCAAACTGCGCGAGCTCAGCGACGCCGTTTCGACCCACGAGGCCGAATGGATTTACCGGAGCATGTCCCACATCAACGAGGAAGTTTCACGCATCAAGGAACTGTTCCCGATCATGGGGACCGCGTTGCTCGCGGGGCTGCTGGCCACGCTGCTGCTCATCCACCTTCAGATCCTCCGCCCCCTGTCCCTGCTCTCTCAGGCGCTGCGGACCATCCGTTCCGGGCACTCCATCTCGGAACTTCCCCGGGTACGCATCCGGGAATTGCAGGACGTACTCGACGTTTTGCCCGACATCAGCCGCCATATGGACGAACTGAACACCCGTTCCGGCCAGCTCGCGCAGGAACGGGACCAGTATGCTGACCTCAGCTTCCGGGATGCGCTGACCGGCGTATACAACCGCCGGGCGCTTGAGGAAACGATGGAGCGCATCCCGGCGCGCACGCCGCTCGCCCTGCTGATGCTCGACCTCGACTTCTTCAAGAACTACAATGACCGGTTCGGGCATCAGGCCGGGGACGCCGCCCTGAAAGCCGTGGCGCAGGCCACGCAAAAAGCGCTCCTGCGGGATTCGGACAGGATATTCCGGTACGGCGGCGAAGAATTCACCATCATTCTGGCCGGGGCCGGACAATATTCGGCCATGACCGTGGCACAGCGCATCTTGGAAGAAGTGACCGCGCTGGACCTTGTCCATCCCGATTCCCGGACGGGCAAGCTGACGGTCAGCATCGGCATTGCGCACCGCTCGTTCGGGGAAGATGCGGACATCTGCGAAGTGCTGACCCATGCGGATCAGGCGCTGTATGAAGCCAAGACATCCGGCAGAAACCGGATCGTCCTTTTCGAGGGATAAGCCCCTTCCGGCCAGGCCCAGCCTTCAGGCGTGCTCCGGAACGGCGGAGCTATTGGGCGTCAAAATCGGCCCCGCCCGTGCGCACGGTTTCGGAAGGCTCCATCGCTTCCTTGAGGTCTTTGGACACCTTGAGCTTGATCGTCTTGCGCGGGGGAATGGGCACCGGCTGCCCCGTGTGGGGATTGCGCCCCAGACGGGCCGCGGTTTCCGTCACGGCCAGCGTTCCGATGCCCGGCAGGATCACCGATGTATCTTCAAGCAATTGCCGCCGGACGTACCGCATAACCACGAGCATAACCCGTTCGGCTTCCACAGGGCTCACTTCCAGAGCCTTCGCTATGTGTTGGACAAGATCTTTTTTGGTCGATTTGGAAGCCATTCGCAGCAGCACCTTTTGTCTTGAATCGTTGGGGAGAGAAAGAGTTTTTCTTTCTCTCTTTCTATAGGAGAAGGGAATGTCCTATCAGATTATCCGATCAAAATGGACGTTCAAGTTGTCCCTTCACGAGAGTCTACACTGTTTTTACAGTCTTTTTTCCCTGTCAGAGTGTCCGGGGCATTGCCAGTAAGACTGTCCGGCGTGTGCGGCCATTCTGTCCTGTCTCACAGGCCGCTCACAGCATCCTCGGACGGATTGGGTGTCCAGCATGTCCGGACATCCTGCCCTTACACGCTGTCCGGGCCTTCCGGCCGGGCTGCCTGTCCATGCGCAACCGCACGCATCCCGGACGGGCACACTATCCACCCAAAGTGTCCATGCTGTGTGTCCGTACAGAATGGACACGCAGAATAGCCCTACTGCCCCGCTCCGACGGCGTCCTGGAGCATATAGCTGATCTGCATCCGGCAGGCCTTCTGCACCAGCGGGTTCTCCAACCCCCCGCGTGAACGCAGGACAGCGGGAACCTTCTCCAGGATCTGTGCGGCAAACGGGCCGTCGGGTTCATCGAGCAGCTGACGGAACATCGCTTCGACCTCTTTTTCAAGGGCAAGGGCGGCCTCTTCTTCGAGCAGCCTCCGCTCGGCCTCCAACGCCTCGCGTTCCCGGCGCACGGCCTCTTCGCGTTCCCGGCGGCGTAATTCCGCCGGAGAAACATACCCCGTGGGGATACGGTAGGTCCCGTCCTTGGACAGGCAGCGAAAGACCCAATCCACCGGGCGCGAAACGGGCTGGCCCTTGCTGTCCACCATCTGGCCGTGTTCCAGCTCATACTCCGCATACCGGAGGGCGTCCGTGAGGGAACCGGGGTCAATGTTCTGCACGGCGAGGAGCTCTTTGATCCGGCGCAGGTGCTTGGCGGTGAAACCGACCTCCATCAGCCTCGGGCACAGCTCGGGCAGCGCCCTCTCCAGCTCATCCGCCGGAGAAGCCGACACGGAAGGGGAAGCGGCACGCGGCGCGCCGAGTGCCTCCTTTTCATCCATAAGAAGCCGGATACGCATCCCCCGCCGATGGACCGTTTTCTCGCACACGCCCGTCTCCGCCCATGTAGCGATGATCCGCCGGCAGGTGCGCGCATCGATACCGATGGTCTCCTCAATAATGGGGAGGGTCAGGTCGATGGTTTCTTTCTTGCCGATTCCGTAAAGCCACTTGAAGAGCTTCGTCGGATTGGCCCCATGCACTGGAGCCAGAGGCCTGAGGAGGCTGATCTGCCCTTCTCCGACCCTCTTGGGTTTGCACCGGGCCCCTGTCTGCACGTCAACTTTGGCTGTCCGGCGTGAGCGGACATTCAGAGTGTCCGATATGGGCGAACGCAATGTCATCTCAGCAGCCTGAACAGGTACGGTTTCTTCCTGATCATGCTTACGAGAGGCAGACGTTCCCTGCTCCGTGGAAGTCCCCGCCTCTAGCCTGTTCTCCACCGGTGGCTCTGTCTTCCGCTCAAGCAGCTCTTCATGGTGAGAGGATCTTTTGTCAGGATATTCTGAGTGTCCATTTTGAACATCCACTTGGTAAGGCCGTTTCCGTCCATCGGGACGGGGAACAGCCGGAGATACTTTTGAATGTCCACTTAGAGTGTCCACTATCGGCGTCCATGTAGAGGGCGCGCTCAGAGACTCAAGGCTTGAAGTTTCAGAATATTTTCCCGTTGCTTCTCGTTGCGAAGGAGAGTGCTGAGACGCCTGAGCGTCCATTTTGACAGTAAGTTCAGGCTGTCCATTTTGCATGTCCTCAATTTCTGTCTTTACAGAGACGTCAGATCGTGCCTCCGTGGCGAGTCCACTTGCAAGTCCGTTCTGATCGTCCACTTTGTCAGGACACTCAGGAGAATCAATTTGCGCGTCCACAGAGGAGGAGGAGGAGGAGGAGGAGGAGGAGGACACTTCAGACTGTCTATTCTGCACGTCCACATCATCCGCCTTATGCGAGATTTTCGCGGCGTCAGCCTGCATCTCCTCAAGGACTCTGGCCGCCGCGATGTGATCTGGGCGCTCTGCCAGCTTGGCCGCGACGGATTCCATCAGTTCGTTGAGGCCGCGTCTGCGGGGATGCGTCTGTCCGGGGGTCATCAGAGGCTCCTGTTTACATGCCGAGGGCGGCGAGGATTTCACGGGCGACGGAACGGAATTTCGCCGCCACCTTACTGCGGGGTGAAGATTGGAACACCGTTTCGGAGAGCATCTCGGAGGATCGGAGCATGGTCGCCTCACTGATGTACTCGGTGAGGACCTGTCCGGGATAACGGTTGTTCAGGATGGTCAGAGAGTGCTTGTCCGCAAGCCGACGCAAGTCAGCCATATTGTACAGGAACTTAAGCAGGACAAGCCCTTCGTTCAGCTTCGTGCGGCGGATCTGGTTGATAGCATTGATGGTTTTCGTGATACCGTCGAGCGAAAAACGCGACCCCGCACGGATGGGCACAATGATAAAATCGGAGGCGATCATCGCCATATACACGAAAGCCCCCATTGAAGGCGGGCAGTCTATAAGGGTGATGTCAAACTCTTTGGTAGCGTACTCTCTCAGCCGTTCACGGAGGGCGACGATGTATGACTCGTTCTTATAGAACTCGGCTTCGATGAAGGCCATCTCCTCAACGTTCGGGAGGATGCTGCAACCGATCTCTGTGGGATAGATGCAAGATTCAGGTTTGATTTCGGGAGCTTCTTCGTCATAAACCGAGGCAAGCAGCTCGTAAAGCGAAGCACAGCCGGGAGCGAGGTTGAAGAAGGAAGTCGAGTTGCACTGGCTGTCCACATCGACGATCAACACCTTTTTCCCTTGCATGGCCAGGGCATGTGCGAGATTGACGGTGATCGTCGTCTTCCCCACACCACCCTTGTTGTTGACGACCGAAATGATCTTGCCCATCGGAATCTCCTTTTAGTGAACGACTTGGTTTTCAGATAGAATAAAAAACGTTGAAGCACAACATTTTTAGTCTATTTTTTTTCTATATTTCTTTCGATGAATGTTCGCCCTTACACAGCGGATGGGCTCGCGCATCAAGAGCGGTTCCCTTGACGGATTTTTTGTTTGAAATAAAATCATTTTATTTCAGTATATTACAATTCCCTGTCTGTTATTTTTCAGACAAGCGAACATACAAAAAAAGAATGCTTGAAGAACAGATGGTTACCTGAAAAAATTCGTATATCAAATATGTTTTTACGAGTATCCACCCGCTCTAGGGTACGCTACACGGAAATCACCGGCTGTTATCCTATCCCTTTTCCATTGCCTTCAGGGGGAGCCATTCTCCCATGCAGCCCTTTTTGAACGCCGCCCACTCAAAAATCTTTCAACCCCGGAACCCGTTGGGGATAGCGCTTAACTCCACGAGCGATGCCTTTATTCACCATAGGGCGAAACACGATTTCAAAAAGATTGAACGATGTCAGCATGGGCCCATCCCTGGACAAAACGAACATATCAACGGCGCAGGAAAACAAACTCTACGGCTGAGCATCCATCCTCCCCTATTGCACCCAGTACCGTTACTGATGCCGACATCTTCAATACATATTCATTTTAGCCCCAAAGTTCGTGAGGCCATAGGTAAACCTTCGCCTTGTTCCTCACGTGTAACCATGCACCCGAGTCTCTGGTATTCTTCTCTACATAGCCTTGTTGTATCCCCTCCCTTCTGCCAGGACTTTCTGAGAGGCCATTTTGGGAGTACATGTTGATCCGTTTTTTTTGAGTGTCCATTTTGCATGTCCGCATTCTTATATTTCAAAAAACACGCAGAGATATTCTGATAGCATGTTCATAAGATGAATGTTTTTCTCATTCTTTAAACATGAAAAAACTGAATCTTTACAGAAAAATGTCCACTCAAAACAGACTATCAAAATGGACGCGCTCATATCATACGGTATTCCTCCAACATACAGGGAGGAACTGCAAATCTTTTGAGTATCCGCCCGTCGCCCTGAAAGCATCCGATATGGACTCCCTTAGTGGACACCCACATTATCCATAAGCCGTCCCATCATCAGGAACGTCCCCCACCTCTCCGGTTGGGCATATTCCTTACAACAATTGGTATCCTCCACCGGCCACCAAAAGAAGAGGCCTGAGGCGTTTTCCTCATGCTCCTTTCCCCAACCATCGTTCCTCCCTCAGAAACGGAAGGTATCACCGCAGGTCCAGAGCTGTTGCTCCCCACCGGAGCATTCCCAACCGCTCTGGCGGAGACAGGCAACCATATACGGTTTGCATGGACATTATGAGTGTCCATTTTGAATGGAACATGTGAGAGTCCTTTTAGAACGTATATTATGGCAGGATATTTTGATCGGACATTATGCCCAAACAAGCTGCTCGGACAAAACGTATGTCCTTTTTGTGAGGATATTCAGCTCGGACATATAGAAAGGACATGCAGATCGCCGAGAAGTAGGGACACTTTGGAAGTCCAATGAGCGGGGATAGCATGTCAGGACATGCTGTCCTTGCATTCTGGACGCCCAGCGTGTCCCGGGACAGTATGCCTGTCCAACATGCAAGGACAGAATGGCCGCTCTTCGCGGACAATCATATTTATGACGAAAAGAAATGTCCCTATTCAAAAATAGATAATAAAAACAATATATACATACAAGAGAGGACGAGTTGGACGGATATTCTGCGCGTCCATATTGAACGGCCTTTTTTCCGTTTTACCCCACATGATAGAAAGAAAGAAAAAGTCAAATCTTTCTGTTCTTGATTTCAAAACAGGAAAAAACGCTTCAAGCTGTTCCCTATTTAAAGTAAACACATCCCCAAAAGGGTTTCCCAAAGCACGTTGTTTCTATGCGACGCTGTGTGAAGGAAACATTCCTTCAAGCCCTTCCCGATCTTTTATGGGGTCCTCACTATCAATAGGGGGACGCGCTATCGAGCCTTCTTCCTGCCTATGGCTCATACGAATTGCGGTAGGGTAGGGCGTTCAATAAAAAATCGGGGGCCCGAATTTAAGCGAAACTACGGCCTGTCTCCACGATGTCATGGACGTGCGTTACCCGTCTGAAAGCCCAAAAGAAGAACCCCGGAATTTAAAGTTTCCGGGGCATCGTTTTACCGGGAGGGGGTAGGCGTCAGTTCCCCGTTTCGAAACGTTTGGGGCAGGTGCGGCAGGGGATATCCGGAAGAGGGCTTTGCAGCGCATCGCGGAACATGCGGAAAGGGCCGCTTTGCCAAATGCCGAGGGGGTCTTCCTCTACGGCGGACCCGAACACGCGGCGGTTCACGGCCTCGGGCGAAGAGGCAGGCGCATCCACCGGAAGGTTCAGGTAGATGCAGGGGGACATGCGCCCTTCCGCGTCCACGTAAAGCGTTCGGGCTGCGTTTTCCCGGCAGGGGAACAGGCCGCAGCCGTCATCGGGCCGAGGGGAGGGCAGGCTGTAGTAGAGGCCGCGCCCGCGTTTGGCGGTTTCTTCGGCGACGCGTTCGAGTATGTTCCTGGCGGCGTCCAGTTTCCCGGCCTCGTGCGGGGAAAAGGCTTCCGCTTCCAGCCCCGGCGCCGCGATGTAGTCCAGTGTGCTGATCACCGCCGCGTGTACGTCCAGTTCGTCCATAAGATCGGGCAGGCCCTCCACGGCCTCCATCTGCGAGGCGAGCATGAGGTAGGCGAAATGCAGCTCCAGATGCACGCCCATTTTGGCTTTGCGGACCCGCTGGAGCGTGCGCACGGCCTCACAGACGCGGCTGAACGGCACGCCCGCGCGCGGGGCATTGCTGGCCTCGTCGGTGCCCACGAGGGAAAAGGCTACAATGTCGATGCCGCTCCCCACGATTTGCGCGGCAAGCGTTTCGTCCATGCGCAGCCCGCAGGTGGTTGTGGAGACCCGGCAGCCCGCCTTGCGCGCCAGCGCCGCGAAATCCATGAACCGCGGGTGCAGGAACGGTTCGCCCCAGCCTTGCAGGTGCACGCGCCCGCTCTCCTGCATGAGCGGCCACAGGCGGGCGAAGGTCGCGGCTTCCATGTGCCGCGAGCGCCAGTATCCGGCCTGCGTGGTATGCGGGCAATAGACGCAGCGCCCCGGGCAAACGGAGGTGACTTCCACCTGTATGCAGTCAAGCAGGCGGGGTTTGCCGAACAGGCTTTCCCGGAACAGCTGCCAAACCGAAGGTTCCTGAAAACGGGGATCGCGCAGCGGATCGGCCGCGCCGCCGTCTTTTGCCATGGGGTTCTCCTACATGCCGAACAGTTTTTTCAGGGACCCGAGCAGGCCGGCTTCCTGGGGCCGTTGCACCGCCCATGACGTTTCCACGTGGGGCCGGAGGATCGTCGCGTTCCACTTGCGTTTGAAGAACACGATGCCCGGATTGATGCCGAGGCCAAGGTTCAGGAGCGTATGCCCGCGCCGGATGCCTTCTGCGGCGAGGGCGTCCAAAAGGGCGTCCGCCGTGCCGGGCGGGCTTTCCGGGGCGCGGAAGGCGAACAGATGGAAAACGGTTCCGAGCGCCGTGTAATCGCCCACGGAGAAGCCCTGCAACGCGCCTTCACAGTCCCGCGCCGCGAACAGCAGGGCGTCGGGCACGGCCTCCACATACGGGCCGATATGCCGGAAGAGATGCCGCGTCCCCGGCGCGAAGGGGCGCGAACGGATATACTGTTCGACCAGTTCGGCATGATCCGGTTTCCAGCCCTCCCGTGCAGTGAGAATGTCCCGGCGGGCGCGCCGGAGCTGGTTGCGGAGCTTTTGGCCATAGGCCATGTCCGCCGTATCCGTGGGGAGGGGGATGCCCCAATAGGCGTCGGGTTTGGTGGAAACGGCCCATTCCGGGGCGGCATCGGGCCGGAATGGGGAGATGACGGTCAGCGATTCGATGCCGCGCAGGGAGGAGGCTTCACGCACCGCCGCGTCGAGGCGGGCCGCTTCCGGCCTGCTGCACTTCTGTTCCGTCCCGCCTTGCTTCAACCCGGCGTCATGCCCGACAAGCACCAGCGCCGGGCCGCTGCGCCACGCGAGGAAGCCCCCGCACTCCAGTGGCTCGAGATCGGAAACGGCCCGCACGTATGGGACAAGCTGCTCGGGCACGGCTGCCTCGGCGGCAAACGACGCCCAACGTGATGGTGGCATGGCATTCTCCGGGAACCCGCGCGCGGCGCGCTCAGGGAAAAGGTTGATGGGGAAACAGGCAGGGCCCGCCGGCGTTATCGCACTCCGCCGGGACGAAAAATTTTTATGATTATCCCTCCTGTGGAGGGAGCCGATTTCATTTACGATTCCAATCTTCTTCAAAGACTGTGCCCTGTGGGAGCCCTTTTTCAGCTCCTTTACCCATTCCGAGGGTTCGATTTCACCCAATGGCGGAAAATGGCGTTCCCCCATTGGGGGGAATGATTCCCCCGGCCGGCTCCGGATTTCCCCGCTAACCGCCATTCCTGCCCCTGATCGCGGCGCGGAGCCTGTGCCGCCACGTGGGGTACGCCTGCCGGACCGTGAAGCCGTCTTCGGCGAGCATATCCCGCAGTTGCAGCATGTGGGCCGACCCCACGAAAACCGCCGCGCGGCCTTCTTCGAGGAACGGGCGCATACGCTCGCGGAAACGCTGGTTCCTGCCGTCGATGATCTGTTCCGTGCGCGAGGGGAATTCGGTGCTCGTGCCGAGCATCCCCTCAAGATCCCCGTCGAGGTACGAATGGATGTTGCGCCGGGCGTAGCCCTTCCATGAGCGGCAGCTTCTGAAGAAGGCGGTCACCCGTCCGAGGGGAACGGACTCCAGGGACGCCACCTGTTCTTCAAGGCTTTCCATGCCGATGACGGATTTGCCCATTTCGAGCGCGGTGTGCCACGCGCAGAGATCCACGGACTGGTTCCAGCCCTGCCGTTCGAGATACGCCGTCCACAGCGAGAAGAATGCATACCAGTGCCGGGTGGTTGCGAGCAGCCCCCGCACGTCGGCGGGGTTGGGGTTCGCCGCGTTGAGGAAGCGGGCGAGCTTTCCGGTGGGGCCCTGCACGATCCGTTCGAGCAGCCTGATTTCCGGCTCCTCAAGCAGATCGATCAGGGGCGGGTGCCTGCCGTCGGGCGTCTTGCCGATGCGGGCCACCTCGTCCAGCGAGTCCGCGTCGAGCGGGCCCTCGAACAATACGGTGTCCACCCGCTCGAACAGATTGCGGAAAGCCGCCTCGAACGAATAGCAGAAAAAGTGGGCCGTGCCGCCTATCCATGAGGTCCTGCCGTTTTTCGTCAGTTCCCAGAGCATGGCGAAGGGCCGTTGCTGGGGCAGCGAGTCGAAAATCTGGCGCTTGGAGAGATCCGACGGCGATTCGAGGAGGATGCGGACGAGGCTGCTTATGGTTTCGCTGCCCGTCTCGCGGGGCGTTTCCCGCCAGCTCGCCATGACGTAGGGCAGGGCGGGGCGGCCTCCCCACTTGGTCTTGAAGCGCCGGATGCCGTCGTTCACGCCGAGGCCGAGGTGGACGTATTCCTTGCCCGCTTCCTTCGCGGAGCGGAGCATGTGCGCGAAAAGCAGGTCCGCCGCGTGGGGCGTGTAGTGCGTGCGGGAGTGCGCGCCGATGAGGTAGCTGCAAAAGCGGCGGGGCGCGTCGTCGAGGAGGAGGCTCGCCGCGAGGTTGCCCTCGGCGTCCACGGCGTCGAGCAGG
>NZ_JH114235.1:194904-200200 GCF_000224655.1 Bilophila sp. 4_1_30
CGTGGGCATACTCGCCGGACAGCGGATACCCGATGGCCATGAGCCAATCGTCAGCCGTCAGAAAGAGGTATTCCCCCTCCAGAAAGGCCGTCCCTTGCGACATGGCCTGCATGAACGGCGCGGAATGCTCGGGCACGCGGGCCTGTTCAAGGACTGAGGCAAGATCGGGCATGGCGTCCTCCCGGTTTTGCGGAAACGGTCCCTTACCGGATACCAGATTTCCTGCGAACCTGTCGAGGGCCGGAAGGCGCTTCGGCGCATGGGATGCGGGGCGATCCGCCGGGCGGGGAGGGCCGCGTTGGTCACCGGGCCGGGGCATGGCGCGGGGAACACAGAGCCCTTTCAGGAATGCCGCAGTACGTGTGGGGCGAGGTTGAGGAAGAGATACCAGTAATGCCGTGAGGAATGCCGCCGCGCGGATGGGCGAAGCTCACGGCAATGCCTCATGCCGTGATGAGAGTGCGGCACGGGTGGGGATGGAACGGAAAAAGTAATGTATCCTTGCGGGTAAAAGCGGTACGTGGGCGTGAAGGGCTATGCGGGGGATACGTGCCGGGCGGGCGCGCTCAGGAAAATCACGTTCCCGCGGCCTTGACAAGGGAGTCCTAAATGGTAATGAATTTCGTATTCAATTAACGAAGCGCGGCGGCATGGCCGTGCGGACACACCAACGAAAACCAAAGGAGATAGTTATGTCCCTGATCAATAAGGAAGTAAGCGAATTCAGCGTTCAGGCTTTTCAGGACAACGCCTTCAAGACCGTGACCAAGGCCGATATCCTCGGGAAGTGGTCCGTGTTTTTCTTCTATCCGGCGGACTTTACGTTCGTGTGCCCCACGGAGCTTGAGGATCTCGCTGAAAAATATGAAGATTTCAAATCCATCGGATGCGAGATCTATTCGGTTTCGTGCGACAGCCATTTCGTCCACAAGGCGTGGCACGATGCCTCGAAGACCATACAGAAAATCAAGTATCCCATGCTCGCCGATCCCACCGGAGCGCTGGCCCGGGATTTCGACGTGATGATCGAATCGGAAGGCATGGCCGAGCGGGGCAGTTTCATCGTCAACCCCGAAGGGCGCATCGTGGCTTATGAAGTCATCGCCGGGAACGTGGGCCGCAACGCGGACGAACTGTTCCGCCGGGTGCAGGCTTCCCAGTTCGTAGCCTCGCACGACGATCAGGTGTGCCCTGCCAAGTGGCGTCCCGGCGCGGAAACCCTGAAGCCCAGCCTCGACCTCGTGGGCCTGCTGTAATGGATGCCGGTCGGGCCGCCGACCTGTACGACGCGGTGGTGGTGGGGGGCGGCCCGGCCGGGCTGGCCGCCGCCCTCTACCTTGCCCGCGCCCGGTACAGGGTGCTTGTCGTGGAAAAGGACACCTTCGGTGGGCAGATAACGATCACCGCCGAAGTGGTGAATTATCCCGGCGTGGAAAAGACCGAAGGCCATTCGCTCACCGAAACCATGCGCCGTCAGGCCCTGCATTTCGGCGCGGAGTTCCTGCTGGCCGAAGCGCAAGGGATCGACGTGGACGGGGATTTCCGCATCGTGCGCACGAGCCGGGGGGCTTTCCGGTGCTTCGCCGTACTGCTCGCCACCGGGGCCCATCCCCGCAAGGTGGGTTTTGAGGGCGAGGAAACGTTCCGGGGCCGGGGCGTGGCCTACTGCGCCACGTGCGACGGCGGGTTCTTCACGGACAGGGATGTCTTTGTGGTGGGCGGCGGATTCGCCGCCGCCGAGGAAGCCATGTTCCTCACCCGGTACGCCCGTTCCGTGACCATGCTCGTGCGCCGGAGCACGCTGTCCTGCGCCGAAAGCATCGCCGAGCAGGTGCTCGCCCACGAATCCGTCCGGGTGCGCTTCAATACCGTTCTGGAAGCGGTGGAAGGCGACACGGCCCTGCGCCGCGCCGTGTTCCGCGACACCGTGACCGGGCGGCTGGAGACGTATGCGCCGCCCGAGGGCGAGACCTTCGGGGTATTCGTCTTCGCGGGGTACGAGCCCGCGTCGCGGCTGGCCGAAGGCCTTGCGGAGCTGACCGGGCAGGGGAACATCGTTACCGATAGGGAACAACGGACGAGGACGGAAGGCGTCTACGCCGCCGGGGACGTGTGCGACAAGCGGCTGCGTCAGGTGGTCACCGCCGTTTCCGACGGGGCCGTTGCCGCTACCTCCATCGAGCGCTATGCGGCGGACATGCAGCGCAAGACGGGTTTGCGCCCGCAGCGCCCGGCAACCCCCCCGGCGTCTTCCGGAGCCTCGAAAGCCTCAGCCCCTTCCGGAAATGCCCGCGAGACAGAAGGCGGGTTCCTCACGGCGGAGCAGCGGGAACAGCTTGCGGGAGTCTTCGCCCGCATGGAACGCCCGCTCATCCTGAAGGCGGAACCGGACAGCCGCCCGGTTTCGGAAGATCTGCGCCGGATGCTCATGGAGCTCGCGGCTTTGACGGATAAGCTGACCGTGGAGTGGACGCCGCCGTCTGACGGGCCGGAACGCCCCTGCGTGCGGGTTTTGCGGGCGGACGGGACCGATACCGGCATTGCCTTCCACGGCGTCCCCGGCGGGCATGAGTTCAATTCGTTCGTCGTGGGCCTGTACAACGCGGCGGGCCCCGGGCAGAGCATCGATCCCGCCCTTGCCGAGGCCATCGCCGCCATCGACAGGCCGCTGGATCTGCAAATCGTGGTTGCCCTGTCCTGCACCATGTGCCCGGAACTGGTCATAGCCGCGCAGAAGATCGCCGCCTCCAATCCGCTGGTGACCGCCAAGGTCTACGACGTGAACCACTTCCCGGAACTGCGGGAACGGTACAAGATCATGAGCGTGCCTTGCCTCATCATCAACAAGGCGAAAGTGGCGTTCGGCAAGAAGACGCTCGGCCAGTTGTTGGAATTGCTGGCAGAACCGGAGGCCGGGCAGACTGGTTGATTTTCATGGACGGGCCTTGAAAGGGGAGGGGTAACGCTGGGGAAGGGGGCTTTTTCTGAAGAAGGTTTCCCTTTCCCAAAAACAGTCAGTGCGGCCTTCCTTCCTTCTCTTTCCAAGGCTGCGCGTATTGCGAAGCCCTGTGCTTTCACGGCACGGGGATCGCCTTTGGAATGGATACCTTTCAGAGGGCAAAAGCCGAGGGATTTCCTTAAAGCGTTTGTGCGGAGATTTTCCGGCAAGCCTTGGCCGCAGCGAATCGCTGCGGCCTTTTTGTGCATTGGAGAAGTGCGCTAGTGGGAGCGCGCATTATCCGCAGAAATATAGTAGCGCATAATCTTTTTATTATGTCAATTTTATTCTTCCGTTTTTGCAATAAGATAGGTACTTGTAAAGCACCTGTGGACATTCACAGTTTCCCGTCTCTATGGACGCATAAAATGGACACTCAGAATATCCGTTCTCACCTGCTTGGAAACAGGCTTTCAAAATGGACGCTCACATTGTCCTTCTTGATCGGACGCTCATTTTATACTTATATAATGGACATGCAAAATGGACTCTCAATAAGGGAGGGTACGGTATGATTCCCTGTACAGCCGGGCTTGCCATTTCCTTCAAATGCCGGAGGAAGCGGATCGGGCTCCCTCCGGTATCTGGGATATCTCCCGTTCCCTTTCATGCCTGGAGGATGCGGCACCGTAAAAAAAGACGCCGCATCCCCAAGGAAATGCGGCGTCCGGAGGCGTTTCGCGGCACCCTCGGATCAGAGGATGGCGCTGAACTTCGTCAGAAAGTCCCGGGTGAAGAAACCGTTCTGGATGCGCTCCCCGAATGAACCCTTTGCGCCGACCTTATGCCGGGCATACGTTTCCTTGATGCCCGGGGCGGCCCAGTCCTCCACGACGCGGTGCTCCCTTTCGAGCCGGGCGGCGTGGCGCTGAGCGTCCTTGAGCCGGGATACCGCGGCATCCACGGCTTCGTTGTCCATGCAGGGGGCGAGCATGGCCCGGTAGTCGTCTTCCCGGATGGCTGTGAGCTTGTCGAAGGTATCGCGGTCGATGAACACGGGCCGGAACAGCTGGTTGAAACCGAACTGCTGCCGCGTCTCGCTCAGCAGCCTGTCGGGGAGCTTCGAAAGGTCGATGCGCCCGTCCGGCGGTATCGTGTACCCCTCTCTGCGCAGCTTGCTCAGGAAATCCTGCTGGCGCGGGGTGGGGCGGCTCAGGTCAACGACGGTCATGCCCGCCTTGCGGGTCCCGAAGCTGGCGTCGTTGTCGATGCCCGTGATCTTTACGGCTCCGGTTTGCGGATTGATGTCGATGAGGTAGTTGTCGCCGTGGCGGTCCACCTGCCCGGAAAGGACATCGGCCCATTCCATTTTGGACAGTTCGCGCATCAGGTTGGCGCGCATGGCGTCGAGTTTCCCGTTGGAGCGCAGGACGCGGCACGTTTCGGGGAAATTGAGTTCCTTGCCGTCAGGCATCCGGCAGACGGGCTTGCCTCTGGCGATATCGAAGAAGGTCTTGCCGGGGGCGGCCTCCATGAACAGGCCGAGCTGCCCGTCATGGCTGCCGATGCTTGAGCGGGCGATGGTTCCGCCGCAGCCGATGGCGTCCGCCACGCGGGAGGCCGCCACGTTGAGCTGCATGACGCGCGCCCCGTTGCGGTAGCCGAGGCCGGACGCGCACAGATGGTCGAGGCCGCGCCGCGCGCCCACCTCGGGCTTGAACACAAGCTTCATGTCTTCGCCGTCTCTGCCCCGGTACGTGCACAGATGCACGGTATTGGCCGCGCCCTGCCCGAGCTTGCGGGTGTCGGTCAGGATGGCGTCGCCCGCCCGGAGTTCAAGCTGGTCGGCCATGATGCCGCGCAGGGAGGCTTCGAGGATGGTATTCATGTCCACATGGTGATCCAGCGCGGCCTGGATGTATTCGCCCCGCGCCTGCGGGTTGGCCCCGGTCGAGCGCAGCATCCCGGCGGCCTCCTGAAACTCGGAAACGAGGATCCCATCGCGCGTGAGCAGGGGCGTGTTTTCGATCTGGGCCGCGAGCCTTTTCATCTCGGACGGCACGAGCACGAAGCCGTTTTGCCCCACGCTCCGGCGCAACAGGTCCGCCATGCCGCGCGGGATGCGTTCGCCGCAGAAATGCTGATAGTAGCCGCCGATTTCCTTTGCGCCGATGGTAGGGTGCTCCGCGATTGCCATCATGGTCAGGAGCGTGCCGCAGGCCCGGCGAGTCTCCGGGGCCCGCAGGATGCGCACGGCGTCTTCCATTTCGTGGGCCAGCCGCTCGGGCGAGAGCGCCCCGGCATCGAGGCGGGTCATGATCTCGTTGACCTTGGCGTTGTAGCGGGCGAGCCCCGTGG
>NZ_JH114236.1:0-14519 GCF_000224655.1 Bilophila sp. 4_1_30
TTTCGCCCCGCCGTGCCCGGCCTCTCGGCCCTGCCCGGCTCAGCAAGACATTCCGTCCCGCAGCGGCGAGAACGGGTTATGCACCTCCACGCCGCCTCTGTCAACGTCTTTTTATTTTTTTTCTGATTTTTTTGCCCCACGAATACCGTTTCTCCCGTGTTTTCGCTCCGGTTAGAATCCAAATCTTTTCTAAAACGCTTCTAAGGCACTTGGAATGGCACGAGGGCTTCACTCCCTGAAAGGCAATTACCCCATAGAAGCTATCTACGGGGCATACTGTGCGGCTCTCTCGCGTGGTTTTCTGCCCGTGCAGAAACCGCGCTCTTTATATTTAGAAATGAGGCCGTAGATTCTTCAACAATTGGTCATCCCAGCTTCTATGGGGGAGTATTACTGAGCCAATGCGTCACGCTCCGCAACGGCCTGCGCCAGCTCCTCTTTGGCTTCATCCAACTTGCGCTGAAGCTTGGCGATTTTCTTTTCTCCCTTGCCTTCCGTGACAGCCTTGTCGAGATCCGCTTGCCGCTCCTTTACTTTATCTTGATTTTCCAAGATATTGAGTTCTGCCTTGGAGCGCAGCGTACCGTCCGAACACCATCGGCGGACCTGGCTGAGAGCTTCTTCCAGTCCACGGAGCTGCTCCTGATTCCCGTGTTTTCTGGCGTATTCCATCTTTGTCCCAATGGCCTGTTCCTTACGTTTGCACCCACCGGCAAAGTCGTCGGAAGCGAAGCTCATACCGGAAAAAGCGATCAGAGCAATACCAAGTGTTGCGGATAAGACTGCTGTTTTCAAAAGGCGTTCTCCCATCTGTTAACCGTATTCGGAATATTTCTTTATAAGCTTAAAAAATGTTTTCCGTCAATTGAAATGCTTCCGAGAACACTACGGATTGAAACCTCATGTTTTTTCTACGCCGGTTCCTTGGGGCTTGTCCGTTGAAAGTTAGGTTTAGGATAATATGTATTCTCACCCAAGAAGGGAAAAAGGTATAGGCAGAGAAACAAGGGCTGGCGGGTGCAACGTATCAAGTCATTACTCGCTGGGTGAGGATCGTGGAACAGCCTTCTTCGAGGAAAGGTACGGTTAAACTCAAGAGCCCCACTCTCACCGGCTCTTGCTCCTTATACCGCCCCTCTTTTATCCCTTTCAAATGTATTGCACTCCGTCACGTGATCGGCAGATTGCCCACATTTTTATGGACAACGACAAACCCCATTGAGCCATACTCGTTCGCGATCTTCTAAAAGAGTTTATTTTTACCCATAGATAGACTATAATGTTTTTCTAAAAACGGGGACGATACATTCTACTGTAAAAGACGGTTGCATGGGCATCCTCCCCCTGATATGTTGAAGGACGTGTTTGTATGAGGACTTGGCTTCCGAACGAAACGGAAGCGACTCCTTTAGCGCTTTCATATCGACACTCTATCCCTGAAAGAGATTTTCATGGCAACGCTTCACGATAATGACAACACGCTCCTGGCTCTCGTAAGAACCACCTTCGACGCGCACAGCGCCGTCCTCTTCCTGCCGGATCAATCCGGCAACTATACGGTCGCGCTTTCCTCCACGGACAATGAGCCCAGCGTGCAGGAAGTCACCATTGCGCCGGGGAAGGGGCTTGTCGGGTGGATTTTACGGCATAAGCAGCCCGTCATCGTGAACAACCTCGATATGCGGCACACCTTCCTCGGCTATTATGATGAAAACGACGAAGGCGCCATTTCCGCATTCATGGGCTGCCACATCCCCGAGGGAGGAGCCCTGTGCGTGGACAGCGTGCGCCCACGGGCCTACACCGAGGAAGATCAGCTTCTCCTCCACCGTTTCGCCCGGCACCTCGCCCGGCAAGTCCATTCCGCCGGGCTGGCTTGCGACGCCGAAGACCTGCGCCGCTATTTCACCCGGCTGGAGCAGCTTTCCGAGCTCAGTGCGCAGAACCCGCATTGGCGTGATTACCTCGGGGCCTTCCTCCGCCTGATGGCCGAGAGCACGGAGTTTGAATACGTCGCGTTCGCTACCGCGCAGGAAGGCGGCTCCACGTATACTGTGGAAGGCGAAAACACGCCTCTGCTCATTACGGAAGACGGTATGCCCGAACTGCCTCTTACGAGCGGCGGCCTCGTCAGTTGGGTTTTCCGCAACGAAGTGCCCGTACATGCAGAGGGGGCCGATGGTTCTCCCAGTACGCCGCTCTTCGGCAAGCTGCCGGGAGTGCCCAACTTCCAATCCGTCATGTGCCTCCCCGTGCATCTCAATAAGGTCACTTGCGGCGTTCTGTGTTTCGCCGGGCTGAACCCCCGTTCCCTTTCCCAAAATTTGCGGACGTTTACCAAGATCGCCGTAACCTATCTGGCGCAGTACCTTGAGATGCTGTATCTTCGCCACCGCCTCAAAAGCCTGTTGCCGCGTGCAAAAGTACACCGCGACGGCGCGATGGCCTATGATCCGGACACGGCGCCATCGGCACCCATGAGCGAGGAAGACTGATCCCATGCTCCGCAAGCACATAGCGGTCGATCTGGGAACTGCAAACACGCTGGTCTTTGTCCAGTCCCAAGGCATCGTCATCAATGAGCCTTCCGTTGTCGCAGTGGACACCATCAACGAGCGCGTCATTGCCGTGGGCAAGGAAGCCAAAGACTATATCGGGAAGACCCCGCAGCGCATTTCCACCATTCGTCCTCTCCGAGACGGAGTCATCGCTGATTTTGACGCGGCGCAGGCGCTCATCGCCACATTTCTGAAAAAAGTCATCGGCAGCTGGCCGATAAAACCGGATGTGGTCATCTGTGTGCCGACAAACATCACGGATGTGGAGCGCCGTGCCGTGGCCGAAGCGGCTACAAAGGCCGGAGCCCGCAACGTGAAGCTCATTGAAGAGCCCGTCGCCGCGGCAGTAGGAGCGGGTTTGCCCGTGCTCGAACCCGTGGGCAGCATGGTTGTGGACATAGGCGGCGGGACGACCGACATCGCGGTCATCACGCTCGGGAGTATGGCCTGCTCCACTTCGCTCAAGCTTGCGGGTGACGCCCTGACCGCGGCAGTTCAGCGTTTTGTCCAGGAAAAATACCAGATTGTCGTGGGCGAAAACATGGCTGAACGTATCAAAATCGCCCTCGGCTCCGTCGCGCCCCTTCCCGTACCGCTGGCATTCGAAGTCTCGGGCAAGGATCTCGCAACCGCGAGCCCCCGGACTATTGCCCTTTCCGATTCGGATATTCGTGAGGCCTTCCAACCCATCACCGAAAAGCTTGTCAGCGCGATCATGGGGATACTGGAAGTCACTCCGCCCGAATTGGGGGCCGACATCATGCGCCAAGGCATGTTGCTGACAGGGGGAGGAGCCTTGCTGAGAGGCTTTGCCGACCGCATCACCAGGGCTACACGCATTCCCGTGCATGTGGATTCCGATCCGCTGACCACGGTACTGCGCGGCGCGGGCATCACACTGGACGATCCCGAAAAGTACAGGGATTTATTGATCGAGTGCTGACGCGGGGTCCCCGGTGCTTCCAAAGGCAGCCTGTCTGGATTGCCCAGAGCAATGCCGGGCTGAACAAATCGGGAAACGTTTCCGTCATTCCCTCAAGCTCTTCACGGTCCAGAAAATGCCCCTCCGGCAATGAGACCGGAGGCAAGGCTCCCGGAAGTTCGGCAATGAACAGTGTGAGTGAGACATTTTCCCCGGAAGGCTTGAAGGCTGCGGAAACCGCCACCCCCGAGGGTACATTGGACAGGCCCAACGTCTCGCGTACGGCGCGCTCGACGGCCTCTTCCCTCGCTTCGCCGGAACGAACGAATGTTTCAGCGGAAAGGTCCCACGTTTCCATGCCCTCTTCAGACATCCGCCTCCGTACGAACGCCCTGCCCCGCCTGTCGCACAGGACGGCACCGACCGCCTTTTTACGCAAAGGGAAAGCGTCTGAGGAAGGGGCAATCAGCAGGGGGCGATCACGTTCGTCCGCATATTCGATCAACGGTTCTTCATTTTCACATGGTTCGGGAACGATCGTATGATGCATGATTCTCCTAAACGGGCTGGCCATTGCGTCCGGCTGACGATTGAAGATGCCCCCGCCCTCTCCTCTTTGGAGAGCCGCTGTTTCGCTCTTCCGTGGACGGAACAGGCCTTTGCCGAGGCTTTCGCGGGAAAAACCTTTCATGCATTCGGCATCCGGGAAACGGCCTCGCCGCTCTCTCCAAGGGAGCTTGCAGGGTACATCGCGGTATACCACACGCCGGACGAAGTTGAAATCCTCAATATTGCGGTACGGGAAGACAGGCGCCGCCACGGATACGGCCGCCTGCTCATGGCTACAGCCTTGCAGGATGCCAAAGAAACAGGCATACTACGAGGAGTGCTTGAAGTGCGGATCAGCAACGCGCCCGCCATCCATCTGTATGAATCTTTCGGGTTTCGGCAGGCGGGCAAGCGGCGCGGGTATTATCAAGATACCGGAGAAGACGCGCTCATTTATACTTTGGATATGGGACAGACTCGGACGAATCCATAAATTACGCTCGTGGGAGTATTCTATGCGCACCATTATCGCCGCCAACTGGAAGATGAACAAAACCCGCACGGAAGCCAAAGCCACCGCGCACGAACTCGCCTCTATCCTTGGCGGCGCGCCGGACGATAGGGATGTCGTCGTGTTCGCGCCGTTCACCGCTCTGGAAGCCACGAGGGAAGGCCTCGACGGGGCCCCCGGCATCTTCGTCGGCGCGCAAAATATGTACCCCGCCGAATCCGGGGCTTTCACCGGCGAGATTTCCCCGGCCATGCTCCGCGAAGCCGGCTGCACGTGGGTGCTCACGGGCCATTCCGAACGCCGCCATGTGCTTGGGGAGAGCCCGGACTTCGTAGGCAAGAAGACGGCGTTCGCGCTGGACCAAGGCTTTTCCGTCATCCTTTGTATCGGTGAAACCCTCGCCGAACGCAAGGCAGGGAAACTCAACAGCATCCTCTGGCTCCAGCTTGAAAGGGGGCTTGCCGGGCTCGGCCCCAACGCGGACTATTCCCGTCTCGCCGTGGCTTACGAACCCGTGTGGGCCATCGGTACGGGCCAGACCGCTTCCGACGAAGACATCCGCATGGTGCACACGCTGGTACGCGAACTGTTGAGCAGCCTGCTGGGTTCCAACGGCATCGGCATCCAGATTTTATATGGCGGAAGCGTGAAGCCGGACAACGCCAAGGCCATTCTGTCTCTTGACAACGTTGACGGTCTTCTGGTAGGTGGCGCTTCTTTACAGGCGCAAAGTTTTGCCGACATCGTCCGTGCCGATCTGGCCTAGAAGAACGGCAGGCGCGCAGGATTCCGCCTTCCGATCCTCGGAACGCCAATACCAATCCTGTTCTTGAGCGGAACACCGTGTTCCCATCCGACAGGAAGTCGGCGTATCTTCGGCCAACGCATCGGCCCATACATTTACTGGCACAGCCGGTTCAGCGCAGGCATTGTCCAGCCTGCTGAGGAGTTCCCACCGTGCAGACCCTGATTCTTTCCTTGCATGTCATCGTATGTGTCACCCTCGTTATCCTTGTCCTGCTTCAAGCGGGCAAGGAAGGAATGGGCGTCATTTTCGGCGGCGGCAACGCCTCCGTATTCGGCAGCTCCGGTGCGGGCGGTCTGTTGGCCAAGATGACCGCTTTCATGGCGGTACTGTTCATCGTCACGTCCTTGAGCTACAACTACGTGTCCAGCTCCCACAAAGCGCAGGAATCCACCATTCTTGACGTCCGTCTGGAGGACACCCCAAAACCTGCCGCTCCCGCTGCCACGGTTCCCGCAACTCCTGCTGAAAAGCCCGCTGAGGCTCCCGCTGCCGACAAGCCCGCCAACTAAGCACCATCCAAAGTATGCTTTCGAGGCCATGAGCAATTCATGGCCTCGTTTTTTATCCGGGCAAGGCCGCAAAGTCTTCCGCCCTTCCTCCTCGATTTCGCGAAAAAGCAGAGCCACGATACCTGCCCCCGTCATAGCTTTCCTCGCCCATTCAAGTGCTCAGGAACGCTCTCTGTAATGTATGGGAAAGCCCCCCACCTTCCTCACAGCGTTTTCTGAATCCTCTACCCCGATCGTCTCTTTCCTCAAAACAAAAAAGGCCCGGAAAACGTTCCGGACCTTTTTTACCTAACCAGATGAAAATTTGCGTGTATTTTGGGAATATCAATAAGCCCCTTTGCGCCCGAGGACAACGGAAAACGTCTTCGCCAGGATCAAAATATCGAGCCATGTTGACCAGTTGCAGATATAAAAACGATCAAGGTGAACGCGCTGTTTGTATGAAAGATCGTTTCGCCCGGAAACCTGCCAGAGCCCGGTCATACCGGGCCGCACACGGGTATAGGAAATGAAAGCCGAACCGTATTTCACGATCTCATCGTCTACGATGGGACGCGGCCCTACCAGGCTCATTTCCCCCCATACAACATTCCAGAGCTGAGGCAATTCATCCAGGCTTGTCTTGCGCAACCAAGCCCCGACCTTTGTAATGCGGGGATCATTGCGCAGCTTCTGATCTGCTTCCCACTCTTCACGCAGATCAGGGTTTTCCTGCAAATACGTTTGGAGAACTTCCTCTGCATTACGCACCATTGTGCGGAACTTTAGAATATGGATGGTCTGCCCTCCTCTCCCTATGCGATTCTGCCTAAAAAAAACCGGACCGCGCGATTCCAGTTTGATGGCAAGGGCGATAAGCACAAGAATAGGAAAAATGGCGATGCCACCCACGACCGAGAGGAACAAATCCATAGCACGCTTCAGGGCCAACCGCTTGGGATCAAGCAGGTTCTGCCGCACCTTGAAGCAAAGGACGTCCCCGATCTCCACGGGGCGTACCCAGAAAGGAATTTCCCCTTCCGAAAAATCTTCGGGGATGATAATAACCGAACTGAACAGCAGGCTTGCTAAATCAATCAGTTCTTGCCGACATGCAAGCGGAGCATCTTTTTCCATGACGACGATAGCGCACGTTCTCGGGTAAAGGCGGACAAAAGTATCCAGGTCTGAGCGGCTATACAACGGTTCAAGCCCGCTACAGGTATCCTGAGGCGTATTCTTCTGTTCCTTTTCTGCTTCCGTGCATTTCTGGCTGACAAAATGGGCTTTTAAAAGCAACCCCGCCTCAGTATGCTTATTAAGATACGCCGTTACGCGAGGAACAAGCTCTCCCGCGCCAAACACCACTGTGGGCACTCTCCACCATGCCTCCCGGGAGAAACGGGAACGCAATGCGCAACGGACCAAAGGAACCGTCCCGAGGCTCAAAAACCAAGACCAGACATAAACGGTACGCGAAGGGAGATCGCCACGGCCGAGAAAAAGAAAAATAGCAATACTGAAGTAGGCGATGGACGTCGATATCCCAAGCAGACGCATTTCTTCCGGCAATGCCGGAGGAACCCCGCTATACAATCCTTCAAAAGCGTTAACTACGGGAACCACCAACAGAAACAATGCCAACGGAACATGCTGTGAAAGCGAGATTTCCCCACCCAAAAGAACCCGAATAACGCCTATCAAAAACATGGTCCCGAAAAGTGCCAGACAATCCGCAGCCAGCAATGCAAGAGAACGCTTGGAGCACACCAGCTGAGATCTTTGAAAAGAGGGACCAGAAGAAAATGCACAAGACATACGATACCCGAACGGTTAGAGGAGAACAGGCGGTTATGCTAGCGCACCGGTACCGCATCTGTAAACAGTGATTTCCTTCCGTAAAGAAAGCACGAAAAACGGTTGCCGCACGTCACCAGTTGCGCTAGGTACAGGGCTATACACATTCGTTGCCTTCCCCAGCCGAAACGTCCCGCGGAATTTTCCGGAGCCGCCATGCCGTCAGTCGCGATTCACACTATCCTTGGCCCACTCCCCTTGCTTCGCGGGCTCTTCCGATGGAGCCTGGCGGTCATTTTCGCCGTGGGGGCATGGCATCTCTACCTCTGGTCGCCATTGCCCGGCCTCGTGGCCATCGGCATTACACCCGTTCTCGCCATCTTTTTTTTCTTCCGTGGCCTTAACCTCGTCAGCCGTACCCTCCCCTACTGGAAAACGCGCCGTCTTGTCCGCAAGCTCGGTATGCACCCCACATGGTGGAACACCGGGGCTGGTTATCTGCTGATCGATGAACGGCAAGGCTCATGGATCATCAATGGTACCGCCGGGATGATTGTCGACATCAAGCGCCTTCACGGGCACAGCGACTGGCAGATGCATCGCCTTGACCTCTACACCACGGACGCGCCAAAACCAACGGCAAGTTATGGCTTCGGCGGTGCCGAAGAGATCCGCGAAGCTGCGAAAATTTTCCAAAATGCCTATGCCACACAGGAAAAAGGAGACCTTCCCGTCACCTTCGCGGACTTACGGGAAAAAGAAAACAAGGCCTCCGAAGCGCATTGAAAACGAATCCTTTCCTATGAAGACAAGAAGCTCTTTGTAGGTGTGCATCTTGATCTTCTTGCATTTTCATACTAAAGGAACGTCTGATAAAAAAAGTTTTCCCAAGGAGCTGACCCGAGATGAAACGACTGTTTGCCATGTTTATGGCGCTGGCGCTGACGGCGCTGGTACCCCTGTCTGCCCAGGCTTCCGGCGGTCACGACCTCAACGGAGCGGAATTGTCCATCCTGTGGGTTGTTCCCTTTGTTTGCATGTTGCTGTCCATCGCCATCGGCCCCCTTGCCGTGCCGCATTTCTGGCATCACCATTTCGGCAAGGTGGCCCTCTTCTGGGGCCTCGCCTTCCTCGTGCCCTGCGCCATGGTCTTCGGACTCCAGCTGGCTGTCTATCAGTTCGTCCATGTCCTCTTCATGGAATACGTCCCGTTCATCATTCTGTTGTTCGCACTGTTCACAATCGCGGGTGGCGTCCGCCTCAAAGGTCAGCTCGTGGGCACGCCTGTGGTGAACGCCGGGCTGCTCGCCCTCGGGACCATCCTCGCCAGCTGGATGGGAACCACCGGCGCGGCCATGCTGCTCATCCGGCCCCTGCTCCGGGCCAATGAGCACCGCAAGTACCGTATGCACATCGTCATCTTCTTCATTTTCCTTGTCGCCAACATCGGCGGCTCCCTGACCCCCCTCGGCGACCCGCCGCTGTTCCTCGGCTTCCTCAAGGGCGTGTCCTTCTTCTGGACGACCGTGCATCTGTTCTGCAAAACCGTGCTGCTTTCCGTCATCCTGCTCGGCATCTTCTTCCTTCTGGATATGTTCCTGTTCAACAAGGAAGGCAAGCCGAAACCTGCCACCCAGTCCAATGAAAAGCTCGGCCTCGACGGCAAGGTCAACCTCTTGCTTCTGATCGGCGTCGTCATCTCGGTACTCATGTCCGGCATTTGGAAGCCCGAATCCGGCTTCGAAATCTACGGCACGCACATTGAGCTTCAAAACGCCGCCCGCGACGTTATCCTGCTCGCCCTCGCCGGCGCTTCCCTGGCTCTGACCACGAAGGAATGCCGCAAGCTGAACAACTTCACGTGGGAACCTATCCTTGAAGTCGCCAAGCTGTTCATCGGCATCTTCATCAGCATGATTCCGGCTATCGCCATTCTGCGCGCCGGTACCGACGGCGCCCTCGCCGGGGTCATCAACATGGTCTTCCACGAAGGCCAGCCCGTGAACGCCATGTTCTTCTGGCTGACCGGCATCCTCTCTTCGTTCCTCGACAACGCCCCGACCTATCTGGTGTTCTTCAACACCGCCGGCGGCGATGCCGTGCATCTGATGACCGACTGGACCGAAACCCTGTCCGCCATCTCCGCCGGTGCCGTGTTCATGGGTGCCGTGACCTACATCGGGAATGCCCCGAACTTCATGGTCCGCTCCATCGCCGAAGATCAGGGTGTGAAGATGCCCAGCTTCTTCGGTTACATGCTGTGGTCCGTGGGTATCCTGTTCCCCTGCTTCGCCCTCATCACCTATCTGTTCTTCATGTAAGAACGGCCTCAGCGTAACGAAAGCCCCTGAATGCAATCCCGCTTCAGGGGCTTTTCCGTTCCAAGGGAACAGGCAAAGAAAACGTACTCCGGTTCCATAAGGCGCCTCCGGCTTGCCGGAACAACGCGGAGGATCGCCCCCAAAGGACTACCCAAGCGTGAGCCAGAGTACGATGAGCCCCGCCGCAAGGGAAAAGAGCCCCATCCGGCGCAGACCGGAAGCGCCCTCCTCACCAAGGGTTTGCAGAACCTGCCGCATTCGTTCGGGAAAGAGTGTATAAGGAAGGGCTTCCAGGATGAAGGCCAGCCCGAGTGCACTGAAAAAAAGCTTGCTGTTGAACTCCATGCGCTCCTCGCTGCAAGAGGTGGACGAAACGAAGTTCCCTTGTAGGAAAAGCCGTGGAAGCTGTAAAGCTACTTGCACATCAACCGGCTAACAGCTATGTAGAACGGATTCGTGACGGGACCGCATCCTCAGCCACTAACTTTATCCTCATCTGCCCATGATCACACTCCGTACCTTTATCGAACAGGAACAACCCAGCATCAACGCGGCGCTGGCCGAGGCGGCCGCCGAACTCCCCGTCTCCATCATGCCCATCGCCCAATACGCCATGGGGAACGGAGGGAAGCGGCTGCGGCCCTTGTTGACCGTACTCGTGGCCCGTCTGCTCGGCTATGCCGATAACGATATCTATTCCCTTGCCGCGGCAATGGAGATGTTCCATGTGGCGACCCTGCTCCATGACGACGTCATGGACAACGCGGAGATGCGCCGGGGCAGCACGGCCACGCACAAGGTCTTCGGCGTCACCGAAACCATCCTTGCCGGGGACGCGCTGCTCGCAAAGGGGAATCAGATCGTGGCCGGATTCGGCGATCCGAGGCTCACCGCCGCCACGTCCGATGCCATTGCCCAGACCGCCAACGGCGAAATCCTGGAAATCGCCAACCAGGGGAAGAACGCTCCCGATCTCTTGATTTACAACAAAATCATTGCGGGCAAGACGGCGTGGATGATCCGGACATCCTGCAACATCGGCGCGGTCAGGGCCAACGGTACGCCGGAACAGGTTGCCGGAGCGACCGACTACGGGTTCAATTTGGGCATGGCCTTCCAGATCGTCGACGACGCGCTCGATTTCGCTCCCTCCAGCCTGACCGGGAAACCCGAAGGCGGGGATGTCCGCGAAGGCAAACTGACGCCGCCCATCTTCTTCTACGCCAACTCACTGGCTCCGGCCAAGCGTGACGCCTTCTTCGCCCGTTTCGCGGAACAGTCCTTTACCGACGAAGACGTCCGGCACGTCATTGATACCGTCCGCGCTCAGGGCTTTGACGACAAGACGCGCGGCATCGCCGATACCTATCTGCGTAAGGCACAGGAAAACCTCGACGCCCTCACCGCCGGGCTTCCGGCCTCGCCGTACGGGGAAATCCTCACAAGCTTTATCGGCTACGTCCGCAACCGCGACGCCTGATTTTTCCACGCAACCTTTTTCCACGGTTACTCAAACAGCCTTTTCAGGAGACAGACATGCTCTACCGCATTGAAGCCGGCCTTTTCCCCCATCTTGACGACACGATCGGCCGTAAAACCGCAGCCAGCATCCGTGAAGCCCTCGGCATCCCCGTCAAGTCCGTGCGCACGATCAAAGTGTTCACGCTGGAGGGGCTCGACGCGCAACAGGTGAATACGCTCATGGCGAAAAGCGTGCTGCACGATCCGGTGTTGCAGGCCGTATCCCTGTCTCCCCTGCCCCTGCCCGAAGAAGGCACATCGTGGATCATTGAAGTCGGTTACCGCCCAGGCGTTACGGACAATGAAGGCCGTACCGCCCGCGATACCGCCGCGCTCGTGCTCGGCATCGAAGACCGCAGCAGCCTCGCCGTATACACCTCCATCCAGTACCGACTCCACGGCCCGCTGACGGAAGAACAGGTCACCCGCATCGCCCGCGACCTCCTCGCCAACGAACTCATCCAGCGCTTCGAAATCAAGAGCCGCGCCCAGTGGGACGCCGACCCCGGCTTCGCCCCCAAGGCCGCCCGCGTGACCGGCGCGTCCTGCGACGAAGTGAACATCGTGCCGCTCTCCTCGATGAACGACGCGCAGCTCATGGAAGTGAGCCAGAAGAACACGTTGGCCCTCAGCCTTGAGGAAATGACCAAGATCAGGGATTGGTTCTCCAGCCCCGAGGTCGCCGCGCAGCGCAAGGAACTCGGCCTGCCCGCCGATCCCACCGACGCCGAGCTCGAAGTGCTCGCCCAGACGTGGTCGGAACACTGCAAGCACAAGATTTTCGCGTCCAAGATTTCCTACACCGACAAGGAAGCCGGGACCAGCGAAACGATCAACAGCCTCTACAAAACCTGCATCATGAACACGACCAAGCAGATCCGCGAGAGCCTCGGCGACAGGGATTTCTGCCGTTCCGTGTTCAAGGACAACGCGGGCGTCATCGCCTTCACGCCCGAATACGACGCCTGCATCAAGGTGGAAACGCACAACAGCCCCTCGGCCCTCGACCCCTACGGCGGGGCGCTGACCGGCATCGTGGGCGTGAACCGCGACCCGATGGGCACCGGCCTCGGCGCGGAGCTCATCTGCAACACCGACGTGTTCTGCTTCGCGTCCCCCTTCCATGACGAAGCCTTGCCGCCCCGCCTGCTCCATCCCCGCCGCGTCTTTGAAGGCGTGCGCGAAGGCGTGGAACACGGCGGCAACAAGTCCGGCATCCCCACCGTCAACGGCTCCATCGTGTTCGACGAGCGCTACCTCGGCAAGCCGCTGGTCTACTGCGGCACCATCGGCCTGATCCCCGCCGAAGTGCCCGCCAGCAAGTCCTCCACGGACGGCAAGCCGCGCAAGGGCTATGAGAAGAAAGCGCAGGTCGGCGACATCATCGTCATGACCGGCGGGCGTATCGGCAAGGACGGCATCCACGGCGCGACCTTCTCTTCGGAAGAGCTGCACGAAGGCTCTCCCGCCACCGCCGTACAGATCGGCGACCCGATCACCCAGCGCAAGATGTACGACTTCATCATGCGCGCCCGGGATCTCGGCCTGTACAACGCCATTACCGACAACGGCGCGGGCGGCCTGTCCTCCTCCATTGGCGAAATGGCGGAAGACACCAACGGCTGCCGCATCGATCTGGCCCGCGCGCCCCTCAAATACGATGGCCTGCGCCCGTGGGAAATCCTGCTTTCCGAAGCGCAGGAACGCATGACCCTCGCCGTGCCCCCGGCGGCGCTCGACGAATTCCTCGCCCTTGCCAAGCGCATGGATGTGGAAGCTACTCCGCTCGGCGAATTCACCGACGACGGAGTTTTCCATGTGACCTACAACGGCAAGCTCGTGACCCATCTCGACATGGAGTTCATGCACGACGGCGTGCCCCAGTACCAGCTCAACGCCGTATGGGAAGCGCCCGTGCATCCCGACGCCCGCATCGAAGACGGCGGCGTGGATCAGGCGGAACTCCTCAAGGCCATGCTCGGCCGCCTGAACATTTGCAGCAAGGAATACCTGATCCGCCAGTACGACCATGAAGTGAAGGGCGGCAGCGTGGTGAAGCCCCTCACCGGCGTGAAGCGCGACGGCCCGTCCGACGCGGGCGTCATCCGGCCCATCCTCGAATCCGAGGCCGGTCTGGTCATCAGCCACGGCATTTGCCCCAAGTACAGCGATTACGACGCCTACTGGATGATGGCGAACGCGATGGATGAAGGCATCCGCAACGCCGTGGCCGTAGGCGCCGACCCCGACCGCATGGCTGGCGTGGACAACTTCTGCTGGTGTGACCCGGTGCAGTCCGAAAAGACCCCGGACGGCGAATACAAGCTTGCCCAGCTCGTGCGCGCCTGCAAGGCCCTCTCCGAGCTTTGCGTGGCCTATGGCGTGCCCTGCATTTCCGGCAAGGACTCCATGAAGAACGACTACACCGGCGGCGGCAAGAAGATCTCCATTCCGCCGACCGTCCTCTTCTCCGTCCTCGGCATCATGGACGATGTGAAGAAGGCCGTGACCTCCGACTTCAAGAAGCCGGGCGACCGCCTCTACATCATCGGCAACACGGCCCGCGAACTGGCGGGCAGCGAAATCGCCGACCAGCTCGGCATTGCCTGCAACACCGTGCCCCGCGTGGATGCCAAGTCCGCCCTCGCCAGCTACCGGAAGCTCCATCAGGCCATCAACAGCCGCCTCATCTCTGCCTGCCACGACCTCTCCGACGGCGGCCTTGCCGTGTCGCTGGCGGAAATGTGCATCGGCGGACGCCTTGGCGCGCATCTGGCCCTGAACCGCGTTCCGGTCGTCGGCGCGCTCACGCTCACGGAAGCCCTTTACAGCGAATCCGCCAGCCGTCTGCTGGTGTCCGTGGCTCCCGATAAGGCCGCCGAGTTTGAAGCGCTCTTCGGGGCCTCCGCGCCCTTCATCGGCGAAGTGACTTCCGATGCCCGTCTTACCGTGGCCTCCGCCGACAGCGCGCTGTTCTCCGCCCCCGTCGAAGCGCTGGCCCATGCCTTCAAGGCGACGCTGGACTGGTAGAAATATTGGGGAGG
>NZ_JH114236.1:15043-34637 GCF_000224655.1 Bilophila sp. 4_1_30
ACCCCTTCCCTTCAAAGACTTTCGTCTTTATCGAATCCCTCATGGCGATTTCGGGGAAAGTGGGGAACACGTCTTTGTGTTTATGAAAAAAGCCCTTCGGGAAGCATCCTGAAGGGCTTTTTTATGGCATCCGGAATGGTTCTCTTCTGGAGCAAAGCAGGGGGACTACGGTAAAGCCGCCATCCGCGTCACAGCAACCATCATCTGCCATTACAAAAGGTTGAGGAGGATGGAGGTGCGGTTTGGGGAGGAGGAAGGGCCCTTTTTGAAAAAAGGCATCTTCCTTCCCCAAAAGGGTTCTCCTAAATAATCGACTTCCGCGGATACCGGGTGCCGGAAACGTAGAAGGTATTCTCCACGATGAAGAGAGCCTTGTCGTCAATGGCGAAAACAAGGTTCTCCAAGCGCCGCAACATGATATTGTTGGTTACGGTAAGGATGATCTCGCGGTCGCCGCCGCTGTACGCGCCCTTGCCCTTGAGCACGGTCGCGCCGCCGTAGCCTTCGGCGATGATCGCCTCGCACAGCGCCTCGCCCCGATCGGTGACCACGTAGACCATCTTCCTCTGGCTGCCCATACGGAGCGCGTATTCGATAGTCGCGGAAGCCACGAAAACCTGAATGAACGACACGATGACCATATCAAGGGAAATGGTCGCCATAGAAGCGAGGAACATCACCGCGTTGAAGCAGAAATTAAACCGCCCGATGCCGATGTTCCAGCGCTTGTTCAGGATAACACCGATGAGATCCAGGCCGCCGCCGGACCCCAGCGTCCGCAGCATGAGCCCGGTACCCGTACCGCAAAGGACGCCTGCCGTAATCGCCGCGTAGAAGTGATCCTGAATCGGGACCTGAAAAGTGATAAGTTCACTGATGATCGTGGTCGCAAGGCTTCCGTACAGGCTGTAGAAGAAAAACTGACGCCCGATTTGGAACCACGACACGAAGAACAGCGGTATATTGATCAACAGGTACCAGATCGCGGGCGTAAACAGCCCGGTCGTATACCAGCCGAGCAGACCGGCACCGAAAATCCCCCCGGTAAGGAAGCCGTGATGCGCGGCCACAGCCTGCGCGCCGAGAGAAAAGAAAACAGCGCCGACAGTCAGCAGGAAGAGGTTCCACAACATGGACTGAGCGAGCTTGTTCCTTTGAGGCAAACTGACTTTCATGAAAACTCCGTATGGATTAGGCGAGATGGGCCGTACTGACGAGGTGGCGCCCGGCTTCGCGGACGGACGGGCAGCCAGTCAACACCATGCTGCGCACAAGCTGATTGTAAAGATGATCCGCCGTCAGCTTCACGCCTTCGGAACCGCCCCCCACGGCGGCGAGACAGAAGGGACGGCCAATCAGCACGGCGTCCGCGCCGAAGGCCAACGCCTTGAGCACGTCGAGCCCGTCACGGATGCCGCCATCCATCAAAACGGCCATGCGGCCCTTGACCTGCGCGGCGATGGCGGGAAGGACCTCGATGGTCCCCGGCGTATGATCCAGAGCCCGCCCGCCGTGGTTGGAAACCACGATGCCGTCGCATCCGGCGCGCTCGGCGGCGATGGCATCTTCGACCGTCATGATGCCCTTGAGCACGAATTTCATACCAAGCTCATGCGAACGATCAACGATGGCCGCCAATTCGGCGCACGTTTTCGGAGACACGGGGCGCCCCATGCGGGCCAGGGCAATCAGCCCGGCTGCGTCGATGTCCATGCCGAGCACACGGGTTCCGGTGGCTGCGGCCCTGCACATCTTGCGCTCCAGTTCCTCGCCTTCCCACGGCTTGATGAACGGAATCCCCCAGCCGCCTTCGGCGGCGATGGCGGCATTCCCCGCTTCGTGCAGTTCATCCGGCGCGCCGTCGCCGACACAGCCGGCAATGCCCGCTTCGCGGCAGCCGGATACGATGGCCCGCGCGTATTCCGCCTCGGAAAGGGCCCCGCCCATATTAAAGGAGGTTCCCCCTATGGGAGCGGCCAGCACGGGCAGGCGCAACCTGAATCCGAGCACCTCCGTTTCCGTGACGGGCTTCTTGACCTCATGAATCAGACGCATGTTCAGACGGATGCCGGCAAGCGCGGCCACATTGTTCTTGAACGCGCTCCCGGTTCCGATGCCGCCCATACCGGGCGTTTCGCCTGCGCAGGCGCGCCCATCGCACACGGGACAAACACGGCAAAAACCCTTCATGCGCTCTTTGGCGTTGGCGCGGACTTCCTTAATATCCATAATAGGGGACTCCCAAATGAAATGATAGAGAGAGGTGGATACCCGAACGGGCTTCGCCTTGCAATATTGTGAAAGGCTTCCATATCGTAAAAGAAGGATGCGAGGAGGGAAAAACGGACGGAACAGCCTCTTTCGTGAGTACGTGAACCGACATATATCGTCAACAGGCTGAGAAATATTGTTCTCCGCATGAGAGATGACGGCCCCTCGCCAGCTTGCCTGCGGGCCATTCTTTTTCTATGCTTCTTGTTCGCTCTCTTTTTCTCTTGTAACGACGGCACGCCCATGCCGCTTCAAGGACGTTTTCCCATGACCCAATCCGTACCTTCCCATACCGGACCCGCCGCGCTCATCAAGCTCGCGCAGGACGTTCTGAATACTGAAATCGCCGGGCTCGCCGCCGTGCGGGACCGGCTCAACGCCCGGACGCCGGAAAAAGCCCCCCTCGTCCTTGCGCTGGGGCTTCTGGCGGCGTGCACCGGGCGTGTGGTCGTGACCGGCATCGGCAAATCCGGCCTGGTCGGCCGCAAGCTTGCCGCCACCTTTTCTTCGACCGGTACACCGGCCTTCTTTCTCCATCCCGTGGAAGGAGCCCACGGAGATCTGGGGAGCCTCCGCAAAGACGACGTCATCATTGCCATCTCCAATTCCGGTGAAACGGCGGAGCTGAACGCCATCCTGCCCGCGCTGAAATCGCTCGGCACCAGCCTGATCGCCATGACGGGACGGGAGGACTCCACCCTTGGCCGCCTTGCCGACGTGACGCTGCATTCGGGCGTACCCCGTGAAGCCTGCCCGCACGGGCTTGCCCCCACAGCCTCGACCACTGCGGTCCTCGCCCTCGGCGATGCGCTGGCCGTTTGTCTGATGCAGCTAAAATCATTTACGGAAAAAGATTTCCTGCGCTACCATCCCGGAGGCAGTCTGGGGCAACGCCTGAAGCTCAACGTCAGCGAAGTCATGCGGACCGAGGGCCTTCCTCAGCTTTCCGAAACAAGCCTCTTGTCGGAAGCCCTGCGTCAACTGGATCAAGGCAAGCTTGGAGCCGTGCTTCTGCTCGATGGCGAACACAGGATCAGCGGCATCCTGACCGACGGCGACGTCAGGCGGGCCGTTTGCCGCGGGACGCTCAATCCCGAGGCCCCGGTCAGCACCGTCATGACGCCTTCTCCCCGCTGCGGGACCCGAGGCGACACGGTCGCCACGCTTCTTGAGCTCATGGAAAGCAAAGCGATCACGGTGTTGCCCATTGCTGACGAAGAGCGCCGCCTGCTCGGCATGGTCCACATGCACGACCTGCTTGGTCAGGGCAGTGTTGCCTTTTCGCAGCATTGATGCACGCAATGGCTTTTGTTTTCTAGAAAAACCGTATTCCCTCAATGCCGCCCTGAACGCGTCTCTGGCACTCCCTTGGAGTCGCTTTTGATCGCTGGTTGGCTCTCGGGAGTGATAGCTTGCGCAAGGGCAATCCGAGCTTATTTTCCTGTTGAATGAGGCAGGTGCGCTCGGCACAAAACACTGTGATACGCCGCACCATTTGGCGAGACACCGGGGAAGAAGGCTTTTCACGGAAAAAGCCCTTCCCCTTCTTTTTTTGCAAGATAAGGAACGCTATGGAACCGATCACACATGCCTTGAGCGGAGCTGTCATTGGCTGCGCCCTGCCGGGGAAACGCCGCTGGTGGCTTCCGGCATGGGCGGCGCTGGTAGCGGCTTCTCCCGATATGGATGTCTTCTTTACCCGCACCCCGCTGCAATACATTGAGTACCACCGGGGGATCACCCATTCGTTCGTCGGCGGTTTGGGGCTCGCTTTCCTCCTTGCCCTCATCCCCTGGCTGATGAACCGCTGGCGGGTCCCCAAAGTCCCCGACGACTCTCCGCCATTCGGCTGGCCGCTGACGCTGGCATGGCTCGTGGCCTACCTGCTCATTCTGCATCACATTTTTTTGGACTGCATGAATTCGTACGGCACGCAGGTCTTTCTGCCGTTCAGCGACTACAGGGTACGTTTGAATGCGCTGTTTATCGTAGACCCGTTGCTTCTCCTGCCGTTGGCCCTTGGGCTCTTATTCTGGCGGAAGCGGCGCGCCGTCATGATCGGCCTGCTGCTCTGGACCATCCTCTACCCGCTCGGCTCGCTGGCCACACGGGTGGGGCTTGAGGCGCATCTCAAGGACAGCCATTACACGCCCGACGTTTTCACCCAAGAGCTTCTCAGTGAGGATTTGACTCCCGGGCAGCGTGGAAAGGGCCTCTGGGATGATGTGCGCGCCGTGCATCTCGTTCCCGACGCCTTCACGCCTTTCCACTGGAAACTCATTCTGGATCGCGGGAGCGTCTGGGACGTAGCGGGCTATACGGTATTCACGGAGGAGCCTCAGACGTTCATTGCCTACGCCAAGCCGCCGCAGCCGCTCTGGGCCGAGCTTGCCGCAAAGGACCGCATGTTCCGCGCGTACGAACGCTTTGCCCTCTACCCCGCCCTTGAGGCTGAAATTCCGCTGGAGGGGCCCCTCAAGGGATATACAGAATACGTATTCAGCGATCTGCGCTTCGGCTCGACCATCGGCTGGGTTGACGATATTCAGGTACGGCGGCACGGCAAGCCCACGACCTTCCGCATCATGGCCCGCGTCGCCCCGGATGGCAGGGTCTCCGCAGTCCGCTTCATTACCACCACCGGCGCGGGCGGAGACAGCGGCTGGAATCCGCCTGTGGAGTGAAAAAAGGAAAGAGGAAAATCGGGAGAGGGGAGAGGAAAGCCTTCTTGAGAAGGGTTTTCCTCCTCCCTCCTCTCTCCTTCCCAAGGCTTTTACGAAATGGGAAGGCAAGGCTGAAAGTTCCTTCGTTTTCCAGTCAGCAACCACCCCCAAGCGAGTGGTTGCATGTTTCGGTCGTTTCGCTCCCTTAATCGACCAACGCCGTAACGCAAGAGGGCATCCAACGGGATGCCCTTTTCTTTTCAAAAAAGCCGTTCACGAAATCCGAAAACCCACAATGAAGGATTCGATAAAATCAAAAGCCTTTGGGAAGGGAGGGATGGAGTCCGGGCAAGGGAGGGAAAAGCGTGGGGGTACCCCCTTTCTTCAGAAAGGCTTTCCCTTCCCCGGTTTCCCAATGCAACCTAACGCCGCTCCAGCAAAGCCAGCGTGCCGGCAATCTGACGTCCGAGGGGCGACTCGCGGCGCAGCTCGCGCTCAACCGAAGCGATACCCTTGAGCACTGTGGAATGACGGCGGGAAAACTTGTCGCCGATGTCCTGCAAGGATAACTCGGTGTGCTTGCGGGCGAGATAGAAAATCGTGTTGCGGGCCACCACCAGATTCTGCTTCCGGCTGCGGGATGCCAACTGCTCGGGCGAGAGGCCGAACCCTTCGCACACCTTGCGGATAATGGAATCCACATCCACAAAAGGATCGTCAAGGCTGTACTGCGCCAGAATTTCCTGCGCCATTTCCACGGAAATGGTACAGCCAAGCAGCTTGGCCTTGAGCAGCAGGTTGTGCACGCAGCTTTCCAACTGCCGGATATCCCCGGTGAGGCGCTCGGTCAGCACATCCACCACCGTATCGGACAACAGCGCGTTGTTCTGGCGGGCCTTCTCCTGAAGGATACGGCGGCGCGTGCTGGCATCGGGCTTTTCAATACCGGCGAGGAACCCCGAACAGAAACGCGACACGAGGCTGTTGTCCACGTTCCGCAGCTCGCAGGGAGCAAAGGAACTCGTCAGGACGACGCGGCTTCCCTTTTCCTGCAGGGACTTGATGGTGGAAAGCACCTCATCCTGCATCTTTTCCTTGCCCTGGAGGAAATGCACGTCCTCAAGGAGCAGCAAATCCACATCGCGGAAACGCCCCTTGAAGCGATCCACGGTCCGCGACTGGAGGGCCTGCACAAAACAGCTCGAAAACTCTTCGGCGGTCAGATACTCGACCTTGGGATTGGAGCGGTTGCTGGCCTCGCACAGAGCCTGCCCCACGGCCTGCGTGAGGTGCGTCTTGCCGAGCCCCGGCCCGGAGCTGAGGAACAAGGTATCCACGGCGGCACCGGAACGCGCCATGTTGCGCGCCGCGGCATAGGCCATGTCATTGGTGGGGCCGACCACAAAGCTGTCGAACGCGTACCGCCAGTTGTGCGGGACGGACTGGTTCACGGGCATGGTGATGGGCAGGGAAAGCTGCTCGGCAGCGGAAGAAAGCAGGGACGGAGCGGCCACCGGACGGGGCGCGGGAGCCGTACGGGGACGACGGGCCGGAGCGGGCTCACCCTCAACGGAGACGGCAGGACGCCCCGGAACGGAACGGCTCGGTTTGGCGGGAGGATTGCCCGCGACCACGCTGATTTCCATCGTCCGCCCGAAAATGGCGGAGGCCGCATCGGAAATGTCGTTCAGCAGGCGATCGCGTACCCACGTCGCCACAAATCCATTGGGGGCGGACAGACGGATCTTCCCCTCCCCTTCAAGGTCGGCGGTGAGAGGCGCAACCCAAACCTTGTAGGTGCCGGGGTTGAGCCTGTTTTGCAGATCTTCACAGATTTTGAGCCACTGAGTTTTCATATCCGATTCTTCTAGCGTTTGACTTGTCCTGTGACAAAGCAGATTCGCGGAGTTTCTGCCCGTCGGGGCGCAAAAGGCTTCCCACAAAGGAGGATAAAAAAGTTACCCGTAATGACAGGCCTTTTTGCAATACCGCCACTTCTCCGATGTTTTCTTTACCCTTGGGAGACAAGGGTTTTCATATGAGGGGGCCCTGTTATGCACTGGCTTGTGAAAAACTTTTCCACAACCGTATTCCTGCACGGCCTGAAAAAGCTCAAGATCCCTTCATTTTTCAAAAACATACTTTGATACCGACCTGTTACCCGTATGGCAGACAGATGAAACCGGAACGGCCACGGAGCCGCTCCGGTTAAACGAACACACAAAAACGGGCCGCGCGAAAAGAACACGGGCAGCCTGCGTTTTTCCGGGAAGAAACAAGACGGAAGGCGATTTTTCTCAAACAAACGGAAAAAGTCAAACAGAACTTCACAAAAATCGCCTCCTCTTTCTCAAACAAGAGTGGTTCCGGAACGCAACATCCCGGAACCACCTTCAAAAACATTTTTCGGTGCGAGAAACTACTTTTTGGAGGGTGCCTTCACAGCCTTCAGGTAAATGTCGGTGACGTAATGGAGGCGCTCAAGGCGGGCCAAGTCACGCCGATCCAGTTCGCCGCTCTCGTTCTGGAAGGAAACGATATCATGCAGCCATTCACGCAGTTCGCTGGTCCCATAGCTCTGCTTGAACATATCAAGCTGCTGGTCGAGAGCGTATACCGGGTGATCCTTGATGTCGCGGATGGCTTCCTCACGGGTCATGGTCTTGCCGGTCCACGCATTGTAGAAACGCATGTAGTCGTCGGCAAGGTCCTCGGCGGGGGTCTTCTTCATCATGTCCACGCTGCGGAGATACACGCGGAGGAAGGCCACAATGTCGCTCTTGTGCTTGTTGGCATAATCCATATTGGCGACGAGCAGGATGGGCTGGCGGGCATTGCAGTCGCTGGAGTGCGCGACGGTCTTCAGGCCGAGCTTTTCGGCTTCAAAGGTCTGGGGGGCCCACAGCGCGATGGCGTCGCCCTGGCCGTCGGCAAACGCCTTCATGGCTTCGGACGGCTGCATGTCGACGATGTTGACGTCACGCTCGTTCAGGCCAAGGACGTGCAGCCAGCGGCTCAGCATGTAGTGAGCGGACGTGCCCTTGGGGACGATGAAGGTCTTCCCGCGCACGGATCCGGGATTACCGTACACTTCCGGGCAGTTGGGGTTAAAACCCTTCATCTTGAGGATGGGGCTGTCGGCACGCGTGAAAATAGCGTTGGAAGCGGATTCGTCGTTGCCGATGCCGACGATGTACAGGCGGCTGCTCAACGAAGCGGTCAGCGCGGGCATGGCCCCAACGCCGGCAATGGCCCAATTGGACGACTGCATTTCGTCAATGACGTTTTTACCGGATTCAAAGGGCAGCAATTCGAGATCCAGCCCTTCAGCCTTGTCCCATCCCTTTTCTCTGGCGTACCAGACCAAAAACGTTTCATGCTCGCCGAGCCATGCCGTGCGAAGAGGCACAAGGGGCTTGGCGAACGCTGCGGAGCCGCTCAGGCACCACGCGACCACAAAAAACAGGGCCAACAGACCAGCAAAGGGATTGCGCACTTTCATGATTTCCTCATCCACCCATGAGAACGTTCGTTTCCCCGGCTTCCGAACAGAGCCACTCCCCACAGAACAGCCAAGGACATTTGCCATGACCATACCTCAAAAAAAAGGCAGTGGCAACGCGGGGCGCTCTTCAGAGTTTTTCGGTGTCAAAAGAATCATGGAACAAGCGCCGCATCATCACGCCCGACATGGCGGCAGGAGCGGCATCAGGGCCATTCCCTTGCTTCTTTTAAGGAAGCGGCATATCTTTCGGGACAGAATCCGTACCGTCAGCGCCGCGCGGCGCGCTCCGGGCGGCCGGAAAGGTCCCCCCAAGCGTTCCCGCCGCGCTCTTTCTTACGCAACAAACGTTCCCGCGATCCGTTTTCGCGTATCCTGCGAGGGAGTTCATGGCACTTTTGAGTTTACAGGGCGTCACGCTCAATCTGGGCGGCAAGACGCTTCTCGATACCGCCGACCTGCATGTGGAGCAGGGTGAGCGGGTCTGTCTCGTCGGGCGCAACGGCGTCGGCAAGTCGTCCCTGATGGCCCTGCTGTCCGGCGACCTCACGCCCGACGGCGGCACCATCGTCCGCACGCCGGGCGTCACGTTCGGGCATATGCCGCAGGCCGTGCCCGATCATTGGAGCGGCCCGGTCTTCGGCGTCGTGGCCTCAGGGCTCGGCAAAGAAGGCGAAGCGCTGGCCGCCGCCCATCTCATTGCCACGGGCCGCGAGGATCAGCTCTCCGCCGCCAAGCTGGCGCTGGCCCGCAACCTCCTCCAGACCGGGGAAGGCTGGGAACGCCACGGCGACATCCTTGAGGCGATCAACCAGCTCGGGCTCGATCCCGAGGCGGACTTCGCCACGCTCTCCGGCGGGAACAAGCGCCGCGTGGCGCTGGCCCGCGCCCTCGTCGCCTCCGAAAACCTGCTGCTCGACGAGCCCACCAACCATCTGGATATCAAGACCATCGCATGGCTGGAAGATTTCCTCGTCCGGCGGGTCAAGACCTTCGTTTTCATCAGCCATGACCGCGCCTTTGTGCGCCGCCTCGCCACGCGTATCGTGGAGGTGGACCGTACCCAGCTCTACAGTTATGCCTGCACGTTCGACCAGTTCCTCGAACGCCGGGAGGAACGCCTCGACGCCGAGGAAAAACAGGCCGCGGCCTTCGACAAGAAGCTCGCGCAGGAAGAAGCGTGGATACGGCAAGGCATCAAGGCCCGCCGCACCCGCAACATGGGCCGCGTCCGCGCGCTGCAGGCCATGCGTTCCGAACGGATGGCCCGCGTGTCGCGTCAGGGCGTCGTTTCCATGCTCGCGCAGGAGGCGGAACGCTCCGGCAAGCTGGTTATCGAGGCGAAACAGGCGGGATTCGCCTACCCAGACGGCTACCGCGTATTCAACGCCTTTTCGACCATCATCCAGCGCGGGGACCGCATCGGGCTCATCGGCAACAACGGCGTGGGCAAGACCACCCTGCTCCGCCTCCTTCTCGGCGAACTCGAACCCACGGAAGGCTCCATCCGGCACGGGACGCGGCTCGAAGTCAGCTATTTCGATCAGCTCCGCTCCTCGCTCGATCCTGAAAAATCGGTCATGGACAACGTGGCGAACGGCAACGACACCGTGACCATCAACGGGCAGCAGCGGCATGTGGCCAGCTACCTCATGGATTTCCTCTTTGAATCGGACCGGCTCAGGGTTCCGGTGCACACGCTTTCCGGCGGCGAGCGTAACCGCCTGCTCCTCGCCAAGCTGTTCACCATGCCTTCCAACCTGCTGGTTCTCGACGAACCCACCAACGATCTGGACGTGGAGACGCTGGAACTGCTTGAAGAGCTGCTCGCCAGCTATTCAGGGACGGTGCTCATGGTCAGCCACGACCGCGAGTTCCTCGACAACCTCGTCACCACCACGCTGGCGCTCGAAGGCGACGGGCAGGTGCGCGAGTACGTGGGCGGGTACACGGACTGGCTGCGCCAGCGCCCCGAGCCCGTGGCTGCCCACACCGACAAGCCGAAACCCAAGCCGCTGGCCCCGCCCGCCAAGATCGGCCCGCGCAAGCTGACCTTCAAGGAACAGCGCGAACTTCAAATGCTCAAGGACGAATTGGAAGCCCTGCCCGGCAAGATGGCGGCGCTGGAAGACGAACAGCATACGCTGGAAGACCGGCTCAACGATCCCGGCTTCTTCGCGCGCGATCCCGACGGATTCAACGCTACCGCCAAGCGCATCTCCGAGCTTGACGACGAACAGACCGCCGCTCTCCAGCGCTGGGAGGATGTCGAGTTCCGCATTGCCGAACTGGAAGGCAAGGTCGAAGACAAGTAGAACCATTGGGGAGGGAAAATTTTTCTGAAGAAGGGGGAAGCACCCCACGTTTTCCCTCCCCTCCCCAACCCCCACCCCTCTCTTTCCAAAGAGTTTTGTGCTTATTGAATCCCTGTTCGCAGGTCTTTTTGAGGTACAGGTTCTCTTTTGAAACGGTACATATTGAGGTGACACCCTATCCGTCACACTTCATCAAGCTGTATTTGCATTCTTTTTTACCTCCATACATTGTCACCATGACAATCCACATTGTCCCGCTCGCCAAAAAGATTGATCCATGACCAGCCGGATCGCTACCCCGGTTCTCCGGAGCGCTGTTAAGTTGCGCCCATCATCAACGCAACCAACAGCTTCTTAAGGAGATAGATCATGGAGAAAGGCACGTTCCAGCTCAAGTCCGGTCTGGCCGAAATGTTGAAGGGTGGCGTCATCATGGACGTCACCACCCCCGAGCAGGCAAAAATCGCACAGGAAGCGGGCGCGTGCGCCGTCATGGCGCTTGAGCGCGTCCCCGCCGATATCCGCAAGGCCGGGGGCGTCGCCCGCATGGCCGATCCGACCGTCGTCCTGCGCATCATGGACGCCGTGACCATCCCGGTCATGGCCAAGGCGCGCATCGGGCACATCGTCGAAGCCCGCATCCTTGAATCCCTCGGCGTCGACTATATCGACGAGAGCGAAGTGCTGACCCCCGCCGACGACCGCTTCCATATCGACAAGCGCGACTACACCGTGCCGTTCGTGTGCGGGGCCCGCAACCTTGGCGAAGCCCTGCGCCGCATCGCTGAAGGCGCTTCCATGATCCGTACCAAGGGCGAGCCCGGAACCGGCAACGTCGTCGAAGCCGTGCGCCACTGCCGCATGGTCCTCGGCGAAGTCCGCGCCCTGTGCGCCCTGCCCGAAGAGGAAGTCGCCAACTTCGCCAAGGAAAACGGCGCGCCGCTCGAACTCGTGCTCAAGATCCGCGCCGAAGGCCGTCTGCCCGTGGTGAACTTCGCCGCTGGCGGCATCGCCACGCCCGCCGACGCCGCTCTCATGATGCAGCTCGGCCTTGACGGCGTGTTCGTGGGCTCCGGCATCTTCAAGTCCACAGATCCGGCCAAGCGCGCCAAGGCCATTGTCGCAGCCGTGACCCACTACAATGATTACAAGATTCTTGCCGAAGTCTCCCGCGATCTCGGCGAAGCCATGCCCGGCCTGGAAATCTCGACCATCGCGCCCGAACAGCGTATGCAGGAACGGGGCTGGTAAACCGATGGCCGCAACGTCCGCTCCGCGCATCGGCGTGTTGGCCATTCAGGGGGCCTTCCGAGAACACGTCCGCTCCCTGCTCCGCTGCGGGGCCGAAGCCGTGGAAATACGCACGCGGGAAGACCTCGAAGGTCTTTCCGGCCTTGTCTTCCCCGGAGGCGAGAGCACGGTCATGGGCAAGTTCCTCATCGAATGGGGCATGATGGGCCGTGTACGGGAGCTGATCCAAAGCGGAATGCCCGTATTCGGCACGTGTGCGGGGCTTATCTTGCTCTGCTCGGACATCCTCGATCATCCCGAGCAGCCGCGCATCGGCCTCTTGAACGCTTCCGTGCGCCGAAACGCCTTCGGGCGGCAGATCGACAGCTTCACGGCTCCGCTGGAGCTGTGCCCATTCCCCGCAGCGGACGGCAATCCAACGGATCAGCCTCCCCTCGAAGCCGTTTTCATCCGAGCGCCGCTCATTGAAGAGGTCGGCCCCGGCGTGGAGGTACTCGCCCGGGTCAACGGGTTCCCCGTTGCCGTGCGGCAGGGGAACGTCCTCGCCACCTCCTTCCATCCCGAGTTGACCGATGACCTGCGCCTGCATCAGTGGGTCGTGGATATGGCTGGAAAGAATTAAGCATTGAGGAGGGGAGAGGAAACCTTTCTCCAGAAAGGTTTCCCCTCCCTTCCCCCGAACCCCCATCCCTCCTCTTCCCAAGACTTTTGACCTTATCGAATCCCTGTTCCGCGCCTTTCCCCGTTTTGGGAGGATGGAAAGATATAGAGCAGGCTCCCCTTTGAGTATTACGGATTGAGCAGTGCACAATTCAAAATACAATCCAAGCCAATAAAAAGCGCCTTTCCCGCACAAACACGGGAAAGGCGCTTTCTTCTTCAGCAGGCAAAACCGCCATGAGGGATCAATAAACACAAGAGTCTTTGGAGAGGAAGGGATGGGCGCGAGCCGCGCTGGCAGGTTTGGGAGAGGACGGAGAACCGTGGGGGTGTTCCCCCCCTTCCTCAGAAAGGTTCTCCTTCCCCTCCCCAATCCCTCTCAATCCCGCCCTACTTCGCGCTCTCCAAGAAAGCTTCCATCTGCTCGACGTCCTTGTCGCCGCGGCCGGAGAGGCACACCAGCAGCGCGGCGTCCTTGGGCAGTGTGGGAGCCACTTTGACGGCCTGCGCCAAGGCATGGGAGGATTCGAGCGCGGGGATGATGCCCTCCGTACGGGACAACAGGAAAAACGCGTCCACGGCTTCCTTGTCGGTCACGCTGACGTACTCGGCGCGGCCTATGTCCTTGAGATAGCTGTGCTCGGGGCCGACGGAAGGATAGTCAAGCCCGGCGGAAATGGAGTACACCGCGCCCGGCTCGCCGTTCTCATCCTTGATCATGTAGGAATGGAAGCCGTGCATCACGCCGGGTTCCCCCTTGCACAGGCTGGCGGCATGATCGCCGTAGGTCAGGCCGCGTCCGGCGGGCTCCACACCAATAAGACGCACGTCCGCATCGTCCACAAATCCGGCGAACAGGCCGATGGCATTGGAGCCGCCGCCCACACAGGCGAAAGCGGCCACAGGCAGTTTCCCGCATTCGGCAAGCATCTGTTCGCGCGCCTCACAGCCGATGACGGACTGGAAATGGCGAACCATCGTGGGATAGGGATGCGGGCCGACCGCCGAACCAAGCACATAGAAGGTATCGGGATTGGCAATCCACGCGGCGAGCGCCTCGTCCACGGCTTCCTTGAGCGTGCGCTGGCCGGAAAGCGCGGGCACGACCTTCGCGCCGAGCATCTCCATGCGGATGACGTTCAGGCGCTGGCGCTTCATGTCCTCGGCGCCCATGTACACGGTGCACTCCAGCCCGAGCAGGGCCGCCGTCGCCGCCGTCGCCACGCCATGCTGCCCCGCGCCGGTCTCCGCTACGATCCGCTTCTTGCCCATCCGCTTCGCCAGCAGACACTGGCCCAACGTATTGTTGATCTTGTGCGCGCCGAGATGGTTCAAATCCTCACGCTTGAGATAAATCTTGGCCCCGCCGAGGCGTTCGCTCAGATTGGCGCAGAAAAAGATGGGATTCGGACGCCCGGTGTAGTGCTTGAAATAGTAATCCAGCTCGTCCTTGAAAAAGGAATTGTCGCGATACCGATCAAAGGCTTCGGTCACTTCGTCAAGACGTGCCTTCAGATCATCGGGGACAAACTGCCCGCCGTAAGCGCCGAAGAAACCGGTGGATTCGGAAGCGGAGAGGGAAGCGGAAGACATATTCATGGCAGTTTCCTCATCTTAGGACGGGATACCACCACAAAAAAACCGCGACCAGTATCCCGGCCGCGGTTGGATGTTTACGCTCTGTGAAGAAGACTCGACAACCCGGCACTCTTTAGCAAGAGCGCCACCACCAGCGAGCGGAAAGAAGGTTGACGGATTGAATGTTCATGAGCGGTATGATGCCCCGATTCGTTTTTCATGTCAATATCGTTTCTGCTTTTTTCTTTTCGCGAGCAAAGACAACCAGTTGTCGTTTTTGCTGTTTTTCGGGGCTTGCAGTACGGCGGACGACGGGATATTTTCCCGCGCATGTTGACGACACGGCAAAAACACATCGCGCAAGTACTGGGATGCCTCACTCTGGTTTATATCTCGTGGGGCTCTTGTTTCATTTCCATCAAATTTGCTATTGAGAGCTTTCCCCCGTTCATGATGTGCGGCCTGCGCATGATGCTTGCGGGCGTGCTCCTGTATCTCTGGAGTTGGGCGCGTGGCGAACGCAACCTGCCAACCCGCAAGGACCTCTCCCAAAGTTTCGTCCTCGCGTTCTTCATGGTATTCATGGCCAGCGGTTTCCTCGCCAAGGGGCAGGAATCCATCTCCTCTGGTACGGCGGCCATGATCCTCGGCGCGGTGCCTATCTGGATGGTGCTCGGCGGCTGGCTGTTCTGCGGCGATCCCCGGCCTTCGTTAGTGCAGTTCTTCGGACTCGGGACCGGCTTTGCGGGCCTCATCCTTCTCAGCGTCAATCAGACGGCTTCCGGCACGGACTCCGGGTGGGGCATCCTGCTTGTGCTGTGCGCCGCCTTCGGCTGGGTGACGGGCTCGTTCCTCTCCAAAAAGCAGGCGAGCGAGACCCAGCTTTCCGTCATACAGACGAGCGGCCTGCTGATGTTCATCGGCGGCCTGCAGAGCCTCGTGGGTGCCGCCGTGCTTGGGGAATTTTCCACGTTCTCGATGGATTCCGTCACTCCGCTGAGCGCGGGGGCGCTGCTCTATCTGGTCATCTTTGGGGCGATCATCGCCTACACCTGTTATTTCTGGCTGTTGCTGCACACGCGCACCGTGGTCGCCATTTCCTATGAATACGTCAATCCGGTCATCGGCGTATTCCTCGGCTGGCTGCTCGCGGGCGAACAGGTGGACGGCGTCATCGTCACGGCCTGCTGCCTGACCGTCCTTTCCGTCTTCTTCATCGTTTCCCGAAAGCACGGATGAACGCCTCCAGTCCCGTCCGGGGCAGGCTTGCGCCGAGCCCCACCGGTTTTCTGCACCTCGGCAACGCATGGGCTTTTCTGCTCGCGTGGCTGGCCTGCCGGAGCAAAGGCGGTTCGCTCGTGCTGCGCATGGAGGACATCGATCCCGACCGTTCCCGAGCCGAGTACGCCGACGCGATCATCCGCGATCTGCGCTGGCTCGGGCTGGACTGGGACGAGGGCCCGGACGTCGGAGGACCGGCAGGGCCGTATACCCAGAGCGCCCGCATGGAGCTGTACGCGGACGCCCTGAACCGTCTGGACAGGGCCGGGCATACCTACCCTTGCTACTGTACCCGCAAGGAGCTTCGCACATTGGCGGGTGCGCCCCATGTGGGGGATGCCGGGGCCGCCTACCCCGGAACCTGCCGCAACCTGCCCCCCGAACGCCGAGCCGAGCTGGAAGCCTCCGGACGCCGCCCGTGCATCCGGCTCCACTGCCCTTCCCAGAGCTATGTTTTTGAGGATGCCGTATTCGGCCCTTTCCGCATGACATTGGAAGCCTGCGGCGGTGATTTCGCCTTGCGGCGCTCTGACGGCGTCATCGCCTACCAGCTTGCCGTGGTCGTGGACGACGGGCTCATGGGCATTACGCAAGTCGTCCGGGGGGAAGATCTGCTCGTCTCCACGCCGCGCCAGCTCGCCCTGTTCGATCTCCTCGGCTATCCCCGCCCCGCCTATATGCACCTGCCCCTGCTCTGCGATCCCGAAGGCGAACGCCTCGCCAAGCGCCACGCAAGCCTCACGCTGGCCTCCCTGCGTGACGCGGGCGTCTCTCCAGCCGCCGTAGCCGGCTACCTCGGCTGGAAGGCGGGACTGATCGGCGCGCTCGCCCCCGCCCATCCCCGTAATCTCCTTCCGGCGTTCGATCCGGGCCGCCTGCGCTTCCTTCCCGAACGAGTCCTTATCGAAGCCGATCTCACGGCCTCGCTCTCCGTCGTCTGTTGACACGAAAACCCCTTTGTTGTCGCGCCGCAAGGTGTCTCTTGTTGCGTCTTGCGCCGATGGATGCTATTTTTTGGGCTGTTGTCTTGTCGCACTCGTCTGTGCGTTTCGCAGGCTCCCAACGCAAGGAAGGTTTCCTTCATGGCCGTATACGACGTTTTTACCCCTGAATGTCTGAATGATCTTTTCCCTATCCAGCGGACCAATGATTTTTTCGATGCGCTGTTCGGCGATGCGGAAGAGGGAGCCTATGATATCCGTCTCGTTGTCGATCCCGAGGAAAGCGACGATGGCGAACTGCATTTTTACTTCGAACTCCACCAGCGCGCGGGCCGCTGCCTCGTGTGCAGCCTGACCTACGGCCTGCCGCAGGTTTTCGAGCGCCACCCCATCATCAATCTCAAAGGTCTGGTCAGTGACATTGCGAGCCGCGCCGGATGGGAACTCGATGACGTATGGTGGCGCATCGGCACTACGGAAAGCCTCTCCAGCGCGCTGCACCGCATCCCGCTGGTGCTTATCCAGAATAAAGGAAAATAGTCATGGCCGAACTTTCTCCCGCGTCCGCCGGGGATGCCGTTGCGCGTCTGCTGGCGGCCGCCGGGCCGATCCTGAGCCTCGACATCGGCAGCGGGACGCAGGATGTCCTGCTGGCCCTGCCCGGCGAACGGGCCGAAAATTGGCCCCGTTTCGTCCTTCCCTCCCCCGCGCTGGGCATCGCCGACCGCATCCGCCGCCACACAGCAGCCGGTCGCCCCGTCTGGCTGTACGGGCACAACATGGGCGGCGGTTTCGCCGTCGCCGTTCAGGAACAGGCGGCAGCCGGGCTCGCCCCCGCCGCTTCGCCTGATGCGGCCCTCGCCCTGCACGACAATCCCGAACGCGTGAAGGCGCAGGGCGTCTCCATTACGCCGTCCTGCCCCAAAGGATACGCCGCCGTTCCGCTGGCCGACTACGAGCCCGGTTTCTGGGACGGCCTCCTCAGCGCCGCCGGGCTTCCCAAGCCCTCCCTCGTCGTTGCCGCCGCACAGGATCACGGACATCATCCCGAAGGCAACCGCGTCGGGCGCTTCAACCTCTGGCGCGCCCTGCTCACTGAAACGCAGGGTGATCCCGCCCGCTGGCTGTACGACACGCCCCCCGCGCCCTGCACCCGGCTCAACGCCCTCCAGCAATGCACGGGCGGCCTGTGGCGGATACCGCCACGGCCGCCGTCCTCGGCGCGCTCGCCGCGCCGGAAGTCGCCAAGCGCAGCCAGCGCCAAGGCGTTACTGTGGTCAACGTGGGCAACAGCCATGTTGCGGCGTTCCTCGTCTTCAAGGGGCGCATTCTCGGCGTCTACGAGCACCACACCGGGATGCTGGATACCGACGCCCTGCTGTTCGATCTCAAGGAATTCGGTTTCGGCTGGCTTCCCGACGAACAGGTGCGCGCCAAAGGCGGGCACGGCTGCGCGTTTCTCGCGCCTCTGCCTCCTGAAGCGGAAGGCTTTGCCCCGACCTTCGTGGTCGGGCCGCGCCGCGAGATGCTGCTGGGGCACGCCCAATTCATCGCCCCGCACGGCGACATGATGATTGCGGGCTGCCACGGGCTGCTGCACGGCCTTGCGTTGCGAGAGGCATAATGGTTTGCATTGGGGAGGAGGAGAACCTTCCTGCTAGAAAAGGTTCTCCTCCCCTTCCCCAACCCTTTTCCCGTCCTTTCCCAAGATTTTTGACTGGTGGGGTGGCTGCGCGGCGGGAGTTCCGTTGGATGAGGGAATAGTTTTGCGAATAGCGTGTTAACCGTTTTTCAACCAAGTACGGATACGAAGATGGATTACTTTGACAAAGCCGAAACATGGGACAGAGCCACGCTGGAAACCGTTCAGTTGGCGCGCCTGAAAACGACCATTCAGCAAGCCAGCCGCGCGCCTTTCTACGCCAAGCGTCTTGCCGAAGCCGGAGTGTCCGCCGACAACCTGCGCTCCCTTGAGGACATCCGGCGGATTCCCTTTACCAGCAAGGACGATCTCCGCTCCCAGTATCCGTATGGGCTCGCCACGGTTCCGCATTCCGAATTCGTGCGTATGCACTGCTCCAGCGGCACCACCGGCACCCCGGTAGCCGTCTGCTATACCCAGTCCGACATCAACAGCTGGGCCGATCTCATGGCCCGCTGCCTCTACATGGCGGGCGTACGCAAGGACGACGTGTTTCAGAACATGTCCGGCTACGGCCTGTTCACGGGCGGCCTCGGCATCCATTTCGGCGCCGAGCGCCTCGGCTGCATGACCATTCCGGCGGGCGCGGGCAACTCCAAGCGCCAGCTCAAGCTGGTGAAGGATTTCGGGACCACAGTGGCCCACATCCTGCCCTCCTATGCCCTGCATCTCGGCACGACCCTGATTGAGGAAGGCGAAGACCCCAAAGCCCTTTCCCTGCGCATCGCCTGTGTGGGCGCGGAGCCTTACACCGAAGAGACGCGCCGCCGCATCGAAGCCCTGTTCGACATGAAGGTATACAACTCCTACGGCCTGTCCGAAATGAACGGCCCCGGCGTAGCCTTCGAGTGCCAGTACCAGAACGGACTGCATCTCTGGGAAGATGCCTATCTAATGGAAATCATTGATCCGAATACCGGAAAGCTGGTTCCGGACGGCGAAGTGGGCGAACTGGTGCTCACGACCCTGTGCCGCCACGGGATGCCCATCCTGCGCTACCGAACTCGCGATCTTACCCGGATCATCCCCGGCGACTGTCCCTGCGGCCGCAAGCACCGCCGCATCGACCGTATCCTTGGCCGCTCCGACGACATGATCATCGTCAAGGGCGTGAACATCTATCCCATGCAGGTCGAGCGCGTGCTCATGGCCTACCCCGAAGTGGGTCAGAACTATGTCATCGTCCTTGAGCGCGACGGCCTCAAGGACACCATGAAGGTGCAGGTCGAAATCCGCGAGGAGAGCTTTGTGGAAGACATGCGCGTGTTGCGCGGTCTTCAGGAAACCATCGCCCGCGCCCTCAAGGACGAAATCCTCATCACGCCCAAGGTCGAACTCGTACAGCACAATTCCCTGCCCCGCACCGAAGGCAAGGCCCAACGCGTCATCGACAAGCGCGAGAAGAGCTGAAGGAAGGTGTTGTGAAGATT
>NZ_JH114236.1:34887-42976 GCF_000224655.1 Bilophila sp. 4_1_30
AGGAAGAAACTTTCTATAGAAAGTTTCTTCCTCCCTTCCCCCGGTTCCTAAAACGTCGTCACCTCAGGATACACCGGCACCTGAAAAATAGCGTGACAGGTAAGGCCGAGCATGACGGCACCTATGCCGCATTTGACCACGATGCCGAGGAATCGGCCCACCAGCGCGCCTTTGGCGGCCTGACGGGCTTCGTAGTCGTTGCGGCCCTTGTAGCGCTCCATGAGATAACAGCCGATCCACGCGCCCACGAGCGCGCCGATGAACGCGCCAAGGCCAAACAGCAGGGGAAGCCCCGCCAGAGCGCCGACAAGCGCGCCAAGCAGGCCCGCCCACATGCCGCTGGTGCTCGAACCGTATTTCTTGCTCCCCCAGCCTTGCGCGATGTACTCGATGACTTCCCCAAATAGGGCAAGGCCGACAAGCATGGCGAAGAAAAAAACGCCCATGTCTCCGGGGGAGGGATAAGCAAACCTCCAGAGCCCGATGAGGCCGAGCATGATCCAGTTGGCGGGAAGCGTGATCACGTTCAGCAAAAGGACAAAACCGAGCAGAACGAGGAAAATGGTTGGGAAAAGAACCTCCACGGGCTACTCCTCGTTCGCCGTCTTACGCAGCACTTCCATGACCGAAGGCAAATGACGCAGCCGGTCGATGACATGGTAAAGATGCGCCACGTCGCGCACCTGCACCACCATTTCCATCTCGGAGCGCCCGTCCACCAGCGCCTGCAAGAGACAGCCGTCGATGTTGACGTCCTCGTCGCGCAGCACGATGGCGATGTCCGCCAGCGAGCCCTTCTGGTTGCGGGCCATGATATGGATGCGCACCGGGAAGGGCTGCGTCTCGTGGCCGTCCCACTGCACGGAAACGAGGCGATCGGGCTCCATCTCCTGAATGTTCGGACACGTCGCCGTGTGGACGATCACGCCTCGCCCGCGGCTGATGAAGCCCACAATGGAATCGCCGGGCACGGGGTTGCAGCAGTGGGCGATGCGGACCATCATGTCGTCCACGCCGCGCACGGAGATGCCGCCCGTCTTGGGCGGAGGAGGCGGGCTCTGCTCCTTGCGCTTGCGGTGGGAGACGACAGTATCCACGGCATCGGGCGTTTCAAGGATTTCCGGCGGCGAAACAATGGCCTGCAAACGCTTCACCACCTGCTTGGTCGTGAAACGCGCGTACCCGATGGAGGCCATCAGCTCGTCCACTGACCCGGCGGCAAGGCTGTTCACCAGCGTGCTCAGATGCCCGTCCTTCTCGGCCTTGCTCAGGTTGATGCCTGCCTTGCGGGCTTCCTTTTCCAGCATTTCGCGGCCAAGGCCCATCGCCGCCGCGCGTTCCTCGGTACGCAGGTACTGCTGGATACGGCTGCGCGCCTTGGCGGTCTTGACGATCTTGAGCCAGTCCCGGCTCGGGCGGCGGTTCTTGTCGGTGATGATTTCCACCGTGTCGCCGCTCTTGAGCGCGGTATTCAGCGGAACCAGCTTGCCGTTGACCTTCGCGCCCACGCACCGGCTGCCCACCTGCGTATGGATAAGGAAGGCGAAGTCCAGCGGCGTCGCACCTTCGGGGAGTTCCTTTACGTCGCCCGCGGGCGTGAAGACATAGACTTCGTCCTTGAAGAGATCCATGCGCAGGGTGTGCATGAATTCCTTGGAGTCGGATTCCTGCCCCTGCCGGTTGACGATCTCGCGGAGCCATTCGAATTCCGGGGCGTCCTTGACGCTGACCGCGTGATGGCGCTCCTTGTACAGCCAGTGCGAGGCCACGCCGTGCTCGGCCAGACGGTGCATCTCCTCGGTACGGATCTGGATTTCGATCCGCTCGCCCTCGGGCCCGATGACCGTGGTATGCAAGCTCTGGTAGCCGTTGGCCTTGGGCATGGAAATATAGTCTTTGAAGCGGCCCGGCACGGGCTTCCACTGCGCATGGACAAGGCCGAGCACCGCGTAACAGTCGCGTACATCCTTGACGATGACGCGGAAAGCCAGAATGTCGTGCATATCGTCGAGCGTCAGATTCTGCTCGGTCATCTTCTTGTAGATGCTGTAGATATGCTTGATGCGGCCCCAGACCGTACCTTCGATCTGGTTGGAGCTGAGGATGCCTTCCAGCTTGGCGATGATCTTGGCGATGAGCTGGCGCTCGACCACCTGATTGCTTTCCAGCCAGTCCGAAATCTGGGCGTAGACGTCCGGGTGTATGTATTTGAAGCTCAGGCCTTCAAGTTCCAGCTTGAGCCGGTGCAGACCAAGGCGGTTGGCGAGGGGCACGTAAATGTCCATCGTCTCCTGCGCGATGCGCTGCCGCTTGTGGGCCTTCTGGAAATCGAGCGTCCGCATGTTGTGCACGCGGTCAGCCAGCTTGACGATGGGCACGCGGATGTCGTGCGACATCGCAAGGATCATTTTACGGATGTTCTCCGCCTGCTGCTCTTCCTTGCTGTCGAACGTCATCATGCTGATCTTGGTCACGCCGTCCACGATGTCGGCGACCTGTTCGCCGAACTCGGCGTCAACCTCTTCGAGCGTGACTTTCGTGTCTTCGACCGTATCGTGCAGCAGCCCGGCGGCCACCGAATGGGCGTCGAAACCGAGCTCGGCAAGGACTTCGGCCACGGCCAGCGGGTGCGAGAGATAGGGTTCGCCGGAAAGCCGCACCTGCCCGGCATGGGCCGCTGCGGCATAAGCATAGGCTTTGCGTACGAGCGCCTGTTCCGCTTCCGTGGAATTGGCAGCCAGCCGGCTCAGGATGTTCTGCATCGGCAGGGGAAGATGGGAGGCAGGAGCTTCAACTGTACTCATGGACTCGTCCTGTGGGCTGATGGTGCATGATCACCGCCGCGCAAGGTTTTGTGCGACGGTATAGAAACTCTAAGGCCGAACATGGTACCTCTGCAAGTCTTTGGGAACCCACCAGCGATCAAAATTGTACATGATGCCGTTCAGCGCGGGCTTGATGCCCTGGAACCGCGCCTGCACGATGGGCAGCGCGTAGGGGACGTAGAGGAAACAGTAGGGCTGTTCGGCATCGAGGATCTCCTGCACGCGGTCATAGAGCTCCTTGCGGCGATCCTGATCGGTCATGCTCCGGGCCTCCACGAGCAGCTCGTCGACCTCGGCGTTGCGGTAGCCCGTGAAGTTCAGCCCGCCGGGCTTGGCCCGTGAAGAGTGCCATACGTCATAGATGTCGGGATCGAGGGTGATCGTCCAGGCAAGGATGATGGCGTCGAAGTGCCCTTTATTGACAAATTCCTTAATGAAGGCGGCCCATTCCACCGTGCGGATATGCACCGTGATACCCAGCGCCTTGAGCTGGCTTTGGATGATGATCGCCGCCTTGATGCGCGAATCGTTGCCCTGATTGACGAGGATGGTAAACAGGAACGGTTTGCCGTCCCGCTCAAGGAGGCCGTCCTTATTCTTTTTCCAGCCGGCCTCGTCCAGCAGCCTGCGGGCTTCGTCCACATCCTGCCGGACCGGCGTCAGTTTGTCGTTATAGGCCCATGTCCCCGGCTTGTACGGCCCGACCGTGGGCACACCCTGCCCGAGCAGCACGCCGTCGATGAGCGACTGGCGATCGATGGCCATCGAAATGGCCCGGCGTACGCGCACATCCTTAAAAAAAGGATGCTCCAGATTGAACCCGAGGAAGGTATAGCTGAACGACAGGTAACGGTATTTGCGCCAGTCCCGTTCCCACTGCGGCCCTTGCGTCTGGCGCAGGTACTGCTGGGGAGAGAGGGACATCATGTCCAGTTTTCCGGCTTTCAGTTCCAGAAACATGGTCGAGGGATCGGGGATAATCCGGTACACCACCTCATCCAGATTGGGACGGCCCTCGAAATACGTATCCGAGGCCGTAAGGGTGAGCATGGAACCGGCGTCCCACTTGGCAAGCCGGTACGGACCCGCGCCGATGGGCTTGCGGGCCACGGGAGTGGTCATGATATCCTGCCCCTCAAGCACGTGCTTGGGCAGAATGGCCCCCATCCATGTCATCAGGGAGCGGGCGAAAGGCTTGGCATAACGCACCTCGAACGACAGCCGCCCGGTCTTCTTGAAGGATTCAATGGCCAGGAAGTCCCCGGAATAGGCCGTGGGCGTCTTGGGATCGATCATGAGCTTATAGGTGAACTCCACATCGTCCGCCGTCAGAGGCACGCCGTCCTCCCAGCGGATATCGTCGCGCAGGACGAAGCGGAGAAGCCTGCCGCCCTCAAGCACCTCATAGGACGCGGCGGCCCACGGGACCACGTTCAGATCCTTGTCGTACTTGAGCGGAGCCACATACAGGAGCCCGGTGATCTCTCCAGAGGCGGAATCGGACGCCATATAGGGGATGAGGTTGGACGGCTCGCCGATGGTGCCCATCAGGATACGCCCTCCTGTGACCGGGGTGCCGTCCGGGAAGGCCGCCGTTTCCGCCGCAAAGGGCATAACAGGGCGAAACGCCGCAAAAAACAGCGCCCAACAGGTGAAAAACAGAATCAGCAAGCTCTTTTTCATACGCATTCCGGGTCATTTGTAAATATTTTCTCGAAAATGGCCATAACATACTTGCGTACCCTTGAAAACAGACGATTCTTGGCATACAACGATAATATAAGACTCGTCGCTTATGCCTCTGTGCATCCTCTTCCGCATTCTACGGAGCGCATCGTTCTGCCCGGGCATCTATCCCACTTTATCAGTTATGCCGCAAGCATCCGTACCCATAGACTAACTGTCGACAAGGGATCTGCCGTTTTGACGAGGCTTATGCACAACAAACAAGGATACGCTGTTTAAAAGTGCCATGACAGAAGCAAGGACATCCGAAAAAATGAACGTACGTGAGGAAAATGCCGCCAGAGCCCTGATCCAGGGCTTCCTGAAAGATTCCGTCCCTGAATACATCAAGGATACGGGACAGGAAATACTGAACAGCGGCGGCGTCCACAAGCTGACCATCCGTAAGGAAGGCGACTCTTGGGACGTGGAAGGCATCGTCCAGGGCGAGGACTTCCAGAACTATTCGCCCCACCTGATGCTGAATCCGGGAGACTCCCAGATTTCGTATAACTGCAACTGCCATGAAGCGTTCATGGGCGTTTGCCGTCACGTGGCCGCCACCGCCTTGAAGATGTTTGCGGATCTCGACAAGGACTATGGCGCGCCCGAGGAGCCGCAGCGCCTCAACACCGAATGGCGCCAGAGCTTCCGCAGTTTCTTCTCCAGTTCGCTGGAGCCGGAAACCGGACGCCACTACTTCATCTTCCGGTTTTATCCCGAACCGGGCCGCCTCATTGTGGCGCTTTTCCGGGCACGGCAGAACAAGACCGGCCTGTCCTCCGTCCACCAGGAAACGTCGCTGGAGCAGATCCTGCGCAATCCCGAGTGGTGTGACCAGTCTCCCCAGCTCTTGCAGGTCGCCCGCCAGATCGGCCACTACCTCGACTACTACGGGCACCGGATCGAAATTCCGGAAGGCCTCGTTTCGTGGTTCTTCTGGGCCATCCGCCGCGAATACTACATGTTTTGGAAGGACACGGACATCCCGTGCACCATCGTGAGCACGCCCCTCACCGTGAAGCTGCGCCCCGGCCTTGACGAGGACGGGCTGCGCTTCGACGTGCTGCTCCAGCGCGGCGAAAAGAAACCCTTCTCCATTTCGGAAGAGGACAGTGAAATCACCTTCCACGGGCAGATGCCCCTGTGGGTGTGCTGGAACCAGAGCTTCTACCCGGTGCAGACCAGCCTTTCCCCCTCGCTGGTGAAACAGCTTGTCGCCGACCATCCGGTGGTCCCGCAGGACAACATTTCGGAATTCCTCGACCGGGTGTGGGCGCGCCTGCCCGCCTCCGAGCTCTACGAGCCCGACGAATTCCTCAAGATCATGGGCCCGATCTTCCAGCCCGCGACCTACGATCCCAAGCTGTTCCTCGACGAGGAAGGCAGCCTGCTTACGCTTGAAGTCCAGAACACCTATGAGACGGTGCACGGCGAATTCGTCCTCCCCGGCCCGAACCCGGACTTCCAGACGGGCAGTTACGTCTTTGAAGGGCATACCTTCCTCGTGCGCCGCGATCAGACCGAAGAGGCCGCGCTCATGGCGCAGCTCGCGGAAATGCACTTCCAGCCCAGAAGCACCCGGCTGTGGTTCATGGAACCGGAAGAGGCCATCGCCTTCCTGCTCGACTCCTACCCCACGCTGGTGGAAAACTGGCGCGTGTACGGCGAAAAGGCCCTCACCCGCTACAAAGTGCGCATGTCGCAGCCGGTCATTTCCGCCAAGGTGGAGAGCAACGAAAAGGAAAAGTGGTTCACCCTCGATATCGATGTGGAATACGACGGCCAGCACCTGCCTCTGGAGCGCATCTGGAAGGCATGGGTACGCGGCCGCCGTTACGTGCAGCTCAAGGACGGCTCCTACACGAGCCTGCCCGAGTCGTGGCTGGAAAAACTGGCCCACAAGCTGCAGGCCCTCGGTTTCGACCCCACCAAGCCGCCCAAGCGCCAGTTCAAGCAGTTCGAAGCCCCCGTGCTCGACAACCTGCTCGACGATCTGCCCAATGCGGAGACCGACTCCTTCTGGAACTCGCTGCGTGAGAAGGTGCGGAACTTCACCGAAGTGGAGCCCGTCAGCACGCCCAAGGGCCTGACCGCCACGCTCCGCAACTACCAGCTGCAAGGCGTTTCGTACCTGAACTTCCTCAGCGAATACGGGTTCGGCGGCATCCTTGCGGACGAAATGGGCCTCGGCAAGACCATCCAGACCCTGTCGTTCATCCAGCATATGGTCAACCACGGGCATGAAGGCCCGAACCTCATCGTGGTGCCCACGTCCGTGCTGCCCAACTGGGAACGCGAATCCGAAAAGTTCGTGCCCCACCTCAAGCGGCTGATCATCTACGGCACGCGCCGCGAAGGCATGTTCCGCAAGGTGGCGGATTCCGACATCGTGGTGACGACCTACGCCCTGCTCCGCCGCGACCTTGAGGAGCTGGAAAAGCACTACTTCAACTCGATCATCCTTGACGAAGCGCAGAACATCAAGAACCCGAACACCATCACGGCGCGCTCGGTGCGTTCCATCAAGGCCCGGATGCGGCTGTGCCTGTCCGGTACGCCCATTGAAAACAACCTGTTCGAACTGTGGTCGCTGTTCGAGTTCCTGATGCCCGGATTCCTCGGCTCGCAGCACGCGTTCCAGCGCGGCGTGGTCAAGCCCATCCGCGACGGGGACGGCGAAAGCCTCGAATACCTGCGTTCCCGCGTGAAGCCGTTCATCCTGCGGCGTACCAAGGCCGAAGTGGCCAAGGATCTGCCGCCGAAGATCGAGAGCGTGACGTACTGCAACATGACGGACGAACAGGCCGAACTCTACACGGCCCTGACCCGGAAGCTCCGCGATCAGGTGCTGGCCGACGTCGAGAGCAAGGGCATGGCCAAGAGCCAGATGTCCATCCTCGACGCGCTGCTCAAGCTGCGCCAGATCTGCTGCCACCCGCGCCTGCTCAAGGTGGACATGCCCGGCTTCTCCACCGGGAGCCTGCCCTCCGGCAAGTTCGAGGCCTTCAAGGATATGATCTTCGACGTGGTGGAAGGCGGCCACAAGGTGCTGGTCTTCTCGCAGTTCGTGCAGATGCTGCAGATCATCCGCGGCTGGCTCCAGCTGACGGACATCCCCTTCTGTTATCTGGACGGCACCAGCAAGGACCGCCTCGATCAGGTGGACCGTTTCAACAACAGCCCGGAAATCCCGATCTTCCTCATCTCCCTGAAGGCGGGCGGCACGGGCATCAACCTGACCTCAGCGGACTACGTCATCCATTACGATCCGTGGTGGAACCCCGCCGTGGAAAGCCAGGCAACCGACCGTACCCACCGTATCGGCCAGACGCGTCAGGTGTTCTCCTACAAGCTGATCTGCCAGAATACCGTGGAAGAGAAGATCCTCAAGCTTCAGGAAATGAAGCGCGGCGTCGCCGAGGCCGTCATCCCCGGTCAGGACACGTGGAAGTCCCTCACCAAGGAAGACCTCGAAATGCTGTTTGAGGTTTAGAAAAAAATTGGAGGGGGCGAGGGAAACTTTCTTTAGAAAGTTT
>NZ_JH114236.1:43309-52943 GCF_000224655.1 Bilophila sp. 4_1_30
CCCCTTTATTGAATCCCTCTTCACTTTTTTCCTGTGTAATATGGGACTGTCGTTTCTATCTGGCGACATATTGCAAGAGAATGTTGAAAAACACATATAAAGATGGAAGGATCGCAAAGATGTTCTTGCGGATCCTGTCAGCAATGTCTCTTTAAGCCACTTCAAAAAGACTGTACGAATTATCCAAGAAAAAGGCGACTGTTCAACAGTCGCCTTTTTCTTTCCCTCAAATATTGGGGCTAAAAAATCCGATAGATAGAGAGGAGGGGGAAGGAAACCCGTTCGGGTATCTCCGTTCTTCAAAAAAGACTCCTCCCCCTCTCCACCGAACTCATTCTTATTCTTCAACCTTACGGCGCTTTTCCCAGAGCTTCATATCCTTCATCTTCTTGCGGCGCTCGCGCTGAAGGCCTTTACAGACCAGCGGGGTATCCTTCTTGAGGCCCCACTTTTCGCGGTATTCGGCAGCGTCAAGATTATGGCTGGCGAGATGCTTACGCGTCAAAATTTTGAATGTCTTCCCGCATTCCATGCAGGTAATCGACTTTTCTTTGATGGATTTGCGGGGATCGCTCTGCACATCGGAGCTGGCAAGCTCCTCAACGCAGCCTTCACCCTCGGCAACGTTCTTGATATCGGACGAAAGACGACGCACCATGGAAATGATTTCGTCTTCCGACATGATTCGGACGCTGGCCTGTGCTTTGACAATATCCAGTGCTTCTTTCAAATGATCATCCATCAGGGATGCCTCCTCGGAACAAAGTTACTGAAAAGGTTGTGCCATGAATCCAGGAACCTCTCCTGCACTCACTCCCCCCAGAATCCCGTACGCCTTTTCCCCCGTTATCCCCTCACCCCTGAGGTGATATGGGGGCGGAAACAGCAAGGAACGAAACCGTTCCCCCGGCAAAGCACCCCTACCAGCCGGTCCACTGTCCTTGATGCCAATGCATCTCGCTTCCCTCTATTCCGTACCCAGGATCTCTGCACAACAAGCCATATCTAAAAAGATATTGTTCAGTATTGCACGAGGGGCCTATGCAATGCAACTGCTTTTCGTACCTTTTTATTATATACTTTCCATGAATGCCGTCTAAAAGGCAGCTATTCCATGCAGCCGCATCAAGAAGTACGGTGAAGAAAAGATGCTTGCCCGTTCCATCCCGCACAGGATGGAATCACAGCTTGTACGAGGAAAAACAGATCCTTTCGTTTCCTTGGATAGCCTATCCGATAGGGGACAGTAAATGATGCCTTGCATTTTTCTCAAGAACATAACGTCGGCACAGTAAGAAGATGCGGCTGGCAAGCCCATAAACGGAATTCCACACAGCCCTCAAACCGGGGACAACGTACAGGAGGCATCTTAAAGGAAAATCTGCGGCGGGGCTCAGAGAGCCTTTTCACTACATAAAGCCCTTGGAAAGAGCGGGAGATCCACGCTCCGACAGGCTTGGGAAAGGGTATTTTTCTGAAGAAACGTTTCCCCTTCCCGAATCTTTCCCTATCCTTTTAAAGCGTATCCGCTCTACATTATTCCCCTGCCTCGCTCAGGCAAAAGAGCGCGGATCAATGTTGTACTTCTTAACCTTATAATTGACAATCCGGTAGCTTACCTGCAAATCGCGGGCGGCCTGCAGCATATTGCCATGCGCATGTTGCAGGGCGTCAATGAGCAGTTCCTGTTCAAAGCGCGCCACCGCGTCGTTGAACGGCAACGCCGCCCGGCTGTCCCCAGACGTCTGGAGGGATTGGGGCAAGTGAGCGGCGCGCAGGACGAGATCGTCGCAGCCTTGTACGGCGAGCTTCATGCACTGGGCCAGCTCGCCGGCATTGCCCGGCCACGGGTATTGCAAAAGAAGTTCCTGTGCCGGTGTCGAAATGCGCTCCACTGTACGCCCCAGGGCCTCGGCGGACGCCTTGAGGAACATATCCGCCAACGGAAGGATGTCTTCAGGACGTTCGCGCAACGGAGGCAGGGTAATGGGAAACGCTGTGATACGATTGTACAAATCTTCGAGAAAGGCACCTTGGGCGACCAGGTTTTCCAAATCCGCAGACGATGAGCAAATGAAACGCACGTCCACGCCTACGGGCTGCCCTCCCCCCATGCGGACCACGGACTGCTCCTGCAAGACATGCAGGATCTGCGTTTGAATGGACAGAGAAAGCTTGTCGATGTCCTCAATGAACAGCGTACTGCAATTGGCAAGCTCGAACAGACCCTTGCGGGTCTGAACGGCACCCGGAAACGCGCCTTTGCGGTAGCCGAACAATTCGCGTTCGGCCTGTTCCTCGGTCAGCCTGTCCGCACCCGACGATTGGAGGCGCGACGCATAAAAACGTACCAGCGGCAGTTCGTTGCGCACGCTTGCCGTATGGATGAATGCCGCCACCCGGGCCTTTCCCGTACCCGGTTCGCCCCGGAGCAGGACCGGACCGCGCCCGTGCCCGGCATAGCTGGCCTGCTTCAGCGCCTCGCACATGCTCTCGGACACGGCAAGTATGCCGCCGTCCAAATCCCCGGCCACATGCGGCCTGTCCCCCCGGCGCTCGGCAAGGCGCTGCTGCCGGGCCATGTCGTCTTGCAAATACGTGGCCTGCGCCGCAATCATCCCCGCAACGACCTCAAGGAAACAGCGCTGCCGCTCCAGTTCCTCACGTGAGGCTCTCGGCGTATCGACACTCAACACGCCAATGACCTTGCGCGCCTGTTCTCGGCCCGGCTCCCAACTCATCTGCGGAGCGAGCACCGGGACGCTGAGGAAAGCCAGTGAAGACAGTTCGTCATCGGTGCGCACAAAAAATTTGCTGAGGAAAACGGGATGCCCCTTGAGGCATTCGACGATGACCGGCTTACCCGTGACGAAAACCTGGCCGGTAACGCCCATGCCGGGCTCATACACCACCTGAGCGCTGCGGGGCGCGCCATCGGCCACGCACAGGCGCAACGTCCGCGTTTCCGGATCGAAAATGACCAGATGCGGGCGCAGAAACCCATGCCGCTCGGTAAGAAGCGAAAGCAAGGAGTTAAGCGAAGACTGGAACCCACGCTGCGGCCCCATTCCTGCGGCGATGCGTTGCAGGGTTTCCATGTACGGGACGGGATTCATCAAACCGGCAGACGACTGTTCAGACATACGAATCAAAAAAGGGACAGGCCGAGAGGCTCGTTTCAAGTCCCTTGTGCGCTATAGGGTGCATCAATGCGAAGAGAAAAACGGAACAGTCGGCCCTCCTCATCCATAAAAAAGGCATCCGGAGGATCCGAGGCGCGTTCGCGCTTATGGCTCATGCCTCGGAAAGGGGCAAGGGGGCGCGGGCCCCCTTGTACCGGAAGCACGCCTCCGGCCCCTTTCAACAAACGGCTAAAACAACCGCGACGAGGCGAGGATTTCGCGCCCGCACTCGGCGGCCTTGAGGTTTACGTCAACCAGCTTGGCGGGCATGAACGTACGAATGCCTTCCTCCAGCGCTTCGAACCCGAAGGGCAGGAGGCCGGAAGCGCACAGCGCGCCGAGCAGGATGTTGTTGCCGCACTGGGCGGAACCGAGTTCGATGCCCATGCTGCGGCAGGGGAGGAACCACGCGGAGGAAGCGCGATCACGCACGGCCTGTTCCACGGCGTCCAGCCCCGGAGCGACTTCGCGCCCGGCGGAGACGGACAACGGCGGGATGACGTCCGTGCTGGAAAACACCACGCCGCCCTGCTTCAGGTAGCACAGGCCGCGCAACGTTTCCAACGGTTCGAAACCAAGCACGATGTCGGCTTCGCCGAATCCGAGCTTGGGGCTTTTCCAGCCGCCGAGCAAAATGGTGGATTCCACAACGCCGCCGCGCTGCGCCATACCGTGGATTTCGCCGGCGACCACCTCGACGCCCTGCGCTACGGCCACGCGGGCCAGCAGCGTGGTGGCGGTAAGCGTTCCCTGGCCACCCACACCCGTCATATAAATACGAATACGATTGCTCATTTTCAGCTCCGCTTGCGGGCCCGGATAGCGGGCGTTACCTGGAGACACACCATGCAGCCGGAACACTGCGATTCATCCACGCTGACGACCGGAGCTTCGGCGGTGCCGCCGCGACGGAACGCGGGGCAAGCCAGCTCGGCCAGACACTTCAAGGCTTCCTCGCCCTGCGTGGCGACTTCGGCCACCTGCGGGCGGTTCTGCTTCAGCGTGCGGCGGGCGAACAGCATACAGGGCTCTTCCGCAATGATGACGCGGACCCCGGAACGGGCCTTCATTTCCTCAATCGTCTTCAGCGTGCCGCGCATGTTGAAGGGCTTGACCTTGGCGACGTCCGTAACGCCGATGCCGCGGACCACGCTCTCGATGTCCAGATGGTTGCAGCCCTCGCCGAGAACGGAGGTGCACACGCCGGGATTGGGCTGATGGCCGGTCATGGCGGTCGTGCCATTGTCGAGGATCACCAGCAGCACGTCGTGCTTGTTGAACACGGCGTTGGCAAGGCCGGTCATGCCGGAGTGGAAAAACGTGGAGTCGCCGATGAACCCGACCACAGGACGATCGGAAACCATGGCGAACCCGCTGCCGGCGGATACGGAAGATCCCATGCAGAACAGGAAGTCAGCGGCGCGCAAGGGAGGGACCATGCCGAGAGTATAACAGCCGATGTCGCTGGAATAGACGGCTTCGTCACCGAAAACCTTGCGGACGGCATAGTACATGGCGCGGTGCGAGCAGCCGGCGCAGAGATTCGGAGGACGTCCGGGCAGGCGAGAGACGTCGATGGCGGCGGCGCTGACGGACGCGGGTTCCTTTCCGAGCACGGCGGCCAGCGCGCGGGCCACGGCACCCGTGGAGTATTCGCCGAAAATCGTCAGGTCCGGGCCCTTGCCCACGATGGAAACGTCGATCTTGCGTTCCTGAGCGAGCGCGCGGAGATCCTGCTCAACCAGCGGCTGGAGTTCTTCAAGCACCAGCACCGTATCGCAGCTGGACATAAAGTCCGCCAGCAGGTTTTCCGGCAAGGGCCACGTGAACCCGAGCTCAAGCACCTTGACGTCCTTTTCCCAGCCGTTCTCGGCGAGCGCGTCGGCAAGGTAGGCACGGCTGATCCCGCTGGCGATGACGCCGATGCGCCCTTCCCCGGAAACCTTGTTCCACGGGGAGGCTTCGGCCTTGGCGCGGGCGTTCTCAAGGTGTTCGACGAGAACCTTATGGCGGCCCTGCGCCACGGCGGGCACGGGCACGAAACGCATGGGGTTGCGCTCAAAGGGCACGATGGGGGCCGGTTCGCCGAGCGCCCCGAAAGTGACCGGGCCGCGCAGGTGGTTGACGCGGGTGGTCGTGCGCAGCATGACCGGCTGCTGGAGTTCACGGGCCAGCAACAAGGCTTCGCGGGTCATGTCCTTGGCTTCCTGCGCCGTGGCGGGCTCGAAGCAGGGCATCCCCATAAACCGTGCGTACGTACGGTTGTCCTGTTCATCCTGGCTGGAATGGCACAACGGATCGTCGGCGCTCACCAGCACGAAACCGCCGGGAAGCCCCACATACGCTGCGGTGAACAGCGGATCGGCGGCCACGTTGACGCCCACGTGTTTCATCGTGGTCATGCTCATAGCCCCGGCAAGAGCCGCACCAGCGCCCACTTCCACAGCCACTTTCTCGTTGACGGAATACTCCATGCGGTATCTGCCGCACGAAGCGAGATAGTGGAACGTGTCCGGGATCTCGGATGAAGGGGTGCCCGGATAGCAGGTTACCACATTGATCCCTGCTTCCAACGCCCCCCGGACGATGGCCTCGTTGCCAAGAAGCAGGTGTCGCACGCCCGCTTCAGCAGCCAGTAACGGATGACTCATGAAAACCTTCCCTCGTGTTTGAAGCGCGGCGGGAACGGATCCGAACCGCACGGTTTTCCGAAAGAAACGACCCCTGCGCAAACGGGCTGAGGCCTTGCGGCAACAGCCCGTTTTCTTCCCGGCGAACCGGGAACCGACAGGGTTTACGACGGAGGCCGTTCCCCTTGATAGGCGTTAGGAGGCCATGCGCGCCTTCAGTTCGGCGATTTTGGCCTGGAAATAGCCGTTGTTCGCGGCATCCCCCAAAGAGGTGGCGATGCTTTCGTAGGCGGCGAGTGCGCGGTCGAGCTTGCCCGCGAGTTCGGCGGACATGGCCTGCCCTTCCAGAATGGCGGGGCGCAGGCTTTCGGGGGCACTCTTTTCCAGAGAGTCGAAAACGGCGAGCGCTTCGGCGTATTTGCCCTGGCGCTGGAGGAGGTCGGCCTGATTGATGGCGGCCATCATACCGATGGAGCCTTTGGGATCGGCGGCGGCGACGGCGGCATACGCGGCGGCGGCCTTCCCGTACTGTTCGAGGCCAAGGGCGGTGGTGGCGATTTCAAGCTGGACGCCGGACTTCATGGCGCTGGGAGCAGCGGGCAGGAATGTTTCCAGCGCAGCGATACGATCCGGGCCCTGCGTGCTGACAAGGATGCGGCCAAGCTCAAGATGGGCTTCGCGTTCCACACGGGTCTGATACCACTGCCAGCCGCCGACACCGGCGATGACGAGCACCAGTAAAACGATGCAGGTCACGATGATGCGGCTGTTCCGGAGCACGAAGCTCAACAGCGGCGTGGCTTCGACGGCCACTTCGGACTGGATTTCGCCCATCAGACTGCCGGGGATCTGAGGCCCGGACGGACGGAGAGGATCTGCCATGATGTCTGTACTCCTTGACTCTTCCACACTCTTTTTATGTCGGACGAGGTCCGATGCACGCAGAAACGGGCTTGCCGGAGCAAGACCAAAGACAGCAAAAGATAGGTTGGATCGACAGGAATGTCAAAAGAAATGTCCCGGCCCGGGGTTGCGGGAAGCCGCGTGGAACCTTATACATACCTGCTACAGAGAACGCCTCAACCTCCCGCGCCACGAAAAAGGAAACGCCATGACAGTTTCGATCGAACTTCAGATGGAACAGATGGGGCAGCGCGCCAAGAAGGCCGCCCGCGTGCTCTCGGCTGCCGCGCCCGCAGCCAAAACGCAGGCCCTGCGCGCGCTCGCCGCACTGCTCATCGAACGCCAGCCTGACATTCTCAAGGCCAACGCCCTCGACGTGGACGCCGCCAAGGCCGCAAACATGGACGCGCCGCGCCTCGACCGGCTCACCCTCACGCCGCGCATCATGGCGGATATGGCCGATGCCTGTCTGCATGTCGCCGAGATGGCTGATGAAGTCGGCGTCATCGAGCAACAGTGGCAGCGCCCCAACGGGCTCATGATCGGCAAGATGCGCATCCCGCTCGGGGTCATCGCCATGATTTTCGAGTCGCGCCCCAACGTCACCATCGACGCCGCCATCCTTTGCCTGAAGGCCGGAGACGCCGTGATCCTGCGCGGAGGCTCGGAGGCCATCCATTCCAACCTCGCGCTGGCCGGGCTCCTCCACGAAGCGCTGCGCAGCGCCGGGTTGCCCGAGGATGCGGCGCAGGTCGTGGAAACCACGGATCGCGCCGCCGTCGCCGCGCTCTGCAAACTTGACAAATATGTGGACGTCATGATCCCCCGGGGCGGGGAATCGCTGGTGCGCGCCGTGTGCGAAGCCGCCACCATGCCCGTGCTCAAGCACTACATGGGCGTGTGCCACCTTTATATAGATGAAGGGGCGGATCTCGACATGGCCCTGCGCCTCGCCCACAACGGCAAAGTCCAGCGCCCCGGCGTCTGCAACGCGCTTGAGTGCCTGCTGGTGCATGAGAAAGAAGCCGCCGCGTTCCTGCCGATGCTCGCCGGAAAACTCGGTGCCGACGGCGTGGAGTTCCGGGCCGACGCCCGCGCCCTGCCCCTGCTGTCCGGATCGAAGGCCGTTCCCGCGCAGCCCGGCGACTTCGGGCAGGAGTTCCATGACCTGATCCTTGCGGTCCGCATCGTGGATTCGCTGGATGACGCGCTGGATCACATCGCCAGTTACGGCTCGAACCACACTGAAGTCATTTGCACCAACAACCACGCCAACGCCACGCGCTTCCTGCGCGAGGCCGACGCCTCCCTCACCGCCGTCAACGCGTCCACCCGTTTCAACGACGGCGGGCAGCTCGGCCTTGGCGCTGAAATCGGGATCTGCACCTCCAAGCTGCATTCCTACGGTGCCATGGGCGTACGCGAGTTGACGACGACCAAATTTGTGGCCCTCGGGACGGGTCAGATCAGGGAATAAACATGACTCCGGCTCAAACCATCGGCATCCTCGGCGGGACATTCAATCCCGTGCATATCGGCCATCTCCGGCTGGCTACCGCTGTGGCAGAAGCCTTGCGGCTCAAGCATGTGGATCTCATGCCTTGCGCCGTCCCGCCCCACAAGGCCGATTCCGGTCTGCTTTCGTTCGAGATGCGTGTCTCGCTCTTGCAGGGCGCTCTGGAAACGCCCCCAAACGCCGCCCCTTCCGATGCCCGGCTTCAGGTCAGCACCCTTGAGGGCGAACTTCCGCACCCTTCCTACACATGGAACCTGATCACGGAATGGCGAAAGAGGCATACCTCTGAAAGCCCCATGTTCATCCTCGGGGGTGAGGATTTCATGCACCTGGACACATGGCACAGAGGGTTGGAGCTTCCCAACATCACCAACTTTGTCGTAGTGCCCCGCTGCCAGGCGGATGAGGAGACGTTCCGGGCAACGATAGGCCGTCACTGGCCCAAGGCCGTCATCACCGAGCCCGACGAAAACAACCTCCTCTCGGCGGCGATCACGGACGAAACATCCTGCCTCTACCTTCCGCTGCCGCATCTGGACATCAGCGCCTCGTTGCTCCGCGCCAAATGGCTTCTTGGCGAAAGCATCCGCTACCTGACCCCCGATCCGGTCATCGACATTCTGGATACCTACAAAGAAGACGTCCGCCTCTGCTGGCGCTGACATAAAAGCCTTCCCTGTGATGGGGAAGGCTTTTATGCACCAGCGGAATATTGTCTTTTTTGAACCTTTCTCTACTGAATCCCACATGGCGGCAATACGATATAAGCGGACAGGCTTATTAGCGGACAGGCTGTATACACTTCCTATATACATATGTGATCAAAATCACATACTAGCCGCATCAGACTTTTCTTTCACGTTTTATATCGAATAAAACATACTCAGTTACGTTATATTTCACACATCATTCCACCTTATCTGTGTTAAGGCCGTAAACCATACGTAATTTGTTATGATTATTAAAAAACTATCACATGAGGTGTAATCATATAAACAGCTATTTCTTAATAGATAGATTATCATTATCATATAAGGAGAGCACAACTTCTTCCGTTCAAAAAAGCAAACTATATAATGATGCATAATCAAATTACAATGCATAAACGACTCGTCTTATAACCATGTAATATACATAGCATAATATAAATATATAATTTATTTATGCATCAAAACAACCTTCATTTCATCATCCTTATGCGCTATTCTTTTTCAATCTATAGAAATATAACATGATAATTCTCAGGTATACCCTTTGCATATTCTTTTTTGAACAAGCGCACCTTTGTAACGCTTCAACAATTCCTATGGATACTGAATGCAGCCATCCCGTCAGCACATTTTTTTCCCTAAGGGTGTAAGAATGCCCATCTTCGCTGGCGCGCGGTCTCTCTCTCTCTCTCT
>NZ_JH114236.1:53320-70744 GCF_000224655.1 Bilophila sp. 4_1_30
TACGTACGTACGTACGTCGTACGTCTCTCGTCGTCTCTCTCTCTCTCTCTCTCTCTCTCTCTCTCTCTCTCTCTCTCTCTCTCTCTCTCTCTCTCTCTCTCTCTGGTCTAGCGTAACTTTCCTCTGCAATCCGTCAGCCTCTTTGTACGGCATTCCTTTGTTTAAGGGATGCCGTTTTTTCGATCTCCCTCCTAGAGTCAAGCGCTCTATCCATTCGTGCCAAAAGACCAGTGTGCGTGAGGCGCATCGCTGGTCTTTTTGTTACCCGAAATCCGGGAAATACGCTTTTCTGCTATCCGAATCGGGGAAAGGAACCAGCAGGATGCGCCCGGCAATGTCAACTTTTTACAGGAGGAATGTTCATGAAAAACCGTGCAAAGAAGCAAGTTCTGTCTTTCGCGGCGGCCATGGCGATGATTCTCGGCGGCGGTATGCAATTGTATGCTGCGGACAAAATTGCCGATACAGTATACCACAATGGTAAAATCTATACCATTGCGGAAACGGCACAAGAAGCCAAAGACATCGCAAATGCCAAAAAAGCTGACGTTGTCGCAACATTGAATGGCAAGATCGTCTTTGTGGGCTCGGAAGCCGACGCCAAAGCGCAAGGCTATCTTGATGCGGCGAAGGTCAACAAAATCGTCGATCTGCGCGGCAAGACCATGTTGCCCGGCTTCGTGGATGGACACGGCCATTTTCCCGGCGAGAGCCAAATCGATCTGTTCAACGTTAACCTGAACTGCCCGCCGCTCGGCCCTGTCGTCAATATGGACGATCTGGTCAGACTGCTCAAGGTCAAGGCCGACAACACTAAGGCCGGGGGATGGGTCTTGGGTTCCAACTATGACGACTCCGTAATCGCGGAAAAACGTCACCCGAACCGTGATGATCTGGACAAGGTCAGCACGACACATGCCGTCGTCGCCACGCACAGCTCCGGACATATGAAGGCGGTGAACTCTTATATCATCGACACCATCATCCTGCCCCAGGGTGAAGTGGTCGGCAACGATTTCATCAAGGCCGACGGCAAAAAAGTCGACGGTGTGGAAATCAAGAACGGCAGGTTGACCGGTATGCTGTTCGAGATGGACGCTATGGGGCTGGTTACCGCTCCTGCCCTCAAGCCCGAGGAAAGCCTCCAGCTCACCGCGCGCGGCTCTCAGGCCTATGCCGCCGCCGGCGTAACCACCGCTGACCAGGGTGCGAGCATGTTGAACGCGCTTCCCGCGCTTCAGGGGTCCGTCCAAGAGAAGGATCTCCAAGTACGCGTAATCCTGCATCCCCTGACCTATTTGACCGTCGGTGGATTGAACCATCAGTTGCTGAAATGGGATACGAAGGGAACCTCAGATCCATTGGACGACACTCCGACGGGAGCGTCTCCATCGGTTGGCGATGACCTCAGCCGTTTCGTTGCTGGCAAAAACGATCCGTCCACGCTTCCCGAAAATTATCTTTTGTTCGGCGCATGGAAGCAAATCTATGACGGTTCGAACCAAGGATATACCGGTTACTTCAAGCATCCCGGCTATTGGGACAAGGGGAACAACGACCCCAACGATCCCGTCACCGGTAAGCCGGATCCCAATGCTCCCAACGATCTGCTGGGACTGAACGGCACGCTCAACTTCTCGCGGGAAAAGCTCATCGCCAGCATGGATTTTTACACGAAAAACAACCAGCCCGTTGAAACCCACACCAACGGCAGTTGGGCGGCGGAAGACTACATGACCGCCATCGAACTGGCTGTGGCCAACCATCCGACGGTCAAAGACCTCCGGCATACGTTCATTCATGGACAGATGGAAGAACGCCAAATCGTCGAACGCTCCATCGGCAAGTATGACGAGCTGGATTCAACCGCGAACATGTACAGCGATCTCAGCGGTACCGCCCGCCAGGACGGCGGAGTGGATATCGACGCGAACAAAAAGGCATGGACGGCTTCCGACCTGCGCGCCGCCCTCCAAAACGGCAAGCTGATCAAGGATCAGAACCTCGTTTCGTCGTACTTCATCAACCACACCTATTTCTGGGGCGATCGCCATCTGGAGATCTACATGGGCCCCGGACGCGGCAAGCAGCAGAACCCGCAGGGTTGGGCCGCCGCATACGGCCACCACTTCACGTCCCACAACGATTGCCCTGTAACCCCGATTTCCGGCCTGCGCAGTATTCAGTCCTCCGTGACCCGCACCAGCACCGGCGGGCAGGTGCTCACTGGTTCCAGCACGGATCTGAGCGCCAAGGCCATGTATCCTGAAACGAAGGGCGGTGCTGAACGCGAATTCTGGGATTTCGATCAGCGCCTCAACCCACTCCAGGCCATCCACGCGGTGACCGTCACCCCGGCCTACCAGAATCACATTGAACACTTGGTCGGCTCCATTGAAGAAGGCAAGCTGGCCGACTTCGCCATCCTTGACCAAGACCCCATCGAGGTGGCCGCGACCACTCCGCTGGAGATCCAGGACATCCGCGTCGCCACGACCGTCGTCGGTGACAACGTGGTCCACGGTTTCCTGCCCGACGCCGACGCTTTTGTCAGCTTGGTGAACGCGGGCTACGGTCAGGCCGACGGCGTTGCCGTCAGCAACCTCAGCTCCAGCAAGATCGATCACGCTACGGCCGAAAAGAACTACGGAGCCATAGGCAAGGGTGAAAAGCGCCTCGGCACCCTCCAGTTCACGGCGAACATCACCGAAGGCAAGAGCGGCGTATTCCAGTTCTCCTTCCTCGGCAACGACGCTACCGTGGCTGAGTTCAAGCTGTACAAGCTCCATGATACGACCACGGATCTGTACACGTACGGCAAGCCCGCTCCCGAACAGCTGGATTCCACTTCCGGTCACTGGTGGATCGCCGATATGGCCGCCCCCACCGTTCCGTTGACCGAAGCGGATAAGCTGGAAATGGACAAGTCGTACATCGCCTTCTTCGTGATCGGCGATAACGACGGCACGTTCGATGCCGACGATACCCCTGGTGTCATCAAGGACCCCGTATCTCTCGTCACGACGGGCCCCCTGCCCAATAACGGCAATTCCGGTTCTTCAAACGACGATGGCGGAAGCAGCAGCGGCTGTACCGTCGGCTCCACGCCTTCGTATGACCTTCTGGTCCTGTTCCTCGGCATGTCGGCCGTAGCCGCTATCCGCGTCCTGCGCCGTCGCAACGAACAATAACATCTGCTGAAAAGGAGCCTCCACTCCGTGTGGGGGCTCCTCTCTCCAGTATACCCAGCAATGATTTGTTACAAGAGGAGCGACTATGAAAAACCGAACCTCGAAATATGCTTTCTGTTTTGCAGCAGCTATAGCATTGGTTCTTGGCGGAGGTATGCAGTTGCGCGCGGCTGATAAAAAGGCCGATACCGTTTACCATAACGGTACTATTTACACTGTAACGGAAGATTTCCGCAAACCGTCGCAGCTGAACACCCCCAACACGGTTGAAGTTGTCGCTACGTTGAATGGAAAGATTGTTTTCGTAGGCAGTGAGTCGGAAGCCAAAGCCCAAGGTTTCCTCAACGCCAGCAACGTGAACAAGATTGTGGATCTCAAGGGTAAAACGATGTTGCCCGGCTTTGTCGACGGTCATGGACACTTTCCCGGACAAGGTGAACTCGACCTGTTCCAAGCGAATTTGAACAGTCCGCCCATCGGCACCATGACAAGCATTAAGGATTATATCCCCGTCCTCGCCGCACTGGCCGCCCAAACGGAAGAAGGCAAAGCGGTTACGGGTAAGGGGTTCGACGATACGTTGGTGGCGGAAAAGAGTTACCCCACCAAGGAAGATCTTGACGAAGCTAGCACAAAACATCCGATTGTCATCGTTCACACATCGGACCATATCAATGCGGGGAACTCGTTGGCCTTCAAGCTGGCCGGTTTCAAACGCGGCGATATCGGTGAAGACGGCGTTTACGTGCGTGACGGCAAGCCCTACATCGGCGTCCGTACGTTGAAAAAAACTGACGGATGGGATTTTACCGGTGTCTGCGCCGAAACCGAAGCGATGGGCCTTCTGAATGCGGCAACACAGAATAACAGCCCGGACATCACCGACAAATCCGTCCGCAGCGTTGCCCGCGCTTCACAGGTATATACCGCCGCAGGTGTGACTACCGCCGATCTGGGCGGGGCCGTGCTCGCTATGCCTACCGAATACGGTACCGTCGGCTTCGCCTTGAATCAAATCCAAGTGGCCCTCCAGCGTGGCGTGCTTGAACCCCGTGTCGTCGTCCACCCCTTCGCGTATATGGCCTATGGCCCAGCCGAAATCGGCAAAATCAACCGAATGGTTCTCGGCTGGAAGGGTGACGAGTATTCTGATCCCGGCGACTCACCCGCGAAAGGTTCCGACATAACGAGCCTCAGCCTCAAAGGCGTTTCTGCCCAGATGGGCGGCAAAGCGCCTGAAGGACTGCCTGCCAACCGTTTTTTCATGGGTGCGTGGAAGATCATCTACGACGGTTCCAACCAGGGGTATACGGGGTACTTCAAAACCCCCGGGTATTATGACCCCGAATATGGCGGGTATGAAAAGGGTTACAACGGTATGCCCAACGCCACGACTTTCTCCAAGGAAGTCCTTGAAAAGACCATCGACATCTACCATGCCGCCAACCAGTCCGTCGAAGTGCACACCAACGGAAGCTGGGCCGCCGAAGATTACGTGACCGCTCTCGAAAAGGCCGTTGCGGCTCATCCCGGAATCACGGATACCCGGGATTGCGCCATTCACGGACAGATGATGGAACGTCAGCACATCGAACGTCTTGTCGGCGACTACTCAAAGCTTGATGCTACGAAAGATATGTATACGGAGCTGAGTGGCACCGCCGTGGATCCGGCTCTCCGCGCCGCCCTTCAGGACGGGGAACTGATGAGGAAACAGAATCTCGTCAACTCCTACTTCGTCAACCACGCATTCTACTGGGGCGACCGCCACATGGAAATATTCATGGGTCCCGGCCGCGCCAAGAATATGAATCCTTGCGGCTGGAGTGCTGCCTACGATCTGCCGTTCTCCGTACACAACGACACGACGGTCACCCCTATCTCTCCGCTCCGCAGTATGCAGGATGCGATCACCCGCATTTCTTCCCCCACGCCTCTGGGCAAGGGCGGTACGCTGATCAGTGGCGAAGGCAAGGATCTCGACGCCGTTGCCATGTATCCCGAAACCAAGGACGGCACCCAGAAGGCTTTCTGGAATTATGACCAGCGGGTCAATGTGTTGCAGGCCCTCCACGCGATCACCATCGTCCCCGCATATCAGAACCACATGGAAGATAAAATCGGCTCCATCGCTCCCGAGAAGTTCGCCGACTTTACCATCCTGGATCAGGATCCTTTCAAAATCGATCCGGCCACCATCGCTTCCATGCGCGTGACGACCACCATCGTAGGCGACAAGCCGGTATACGGTGTTCTGCCCGACTCCGAAACCTTCGCCATGCAGATTGCGCCGAGCTATGACCAACCCAACGGAACAAGCGTACTCTCCTTCAACGGTACGAGCATCGACAATGCCACGGCCGATAAGGATTACGCTCCGTTGCCGAAGGGGAGCAAGCGCCTTGGTACGTTTGCGTTCACGGCTGAAACAACCGCCGGCAAGAGCGCCGTTTTCCAAATGAACTTCCTCGGCAACGGGGCCACGGTGGGTGAGCTGAGCCTGCACAAGTTGTACGCCAATAAGACCGCCCCGTATGCCTACGGTAAGCCGTCCGCCGATGAGCTGCCTACCGCTTCCGGCATGTGGTGGGTCGCCGACATCAAGGCACCGACGAAGGCTCTCGCCCCGGCAGACGTTCTGGAAATGGATCATACCTACATGGCTTTCTTTATCATCGCTGATAACGATGCCACGTTTGACATCGAGCCCGCTGACGGCGTGATCAAGGATCCGGTTTCTCTCGCCACGACGGGCCCCCTGCCCAATAACGGCAATTCCGGTTCTTCAAACGACGATGGCGGAAGCAGCAGCGGCTGTACCGTCGGCTCCACGCCTTCGTATGATCTTCTGGTCCTGTTCCTCGGCATGTCGGCCGTAGCCGCTATCCGCGTGCTGCGCCGTCGAAACGAACAATAACATCTGCTGAAAAGGGGCCTCCACTCCCGCGTGGGGGCTCCTTTCCCACTCAAGGTTTCATGGCGAATTTTTGCTACAAGGCCATTTCCGCAAAGGGTAAAACCGTGCGCGGCGTGGTGGAGGCTGACACCGAACGGCAGGCCATCGCGTCCGTACGCGAAAAGGGGCTTGTGCCGCTCTCCGTCGAATCCGCGTCTGCATCCGTTGCCAATCCGGGAATGCCTTCTTCCAAGAGCTCCTTCAAAAAAATCCTTGAATCGCTCCACCCCGTCCCCAAGACGGCCGTCGCCGCCATGGCCCGCCAGCTTGCCACTTTGCTGCACGCGGGCCTTCCGCTCGACGAGGCCCTTGCGAGCATCTGCGCACACGACGACGTCTCCCGGATGCAGGGCATCGTTTCCCGTCTGCGCGACCGGATCATGGCGGGAGGGGATCTCGCCGACGGGCTGGCGGAATTCCCCAATGTTTTCTCGTCGACATTCGTAACCATGGTGCGGGCGGGCGAGGCCTCCGGCACGCTGGAACTCGTGATTGAACGCTTCGCCGAGCACATCGAACAGCAGGTCGCTCTGGTGCGCAAGGTACAGGCTACGCTGGCCTACCCCATCCTTATGCTGTTCGTGGGCATCGGCGTCGTCATCTTCCTGCTGACGTTCGTGATCCCCAAGGTCACGCAGATTTTCTCGGACATGGGCCGCGCGCTTCCCGTGCCCACGCAGATCCTGTTGGCCGTCAGCGACGGCATCCGATCCGGCTGGTGGATCATCCTGCTCCTCGTCCTCTGCATCATGATCGGCGTTTGGCGGATGCGCAGGACCGAAGGAGGCAAGCGGTATGCCCACCGCCTGCTGCTGCGTCTGCCCGGCATTGCGGGCATCTACCGCCCGCTGATCGTCGGGCATATGACCCGCACCCTCGGTATGCTCCTTAAAAACGGCGTCACCCTGCTCAAGGCCCTGCATATCGTCAAATCCGTAGCGGACAACAAACTCATGGCCCAGGCCATCCAGAACATGATCGACGGCGTACAGGCGGGCCGGGATCTTTCTGAATTCATGAACGATCCGCTTGTTTTTCCGCCGTTGTCCCGCCAGATGGTCGCCGCCGGAGAACGGAGCGGACAGCTCGGCGAAATGCTGCTCTGGGTCGCCAACGACAGCGAAAACCGGGTCGCCTCGCGTCTTCAGGTCGTCACGTCCCTCATGGAACCGGTTATGATCCTCCTGCTGGGCGGCATCGTCGGCTTCGTGGTCATCGCCATCATCCTGCCCATCTTTGAGATGAGCACCCTCGCAGGCTGACCATGTCCAGACGCTTAACCACACTCTTCTCCCTCTTCTGCATCGCGCTGATCGCGTGGTTCCTTGCCCGGGCGACCTTCGCCCTGCGCGAGACAGCACTCGAAACATCCGGCTCCGCCTCCCGGCTTGCGGAAAACGCCGCTGCCGCGCCCGAGCCGCTCGCCGCCTTCGACGGCATCACCGCGCGCAATCTCCTCGGGGTCTCCGTCTTCCCACCCGAGGCCCGCCGTTCCCTAAAAGGCGGTACGGATGCGGATTCCGGCGAAGAAAACGAACGCCTTTCCGCCGACGGCATCGACGCGCTGCCCGTCAGCAAGCAGGGCTGGAAACTGCTCGGGACCATCGTGAACACGGGGCCGGGCAAGGCCAGCCGCGCCGTCATTCAGGTGAACGGAGCGGAACAGCCCTACAGGGAAGGAGACACGATACAAGGGTGGAAAATCGCCCTCGTGCAGCGCCGCACCGTGGTCGTCGCCAAAGGCGGATCAAAAGAGCGGCTGCTCATGAGCGAGGACCCTATCCTTCAAAAGGAAGATACCAAACCCGACGAACAAAAGACCGTGAGCCGCGCCCGGCTGCGGGAGGAGCTCGGCGATGTCGGGTCCCTGATGCGCGCCGTCTCCGTCTCTCCGCAGACCGTGGGCGGCTATCAGGGGTTACGCATCCTCGACATGCAGTCGGGAAGCTACATAGAGGAGCTCGGACTCAGGAAAGACGACCTTCTGCTGGGGGCCAACGGCAAGCCCCTGAGGGGATTCGGCGATCTGGGCGGGCTCGGAGATTTGGCCGACAAGAGCGCCATCACGCTCGAAGTCTTGCGCAACGGGAAAAAAACCATCATCCGGTATGATGTACAAAGTTGATGCCATGTTCGATTCGTTCTGCAAAGCGGCAACGGCCCTTCGTGTCTCCATCCTGTTCCTCGCCCTGCTCTGCGCGCAGGGTTTCCCGTCCGCCGCTCCGGCGTGGGCCGAGCCAGAAAGCGGCCTGACGCTGGATTTCAAGGATGCGGACATTCATGCCCTCATCAAGTACATCAGCGAAGCCACAGGCCGGAACTTCATCACCGATCCCACGGTCAAGGGGAAGGTGACCGTCTATTCCCCGGTCAAGATTTCCCCGGATGAAGCCTTCGAAACCTTCGTTTCCATCCTGCGCGTGCAGGGGTACGCGGTGCAGAAGAGCGGCACTGCCTACAAGATCGTCCCGCTGAAAGAAGGCCTCGGGCAGGGCGAAGACGCCGCCGTGGGCCGCAAGATGGGTTCCGAGCTGGAAACCGTGGTCACGCAGATCGTACCCCTGAAAGTCGGCGTGGCCGCCGAGCTCGCCAAAATCCTTCCCTCCCTGCTCGGGAAGGATTACGCCATTTCCGCCTATACCCCGTCGAACACCCTCGCGCTGACGGCCCCGGCCCCCAACGTCGCCAAGGCCATGGCCTTCCTCGAACAGGTGGAAGCCAGCGATACGGCGGGCACCTCCGCCACGCTGGGCCTGCAATACGGGGATTCCAAGACGCTGGCCGCCACGCTCGCCAAAATCCTCAAAAGCCGGGATGAGGAGTATGCCAAAAAGGGCCGCCCCACCGTCAGCCTCGTGCTGGCCGACGAACGCACCAACAGCCTGCTCATCTACGGCGATCCCGAAGCCATCGGCATGGCGCGTGACGCGGTCGGCTCTCTGGATATCCCCACCCCCAAGGGCAAGGGCGACGTACACCTCATTTCGCTGTCCAACGCCAAGGCCGAGGATCTGGCGCAGGTCATCAACACGCTCGTGGAGCGCCAGCGCGCCGCCGGAACGGAAGATCAGAAGCCGGATACCGTGCTCTCCAAGGACATCAAGGTGGTGGCCGACAAGTCCACCAACAGCCTCGTGGTCACCGCCCGCCCGGACGAATTCGAAGCCCTCAGCAACATCGTCGCCAAGCTCGACGTGGTGCGCAAGCAGGTGTTCATTGAAGCCCTGATCATGGAAGTGAGCAGCGAGGCGTCCTTCTCCTTCGGCATCAACTGGGCCATCGGAGGCAACACCGGGGACGCCGCCATCGTCGGCGGGGTCAGCCTGAACGGGGGAGCCGTTTCCCTGAGCTCCAGCGGAGCCAACAAGACGGTATCCCTGCCCGCCGGCGTGAGCATCGGGGCCATCCTGAAAGACGCCATCACCGTGGGCAACACGAGCTACAACATCCAGTCCATCCTCAACGCGGTCAGGGGCAACAGCGACGTCGACGTGCTCGCCACCCCGCAGCTCCTCACGCTCGACAATGAGGAGGCCAGCGTGGAGGTCGTGGACAACATCCCCTTCACCAAGGAGAGCACCACCCGCAACGACAACGACTTCACCACCCAGTCCATGGACTACAAGGACGTGGGCGTGAAGCTCAAAATCACCCCGCGCATCAGCGACGACGGCTCGCTCCGCCTTGAGGTGGAGCAGGAAGTCAGCCGGGTCACGCAGGGCCTCATCACCCTCACCAACGGCGACCAGCTCGTCGCCCCGACCACCCGCAAGCGCCTGGTCAAGACCACCATCCTGCTGCAGGACAGCCAGACGGCGGTCATCGGCGGCCTGCTCGACGATCAGAAGACCTACAACCAGAGCGAAGTCCCCGGGCTCGGCAGCATCCCCGTGCTCGGCTGGCTGTTCAAATCCCGCAACAAGAAGTCGACCCAGACCAACCTGTTCATCTTCATCACGCCCAAGGTCATCAGAAACGCGGCCGACTCCGCCGACCTTACCCGCGAAAAACAGCTCGTACTGCATGAAACGAGTGTGGGCCATGACGGCCTCGGCCTGCCGATCATGAGCAAGCCCAAGCTGTTGAAACCTGTTTTCGTGAACTGACGCCATGAAGACGCTCACATCATTGCTGGAACGCCTTAACCTCGATCCCGAGGTACTGGAGGCCTGCGCACGAAACGCGGAGGCTTTGGGCCTCCCGCTCGAAAGGGCGCTGTACGAGGCGGAGCGCATCAACGAAAACCAGTATCTGGAAACCGCGGCGGCGCGCCATGCCATGCCCTGTGAACTGCGGCTCGCAGCCCTCATGGACAAGGAAGGTTCCGGTTGGGCCACGGACGCCGAACGCGTCTGCAAGGTTCCTCTGCCTTGGCTCAGAAAACAGAAGGTGGTGCCCGTCCGCGACAAGGACGGCAAACTTGCGCTGGCGATCTGCCACCCGTCCGGCTGGCTTCTCGCACAAGAGCTGGGGATGCTGCTCGGCGAACGGCTTGAATACCCCGTGCTTGCCCGCGAAGACGACATCACGGACATCATCAACCGGATTTTCGGAGAGTCCACCCGCTCGGAAGGGAGCGTTTCGGACGTGCTCGGCGATTCGGTCAATGCGATCGACGAATTCAACGAAGACGCGGTGGAGGACTTGCTGGAGGACAGCAGCGAAGCCCCGTTCATCCGGCTGGTCAACATGATCCTCGCGCAGGCCGTGCGCGCCGGGGCCAGCGACATCCACATCGAACCCTACCGCGACGTTTCCCGCGTACGCTTCCGGCTGGACGGCGTGCTCTATGAACGCCATACCCTGAACAAGGCCCATCACGCCGCCGTGGTGTCGCGCATCAAGGTCATGGCGAAACTCAACATCGCGGAAAAGCGTCTGCCGCAGGACGGGCGCATCGCCATTTCCCTCGGCGGGCGTCAGGCGGGGCTGCGCGTGTCCACCCTGCCCACGTCCTTCGGCGAACGCGTGGTGCTCCGTTTGCTCGAAAAAAGCGAGCGCGTGCTTTCCCTCACCGAACTCGGGCTCAGCCGGGAAGACCTGCAGCTCATGCATTCCCTCGTGGGGATCACGCACGGCATCGTGCTGGTCACCGGCCCCACCGGCAGCGGCAAGACCACCACGCTCTATGCCGTGCTTCAGGAACTGACCGCGCCGGACAAGAACATCCTGACCATCGAAGATCCTGTTGAATACGAACTGGAAGGTGTGGGTCAGATACAGGTCAATCCCAAAATCGGGCTGACCTTCGCCGACGGGCTGCGCTCCATCGTGCGCCAGGACCCGGACGTCATCCTGATCGGCGAAATCCGCGACGCCGAAACCGCCGCCATCGCCGTGCAATCCGCACTGACCGGGCACCTCGTCTTTTCCACCCTGCACACCAACGATGCGCCCGGCGCAGTCACCCGCCTCTTCGACATGGGCGTGGAACCGTTCCTGCTCTCCTCGGTCCTGCGCGGCGTGGTGGCGCAGCGCCTCGTGCGTATGCTCTGCCCGCACTGCCGGGAGCCCTATCTCCCGGATGAGCAGGAGCTGGAAAAACTCGGGGGCGCCCGCTCCGCCTACCGGTCCGGCCAGCCGCTTTACCGGGCCAAAGGTTGCCCGGACTGTCTGGACACGGGATACCGGGGCCGTATGGCGATTTATGAAATCATGCCGGTGAGCGACGCTTTGAAACGGCTCATCGTGGATAAGGCCGACGCCAACGTGCTCGGGGCGTGCGCGCTGTCCGAAGCCATGCGCAACCTGCGGCACGACGGCATGTTGAAAGTGATCGCGGGGCTGACCTCGCTTACCGAAGTAGCGAGAGTTACCAATGAGTAGCAAAATGAACGATACGTCCCACCGCCGCGACGCGACGCCTCCGCATGAAGCCCGCAGCGAAACATATTTGCCATACGGGTCAGTCATATGATGCGGACGTTGCTGGACAGGCTGCTTTTCGCGCTTCCTTCTCCGCCTTCCCGAGCCTCGCTGGTACGGGGGGGGCTCTATCTTCTGTTCGGCCTGCTGTTGTACGGCCTGTTCCTCGGCACGCTGTACATGCGCGAGCTCAGCGTGGTCGGCCTGCGCCAATGGTGCGGGCGTCTGCCCGGCGTACAAGTGAACATGAGCCGCCCGGAGATGTCTTTCTTTCCGCCCGCGCTGGAAATCGCCGATCTGACGGTGCAGCCGCCGAACGCCTCGGAGCCGTTGGCCTTCCGCAATGTCCGGGCGGGGCTGACCGTCTTTCCACTTGGCGTATCCCTCGACGCCGACATCGCCGGGGGCGGACTGGCTGCGACCGTGATCCCGTCCTCGCTCTGGAACCCCGAACGGCTCGCCGTGCGGGCATCCCTCTCCGGGGTCGGCATCGAGCCCTTGCTCAGGCCATTCATGGGCAAAACGTCTCTCGTGCAGATACGGAGCGGCAAGCTGGATGGTTCCGCAACCCTCGACCTGCCCCTTCTGAACGGGCGGCCCGAGCCGCTTGCAGGCGAAGGCTCATTGAACCTCTCCCTGCGCGGGGGCGTGGCGGATCTCAGCCTGCCCATGCTCAAGAGTTCCCGCTTGGACAAACTGGACGGCACAGTGGAAACCGGCTGGAAAAAGGAGCGGCTGACCTTGCATCAACTCGCCGTGCGGAGCCCCATGCTCGCGTGCACCGTCCAAGGGCAGATCACCCTCGTTCCACGCGATCTCCCCGCCAGCCGCATGGACGTGCAGTCCGCCCTGCGCATCCCGCTTGAACAGGTACGGGAGGAACTCATGCCGGAACGGACGCTCCAATCCCTCAAAGACAAAGGCGAAGTCCGGGTACTCATCCGGGATACCTTCCGACGTCCCTCCTTTGACGTGCAGCCCTGACCGGAGGCATTATGATCGCCAAGGACAGCTTCATCATCCTCCAGTCCGGGACTGAGCTCACGGGCGCGTTGTGCCGCGTCGGGCTGAAAAGCCGTGAGGTTTCGTATCTGCACCGCGTCACCTGCGCCGATCTGACGCCGCAGGCCGTGGCCTCCGGCCTCCGCTCCCTGCTCGACGGGTTGGCCGCGGCGGGCCTGAAGCGGCCGGACGACGTGCGCGTGTGCCTGTCCGCCGGAACCATGCTGTTCCGGGACTGGGCCTTCCCTTTCCGCTCGCGGGCCAAGGTGGAGCAGGCGCTTTCCCTGCTGCTCGAAACCGAATTTCCCTTTGACGCCGACACGCTCGCGCACCGCGTCTGTCTGACCGGAAACGCCGCCGCATCTGCCGGGTATAAAAGCGGCGCACAGGCAATCAGCGTATCCCTCCGAAAAGACGAGCTGGGCTCATGGCTGGACGCCTTCGAAGCGGAGGGCCTCTTCCCCCGCCTCGTTACCGTTGATCCGTTCCCGTTACTCGTGAATCTGCCGTCCAGACAACATGGAATAGCCCTGTTCCTGTACGTCCAGCGCGAATGCTCCGCCGTGGCCCTGCTCGACAACGGCACCATCCGGCGCATCCGGGCCATCCCGGTTGGCTGGACCCCCGAAACGGACGCCGCCGGCCTCAACATCTCTTCATCCGAACAGGAAAACGCCGCTCTGCGCGGATTAGCCGACCGGCTGCGGCGCGAAACGTCCCTCGTACTGGAAGGGACGCCTTTCGTACCGGATCGCCTTCTTGCCTATGGTGAAGCCTTTCTCGGAAACGGCGCGTCCGCCCGTTTCGCCGAGGCCTTCGAGCTGCCCGTTTCCGTGCTTGGTCAAGAAGTCCCCTTAGCCGGTCAGGTGGCCCGGCTCGGAGAGACCGATCCCTCCCGGCTTTTGGCTCTCTGCGCGGCCTCCATGCCGCTCCCGGCCCCGTGGCGTCCGCCCCTGTTCCCTTCGTTCCACCGTCCTCCGAAGGGAGGCCATCTTTCCAGCGAACACGGCAGGCGTTTGGCATGGGCGGCCTGCGGCGCGCTTGCCGTGGGCGCGGCCTGCCTCGCCTCCCTTTGGGCGGAAGGATACGCCGCCGGACAGCAGGCCGTGCGCCATGAGGACGCCGCCCGCTCCCTGTTCCGCAAGGCGCTCCCCGACGTGCGCGGCTCGTTCAACCCCGTGCAGATGGAGAGCATCCTCAAAAACCGCATTGCCGGATTGCGCGGCGGCGGGGAGAACGACGCCACATTCCCGGCCCTCCATCTGCTGCAGGACATGCACGCCGCCGTGCCGGACTCCCTCGACATCCGCCTCGACCGCCTGAGCCTCGACGCCCGCCGCTGCGGGCTCAGCGGAACAGCCGCGAGCTATGAGCAGGTCAACGCCCTGCGCGTAGCCCTGTCCGGACTCCCCGGCGTCCGCGAGGCCAAAATCCTCAGTGCAGCCAACCGTACCGGCAAGCCCGAACCGAGTACACCGTCGGGCGCGGTCATCTTTGAAATCGAACTTGCCCTTGAGGGAGGCCAGTCATGAGCGTGTCCCGTCCTCTCCTGCTCGGCCTCGGCGGACTAGCGCTTCTCGGCGTGGTCCAATGGGTGATCCTGCCCGCCTTCGAATATCGCGCCGACAACGCCTCACGCGCCGAACGCGCCCGGCAGCGCCATCTTTCCATGCAGCTTCTGACAGACGACTACGCCCGCCTGTCCCAATCGAACGCGGCGGCCCCGGCGAAAAACCGTTCCCTGTTCAGCCTCGTCAACAAGGAGGCCGACCGCCTGTCCCTGTCCCGGCGCATCGAGGCCCTCCGCCCGGCGGCCCGCAAGGAAAACGACGGCTCCGAACGCATCGAGATGCGCCTTGCCGGCCTCTACCTGAAACAGGGGGTGCAATGGCTGCACGCACTGGAATCGCACCCCGGCGTCCGCGTCGAAAACCTCACGTTCCGGCGATCGGCCAAAAATCTTTTGGATATGGACATGACCGTTTCCCTTTCCGGAGGCACGCAATGAACCGGGGCTTCACCCTGCTGGAAGTGCTCATCGCGCTGGCAATCCTGAGCACGGTGGCCCTGCTCGCGGTCCGCGTCAGCGGGGACAGCCTGACGCAACTTGCGGAAACGGGATGGGAGGACGGAGTACTCCGCGCCGGAAGAGGCAAGATGATCCAGATGCTCCGGGAGTCCCCGGACAGTCTCGATCAATGGGGAACCCTGTCCCCGGAATACCCTGATGTGGAATGGCATTCAAAGCTTATCGCCCTGCGGTGCATGGAGGGCAAGCGCCTCGAATTCCGGCTTGTGGAAAACCGTGGGACGTCCTCCCGGGAGCTGCTGCTTGAATACATCCTCCCGCGATAACCCGCCACCGACGGGCATGTACGGCTTCACGCTCGTGGAACTGCTCATCGCCATGACCCTCACCGCCGTCATCGGCATGGTGCTGTTCAGCACCTACAGCATGGTCATGGACAACGGAAAAACCGTGCGCAACCGCGTCCTTGAACGCGAAAGCGAACGCGTCTTCTGGGGCATCCTCGACAATGACATCGCCGGGTTGTGCCTCATCGACGACAAACGCTCCACCCTCCCCCCGCTCTCGCGCGAGCCGATCGTCTCGTCCGACGCGTTCTACCGCCTCACCGAGACGGACAAGCCGCAGCCCTCCGACGACGAAGTGCTGCTGTCTTTCGCCACCAGTTCACATCTGGCGGACATGCCCGGCACCCCCTTGCCCGGCCCGGTATGTGTGGAATACGTCCTGCGCAACGGCAACCGTTCAGCCGCGTTCATCCGGCGCGAGCGGGCCTACTGCGGCGTGGAAGGCGACTTCCCGTGGTCCGAGCTGGTGCTTGTCCGCAATGTGAAGTCGCTTGAAGTGGCCCTCTATTCGGCCAAGACGCAATTCGTCGAGGATTGGCCTTCCCCGCTGCCTCCTGAGGCCGTACCGGAAGCCATCCGGTTTACCCTGCACAGGGAAGAGGAAGAACAGCCGGAACTGTTTGTCGTCCCCGTTTTCCCCCGGAGGTCCCATGTGCGGAACTAGGGGAACCTTCTTCAAGGACAAACGGCGGGGCGCGGTGCTCATTCTGGTGCTGTTCGTGCTCACCGGGCTTTCCGTGCTGACCGTGGAGTTCAGCCGTGATATCCTGCTCGATCACGCCATGTCCACATCCACCCGCTCCATCCTTGCCGCCAAACCGCTCATGGAGTCCGGCGAACGCCTCGCCACGGCGGTCCTCACCCGGAACAGCGAAGCGGGAACCCCGGATCACGTGCGGGAGGATTGGGGACTGTTCGGCCTCGGGCTGGAGCGGCTTTCCGCCGAACTGCCGGGCGCGGACCTTTCGGGCTCCATCGAGGACGAAAACAGCCGCTTTCCCATCAACGCCATTTTCTACGAACGCGAGGCGGATCGCGCCCGTGCCGAGGCATTCGCCGACATCCTCACGCGGCTGCTGGCCGGGCTCATGCGCGTGCACGGTTACGCGGGTGGGCCGGACAACGCCCTCGCGCTTGCCAAAGAGTACGTGGATTCGCTCCGTCAATGGGGCGGGCAAACGGAAACGGACCAGGACACCCTGAAATGGTATCTCACGCAGACGCCGCGCTACCTGCCGCCGGGACGCCCCTTGCTGGCACCCGAGGAAATCCTGCTCGTGCGCTGGCCTCACGTCGAACAGGAATGGGGACGGGATGTCCTGCGCGGAACGAAGGAACTGCCCGGCCTGCTGGAAACCCTGACTATCTGGACGCAGGGTCCCATGAATATGAATACGCTCCAACCCGCCGTGCTCAGCGCGCTCGTCCGCGACGAACGGCAGGCGCGGCCCTTCGTCAACGCGGTCCAGCACTACCGCGACAACCCCGACAACGATCTGGGGGAAAACTGGTATAAGGATCTGCTCTCCGCGTACGACGTCCCGGCCCTTCCCAACGGCTGCCTCGACGTGCGGAGCCGCTGGTACAGGCTCAACCTCACCGTACAGCAGGGGGCACGGAAAAACACGCTCACTTCGGTGGGATGGGTCACACACGAATATGTCACGTGGGAATACCGGGCCGTGCATTAATGAACGCCGCCCGGCTTCTGATACGCACACTTGCGCCCGACAGGAGGAGAAACATGGACAACGGACACATCCGTCAACGGAACAACGGCGGGTTCACCCTGCTGGAACTGATGATCGTCATCGTCATTCTGGGGATCCTCGGAGCCATCGTCGCCCCGAAATTCATGGACGAGCCCCACAAGGCCCGCGTGGTGCAGGCCAAGATGCAGATCGAAAACCTGTCCACGGCGGTCAAAAAATTCTATCTCGACAACGGGTTCTATCCGTCCACGGAACAGGGCCTTGAAGCGCTCGTCACCCGTCCGGCCATCGGCAAGACGCCCAAGAACTACCCGGCCAACGG
>NZ_JH114236.1:71720-82079 GCF_000224655.1 Bilophila sp. 4_1_30
GCCTTCCTCCCCCTTCCCCAAACCCCCATCCCCTCCATCCCCAAAGACTTTTGTGTTTATCGAATCCCTGTCCGCAGCTTTCCTGGAACAAGTGACTGAAGAGTATCTTTTAGTGGGTGAGGATATAGAGTGAAGGAAGTATGGCGGGACATCAGGGAATCGCTGGGCAGAGGGCGTTTTGTCGGCTCGTTCCGGGATCGGTGGGTCTGGCTGGCTTTCCTGCTCGGCGGCATCGGGCTGCTGTTCCCTTCGGGCGGTCTGCCTCCGTTGTGGCGTCTGGCATTCGCGGCCATGACTGAGGAATTGGCGTACCGTGCCCTGCTCCAACGTCAGCTTGAGCAATGCGTACCGGGCAAATGGGGGCTGTTTACGGGCGGCATGTTGCTGACATCGGCCCTGTTCGCGCTTTCCCACCTGCCGACGCATACGCCCCTCATGGCGGCTTTGACGTTTTTCCCTTCGCTCGCCTTCGGGGCCCTCTGGACGCGCCACCGCTCGCTCTGGCTCTGCGCCGCCGTCCATTTCTGGTACAACCTGCTTTTTTTTCTCTAGAACCAGTTCATATCCCGTACGTGCGGATACCCGCCCGGCTTCGAAGAGGGACGCGATAAAAACGAAAGCATTGGAAGGGAAGGGTGCGGGGCCGCGCCGGCAACTTCGGGAAACGGAGGAGCCCCCTTTCCCAAGAAAGGTTCCCCTGCCTCCCCAATCGCCTCAGACCATGAACAATTCAACGCCGTGCTCGTGAATGAGATCCGCCCACTTCTTGTCGACAGGGCCGTCGGTGAACAGCGCGTTGATGTCGGAAAGGTGCGCGACGCGGACCATTGCTGGCCGCCCGAACTTGGATCGGTCGGTCACGAGGAACACGCGGCGGGAACATTCGATGATGGTACGGGCCACGGCGACTTCGCGGTAGTCGTAATCAAGCAGGTTGCCCTCCTCATCAATGCCGGAAATGCCGATGATGCCGTAGTCCACCCGGAACTCGCGGATAAAACGCTCGGCGCTGGCCCCGACGATGCCGTTGTCCCTGTGCCGCACCGTGCCGCAGGCGACCACCACGTCAAAGGAGGAATTGCGGGCGCAGATGGAAGCCACATTGATGCTGTTGGTCACCACGCGCAGGTTCTTGTGCTCAAGCAGGGCGCGCGCCGCCTCTTCGGTGGTGGTCCCGATATTGATGCACACGGAAACGCCGTCAGGGATGTGCGTCGCCAACAGGGCGCCGATGCGGCGCTTTTCTTCCTGGCAGATGCCCTTGCGCTCATCGTAGACGATGTTCTCCGAACCGGAAACCATGCCCGCCCCGCCGTGGAAGCGCTGCACTTTCCCCTCTTCGGCGAGCGCGTTGATGTCTTTACGAACCGTCTGCGGCGTCACTTCAAAATGCCGGGCCAGCTCCTCGATGGTCGCGTAGCCGCGGGCCGAAAGGAACTCCTGCAAGGCCTGATGACGAGCGGAAGTTTTGCTCATGTGTCCTCCCTGTGCTCCCCGCTTTTATCCTGTTCTTCCTTTTGGTTCAACAGGCTGTGGGGAAACGTCAAAGGCAATCCGGCTGGACAGGCGCACAAAGTCTCCGTATGGTAACGCGCTTTCCAACACTGATCCCCGGAATACTGCCATGCTCAACAAAAAATGTTTTGTTCTGGATCTCGACGGAACGGTCTACCTCGGCGATATCCCCATTCAGGAAACCGTCGACTTCATCCTCCGCCACTGGGACACCATCGATTTCCATTTCCTCAGCAACAATACGTCAAAGGCCCCGACAACCTATGTCAACAAGCTGACCCGGATGGGTATCCCGGCGACGCTTGACCGCATCCTTTCGCCGGTGACGCCGCTCATCGCCCACCTGCGGGCGAACGGCATCCGCACGGTGTACCCCGTGGGGAACCGTGACTTCGTGGCGTGCCTGCGTGAGCGTATGCCGGAACTGGACGTCCTCGGCTATGGCGTATCCGAAGGCGCGGAAGCCGTCGTGCTGGCGTACGACACCGAGCTCACCTACGAAAAGCTCACCCACGCGGCCCTGCTGCTGCAAAATCCGGAAGTCGCCTACCTCGCCACGCACCCGGATCTCGTCTGCCCTTCCCCGCAAGGGCCGCTCCCGGATGCGGGCAGCTTCATGTCGCTGTTTGAAACCGCTACGGGACGCCGCCCACAGCATATCTTCGGCAAACCCGACCCCGCCGTACTCGGTACGCTTCTTCAATCCTATGACAAGAAAGACATGGTCATGGTCGGCGACCGCCTGAGCACGGACAAGAAACTCGCCGAAAACGCGGGCATCGACTTCATCCTCGTCCTCAGCGGGGAAGCCAAGCTCAGCGACCTGCCCGGCCTCAAACGCCAGCCCACGTTGGTCGTGGATAACCTCGGCCAGCTGGAAAGCGCATAAGCGGAACACGATCCCGTCTATACGCACGGGGGAAGATCCCTGTACAGCACGCATATTGCGCATGCAAAAAGGCCGCTTTCACTGAGGAAGCGGCCTTTTCATACTGCCTTTCTGGAGCGTCAGCGGGCTATTCGGCATCCTTCTGAGCGGCGCGGGCGCTGTTCAGGGCGGCCTGAAGCTTGGCTTCGTCCTCGTGGGACAGCGAGGACTGGAGAACGGTCCCGCCTGTGCCGCGCAGGGCGTCGAGCACCTTGTCGGTGAGGTCGGAGTCGACCAAAACGAACAGGGCGGACGTGCCGGGCGTCAGCTTTTCAGCAAGCTGCTTCATGAAATCGTCGTTGATGCCCACGTCGCTCAGCGCACCGGCGACGGCTCCGGCTCCGGCTCCGACCACGAGGCCGAGCAGCGGATTCATGAAGATCAGGCCGATGAGCACGCCCCAGAAACCGCCGCCGACAGCGCCGCTGGCGGTCAGGTTGTACATCTGGTGCAGCTTCACCTTGCCGTTCTGCTTTTTTTCAACAACCACGGCGTCCTCAAGGGAAACCAGATACGACTTCTGCATTTTCAGGAACTGAAGGCGCACTTCCTCGGCCTTGAATTCCGTATCGTATGTCACAGCAATCAGTTTACGCATGGAAAAACCTCCTGATTCGTTTTGTACCTTGCGCAAAAGGTGCCGCGAACGCCGGGAAACCGCCATTATATATCCCTTTAGAGTTCTGAGAGCTTTGGGGCCGAACGGTTTCCTCAATGTTTTCAGAGAAGGGCGGACGCAAAAAATACGCCTCCGTCCGGCAGGGCACCAAGATCTCCAATGTCCCTTACCCTCCTTTTCCCAAACCAGAGGGAACGGATTCCGTTTTCCCAACCGCAAAAGGGGCCCACTGTCCGGGCTGTACCGGAGACGCCGCCGCAAACCATGTCCCCACACAGCATTGCCCCGATAAAAAGCGGGAACCCGGACGTTCTTTTCCTTGTCCGGCGCTTGATCATCTTTGAACTTTCTTGCATGGTAAAGGCGTAGCACGGAACGGCAAGCTCCGTGCGGGATCCTTTTCCATTGCAACAGGCTTGTTGCCATACAACAGCAAAGAGAACAAGGAGATGCGTTTCCCGCCGGGAGAACCGCGCTTGCACGCGCCGTTCCCTGCCCCTCCGGGCCGCCGCCTGCACGGGAAACGCCATCATATCCCGGAATATTATTCGGCAAAACGCATCCGCAGGAGGAGACATCCATGTCCGCTTACGCTGAAATCTGTTCCATGTTCGAACAACGGAGAAAAGTCGAAGAAGAATACGCCAGCGCGGCATACAGCCAGCTGCTGACCTTCGTGGAGCTTTTCGAATTTTACATCGGCTGCCAGCAACCGGATTTGGTGGTTCCCCTGCGCATCGACGAATGCTGCAACCCCTTGCCGGATCAGACCGCCCCTTTCCGCATCGTCGACAACAAAATGATCGCCGCCGTTTGTATCCGCACGGAGGACAAGAACGACTGCACATGGGTCCCTGTCAGCGTCAAGCCCATCTCGCTGGTGGAATGTTTCATGGAAATCGGCTATGGAACTGACCGCGTCAAGCAGTTCCACGTGAACTTCTCCTACGGCGCCATCGGCATCAAACAGACGAGCAGCGACAACGCGCTGTCCTACCTTGAAGCCATGTTCAAGGAAGAAGCCTCCTTTAATCCGTTCCACACCAAGGACGACACTAACGAAATCGGGTAGCGGCATGACCGGCGGGGCCTCTCGCGGCCGCCCCTGCCCGTCGGAAACGCCATGTCAGAACAAACCGAAAAGAAAATACTCTCTCCGGAACAGGCGGTGCAGGCCGCCTGCATCCTCTTCGAACTCAACACCCGTGAGCAGGACCTCCTCGAGATGGCCCAGCGAGCGGGTGTTCCCTGTGACGACGAAGCCTCCCGCAGGGCCCTCACCCGCGAATGGTACGGCTTCGTTCACGCCGCCGTGGTGTACGGCCTGATGGCACAGGCCTCCAACCAGGTCATGGCCGAATATCTGCGGAGCACCCGGACGTTGTTGTCGCAAATGGCCGGGTATACCCCCGAGCAGATCGAAAGCTTCATCGACGACACGTTTTCCAGCTATATCCGGCTGATGGCCCAGAACCAGCAGAAGCAGTGCCCCTCACTGTTTTACCAGCGGCTGGTCGGCGAAGGGGCCCTCGAAACCCTCCCTAAAGAGCGGGTCGCGTTCCTTTCCGGCATGATGGCGATCACCATGTGCGCCATCCTCGACAAGCTGGGGCAGTACGAATTTGGCGTTGAATAGGAGGTCCAGGGAAGGGGCCCCTTCTGGAGAAGGGTCCCCTCTCCCTCCCAATACTTTCAACGAATGGGGAGGCCACGCGACGGGAGTTCCGTTGGGCGGCTTTTTTCTTTGGAGTAGGAACACGCCGTATAACCCGTTGCTTCATAATGGATTGCATTGTGTCGAAGCTGTATTGATCCGGCTCTTCCCCCAAAAAGAATCCGCTGGACGCCGTTGCCAAAAGCACGGCTTGCGGCTATGCTTCGATCATGATTCCATCCTTCACAGACCGCCTCTTCTTTTCCCCATCCATAGCGGGCCGTTCCGTCCCGTGTGGTCTGTGCCCTCGCCTTACACCCGCAAACTGCCTTCCCCCCTGAGCATCTTACGTGCTCCGGTGAGGTGACACCGGACTTTTCCCCCATCCATGCGCATTCCATACCGAGTATGGAAGCGCCCCCGAGCAACTAGGGCTGCATGTCTTTAGGCGTGCGTTTCGTCCTGCCGCATCCTCACTCCATGCGTCAGGCTATCCTCTACTTGTATCTTGTGAGGACCCCATGAAAAAGTTCCTGCTCCCCGCTCTCGCCGCAACGCTTCTTCTGGCCGCCACCGCCGTGGCCGCCCCCCTTGATGCCTTTAAAGGCATGAAAGGCACTCTGGATATCGCCGGAGGCACCGCCCATATCCCGGTCATGAAGGAAGCCGCCAAACGCATCATGACCGCCAATCCCGACATCCGCATCACCGTGGCGGGCGGCGGTTCCGGCGTGGGCGTACAGCAGGTGGGCGAAGGGCTCGTCCAGATCGGCAACACGGGCCGCCCGCTGAAGGACAAGGAAATTGAAAAATTCGGCCTGAAAACATTCCCCTTCGCCATTGACGGCGTGGCCCTCGTGGTCAATCCCGCCAACAACGTGTCCGACATCACCGCCCAGCAGGCCGCCGACATCTACAACGGCAAGATCACCAACTGGAAGGAGCTCGGCGGAACCGACGCCCCCATCACCCTGTACACCCGCGAAGACGGCAGCGGCACCCGCGAGGTGTTCGTGGAGCGCGCGCTGAACAAGGGCTCCATCATGCAGTCCGCCAACGTGGTGAACTCCAACGGCGCAATGAAGACCGCCGTGGCGCAGGACAAGCAGTCCATCGGCTATGTGGGAATCGGGCATGTGGACAAGAACGTAAAGGCGCTCGTCTTCGACAAGATGGTCCCCTCGCAGGAAAACGCCTCCAACGGCACGTATAAAGTGACCCGCCTGCTGTTCATGAACACCAAGGGTGCCCCCGAAGGCATCACCAAAGCCTTCATCGACTACATCTACACCCCCGAAGGCACCGAAATCATCAAAAAGAGCGGCTACATCCCCACCGGCAGGCAATAACCCGCCCCAACACGGAAAGAATGGGGAGTCCACCTGCCTCCCCACCTTCCATGTTCACAATGCATTCATCCCCTGATGAACCATAGTGCCCGGCCTCGTGCACACTGGCGTTGGCGTCCTCTCCCCCCCCCAAAAAAACGGACGCCAACGCCGCCTTCCCCTTCCTTAGGGAAAAACGGCATCAGGGATCGATAACGGACGTCTCTGGAGGGGGAGGGGTGGGCGCGGGCAGTGCCGACCGTTTGGGGAGGGAAAAGAGCCCCTCCTCTCAGCCCCTCCCTTTCCCCAGCAGCCTTTCCATACACCTCAACACGGACAGCTTGATGGACACTTCACTCACGGAACGCGGCGGGCTCCCCCTGTTGGCGGCATGGCTGGCCGGGGCGTCCGTGTGCGCCGTCTTCGCCCTTATCGCCTGCTTCGCACTGCCCGTCGTGTTCAGCGCACAGGGGGGCCAGATATTCAACTGGGTCTGGCGCCCGGATACCCATGAATTCGGCATCCTGCCCATGATTGTAGGCTCGCTCCTGCTGTCCGTCTCCGCCCTGCTCCTGAGCTGGCCTCTCGCGGTCGGCGTGGCCTGCACCATACAGGACGGCGGAAAAAAACGCCTCTTCGGCGGCACCGTCGCGGGCATCATTCGGTTCATGACCACGATCCCCACCGTGGTTTACGGCTTCGCCGCCGTCTTCCTGCTTGTCCCCATCGTCCGCGAGGCCGCGGGGAAAGGTTCCGGCCTCTGCTGGCTCTCCGCAGCCCTGATGCTCGCCCTGCTCATCCTCCCCACGATGGTTCTGGTCATGGATTCGGCCATGCGGACGAAGGAAAGAAACGTCCGCATCACCGCCGCGGCCCTCGGCTTTACGCGCTCCCAAACGCTGGCCTGCCTCGTGCTCCCCGCCTCCCGGCGCTGGCTGCTTACGGCGGCCATCCTCGGTTTCGGGCGCGCCGTGGGCGATACGCTGATCCCGCTGATGCTCACGGGCAACGCCCCGCACGTGCCGGAATCCCTGTTCGGCAGCCTGCGGACGCTGACCGCGCACATGGGGCTCGTTACGGCCACCGAAGTGGGCGGCCCGGCATACAACTCCCTGTTTGTGGCGGGCGGGCTGCTCCTCCTCACCAGTGCCTGCGTCAGCCTCGCGTTGCGCAAGCTGGCATCCGAATCCGGCGAACAGCTCCCCGAGCCGCCCGCCCTCTGGAGACGGTATGCGCCTTCCGCCCTCCGCCCGTTGTCCATCGTTTCGGGAGCCATCGTCGCCTCCGCCATCGCGTGCCTGCTTGGATTCCTGCTGTATCGCGGCCTGCCCACGCTCGGGCCGTCCCTCCTCTTCGGAGACACCCCGCCGCTCCGCGCCCTGCTCGGAACCCTGCCCGTTTGGGACGGGATCTGGCCCGCCTGCGCCGGGACATTCTGCCTCATTATGACGACCATGCTCCTCGCCATCGGGCCCGGCATCGGCTGCGGCATCTATCTTGCCGAGTACGCCTCGCCTTCCATGAAACAAAGGTTCGGCGTGCTCATGGACATCCTCGCGGGCATACCATCCATCGTCATGGGGATTTTCGGCTTTACGCTCATCCTGTTCCTGCACCGCCTCGGCATCGCCGGAGCCAGCCCCGGCATCCTGCTCGCGGGCGGCTGCCTCGCCCTGCTGGTTCTGCCCTCGCTCGTGGTCACAACCCGGACGGCACTGGAAGGGCTACCCGCCTCCCTGCGCCTGACGGGGGTCGCGCTTGGGCTGACCCGCAGCCAGATAGTCCGCCACATCCTCGTGCCGCAAGCCAGCCGGGGCATCCTCGGCGGCATCATGCTGGCCATGGGCCGCGCCGCCGAAGACACGGCTGTCATCCTGCTGACCGGCGTGGTCGCCAACGCGGGCCTTCCGTCCGGCCTCGCCGTGCGCTTCGAGGCCCTGCCCTTCTTCATCTATTACACGGCGGCCCAATACCAGACGCCGGAAGAACTCGAACGCGGCTTCGGAGCCTCGCTGACGCTTCTGCTGCTTTCCGGGGGCCTTCTACTCGCCGCATGGTGGCTGCACGCCCGCTATCAACGCCGCAAGGACGCCTGTTCCCTGCGGGAGGGAGTTTCCGCATGACGCTGGCAGCACGCATCCGGCGGCTTTCCGTCGCCTTTCACGAACGCACGATCCTCCATGACATCACTCTGGACATCCCGGCCGAGGGCATAACCGTCCTGCTCGGGCGCTCCGGATCGGGCAAGACGACCTTCCTCCGCGCCCTGAACCGCCTGAACGAATGCCTGCCCGGATGCCGGACATCCGGCGAGGCCGAACTCCGTTTAGGCGGCGAACTCCGCCCGATCTATGCCGGACGCACCGGAGAGGCCGCACTCTCCGACCTGCGCCGCCGCGTGGGCATGGTCTTCCAGACGCCCAACATCCTGCCCGCCAGCATCCGGCAAAACATGCTGCTCCCCCTTCAACTGGCAACAGGATTCCCTGCCTCGGAATGGCAGGAACGGATGGAACGCAGCCTGACGGAGGTGGGGCTTTGGCAGGATGTCCGCTCACGCCTGCGGGAACCGGCTTCAATACTTTCAGGGGGGCAGCAGCAACGCCTCTGCCTTGCCCGCACGCTGGCGCTTGAGCCGGAAATGCTGCTCCTCGACGAACCCACGGCATCCCTCGATCCCGCAACAACCCATACCATTGAAAACTTGCTCCTCAGGCTGTCGGATCGCTATCCCATCCTTCTCGTCTCCCACGGGCTGCCGCAAGCCAAAAGAATGGCCTCGCGGATTGTCCTGTTTGGGAAAGGACATCTGCAAGGTATGCTTTTGCCCGACGAACTCCCCAACGAAGCAGAGATGAACCGCTTTTTCGACGGCGAGGACGCTGGAAACCATTAAGAGAAAAACGTACAGCTCCCCTTTTTCCGTCGAATGGAAATCTGCCTCGCCCTTAGTGCCCCACTTCTCCAACGTGTGGCCTCCACGATACAAAAAAACGCGCACCCCAACGGCTGCGCGTTTCTTCATTGCTTGTTGGCATCCCTTTACCACTGGTCTATCCACTCGCGCAAAAGCGCCTGTCCGGTTTCTTTGGCGCTTTCACCCGCACGTTTGGTCTCATCGCGCAGACGGCGAGGATCGATTGCGGCGCGGGCCAACTCACAGGCATGTCCGACAAACCATCTTTCCAGCTTATCCGCATCGGCCTCCGGATGGAACTGCAATGCCAGCACATGATTGCCCATGCGGAATGCCTGGTGCGGGGTCACGGGGGTGGAGGCCAGCAGTTCGGCACCTTCGGGCAGATCAAACGTATCTCCATGCCAATGCAGGACCGGACGGTAACCATCAAGAAAACGCAAAGGCGACTTTCTGCCCGCTTCGGTGAGTTCCACGCCGCCCCAGCCGATTTCCTTGCCCTTGCCGGGGTATACGCGGGACTTGAGCACGGAGGCAATAAGCTGCGCCCCCAGGCAGATGCCGAGCAACGGCTTTTGTGATTCCAGACGCTTCCTGATGAGATCTTTTTCATCCTTGAGAAACGGATAGAGCACCTGATCATAAACCCCGATGGCGCCTCCGAGGACCACGGCGAGATCAGCGTTCAGCCATTCCTCTTCGGTAGGCGGTTCGTCTACCGGGCAATATCGAATGGCAAACCCTTTTTCTTCCAGCACAGGCGCGAAAGTACCCAGATCTTCAAAGGCGACATGCTGCATAACCAGACACTGTTTCATAATGATACGCCTCCTGCGCCGCGCGCCCTTATCCCCCAGACCGCACAGGCTTTTCATTTAGATTCTATTGATTTTACTCCATTTGGCAAGTCTCATTCAGGTTCTTTTTCCACCGGGAGGCCATTCCTCTCTGGTTTTCCGGTTTCCTTTTCTCTATGCTGTGCCCCACGGCAGCATCTCAGGCCAGCCCGCAACCCGCACAATCCAAAGGACATCATTCTATGAATCGCATTCTGGTCATGCACGGCGTCAACCTCAATCTGTTTGGCAAGCGCGATCCCAAACATTACGGGACGGAAACGCTCGAAGACATCAACGGCAAACTTTCCGCACTCGCCGGGGAGCTTGGGGTGGAGGTTTCGTTTTTTCAGTCAAACTATGAAGGCGCGTTCGTGGAACGGATTCACGAGGCACACGGGGACGGCACGGCTGGCATCGTGCTCAACGCGGGAGCGTGGACCCATTACAGCTACGCCATCATGGATGCGCTGGCGAGTCTTGAGCATTCCGGCCGTGGAAGTGCACATGTCCAACGTCCACGCCCGCGAAGCCTTCCGCCACTTCTCCGTGCTTTCTGCCG
>NZ_JH114236.1:82628-89645 GCF_000224655.1 Bilophila sp. 4_1_30
GGTCTTCCTGCCTACTTCCCGCCTAGCTGACGCTTCCACCAATGAAGGCCGAGGCACAACACGGCGGCGGTCTCCCAGCGTAAAACGCGCTCGCCAAGCGTCGCGGGCAGGAACCCCGCACGGGTGAGCCTCTCCACTTCCTGCGCCGTAAAGCCGCCTTCGGGACCGACCACGCAAAGAGTCCTGCCGGGCTGCCCCAGCGTATCCGGAGTCAGCGACATGACCGACTTGTGCCCGCTCTCGACAAGTACGTGCCGATGCTCACAGCCAAGCTCCTCGGCCAACGCGATGAGTTCGTCCACGCCGCCGGGCATGGTCCGCAACTCGGGCAGCCACGGATTGCGGCACTGCTTGGCTCCGGCGGCAAGCTGGCCTTGCCATGACTCCTTGATGTCCGAGGGCACGGGGAACTGGCTCCGTTCAGCCTGCCACAGCCAGATCCCGCTGGCTTCAAACTCCACGGCCTTCTCCAGAATCCAGCCCCGGCGCGCGGCTTTTGTCCAGCCCGCCGCAAGGATGACCTTCGATTCCGGTTCGGGATACGTCCACTCGTCGAGAAGCCGCAGGGCCACGGCCTTGGCGTTTTTCTTGTAGGGCAAAACCCGGAAACGCCCCTCGCGCCCCCTGCCGTCCAAAACGCGTACCTCTTCGCCCTCGCGGATGCGCAGCACGCGGGTCAGATGATGGCTCTCCGAGGCATCCAGCTCATAGGGCTCATGCCACAGATCGGGCTCCAGAAAAAACGTGCGCGCATCGGACCAGTCCGGCGGTTCGGGGATTTCTTTCTCTGCCATTATGTTTTCCTTCAAAAAAAGTCCGTGATACGCATATCGGGAACCGATATGGCGGCACGGGGAAACTCGCATCGGCGAAGGCGATTGTCAAATGCCCCTGCAAAAAAGAGACGCTCCCTTTTGAGAAGCGCCCCTGCTCTCCGAACAACCTGTTACCCTTCGGCAACGGGCTTTTGGCGGGACTTGCGGACCGACTCGAATTCGTCCCTGAGGCTGACAAGCCGCCGATAGTTCTTGCGTATCTCCACGCCGCCCCTGCTCAGCTTGTCGTCCGGGCAATTGATGTAGCGCCGGAGCAGGTAGCGGTCGTCCAGTATCATTTCCATATAATGAAGCACGCTCAGCATCAGCGGTTCAAAATAATTGCCGAGTTCGAATTTGAGATCCCGCAGCAGATCAATCGCTTCGAGCAGCATACGGCCGTAGGTCAGCCGTTCCCCCTTGTAGTTCCGGGCAACGATATCCTCAAGATAGCGCACTGTGCGCGCCTGACGGATATAGGCGTATTTGCTCATCACTTCCTGCTTGAGATCGTGCAGGAGCGCGAACGCCTCTTGGTTTTCGGGGTTTTTGAGGTAGGCGTCCAGTACCTTGGTGGTATTGTTGTAAAACTCTTCGCTGTACCCGATGATGCGGCGCTGATTCTTGGACAACCACGCGAACAGGAACTTGAGGCGCTTTTCGTCCGTATCCGTATTCTCCACCAGTTCATTGCGCTTGTAGACCGCGCGGCCCACATACTCGCCGCGTACAATGTCGTTGAGGCGCAGGATCATGGTGCTGGTATCCTTGACCACATTCACGTCCGGCATCACACGTCCCGTAAGCGGGTGGATCAGCTCCTGCCGCTCGACGGAAAGGGCACGGTCCTGCCGCACGTTGTCCGCATTGTAACGGTGCTGCTTGTAGGAAATGCGGATGATCACCACGCGTTTTTCGGCGTCCACGAAAAAACCGCCCTCCCCGCACGCCCGGATCAAATCCTTCTGCTCAGGGTCGAGCTTCACAAGGGCGATTTTTTCAACACGCGGGTAGGGCCGGTTCTCTCCATTGTTCCAGATGGTTGTGATCGTCCGGTCGGACTGCCCGAGCACGCGCACCAGGAACCGCTCGCCGAGCTTGTGCAGACGCCGGGAAAAAAGCGCCGCCGAGGTCCGGCGTTCCGAGGAAATGGGAAAACCATACAGTTCCATTAAAAACTGGCAGACAAACGTACGGTTGCGTTCGTACATTTCGTTGTCGCCGATCTTGAACTTGCCGGTGCGCAGCCCGAACCGCTTGATCTCGCCGTCCATGTCGGACGGGAATGAAGCGAAAAGCCCCGCGAGGTGGTAGTGCCCGTAGATGTCCGTAGCGAACACGTGGGCCCTATCCATCGCCAGCAGGTACGGCATCAGCGCGGGGTAATAATCGAGCACGGCGGTATCCACACGCCGGAACTGATCACGGAAAGGATCCTGGAGTTTTTTGGGCAGGCGGCTCAGGAACATCTGGACGTTGCGGGCGATGACGTGCGTTTCCAAAGGGCAGGAGGCGCCTTCCGCCGTGTTTACCGCGCTGAGGACCGGATGGAGGATGTCGTATTGGAAAATTTCGCTGAAACTTTCCAGAGGCCGGGCGAACGCCACCATGGAAAAACCGGGAAGCCCCTTGTATTCCCACAATTCCGCCTCGAAAGACGGCAGGAGATCACGCGAGTCGACCAGCGGATAGTTTTCCGTTTCGCACCACGGTTTGAGCAGACAGAACTTGACGTGTACCGCATCAAGAAAATGTTTGAGCGCCTCAAGATCCGTAATTTCGATGATATCAGAAAAAGAGTTGGTGTTCGACCAAGAAAAATCGCCGAGGGTGAACGCTTCTTTCCATAACAAAGACATGGTTGAACTCTCTTTCCGGCTTTGTGGACCAAGCCCCTGCCCGCGGAGCAAGGTCGCCTCTGTTCATACACGCTCATGAGTTTTACATAGTTTACCTATCAGAAATGCAAAAAAAATTCCACCCCTGATTTCGAAAAAAGACGGCTGCTCACCCGCGCGCACCGCCTTCTCGTCAGCGAAAAGAGCTTGCGCTTTCCGACACAAAACAGGAAGTGCCTCTCATGCCCCTTGGCATAGCGGCCTTTGATGGGGTATAGAGAAAAATTCGCGGCATTGTTTTCATCCGTCAGGCCCACGCCGCACAACGCAGCCCGACCGCTGCACCCTCCGCAACACTTTCTCTCAGGTCATGAGACACGGAGCAGCCATGAGCATCATCAGCACCCAGATGAGTTCTTCCATCAAAAACGGCTCCTGGATCCGTCGCATGTTCGAAGCCGGCATCCAGCTCAAGCAGAAGTACGGCGACGATGCCGTATGCGATTTCAGCCTTGGCAACCCGGATCTCGCTCCCCCGCCCGCCGTGGGCAAGGCGCTGGTCGAATTCGTCAAGCACGTGGACGAACCGTTCAGCCTCGGCTACATGCCGAACAACGGGTTCGGCTGGGCCCGCGAAAAGCTCGCCGCCCACCTTTCCAAGGAACAGGGAGTCGAGCTCACGGCCAACGACGTCATCCTGACCTGCGGGGCCGCGGGCGCGCTCAACGTGATCTTCAGGACCGTTCTGGAACCCGGCGACGAAGTGCTCACCGTGACCCCCTATTTTGTGGAATACGGCTCCTATGTGGGCAACCACGGCGGTACGCTCAAGAAGGTCCCGACCTTGCCGGGTACCTTCGGGCTTGATCTGCCCGCCATTGAGGCGGCCATCACGCCCAAGACCCGCGCCATGATCATCAACTCGCCCCACAACCCCACCGGGACCGTCTATTCCCGCAAAGAGCTCGAAGGCCTGACCGCCATCCTCGCCAAGGCCTCCGAACGCAATGGCCGCCCGCTCTATCTCGTGGTCGACGAACCGTACCGTTTTCTGGCCTTCGACGGAGTGGAAGTGCCGAGCCTGCTGCCCATGTACCCCTACGCCGTTCTGGCAAGCTCCTTCTCCAAGAACCTGTGCCTCGCCGGTGAACGCGTCGGCTTCATCGCCCTGTCCCCGCTCTTTGCCGAACGCGCCGAACTCATGGGCGGCCTGACGCTCGCCAACCGTATCCTCGGCTTTGTGAACCCCCCGGTCGTGGGCCAGCATATCATGGCGGGCGCGCTCGGATCGCAGGTGGACGTGAACATTTATGCCCGCCGCCGCGAAATGATGGGCAACGTCCTCTCCGACGCGGGCTATGAATTCCAGATGCCCAAGGGAGCGTTTTATTTCTTCCCGAAGGCTCCCGGCGGCGATGACGTGGCCTTCGTCAACAAGCTCCTTGATGAACGCATCCTCGCCGTGCCCGGTTCCGGTTTCGGCGGCCCCGGCCACTTCCGCCTGGCGTTCTGCGTCGAGGACGAGGTCATCGCCCGCTCCGCCGAAGGGTTCAAGCGGGCCCGCGGGTAGGGAAGCCTTTTCGGGCGGCAAGGCAGCCGCCCGTTTCCCGCGGAACCCGGAAAAATGTCCATCGGGCACAGCCTCTTCATGGGTGCCCGATGGACGGATTCCGGCCTGCCGGAGGAATCATTTCCCCGGCCTGGCAATCAGCGTACCTTTCAATCACATTCCCCCAAACGCCAGCGGGCTGGCCGCGGCTTTCCCCCGTTTTTCATCACCTTTCAAAAAAATACGCGGTCTCCCGTGCGTCCTGAGGGATATTTCAAGGGATTGGAAGCCACACCAGAACCTCCGGACGGGAACGTTTTCCCATGGGGCGGCCTCCTTCGCTTTCCCCATCATGAACGCTCTCATAGTCTTGACACAAGCCGATCAACCGTGTAAGGAGTCCCGTTCACGAGGTTATCATGGCTGAACTACGGATTGCACTGAACAACATCGCCCCTGAAGGAAAGACGTTCGTTATGGACGATCCGGCCATCTGGTCGGTCCCCATGACGGAATGCGGTATGGATTGCCGCATCGTCCAGCCTCTTGTGGGCACGGTTACGCTTCTTCCCCAGGAAGACGGCTGCCTTGTACGCGGCAACCTGAAGGGAGAGGTCGTCGTTCCCTGTAACCGTTGCGCCGAAGACGCCCACCTGATCATCGACAGCAGTTTCGACAGCTTCGAGCCGTTCCCACAGGCGGACGACGAGCCGGAGCCGCGCAACGGCAAAGAAAAGCCGTTCGACAGCGAGGCCGACGAGCTCATCGTCAAGCTGGTGGACGGCGCGCCGGAGATCAATCTGGCCGGCCTGCTCTGGGAAGAGTTTGTGCTCGCCCTTCCGGTACGTCCTCTGTGCAAGCCTGATTGCAAGGGGTTGTGCCCCGACTGCGGGAAAAACCTTAACGAAGGTTCTTGCTCCTGCGTGCGGGACGAAGGCGATCCCCGTCTTGCGGCCCTCCGGGGTCTGAAAGTGAAAAAGAACTAGATTTTGCCGCCGAACCTTGTGTCTCCGGGCGTATTGGGCTATGCCATCCGGAGCCGCATCAACAGGCGACAGAGCCAAACCCTCGGCACCATGCCGAATCCTAAGGAGTGCCGTCATGGCCGTACAGCAAAATAAGAAGTCTCATTCCAAGAAGGGTATGCGCCGGTCCCACGATCGCGTGGCCACCCCCACCGTTGTGTACTGCACCTGCGGAGCCCCCACGGTTCCCCACGCTGCCTGCCCCAGCTGCGGCACCTACCGCGGTCGTCAGGTCGTCGAGCAGAAGACCGCCGATGAGCAGCAATAAGACCGTTATCGCCGTCGACGCCATGGGAGGCGATCTCGGTCCTTCCGTGGTCGTCCCCGGAGCGATTGAGGCCGCCCGCCAGACCGGAGCCAAAATTCTCCTTGTCGGGAACGAGGCTACACTTGACGGCGAACTGAACAGACTCTCCCCCTCGGGGGTGGATCTGGAAATCGTCCATGCCCCCGAAGTCGCGGGCATGGACGAAAAGCCTTCGGACATCCTGCGCCGGAAGAAGAACGCCTCCATCCAGGTCGCCTGCCGCCTTGTGCGCGACGGCGCGGCCCAAGGCGTTGTCAGCGCGGGTCACTCCGGAGCCTCCGTCGCGTGCGGCATGTTCATCATGGGCCGCATCCCCGGCGTGGAACGCCCCGCCCTCGCGTCGCTCCTCCCTACGGAAAAGGAACCCGTCGTCCTGCTGGACGTGGGTGCCACCGTCGATTGCAAGCCCTACAACATCTTTCAGTTCGGCCTGATGGGCGACGCCTTCGCCCGGGACATCCTCAATAAGGAATCCCCCCGCGTGGGCCTTCTCAGCATCGGCGAAGAGGAAGGCAAGGGCAACAGCCAGGTGAAAGAGGCGTACGAGCTGTTCAAAATGGCTCAGAACCTCAATTTCAGCGGCAATATCGAAGGGCGCGATCTCTTCACAGGCGAAATGGACGTGGCCGTCTGCGACGGTTTCGTCGGCAACGTGGCCCTGAAGCTCAGCGAAGGGTTGGGCCTGTCCCTGAGCCGCGTGCTCAAGCGCGAACTGCTCAATTCCGGCTTCCTGCCCAAGCTCGGCAGCCTGCTGGCCAAGTCCGCGTTCAGACGCTTCGCCAAAGTGGTGGACTACGCCGAATACGGCGGAGCCCCCTTGCTCGGCCTTCAGAACATCTCCATCGTCTGCCACGGCCGTTCCAATGCCAAGGCCATTTGCAACGCTACCCGCATGGCGACCCTGTTCGTCGAGAAAGAGACCAACAAGCGCCTGATGGAAACCATCTGCGCCAATGAGGAACTGACCCGTTTCGGCCGTTCCTGTTAGCCCTCCTCACAAACGCACGGACACCGCATGACAGCAATCCATATTCAAGGCTTGGGGACGTATGTTCCGACCAAGCGGATCACGAACGTCGACTTGATGTCGCTGGTGGACACCAACGACGAATGGATCGTCAGCAGGACCGGGATCAAGGCCCGGCACATGCTGGCGGACGACGAAAACGGCTCCGACGCGGGCACGGAAGCGGCGCTTAAAGCTCTTGAAGATGCCGGCATCGCGGCTGAAGACATCACGCATGTTCTGACGGCGACGTGTACGCCCGACTACCTGTGCCCGAGCACGGCCTGCATCATCAGTGGCAAAATCGGCTCGCACGGGGCGATGGCGTTCGACCTCAACGCGGCCTGCACCGGCTTCGTTTACGGCCTGGACGTGGCGAACAGCATCCTTGCCGGAAAGCCCGGGGCCAAAGTCCTGCTCGTGGGCTCGGAAGCCTTTACCCGCCGCCTGAACTGGGAAGACCGCACGACCTGCATC
>NZ_JH114236.1:90056-94573 GCF_000224655.1 Bilophila sp. 4_1_30
GGCGACGCCGGGACGCCCAAGCGGTGCCTGCCCTCGGCCCCCCGCCTCCGGGATGTCCGGTGCGGTGCGGACGGGCGGCAATATCCCCTGCTTACCGTCGGCGGCGGGACGAACCGCAACTACAAGCCCGGCGATCCGGTTCAGGACGATTTTTACCTCCAGATGCAGGGGCGTGAAGTCTTCAAGCAGGCTGTGCGCAGCCTTTCCGCCGTCTGCTCCGAACTGCTGGAGGACAACGGTCTGACGCTCGAAGACATCGACCTGTTCATTCCGCATCAGGCAAACCTCCGCATCATCGAAGCCGTGGGAGACCGCCTCAAGCTTGGAAGCGAAAAAATATTCGTCAACCTTGATGAATACGGCAACACGTCGGCGGCATCCATTCCGCTGGGTATCGGCGACGCCTGCGCGCAGGGCCGCATCCGCCCGGGGTCTCGCGTCTTGTTGAGCGCCTTCGGCGGAGGCTTCACGTGGGGAGCCGCATTGCTGGAGTTCTAGCCGCTTTTCCGGCCGGCATCCGTGTTGAATTCTGATTTCTTTTGAGCTACAAACAGCTGAATACAGCATCAAGGTGAGAGACATGAGCGAACAACTTTCCACCGCCCTCGTGACCGGCGGCTCCAGAGGTATCGGCAAGGCTATTGCGGAGACGCTGGCGAAGGCCGGATATCAGGTGTATCTCACCTATGTCAGCAAGGCTGATGAAGCTGAAGCCGTGGCCCGGAACATTGTGGCGGCGGGCGGAAAAGCCTGTGCCTTTCGCCTTGACGTCGCCGACGCCGAAGCGGTCGCGGCGTTCTTCAAAGAGCGTATCAAGGATCAGGTCGAGTTGGACGTGCTGGTCAACAACGCGGGCATCACCAAAGATGGCCTGATGCTGCGCATGAAAGACGAAGATTTTGACCGCGTCATCCAGACCAACCTGCGCGGCGCATTCGTCTGTGTCCGCGAGGCCGCCAAGATCATGACCCGCCAGCGTCACGGGCGGATCATCAATATCAGCTCCGTGGTCGGACAGATGGGCAATGCAGGGCAGATCAATTACGCTTCCGCCAAGGCGGGCCTCATCGGCCTGACCAAGTCCGCGGCCAAGGAGCTGGCCGGTCGTAACGTCACCGTCAACGCGGTCGCCCCCGGTTTCGTGGAAACCGATATGACCGCCAGCCTGCCCGATGACGTCCGCGCCGCCTATATTGATGCCATCCCCTTGAAACGTCTGGGAACGCCTCAGGACATCGCTGATGCCGTAGCTTTTCTGGCTTCGCCGGGAGCCGGATACATTACAGGACAGGTTATCGCCGTCAACGGCGGAATGTACTGTTAATCGCCGCGCCGCGTTTGCGGCGCGAACCGGCGGATTCCGTTTCGCGGAAGCGTCGACACAAGGAACGGGGCATTATGCCCCACTGCAACACAAAAAGAACAAAACCGGGAGGATTCCCCCATGTCCGTTGAAGAACAGGTCAAAAAGATCATCATGGAACAGCTTGGCGTGACCGCCGAAGAAGTGAAGCCCGAAGCCTCTTTCGTTGAAGACCTCGGTGCCGACTCCCTCGACCTCACCGAACTCATCATGGCCATGGAAGAAGCCTTTGACGTGGAAATCGCCGACGACGACGCCCAGAAGATCCTGAAGGTCAAGGACGCCATCTCCTACGTGCAGAACCACACGAACTAAGCCTCGTTTTGTTCGAAGCACGGGAAACGAGAGCGGAGACGGCGGCCCGCGCGGGCGTTGTTCCTTCCGTTCCTGTTGCGCCAGAGTATTCTACCGGGCGTCTTGTGATTCAAATCATAAGGCGCTCGACCACTTTTTGCTTCATGAGGGAATTATGAGCCGCAAACGCGTTGTTGTAACCGGTCTCTCTGCGCTGACGCCGCTCGGCGGCAACGTCACCGAAACCTGGGATAATCTTCTTGCGGGGAAGTCGGGCATCGGGCCCATCACCCTCTTTGACGCCTCCGGCTTTGATTCCCGCATTGCCGGCGAAGTCAAAGGGTTCGATCCTGAAGCCTACGGCGTTCCCGCCAAACAGGCTCGCCGTATGGACCGCTTCGTCCAGTTCGCCGTCGCCGCGGGCAACATGCTGGTGGAGCATTCCGGCCTCGTCATCAATGACGACAACGCCGGTCGGGTCAGCGTCATCCTCGGCGTGGGGCTCGGCGGCCTGCACACCATCGAAGTGTTCCACTCCCGCCTCGTCGAGGCCGGGCCGGGCAAGGTTTCCCCCTTCATGATCCCCATGCTGATCTCCAACATGGCCCCGGGCCAGCTTGCCATCGCCACGGGTGCCAAGGGCGCGAACATGGTGCTCACCAGCGCCTGCGCTTCGGGCACGCACGCCATCGGCGCGGCCTATACCGAGATCGTCATGGGCCGTTGCGACGCCTGCATCTCCGGCGGCGTGGAAGCGACCGTCACGCCCATGGGCATTTCCGGCTTTACCGCGCTGAAGGCGCTCTCCACGGCGCACAACGACGATCCCGAAAAGGCTTCCCGCCCCTTTGACAAGGACCGCGACGGCTTTGTCATGGGTGAAGGCGCGGGCCTGCTCATGCTGGAAAGCCTCGAGCACGCTCAGGCGCGCGGCGCGACCATCTACGCCGAAATCATAGGCGCGGGCTCGTCCGATGACGCCTTCCACATGACAGCTCCCCGCGACGACGGTGAAGGCATGATCGCCGCCATGCAACGCGCCATCGCCGACGCGGGCGTCAGCCCCGACGTGGTGGACCACATCAACGCGCACGCCACCTCGACCCATCTCGGCGACATCTGCGAGACCGGCGCCGTCAAGCAGGTCTTCGGCGAACGCGCCTACCAGATTGCCATCTCCGCGACCAAGTCCCAGACCGGCCACCTGCTTGGGGCCGCCGGCGGCGTGGAGGCCGTGTTCTCCGTGCTTGCCCTGCATACCGGCTATGTTCCCGGCACGATCAACTATGAGACGCCCGATCCGGAATGCGACCTCAACTGCATGACCGACGGTGCCAAGAAGCTTGATCCGCAGTACGCGCTCTCGAACTCCTTCGGTTTCGGCGGTACGAACGGCAGCATCCTGTTCAAGAAATTCACGGCGTAACTCCCCTTTCAGGGGAACCACGCGGTTGCATCTCTAAACTCTCATCGGAGCGTCCAATGGACCATATTCTTCTTGAAGATCCCGAACTGGCACGCGCTTTCCTGCTGGAAAGCGATCGGCAGATGAGCAAATTGGAGCTCATCGCCTCCGAAAACTTCGTCTCTTCCGCCGTTCGGGAAGCGCAGGGAAGCGTCTTCACGCATAAGTACGCCGAGGGTTACCCGGGCAAGCGGTACTACGGCGGCTGCGAATTCGTGGATATCGCCGAAAACCTTGCCATCGAGCGCGCCAAACAGCTGTTCGGCTGCGACTACGTCAACGTGCAGCCCCACTCCGGCAGCCAGGCGAACATGGCTTCTTATTTCGCGCTGGCCAAACCCGGTGATACCATTCTGGGCATGAACCTGTCCCACGGCGGTCACCTGACGCACGGCAGCCCGGTGAACTTCTCCGGCCGCCTGTTCAATGTGGTTTCCTACGGCGTGGACAAGGACACCTGCCTCATCGACTATGAAGAAGTGCGCCGCCTCGCCCATGAGCACCGTCCCACGGTCATCGTGGCGGGCGCCAGCGCCTATCCCCGTACCATCGACTTCGCCAAGTTCCGCGCCATCGCCGACGAAGTGGACGCCAAACTGTTCGTGGACATGGCCCACATCGCCGGCCTCGTGGCCGCCGGGCTCCATCCCACGCCTATCGGACACGCCCACGTCACCACGACCACGACCCACAAGACCCTGCGCGGTCCTCGCGGCGGCATGATTCTGTCCGACGAATCCTTCGGCAAGACGCTCAACAGCCAGATCTTCCCCGGCATTCAGGGCGGCCCGCTCATGCACATCGTCGCTGCCAAGGCAGTGGCCTTCGGCGAAGCCCTGCGTCCCCGCTTCAAGGACTATCAGGCGCAGGTGCTCAGGAACACCGTGACACTGGGCGAAGAGCTCAAGAACGCCAAGTTCAATCTCGTCTCCGGCGGCACGGACAACCATCTGCTGCTCGTCGACCTGACCAGCAAGGACATCACCGGCAAGGACGCCGAGCACGCCCTCGACGCCGCCGGCATCACCGTGAACAAGAACACCGTGCCTTTCGAAACCCGTTCCCCGTTCGTGACCTCCGGCATCCGCATCGGAACGCCCGCGCTCACGACCCGCGGTTTCCGCGAGCAGGACATGGTCAAGGTGGCGGGCTGGATCGACGCCGCCATCGCCAACGCCGGCAACGAAACCCGTCTCGCTGAGATCAGCAAGGAAGTGGCCGTGTTTGCGCGCCAGTTCCCGCTGTTCGCCTGGTAGACTTGCAGGGCCCTGCCCTGCACCCGCCGGGCTGCCGCCCGGACCTGCCCGGGGGGAATGATTCCCCCCGGCCCCCTCGGTAACGGATACGCGCCGTTTCCGAAGGTAGTACAAGCTCTTGCTTGCTTCTTAAAAGCTC
>NZ_JH114236.1:95009-115092 GCF_000224655.1 Bilophila sp. 4_1_30
TTTCATTTTACAGAAGGATACCGCTATGTCCCGCGTCGCTTGGCCCGACTACTTCATGAACATCGCCCACCTCGTGGCGGAGCGCTCTACCTGCCTGCGCCGCAGGGTTGGGGCCGTAGCCGTCAAGGACAAACGCATCCTCGCCACCGGCTATAACGGCGCACCGTCCAAGGTAGCGCATTGCCTCGATATCGGTTGCCTGCGCGAACAGCTCGGCGTGCCTTCCGGCCAGCGGCATGAAATCTGCCGGGGCCTCCACGCGGAGCAGAACGTCATCATTCAGGCCGCGGTACACGGCATTTCCCTCGCCGGGGCCGAAGTCTACTGCACGCATCAGCCTTGCCTCATCTGCTCGAAAATGCTCATCAACTGCGGCATCACTAAAATCTGGTACGCATCGGGCTACCCGGATGAACTGGCCATGCAGATGCTGAACGAAGCGGACATCACGCTCGAGCTCCTCCCCCTGCGCCCCACGCCGGATGGCTGCGGGCATACGGGCCCCTCGGGAGAAGGCGCATGAGCCATCCGTACGAATCGTTCATGCGGGAAGCCGTCGAACTCGCGGAACGCGGCCGCTGGTCCGCCGCTCCCAATCCGACGGTGGGCGCCGTACTTGTCCGTGACGGTGTTGTCGTTGCCAGAGGCTGGCATACCGCTTACGGCAAGAGCCATGCGGAAGTGGAGTGCCTCAAGGACGCCGAAGCCAAAGGCGTCGATCCCTCGGCCTGCACCCTGGTCGTCACGCTGGAGCCCTGCAACCATCAAGGGCAAACCCCGCCCTGCACGGAAGCGGTGATCGCGGCGGGCATCCGTCACGTGGTCATCGGCCTGCGCGATCCCAACCCCAAGGCGGCGGGCGGCATGGAACGCCTTGCCGAAGCGGGCGTGGAAGTGGAAGCGGGTGTATGCGAGGAGCTGTGCCGGGATCTGGTCGCCGATTTTCTGATCTGGCAGACCACGAAACGCCCTTACGTCATGCTGAAACTCGCCATGACGCTGGACGGCCGCATCGCCACCCGCACCGGGCATTCCCGCTGGATCACCGGAAAAACGGCCCGCCATCAGGTGCACGAACTCCGTGCCAACGTGGGACGGGCCGGAGGCGCGATCCTCGTCGGCGGCAACACGCTCCATACCGATAATCCATTGCTGACCGCAAGGCTTGACAAACCGGTCGAACGCCAGCCGCTGGCCGTGTCCATTTCCTCGCGCGTGCCCGCGCCCGACTCCCTGCTGCTGTTCAAGGAACGCCCCACGGAGACGATTTTCTTCACCACGGCGTCCGGAGCCGCCACGCCCCGCGCGGCCCAGCTCCGCGAGCGCGGCGTCCGCATCCGAGGCCTTGACCGCTGGAAAAGCGGCGAGGATCTTGTGCAGATCCTTGAATACCTGCGTCAGGAAGCGGGCTGCCCCTACGTGTTGTGCGAAGGCGGAGGGCGCCTTGGCCTCTCGTTGCTGGAAGCCGGGCTCGTCGACGAATTTCATCTCCACATCGCGCCGAAAGTGCTTGGGGACAATGACGCGCGCCCGCTGTTCGACGGACGCACGCCCCTTGAACTGGACGAGGCGCTCTCGCTGCGGCTGGTCCGCATGGAGCCCTGTGGAGAGGACGGACACCTCATATTCAGGCCGGTGCGCGCATGTTCACAGGCATAATCAACGGTCAGGGGAAACTGCTGGCGGTGGAATCCCGTGGGCACGAGACCCGGTTTCGGATTCAGGCGCTTTACGACCTCGCGGACATTATTTTGGGCGAATCCATTGCCGTCAACGGAACGTGTCTTACAGTAGAAACGTCTGGTCCGAGCCTTTTTTCCGCCTATGCGTCCGCTGAAACCATGCGGCGCACGGCTCTCGGCCTGCTGAAACCCGGCGCCAAGGTCAATCTTGAACGGGCGCTTGCCGTGGGCGATCGCCTCGGCGGGCATATCGTCAGCGGGCACGTGGACTGTGTGGCTGAAATCCTGTCCGTGCGGCAGGAAGGCGAGTCGCGGCGCATCCGCATCGGTTTTCCCGTTTCTTTCGGAGCGGAAGTCATCGGGAAGGGCTCAGTGGCACTTGACGGCATCAGCCTGACAGTGAATGATTGCGGACCGGACTTTCTGGAGGTCAACGTCATCCCCGAAACATGGCGGGTAACGACGGTGGCCGAATGGGTTCCGGGCACGCGCATCAATATGGAAACCGACGTCATCGGCAAGTATGTCCGCCACATGATGGCTCCCCACCTCGGCCTCGCCTCCGAGGAGGCGAAAACGGGGAAACTGTCGGTTGAATTCCTGCGCGAAAACGGCTTTTTCTGAGGATCAACGAAGCTGAGGACTCTATACTATGGCTATTTGCAGTGTTGAAGAAGCGGTGGAGGATATCCGGCAGGGCCGGATGATCATTCTTGTCGACGACGAAGATCGGGAAAACGAGGGTGACATCACCATCGCCGCCGAGCATGTGACGCCCGAGGCCATTAATTTCATGGCGAAATACGCCCGCGGCCTCATCTGCCTTCCGCTCGGCCCCAGCCTCGTGGACAAGCTGGATCTCCCGCTCATGACGCAGCGTAACGGCTCCAAGTTCGGCACCAACTTCACGGTGTCCATCGAAGCCCGCAACGGCGTGACCACCGGCATTTCGGCGGCCGACCGCGCCCGCACCATCCTCGCCGCCGTGGCCGACGACGTCCGCCCCGAGGATCTGGTGACGCCCGGCCATGTGTTCCCGCTCCGTGCCCAGCCCGGCGGTGTGCTCACCCGCGCCGGACAGACGGAAGGCAGCGTGGACCTCGCCGTGCTCGCCGGATTGAAGCCCGCCGCCGTCATCTGCGAAATCATGAAAGACGACGGGACGATGGCCCGTATGCCCGATCTGGAGAAATTCGCCGAAGAGCACAACCTCAAGATCGCCGCTGTGCGCGACCTCATCCGTTACCATCTGCGGCACGGCCAGCTCGGCGTGCGCCGCGTGGCCGAAACCAAGCTCCCCTCCCGCTACGGCAACTTCACGATGATCGCCTATGAAAACGATATCAGCGCCGATACCCATGTCGCCATCGTCAAGGGCGACGTGTCCGAAAAGGGCGGCTCCGATCCCGTGCTCGTGCGCGTACACAGCGAATGCCTGACCGGCGACGCGTTCGGCTCCCTGCGCTGCGACTGCGGCAACCAGCTTGCCGCCGCGCTGACCCGCATCGAAAAGGAAGGCCGGGGCGCGGTCATCTACATGCGTCAGGAAGGCCGGGGCATTGGCCTCGCCAACAAGCTGAAGGCCTATGCCCTTCAGGATCAGGGCTACGACACCGTTGAAGCCAACGAAAAGCTCGGCTTCAAGGCGGACCTCCGCGATTACGGCGTCGGCGCGCAGATCCTCCTTGATCTGGGCATCCGCAAGCTCCGCATCATGACCAACAACCCGCGCAAGATCGTCGGTCTGGAAGGCTACGGGATCGAAATCGTCGGCCGTGAGCCCATTGAAGTGGGTTGCTGCGCCACCAACGAAGAATATATGCGCACCAAGCAGGAAAAGATGGGGCACATGCTCCACGTTTCCGGCGACCGTAAGTAACGAACGGCGCGCCGCATCCCGAGATGCGGCGCCTTACCCCATACAGACGAGGCTCCCATGAACCAGATCAAGATCATCGACGGGCATCTCAACGCGGCGGATCTCAAATTCGCCATCCTTGCGACACGTTTCAACGATTTCATTGTAGACCGGCTCGTCGGCGGCGCGGTGGACTATCTGATCCGTCATGGCGGATCGGAAGAAAACCTGACCATCGTCCGCGTTCCCGGCGCCTTCGAAATGCCCCTCGCCTGCAAAAAGCTGGCGGCTTCCGGCAAGTATGACGGCATCGTCGCCGTCGGCGCCGTCATCCGGGGCGGGACGCCTCATTTTGATTTCGTGGCGGCCGAAGCCACCAAGGGCCTTGCCCATGTGTCCCTTGAAAGCGGCGTGCCGGTGGGCTTCGGCCTGCTGACCACGGACAACATCGAGCAGGCCATCGAACGCGCGGGCACCAAGGCCGGAAACAAGGGCGTTGAAGCCGCCTCCGCCGTCCTTGAGACCGTCCGCGTACTGCAGCAGATTTAAGGACGGTACGCGGGAGGCGCTCATAAAAACGCCTCCCGCGCTTTCCCTCCGCGATCATTTTGCTTGGCGGGGAGGCCGTGCGGCGGGAACTTCGCTGTACGGAGTCCTCTTCCGAAAAACACCGGGCGTTGCAGTCCGTACAAAGCGGCAAGCCCCCGGTAGGCTGTGGGGAGCCATCCACAGCAAGAACGGTTCCCCCGTACCGGGGATATGCCCGGCGGGTACGGAGCGGCTCCCTGCCGCATACGGACAGAGTCCGGTTCCCCAATGTTTTGTCGGCGGCGTTTTTTCTCCGCTGCCGCGCTGTCTTCCGGGAAGCTCCCGGAAGTTCGTTTTTCCGGCATTCCATCACTTTTGCACGAGGCCATTTCATGTCCAAAAACAGACCCCATGCCCGCCGCGCCGCGCGTTCACGCGCGTTTCAGGTGCTGTACAGCCTGCAGTTCTCTCCCTCGACCACCCTCGGGGATGTCCGCACCGCGTTCCTCGAAATGCCCGATCCCACGGATGCGGACATGGACGAAAACGCCGAAACCCGCGAGGAAAAGCTGTACGGCTTCGCGTGGGAACTGGTGGAGGGCGTCTGGTCCAACGTCAAAAATCTCGACAGCGTCATCGAACGCTTCTCGCAGAACTGGCGCGTGGATCGGCTCGGCAAGATCGAGCTGACCCTGCTCCGCCTCGCCGTTTTCGAAATGCTGTACCGGGCTGACGTCCCGCCCAAGGTCGCCATCAACGAGGCGCTTGAACTGTCCACCCGCTTCGGCGACGCCAAGGCCAAGAGCTTCATCAACGGCATCCTCGACGCGGCGATCAAGGCTCAGGAAGCCGGTACGCTCACAGTTGCGGGCAAGGCCAACGCCTGATAGATTGGCGGGGTTTGACGCCAAGGCGGGCCGGAGTCGATCCGGCCCCCGATTATACAGCAATAAGGATCAGTCATGAGCAAGCCTAAGCGCTATGACCCGGCGGCCATCGAAACCAAATGGCAGTCCCGCTGGGAAAACGAAAAGACCTACGCCTGTCATGTCGACAAGGACAAAAAAAAATACTATGTGCTGGAAATGTTTCCCTATCCTTCGGGAAACCTGCACATGGGCCATGTACGTAACTACTCCATCGGCGACGTAGTGGCGCGTTTCAAGCGTATGCAGGGATTCAACGTCATGCATCCCATGGGATGGGACGCCTTCGGCCTGCCCGCCGAAAACGCCGCCATCAAGCATAACATCCATCCGAGCGTCTGGACGCACGCCAATATCGACAACATGCGCGCCCAGTTGAAGCGCCTCGGTTATTCCTATGACTGGGACCGTGAAGTCGCCACCTGCGATGAGCCCTACTACCGATGGGAGCAGCTTTTCTTCCTGCGCTGGCTGGAAAAGGGCCTCGTCTACCGCAAGAAAGCCTCTCAGAACTGGTGCCCGCACTGCAATACCGTGCTCGCCAACGAACAGGTCGTCGACGGCCTGTGCTGGCGCTGCGACACGCCCGTCGTCCAAAAGGAACTCACCCAGTGGTTCCTCAAGATCACGGATTACGCCGACGAACTGCTCGCCGACCTCTCCAAGCTCGAGGGCGGCTGGCCTGACCGCGTGCTCAGTATGCAGCGCAACTGGATCGGCAAGTCCGTGGGCGCGGAGATCACGTTCCCACTGGAATCCGGCGAAGGCGACATCAAGGTGTTCACCACCCGCCCCGACACGGTGTTCGGCGTGACGTTCATGACGCTGGCCCCCGAGCATCCGCTCGTCGAGTCGCTCATCAGCGGCAAGCCCAACGAAGCTGAAGCCCGCGCCTTTATCGAGCGGACCCACAACATGGACCGCATCGACCGCCAGTCCGACAGCCTCGAAAAAGAAGGCGTCTTCACCGGCTCCTACTGCCTCAACCCCTTCACGGGCCGTCAGGTTCCGATTTGGCTCGGCAACTTCGTCCTTGCCGAATACGGCACCGGCGCGGTTATGGCCGTGCCCGCCCACGATCAGCGCGACTTCGACTTCTCCAAGAAGTACGGCATGGAGCGCATCGTGGTTATCCAGCCCGAAGGCGAAGCGCCGCTCACTCCCGAAAATCTGACCGAAGCCTATACCGCTCCCGGCGTGCTCGTGAACTCCGGCGAATTCGACGGCCTGCCCAACGAAGACGCCAAGAAGGCCATCGCCGACGCGCTGGAAGCGTCCGGCAAGGGCAAGCGCACCACCAACTGGCGCCTCCGCGACTGGAATATTTCCCGCCAGCGTTACTGGGGTGCGCCCATCCCGGTGGTCTATTGCGACACATGCGGCATGGTTCCCGTGCCCGAAGACCAGCTCCCGGTCCGCCTGCCGCTGGACGTGCAGACGCACACGGACGGCAAGTCTCCCCTGCCCCACACGCCCGAATTCTACAACTGCACCTGCCCGAAGTGCGGCGGTGCGGCCAAGCGCGAAACCGACACGATGGACACCTTTGTTGAATCCTCGTGGTACTTCGCCCGCTATACCGACGCCCGCAACGACAAGGCTCCCTTCGACATGGAAGCCCTGCGCTACTGGCTGTCCGTGGACCAGTACATCGGCGGCGTGGAGCACGCCATCCTGCATCTGCTCTATGCCCGCTTCTTCACCAAGGTGCTGCGCGATCTCGGCTACTTCCCCAAGGAGATCGACGAGCCTTTCGCCAACCTGCTCACGCAGGGCATGGTTCTGAAGGACGGCAGCAAGATGTCCAAGTCCAAGGGCAACACCGTCGATCCCACGGAAATGATAGCCAAGTACGGCGCGGACACCGTCCGCCTGTTCTGCCTGTTCGCCGCGCCGCCGGAACGCGACTTCGACTGGAGCGATACCGGCATTGAAGGGGCTTCCCGTTTCCTCAACCGTATCTGGCGCCTGTACGCCGATACCTGCGAAGTCCTGTCTCCCGTGGGGGCCTGCTCCTCCACCGCCGCCGACGCGACGACTGCGGCAGCCAAGGAAGTCCGCCTCAAGGAACACCTCACCGTCAAGAAAGCCGGTGAGGACATCGGCAACCGTTATCAGTTCAACACCGCTATTGCGGCGATCATGGAACTGGTCAACGCGCTGTACCTCGCCAAGGACGAACTCGCCACGACGGAAGAAGGCCGTAAGGTACTGTCCTCCGCCATGGCGACCGTGCTGACGCTTCTGGCCCCCATCACCCCGCACGTGTGCGAGGAATTGTGGGAAGACCTCGGCCATGCCCGGAGCATCGATCAGGAGCCCTGGCCGGTATGGAAGGAAGACGCCTTGCAGCGCGACGTGCTCACCGTGGTCATCCAGATCAACGGCAAGCTGCGCGGCAAGATCGAAGTACCCGCCTCCGCTTCCAAGGAAGAGGTGGAACAGCTCGCCCTTACCGAACAGAACATCGTCCGCCACCTCGAAGGGCTCACGGTCCGCAAGGTTGTGGTCATTCCCGGCAAACTCGTCAACGTGGTGGCCAACTGATGAACAGACCGCATCCGGCTTCGGCACATGCAGGGTATGGACGCCTGTACAGGCTTGCGGCGGGACTGCTGAGCGGACTCCTCGTCTGCCTGATGCTGACCGGGTGCGGCTATGTCTGGCGCGGTCAGGAAGGCTCCCTGTCCGAAAACAGCGTGCTCGGCAACGGTTCCAAGACGCTCAAAATCAAAAGCGTGGAACAGACCTCGCTCTACCCGTGGCTGACCTATCAGGTCCGCTCGCTGGTACGGGACGACATCAACGCCCGGAACCTGGCGAAGTGGGTGGATGACGGACAGGCTGACTATACCCTGACCGTGCGTATCCCCAGTTTCAAGGTCCGCAGCTACGGCCAGTACAGAAGCGCCTCGCAACTGTATACGGCTACCATCAGCATAGAATTCATCGTCTATGATGGAAAGACCAATACGGAAGTCTGGCGCTCTGGTCCCATCTACTACGAGGAAAACTATGAAAACGCCAACGAGGAATCGGCCATCAAGTCCATCCTCGAGATGGCCGTGCGCCGTTGCATGGACGCCTTGCAACAACGATTCTGACCTGACGGGACAAGACCGTCGCTTTCGCCTATGACGACACGACCGGGTTTCAGCTTTTGCATATGCCCAGACGGGAAGCTCCTCCGCCAGCAGGTGGAGGAGCTTCTTGGTGCCCATCCCGACGCGGGGCGGGAACGGCATGTTTTCTGGGGCGACGACGAACTGCCGCCCAAATTCTGGGAGATCCTCACGCTCCAGGGGCTTTTTTCCACGTCGCGGGTTCTGGTGATGCGCAATGCCCACGCCCTGACCGCCGATGTCTGGAAACGTCTTTCCGCAGCGCTCTCCCGCCCCAATCCTCAAACATGGCCCCTGTTTTGCCTTGAGGTCGCGTGGGAGAAGGGCCAGCCCAAAATCCCCGCGCATATCGCCAAACTGCCCTGCTTTACCTTTGCCGATGCCAAGGGCTGGATCTGGCGTTCCCCCGGGCTGGAGCCCCGCTCGCTCCGCCGCCACATCCAGATACGTTCCAAGGCGCTGGGGCTGGATTTGGAACCGGGCTGCGTGGATATTCTCGCCGAAACGCTCCTTCCTGACGCCGCCGCCGTGGACGCGGAACTGAGCAAGCTCCAACTGCTGGCGGACGGAAAACCGCTGACGCAGGAACAAGCCCGCAGCGTCAGCCCGACGACCGAATTCAACGTATTCGCGTTCCTGCGCCAGCTTCAGGCGGGGCAGACCGCTTCCGTCTGGAAAAGCATCCTTGAGGAACAATCCAAGGGCGAGGAACCGCTTTTCTATCTACTCGCCATGCTCCAGCGCGAGGCACGCCAGCTCTGGCAAATCCTTGCCGGGGAACAGGTCCGCATGGGCCCGTCCGATCAGCAGGCCAAACAGCAGACGGCCTCCCGCCTCGGCGCCGCCGGGCTTGCCAAGCTCTGGGACGCCATGCACACAGCCGAACTTTCCGTCAAATCGGGAAGGCGCTCCCCAAGCCAGGCGCTGGATGCCCTCATGGGCGATCTGACGCTGCTTTTCACGCCCGCGCAACGCCGTTCCCCCCGCTGACGTTCTTTTTCATTTCTCATGGCTCATCCGGGCTTTTCCCCTTGCTTACCCCGCAGGACTGCTTATTATGTCAACTGATACACCCCACTACGCCGGACATCGTGCCCGGCTGCGCGAGCGTCTTCTCAAAGACAGCACCGCGCTTGCCGATTATGAAATATTGGAACTCTTGCTGGGCTATGCGCTTTTGCGGCGGGATACCAAACCGCTCGCCAAAGAATTGCTCTCCCGGTTCGGGAGTATCCGCGGCGTGTTGGACGCATTGCCCGCCGAGATACAGCAAGTGGACGGCGTGGGGGAAGGTGTCGCGGCTCTTCGGCTCCTGCTTCGGGAAATGATGGCGCGCTACGCCGAAGCGCCGATGCGGGAACGGAAAGTTTTGTGTACGCCCCGCGACGTGGCGCAAATGGTGATCCCCCGGTTGTCCGGTTCTCCCCACGAGGAGCTCTGGACGGCTACCGTCGATGCCCAAAACCGTCTGCTCACCTGGGAGAGGCTGGCGCGGGGGACGGTAGGCATGGTTCCGTGTTATCCGAGGGACATTTTGGAGCGGGTGCTCCAGCGCAAGGCAAGCGGCTTCTTTCTGGTGCACAACCATCCCGGAGGGACGCCGAAGGCTTCGCCCGAGGACATTGAGATGACGAGGAACATCCAGCGCATCGCCACCAGCATGGGGCTGCGCCTGCTTGATCACCTCATCGTAGGCGACGGCGCCTGTTACAGCATACGAGAGGACGGACTGCTCTGAACCACGGGTTCTCCACCGTACTACCTTTTGAGGATACAGCCATGACGTTTGATTCTGATAACGACAACGACGAAAAAAAAGAGGAAACTCCCGCCCGCCGTCGGCGGAGGCCGGCCCGGCGCCGTGTCCCCGCTCAAATACAAGACGAGCAGATGGATGCCTCATCTGAAGAAATTACGCCGGAATTGCAGGAAATTCCATCCACCATGCCCTTGCTTCCACTCCGGGACGTGGTGGTCTTCAACTATATGATCGTGCCCTTGTTCGTGGGGCGCGAACAGTCCGTGCAGGCCGTGGAAGCCGCCGCGACGCACGGACGCCATATTTTCCTCTGCGCCCAAAAAGACGGGCAGGTGGACAATCCCAAAGCGGACGATCTCTACCCGGTCGGCTCCGTGGCGCTCATCCTGCGTCTGCTCAAGATGCCCGACGGGCGCATCAAGGCGCTGGTGCAGGGGGTATCGCGCGCCCGCCTCGTCGACTTGAACGAGAGCGGCCCTTACCTGTCCGCCAACGTTGAGCTGATGCCCGAACCGGAAGCCGTCGCTCCCGAATCGGAACAGGAAGCGCTTATCCGCTTCGCGCGCGAACAGTGCGAGCGTATCCTGTCCCTGCGCGGCATCCCCACCGGGGACATCATGGGCGTTCTCAGCAATGTGAACGAACCCGGACGCCTTTCCGATCTCATCGCCGCCAACCTGCGGCTCAAGATGGAGGAAGCGCAGGAGATCCTCCAGTGCGTCGATCCGATGGATCGCCTGCGCCTCATCATCACGCATCTGGTGCATGAGTCCGAAGTGGCGACCATGCAGATCAAGATCCAGACCTCGGCCCGCGAAGGCATGGACAAGGCGCAGAAGGAATATTACCTGCGCGAACAGCTCAAGGCCATCCGCAAGGAGTTGGGCGACGGCCCCGACGCCGACGAGGAACTGGAAGACATTACCAAGGCCATCGAAAAGGCCGGGCTTCCCGCCGACGTGCGCAAAGAAGCCGACAAGCAGCTCAAGCGGCTCGCCACGATGCACGGCGACTCGGCGGAAGCCAGCGTCGTACGCACCTATCTCGACTGGCTGGCGGAATTGCCGTGGAAAAAGATGTCCAAGGATCAGCTTGATATCGTCAAGGCCAAAGACGTGCTGGACGAGGATCACTACGGGCTGACCAAGATCAAGGACCGCATCCTTGAATACCTCAGCGTCCGCAAGCTCAATCCCGACTCCAAGGGGCCCATCCTCTGCTTTGCGGGCCCTCCCGGCGTGGGCAAGACCTCGCTCGGCCGCTCCATCGCAAGGGCATTGGGGCGCAAGTTCCAGCGCATCTCCCTCGGCGGAATGCGCGACGAGGCAGAAATCCGCGGGCATCGGCGCACGTACATCGGAGCCATGCCGGGCCGCATCATTCAGGCGATGAAGCAGGCCGGGACCCGCAACCCGGTCATCATCCTCGATGAAATCGACAAGCTCGGCAACGACTTCCGGGGCGATCCTTCTTCGGCTCTCCTGGAAGCGCTGGATCCGGAACAGAACTTCAACTTCAGCGATCATTATCTGAACGTACCGTTCGATCTCTCCAAGGTGCTGTTCATCTGCACGGCGAACCATCTGGAGAACATCCCCGGCCCGCTCCGCGACCGTCTGGAGATCATTTCCCTGCCCGGCTATACGCAGCAGGAAAAGCTGGCCATTGCCCGCAAGTACATCCTGCCCAAGGAAATGCACGAAAACGGGTTGAAGGACCGCGAACTGACCTTGCCCGATGCGGCAATGAACCGCATCATCCGCGAGTACACCCGTGAGGCGGGCCTGCGTAACCTTGAGCGCGAAATCGGGACCGTCTGCCGCAAGATCGCACGGCGGAAAGCGGAAGGAAGCAAGCCTCCATTCCGTGTGACGGCAGCCGGGCTTCCCCGGCTCCTCGGCGCGCCGATCTTTATCGACGACGAAGCCGAACGCAAGCTCATCCCCGGCGTGGCCCTCGGCCTCGCGTGGACGCCCGCCGGCGGCGAAATCCTCTACATCGAGGTTTCCGCGATCAAGGGCAAGGGCGGGCTCACGCTGACGGGCCAGCTTGGGGACGTAATGAAGGAAAGCGCGCAAGCCGCATTGACCTATGCCCGCGCCAAGGCCGACGAGCTCGGCATTGCGCCCGACTTCGCCGAGCACACGGACATCCATATCCATGTGCCCGCCGGGGCCACTCCCAAGGATGGCCCCTCGGCTGGCGTCACGCTGGTGACGGCGCTCATCTCCGCGCTGACCGGCAAGACCGTGCGCGGCGACATCTGCATGACGGGCGAAATCACCCTGCGCGGGCGCGTCCTGCCCGTGGGCGGCATCAAGGAAAAGGTGCTCGCCGGGGTTGCGCGCGGCATCGGCCACGTCATACTGCCCGCCAAGAACCAGAAGGATCTGGAAGAAATCCCACAGGAGCTCCGCCGCAAGATCGTCGTCCACACCGTGGACAGCATCGACGACGTCCTCCCGCTCGTGTTTGAAAAGAAGTAAAAGCAATTGGGGAAGGGAGGGAAAACGTTTCTGAAGAAAGGGGGAGTTCCTCCTCACTTTTCCCTCCATTCCCCAAACCTGCCAGAGCGGCTCGCGCCCATCCCTCCCATTCCAAAGACTTTCATATGGTGGGGAGGGAGCGCGCCGGCTTTCCTGTCTGGAACGGCAAGCAATGCCTCAATACAACGGATTACGTTCTTACATAAAAAAGGACCGGCTGACATAAGCCGGTCCTTTTTGCCTTTTCAGACTCGCCATCCAGCGACGTTTCTCCATCATCAGGGTAAACCGTAAGCAGGGATTCGATAAAGATGGAGCCTTTGGGGTGGAGGGGAAGGGAGGAGGCCCTTTCTGCAGAAAGGGCCTCCTCCCTTCCCCCATATTCCACATTTCCTACAACAAAAAAGCGGTAGCCAGCCCCAAAAAAATAAAGAAGCCCGCGCTGTCGGTGATGGCGGTGAGGAAGATGCTGGAAGCCTGCGCGGGGTCGCGGCCCACGGCACGGAAGATCAGGGGGATGCTGCCGCCCGCCAGCGCGCCGAGCAGCATGTCGCCCATGAGCGCCGCTCCCATGACCATGCCAAGCTCGGGAGAGGAGGAGGTGAACCAGACGCCGACACAGGCCAGCATCGCCATGATCACCCCGGAAGCGATGCCGATCTTGCCTTCACGCAACACGGCAATCCACGCGCGCTTGCGATCGAACTTCTCCGTGGCAAGCTGACGGATCATCACGGCGAGCGCCTGCTGCCCGGTGTTCCCGGCCTGATTCGCCACCATCGGCATGAGCACAGCCAGCAAGGCCATGCCTGCAATGGAGCCTTCGAACATGTACACCACAAAGGCCGACATCATGGAGGTCACCATGTTCACGATGAGCCACGGCAGGCGTATCTGCACCGACTCCAGCCACGGCGTGTCCACAGTCTCGTCCTGACCGGCGCCCACCATGCCGAGCAGGTCGGCGCTGGCCTCGTCCTGCATAATGTCCAGAATGTCGTCGTAGGTCGCCACGCCGAGAAGGCGCCCTTCATAGTCCACCACAGGCATGGCCATGAAGTTGTAATGGCTCATGCGGCGGGCCACTTCCTCGCTCGACGTATCGTAACGTACGGCGATCACGTCCTGATCATGCAGGGAATCCCGCAGGATCGTCCCCGGTTTCGACAGCATGAGGTCACGCAGGGAAAAGACCCCGACCAGTTTGTCGTCCTCGTCCACCACGTAGGCATAATAGGGGATTTCCATATCCTCTTCCATGCCCCGCCGGATCAGCGAGATGGCTTCGTCCACCGTGATGTCCTGCTCAAGCAGGATGATCTCGGTATTCATGATGCCGCCCGCCGTATCGGGGTCGAACGCCAGCAGGTTGCGGAGTTCTTCGGCGTCGTCGCGGTCAAGGTTGCTCAGAAGGACATCGCGGTGCCCCTCTTCCAGCTCGTCCAGAACGTCGGCGGCGTCGTCGGGAGACATTTCGGCGATGATCTGGGCCGCCTCGTCCGGATCGAGGTTTTCCAGGACGTCGACGGCAACTTCCTGATCAAGCTCCGCAAGAGCCTCGGCCGCTTCGTCGGCGGGCAAATGGCGGAACAGGCAGACCTGCTCCTTGAGGCTCAGGTTTTCCAGATGTTCGGCCATGTCGGCCGGGTGGGAGTACTCGGATTCGCCGTCTTCCAGATATTCTATGCACTGCGAAAGGGCTCGCTGGCGGGTATTGTCGGCAGGTTCATCGCCTTTCGTCTCCGGCCTTTCCACGGAGTTTTTCCGCTCTTTCTCCTCAAGACTCCGCGCTATGCCGTCCGGGGCTGTCTTTTTCTCTTCGGGGGCCGTATCCGACATGGACCTATCCTCCTCCACCTGAACCGCATAACGTCTCAAGGATACCAAAAGTTACGATAAAAAAACGAAACGCGCCTCCAAAACCGGCGTTTCTGCCCGAACTGCCTTTTATCCCGGCCCGTATCCGGCACCTCCCCGAACGGTTGGGAAAAAAAGAGCATCTTGACGAAAACGGATGAGCCACCTAGTAAACGAAAAGACTTTACGCTGCTGACTCGTTGCCGGATGCGCGCGTCTCGCGCATGTCGGCGTTGCTCTCAACCCCGTGTAGCACTGCCAAGGATGCGGGACAAGATATGATCCTTCCAGAATTCTCAGAATATTTTCAGGGCGAGGCGCGGACGCACCTTTTGTCGATCCTGGAACTCTCCCTCGCCGAGGATGGGCCGGATCTCACCACCGAGGGCGTCTTCGGCCCCGGGGACCGGCTTCAGGCGATTATCGTAGCCAAAGAACAGACGATCATCGCCGGGCTGCCCGTCATCCCGCTGGTCATGGATCTGTGTGCGGCGCACCCGGAAGAGCTTTCCTACACATGGCAGAGCCTTGCCAAGGAAGGGGAAGAGGTCGCCAAGGGTTCCATCGTGGCCCGCATTTCCGGCCCCGCCCGGCAAGTCCTCCGCGCCGAGCGCGTGATCCTCAACTTCGTGAGCCACCTCTGCGGCATCGCCAACCTGACGCGCCGCTACGCCGAAAAGCTCGAAGGCACGGGCGTCCGCCTGCTTGATACGCGCAAGACCATGCCGGGCCTGCGCTATCCCGACAAATACGCCGTACTGTGCGGCGGCGGGCACAACCACAGGCGCAACCTCGCCGAAATGCTCATGCTCAAGGACAACCACATCGACGCGGCCGGGTCAATGACCAAGGCCGTCGAACTGCTGCGCGGGCGTTACACCCCTTGCCCGCCCATTGAAGTGGAATGCCGCAACCACGACGAAATCAGCGAGGCCGTCGCCTGCAGGGTCGACCGCATCATGCTCGACAATATGACGCCCGATATGCTCCCCGAAGCGCTGGAAATGATCCCCTCCTCCATCGAAACGGAGATCAGCGGGGGCGTTTCCCTCGACACCATCCGGGCGTATGCCACCGTAAGCACCGTCCGCAAACCCGACTTCATTTCCGTCGGACGCATCACGCACTCCGCCGTGACCGCCGACCTCAGCATGCGCATTGCGAAGGAATCCCTATGACGACAGCACCTCTCTCCAACGACGCCCGCGCCATTGAGGAACTCCGCTCCAAACTCGGCGGCAGGCTGACCATCGTCGGCCACCACTACGAGCAGGAAGCCACCATCCAGCACTGCGACATCCGCGGCGACTCCCTCGAACTGGCCCGGCGCGTCCCCGGCATCGCCTCGGACTACATCGTCTTCTGCGGCGTCTACTTCATGGCGGAATCCGCCGCCCTGCTCGCCCGCGAAGGCCAGCAGGTGCTCCTGCCCGACCATTCCGCCGACTGCGTGATGGCCCAGATGACCCCCGCCCGGCTGCTCGATCGCGTGCTCGGCCGCCTCACCGCCTCGGGCCGCAAGCTGGTCCCGCTCGCCTACGTCAACACTTCGCTGGCGGTCAAGGCCGTGGTGGGGCGCTACGGCGGCGCGGTGTGCACGTCGGCCAACGCGGAAAAAATGATGAACTGGGCCTTCCGCCAGGGTGACGGCGTGCTGTTCCTGCCGGACAAGAATCTGGCCCGCAATACCGCCCGCAAGCTCGGCATCACCGGGCGCGACACGCATATCCTCGACGTGCGGAAAACCGGGGAAGCCGTGGACCTCGAAGCGGCTGACAAGGCCGCCCTCGTGCTCTGGCCCGGCCTGTGCGCCATCCATGCCCGCTTCCACCCCGAACAGATTGAAGCCGTGCGCAAGGCCGACCCGTCCTGCAAAGTCATCGTGCACCCCGAATGCTCTCCCGAAGTGGTGCGCGCCGCCGACGGAGCCGGCTCCACTACCTACATCATCGAGTATGTCAGGAATGCGCCGGACGGGGCACATATTTATGTCGGCACGGAAATCAATCTGGTGGAACGCCTCGCCCGTGAGCAGGAAGGCCGCATCCGCGTGGAAGCCCTGCGTTCCAGCGCCTGTTCCAACATGGCGAAAATCACGCCTGAGAAGCTGCGCGACACATTGGAAGGCATCGTTGCCGGGAACACGGATCCCATCACCGTGCCCAGCGAGGATTCCGCTCCGGCTAAGGCTTCCCTCGAACGGATGCTCGAAGCCTGCGCGTAGTTTTTGATGCTTGTCGGAGGAGGGGAAAAGCTTCTGAAAAAGGGCTTTCCCTTCCCCAACCCTGCTATTGCGGAGCCCATCCCTTCCCAGAGGGTTCTCGTTGTGGGGAAAACGCGTGGCGGGAGTTCCGTTGAACATATTTCAGCATAGTGGATGCTCTATCCCGAACAGGTTTCAGGGGGCCTTGCCGCCCCCTTTCCTATATGCACAAAACAAGGTCTTTTCTCAAAAGAAGGCAGTATGACACAGCAGCGCTTGAAAACACAGGTTCTCGTCATCGGCGCCGGGATCAGCGGCAGCACGTCCGCCCTTACTCTGGCGGACGCCGGGTATGAGGTAACCCTCATTGTCCCCGGAAAAGAGCTGGACGGCGGCAATTCCGCGTTGGCGCAAGGCGGCATCGTCTATCGTTCCGACCCTAACGACGCCAAAGATCTGGAAAAGGACATTCTGATTGCCGGGCACCATCACAACTACGTCAAGGCTGTCCGCCACCTCTGCCAGCATGGCCCCGAAGCCGTGGAACGCATCCTCATGGAGCGTGCGCCCATCCCCTTCGATCGGCTGGACGGCAAGCTCGACTTCACCCGTGAGGGCGGGCACGGCAAGCACCGCATCGTGCACTGCGCCGACCACACCGGGAAGACCATCATGGAAGGCCTATTGCAGGCCGTGCGCATGTCTCCGAACATCCGCATCCTGACCGGGCGCACCGCCGTGGACCTGATCACCACGGATCACCATGCGCGGTATAAGGAATACCGCTACCAGCTCGACAACCAGTGCCTCGGGGCCTACGTCTACAACGAGGACACCCGGGAAGTGGAAACCCTGCTCGCGGACTTCACCGTGCTTGCCACCGGCGGTGTCGGGCAGGTCTATCTGCACACGACCAACACCGCCGCCTGCACCGGTTCGGGCATCGCCATGGCCCAGCGCGCGGGCGTGCGTCTCGACAATCTGGAATACGTCCAGTTCCACCCGACCGCGCTGTATACCCGCCAGTCGCACAGCTTCCTGATTACGGAGGCCATGCGCGGCGAAGGGGCCCGCCTCACGAACGCCAAGGGCGAATTCTTCATGAAGCGCTATGACGAACGCGCCGACCTCGCCCCCCGCGACATCGTGGCCCGGGCAATCATGGATGAAATGCTTCACAGCGGCGAGCCCTGCATGTATCTGGACGTCTCCGGCGTGAAGCACGACATCCCCACACGGTTCCCCACCATCTACCAGCACTGCATGGAGCTGGGCATCGACATCAACAAGAAGCCCATCCCGGTGGTTCCCGTGGCGCATTTCTTCTGCGGCGGCATCCTCGTCGACGCTTCCGCCCGCACGACGCTGACCCGCCTCTACAGCGTGGGCGAGTGCAGCTGCACCGGCCTGCACGGGGCCAACCGCCTCGCCAGCACGTCGCTCCTCGAAGCCCTGCTCTGGGGATACAGCGCCGGTCAGGACATCGCGCAGCGCATCACCAAGCGCGGCTACATCAGCAAGCGCCTTGCCGACGCCATCCCCGACTGGGAAAGCACCGGCGACGAACGCAACGACGACCCGGCGCTCATTGCGCAGGACTGGGCGACCATCCGCAACACCATGTGGAATTACGTGGGCATCAGCCGCACGGCCAGCCGCCTGCACCGTGCCTTTGACGACCTGCGCGCCCTTTCCCGCCATCTCCACGACTTCTACAAAAACACGGCCATCTCCAAGCCCATCGTGGATCTCTTCCACGGCTGCCAGGCGGCCTACAGCATCACCCAGAGTGCCCTGCGCAACCCCCGCAGCCTCGGGTGCCATCACAGGATCAACTAAAGCAGAACGTATTGTGGGGAAGGGGAACCTTTTTTCAGAAAGTTCCCTTTCCCCAAACCTGCCCGCAGGGGCTCCATCTCCCCTTTCCAAAGGCTTTTGTGCTTATCGAAGGCCCCTTCGCGGCCTCTTCCAGCACGGATTGTGGGATACGACGGGCGCCCCAAAAGAGCCTAGAGAAAAGCAGCAAAGGAAGAGCGTTCCGAAAAAACTTTATCGGTACGGTTCTCCCTCTTCCTTGCTGCCTCCGATTTTTGTAACAAAGGTGGCGCGACATTGTTTCGCCCCACCGGAGCGTTTCTCCCGCCTCCTTCCGTGGTGCCCGCGGCGAGGTGCGGGAGATTTCCGTATACCAGGGACACGTGAAAAACGGACGTGCCCACAGGACACAGAGGATTCGAAAAAGCATGAGTCAGAACCAGCAGAGAGAACAGCTCGGCAGCCGCATCGGTTTTCTTCTTCTTGCGGCGGGCTGCGCCATCGGACTCGGGAACGTCTGGCGTTTCCCCTATATCGCAGGAGCCTACGGCGGCGCGTTGTTCGTGTTCATCTATATCGGCTTCCTGCTGGCAGTCGGCGTTCCCATTTTGGTCATGGAGTTCTCCGTGGGCCGGGCGGCGCAGCGCAATCTGGGCGCGGCCCTGCAAAAACTGGAGCCCAAAGGCTCACGCTGGCATACGTTCGGCCCCCTCAGCCTCATCGGCAGCTACCTGCTCATGATGTTTTACACGACGGTAGCGGGCTGGATGCTGGCCTACTGCTGGTCCATGATCAAGGGCGATCTTTCCGGCCTGACTCCCGAGCAGGTCGGCGGCTTTTTCGGCGGCCTGATCAGCGATCCGACGTCATCCTGCCTCTGGATGGGCGCGGCGGTGATCTTCTGTTTTACCGTGTGCGGCATGGGCTTGCGCCGGGGCGTCGAGCGCGTGGTCAAATTCATGATGGTCGGCCTGTTCGCCCTCATGATAGCGCTGGTGGTCCGTGCCGTCACTCTGCCGGGGGGCGAAGCGGGCATCAGCTTCTACCTCATGCCCGATCCCGAAAAGCTGACCGGAGGGCTCTGGGCCGCCGTCACCGCCGCCATGGGACAGGCCTTCTTCACCCTCGGCCTCGGCGTCGGCTCCATGACCATTTTCGGCAGCTATATCGATAAATCCCGCTCCCTGACCGGCGAAGCCCTCTACATCGTCCTGCTCGACACCGTCGTCGCGCTCATGGCGGGCCTCATCATCTTCCCGGCCTGCTTCGCCTTCGGGGTCAACCCCGGCTCCGGCCCCGGCCTCGTATTCGTAACCCTGCCGAACATTTTCAACAGTATGCCTTTCGGACGCTTCTGGGGCTCCCTGTTCTTCGTGTTCATGTCCTTTGCGGCCCTGTCCACGGTCATCGCCGTCTTTGAGAACATCGTCTCCTACTGCATGGACGTCTGGGGCTGGACCCGCAAAAAAGCCTCCACGGTCAACTGCGTTACGATGTTCCTCCTCTCCCTGCCCTGCACGCTCGGCTTCAACGTCCTGTCCGGTTTCCAGCCTTTCGGGGAAGGATCCTCCGTGCTGGATCTGGAAGATTTTCTCCTCAGCAACAACCTGCTGCCCTTCGGCGCCCTGCTCTTCCTCTCCTTCTGCTGCCACAGATGGGGCTGGGGCTGGAACAATTTCATCGCCGAAACCGATCAAGGGCAGGGAGCCCGCTTCCCCCACTGGCTCAAGCCGTATCTCCAGTACATCCTGCCCTGCGTGCTGGTCTTTCTTTTCATTCAGGGGTATGTAGACAAGTTTATGAAGTAAGGGGAAAAAAGATTGGGAGGGGAAGGGGAACCTTTCTTC
>NZ_JH114236.1:115718-142047 GCF_000224655.1 Bilophila sp. 4_1_30
GGTTCGCACAACCTCCCAACCCACTCTAACCACACGAGGAAACAATGCATCTCGTCTGCTTTGGAGACTCGATCTGCTACGGTTACGGCGCACGCCCCGGCGAGGGCTGGGTCGCGCAGATGACGCGTATGCTGGCAACCCTGCGCGAACCGGTTGCGGTGACCAACGCCGGGGTCAGCGGCGACACCACGGAAGACGGCCTGCGCCGTATGCAGTGGGACGTGGAGCGCCACCACCCCAACGCCGTCTTCGTCCAGTTCGGCCTCAACGACGCCAGCTTCTGGTATACGTCCGTGGGTCGGCCTCTGGTCGGCTTCAGAACCTACCTCGCCAACATGGGCGAAATCATCCAGCGCTCGTTCCGCAGCGGAGCACATACCGTCTTTCTGGCCACCAACCACAGGCCTGCGGAAGCGCCGGATATCCCCGGAGCCGAACTCTACCGCCGTACCGTCCGGGAATACAACGAAGGGTTGCGGACCACCTTTTCGGGGATGAAAGGCATCGTGCTCATCGACATGGAGCGGCTTATCCTTGACCAATTCCCGAACCCGGATACAATCCTCTCACCGGACGGCGTCCATCTGAACCGGACCGGAAACGACTTTTATTTCATGGCCATCGGCAGGCGTATCGCCCGCAGCCTCGCCGGATAACAGGTTGACCGTATGCCCCCCAAGAAAACCAACGCCGCCCGCCTCCTCGACGAGCTGGGCATCGACTACGAACTGCATGAGGCCCCCTACGACGAGGCAGACCTCTCCGCCACGGCAATGGCCCGCTCGCTCGGCGTGCCTGTGGAGGAGGTCTTCAAAACGCTGGTCGTCCGGGGCGACAAGACCGGAGTGCTCGAAGTCTGCGTCCCCGGCGCCGCTGAGCTGAACCTCAAGGAACTCGCCGCCGTGTCCGGCAACAAGCACGTGGAGCTGGTTCCGCTCAAGGAAGTCCAGCCCCTCACCGGCTATATCCGGGGCGGCTGTTCCCCGCTGGCCGGAAAAAAGCATTATCCCGTCTTCGTGGACGAAAGCGCCATCCTCCATGAGCGCATCTATGTCAGCGCCGGGCATCGCGGGGTACAGCTCCGCCTTGCCCCCGACGACCTTCTTCGTGCGGTTGAAGGAACCTACGCCGCCATCGCCCGCTATTGACAGTCCCCGGTTTGTCTGCAACAGGAAACGAGGCACGTCTGAACGCGCCCCCAACCGATCACGCATTCCCGCCGCCCGCCGGCGAATCCTCCCGGACGGGGAGGGAGAGGAGATTTTGATGATTCCTGTCGATAAACAGATGCAATTGATCAAACGCGGCATCACCAATCTGATTGATGAAGGCGAACTGCGCAAAAAGCTGGAACGGGGCAAGCCCCTTACCGTCAAGGCCGGTTTCGACCCCACCGCGCCGGATCTCCATCTGGGCCACACCGTCCTCATCCATAAGCTCCGCCATTTTCAGGAACTGGGCCACAGGGTCGTCTTCCTCATCGGCGACTTCACCGGCCGCATCGGGGACCCCTCCGGCCGTTCCGCCACCCGTCCGCCTCTGACCACCGAACAGGTCATCGCCAACGCCGAAACCTATAAGGAACAGGTCTTCAAAATCCTCGATCCCGAAAAGACGGTCGTGGAATTCAACTCCCGCTGGCTCAACGACTTCACCGCCGCGGACTTCATCCGTCTGGGCTCCCGCTACACGCTGGCCCGCATGATGGAGCGCGACGACTTCGCCAAGCGTTACCGCGAAAACACGCCCATTGCCCTGCACGAGCTCCTCTATCCCCTCATGCAGGGGTATGACTCCGTGGCGCTCAAGGCCGACGTCGAAATGGGCGGCACCGACCAGACCTTCAACCTGCTGGTCGGGCGCACCCTCATGGGCCAGTACGACCTCGAACCTCAGTGCATCCTGACCGTGCCGCTGCTGGAAGGTCTGGACGGCGTGCGCAAGATGTCCAAATCCTACGGCAACTATATCGGCATCAACGAACCCGCCGCCGACCAGTTCGGCAAGGCGATGTCCGTTTCCGACGATCTCATGTGGCGTTATTATGAACTCATCTCCAGCAAGTCGCTGGACGAGATCGCCGCGCTCAAGAAGGACGTCGAAGAAGGCCGCCTGCATCCCAAGAAAGCCAAGGAAGCGCTGGCGTACGAAATCGTGGCCCGCTACCACGGCGAGGATCAGGCACAGGAAGCCTTGCAGGGCTTCAACTCGGTCTTTGCGGACGGCGGCATACCGGACGACGCGCCGGAATTCGCCTGTGAACACGGCGAAGCAAGCAAACCTCCGGTTTTCCTGACTGATTCCGGCCTTGCCGCCTCGCGCGGCGAAGCCAAGCGCCTCATCAAGCAGGGCTCGCTCTCGCTTGACGGCGAACGCTGTGATGACGCCGAAACCCCGCTGGAACCGGGTTCCTACGTGGTAAAGCTCGGCAAAAAGCGCTTCCTGCGCCTGACGGTACGGTAATACATGCTCGACATTGACCTTGCGGTCTCCATAAAACGCTTGTCGGTGGCGTTCGTGCCGCTGATGCTCGGGATCATCCTGCATGAGGTCGCCCACGGCTGGGCGGCCCTCAAGCGGGGTGACCCCACAGCCGCCATGCTCGGGCGGCTGACGCTCAACCCGGTGCCTCACATCGACCCCATGGGCTTGTTCGTCTTCGTGCTGACCAGCCTGACCGGCCCCTTCGTCTTCGGCTGGGCCAAGCCGGTGCCCATCAATCCCCGGAATTTCCGGAACATCGTGAAAGACACCATGCTGGTGTCCTTTGCGGGGCCCGCCACCAACTTCCTGCTGTCGATCGGGTTCGCCGTGCTCCTGCGCCTGCTCATCGAATTCTTCCCGCTCGGCGAGTGGCAGGGCAACACCGTGTGGGATTTCTTCTTCCTCATGTTCCAGACCGGCGTGGTCGTGAATATCGGCCTCGGCTGGCTGAACCTGATGCCCATCCCGCCCCTTGACGGCAGCAAAATCCTCTGGGGCGTCCTGCCGCCGAAGCTCGGATTCCAGTACATGCAGCTTGAGCGCTACGGTTTTCTGGTGCTCATCCTGCTACTCATGACCGGGGCGCTCGGGTACGTTCTCTACCCGCTGATCCAGTTCTCCGTGAACACGGTCTTCTCGCTGATTGTACTGAGTTGACAGGAACTACCGGAGAGGAGCCTTTGAAAAGAGGCTCCTTTCTGCTTTTGCTGGTCAAGAAACGTTTCGCCCGGAACAGGCAATGCGGCTTTGGGAAAAACGGAAAACATCCCGTGGAACCGAAAGAGCCGCCGCTTCCGGAAAACGCCTTTCGCGCCGACACAAGGACGAACAATGGATATGCTGAAACATCCCGGCATGGTCGAACTGCCCGAACTGCTGGAAAAACTGGATGCCCTGCGCGGGGAAGGCAAAAAGATCGTCTTCACCAACGGATGCTACGACATTCTGCATCCGGGGCATGTGGATCTGCTGGAACGCTGCAAGGCGCAGGGCGATGTGCTGGTGCTTGGGCTGAACAGCGACGAATCGGTCAAACGGCTGGGCAAGGGCGACGACCGGCCCGTCAATCCGTATCCTGTGCGGGCCTTTGTGCTGGCGCATCTGGAAAACGTGGATTTCGTGGTCCGGTTCGACGAGGATACGCCCGCGAAGCTCATCGAAGCCGTACAGCCAGACGTGCTGGTCAAAGGCGGGGACTGGTCCGTGGATCGCATCGTAGGCCGGGAAACGGTGCAACGGCGCGGCGGTGAAGTCATAAGCCTCCCCTTGCTGCAAGGCTATTCGACCACGGCGCTCATCGAAAAAATCCGCCGCACCGCCCCCGGCAGCCGCTGATTTTCCCTTTTCCCCCGAGGCAGGCAACGTATGAAAAAAAGCTTGTTCCACGCTCTGACGGCGGCCGCGTACCCATTTGGCGCGTATGTCCTGCTTCCCGCAATAACGCGGGGCGTCGGCACGGTAGGCGACCCGATGGGCAGAGGCCTCTCCCGAGGTTTCGCGGTCCTTTTCTTCATGGGGTTCTGGACGCTGTGCGTCCTCATTGTCAGTCTGATCGGCTCAAAAACACAATATGGGGAATGCCTCACCTCGGTTGTGGTCAACGCCTTCGCCATTGTGCTCACCACTCTGTTCTGTCAGTTCACTTAAGAACGTCTTCTCAAAGGCGCAGCAATGAAACCTCTCTTCTACCTCCTGACGGCGGCGGCACATCCCTTCGGCCTTTACGTTGTGGTCCCCCTGTACATGGAGCACTGCTACGTTGTTACGGGCAGCGATGGAGCGGGCCGGGCCATGGCCGCCGGCTTCGCCGAACTGTTCGCCATAGCCTTATGGACCCTCGGCGTGGTGATCGTCAGCCTGCTTGTTTCACGTCTCCACTATAAGGAATGGCTCCCGACCATCGGCATCAACACGATCATCATCCTGATCTATCTCCGCTTGCTGCTCGGGCTCTAGCAGATCTCAAGCGGTCGGGCTTCAGCGGAACAGGCGATATCCATAGCCGCCGCACAGAGTAAGCCCGGACTCCGCCATCAAAAAATCGTTGAAAAAAGCGCAAGGAGAAGAGACAAGGTTACGAGGGTTGAACTGGCCTCGTGGCACCTTGGCTTTCCCTCAAGCATGGCAGTCGGGGCAGACCCCAAACAGAAAGCACTCGTGATCCTCCACGAGGAATCCTGAGGGAGCGGCCTCCCGCTCGTTCAGGGCACAGCCGGGCAGATCATACACCCGGTTGCAGACCCGGCAGTGGAAATGATGGTGATGTCCCTTTCCCGTGCGTTCGTAGAGCGTGCCGAGGGAAGGATGGCACACCTGTTTGAGCCAGCCGTTTTCCAACAGCAGTTTCACATTGCGGTACACGGTGGCCTGATTAAGCGATTCCACCGCCATCCGCCCGGTTTCCAATATTTCCTCAATGCCGAGCGGGCGATCCAGTTGGCAAAAAACCTGTTCGATCGCCGCCCGCTGTGATGTCTTCCGTTTCATTCCCAAACCTCATACGCGTATCAGCCTCTGTATTGCACGCATTCCCGCAATCCGCAAACCTCTTGACACCTCATGCGGCAAGCAGTAATTGCAAATGCCTTCGCAATAGCAATAAGCCGTCCGCGCTTTTCCCGCAAGGAGCCCCTATGCGTAAAACCACCGCCGGAATCGTATTCCTCATGATCCTCACACTGATGTGCGGTGCCGCCCTCGCTCAGACCCGGGTGCTCGCCACCACCTTCCCCGTCTACCAGATCGTCCGTAACATCACGCAAAACGTGCCGGATGTGGAGGTGCAGCTCATGCTCCCCGCGCAGGCCGGATGCCCCCACGATTACGCCCTCACGCCGCAGGACATGAGCAAGCTCGCACAGGCCGACATCCTTGTACTCAATGGGCTCGGCCTTGAAGCCTTCCTCGGTTCCCCTTCGGCACGCGCCAAAAAGGAACTTCATACCATCGACAGCTCCAAGGGCATCTCCGGGCTGCTCCCGTATACGGACGCGGAAGCGACGCACGAGGAGCATGAGGGGCACCATCATGGGGGGATGAACCCTCACCTGTTCGCCAGCCCGCGCATGGCCGCGCAGATGACCCGTTCCATCGCGGGGCAGCTTGCCGATCTCGATCCAGCCAACGCCGCAACGTACTGGGCCAATGCCGAGAACTACGCCCGGACGCTCGACGCGCTGGCGGACGAATTCGCCGCGCTCGGCGGCACACTGAAAAACAACCGCATCATCACGCAGCACGGGGTATTAGATTATCTGGCGCGCGACATGGGGCTTGATGTGGTCGCGGTCATTCAGGCCGACGACACGCAGGCGCCGTCCGCCTCCGATATGATGAAGCTGATCAAGGCGATCCGCAGCCAGCATGTCGGAGCCATCTTCACGGAACCGCAGTATCCGGACAAGGTCGCCGCCACCCTGTCCCGTGAAACCGGGGTCGCCACGGCAAAGCTGGACCCCGTCGCCACGGGGCCGGCCATCGCACCGCTGGACTATTACGAAAAAACCATGCGCGCCAACCTGCACGCGCTGGAGAGCACCCTTGGAACCAACTAACGCCGTCGTCTTCCGCGACATATCCGTGCTCCGGAGCGGGCTCGCCATCCTTGAGCACGTCAACGCCACGGTCCCGCAGGGAAGCTGCACCGTCATCGTGGGCCCCAACGGCGCGGGCAAAACCACACTCATCCTCGCCCTCATCGGCGAGATGCGCCACGACGGGGACATCGACGTCATGACGGGACGGAGCGGAAAACCCTTGCGGCTCGGCTATGTGCCGCAGCGCATCAGCATTGATCGGGGGATGCCGCTCACGGTCGTGGAATTCCTCGTCATGGGCATCCAGAAGCGCCCGCTCTGGCTCGGCATCCGGCCCTCGCTGAAGGAGCATTCGCTGGAGCTCCTTTCAATGGTCAAGGCGGAACACCTTGCTTCCCGGCGGCTTGGCGATTTGTCCGGCGGCGAAATGCAGCGCGTCCTGCTGGCGCTTGCCCTGCAACAGGAACCGGAACTGCTCGTACTCGACGAGCCCTCCGCCGGGGTGGATTTTCAGGGAGAGCATCTGTTCTGCGAACTGCTGGACGAACTGCGCGCCGCCAAGGGATTCACGCAGCTTATGGTCAGCCATGATCTCGGCATGGTCTTCCACCACGCCACGCACGTCATCTGCCTCAAGCGGCATGTCTTCGCGGAAGGCACGCCCGACGAGGTGCTGACGCAAGAAAACCTCATGGCCCTGTTCGGTATGCACATGGGCCTCATCAATCCCCATGCCCCCACCGCGGCCCAGCCAAAGGACCACCATGCTTGATCTCGAGCCGCTCTACCGCCTCGTGTCCCTGCTCCCCTTCGAGTGCCTGCAGGCCGGGTTCATGCAGCAGGCACTCGTCGCCCTGATCCTGCTCGCGCCGATGGCTGCGACCATGGGCGTGCAGGTCGTCAGCTTCCGCATGGCCTTCTTTTCCGACGCCATCAGCCATTCCGCCTTCGCGGGCGTGGCGCTCGGCCTGATCTTTTCCATCAACCCGCATGTCGCCATGCCGGTTTTCGGCATCCTCGTCGGGCTCGGCATCATGGCCGTGCAGCGGAACAGCGCCCTCTCCTCGGATACGATCATCGGCGTATTCTTCTCGGCGGTCATGGCCTTCGGCCTCGCCGTGGTCAGCCGGGACAATGCCGTGGCCCGGGATCTGCAACAGTTCCTGTACGGCGACATCCTGACCATCACGGAAACCGACATCCGCTGGCTCATCGGCCTGTTCTTCGCGCTGGCGGCCTTTCAGATATGGGGCTACAACCGCCTGCTGTACATCGGCCTGAACCCCGTGGTCGCCAAGGCTCACCGCATCAAGGTGTTTTTCTGGCAATACCTTTTCGCCGGGCTGCTCGCGCTCGTCGTGATGTTCTCCGTCTGGGCCGTGGGCGTCCTGCTGGTAACGGCGCTGCTCATCGTGCCCGCAGCCACGGCCCGCAACCTCGCCCGCACAGCCGGGGGCATGTTCTGGTGGTCGATCCTCGTCAGCGTCACTTCCGCCGTGGCCGGGCTGGTGCTCTCCGCACAGGAATGGGCCGGGACAGCCACCGGAGCGACCGTTGTCCTCGTCTCCTGCGGCTGGTTCCTGCTGAGCGCCGTCCTCGCCGCCATACGGGGAGAGGGGCGGCGCCAGTAACGCTTTCGTGAAAGCGCGTGCGACACGCCGGGAATCTTTTTGCCTCCGCCAGCAACGCGGCTTGCCTCCAATACAAAAGCGCCCTCTTCCGGATCACGGAACAGGGCGCTTTTTTGACGCGCCGGATGGGAACGTACCTTTCACCGGCGGCCGCCAAGCTAGCCGGAGGAAGTTCGGGGTGCCGTAACCCTGTTTCTCAATCGTATCGAAACGCCTTCCGCACAATCCCATCCAGTCGAGCGTCGTTGGGAAAAGGCAGGGGCACCTTCCTTTTCAGGGAGGTTCCCCCGATCATTACTTTCTGTTGATCATGTGCTCGGGGGCGAGGATGTCGTCGAGCTTCTCGCGGCTGAGGAGGTTGCGGGCAAGCACGATGTCGAGCACCGAGCCGTCGGTTTCGAGGGCTTCCTTGGCGATGGACGCGGAGGTTTCATAGCCGAGATAAGGATTCAGGGCCGTGATGATGCCGATGCTGTTCTCGACCATGCTGCGGCAGCGTTCCTTGTTCGCCGTAATGCCGCTCACGCAGCGATCCTGCAACGTCCGCATGGCCTGGCGCAGACGGTGGATGCCGTTCGACAGCGAGAAGGCGATGATCGGCTCCATGACGTTCAGCTCAAGCTGCCCTGCTTCCGCCGCCATCGTGATGGTCACGTCCTTGCCGATGATGTCGAAAGCCACCTGCGAGACCACTTCGGGGATGACCGGGTTGACCTTGCCCGGCATGATCGAGGAACCGGGCTGCAGCCGGGGCAGGTTGATCTCATTGATGCCCGTACGCGGGCCGGAGGACAGCAGGCGCAGGTCGTTGCAGATCTTGGACAGCTTGACCGCGATGCGCTTGAGCACGCCGGAGGTCTGCACATAGGCCCCGGTGTCCCACGTCGCTTCGATGAGGTTGGTGGACAGCACCACCGGAATGCCGCTGACTTCGGCGAGGGCCTTCGAGGCGACTTCGGCGTAGCCCTTGGGCGCGTTGATGCTTGTCCCAATGGCGGTCGCGCCCAGATTGACCTCAAGCAGGAGCTTGCGGGATTCCTCGACGCGCAGGATATCCTCGCCGATGGTCGTCGCGTACGCGCCGAATTCCTGACCGAGCGTCATGGGTACCGCGTCCTGCAACTGTGTGCGGCCCATCTTGATGACGTCCGAAAACTCTTCGGACTTGGCCACGAATCCCTGCTGGAGATAGGCCATATCGCCGGTCAGCTGGCCGAGCATGGTATACAGGGCGATGCGCAGGGCCGTGGGATAAATGTCGTTGGTGGACTGCGAGCAGTTCACATGGTTGTTGGGGTGGCAATATTCGTATTCACCCTTCTTATGGCCCAACAGCTCAAGGGCACGGTTGGCGATGACCTCGTTGGCGTTCATGTTGGTCGAAGTTCCCGCACCGCCCTGAATGCAGTCCACGGGGAACTGATCGTGCAGCTTGCCCTCAATGATCTCGTCGCAAGCCGCGCAAATGGCGTCCCCGATCTCGCGGGGCAGCACGCCGAACTGCATGTTCGCAATGGCCGAGGCCTTCTTGACCAGGCCGAGCGCCTTGATAAGTTCCGGGAAGCTGGCGATGCTCACGCCGGAAATCGGGAAGTTCTCGACGGCCCGATAGGTCTGGATTCCATAATATGTATCGGAAGGGATGCGCATTTCACCCAAAAAATCATGTTCGAGACGAGGCATGGACGTTTCTCCTGTTTGGTGCGAATACTGAACGTGCTGTGACTATAAGAAACACCCAGCGGAACTGGCAATTGCCGATTTCGTATCGCGTCATGATCAAAATGCATGGAGCCCCCCGTGGACCAGAAACTCCTTGAAGATTTCCTCAGCCTGTGCCGCCACAGAAGCTTTTCACATGCGGCGCAGGAGCGCAACGTCACCCAGCCCGCCTTCAGCCGCCGCATCCGGGCACTGGAGGAGTGGCTCGGCGTGGTCCTGTTCGACCGGACGGCCCTTCCCGTCCGCCTTACGGCGCAGGGCGAACAGTTCCTGCCCGTGGCCCGCGACATCGTGGACCGCATGGCCGAAGCCCGGCGGGAGTTCGCGGCCGGGAACCGTTCCGACGGCATCGTCCGCCTCATCAGCCTGCCTACCCTCTCCATCAACGTGCTCCCGGATCTTCTCTTCCGGGTGCGGCAGACGTGCGATCAGCTCCGCTTTGTGGTCAATCCCTTTCCTCAAAGTGTGGAAGAGCATTTCTGCGCCCTGATGGAACATCAGGTGGACATGCTGCTCACCTACAGGCTGGACGAGTATGAATCGGACAGCGAATTCCTGTCGCACATCGAGTCCGCCACCGTCGGCCGGGAACGCTTCCTCCCCGTCGTGGGAAGCGCCCTTGCGGAACGCCTTCCAAGCGCCTCCCCCCTGCCCTACCTTTCCTACAGCAATTTCTCCTTCGCCAACCGGATCATCCTTCCGCTTTACGAAAAGACGCCCTGCGAACTCCAGTCCGTCTATGAGAGCAGCCTGAGCGAGGGCATCGTCAAAATGCTGGAAAAAGGCATCGGCATGGCATGGGTTCCGGAAACGCTGGTGAGCGAGCAGTTAAAGCGGGGTACCATCCGCCGCATATGGGAAGACCGCCCGGATCTCAGCGTGGAAGTGGACATCAAGCTCTATCGCAACAAAACCGTCCACCGCGCCGCCATCGAAACCTTCTGGAAAGCGATCCTCCCGTAAGCATCCATCACAACGTCAGACATAATACCATAAAAAAGCCGGGACCGTCGTAAACGGCCCCGGCTTTTCATATCAGGTTAGGGGAGGGAGTGCCTAACCCAGTTCAACAGCAGACTTGGCGTCGTCCTCTTCGAAGACCTCTTCTTCAGCGTCTTTCGGGGTAAAAAGCAGCGGACGGTCAGCCGTTCCGAGGAGCATATACTGCATACTCGTTTCGGGGATAGAACGCAGTATGGAAGCGCGGCTAAAGTAGAAGCAGGCACCGATGGCTACCCATGCGAGCAACATAATCCACGATTCGAACCCAATGGCGGCCGGAGAGCCGGGCACAGCCAGCATGAGGAAGCAGGCGATGGAGGTCAGCGCACCGACCACGGCTACGGACTTGCTCCACCACGGGGTCTGGTCCGCGAAGCGAGAGGCGTACTTGTAAACAACGAGGCAGGTGGAAAGGTAGGCAAGCGCGGTGCCCATAGCGGACATGTCGACGATCCAGTTGAGGGCGGAGCGGCCGAAGAAAGGCGCGATAAGGGTCAGGCCGAGGGTAAACAGCACGGCGTTGGTCGGGGTGCCATACTTGGGGTGCACCTTCAGGAACCAAGGATGCAGGAACTTGCCGCGGCCCATGCTGAACAGCAGGCGCGTGGTGGCCATGAAGAAGCCGTTCATGCCGGTCAGGATGCCCGCGAGGACGGGGATGGCGAGGATCATGCCGCCGAAGCGTCCGAAGGCCATGTCAGCCACAGCGCCGGTAGCCCACGTGTGGTTCTGGCCGAGCAGGTCGGTGTAGGGAATGATGATGGCCACGGAAATCAGGACCAAGGCATACAGCGTCGCACCGCATATGATGGAGTTCAGCATCAGGCGGCGGGACTTTTCAGGCGGGAAGTCGAATTCTTCAGCGGTCTGGGGAATGGTATCGAAGCCGACGAACAACCAGGGGGTGATCGCCACGATGGAGATGACGCAAGCCCACGGCGAACGGCCTTCGGCGAACAGGGGGAACAGGTTGTCGAGCGACGCGGTGGACGTGGAGAAGGAACCCACCGTCAGGATGAGCACACCGGCCACCAGCGCAAAGGCAAGGATGAGCTGGATGCTGCTGGCGAAGTCCATGCCGCGGAAGTTCATGTACCCGAAGAAGAGGAAGGCGCAGGTCATCATGGCCAGTTCACCGGCGTACACGTCCCAACCGGCTACGCTGTACAGATACCCCACGTCGAACACACCCGGCAGCAAGGCGCGGCTGAGAAGAGCCAGCGCGGTGCCGTTGGCGGCGATAACGCAGAGATAGCCAAGGATGAGGGCCCAGCCGCAAATAAAGGCCCATGCTTTGCCGAAACCGACGTAGGCATAGGTGAACGCGCCGCCGGCCACGGGATAGGCCTTGACGAGGATGCTATAAGCAAGGGCGACGAAACACAGAAGGCCGCCGCCGACAATGAAAGCCAACACACTACCGATAGGCCCGGCCTCAGGGAGGAAGCGCGCCCCGGGAAGGACGAAGCAGCCCCAACCGATGATGGCGCCCACGGCAAGAGCCCAAACTTCAGCCGGGCTCATCGTTTTCTTCAGTTCTTCACGTCCGCTTTCAACATGTTCGTTGCTCATGACCAAAAGTCCCTCTTTGTCTTCGCGTTTCAAGAGTGGTTTCTTCGCGCTCTTTTTCGTTCACCGCCGCATCCCGGCTTTGAACGAAAAAGGACGCATCATCCAAAAACTCTATTGGAACGTCGGGATTGTTCCCGAAGGCACTAACTCTTTAGCAAGTGCCGAGCCAAAATATCTGAACAGGCATTGCGACGAGGCTTTTATTCATATTAATCGACTGTAATGACAAATAATATTTTTTCTGTTTTCAAAATAATCCACCATTAAGTTCTTTTCCTCACAACGAGACACGAATGTCCCGCAAAAAATACGTTTCCCTGTATTTTATGTATTTTTAGCATGTTAACCAGAACTACCCTCATGGGGCATTTTTGTCCCACGGGACATTTTTGTCCCGTTAAGAGCCTCCTCTTTTGGAGTACGCCTTATTCGTATAGGTTGATTCATCAAACAGCCTCAATATGTTGAGGACGTCTGAGAGAGAAACCGTCTCCCACTCTCCCCCACGCGGAACGTGAATAAGGCAAAACACACGTGAAAAACACAACTTCTTGGCAATCCGGAGCAAACACGGTATGAATCTCTAAAGGAACCGGAAGAAGTGATTTTTCTGTCAAACCAGACCGTTTTCATACATTTCGCCAATCCCCCCACTTTTTCTTGCGGCCATTATTATAAGGATGGAGCCATGCGGCGCAGTACGCTGTTCGGACTATTCGGCTTTTTTGCACTTCTCCTCGCCCTGACGGCGGATCTCTCCGCCGCTTATCAGGAACCTCCATTCAAACTCGAAACGGGCTGGCTTCCCGAGCATGAGACGTTCCTCATCTGGTACGCCAAACAAAAGGGCTGGGACAAACAGGAAGGGCTCGACATCGTCCTCAACAGGTTCGACTCGGGCAAAGATCTGATCGGCAATGCGGACAAGTGGGTCATCGGAGCTTGCGGCGCGTTCCCCATCCTGACCAGCCCCTATCCTGAACAATTCACCATCATCGGCGTCGGCAATGACGAATCTCTGGCCAATGCGGTCATGGTCCGGCCCGACAGCCCGCTTTTGAATACCAAAGGCGCCAACAAGGGGTATCCGAACCTCTACGGCAAAGCCGACGACGTAAGGGGCAAAACCATCATTTGCCCCGCCTCGTCATCGGCCCAATATCTCCTTACCAAATGGCTTGCCGCCTACGGCCTGACGACTGAGGACGTGCGGATCCAAAATACGGATGCCGTACCGGGCCTTCAGGCTTTCTTTGAGGGGGAAGGCGACGCCATCGTGCTGTGGGCCCCCTACAGTTACACCGGAGACGAGCATGGGCTTAAAGTCGCGGCCACATCGCGCTCCGTCAACGCCCCGCAATCCGTACTGCTCATGGCGGACAAAGATTTTGCCGCTGCCCACCCCAGCCAGGTGGCCTCCTTCCTGCGGGTCTACCTCCGGGCCGTCCGCATGATGCGCGAGGAATCCGTGGCAACCCTTGCTGAAGACTACAAAACATTCTTCAAAGAATGGGCGGGCAAGACAATGTCCGATGCCGAAGTCATCAAGGATATCACCATCCACCAGGTCTTCCTGCTTGAGGATCAACTTCGGATGTTCAACGCCGAACATTCCCGGAGCGACATGCAGGATTGGCTCGCCTCCATTATCCGCTTTCACGCGGGGGACGCCTATTCCCAAGACAAAACGGAGGAACTGCTCGGCCTCGTCACAGGAGCCTTTCTTGAAAAAGTGGAGCGCCCTATCCCCGAGTACCGATAACCCCGCGCCCCCCAACGAGCCCTTCCCCTTTCCGTTGTCCATTCGGGGCAACGCTCTATGGGAAAGCCGCGCATCAGAGCCGCTTCCCATTCATGCCTCCAGTTTCGGGCGGCTGTTCCCGTACAACAACATAGAGTCCCTCCTTTCTCCCGAAGAGCAACCGCCCCCGTAGGAACCAGAACGTTTCCTCTACCGTTATAAAAAAACGGCCCGATCCATTTCTGCTGGATCAGGCCGTTTCTTCTTTCTTCTGTACGGCAACGAACGGCAGCCGAAGCCCTGCCCTCCTCTCCCCACTTTTACCCTCAGCACTCCGGCAGGCTCAACAGACGGAGGAACTCCTGCCGTGCAGCCTCCCCACCAGTCGAAAGCCTCAGGAAAGGAAGAGGGCCGGGGGAGGAAACTCCTTCTTCAAAAGGGGCTTCCTCCCCTAGTTTCATTCCACCGCCTCACTTCCACATACCACCTGCCCAGCCCCTACGCGGCGCAGGCAAACGATATACTCCTGATTTCCCTTGGGCCCCTTGACGGCGGCAGGCACGACGCCGAGGCACTCAAGGCCGAGACGCTCCTGACAAAACAGCAGCACTTTGTCCACCGCCTGCTGGCGTAAGGCGGGATCACGCACCACGCCCTTGTCCGTCTGATGCGGCCCAAGCTCAAACTGCGGCTTGACCAGCGCCGCCACAAAACCGCCTTCCTTGAGCCAGCGCACGCAGGGCGGCAGAATCAGCGTCAGGGAAATAAAAGAGACATCGGCGACGATGATGTCCACCGGCTCGGGAATCAACTCTTCGGGAGCCGTGCGTAAATTCGTCCCTTCCATGCTGATGACCCGCGGATCGCGGCGCATACGCTCATGGAGCTGCTCCTTGCCCACGTCCACCGCATACACCTTCGCCGCGCCGTGCTGCAACAGGCAGTCCGTAAACCCGCCAGTGGAAGCCCCGGCGTCCAGACAGACGAACCCGGTCACATCCAGCTTGAAATGCTCTATGGCGGTCAGCAACTTATACGCGCCACGGCTGACGTATTTCTCAATGCCGACCAGTGCGAAGGCCGTATCCAGCGGATATTTGTGACCGGGCTTATCCACTTTTTGCCGCACGCCGGAAACATCTTCCAACGCCACTTTGCCCGCCATGATCAGGCGTTTCGCCATTTCGCGGCTTTCCGCCAAACCTTGCGCAAAAACCAACTCGTCCGCACGTTCCTTACCCTGCGCCATACTGCCCCCGCTTCCGAAAAAATCGCCGCGATACCGCGGCACCGCGCTAGAGTTAGCAAAATCCAGCCACGATGCAACCCACTGCACTCGATCCGCACAACATTCCCGCTTGAAAGACACGGCGTCCTTTGTCATGCTGCCATCTTCCCCGTTCCCTTTGCCTGTGTATGGCACAGCGGATACAACGGATTTCAGAGGATCGCTATGAACAAACAAAACTATCACGCCGCCATCTTCGATCTTGACGGAACCTTGCTGGACACGCTCGACGATCTTGCCAATGCCGCCAATGCCGCGCTGCATTCAGCAGGTTACCCGCAACATCCCGTCGCCGCCTACCGTCAGTTCGTCGGCAACGGCCTGCGTATGCTCGTCCGCCGGGCCCTGCCCGAAGGGGAAGCGGATCGTATCGGGACTACGGATTTCGAAGCACTTGTGGAACGCACGGGCGCCAACTATGCCAGAGACTGGGCCGTAACGACGCGGCCCTACCCGCATATCCCCGAACTCTTGCAGCAACTCCAAAGGCGCGGCATCCCCTTGGCCGTCGTGACGAACAAGCCGCACGAATGGACGCTCCACATGCTCAAGCACTACTTTCCCGAGAGTCCTTTCCTGTTCATTCAGGGGGCTATGCCGAACCTGCCCCATAAGCCCGATCCCACCGGAGCCCTCAACGCGGCCCGGCATCTCGGCAGTATCCCCAACGAAACAGTCTTTGTCGGAGACAGCAATGTGGACATGCTGACAGCCCACAATGCCGAAATGACTGCGGTCGGCGTGGACTGGGGATTTCGGGGAGCCCAAGAACTGAAAGAAAGCGGCGCGGACAAAATCCTATATGATCCGCTGGAACTTCTTCCTTTTTTCGAGAAATACGCATTCTAGCCTGTCAGGGTATGAATACATTTCGTGGACCGGAAACCAAAGGGAGAGCTGCCTCGTCTGTTGACTCCTCACCCTGATACAAGTATTCTATACAGCTCATGCCCGGATGGCGGAACTGGCAGACGCAAGGGACTTAAAATCCCTGGACCGCAAGGTTGTGCGGGTTCAATCCCCGCTCTGGGCACCATAAGAAAACAAACGGGTACGATACAAATCCCCCCCGTCCGCCCCTCAAAAAAAGCCCCCTCACGCTTGTAGTTGCAATTGCAAATGCAAACAGGAGGGGGCTTCTCTTTTACCCTCCCGCCTCTCCCCACCTCCATCCGCCCCGCAGCCCTTGCGGACAAGACGGTATGTTTTCCTCCATACCCTGTGGGCTGGAAGCGCTCACTTCCTATGGGGAGTTGGAGGGGCTAGCCGCGCATCCGGAGGACACCCCGGAAGCCTATCGATCTCAGCCGGTTGATCTGCTATCACTGGATTCCGGGAGGAACCTCCCCACATGATGAGGCAATCGGAATCGTTTTCTGTCTTTTGGGAAAGGCCATAGGGACGTCATGCTTTCCATGCTTGGGCTTCTTGTGCTTGGGGGTGCCTTTGTAGGGCTTCTTTCCGGGCTTCTCGGTGTCGGCGGGGCGGTGATCATCATGCCCCTGCTCAACGTATTTTTCGACCGCCTCGGGTTTTCCGTGGACACGACGCAGCACCTGTCGCTTGGTACATCCCTCGCCACCATCCTGTTCACATCCCTTTCCAGCGTGCTGGCGCACAGGCGATATGGTTCCGTGCGCGCCGACATCTGGAAAAAGATGGCCCCCGGCATCATTGCGGGCACGCTCGGCGGCGCGCTTCTCGCTCCACACCTTCCAGGATTATTCCTGCGCGGCTTTTTCGCCTTCTTCGTCATGCTGGTCGGCGTTCATCTGCTCTTCAATTCCACCCCCCGCCCCAAGACCGGGCGGCTCGAACGAGCCATGCTTCCGGTCAGCATACTCATCGGCCTGATTTCGAGCCTTGCGGGCATCGCCGGGACCATGCTCTGTGTGATTTTCCTGGTCTGGGCCGCGATCGATTGGGCCGACGCCGTGGGCACGTCCGCCGCCCTGAGCTTGCCCATCAGCCTGACCGGAACACTCGGATATGCCATCGCAGGGTGGAACGTCCCGGAGCTTCCTCCCTACTCCGTAGGTTTCGTATACCTTCCCGGGATGTTCTGCCTGCTGGTTTCCAGCATGAGCATGGCCGTTGTGGGCGCACGGTTGGCCCATTCGCCGCGATTGCCGATGCAGGTCTTGCGCCGCTGTTTCGCGGTCGGCAATATCCTTCTCGGTCTTTCTATACTCCGCTCCGTCCTTTTCAGATGATCCCGGCGCAACTCAAGAAACAAAACAGAAGCTCCGCGCCGGCATATTCCAACACCCAGCCTTTCCAAAGGGAAGGCGCTGCCACCCGGTGAAAGAACGCAAAAAATCCCGGCAGGAAAACCTGTCGGGATGTTCTTTTTTGCTGGTGGGCCATCGGTGACTTGAACACCGAACCAACTGATTAAGAGTCAGCTGCTCTACCAATTGAGCTAATGACCCAAGGACATTTCGTCCGCGCTCATTGCGCGAAAAGGGATGTACCGAAAACGGAGGGCTGTGTCAACGTATTCTTAGCACTTTCCGAATTTTTTTCCTCAATAGAAAGAAAAAATCTGTTTTTTCGCTAAGTAAGGAGACAATCCCTTCCACGCATGGCCCACTCCTCTCCGTACTCCCGGCCAGCCGTTGGAGGGGAACCTTTTATCACACGATGAAGCTCCTACGAATCCCATGCATTAACAATGCCGTATACTCCACCAATCGTCATTCAGTTTGATATCAAACGTGTAAAACAATATACCTCTATTTGACAGAATGCCACTGGAATACTAGTATAAATATCAACATGTTATCGGATTTAAAAAAGGAATAAATATGGGGTTCACAAATACACCTACTTTGGAAACAGAGAGACTTCTATTAAGAAGATTCTCTGAAAACGATTTATACGCCTTGTTCAAAATACATAGCAATAAAGACGTAAATACGTATTTACCTTGGTTTCCATTACAATCCATAGAGGAAGCAAACCTCTTTCTTAGGGAAAGGTACTTGGACACCTACAGGCAACCTTACGGTTACAAATATGCGATTTGTTTAAAAAATGATAACATTCCAATAGGGTATGTCAATATAGACATCAATGAGCCCCATGACCTTGGCTATGGGCTGCTCAAAGCCTTTTGGCGCAACGGCATTGTAACCGAGGCGGCCAATGCCGTTATTCACCAAGCAAAGAAAGATGGCATTCCTTACATTACGGCCACACACGATATCAAGAATCCCCGTAGCGGCAATGTCATGAAACGTCTGGGTATGCTTTATCAATATTCGTATAAGGAACAATGGCAACCTAAAAACATACTGACTACTTTCTGTATGTACCAGCTGAACTTTGATGGACAAGACAAGCGGGTATACAAAGGCTATCTGGACCAATCACCCAATCAAGCTGACTGATACTTGATGAATGTTTACCGCGCTTGTGGTGCTCCACATTGGATGGAGCGGACCAAAGTTACCTTTCAAAATAGAAGCACATACGAAAAAAGGACTTTCGATTTCTCGAAAGTCCTTGGTTCGTTTCGCTGGTGGGCCATCGGTGACTTGAACACCGAACCAACTGATTAAGAGTCAGCTGCTCTACCAATTGAGCTAATGACCCGTGCCTTGCGGCGTGAAAAGAGATTTAGTCCAAATAAGGGGTGAGTGTCAACACCCTTTTTGCAAAAGAGAGAAAAAAACGCTACCGTCCACCCCATGAAAACGAAAAACACACTCCATATATGGCTCGTACTCTGCCTTGTAACAGGCTTCCTGCTGTATGCGTCTACTCTTACTCACGCAGAATCACTTCCTTTTTCATTAGATACGGAATATGCCGAACTGGACGGGCATCCGGCGGCCGTGCTCTGGGTGACGCCGCAGAAAGGCTATCACACCTACTCCCACTACGCGGACGCTCCCATTCCCACCAGCTTGAATATCCTCGACGCACAGGGACAACCCGCCGCAGCCGCAGTCCTCTACCCACAGGGGCGGCTTACGCCCGACACCTTCGAGCCCACAAAACAGATTCTCGCCTATACCGCCCGGTTCCCGATCTTCATCCGTTTCGATGCCCCCGTATCCGGCCCCCTCTCCGCCGATCTGTCCATGCTCCTCTGTTCGGACAAAAACTGTGTCCCCGTACAGCAAACGGTCTCCCTGGCACTCCCCGAAACGCTGCCTCCGCCGAGCTCCGCCGCGCTGGAGGCGTATGGGCAACTCGGTAAAGCCGAAACATCCCCCATCTCTTCCGAACCCGCTTTTCCGCAAGCCCCCCCACAGCAATCCGTCACCCCGCTGACGCCGCTTTCCGGGCCGTCCGTCCAGTTTCGCCCCCGGAAGCCCCGCTGAGCCCGACGAATGGCGGTTCACGCCGCGTTTCCCACAGGAATCGCTGGAGCCCACAGCCCTCGGCACGGCCCTGTTCCTCGGGTTGCTGGCTGGCCTTATCCTCAATGTCATGCCCTGCGTGCTGCCCGTGCTGACCATGAAGGTTTCCGCCCTGCTGAGTTCGTCGGGTTATGAGACCGAAGGCCAGCGCCTCGCCCATTTCCGCGAGCACAACGTACTGTTCGCCGCCGGGATCCTGACGTGGTTCCTCGTGCTGGCCTTTTGCGTCGGCGCGCTCGGATTGGCATGGGGCGGCCTGTTCCAGAATACCCATCTCGTGTACGGGTTGCTGATCCTCGTCTTTTTGCTGTCCCTCTCCCTGTTCGACGTGTTCACGCTGCCCGTGCTCGATTTCAAGGTCGGCGCGTCACGCAACCCCAAAACGCAAGCCTACCTCACCGGCCTCGTCGCCACCCTGCTGGCCACCCCGTGCAGCGGCCCTCTGCTCGGCGGCGTGCTCGGCTGGGCGGCACTCCAGCCCCTGCCCGTAATCGTCGCCGTATTCACGGCAACCGGGATCGGTATGGCCCTGCCCTACCTCGTCCTTGCGGTTTGGCCCGGCGCGGCCCGCATCCTCCCCAAGCCCGGCGCATGGACCGGGATCATGGAACGGCTGGTCGGCTTCTTTCTCATGGGTACCGCCATCTATCTGCTGTCCATTCTCCCCGAGTCACAGCGGCTCGCCGCGCTCGTCACCCTGCTCGTCTGCGCGCTGGCGGCATGGATTTGGGGCCACTGGGGAGGCTTGCGCGCCTCGGGTCCGCAAAAGCTCTTTACGGGCGCGCTCGCGCTCCTTATGGTAGGCGGCTCCATCTGGTGGAGCGTGCAGCCCGCGCCCGAACCCGCGCCGTGGGAAACGTTCCGGGCGGACACGTTCCGTTCGCTGCTGAAAAAAGAACCGCTGATGGTCGAATTCACGGCGGACTGGTGCCCGTCCTGCAAATTCCTTGAACAGACCGTGCTGACGCCCAAACGCCTGCACGCCATCACGGAACGCTACGGGCTCCGCCTCATCAAGGTGGACCTGACCCGGCCCGACCCGGAAGCGCAGGCGCTGCTCCGCGCCATCGGCAGCGTCAGCATCCCGGTCACGGCCATTTTCCCCAAGGGCCTCCTCTCAAACAGCCCCATCGTGCTCAGAGATCTGTACACGGCGAGCCAGCTTGAGGACGCCCTTGCCACCCTGTCTCCCCGGAAGTGAGTATGCTCGTGCAAGCTTCGCAGGACGCCCTGCGGCATCTGGAAATCATTATGGTGGGAACCAAGTTCCCGGAAAATATCGGCATGGCGGCCCGCGCCTGTGCCAACACGGGCTGCGGGCGCCTGACGCTCGTCAGCCCCGTATGGTGGGATAAGGAAAAAGCCCGGCCTCTGGCCACGGCCAAGGGCGAGCCCCTGCTCGACGCCATTGAGGTCAAACCGACGCTCGGCGACGCGCTCGCCCCCAACGTCCTGACCTTCGGCACCACGGCCCGCACGGGCGGCTGGCGGCGCGGGCTGCTGACGCCGGAACAGGCCGCCGGGGAAATCGCGCCCCTGCTCCACGAAGGCAGCCGGGTCGCCATCGTCTTCGGCTGCGAGGATCGCGGCCTGAGCAATGCCGACATCGAACAGTGCCAGCGCCTCGTAACCATCCCCACCGCTGGAGAGGCTTCTTCGCTCAATCTGGCGCAGGCCATCCTCATCCTTACCTACGAATGCATGAAGGCGGTCAGCCGCGTGGACCCGCAGCCGTCGCTCGGCAACGATCCCGGCCAGCAGTCGCGCCGCATCACGCACGAGGAACAGGCTCTGCTCTACGCCCGGCTCAAAGAAACGCTCCTCGCCATCGACTATCTCAAAAGCGACAATCCCGACTACTTCCTGATGCCCCTGCGCCGTTTCCTCGGCAAGTCCGGCCTGAGGCGGCACGAAATGGATATGCTCATGGGCATCTGCCGCCAGGTGGACAATCTGCGGAAGGCGAACGGAAACGGGTGAACGGCAACGCCTCCGACGGCAAAGGCTCTGCCCCTGACCCGCCGGGGGCAATCGTTTCCCCTTGCAGCCTAGGTCTTACGGAAAGGAAAAAGGGGTTCCGCGCAAGATTATGGCATATGACGATAGTGCGGGGTGGATTCCCTTTCAGAAGCTCACAGGCCCCACAGTTTCAGTGTGCCAGAACCGAAAGGGGAAGGGACGGGTGAGAAAAAAGGACGGCAGGAGCGTGCAATGCTGAAAATGCGATTCTCGGAACTCTTCGTCATAATCGGGATATTCGTCATCGATCTGGCCCTGCTCTACCAGTTTCTGCGCTATGATACGAACGGTACCTTGCTGTGTATCTTCATCTTTCTGAGCTTCTTTGCCCTGCTCGAGCTGTGTTTCCGGCGCGGGATCAATCCTATGGGCCTGATGCCCCGGGCATGGGGGCGCCCCCTGTGCGGGCTTCTCGCCGCCCTGCTCTTTTACTGCGCGTGGTCGGAGGAGGGCCTTGCGAAGGATGCCCTCATCGCCCTGAGCATCATCATGATGGTGGTAATGCTGATCTATCCGATCTTCGCCGTGTTTTCGGACAGCCCCGTGAGGCGGACGCCTTCCTCCCCTTCCGTTTTCCCGGCGAATCCCGGACCGGCTCCCAAAAAACGCCGGGGCAAGGCCAAGCGCGGCAAACGCTCCTGAGACGCTGTACGAACGCGCGCCTTGCGGGTATAACCGCCTCTCATTCCCCTACAGCATCAAGGAGTCGTCATGCGTTCATCATCCGTATCCCCGTATGATCTTCAGGACTGGGCCAAGCGCGCCGGTTTCGAGCTTACCGAAGAAACCTTGCCCCCGCTCGCCGGATATCTCGGCCTGCTCATGCAGTGGAACAGGGTCATGAACCTTGTCGGCACCCGGACGGCTGAGGACACCTTTTTTACGCTGGTCGTCGACAGCCTGCATCTCGGGCGTTTTCTGCGCGAAGACGTGGAATACGGCGCTGTACCTTGTTGCCGGGATCTGGGCTCGGGAGCCGGGCTTCCCGGACTTCCTCTGCGTATGATCTGGCAAGAAGGCGATTACTGGATGGTCGAAGCCCGAGAAAAACGAGCCCTGTTCCTGTCCACGGTCCTCGCCAAATATCCCTTGCCCGGAACCCATGTCTTCCGGGGCCGCGCCGAAGCGTTTATGGCCGGACCGCCCGCACGGACAGCGGACCTCATCGTCAGCCGGGCGTTTATGCCGTGGCCCGGCGTTCTGGAACTCGTCAAAGGCAACCTGAACCCCAATGGAGTGGTCGTGCTGCTTTTGCGCGAACGCCTCCAAGAGTCTCCTGATTGGGAACAGGCCGCACAGAACTGGCGCATTGCCGGGCAATATACGTATGCGGCGTCCCGCACCCAGCGGTACCTGTATGCCCTGACCGCTCAAGACGCACTATAATTCACAAAACAAAACCACCTGAAAAAAACTTCTTTTCAGCCCATTGAATTTTTTTTGGCAATCGTCAAAAATTCTTTTTAATGGACTCCTTTTATTTAAACAGTGATTCTAGCAAGATAAACAATCTAGCAATACTTATTCTCTTTCTACTGGAGAAAAAAGTCACGAAAGGTACTAAAAAAAGAATCTAATGGCCTTGTCTTCCGATGAGAATCAGGTATAGCTAAGAACAGGTGGTGCTGTTTGAATACGCAACCAAAGGAGAACCCTTATGTCTGCCAATCTTATTTCTGCCGTTCATGATCTTGTTTTGGAAAGCGGTCTTGGTGCCAAAAACATTGCCGCCGCCGTGGGCAAACCGTATTCCACCCTGCTGCGTGAAGTGAACCCCTTCGACGACGGCGCGAAACTCGGCGCGGAAACCCTCGTCGACATCATGCGGGTCACTGGTAATATCCAGCCGCTTGAGCATATAGCCGAACAGTTCGGCTATGAGCTCAAGCGGACCCACTAAGCCACTCCCCGTACAATGCCTCCCCAAGCCCAAAGAACCACCATGAAGCACACCACCGCCCTATTGCCCCGCCTGTCGGGACTTTTTCATATCCGTTCTCCCCTTCCCCAAAAAGTCCTCGGCAAGCCGAGGATTTTTCATAGGTACACGTAAGCATGGAACTTGCCGTACTGGCAGTTTTTCCTGCATGACGCCCAACTGAGCCGGACCATTTCGATTCATATGCCCATGCGTTCAACGGTACAAAAAAGACGAGGGATGGCGCCCCGCCTTTTTCCGTTCCCTCAGTGCGGCAAATGCCGCGTCTGCCGCCAGCTTTCCACCGTATACAACAGCAAGGCCAGCCAGATAAAAATGAACGTCACCAGCGCAGTCGGGTTCAAGGTTTCCCCAAACATGAATATGCCGAGGAAGAACGTGCAGGTCGGGGAAATGTATTGCAGCAGGCCAAGCGTCATCAGGCGCATATGCCGGGCGGCATAGGCGAACATGACCAGTGGCAAGGATGTGACCGGACCGGCAAGAAACAACAAAAAGCCTTCCCGAACCGCCGGGCTGCAAAGGAAGCCCTCCCCATTCCAATAGAGCCACAGGATCCAGCCGAGCGAAAAGGGTATCAAAACTATCGTCTCAATGAACAAGCCGGGAAGCGCTTCGACGGAAACCGTTTTTCGGATAAAACCGTACAGCGCAAAAGTGAAGGCCAGCGACAGGGCCAGCCACGGAAACTGATTGTGGCCCAAGAAACTCAGCAGGACACCGATACAGGCCAACAAAATGGCTATCCCCTGAAGGCGTGACGGCCGTTCCCGCAAGAAAAGGAAACCGAACAGCACGTTCATAAGCGGATTGGTATAGTATCCGAGGCTCGTTTCAAGGATCTGTCCGGTACTGATGGCCCATATGTACAGGAACCAGTTCAACCCCACCACGCAGGAACTGGCGAACATGGTCAGCGCCACGCGGCGGTTGCGAAAAGCGCTGACGACCTCCGCCCAGCGCCTTGTCAGCATAACGACCGGAAGCAAGCTCACAAACGAAAAAATGATGCGGTAGCACAGGATTTCGAACGGAGCCACGGCATCCAGCATATGCCAGAAAACGACCAGAAAGCCCCAGATGAGAAAGGCGCAAAGACCCGCCAACAACCCGAGCGAATTGCTCTTTACGGACGGAACGGCAAACAACGGCATACTCCACCTTCACAAAGACAGCCATCCTGCAAAACAGGATGGCTGTCCATAATACGGCAAAAACGTCCGCGACTAGCGATTGAACGAACGAGCGAACAGATCCGAAATGGCTTTGCGTCCGTTGGCTTCCATGAACCGGGTTCCCGTGGCGGTGAAGTGCGTATGCTCAATGACGGGCTCTTCCACCTTGACCCAAGCGTCGTTCAGCCAGCGATACCAGCCGTCCTGTTCCTGATCGAACACGAGAAGAGGCTTGTTGCAAATCTTGGCGAACTCGGCGCCCCAGCCGGTACCGCCCTTGACGGTCTGATCCGGCTGGATGTTGCCCACGACCACGACTTCCTGACCGCTGCTGACCTGCCAGCAAATGGACTGCAGGACCTTGCGGAACAGGGGAGCCTTCGTGAATTCCCGACCCATAAGGCGGGAAACATAGGTCAGGCTCACATCTTTCAGGGCCAATTCTTCGGAAGTGAGGACGCGCACGCCGCGCTTCCGTTCGATCTGGTGCCCATCAAAGCTGTAGTTCACTTCTTCAATGCCCCAAGCCTCGGCCTGCGCGCCGAAAAACTGCTCGGTTCCGGCGGCCCCGCCGCTGAAAAGAACACACTGTTTCGGATCCAGCATGGATGCTCCTTGGTTGTTCGTCATGCCGGCGCACGACGGATTATACGATGCCGCAATACGGCGTTCCTGCAAAGGCTAACGGGTCACACGCGCCGAGCCGTCGCTTCCGCGCAGTACGCGGACACGTTCACCCGGAGAGAATTGCTGATCGGCGGCCTGAACAATGGACAACTGCTGTCCGTTTTCCAGTTCGACCGTAATTTCAAGACCATTCTGCTTGGTCAGCGCCTTCTCGCCAGCATAGCCGCCAGCCGCGCCGAGGGCTGCACCCGCGATAGTCGCCAGCGTCTTCCCGCGTCCACCACCAACCATATTGCCGAGCACGCCGCCGACGACGCCTCCTCCCACTGTCCCAAGGACGGCGGGACGATCTTCCTCAAGCGTAACGGGCTGCACGGAAACCACCGTGCCATACTGTACCGTTTGAGCGCTGCGCACCTGACTGCCGGAATAGGTATTGCCGCTGTAGTTGGTGCAACCAGCCGAAAGCATGGCGAGAGCGAGCATGCATACGGCTACATGTTTGATTTTCAGCATAGTAAACCTCCAATCGAAAGTCAGGGGTGAGAACCCTGTACTTTCCAAACTCCTAGCATAATGAGGGCGCAGGGGCAATTCCCTGATGTGCGGTTTCCCCTATGAGATGGAGTAAGAATATGAAGGAAGGGAGTCCCCACTTCTGGAGAGAAGCTTCTATTCCCTCCACCGCGCCATCTTTCGAGCTCCCTAAGCTTTTGATGGCGAGGGCTAGCGAGGAGGATTACCGATTAAGGAAATGATTCCGTGGCCCCCTTTCCTCTCACAGGCCCTAAACGGTAAGGCTTACAAGAGAAGGAAAAACTAACGCCGATTATGGAGCGAACCGGTGCATAAAGCCGAAGGCAACAGAAGCTGGGGGGAGGAGAACCGAGGGGGGGAAAACAGCAGGAAGGGCTTGAGCCGGGCCTGGGCTTAGGGAGGGGTGGCCGCGATGAGGATGAGCTTCGGGCAAAAAACAAAGGGCCGTCCTGTCCAGGACGGCCCTTTGGAAATAAAGTCTTGGCGTTGTTCTACTTTCCCACGTAAGAATGCGCAGTATCATCGACGATGGAGAGCTTAACTGCCGAGTTCGGAATGGGATCGGGTGTACCCTCTCCTCCATGAACACCAAGACAAATCTCTATGTGATATTAATTGATAGGGGGGTTGGGAAGGGGAAAGTTTTTTGAAAAATAAGCCGCTCGGGCTATTAGTACTGGTCAGCT
>NZ_JH114237.1:0-14792 GCF_000224655.1 Bilophila sp. 4_1_30
TGCCCGAAGCTCATCCTCATCGCGCCACCCTCCCTAAGCCCCAGGCCCGGCTCAAGCCCTTCCTTCTGTTTCCCCCCCCTCCCTCGGTTCTCCTCCTCCCCCCAGCTTCTGTTTCCTTCGGCTTTATGCACCGGTTCGCTCCATAATCGGCGTTAGTTTTTCCCCTCTTCCCTTTTCTCGCAAGCCTTACCGGTTTGCCCGGCAGAGGCCCCGGAAAACCTCCGAGTAAGGCGGAGAGATGCCCTTATGGAGATGCACAGCTTTCATAAAGAAAGGGCAGGAAACGGGTAGGGAAGTTATCGGTAACTCCTCCCCAGCTACGTAAAGCCTGAGGCATATAAAAAAAGGGGGAAGGAGCTTTACTCCTTCCCTCTTTGGGTGGGGACGTCAACGGGCTAATGCCGTTTCTTTTTTATGGTGTGCTGCTTGGGCATCATCTTGGGCGGGGCGAGAACTTTCACTTCCCCTTCAAGGGAAAGGGCCTTTTCAGTCAGACCAAAGGGAGCCCAGTTGGCCGGGACAAGGCTCAGTCGTTCAAAATTTCGCCCTGTTGCATAGATCACCGGGATATCCCCGGAAGAAGAGCCCGCCAGAAGCAGCGTTGCATTGCTCTCAGAGGGAATGGCGGGATCGGTTGCCGGAAGTTCGGTCGGTTGGTTGTCGGCGGTTTGCTGTACTACCTGCTCGCTTGGAGCCATCGGTTGTGTAGCGTTCCCGGTTATGGGTTGCGTCGCATTCCCAGTGGGCTGCGGCGTAGGCACGTCAGCGTTTGCCGGCTGTACGGGGCTGTCGTTTATGTCCGAAGGGTGCGCCCCCGGAGCGTAGATCCCTGTATTGTCGGCAAACAGGGGCTCTTCCTGCAATCTGTCGTTGGTACGCAAAAAGTTCAGGAAATCGCTTCCGGTCAGGCCCACAAGTGCGATCATCGGAGAACCGTCCCCCGCCGTCAGCAGGCTGACAGGCACAGTTCCGCCGTGGATGCCGATGTAGGTTGTCTTGGCTCCAGCGGGCATTTCGCCCCATACGGCCTCTTCCTTCTTATCTCCGCCCTTGTCGGCGACAGGCGTCGGAGCGGCCCACAAGGGACCGTTCGCCAGCGCGAACGCGGCGAGGAGAAGCAGAGCGAACCGCTTGGGAGTATGGAAGATTCCGTTCATGTCGAACACATATGACCGTATCAGCCGGAGGTCAAGCGCTTCCTGTAAAGCACTACCGGAATGCGCCCGCCCCCCAGCGCGCAACATGGCGGCGAGAGGGAATAATTTGTCCTCCCGCCTGTAAAAACACTATTTTTTCATTGCGCTTCTGACTTCGGCAACGCGGGCGGGAATGTCGGGAGCGCTGACGAATTCGGAAACGATGGCGCAACAGCGGGCGCCGTGCGCGATGACGTCCGCAATGTTGTGGCGTTTGATGCCTCCGATGGCGACGAAAGGCAGGGTGATGTTGGCAACCACCCAATCAAGATAATCGAGGGTTACAGCGGCGCAAACGTCCTTTTTGGTCTGCGTCGGGTAAATGGGGCCGACCCCGATATAGTCCGCACCGGAGGCCACGGCCGCGCGGGCCTGATCAGGGGTATGGGTGGACAGGCCGATGATCATGTCCGGGCCGACGAGACGGCGCACGGCCTCGACGGGGAGATCCTCTTGGCCGACGTGCACGCCGTCGGCTTCGCAGAGGATAGCAATGTCAACATGGTCATTCACGATGAAGCAGGCACCAGCCTCGCGGGTCAGGCGGCGCAGCTCCATGCACTCTTTGAGCATCTGTCCGGCCTTTTTTTCTTTTTCGCGGTACTGGAGGATCTTGATGCCGCTGTCGAGCAGGGCTTTGGCGACTTCAACCGCCGGACGCCCGAGAGACAGTCCGTCGTCGGTGAGAGCGTAGAGGTCGGTTTCGGGAGAGGTCCCGGGCAACAGTCTGGGCATGGCGCACCTCGTCAGTCGGCTTCTACGCCGACGAAGGAAAAAGTGTTGACGTTGAACAGGCCGCGGGCGGTCAGCTTGAGTTCCGGAATGACGGGAAGGGCCATGAAACTGAGGGTCATGAACGGTTCGACGTCTTCGGGGATACCGAGCTCCGCACGCGCGGCAACGAGCATATCGTGAAGGACGGCATTGACTTCCTGCGGATCGGCGGAGGTCATGAGGCCCGCGATAGGGAGGGGCAGACGCCGGATGGCCCCTCCGTGCACGGAGACGATGCCGCCGCCCATGTCCGCCAATTCCCGGACGGCAAGCAGCATATCAGGGTCGTTGTCGCCCGCTACAACAATGTTGTGGGAGTCATGGGAAATGGTCGTCGCTATGGCCCCTCCCGTGAGCCCATAGCCTTCTAGAATCCCGATGCCGAGTTTTCCCGTCCTCTTGTGCCGCTCAATGACCGCGATCTTGGTCAGGCCGGGATTCAGCGCGGACTGGAAGCATCCCGTATCATCGGTCTTCACCTCGCGGACGAGGCTCTTCGTAACGAGGGAGGCGGGCTCAATGCCGATGACACGGGCTTTTCCGGTACGGACAGGCAAGGACAGGGCATCCTCGGCCAGCGGCTTGAGGTGGATGGAGTGGGAAGGCGCTCCCGCAGCCGCGTCATCCAGCGGGATGAGGACGCGGCCGTCTTCGGCGATCAGGCGTCCCGCCGTGAATACCTTGCGCACGCGGAATGCCTTGAGGTCGTCCACAAGGATGAAATCGGCATCCCTGCCGGGGGCGATGGCTCCCTTGTTGCGCAGCCCGAAGCACTCCGCGGCGTTGAGCGTGCACATGGTGATGGCCTGTACCGGATCCATCCCCATGCCTACCGCGAGGCGCAGATGGTTATCCATGTGGCCGTCGGAAACGATATCCTCAATATGGCGGTCATCGCAGCAGAACGCGCAGCGCCGCGCGTTGCCGGGCGTAACGCCGGGCAGGAGCGTTCGGAGGTTCTTGGCGGCGGAGCCTTCGCGTATAAGGATGTAGCTGCCCCGGCGAAGGTTCTCGCGCATCTCCTCAAGCGTGGTGCACTCGTGGGTATTCGTAATGCCGGTGACGAGATAGGCGTCGAGATCCCGGCCAAGCAAGCCGGGGGCGTGTCCGTCCACAATTTTGCCGTGGGACGTACCGAGCTGGATTTTTGCCAGTACGTCGTAGTCGCCGGAGACGACGCCGGGGAAGTTCATCATTTCGCCGATACCGGTCACTTTGGGGTCGTCGATGAGCTCTTCCAGTTCTTCAGCGGAAAGGACCGCGCCGGAATCCTCGAACGGCGTCGCCGGAACACAGGAGGGGAGGGCGATAAAAATATTGAGCGGCAGGTGTCGCCCGTTTTCCAGCATGTACCGGATGCCTTCCAGTCCGTGGACGTTGGCGATTTCGTGCGGATCGGCCACGACGCTGGTGGTGCCGTGCGGGAGTACCAGCCCGGCGAAACGCGCGGGGCTCACCATGCTGGATTCGATATGGATGTGGGCGTCGATGAGGCCGGGCAGCAGGTAGGCTCCTCGCGCGTCAACGACTTTCACCGCCTCGGTATGCGAGAAGCCGAGGATTTTGCCTCCGCCCACGCTGACGTCCGTTTCCCGGATTTCGCCGGTCAGCACGTCCACCAGCTTCGCGTTGGTAATGAGAAGGTCGGCGGGGCTGCGCCCGCCCGCCGCCATATCCACAAGGTTTTTCAGATCGTCGATGTCGTACATGCAGGTCTCCGGCGTAGGAAACAGGGGCAAGGCAGAAGGGCGAAGAAGCGAGAGCGCTTTTCCGTGTTTCCCCCAAACGTCTTGCCCACTCCAAAGTGTGTTTTTTGAGGATGGGTCGCGTGTGAAAGGGTGACATACTTTCGGAAAAAAACGGAAAAAAGTCAAAAGGGTTGGGAGGAGAAGGGTGGGACGGCAGGGTATTTCCACTTTCAAATAGCGTGTTCCAAAGGCAACCTGCCTCAGAAAGAATCGTGAACGGGGACTCGATAGGCACAAAAAATTTTGGAAAGGGTGTGGCGGACTCTACGCGGGTAGATTTGGGGAAGGGGAAGCTTTCTTCAGAAAAGTTCCCCTTCCCCAATATTTCCAATCCGTTCAAAGTGAACCCATCCTAGAGAAAAGGGAGGACGCCTTTTCCAGAAAAGCTCCTCCCTTTTTATCAATTTTTTACTGCTCAAGGAGCGCCTTAGCGAAGTCATCCCCGTTGAAGGGGCGGAGGTCTTCCATTTTTTCGCCAAGGCCGACGTAGGTGATCGGGATACCGTACTGCATGGAAACGGCCACGGCGACGCCGCCCTTGGCGGTGCCGTCAAGCTTGGTCAGGATAAGTTCGTCGATACCTGCTGCTTCCTTGAATATTTTTGTCTGCTGGAGCGCGTTCTGACCGGTGGTGGCGTCTACAATAAGGATGCTGCGGTGCGGAGCGCCGGGATGCTTGCGGGCGATGACTTCCCGGATCTTGTGGAGCTCATCCATCAGGTTGCTCTTGGTGTGCAGACGTCCGGCGGTATCGATAAACAGAATATCGTATTGATCCCTGATGGCGACATCCATCGCCTCCCACGCCACGGCGGCGGGATCGGCGTCCTGCCCCTTGGAGTGGAAACCGGAACCCGTGCGTTCCGCCCAAATGCCGAGCTGTTCCACGGCGGCGGCCCGGAAGGTGTCGGCGGCGGCAAGGAGGACTTTTTTGCCCTGCATACGGGCGCGGTAGGCCAGTTTGGCGATGGTCGTGGTCTTGCCTACGCCGTTGACGCCGATGATCAGAACGACCTCGGGCGGGTTGACCGCGACGACGCGGCGCGGGATGCGGAAAATGTCTTCCAGCTCCGCGGCGAGGAGAGGACGAAGTTCCTCGGGAGTGGTCGCGGAAGCGGCACGCGCACGGGACTTGAGGCGTTTGCACAGCTCGGTCGCGGCTTCGACGCCCATGTCCGCCATAATGAAGAGTTCTTCCAATTCGTCCCAGAAGTCGGCGGACAGGTCGCCGTGGCTGGCGAAGAGGGTGGAGAGCCCTTTGCCGAGCTGTTCACGGGTCCGTTCCAGCCCTTGATGCAGCTTGAGGAAAATGCGGTTGCGTTCATCCTCTTCGTCCTCAAGATCGAGAGCAAGGGCGAGGCGGTACTGCAGTTCCGAACGGAAGTCCGCCACTTCTTCGTATTCCATGCGCGCGGCCCATGCGGCGAAGTCGGCGACGAAGGCATCGGCTTCGTTCTCCGGGGCTCCAAGGGCGGTCAAAAGGAAGCGGACACGCTCCCAGAGTTCGTCGCCCGTGCGTGCGTCGGGTCCGAGATCTTCCAGAGCGATGGACAGCCACACGGACAGGCGCGGTTCGGCTTCCCGGAGGGTAAGCAGCAGCGTATCGCGCCATCCGGAAGGTTCCTTCGGGGCGTCGGGCTGAGGGGCAGGTTGGGCGGCAGCCGCAGGTGCGGGAGCTTGCCCGTCCGGTTCAAGAGATTGTCCGGCAGCGAGCTGATCCATTTCCAGATCGGCCTGTTGCTGCTCTGCGGCTGCCGTTTCCGGCAGTTTTTCCACAACCTCCACAGGAGATTGTGGCGCGTCGGAAACGGAAGATTCTTCGTGAGATGCGCCGTCTTCCGTTTCCGCTGGCTGCGCGGCCAGTGCTTCCTCCGCCGGGACCTGTGGCGTTTCCGGAGTTTCAGCAGTTTTATTCGATGACCACAGCCGTTTGATACTTGAGAAGAAACCCATGCGTCTATCCTTAAAAAAGAGGTCTTCGGATGCGAGGCGGGAGCGTTGAGCAACCGTACCATGCGACTATTTGCGTACTTGTGCCGTCCCGTCAAGCCCTGCTTTTCGGAGGGGGTAAACCACGCCGGCCTTGAGGGACGGTACAGGGATTTTGCCTTTTTGGCCCGTTTGAGAGGGGTGAGAATCACGAAGTTTAAATTTTTTTACAAAAAGGGTTGATCTCGGTTTAGAGTTATGAGAAAAGAAACGCGAACACTGGATTGTCCTGTGTTCGTCGATCAAGGAATTTTATTTAAGAAGGAAGGAATACACATGAAGCGCATCGTGACTCTGCTTCTTGCTGCCGGCCTCGTGCTCGGCGCTGCTGCTGGTTCTCAGGCTGCTGATATCAAGGCCAAGGGCAACTGGACGTTTTCTTGGCAGTTGGGTGACAATAACCTGTTCGAAAAGAACGGCGACAAGTTTACCGCCAAACAGCGTCTGCGTACCCAGATCGACGTCATCGCCTCTGAATCCCTGAAGGGCGTTCTGTTCCTCGAAATGGGCGACCAGAACTGGGGTAGAGCTGACCAGGGCGCTTCCCTCGGTACCGACGGCAAGATCGTCAAGGTCCGTTACAGCTACGTTGACTGGGTGATCCCCCAGACCGACGCCAAGGTCCGTATGGGTCTCCAGAACTTCAGCCTGCCCGGCTTCATTTCCAACAACCCCATCCTCGGCGGTGGAGCTGCTGACGGCGCGGGTATCACCCTCTCCGGTCAGTTCACCGAAAACGTGGGCGCCAGCCTCTTCTGGCTTCGTGCTGAAAACGACAATAACGGTAACTACGGCACCGATGGTGGTAAGCTCGTTGGACATCCTTCCAGCAACGCCATGGACTTCGTTGGTTTGACTGTGCCGATGACCTTCGACGGCGTGAAAGTGACCCCGTGGGGCATGTATGGCGCTGTTGGTCGCGACTCTATTAAGGGTGCTAATACGGAAGGTGCGCTTAAGGAAAACCTGCTTCCCGTCGGTACGCCGGATCTCTATGGTGCCAAGGGTGATCGTCACGGCAACGCTTGGTGGGTTGGCGTTGCTTCCGAACTGACCTATTTTGATCCTTTCCGCATTGCTCTTGACGCTGCTTATGGTAGCGTTGACATGGGTTCTTATAAAAAGGACGGAAAGAATTTCGACGCGCAGCGCGCTGGCTGGTTCGCCTCTATCCTCGCCGAGTACAAGATGGATTACTTCACCCCCGGCATCCTGTTCTGGTATGCTTCTGGTGACGACTCCAATGCGTACAACGGTTCCGAACGTATGCCTACCGTTGAAGGTTCTTGGGATATTTCTTCCTACGGCTTCGACGGTAACTTCGGTCGTGACGCGTGCGACATGATCGGCTTGAGCAACGACGGCAAGATGGGCGTGTACCTCCAGGCGAAGGATATCTCCTTTATGGAAGACCTGACCCATGTGTTCCGCGTCGGTTTCGTCAAGGGCACGAACAATACCGAAATGGCTCGCAACGGTGGCGCTTATGTCACGAGTGCTAATGATGCGGGGCGTCAGTTGTACATGACCACGGCCGACAAGGCTTGGGAAGTGAACTTCGACACCCAGTACAAGATCTACAAGGATCTGACCTTGGCCGTTGAAATCGGCTACATCAACCTCGACCTCGACGAAAGCGTCTGGGGCAAGGGTGTTGTTGATTCGTACCGTGAAAACAACGTTCGCGGTGCTGTGACCTTGCAGTACACCTTCTAATTGAAGTCGGCTGACGCCGATTCCGGTTAGCTTTGATGAGGAGGGAGTTTCGGCTCCCTTCTCTTTTTGTATTTGACGCGCTGCACGGGCTCTGGAGAGGATTCCTGACCGTGCAACGCGTATACGGACTGGTTTTGTATCCTATTGCGCAAAAAGCACTTCTCCCCTTGACTCGGAAAGAACGCCGGGATTAGACTTCTGCGGTAGTGGAGCAATCTCCTTGCCGTAAGGGAGGGTGTTCCGTAACACTCACGTTTAGAGGGGGAATTGTATGCCTTCATGGATGTATTTTGTGTTGGCCCTGGCAGGGCTGCTGGCTGGGTATTGTGTGTATGGCGCCATTGTGGAAAAGGTGTTCGGGCCTGATCCCAACCGCCCCACGCCTGCCTGCAAAATGCCTGACGGTGTGGACTATGTGGAGATGAGCCCTACCAAGGTGTTTCTGATCCAGCTGCTGAACATTGCCGGTCTTGGCCCCGTCTTCGGGCCGATCCTTGGTGCCCTCTACGGTCCCATAGCTCTCCTGTGGGTCGTAATCGGATGCGTGTTCGCCGGTGCCGTACATGACTACTTCTCGGGGATGTTGTCCGTCCGCTATAACGGCAAGTCCGTGCCGGATATCGTCGGGTACAACCTCGGCGACCTCATCAAGAAGCTCATGCGCGTGTTCGCCGTCGTGCTGCTCATTCTGGTGGGCGTGGTCTTCGTGGCGGGGCCCGCTGGCCTGCTGTCCCAGTTGACCGGTATGCACAGTATGCTCTTTGTGGCGATCATCTTTGCGTACTACTTCCTTGCCACTATTCTGCCCGTGGACAAGATCATCGGCCGCGTCTATCCGTTCTTCGCTGTACTGCTGGTGTTCATGGCCGTTGGGCTGCTGGGCGCTCTGGCCTTCAAGGGGTACACCTTCTACAGCAACATCGAATGGACCATGCATAGCCCCTCCGGCCTGCCCGCCTGGCCGCTGGTGTTCATTACCATCGCCTGCGGCGCTTGCTCCGGCTTCCATGCCACGCAGTCTCCGCTGATGGCCCGGTGCATCAACAACGAAAAGCATGGCCGTAAGATCTTTTACGGTGCGATGATTGCGGAAGGCGTTATCGGGCTTATCTGGGTGACCCTCGGCATGTCCTTCTACTCCGATACGGCCGCTCTTGCCGCCGCCCTCGGCCCCAAGGGGAACGCCGCGCTGGTCGTGAACAACATCTCCGTGGAACTGCTTGGCGTGTTCGGTGGCGCCCTTGCCGTCCTCGGCGTTGTGGTGCTGCCCGTGACATCCGGCGATACGGCCTTCCGTGCTGCCCGTTTGACCATTGCCGACGCTATCGGCTATGATCAGCGCCCGCACAAGAATCGCCTGATGATAGCCGTCCCGCTGTTTGTCGTGGGCGTCGCTTTGAACTTCATTCCCTTTGGGATGCTGTGGCGCTACTTCGGATTTGCCAACCAGGCCCTCGCCGCCATCATGTTGTGGGCTGCGGCCGCCTACTTGCTGCATCGCGGCAAGTTCCATTGGATTGCCTCCGTGCCCGCTTGTTTCATGACTGCCGTGAGCGCCGTGTATATCTGCTTTGAGAAGACGATGGGCTTCGGCATGTCCTACGAACTGTCCAATATCGTGGGTATCGCCATAGCGCTGATTTGCTTCGCGCTGCTGTTGACCGCAGGCCGCAAGGTTCAGCCTACTGATGATCTGAGCGTTTGACCCGAAAAAGGGGCGCCCGGATTGGAGCGCCCCTTTTTTCGGTGGAAAGGGAACTCCGCTCTAAACATCGGACCGCCTTTTTTCCGTTTTCTCGGGCATGAGAAGCGATTGCCTTTTTATCTGTTCCAGTTATAGTCCGCCGACCCTCCTTGAAACAGTGTTTCAAGGAGGGTTGTCTTTCTCCTTTTTTCCCTTTTGAGGTTTTTCATGTCTACGAAGCGTCGAGCCTATCTCACTGAAATGAAAACGCAGCTTACTCTTGCCGTTCCAGCCCTTTTGGCGCAGATCGCCATGATTTCAATGGGATTTGTGGATATGGTCATGACGGGCCGGGTGGGGGCGGTGGATATGGCGGCTGTGGCGCTGGCCGGGTCGCTCTGGGTTCCGCTCGTCCTGTTCGGACAGGGGCTGCTGCTCGCGGTTACGCCGTGCGTGGCGCAGCTTCGCGGGGCTGGTTCCATGCGGAGCGGCGAACACATGCAGGGTGTCGGGCACGTCATGCGGCAGGGTATCTGGATGGCGCTGTTCATTTCGGTTCCGCTCATCCTTATCGTGTATCTGGTATCGTTCCATCTCGCCGATATGGGCGTTGAGGGGGCTCTCGGGCTCATGACGGGGCAGTACCTGAGGGCGATCATCTGGGGGGCTCCTGCCTACCTGCTGTTCGTGGCTTTGCGCTGCGGCATGGAGGGGATGGCGCTTATGCGTCCGGCCATGTTCGCGGGCTTTATGGGGCTGCTCATCAATATTCCGTGCAACTATATCCTGATTTTCGGCAAGCTCGGCCTCCCGGCGCTCGGCGGGCCGGGTACGGGCGTTGCTACGGCGATCGTCTATTGGGTCATGTTCCTGACGATGGTGGTGTACGTGTGCCGGCATACCTACTTGCGGGAATTGATGACCTGGCGGGTATGGGAATTCCCCGTTTGGGCGACGCTCAAAAAACTGGCGGGCATCGGTTTTCCCGGCGCGCTGGCCATGCTGTTTGAGGTGACGCTGTTCGCGGCGGTGGCGCTGCTCATCGCGCCGCTCGGGGCCATTCAGGTGGCGGGGCATCAGGTCGCCCTGAATTTCAGTTCGTTGCTGTTCATGGTCCCGTTGTCCATCGGTACTGCGGCGACCATCCGTACGGGGTTTGCCCTCGGGCGCAAGTCGGTGGAGGCCGTCCGCGTGGCGAGCCGATCTTCATGGCTTTTGGCCTGCATGGCGGCCTGTTTCACGGCGTCGGTGACCATCCTCTGGAGGCATCAGATCGCCGCCGTCTACAACAACGATCCGGTAGTGCTCGGGTTGGCGTCGCACTTGCTGCTGTTTGCCGCGACCTATCAGATTACGGACGCCGTGCAGGTGGTCAGCGTTGGTATTCTGCGTGGGTATAACGATACGCGGGCCATCCTGTGCGTGACGCTGATTTCCTACTGGGTGTTCGCCCTGCCTGTGGGGTATACGCTTGGCAGGACGCATTTGTGGGGCGATCCCCTTGGCCCGCAGGGGTTCTGGACGGCGTTTATTGTCGGCGTATCCATTGCAGCCGTCCTTCTGGTCATCAGGGTTCGCGTGTTGGAACGCCGGTTGCTCTCCGGATTTGATCGGATCAAGGTTATGGAAGGGTAAAAGAAATTGGGGAGGGAAAGGGGAAACTTTCTGAAGAAAGTTTCCCCTTTCCCTTCCCAAACCCCTCCCTTTTCCCTTCAAAGACTTTTGACTGGTGGGGAGGCCGCGCGGCGGGAGTTCGTTCCTGCGGAGGATTTGGATAAGATGATAGCCCCCTCCAAGTATCTACCTCCCTCTCCTTTTCGCCCAATATTCTCGGACGGCCTTGTTGTGAGCGGCTAAATTGGTGCTGAACACATGTGAGCCGTCTTCCCCGCGCGCGACAAAATAGATGTAGTCGTGCTGCTCCGGGTTAGCGGCCGCTTTGAGGCAGGCGAGGCCCGGCGAGCAGATGGGGCCGGGCGGCAGGCCGGGATGCTTGTAGGTGTTGTAGGGGTTGCCCTCGTCGTCGAGATGTTTGCGCCGCAGATTGCCGTCGAACCCTTCCCCGAGCCCGTAGGCCGTGGTGGGATCGGCCTGGAGCAGCATGTTGAGCCGCAGCCGGTTGGCGTATACCCCGGCGACGCGGGGCCTCTCGGAGGGTACGGCTGTTTCCCGTTCGACGATGGAGGCCAGCGTGACCAGACGCCGTACCTCGTCGCGCCCGGAAGGGCCCGGGCGCTTGCCGCCTGGCCAGAGCGGGGCGGTCCTGCGCCAGAAGTTGTCGATAAGCCGTCCGACGACCGATTTTGCGGTGGCTTCGTTGAGTTCCAGTGGACGCATGATCAGATAAGTGTCCGGGAACAGGAAGCCTTCCGCGCTGTCGAACGGAATGCCCCAATGCCGCAGAAAGGCGGGGTCATGGACGAGCTTGTCGAAATCCTCGAAACGCACCATCTGTGCCTCTTCCAGCCGCTTGCCCACTTCCCACCAGGCGAGGCCTTCGGGGATTGTTACCCGGTCGAGCAGAGGGGAACCGTTGACCAGTTGATCGATGACCTGCTGCGGCGTCCAGCCCGTGTTGATCCGGAACCGTCCGGGTTTGAGCGCGTGGGGGATATCCCTGTAGTTCATCCAGCGGAGCAGGAGTATGAACTTGTCGGCATTGCGCACGGCCCCAAGGCGGACCAGCTCAGGCGTCAGGGTACGGAACGTTGTGCCGGGATTGACGGTCACTTCCACGTCTTGCGCGGGCGCGACGGCGGGATCGGTACCGGGGCAGTTCAGGAAGTCATAGGCCAGCCAACCGGCTCCGCCGCAAGCCAGCAGGACCAGCAGCATGAACCCGAGCAGGAAGCGCGGCCAGAGCCGTTTGGGTTTGGGCGTCTCGGGCGCGGAAGCGGGCAGAGGCGTTTCCGGCTCCTCCCCATCAAGGGGAGAGGCCTCGCCGGGCTTCTTGTCAGTCGGCTGCCAGTTCTCTGCTTCGGGGGATGACGCATCGGAATGTTGTTGATCCGGAGGAGCCTGTTGATTCCGTGTATCCGATACGCCGGAAGGTATGCCTGTTTCTTCTGGGCGCGGGGCGCCGGGGTCGGCAGGTGTGTTTTTGGTTTCTTCGGGGGATTCGTTCATATGGTTTTCCGTTTGGCTTCCGGTTGATCGAGGAAAGATTGCAGGATGCGCACGGCGGCCTGCTGGTCGAGCACGGCCCGGCCTTGAGCTGCGGAACGTCCGGCGTCCCGGAGGTCCCTTTCGGCTTCGTAGCTGCTGAGGGCTTCCTCCATCCAAAACAGGGGGAGGGTGGTGCGCCGGGCGAGGCTCTTGGAAAAGTTGCGGACCTGCCGGGTCGTGAGGCTTTCCTCGCCGTCGAGGTTGATGGGAAGCCCTATGACGATGGCGTCCGTGGCTTCGGCCTCAATGAGGGCGAGCAATTCCTCAAAAAAGGCGGCGCGGGTACGCATGAGGATGGTTTTGCGGGGAAAGGCCATGCTGCCCCCGGTATCCGAAACCGCAATGCCGGTGCGTTTCTGGCCGTAGTCTATGGCGAGGTACTTCATAAAAATCCTTTGCGGAAGGCGTCGGTATGCCCCGGAATGAAAGCGGCGCTCCGTGTCGCGGAAAGCCCTGTTGAAGGGATTCCGTAAGGGCCACCGTCCCGTAACCGGGCGAAGACACACTATCCCGCGCCCCGTCAGGACGCAACCCGTTGTGGACCCGCGCGGGGGGTGCTAGAAAGAAACGGTCCTTACAATCTCAACCAAGGAGATGTTTATGGATTTTCTTGAGCTTGTAACCGGGGCCCGGACCTGCCGCCGTTTCCGGGAAGCCGAGGGGATGCCCGCCGGAATGCTGGACTGGCTTATTGCGTGTGCCCGCGTGACGCCTTGCGGTGGAAACGCGCAGGCGTTGCGGTTTGCCGTTGCGGAATCCCCGGAAGCTTGCGCCGCCGTTTTCCCGGCGTTGAAATGGGCGGGGATGCTGACCGATTGGGACGGCCCCGAAGCGGGTGAGCGTCCCACCGGTTACGTCGCCATTCTCGGTGAGGCGGGGACGCGGGCAAAACTGAATGCCATTGATGCGGGCATCGCCGCGCAGACCATCCAGCTGGCGGCGTATACGCGGGACCTCGGCTGCTGCATTTTCCTGTCCTTTGATCCGCGCAAGATCCGCGAGGTGCTGGGCATCCCCGAGAACCTTGAGCCGCTGCTCGTACTGGCGCTCGGCTTCCAAAAGGAAGTCCGCCGCGTTGAAACCGTGGGGGCTGACGGCTCCGTGAAGTACTGGCGCGACGCGCAGGGCGTGCACCATGTGCCGAAGCGTCCTCTTGAGGAGCTGCTGATCATCAAAAAGTAGTGGAAAGAAGGAAGAAAACGGCTCTTTACAGAAGAGAGGCCGCTCGCTATAGTCATCCGAGCTAGGGGAGCCTGTCAAGGCTGAGAGTGGGTTCGTCCCAGACCCTTGGAACCTGACGCAGCTGGTACTGCCGTAGGGAAGCGTCATCATGCCTGATCCTGAGAACGCCCGTCCCTCGTGACGGGCGTTTTTTGGTTGATGGCCAACCGCACGAGGCTTTCATGAATATCACCGTAAACGGCGAGATCACCGTATGCAATGAGGGGGCGACGCTGCTTGACCTTATCCTCCGGCTCGGGTTGTCGCCTGAAAAAATCGTGGTGGAGCGGAACAGGGACATCGTGCCCGCCGGGACGTTTGCCGAAACCGCCTTGCAGGACGGCGACACGCTCGAGCTGTTGCAGTTTGTCGGCGGCGGGTAAAGAGGGGTATTCCCGGAACAGGCGAATCTCCTGAAGGACGGAGGCGTCTCCGCCTTCCTTTGTCTTTCCTCCCTCATGCGTCGGCTGCTGGGGGGACCCGACAGGCGTTGCTCCGCACCGCCGGGTGCTCTTTTCGGAGCGTTCTTTTGGGGTGTTTGCCCCGTCATATTTTCCGAGTGTTCACTCAAGGATGGGCTATGAAAACGAGTTCGGATGCATTGATCATCGGCGGTGTGGAACTGCACAGCCGTCTGTTCATCGGTACGGGAAAATACGGTTCGGACAGCCTGATTCCGGCGGTCGCGGAAGCTTCCGGCGCGGAAGTCATCACCGTGGCGCTGCGGCGTGTGGATCTCGGCAACTCGAAAGACAATGTGCTGAGCCACATCCCCGGCACGATGCGGCTTTTGCCGAACACGTCCGGCGCGCGTACCGCCGACGAGGCCGTGCGCATCGCCCGTCTGTCCCGTGCCGCAGGATGTGGCGACTGGATCAAAATCGAAGTCATCTCCGACACGCGCCATCTTCTGCCCGACGGCTACGAAACCGCCAAAGCCACGGAAACCCTCGCCAAGGAAGGCTTCACCGTCCTGCCGTACATGAACCCCGATCTGTATGTGGCCCGCGATCTCGTGAATGCCGGAGCCGCCGCCGTCATGCCCCTTGGTGCGCCCATCGGCACGAACCGCGGCCTCCAGACCAAGGAAATGGTCCGTATCCTCATTGAAGAAATCAGCCTGCCCATCGTTGTCGATGCGGGCATCGGCAAGCCTTCGCAGGCCTGTGAAGCTATGGAAATGGGCGCGGCGGCCTGCCTCGTAAACACCGCCATTGCCACGGCGGGCGATCCGGTACGCATGGGCGCGGCCTTCGGCGAAGCCGTGCGCGCCGGGCGCAACGCCTTCCTTGCCAAGGC
>NZ_JH114237.1:15537-26299 GCF_000224655.1 Bilophila sp. 4_1_30
GATTTCGGCGGGCGTTTCCACCGCCGTGGGCGGACATGCCCATGCCGCGCAGGATGCCGGCCGAGGAGCACGACACCGCCCAGTTTGAGATCGCCGACGATCGGGATGTGGATCAGATGATTGCCGCCATTGAGGCGCAGGGCTACCAGCCCGTGTGCAAGTCGTGGGAGCCTCTCGACGAAGCTTACGCCTGCGGCAAGTCGGCGTAGAGTAGAAGAAGTGGGGAGACTGGGGAGGGGAAAGGGCCCCTTTTTCCAAAGGGGCCCTTTCCCCTCCCCAGACCCCACCCCTATCCCCCTAAGACTTTTGACTGGCGGGGAGGCCGCTCGGCGGGAGTTCCGTTGTGCGGGATGTTGTGGATGAGGTGCGGAATGGATGGGATTGTCGGCTGGGATGCGGTATTGGAAGGGCATCTTGCGGCGGAACAGTGCAAGGTGTTGGCGTCGGCGCGCATCGGCATGGCCGGAGCGGGCGGGTTAGGCTCCAACTGTGCCGTCTTTTTGGCTCGGACGGGTATTCGGGATTTCGTGATTGCGGACCCGGATGTGGTGGCGTTGTCCAATTTGAACCGCCAGCATTTTTTCCCCCGGCATTTGGGGTTGCCGAAGGTGGAGGCGCTGGGTGCGGTCTTGCGGGAGCTGAACCCGTCCGTCATCCTGCGGCTTGAGCAGCGGGCTCTTGATGGCCCTTCGGCCTGCGGATTGTTTGCCGGATGCGACATCGTCGTCGAGGCCGTGGATGATCCCGAAGTGAAAAAGAGTCTCGTCGAAGCATTGCTGTTGGCCGGGCATCGTGTGGTTTCCGCCTCCGGCATGGCCGGGTGGGGCGGCGTTCCGATGACCGCCCGGAAGCTCGGAAGCCGTCTCGTCGTGGTTGGCGATCACGTCAGCGGCATCGGGCCCGGTATGCCGCCTCTTGCGCCTCGCGTCGTCATGGCCGCCGCTATGGAGGCCGATGCCGTTCTGGAAATGTTGCTGGGTGAGTGTAGCTGAAGCATTGGGAAAGGGAGGAAAGGTTTTCTGAAGGACGCTTTTCCCTACTCTCCCCAAAAACGAGCTCTCCTTTTCCTTAAACCATTCGACGTTATTGAATCCCCGTTTCCGATTGTGCGATCCACAAAAGAAAAGTCCCGAACCGCATAAGGTCCGGGACTTGTTTTTTACCGGAATGCCGGGGACGCCCTGTCAGGGGACAGCTTCCCGTGCCGCCCATCCCGCCATTGCCCCTTACAAACGTTTTAGGGGGATAGGGGGGGCGGGGAGGGGAAAGGGACCCTTTTGAAAAAGGGGTCCCTTTCCCCTCCCCTATTCACTTCATCTATACATTCTCAACCTGCTGGATGCCGTCGAGCTTCCAGGTGCCGTCGCCGGAGGCGGGGCGGACGAAATGCCAGATTTCGCGGACGTCGATGGGCGCTTCCTGCGAGGGGTCTTCGCGGAGCAGGACGTTGAAATAGACCTGCGCGATCTGCTCGTCGCCGACGGTGTCCACGGAGAGGAGCGAGGCGTTCACGAGCATGATCTCAGTGTTGCCGGGGGTCTTGTCCTCGGCGGCCTGCTGCTGGATCTCCTTCTGGAACGCTGGGGTGGAGAACTGGGCGATATCGGAAAGATCGCGCTTGTCCCACGCATTGTTCAAACGGGTATAGGCGGCCTTCGCGCCGCGAAGGAACTCTTCTTCATCGAATCCGGCAGGCTTCTTGGGTTCGTCCTGATACAGGGGCTGCTGGCCGGAAGACGGCGTGGTCAGCGCGTCCCAGTCAAAACCGCCTTTGCCGCTTTGGGGAGCCGCCGTACGCTGATGCGTCGAATCGGAGCCGGGCGTGCTGCGGAGCGAATCGAAACCGCCCGCATTGGGCTGTCCTGCGCCCTGTGTCGCGGCGCGGCGTCTGCCGAAGAACTTGAACGCGAGGAAAAGGAGACCGCCGATAAGGATGATGTCGAGGAAGCCGCCGCCATTGAAGCCGCCGCCAAAGAGCAGCGAGCCGAGCAGGCTACCGGCGAGAAGGCCCCCGAGCATACCGCCCATGCCTCCGAAAAGACCACGGCTCGGAGCGGCGGAGTTGGCCATCTGCTGGCTCTGGCGGTTGGTCTGCTGATTGAACGAGGAGGAAGGATTAGAGGGCAGCGGTTTCGTGTAGGGCTGGCTCATGGACGGGCGTCCGCCGAAGGAACGGCCACCGCCGATACGAGCGGCGTCGGCCTCACCATAGGCGAAAGCCAGCATGACCAGAACCAGTACGGCGCTGAGACAGGCATAAAACGACTTGGGCATGATGTGTCCTCTGGATGGTTGGGCAGGCATTTCCTGCCGCTGGTTTGGGTGTTGCAGTGTATAGGGTAAGGACGAAGAAGGAAAAAAGCAAGCCCGGCACGTCCTTGCTGGGGAGCGCAACCGGGCTTTCTCATATGGCGGAGGCATCAGGGGCGCATCCATTGGCCGGAGGATGCGGCGAGCGCCTGCATGTCGTTGATGAGCTTGCTGGTGTGGTATCCGTCGGCCGCCGCATGATGGACGGAGACGGCGATCGGCAGGAGCGTGTCCGGCCCCTGCGCGAAGTACTTGCCGAAGGTGATGATGGGCGGCAGGAAGGGCGGTTCCGTGGCCTGCACATGGGCCATGCCGGTAAAGCTCAGCCACGGCAGCGCGGACATGGGACAGCAGTTGGCCGGCCTGCCTGGTTTGGCCCGGACGCCTTTGACATCTTTGTAGGTTTCCATGTCGTGCAGGACGTTTTGGTAGAAAACGGGAAACGATTCGTCGTACTCGCTCCAGACGTCTGAAAACGTTTTATCGTCGTCATGGAAGATCGTATAGGACGGATTGATGAAATCCCAGTAGCCGGGCGCGCCGTGCTCGTTGAAGCCCATGCGGAATTCCCGGTTCGCATTGATGGCCCGCGCTGCGATGTAGAGCAGGAGCGGGTAAAAACGCAGGCCGAGGGCCTTGCCGCGTTCGCGCAGGGCCGTGACGGTCAGGTGGGCGGTCAGGTCGTAGCGGCATTTCACCGTGCGTATATAGTAGTCGAAATGTTCGCTGCGAGGCCATGCCGCCCGATCGAACAGGTGAAACGAGGCATCACGCATGGTTTATTTCTTGCTCGGAGCCGTTTTGGAGCAGTCGTTCATGTAGACCCAGAAAATGGTCTTGATTTCCAGCGGCTTCTGCTTGCCTTCGGGATCTTGGAGGGGATCGCCGGCCATGCTGGTCGAGAAAGCCCACCAGCCGGGGAGCGGACAGGAGAACGTGAAGACGCCCTGGCTATCGGCTTTGACCTGCTGCGTGTCGCCAAAGGCGGAAATGGGCTGAGGCGTGGGCTGCTTATCCTGCTTTTTGGCCTTGGGCTGGGCCTTGTCGTCCTGCGGCGGCGCGTTGGGATCTTCCGGCTGGGCAACGTTGGGCTTGATCGCCGGATCGAGGCGGGCCACGTCGATAAGCGCCCCGGGGATAGGCTTGCCGTCGAAGAGGGCCTGCCCGGAGAAGGCCATGCCCGAGCACAGGCCGAAGGGGCGGCTCAGGGGCGAGATCTCAAAGCTGATGTTGGCGGGCTTGTCCCAGCCTTCGGCGGACCCGTAGGCCGGGATCTGCACTTTGGTGACGTACTGGACGAACTTGTCCTGTTCGGGGACCCAGCCCGCCTTGGTTTGCATGACAAGCTGGTAGACGCCGGGGTGGGGCAGGGAAATGTTTGTGGTCCATGCGCGAGCACCGTAGGCGACGACTTCGTCAAGGACGGAGAGGTGTTCGCTCCGGTCCATGTTGTCGCCGCTGTAGCGCAGCGCCGTGAAGACTTGCGGGCGTTCAATAGGGATGCCCGCGCCCGTTGCCGGATCAATGGCACAGATGACGAGGTTGAGGGATGTTTTTTCCGGGTCGTCAACGATGGGGCTGTCGGGAAGGACCAGTCCGAAACCGGCATGGGCCGGAGCAACCAAAAGCATGGCCAGCCCGAGGGTCATCAGGATACGTCCGAACATGAAAGGCCTCCGCAGTCGGAATTCTCAGCTGTTTTTGGGGAGTGACTCGTGTGGGGAGCTCCAGTTGTACTGGAAATCGTGCTTTTCGCGCGGCGTTCTGGCGACGACGGCCACGTCCACGGCGGCGGCCCCGGCATGTGGATCGAGCAGGGCAAGGGCGGCGCGGCGCAAGGTTGTGCCGGTCGTGTAGGTGTCGTCGACAAGCAGGATGCGCTTGCCCCGGACTTCCGGGAGGGAAAGGAACGCGCTCTTGAGGTTGGCGACGCGTTCGGCTTCGCTCAGGCCCACCTGATGCCGGGTGGGGTGCTGGCGGAGCAGCAGATCGGGCACGAGCGGCACGCCGAGGGCATCGGACAGGGGGCGGGCCAGTTCCTGGCACTGATTGAATCCGCGCTCGCGCAGCCGCGTGGAGTGCAGGGGCACGGGGACGATGGCGTCGGGTTTGGGCAGATCCTTGCAGGAGAGGGCGAGGAACCGCCCGAGCAGGTGCAGCACGGCGGGGTCGGCGCCGAACTTGCCGCGCAGGAGAAGCGTTTTCAGCGCGCCGCTGTATGCGCCGTAGAAGCGGAAATGTTCCCACGGCGGCGGCGTCTTTTGACATGTCTCGCACAGGGCGGGCTCGGAGTCCGAGAAGGGCTGGAGCTCGCCGCACAAGGGGCAGTAACCTCCCTTGCGTGGACGGAGCAGGGCCCGGCAGGACGGGCAGAGGGGGATCTGCATACGCTGCTCGTTGTCGGCATCGGCTGGCAGTTCCCCCCGGTTCAGCGGGGAAAAAGGGATATGGCACAGGATACAGCGCCGCTCATCCAGCGAAGTGGCGTGGAGCAGATCCCGTAACGGTTGGAGAAAACGAAAGCTTCGTTCATTCATGATAGAAACGTGTGGCCTGTTCGGCGGCTTCGAGCCCGAATCGTTCAATCTGGGCAATGACTTGTGAATGCAAAAGATCGGTGGGCCGTTCCACGCCGCGCAAAAGCAGCGGCTCATGGAGGCTGAATCCCAGCGTATCCAAAAAACAGCGCAGGATCAGGAGGTTAGCCTCAAAGAGCCTGTCGCCCCGCGTACGCGCCGCGCAAAGGACGGCATGGGCGGGACGGCGCGGCGTGCGCGTTCCTTCCCGGCGCTGTTCCCAAAAAATCTGTGCCCGGTCGATGAAGCCCTTGAGCAACGCCGGGGGGCCATAAAAATAGACGGGGATGCTCAGGATGAGGCTGTCCGCGTGTCCCATCCGCCGGAACAGATCCGCAACGTCGTCCCCGTCAAAGACGCAATGCCCCGGGTGTGCGGAACAATAGCCGCAGCCGATGCAGGGATGGATCGCGTATTCCCTCAGGCAGATGCGGTCCACAGTCGCGCCGCGCGACAAAAGGACCTGTTCCAGCAGACGGGCGGCGTCGTCGGTGCTGCCGTCGGGGTGCGGACTGCAGGCCAGAAGGCAAACGTGCGGCGTTTGTTCGGGAGGGTCCAGTTCGGCGCGGGAAGGGAAGGGCGATTCCATGAATCCTCCTTTTGTCGGGCGGAGAACACGTCTGTGCCGGAACGCCGGAGAAAGGCTGGTTTTAAACCATTCTCCCCGACAGGGAGGATGTCAATGATTTTGGGAAAACGCTCCGGCCCGGAGTTTGGGCCGGAGCGGCGGCTTCTAGTCGGAGAAAACCCATTCGAGGATGGCTTTCTGGGCGTGCAGGCGGTTTTCCGCTTCATCCCAGACAATGGAGGCTTCGCTTTCCATGACCTCGTCGGTCACTTCCTCGCCGCGATGGGCGGGCAGGCAGTGCAGGAACTTGACGCCGGGGGCGGCGAGGCTCATGAGTTCGCTGTCCACGCAGAAGCCCTTGAAGGCTTCCTCGCGTTTTTTTTGCTCATCTTCCTGCCCCATGGAGGCCCACACGTCGGCGTAGATGTAGTTCGCGCCGTCGACGGCGAGCTTGGGATCGTGGGTCAGGAAGATCTTCGCGCCGGACTGGAGCGCAAGGGCGAGAAGCTGCTGATCGGGCTCATAGCCGGGGGCGATGGCCATGTTGAGCTGGAACGGGAAGTACATGGCGGCTTCGATCCACGAATTGGCCATGTTGTTGCCGTCGCCCACCCAGGTTACGGTGACTTTGGAGAAGTCGGGGGTGCGCTCGTAGATGGTCAGGAGGTCCGCCATGAGCTGGCAGGGATGGCCCTGATCGGTGAGGGCGTTGACTACCGGGAGGGAGCCGTATTCGGCGAGTTCGTCGAGCTTTTCCTGGCCGAACGTGCGGACGATGAGGCAGTCCACGTAGCGGGAAAGCACGCGGGCGGTGTCGCGCAGGGGTTCGGAGCGGCCGAGCTGGCTTTCGGCGGGGGTCATGAAGATGGTCGTGCCGCCGAGCTGGCGGACGGCGACGTCGAAGGAGACGCGCGTGCGCGTGGAGGCTTTTTCAAAAATAAGCGCAGCAACCTTGCCGTCCATGCAGTGACCGCGATAGTTGGTCTCTTTCATTTCCTTGGCACGGCGGATGATTTCCCATGCCCCGCTGTGTCCGAGGTCGCGGATTCTCATGAAATGCTTTGGCATGACGTTCTCCTGTATGGACGCGTTGGAAAAAGTGAAAAGGTGATGCCCGGCGGGCGGAAATCGACTTTGCGAACACATTTTTTTAGAATCAATCGTACCAAAAGTAAAGGATGGGCAGGACTGTGAAAGGGATTCATCTTGATCCGCACCGCGGATACCGGGAACGCTGCGCCCCGCGTGACGGCGAGCACGGGTTTCAGCTCGTGATCGGGGAGACGGATCTGCGGGTGACGGCGGTGTCGCCCCTGCCGGAAGGCTTCAAGGATGCCCTGGCGGCACGCGTGCGTACGCTGCGCGGCGAGCTGGAGGCCTGGATTGTGCTGCATCCCGAATTCCGGCACAGCCTTGTGCCCGTCCCGCTGTCCTGTTCCGTCCCTCCTCCCGAAATCGTCCGGCGCATGGCCGATGCTTCGGCTATCGCCGGGGTGGGGCCGTTCGCGGCGGTGGCGGGGACCATCGCGCAGATGGCGGCGGAATCGCTCGTGGACCGCTCTCCGGATCTCATCATAGAGAACGGAGGTGACATTTTCATGTACTCGCGGCGCGATCGTGTGGTGGGGCTGCTGCCCGACCCCGAGTCCGGGGTGCTTATCGGGCTGAATGTGGCGGCGTCGGCGTGCCCGTTGGCGCTGTGCGCCTCTTCCGCGACCATCGGGCACTCCCTGAGTTTCGGGCAGGGCGAGCTGGTGCTTGTGCGCTCCCCGGACGGGGCGCTGGCGGACGCGCTGGCGACGGCGTTGTGCAACCGTCTGCAAGGCCCCGGCGACGTCAAAGCCGTGTTGGACTATGCCCGGCGATTCGTGAAGCATGGCCTCACCGGGATTTTCGCCCAGTGCGGGGGAGCCATCGGCGTCTGGGGCGACATGGAGCTGACGGCGGTGGAACAAGATTCTTGAAGAGAGGGGAAGCATTGGGGATTGGGGGAACGTTTCTGAAGGCAGGGGACCCCCATGCCTTCCCATCCTTCCCCAAACCTGCCGCGCGGAGCCCTTCCCGCCCTTTCCAAAGGGGTATATCCCCGCCCGCAGAGCACCTTTTGTTATGAATCTCATCTCAATGCCGAAGCGTGTCCAACCATTATTATGGGAAGAGCCATGCACATCATCACGCAACTTGCACCTGACGACATCCCCGCGGCGGCGGAGGTCATTCGGCAGGCGTTCGCTACAGTCGCCGAGGCTTTTGATCTCACGGAAGAGAACTGCCCCGCGAACGGAGCCTTCCTGCGGGACGCGGCACTGGCCGAGGAACAGGAGCGGGGGACCGTCCTGTACGGCCTGTCCGACGAGGACGGTTTGTCCGGTTGCATGGCCCTCAAGCGGAAAGACGAGGCGACGTTCTATCTCGAAAAGCTGGCTGTGGCCCCGTGGAGCCGGAACCGGGGATACGGCGGAGCGCTGGTGGCTCACGCTGTGGAGGAAGTGCGGCGGGCCGGAGGCGGGACGATCAGCATCGGGGCCATGTACGAAAACAGGAAACTGGTGCGCTGGTACGAGCGGCAGGGCTTCAGCATTACGGGAACCCGGAAGTTCGCACACTTGCCGTTCGTGGTGTGTTTCATGGAGAAGGGCGTGTGAGGGCGGGGCGTCTTAGACTGGGCGGAGCACGGGTGAGATGCGGCGTTAGAAAGATTGATCAAGCGTTCAATTTGGACGATTGACCCCCTCTCAAAGGGGACGTACAAGGTTCTCATGAGAACTGAACATCCGAATGCTTCCTGCAATGTGGAACGTCCCGTCGTCTCCCTGCGCACCGTCATTATCGCCGTGGGGGCCGCCCAATTCATGCTGCCTTTCATGCTGTCCGGCGCAGGGCCGTTGTTGCCCGCCATCGGGCGGGATCTGCACGCCAGCGCCATGCAGTTGAGCCTCATCAACGCGGCCTACACGTTGTCGCTGGCGATTTTCCATCTGGTGGCGGGCCGGGTGGGGGACATGGTCGGGCGCAAGCGGCTTTTCCTCAGCGGCCTGTCGCTGTTCGTCGTCATGTCGGCCTTGCTGCCGTTCGTGACGAACATCTGGCTGTTCCTGTGCTGCCGTTTCGTGCAGGCGATGGGCACCGCCATCATGAACACCTGCGCGCTGGCGATCCTGGTGAGCTGTGCGCCGCCGGAACAGCTCGGCAGGGTGCTCGGGCTCACTTCCATCGGCGTGTACAGCGGCCTGTCGCTCGGCCCCGGCCTGTCCGGGCTTCTCGGCACGGCCCTTGGCTGGCAGTTCCTCTTTTTCAGCGTGGTCCCCATCGGGATCATCGCGTGGCTGCTCATGTACTGCAATGTCCGCTGCGACTGGAAGGACGCCCCGGACGATCCCTTCGACTGGCGGGGGAGCCTCTTCTACACGCTTGCCGTCAGCCTGCTGTCCATCGGGGCGATCTGGCTCTTTTCCGGCGCATGGGCGGGCGTCCTGTTCGCCTTGGGGGTGGTGTTCCTCGGGCTGTTCCTGTGGGAGGAGCGCCGTTCGCACCATCCCATTCTGGACGTCGCCTTCCTCGTGAAGAACAAGGCGTTCGCCCTGAGCACGCTGGCCTCCTTCATCAATTATAGTTCCATTTTCGGCGTGACCTTCTATTTTAGCCTGTATCTCCAAGGCGTCCACGGCCTGACCCTGCTCGAAACCGGGTTGCTCCTGTCGGCGCAGCCTGCCGTTCAGGTGTTTATTTCACCGCTTGGCGGGCGTATGGCGGACAGGCACGGCGCGGACATCATCGCCACAATCGGCATAGCGGTGTGCGGCGTCGGCCTTTTGCTGGCCTCCTCCCTCGACGGGGCGTCGTCGCTGTGGGTGGTCACGCTGGTCCAGCTTGTGATAGGTTCGGGCATCGCGCTGTTCGCATCTCCGAACACCAGCGCGATCATGACCAGTGTGGACGAAGCGCACATGGGGCAGGCTTCGGGACTGGTGGGTACGGCCCGCACGCTCGGGACGCTGTCGAGCATGGTCATCATTTCCCTGACCATGAACGCTTATCTGGGCGACGAGGCGCTCGGCCCGAACAACATTCCTGAGTTTCTGGAGGCGATGCACATCAATTTCGCCCTGTTCGGGATACTCAACCTGCTCGGCATCTTCTGTTCGCTCGGAAGGATGGGCGGCCGCGTCAGACGTTTTTCGCATCGGCTGTTCCATCCGTGGAATCATCATTAAGACAGGTCGGTTATGACAAAGACACTTCTTTTGGATTGCGGCAGCGGCGGCAGGGCCTCCCAGCGGCTCATCAACGAACTCTTTCTCGAACAGTTCGACAATCCCATTCTCCGGACGCTGGACGACGCCGCCAAGCTGGAACTTTCCGGTCCCATCGCCATGAGTACGGACGGGTATACCGTCACCCCGCTGTTCTTCCCCGGCGGCAACATCGGCACGCTGGCGGTGCACGGCACGGTCAACGACGTGTCCATGCTCGGTGCGCGGCCCAGATATCTGACCTGCGGCTTCATCCTCGAAGAAGGGCTCGATCTCGATCTGTTGCGCAAGGTGGTGGAAAGCATGGCGGAGGCGGCCCGCAGCGCCGGGGTGCTCATCGTGTCCGGCGACACCAAGGTCGTGCCGCGCGGGGCCTGCGACAAGCTGTTCATAACCACGGCGGGCGTGGGCGAAATCCTTGCGGACCCGTCGCCGTCCGGCAGCGGCGCGCGGCCCGGCGACGCCATTCTGGTGAGCGGGGCCGTGGGCGATCACGGGCTTGCCGTGCTCGGGCAGCGCGACAGCCTTTCGTTCCTGCAAGGCGTCGAGAGCGACAGCGCCGCGCTCAACAAGATGGTGGAACGCCTGATGCTTGAGGTCGGGGATATCCATGTGCTGCGCGATCCCACGCGCGGCGGGCTGGCGACCACGCTGAACGAGATCGCCGGGCAATCCGGGGTGGTCTGTTCCATCGAGGAGGCCGCGATCCCGATCCACGATGCGGTGCGTTCCGGCTGCGACGTGCTCGGCCTCGATCCCCTGTACCTCGCCAATGAGGGCAAGATGCTGTGTTTTGTGCCGGAAGCCAAGGCTCAGGCCGCGCTCGACGTGCTCCGCTCCGAGCCGCAGGGACGCGAGGCCGCCCGTATCGGCACCGTGCTCGAAGCCGTGGCCCCGTCCCGTCCCGGTCAGGTCGTGCTCCAAACGCCCATCGGAGGCCGCCGCCTGCTGTCCATGCTCGAAGGCGACCAGTTGCCGAGGATTTGTTAGGAAAGTCGGGATGGTGGGATGACGTGGGGAGGGGAGAAGGAACTTTTCTGAAGAAAAGCTTCCTT
>NZ_JH114237.1:26558-31783 GCF_000224655.1 Bilophila sp. 4_1_30
TCCCCCTCCCCCACACCCCTCCCCCTCATCTTCCAAAGACTTTTGTAACCGGCGTCAGGCGCGGCGTTGTATGCCGGGCGGGGCCGGATGAAGAAACGTTAATGTCTGCGGGGGGGCACGGGCTGAGTGCGGGGGATTGCTGCGCTGCCTCGTTTCCTCCTGAACTCCTTTCCTGCAGCCGCCCCACCCGTCGAAGTTTTGCTGGAGGGGCACAGGGGAGGGCACTTTTTTCAAAAAGCGTCGTCCCCCGATTCATCCTCTTCATAAGGAGAGGCTCCACAAACACGGGAGCGAGGGCAAGGCACAGAGACTTTTGGGAAGGCGTTTTTTCCTGTGGAAAGACAGCCTTCCCTTTCTGTTATAAAGAAAACCCTGTTGTCGTCATTTGCCAATCGGTGAAGCATGTCTTATTAGTTGAGGGATGCGGTGCTCGCCGTGTATCCTCTTTTTCGGGAGTTTTCATGATAGGTTTCCTCGTACGCAAGATTTTCGGTAGTAAAAACGATCGTTTTCTGAAAAAACTCAGGCCGCTGGTGGCTAAAATCAATGCGCTTGAGCCCGAAATGCAGGCCCTTGCGGATGAGGAACTGCCGCAGCGCTTGGCCGTCTATAGGGAACAGGTGCAAAACGGGGAAAAGGATCTGGATGCCGTTCTCCCCGAAGTGTTCGCCCTGGTCCGCGAGGCCAGTACCCGCGTGCTCGGTATGCGGCATTACGATGTGCAGCTGCTCGGCGCGATGGCTTTGCACAACGGCAAGATTGCTGAAATGAAAACCGGCGAAGGCAAGACCCTCGTCGCCACTCTCGCCGTCATCCTGAACTCGCTGGAAGGCAAGGGCGTCCACGTCGTTACCGTCAACGACTACCTCGCCAAGCGTGACGCCGAATGGATGGGCCGGCTGTACAACTTTCTCGGCCTTTCCGTGGGCGTCATCGTCGCGGGCCTGAGCGACGAACAGCGCAAGGAAGCGTACGGCGCGGATATCACCTACGGCACGAACAACGAGTTCGGCTTCGACTACCTGCGCGACAACATGAAATTTTACGCCGAGCAGCTGGTGCAGCGCGGCCACCATTACGCCATCGTCGACGAAGTGGACTCCATCCTGATCGACGAAGCCCGTACGCCGCTCATCATCTCCGGCGCGTCCGACGAATCCACCGATCTGTATCAGAAGGTGGACGAAGTTGTCCGTACCCTCGAAAAGGAAAAGCACTACACGGTCGACGAGAAGGGCAAAACCGCGTCGCTCACCGACGAAGGCGTGCTGTACGTGGAAGAACAGCTCGGCATCGAGAACCTCTATGACACCGCCAACATCACCGCGCAGCACCATGTGTTGCAGTCCCTCAAGGCGCACACCGTATTCCGTCGCGACGTCGACTACATCGTGAAGGACGATCAGGTCGTCATCGTCGACGAATTCACGGGCCGCCTCATGGCCGGACGCCGGTTCAGCGACGGCCTGCATCAGGCTCTCGAAGCCAAGGAACACGTCACCGTCGCCGCCGAGAACCAGACCCTCGCCAGCATCACGTTCCAGAACTATTTCCGCATGTATGACAAGCTGTCGGGCATGACCGGCACGGCCGACACCGAAGCCGTGGAATTCGCCCAGATCTACGGTCTGGAAGTGTCCACCATTCCGCCGAACCGCCCCATGGTCCGCAAGGACATGCCGGACCTCATCTACCGGACGCGGCGTGAAAAGATGCAGGCCATCATTCAGGCCATCAAGGAACTGCACGCCACGGGCCAGCCCGTGCTGGTGGGTACGATTTCCATCGAAACGTCCGAACTCATTTCGCAGCTTCTGAAACGCGAAGACGTGCCGCACAGCGTGCTCAACGCCAAGCACCACGCGCAGGAAGCCGAAATCGTCGCGCAGGCCGGTCAGGCCGGCAAGGTGACCATCGCCACCAACATGGCGGGCCGCGGTACGGACATCAAGCTCGGGGAAGGCGTCGTCGAACTCGGCGGCCTGCACATCCTCGGCACCGAACGCCACGAGAGCCGCCGTATCGACAATCAGTTGCGCGGCCGTTCCGGCCGTCAGGGCGATCCGGGCTCCTCGCGCTTCTATCTGTCGCTCGAAGACGATCTCATGCGCCTGTTCGGTTCCGACCGTCTTTCCGGGCTCATGCAGAAACTCGGGATGCAGGAAGGCGAGCCCATCGAGAACAACATGGTTTCCCGCGCCATCGAGAATGCCCAGAAGCGCGTGGAAGGCCATCACTTTGAAATCCGTAAGACCCTGCTGGACTATGACAACGTCATGAACCAGCAGCGTACCGTCATCTACAGCCTGCGCCGGGATCTGATGCAGGAGCCGGATCTTGAGCCCATCCTGAACGAGTATTTGTCCGATCTGCTGGACGATATGTATGCCGGGCTCGAAGTTTCCAAGGCCGCACGCGACATCGAAGATGAAAAGCCCGTGCGCGCCCGCCTGTCCGAGGTCATGAACATCGACCGCGTGCTGCCCGGCGATGCGCCCCTGCCGACCCGTGAAGAGGCGCAGGAACTGGTGCAGTCCATCATGGCCCAGTTGCGGGAAGAGGCCGGGCCGCTGTACGCGGACCTGCTGCGTTACTTCCTGCTTGAGGAACTGGATCGCGGCTGGAAGGAACACCTCCGCAACATGGACTTCCTGCGCGACGGCATCGGCCTGCGCGGCTACGGCCAGCGCGATCCCAAGCTGGAGTACAAGCGTGAAGGCTTCAACATGTTCCAGGAACTGCTTGTGCACATCCGTGAGGGAGCGTTCCGCGCCCTTACCCGCGTGCGCGTGGAGCAGCGCCCCACGGAAGTTGCGGAAGAAGTTGTCGCCGCGCCCGAGCCGGAACCGATGTTCCAGCACAAGGAGCAGCCGCAGCAGCTTTCCTACTCCAACGAACCCGAAGACCTGCTCGGGGCTCCCGCTCAGGCCAAAGCCGAGAACAAGCCGGGCCGCAACGATCCCTGTCCCTGCGGCAGCGGCAAGAAGTACAAGAAGTGCTGCGGCGCGAACGAGAACTAGTGAAAGCGGTTTTGGGAAGGGGAGAGCGTTCCGAAGAAGGCTCTCCCTCCCCCAAAATTGGTGGCGAGGGGTACAGCCCTCCCAAAAAGACTTTTCGCGTACTGGATCTCTGTGTGGGGATTGCCCCTGACGCAGAAAAGATTGCATGTGCAAACGCCTCCTGTGCTGGTCGCGGGAGGCGTTTTTTGTGGGCGCTGGGGGGATGGGCTCGGAAACGCGTGAGATTGTCATGGCTTTTTCAAGGGAGTTCGGAGAAACTGAATCACCTCCCCGTTGGGATATGGAAATGGAAAGGTGTTTGGGGAGGTGGCTGAAAGGCCCCTTTTTTTGTTTGAGCTGCAAAGTGAGGTAGTGATGCGAAACCGTCTGGTGTTGTTGGCGGCTTTGATGTGGTGTCTGTCCGGTGTCGCGGCTGCGGCTCCGGCGATGGATATTGTGCTGTATCCTTCGAGCGCGCAGGTGCAGGTTGACGATACGCTGCCCGTGAAGAACGGGGCGGTGACTTTTGTGGTTCCTGCGGGTACTGACTTGGAGTCTCTCGTTATTTCCTTGGATAAAGGCGAAGTCATCAGCCGCCGGGCAATCCCGGTTCTGGTGGCGGACAGCGAGACCGTAGCGGCGTTGCGTCAGGATTTGGCCGAAGCGCGTGCACATGCGGCGGGGCTGGAAGGCGAAGCCGCAGCGGTGGCGGCGCGGATCTCGCTGTGGAGCAAAGGCGCGCCGGCGCAAGAGGTTTCGATGGCGGAGATGGAAAAGCTGGATGCGGCTATGCCGGAACGCCTCAAGGCGTTGTATGTGCAGGCCGCAGCACTGGAGCCGCAGGTCAAGGAAGCGCGGGAAGGCGTGGCGCGCCTTGAGCAGGCCTTGTCCGAATACGGCGATGCGGCGACGGGCACCCAGGTCGAGGCGCAGGTCGGCGATCTCTCCGGAAATGTCCGGGTACGCTATTCGTACATGCTGTCCGGATGCGGCTGGTTTCCGGCCTACCGGTTCGATGCGGAGCCGGAAAAGGGCTTGGTGCGTTTCGTGCAGCAGGCGGAAATCCGGCAGGCGACGGGGCAGGACTGGAAGGGTGTGCATCTTACGCTGGCTTCCGCCGATCCGGGCAGCGGATTGCAGCCGGGCAGCCTGCCGAACTGGACGTTGCGGAAGGTGGAGCATATGCCCCGGGCGCTCGCCGCGAGCCCCGTCATGGAGCAGGCGGCGATGGACGCGGCCCCCAATATGATGATGAAGGCGGCTCCGCCCGTAGATGTCCGTGAAATGGCGACGTTCGCGGCGTGGGACTTGGGGACGCGCACGGTTCCCGCCGGTCGGCCCGTGCTGTTCGAGTTGGCGCGGGGTGACTGGAAGGCGTCGTTCGTCCGCTTGGCCCGCCCCGGCTACGGCGGCAAGGCGGCGTGGCTGATGGCCGAGGTTCGTTTGCCCGAAGCCGTGGACTGGCCGCATGGCCCGGCCCAGTATTCGGTGGACGGGCTGCCCGTGGGGGCGGGAACGTTTGCGCTGTCAGGGGATCACGAGGATATGTTCTTCGGCAGGGATTCCCGTGTGACGGTGGACATGAAGCAGGATCTCCGCCAGAGCGGCAGCAAGGGCTTTGTGGGCAAGCGTCAGACCCGCGACTGGAAGTGGACGATTGAGGTAACCAACAGCCATACGCAGCCCGTTGCCGTGCGCGTGGAAGATCCCGAACCGCAGATCGGCGACAGCGCCATCGAGGTGAAGGTCGTCGCCAAGCCCGCTCCGGTTGTGAAGGATCACGTCAACACGTGGAATCTCACCGTGCCCGCTTCCGGCAAGAGCGTCATCGACTACACCGTCGAAGCCTCCGCGCCCGAGGACATGCGCCTTATCGACGGAAGGTAGAAAAATTTGGGAGGGGGAGGGGAAACTTTCTTCAGAAAGTTTCCCCTCCCCCTCCCAAAACCCCTCCCTCTCTTCTTCAAAGACTTTCGTGTTTATCGAATCTCTGTACGCAGCGTTCCCTGTATATGAAGGTCGCCCGAAATGTTTCGAGCCGCTTTTTCTTGAAAGAGAAAACGGCCCAAAGCGAATCCGTTTTCGATATGTTCAAGCTTGTTCGTATGCTTGTTTTCCGTAATTGTTTTCACTGCGCGGACAGCATTTTTATTTCTCCGCAGCTCCGGGGGACGTACGCGGACGGGAAACGCTCGGCAGTCCCCGAATCCGTCATCGACCCATACG
>NZ_JH114237.1:32197-38317 GCF_000224655.1 Bilophila sp. 4_1_30
AATTCCCTTACCCCATCCTTTTGAACATCTTGTCCAGATCGCTGGTGCCCCATTGCAGGACGCAGGGCCGCCCGTGCGGGCAGAACTGGCGGTTCTCGGTCATGAGCCACTGGGCGATGAGGTTGACCGCTTCATCCGGGGCGAGGGCGTCCCCGGCCTTGATTGCGGCCTTGCAGGCCATTGTGGCCCAGAGCGAATGGAGATCCTCCTTGCGCCCGGCGAGTACCTCACGGATGAATTCCCCGGCGGCGGCACGTTCCAGCAAAGGCGGCACGGCGCGCACTTCGAGCACGGTTCCGGATCCCTGTTCCCGCAGCACCAGCTCGAACCCGAGGGCGGAGAGGGATTCGTGAAACTCCTGAATGCGCTCCCGTTCCGCCGGATGCAGCGTATATTCGAGCGGCAGCACCAAGGGCTGGGACATGCCCGAAAAGCCCCCGGCCTCTATCCGGGACACAAGTACCCGCTCGTGTGCGGCGTGCTGGTCGAGGATCAGCAGGGACGCGTTGTCGCGGCCGTTGCGTATATCCCGGAGCAGCAGATACGTCCCGCCGATCTGCCCCATGTACACGTAAGGGCCGACGCGTACTTGGCCTTCGCCAATCTGCTCGATTTCGGGCTGTTCGGGCTCGGAAGGTCTGGCGCGGCTGGCGGCTGGTGGCTGCACGGCGGCGTTCGGTGCGGTTTCCGGTAACGAATCCGCACCTGCCGCCGGAGGCTGCGGAGCCGCAAACGCTTGGGGGGCTTCGTGGAATTCGTGGAAGGCAGATGCGGCGGGCTTGTCGGGAACCTTATCCCACGGAAGCCCTTCCTCACCGTATAACAATGGCTCGGGGACAGAGGCCGGTTCGGAGGATGGCCGTTCCGATGCGGGAGGCACGGCGGAAGCCGTTTCCTCGTGATCCGGCGGGATGAGGGGTTGCTGCCGGGGCCGCATGATCCGCTCTCGATCCGCTTCGCCCCAAAAGCCGAGGGGCTTGGGCTCGTACGCGGGGGCATGGCGCGCTTCTTCGCCGGAAGGGGCCGCGTCAAGATCGCCCGTGGGGAGATTGCGGACAACCGCCTCCTCCACGGCCCGGAGCACGGCCCCGAACACGGAGCGCTCATCCCGGAAACGGACTTCAATCTTGGCTGGGTGCACGTTTACGTCCACTTCTTCCGGAGGCAGCTCCATGAACAGGACGATCTGCGGGTATTCCTTGGAAAGGAGGCGCCCCTTGTAGGCTTCGCGGACGGCGCGCAGGATGACCTTGTCGTTGACGGCCCTGCCGTTGACGTAGAGCAGCATCCGGTCGCCGCGCGGCTGGGCCTGTCCGGGCGGGGAGACCAGCCCGTGGACGCGGATGTCATGGGTGGTGCGGTCGAACGGCAGCAGGGTTTCCGTAACGGAATCGGGCCAGATGACCGAGAGGCGTTCCTGCAGGGACTGCCCGGCGGGGAACCGCAAGACTTCCCGCGTCCCGGCAAGGAAGATGAAGCCCGCGTCCGTATGCGTGAGCGCCAGACGGGTGAGGAGTTCCTGCGCACGCTTCTGTTCGGTCGCGGGCGCTTTCAGAAATTTGAGGCGGGCGGGGATGGTGGCGAAGAGGTCGCGGATTTCGACGACCGTTCCCTTGTGCAGGCCGCTCGGCCCTTGCTGGGCGAGCACGCCGTGTTCCATCTGGATGAAGGCCGCATCGGGCTCGGCGTCTTCCGAGGCGCGGAAAGCCGACTCCATGCGGAAGCTGGACACGGACGCGATGCTCGGCAGGGCTTCGCCGCGGAACCCGAAGGAGCTGATGTGCCAGAGATCGTCCATACTGGTTATTTTGCTGGTGGCGTGGCGCGTGACGGCCAGCTCCAGCTCGGCGGCGGGGATGCCCGCGCCGTTGTCCCTGACCCGGATGAGGCTCTGCCCGCCGTTTTCCAGCGTGACCTCGATCAATGTTGCTCCGGCGTCGAGGCTGTTTTCCACAAGTTCTTTGACTACGCTTGCGGGACGTTCCACGACTTCACCGGCTGCGATCTGATTGCGCAGTTCGGGTGAAAGGAGGTGGATGCCGCGGCGTTCGGCAGGTGAACCGTCGTGAGGGGATATTTCGTTCATCCATTTGATATAGTGTCTTGCGGAAAAAGGCGCAAGTGGATACCGTAGAGCAAAGCGGAGCGCCGGGTTGCGTTCCGTGGGATGGGGCGCTTTGCCCATACCGCAACAGATGGAGGTTTTCATGCGTCGTCTTCTCTTGTCCGGCCTGATGGTTCTGGCTTTTTCCGTCACCGCGTTCGCGGGTGTGGATGTGAGCAAACTCCAGCTTCCCGGCGACATCACGCAGGCGCAGGCCGATACGGTCATCAAGGGCGCTCTCGCCAAAGCCAAAGAGCAGGGCGTGCCCATGAACATTGCCGTCGTGGACGCCGGGGGCAACCTGAAGGCTTTCACGCGCATGGACGGGGCCTTCCTCGGCAGCATCGACATTTCCATCGGCAAGGCCCGTACCGCCCGCCTGTTCAACATGCCGACGTCCGCCCTCGGCGCGGCTTCGCAGCCCGGCAAGGAATTGTACGGCATTGAAGTCACCAACAACGGTCTGGTCATTTTCGGCGGCGGCGAACTGCTCAAGAACAAGGACGGCGTCATCGTCGGTGCCGTCGGCGTGAGCGGCGGCAGCGTGGCTGAGGACACCAACGTGGCCAAGGCCGGCGTCGCGGCGTTCAAGTAGCCGGCTGAATAAAAAACAGGAAGGGTGGAGACGTTTGCCGGGAATAGGCCGGTGCGTTTGCCGCCCTTCCTTAGCCTCCCTTTTCCGAAAAACGGGGCGGGCAGGTGAAGGCTCTCGGCGGGGTTCCCGTCAGGCAAAGAAAAGGCATGTGGACCGGATGGTTCCCATGCCTTTGTCGTTTGGGGGGTGCGAGCGTTTAATCTGTACCGTGGAGCTTGGCGGCGGTTTCTTCGTCCAGAAGCGTGCGGAGTTCGCGCAGAAATCCGTTGCCCTCGAAGTATTCTTTTCCGTAGCCGAGATTGAACCGGTAGTCGAAATCCTCCGGGTTGCGTCCCTGATTGTGCTGGATGATGGTTTCCGCCTTGTCCAGCGCTTTGACGAGCCGGGCTTCCGGGGTGGCGTTCGCGTTGTATTCCCGCCACAGGGCCAGCAGGGATTCGGCTTCCCGCTTGGGGAGCAGGGAAAAGGCTTTGTGCACGGCCCGGCTTTCCTCGCTGTTTTTTTCTTGCGGGTCCGGGCACAGTGCCGCCGAAATGTCTCCGCCGTAGAGTTCGCCCATGTCGTGGATCAGGCTCATCATAAGCACTTTTTCCCTGTTCAGGCCGGGAAGGCGTTCCGCAGCGAGCCCGGCGAACAAGGCCAGCCGCCACGAGTGCTCGGCGGTGCTTTCGCGCCGCCCGTCGTGTGTCCAAGCCGTGCGGGTGACGGCCTTCAGCCGCTCGGCTTCCTTGATGAATCGCAGGTACTGCTCAATGAAATCCATAGGTGTTTTTCCTGGGGCTTTCCGGTCAGGCCAGCTCTTTTTTGAGGTAAAGCATGTCCGTGAGGAGAACGCCGTCTTCATAGATTGGTTCGGGGTAGTTGTCGGTAAAGAATCCGGCGACGGTGTGCGAGTGCGTGAAACCGAACCGGGCGTAAAAAGCCACGCCGGGGCCTGCGGTTCCCACATACATCGCCCGGAAACGTGCCGCGTAGAATTTGAACAGGGTTTCCATCAGGCGGGTGGCGTACCCCTGCTTTTGGAATTGGGGATCGGTGGCGAGGTTCTTGAGTTCGCAGGCAGTGTCGGAATAGGGGATGACCACAGCCACGCAGACGGGCGCGTCGCCGATGGAGAGGACATGCATATCTCCGGCTTCCAGATAGCGATCGATCATGGCTTCGCAAGGGTCCGCGAGGAGAAGAAGCGGAAGGTACTGTTTCTTGCCGGTCGTGATGGTCTGGAAGGTGGCCATTGTCGTTCCTCAAAAAAGGTTGATGGCGTTTCCGCTCGTGAGGGAAAAGAAAAGCGTCTGCCGTTCCGGAAGGGGCGGCGGGTACGGAAAAGGGGGAGCGGCGTACCGCGCGGGGAGATCCCGCAGGGCATTCCGCTCCCCCCTCGTCAGGTCGGATCGGGTGTCTTACGCCAGAGCCAGCGAACCTTCGTAGGCGGGACGCTTTTCGCGGGTCTTGCGGTTTTGGGCCTCTTCAAGGGAGAGGTCGATGAGCTGAAGCGCCCGTTCGCTTTCCGCCTTGCGCAGGAAGGCATTGTTCAGCTGATGGCCTGAGCAGCATATTTCGAACTGGCCCTGAATGGGCATCCCGAGCATGGCCATGTCGCCGATGAAGTCCAACACCTTGTGGCGGACGAATTCGTCCTTGTAGCGCAGGCCTTCAGGATTCATGACGCCGTTGTCGTCGAGCACGACCACGCTTTCCAGAGAGCCGCCGCGGGCGAGGCCGTGGCTATGCAGGTATTCGACGTCCTTGAAGAAGCCGAAGGTGCGGGCGTTGGCGACGCGGGTAAGGTTTTCCGGAGTCACTTCCATGCTGAAGTGCTCGCGGCCGATGGTCGGATGGGGAAAGTCGATGGTGCAGTCCACACGGAACCCGGCATAGGGGAGCGCGCGGATGTACTTGTCGCCGTCGCGCAGTTCCAAGGGGCGGCTGATGCGCATCACCTTGCGGGGCGCGGGCAGCTCACGGATGCCGGCTTCGGCGAACAGTTCCAGAAACGCCGCAGCGGAGCCGTCCATAATCGGGATTTCGCCGCCTTCGACGCTGATGATCAGGTTGTCGATGCCGAGGCCAAGTACGGAAGCCAGCAGGTGTTCCACCGTGGAGACGGTGGCCCCGTTCGAACCGAGAGTGGTGGCGAGCACCGTCGTGGCGACGGCTTTGGGGGCGGGACTCACGCGGCGGATGCCATCCGGGGTATGGATGTCGAAGATGATGCCCGTGTTGGCCGAAGCGGGGCGAAGGGCAAGGTAGACCTTGTTGCCGCTGTGCAGGCCAATACCGGAACAAGTAACGACGCGTTGAATAGTAGTCTGGTTCATGGAATCCCTCCACTCTAACCTATAGCAAGAAGCGGGCCAAAATTTTTATTTTCATATCTCCTTTGAACAATACGAAAAAAATGTATTGTGGCAAAAAAGCAAGCGTGTCTTTTCCACAACACTGTGGCCCTCAAGCCGCGGGTTTCCGAGCGCTCGCCACTCGATCATGGCCTGACAAGTCTTTGAGAATCAAGACGTTTTCCCATTTGTGGCTTTCAAGCAACACTTTTATGGCAGCGCCTTGCGCATAGCCGTGCTCCATGAGCAGCAGGCCGCCCGGTTTGAGGGCCACGAAAGCCTCCTGGGCCACGGCTATCAGGTGTTCCAGCCCTTCCGGCTTATCCGGGGGAGTGGAAGGGGCATGGCTGTGGCTGCCGCCGTGGTCATGATGGTGGTCATGGCTGGGGATCTTGTCCGAGTCCACAAAGTTCGGGACGAGCGCCGTGACAGGTTCGAAATCACGGACTTCGGCGGAGAGCCCTTCATATTCGGTTTTGCCGACATAGGGCGGGTTGCTGACCAGCAGATCCAGCGATTCCGGGCGCAGGAGAGGCCGGGTGAAGTCGGCGCGGACGGGTTGCAGCCGTTGGCGGACATCGTGGCGCACGGCGTTTTGGCAGGCCACGGCCAGCGCGCGGCCGGACAGATCGACCATGAGGCCGCGCCAGTCTGGGCGTTCCGCGCACAGGGTCACGGCGATACAGCCGCTGCCCGTGCCCAGATCCGCAAAATTGACGGGGCCGTCGCAGCCTTTGAGGGCCGCTTCGATGAGGTGCTCGGTTTCAGGGCGGGGAATGAGGGTGGCGGGCGTGACCCGGAAGTCCCTGCCGTAGAATTCGCGCTGGCCGAGAAGGTAGGCGGCGGGTTCGCCATCGGCTCGGCGGCGGAGCAGGCCGGTCATGCGGGAGAGCTGATCGCTGGAGAGGAAGGTTTCCGGACGGGTGGCGAGTTCCACACGGCTGATGCCGCAGACGTGCTGGAGGATGAGTTCGGCGGACAGGCGCGGCGAGTTCACCGCGGCCTCATGCAGCGTACGGGTCGCTTCGCGGACCCAGTCGGCTCGGGAAAGTTCAGGCATGGGTAATCCTTTGGGTATGAAAGGT
>NZ_JH114237.1:38526-46459 GCF_000224655.1 Bilophila sp. 4_1_30
TCCCCCAAAGACTTTTGACCGGTGGGGAGGCGGCGCGGAGGGAGTTCCTGTTGGAAAAAGGTGTCGGAGAAGGTCACACCCGGAACGCGGTCGTGGTTTTCCCTCTTTGGGCGAAAAAAACGAGAGGGGGAAGCTTTCTTTCGGCAGCGTAACGGTGGGGCGGCTAGGCCAGCACGGAGGGCAGTTCCGCCAGCGTAACACAGGTGATGCCCATGTTTTTCATGTCGCGGACATTGGTTGAGGCGATCTCGTCCGTTTGGGCGGAGCAGGCGTCCGTGACTACGATGGTGTTGTAATCGTGGCTCATCGCATCCGTGGCGGTCCCCCGGACGCAGTTGGGATATTGCGTCCCGGCGATAAGCAGTGTGTCGATTTTGAGGCGGCGCAGGAGCATGTCGAGTTCCGTCTGGAAGAACGCGCTGAAACGGAGTTTGCGCAGGATGGTTTCGTTCGGCAGAGGCGCGAGCTCGTCGACGATCTCGGCGCCCTTGGTGCCGGGGACACAGATGCCTGCTCCTTGGGTAAACAACGGCGCGCGCCCGATCTCCACATCGCTCCCATCCCGGCGATGCTGGCGGATCACGTGGATCACGCGCCAGCCTTCCGCGCGTGCGCGGTCGAGCAGTTCACGGATGGTGGGTACGGTGGCCTGCGCGCCCTTCACGCACAGCGGAGCTTCGGGAAGGACGAAATCGTTTTGCATGTCGATGATGACGAGAGCAATGTTCATGGTGACTCCTTGGCGATGTATTCGACTGCCGCACTTCCGGCAACGAGGGAGAGATGAAGAAGAGACGTTTCTCTTTACGATAGGATGTCGAACAGGTATAGCCCTTTTGCTGAAGAATTTTTAAGAGGTAATGAGCATGAAAGAAAAAATATTGTCTGGTCTCTTTTTTCTTGTGAGCGTATTCTGCGGTTTTTTGTACAACCCGGAAGTCTTCCGCTCCGCTCACGGGCCTCAGTTGATATACTTTGGATTTTTATACGCGTGCCTGTTCCTTTTCTGCTCACTGCTGTTTGCTCGTTGGAAAAAGATGGGGACTGTCTGTATTTTTCTCCTGCATGGTATTGGGTTGGGATTGACGTATTTTTATTGGGTATACGGCAGGATTCTCACATATGATGTCTTGGCCGCTATGCTCGAGGCAAATGTCTTTGAAATAAAAAGTTTTTTGAGTATTCCGCTTGTTGTCACAGCGATTTTGGCCATTGTAATTTCCATTGTCCATGCTTATCTGCTGCGCTTTGTCCGCATAAGCAATAAAAGGTGGATTGCCAGTTCGCTCCTTTTGATTTCGAGTTTTTTGATCTTGAAAGAGGGAGGCAAACTCTACATAGACAAAACGGATCCTGAGTCCCCACTCAGGATGTATTTGGCAACTCGCAATATTGTCCCTCTTTCCTTTTTTTCTGTTTTCAAGACGTATTGGGTAGAGGAGGAAAAATCGCAGCGTTTGGCTTCGTTGCCTTCGCCGGCTGAGCTAGCCTCCCAATGCGGGGCTGATAAGCCCATTGTTGTCCTTGTACTGGGCGAAAGTGCCCGTGGTGATCATTTCAGCGTGAACGGGTACGGAAGGAAGACCAATCCGCAACTGGAACAAGTAAACCATATCATCAATTTGGGGATTGCCCGTTCCTTTGCTGTACAGACAAGAAACTCGCTTATCGGCATGTTGACGAACGCCACGGAGGAAAACAGAGTTCCCACGATGGGAAGTTTTATCCCGCTGTTCAACAAGCATGGTTTTATGACTTGTTTTTACTCCAGACAGAATAAGCTTGGCCGCTCAGGGCATTTGACGGACGCCCTCATCGGTTCGTCGAAAGACATACGGTACTTTAGTTCTCCTACAGATCAGGATTTGTTGAAAGAAACGGAACCGTTGTTCAAGACGTATCAGCACGGCCTGTTGCTGTTGCTCCATACAACGGGATCACACTACGATTACCGTGGGAATTATACAGATACATTTAAGGTCTTTGCTCCGGATGAGTACACGCCTGAATCGATGATGGAGCATCGGCAGAATGTCATCAACGCATACGACAATACGATCGTCAAGACGGATGATTTCCTTGCGAAACTCTACGCACAACTGAAAGACTATGACGCCATTGTCGTGTACGTCTCCGATCATGGACAATTACTTGGTGAGCATGGAAGGTTTTTACATGCGATAGGCGGGACGGGCACGGAATATCCGGAACAGAAAAACATCCCCTTCTTCTTTTGGTACAGCGACTTGTTTGCCGAAAAGCATGGCGACATCGTTGCGGCGCTCAAACAAGCCTCTACATCAGGAAAAATATTCACGCATGACTATTTGTACCATACGGTGATAGCACTGGGAGGAATCCGCTCTAAAGCAGTGGAGCCTCAATTGGACATAACGGGACTGGGAACCCTCGATTGATTTCAGAAGAATTTTTTCAAATAAGAAGACGTCGTCGGGATCGGGGATGTCTTTTTGTTATTTCCCGTAAGGAGATGAAGATACCGTCTCCCACCGTGCAGCCGTGTTTTTCCAAGAAAGCCCGCATAAGCCGTATCGGTTGCCGTTGAGCGTGTCCGGGGCGGGTTGTAGACGCGTGCAGGGTAGCTCCTGCCGATGCAGTGCAACAGGGGGAAGGCCGTCCGCGCATAGTCGAGCTCGGGGGAAATAGCGGACTGTACGGAGGGTACCAGTGTTTTTTGGGGGGCTCAAGGGGGGCGGTGTTGGACAGATGAAAGGTCGTAGTCACCCGCCGTTCGTTCAGAATCTCCAGGTGCAGCCGAAAAGGATATGTTTGTGGTGTCCCCACGCGGATCCAAGACTTAGTGCGAGCCAGTCAGATATTTGACACCTTCACGGTTGGGACCGTTTCCCGCTTACGCACAAGCAGTTGCCCGTAGCAAGAGAAATTCTAATGTTCACCATTCAGTCCCTCTCCCCTCCCCAATGCATACATAAAAGCCCCCGGCAACATGACGTTGTCGGGGGCTTGATTCAGCTAGGCTGCGAGGGCTGTGCCAAGGCGTGGCTTAGTACATGCCGCCCATGCCGCCCATGCCACCCATATCGGGCATGGCGGGCATGTCCTTCTTGGGTTCGGGCTTTTCGGCAATGGCGCATTCGGTGGTCAGGAGCAGGGAAGCCACGGAAGCGGCGTTCTGCAGAGCGATACGGGCCACCTTCTTGGGGTCGATGACGCCGGCCTTGATGAGGTCTTCGTATTCGCCGGTAGCGGCGTTGAAGCCGAAGCCGTCCTTGCCTTCACGGACCTTTTCCACAACCACGGAACCTTCATGGCCAGCGTTGCCGGCGATGAGGCGCAGGGGTTCTTCAAGGGAACGGCGGACGATGTTGAGGCCGGCCAGTTCGTCGTCGTCGGCGGGCTTGATGTCGTCGAGGACCTTGATGGTGCGGACGAACGCGGTGCCGCCGCCGGGGATGATGCCTTCTTCAACGGCCGCGCGGGTCGCGTTGAGGGCGTCTTCCACGCGGTCTTTCTTTTCCTTCATTTCGGTTTCGGTAGCCGCACCGACATGAATCACGGCGACGCCGCCTACCAGCTTGGCGAGGCGTTCCTGCAGCTTTTCGCGGTCGTAATCGGAAGTGGTTTCTTCGATCTGGGCGCGGATCTGCTTCACGCGGGCCTTGATTTCGTCGGACTTGCCGGCGCCGTCAACGATGGTGGTGTTTTCCTTGTCGATGACCACGCGCTTGGCGGTGCCGAGCGAGGACAGGGGCAGGCTTTCCAGCTTCACGCCGCGTTCTTCGAACACGGCTTCGCCGCCGGTGAGGATGGCGATGTCTTCGAGCATGGCCTTACGGCGTTCGCCGAAGCCGGGAGCCTTCACGGCCACCACGTTCAGGGCGCCGCGGAGCTTGTTCACCACGAGGGTGGCCAGGGCTTCGCCTTCGATGTCTTCAGCGATGATCACCAGAGGACGGTTGACCTTGGCGACCTGTTCCAGCACGGGGAGCATGTCCTTCATGCTGGAGATCTTCTTTTCGTTGCAGAGGATGTAGGGGTTGTCCAGCTCGCAGACCATCTTTTCGGCGTTGGTCACGAAGTAGGGGGACAGGTAGCCGCGGTCGAACTTCATGCCTTCGACGACGTCCAGCGTGGTTTCAAGGCCCTTGGCTTCTTCAACGGTGATGACGCCTTCCTTGCCTACCTTGGCCATCGCTTCGGCGATGATGTTGCCGATGGTGGCGTCGGAGTTGGCGGAAATGGTGCCGACCTGAGCGATTTCTTTCTGATCGCGGGTGGGCTTGGCGATGTTGCCGAGTTCTTTGGAAACGGCTTCAACGGCCTTGTCGACGCCGCGCTTGATGGCCATGGGGTTGCGGCCGGCGGCCACGAGCTTCACGCCTTCGCGGTAGATGGCCTGAGCGAGCACGGTGGCGGTGGTGGTTCCGTCGCCGGCGATGTCGTTGGTCTTGGAGGCCACTTCGCGCACCATCTGGGCGCCCATGTTTTCAAACTTGTCTTCGAGCTCGATTTCCTTGGCGACGGAAACGCCGTCCTTGGTGATGACGGGGGCGCCGAAGGATTTTTCGATCACGACATTGCGGCCCTTGGGTCCAAGGGTCACCTTGACGGCGTTGGCGAGCTTATCCACGCCACGGGACAGTTTTTCACGAGCTTTGGCGTCAAACAGAATTTCTTTGGAAGCCATGAGAATATCCTCCAGAACTATCTAAATAAGAATGATGTTTTGGGTCGCAAGCGGCAAAAGGGTCGCTTAGGCAATGATGGCAAGGATGTCGTCTTCACGCATGACGAGATGCTCGGCGCCGTCGATCTTGACTTCGGTGCCGGCATACTTGTTGAAGAGGACCATGTCGCCCACCTTCACAGCCATGGGAACGAGCTTGCCGTCGTCGGCGTGCTTGCCGGGGCCCACGGCGACCACTTCACCCTTGGAGGGCTTTTCCTTGGCGGTGTCGGGGATGTACAGGCCGCTGGCGGTACGTTCCTCGGATTCGAGGCGCTTCACAAGAACACGGTCATTCAAAGGTTTCAAACTCATGACGACTTATCCTCCAAAAAAGGTATTTTTTTGTTGCAACCAGCCCCGTCATCATCGGACTGCCTGCGGGGAATCCCTGCAAGCTCTCCGAAATGGCGGACGTGTCCCCGATATAGCGGAAGAGGCCGCTCGTTTCAAATCGGGAAAACGCTCGCCGGGGGGGTAAGCCTTGCAAGCGGGCCGTGGTGTTCCGGCCTCTCGTGGCATTAAATAATCCCCCTGCGCGCGTTGGGAAGGGGGGAACGACGATTTTTTTTTACATTTTTTCCTCTTTTTTAATAACTGCCAGTAAATAATTGTTCTTTTTATTCCCTTTCCGGGGCGGCTCTTTTAGCCTACTTGCCATATCCTTTGAAATAGGATTATAAACGGAATTCGCGCCCGCTGGCCTGCACGAACCCTTCACCTAAGAGCAACCGCACGTGGGCGAACCTGCAAAGTACACCAATCCGCTTGACAGGTTGCGGAGAAGGGGGTACTTATCCCTTCTCTTTTTTCGGAGGTTCTTAATGTACGCGATTATCGAAACGGGCGGCAAGCAGTTCCGCGTTGAAGAAGGCACCAAGATCCTCGTGGATCGCATGGCTGCCGACGTGAACAGCGAAGTGTCCCTCGACAAAGTGCTTATGGTTGGTGGGGCCGAACTGAAGGTCGGCGCGCCCTATGTTGAAAATGCCAAGGTGACGGCCACTGTGCTGGATCACGTGCGTGGTGACAAAATTCTTGTCTTCAAGAAGTGGCGCCGCAATGATTCCCGTAAGCTGCAGGGCCATCGTCAGGACTATACCGCCATTCTGGTGAAGGCTATCGAAGCCTAAGCCCGAAGTGTAAGGAGATCCCCTCATGGCACATAAAAAAGCAGGCGGCAGTTCTCGTAACGGTCGCGACAGTAACGCACAACGCCGCGGCGTGAAGCGTTTTGGTGGGCAGCCCGTTCTCGCCGGCAATATCCTTGTCCGTCAGCTCGGCACCGTGATCCATCCCGGCGAAAACGTGGGCATGGGCAGCGACTACACCTTGTTCGCCAAGATCGACGGCACGGTGAAGTACGAAACTTATGTTCGCAAGCGCAAGATCCAGAAGCGCGTCCACATTCTGCCTTTCGAAGCTCCCGCTGCCGAATAGCACGCAGAAAAGACGATTTTTCAAGGGAAGGGGCCGTCAGGCTTCTTCCCTTTTGGCGTATGTGCCGTCCCCAGAAAGCGGAGGGTGCCTTTCCCCAAAGGCAGGCCCTTCCCGTTTCGCTTCTCCCAAAGGTGGCCCGGCATCCCTTCCCCGCTCCTTTTTTATTCCACAGAAAGGCGTTTCCCTCCTCCGATGCGATTGCGCAAGGCTCAAGGAGATACGATGAACAAGGTGTTTCTGTTCGCCCTCCAGCTGGGGGTATTGGCTCCCTTTTGGCGCAGTATGCAGGCGTTGTTGTGGGCCAATTCCGGTCGGGTATCCGAAGGGGCGTTGTGGAATATCGTTTACTGCGGAGGGCCGCTTTTGATAGCCTGTGCCCTTGCCCGGTGGCGGATACTCAAAGGGAAGGAAACCTTTTCCTTGATTCAGGCCGTCTGCGGCGTCTTGCTGGCGTTGCTCGTCTCTACGGTTTTCGTCTGGGTGGGGGCGTCTGAGCGGGGCATACCACCGGTATCCGTGTACGGCTTGGCGGTTGACGGCGTGATTTATGCGGCCGGGTTGGCCTTGGCCGTGTTCGGCTGCCAAAAACGGCTTTCGCGGCTGGGCGGCGGCAATATATAATTCATGTAAGGAACAGGATACTCATATGCGTTTTGTGGATGAAGCTGTGATCAGCGTCAAGGCCGGTAAGGGCGGGAACGGCTGCGTGTCGTTCCGGCGTGAAAAATTCGTACCCCGCGGCGGGCCAGACGGCGGCGACGGCGGCGACGGCGGCAGCATCATCCTGCGCGCCGATTCGCGCCTTTTGAGCCTGTATGACTTCCGCATCATGCGCCACTACGAGGCGCAGAACGGGCAGGGGGGCATGGGCAGCCAGCGCTACGGGCGCAAAGGCGAGGATCTGGTCCTCAACCTGCCCGTGGGCACGCTCGTGTTCGAGCAGACCCCCGAAGGCGAGCATATGCTGACCGACCTTGCGGAAGCGGGCGACGAATATCTGGTGGTCCGGGGCGGACGCGGCGGCAAGGGCAACGAGCACTTCAAGTCCTCGACCATGCGCGCACCCCGTTTCGCGCAGCCCGGCGAACCCGGCGAGGAGCGCAATCTGCGCCTCGAACTCAAGATCCTTGCGGACGCGGGGATCATCGGCCTGCCCAACGCGGGCAAGTCCACCTTCATTTCCCGCATTTCGGCGGCCCGGCCCAAGATTGCGGCCTATCCCTTCACCACGCTGACGCCCAACCTCGGCGTCGTGATCGACGAGTACGATCCCGATCAGCGTATGGTGGTGGCGGACATCCCCGGCCTCATCGAAGGCGCCAGCGAAGGGCAGGGCCTTGGGCACCGTTTCCTCAAGCATGTGGAGCGGACCCGTTTTCTCGTGCACATCCTCAGCATCGAAGATGTGAACCCCGAGGAGAACCCTTGGGCGGGCTTCGATCTCGTCAACGACGAGCTGAACGCCTTCGACGAGGATCTCGGTTTGCGCCGTCAGTTGCAGGTCATCAACAAGATTGACCTGCGCACGCCCGAGGAAGTGGATGCCCTCCGCGCCATCGCCGCGAGGGACGGGCGGGAGATTTTCTTCATGTCCGCGGATCAGGGCGAAGGTGTCGAGGAACTGCTCGCCGCCATGTGGAGCCTCCGCGCCGAAATGGAAGCCCACGCGCCGCTGCTGCATTATCAGGAGATGGTCCTTGAGGACGAGGAGTTCCCGGACATCGAAGTGGTGTACACGCGCGAGACCGAGTAGCGGGATAGATTTATTGGGGAAGGGAGGAGAAA
>NZ_JH114237.1:46729-49273 GCF_000224655.1 Bilophila sp. 4_1_30
AAGTTTCTCCTCCCCTTCCCCAAACCCCATCCCCTCCTCTTCAAAGATTTTCGACTGGTGGGGAGGCCGCGCGGCGGGAGTTCGTTCCGGCTGGGGTGGAAGAAGAGGCAAGATGTTTTTATTGTATTGCGAAAGGCGGGAAATCTTCCCGTCTTTTTTGTTGCGGGGAACAAGGAGCCGGAGGACTGGCGTTCGAGGGGAATTTGTGGTGTAACCGGGGCGTTGTTCAGACCATTAAGCCGGGTCAAGGGGCGGCTCGCCCCTTGTGGGCACAAGCCCGCCGGAGGCATCATACGGAGTACTTCATGAACTGGCAGGAAGAACGGGACGCGACGTTGCGCGAGGCCCGATGCGTAGTGGTCAAGGTGGGGTCGGCTGTTCTCAGCACCGGGTCCGAACTGAACCTCCCCGTGCTGGACAATCTGGTCAACCAGCTCGCCGTGCTGAGCCGTCAGGGCCGCCGCGTGGTGCTGGTGTCGTCCGGGGCCGTGGCCGCCGGACGGACCGCGCTCAAAAAATTGCCCGGCGAACCCGCCGCCGTGGGATTGAGCGGCAAGCAGGCCGCCGCCGCGGTAGGGCAGGGGCGGCTCATGCACCTGTACGACAACGCCTTTGCCGAACGGGGTATTCTGACGGCGCAGGTTTTGCTGACCCGCGATGACCTCAAGAACCGCACGCGGTTCCTCAATATCCGCAATACGTTCAGCGAACTGCTGAACTGGGGCGTCATCCCGGTGGTCAACGAGAACGACACCGTGTCCGTCAACGAACTCAAGTTCAGCGACAACGACAACCTCGCCAGCTTGCTCATCAATCCGGTTGAGGCGGACCTGTTCGTCAACCTGACGACCATCGGCGGCGTACTGGACGCCAACCCGCTGGAAAACCCCGATGCCACGATCATGCCGTGCATCGAAGATGTCCGGGCCCTCAATCTCGATACCCTGTGCGGCGGCAAGACCTCCGTGGGCACGGGCGGCATGTACTCCAAACTGCTTTCCGCGCACCGGGTGGCGCAGCTCGGCGTGCCCACCGCCATTCTGCCCGGCTGCGAACCGGACGTCATCCCTCGCCTGTTCGCGGGTGAAACCATCGGTACATGGGTACGGCCCGAACAGCGCACGGTTTCCCGCCGTAAATACTGGCTGGCGTATCAGGCCGATCCGCAGGGGACGCTGTACCTCGACACGGGCGCGGCGGATGCTGTCAGAAACCACGGCAAGAGCCTCCTGCCCGGCGGCATTACGGAAGTGCACGGCAGCTTTGAGGCGGGTGCGCTGGTGCGGCTCGTGTATGACCGCGAAACGGTGGGCGTGGGCCTGAGCAACTACAATGCGGCGGATCTGCTGCGTATCAGAGGCCTGAAACGGCACGAGGTCGCCGCCATTCTCGGCGACGCGCATTACCCCGAAGTGGTGCACCGCGACAATCTGTTGCTGGATGCGGCCTTGTAGCGTACAAAAAACGGAAGCGTCCGTTTCCCGACGGCGCCATTGCATTTTTAAGGAGTGACCATGTACATCGTAACAGGCGGTGCGGGCTTCATCGGGAGCGCCATGATCTGGCGGCTCAACGAAGCGGGCATCGACGATATTCTGGTTGTGGACAATCTGGCTTCCAGCGAGAAATGGCGTAACCTCGTCAACCGTCGGTACCGGGACTACGTACACCGTGACGAATTCCGGCGCATGGTGCTGGAAGGCCGTGCCCCGCAGAAGGTCGAGGCCATCATCCACATGGGGGCGTGTTCGTCCACTACGGAACGCAACGCCGATTTCCTGATGGACAACAATCTGCATTACAGCCAGATGGTCTGCCGTTACGCCCTTGAGCAGGGCGCGCGCCTCATCAACGCGAGCAGCGCGGCGACCTACGGCGACGGTTCGCACGGCTTTTCCGACAGCCTGCTGACCACGCTTTCCCTGCGGCCCCTCAATATGTACGGTTATTCCAAACAGATGTTCGATCTGTGGGCCTACCGCGAGAATCTGCTCAAGAGCATCGCCAGCGTGAAGTTCTTCAACGTGTACGGCCCCAACGAGTACCACAAGGGCGAGATGAAGAGCGTGGCCTGCAAGGCTTTCACCGAGCTGCGCGAAACCGGTTCGCTCCGCTTGTTCAAGTCCGACCGCCCGCAGTACCCCGACGGCGGCCAGATGCGCGATTTCGTGTATGTAAAGGACTGCGTCAACGTCATGTTCTGGCTGTTGGAGCATCCCGAAGCCAACGGCATCCTGAACATCGGTTCGGGCAAGGCCCGCACGTGGAACGATCTCGCCAATTCGGTGTATTCCGCGATGGACAAGATCCCGGACATCAACTACATCGACATGCCCGCCGAGCTGAAGGGCCGCTATCAGTATTACACGCAGGCGGACATGGCGTGGCTGGAACGCCTTGGCTGCGACATTCAGTTCCACAGCCTTGAGGACGGCGTCTCCGACTACATCAAGAATTATCTGATGAATCCTGATCCGTATTTGTAGGAAGGGGAAGAGAAGAAGGAAGATTGGGGAGGGGAGGGAAGAACTTTCTGTAGAAAGT
>NZ_JH114237.1:49866-62770 GCF_000224655.1 Bilophila sp. 4_1_30
CGGTAGTTGCTCCATACGGTATAGACGGTTCCGGCTTCGAAGCTCAGGGTTTCCATGGGCTTCCACATCACGCCGAAGGAAATGGTATCGGGAAGGTTCAGATTACCGTGCAGATCGGAGTTTGGTAGATTAACGAGGCCCGGAACCGGATTTTTATTTTCGAATTCGACGTGTCCGCGCACGGCCTGTTTGACGCGGCTGCGGTAGGTCAGGCCAGCGGCCCATTCCTCATTGAATTTGTAATGCGCGGCGAGGTTGAAGCCGGGAGCGATGCTGGACCCGGTGAGCATCTGTTGGTCGTAGCGACCAGAGAGCAAGGGGGAGCCGGTCATTTTGCCGAGATCGCCGTCCTTTTTCATGAGCATGGTGGCGTACATGAACTCAAGGCCCACGGCGAGGGAGAGATTATCATTGATCTTGAAGGCAAGGTTGGGATTCAGTGAAACGGTCTTGAGGCTGACGTACTTGAGGTTTTCACGGCCCGGCCAGTTTGTGGGATAAGAATTGCCGAGGCCGAACCGGGAGAAGATGCCGATGCCGCCCCAGAGGTTGTCGCTGAACTGATGGGTGAGATAGGCGTGCGGATTTGCCCATGTGTGCTTGTCTACGTCGGTGGAGCGGCCGATGCCGAAGCGGTCCACCGTGTCGACGGTCCCGGAAGGCTGAATGGCGGTCATGCCCACCATTATTTGGGTACCGGGGAGCTGAGTGATCCCAGCGGGATTCCAGGCCACGGCGGAAGGATCGTCCGCGCGGGCAACCATGCCGCCGGCGAGAGCCGTGCCTCGGGCGCCGAAGTCGGACAGGGCAAATCCTTCCGCTTGGGCTTTTCCAGTAAGCTGGGGAGCCGCCAACAGGCAGGCGGCAAGCAACAGGGAGGCAATCCGTTTCATAGTCTTCCTTGCTTTGTAAGAAGTTGACGTGTAAAAAAACTGCCATAGCAAAAAGGCAAAAAGCGTCGGTGGTTGTCGATGCTTTTCGTTTTTAATGGTAAAAGACCAATTTTTTTACCAGAAACGGTACTAAAATGCTAGCCGATTTTCTGGTTTGACGTTTTTCGGTTTCCTTTTCAGCCTCGGAGTATGCATGTCTTCCGCCTCTTCTCCGCTTCTCGATTTTCGTGATGTGAGCCGTTCGTTTACGGTGCGGCAGGGTGTGCTCGGCAGAGTGCGGGGCGAAGTTCGCGCAGTGGATGGCGTATCGCTTTCCGTACGTCGCGGCGAGACGCTCGGCCTGGTGGGCGAGTCCGGGTGCGGCAAGTCGACACTGGCGCGCATGGCTGTGCGGCTTCTCCCTCCAACGGGCGGGGAAATCCTTTTCGACGGCGAATCTGTATTGCCCGGCGTGTCGGGCCGTAATGACACATGGTATTCCCGCCGTTTGCAGATGATCTTCCAAGATCCTTTTTCTTCGCTGAATCCCCGGTTGAGGATCGGTACATCCATTGCCGAGCCGTTGATGGCCATAGGCACGCCGTCGGCGGAGCGTCAGGAGCGTGTGGGCGAAATCCTGCGCCGCGTGGGGTTGCAGCCCGGACATGCCGGACGTTACCCGCACGAGTTTTCCGGCGGCCAGAGGCAGCGTGTGGCCATTGCACGGGCGCTGGTGACCCGCCCGGAGCTTGTCGTCTGCGATGAGGCCGTGTCGGCCCTCGACGCCTCGGTTCAGGCGCAGGTGCTGAACCTGCTGAAAGAGGTACAGGCTGATTTTGGGCTGACGTATTTCTTCATTTCGCATGACTTGTCGGTCGTCGGCTATATGAGCGACCGGGTGGCGGTCATGTACTTGGGACGCATCGTCGAGCAGGCCGATAGGAACACCCTGTTCGGTTCGGCGGCGCATCCGTATACGAAGGCTCTTTTGGCCGCCGCGCCCGTGCACGATCCTGCAAAGAGGCGTATCCGGGCTTTCCTGCCCGGTGAACTGCCGAGCCCCTTTTCGCCGCCCGCCGGGTGTGCGTTCCATCCCCGGTGCCCGCAGGCAATGCCCCGGTGCCGTGAGGAAGCCCCGGAACTCCGGGAAATCGCGCCGGATCATCTGGCCCGTTGCCATCTGTATGGATAGCGCCTTGTTGTAGCGACAGGAAAAAAGCCCCTGTTCCCGACGGAACAGGGGCTTTTCTTTGGATGGGTTACTGGACGATGCCGGGAGTGAGGCCGGGGACATCGTCGGTACCGGAACCGCCGGTGCCGGGAATGCCGACCTTGAAGTGTCGGAAGACAAGTCCGTCTGGTGTTTCAGGAACGGAGGAATAGGCCCCTGAAAATATCCCGGCATGATCATGGACACCGGATACGGGAATGCCTTCGGAGGTTGCAATGGTATAGTCATCTATCTTTATGGCGAGAGCGGGGTTGACGTATCCCCAGATGATACGGTGGAACGTCGGCTCCTGTCCCCGTGAAACGCCGTTTGAGGGCTGAGTGTCCGTGAGTGACGGCCAGTAGGTTTCTTCCATAAAATTGTTGTTGTTTTGAAACGCGATCCAGCCTTGGACGTAGTTCTTTTTATCTTGTTCCCACACGCGAACGACAAGAGTTGTCGTACTGTTTTTTTTGAGTATTTCCCCTTCGGGGATGCTGTAGGCGATACAATTGAGCGCATGGTCCATCTTGCCGTCATTGGAGTGCCACAGCATAATGCCGTCGCGCAGGGTACGGTCCGTTGCGTTTGAGTACAGGTAATTATAGGTACCGTAAGGATCATCAGGAATATAGACGTTCGGTTGGCGATAATTGATAGAATAATTGGGTTGATAAGGGGAGATGGCTCTATAGCCTCCCGGAATGAGGGCGGGATTCACCGGAGATCGCGTTACGCCTGTGTATGTGTTGTCGTATACACCCGGAGCCGTTGGGTACTGAATATAACCCGTAGTCACCTTGCCGGAGACAACCCCCATACCGAGCCCGGAAACGCCGTACGAAGTCAGCTCGTCGTCATCGACGTCGCCCGGTTCTGGAATAAAGTGTGTTCTGAACAGAACCCCGGCAAACAGGTTTGCCGATACTTGATACCACGGGATGACCGATGTTTGGATGAGGATGTCGTTGTTTGGCGTTTCGGCTATTTTTTCTTCCGTGATGCCGGCAAACCACGAGTCATAGGTCGTGTGGTTTTTTCTGGTATTCAGAAAGTGATCCGGTGTGGCTCTTTCATAGCCTTGTACGAGCAGTCCTTTTTTATCTTGAGCCGTCTCGAACTGTCCGAATCTATTGTCATCAAAAATTTCTTCCGCGTCGTCTTTATTTTTGAGCGGGCTCGACACTTCCGGCATTTCCTGTACGTCTCCGTCTCCCGATCCCCCTGAGCCACTGCCCGAACGCAGTGAACTTCTCCCGTTCGTATGCCACACCAGCGCGGCCCGTGCACCGTTGGAGGTTTGGGCTTCGCTGACCACGCGGATATACTGCCCGAGGACGAGTTCCTTGTCTTCGCCAAGTTCCGGGTAGGAAGAGCCCGAGACGGGGCGGACGCCCTCGAACGTATAGGTGGAACCGGATTTGGACAGGCGTTCATAGATAAGGCGTTTCGCGCTGTCGGGATTGAGCGTGGCCCCGCCCTTGTTCACGACACCGATCAGTCCGCCGGTTTCGGGAAAGTAATCAAAGTCGTTTTTTGCCGTGTTGACGGAAATGGTCGTTTGCGTTTTTGTGGGATACGTCGGCGTCCCGCGCCCGATAAGATACGCATCCGCGTTGGGGGTGAGCGCCGCAGCTTCTCCGAAAGAGTATTCAGCTCTGCTGGCTGTACCCGATTTGGCAATCAGCAGAAGTTCGCGCGTCCCGGATGGCGCTTCGGGATACCAGCCGGAACCTCCCTTCAGCAACGTCCCTGTATCTGAAGTACGAAACCACGAGGGGAACAGCGTGAGCGAGACGTTCCCGCCCGTGATTGAAAAGGTTTTGCCGTCCAGCGTATCATCCACCAAAGTCATGAGCCTTGCTCCGGTATCGGCCTTTGACGTCTGCACCCGGACGATTTCCTTTCCCGATTCGGCGAGGTAGGAGGCTTGCACCGTTTCCTTGGCGTCCAGCCCGGTCATGACGGAGCCTGTCATGAGCGAAACCGCGACCATGCCGAGCAGGGCCAGGATGACGATCCCGCCGATGATGGTCAAAAGGACGCTTCCGCGTTGTGACGTCTGCATGGGGAACCTCAATCCTTGGCGAGGGGGGTGTTGCGGGGGGCGACGGAAAGCGTCCATGTGATTTGCCGTTCGGCGAGTTGCTGGGTCAGCACGATGCCGATGTAGGAGGGGCCGGCCCCGTTCGTGGTGAAACGGCATGAGGCCACGTCCGAGAGGAGTATTTGGCCGTCGATGAGCAGCTTGCTTCCGGTATCTTCGCAGCTGATGGTTGTCTGCGTGCCATCCGTCTTCGTGAATGTGACGGAAGGGCTGTCTTTGAAAGGAGATCCGGGAAAATCGGCGGCTCCCGCAAGCTCTTTCCGGAGACGGATGAGAGCCAGTTCGGCCTGCATGTCCGACGTTCCGACTTCCCGCATCTGCGTATACCCGGTGAGGGCCGTGCCGAATCCCGAGAACACGAGCGAGCCGAGCACGCCGAGGATAACCAGCGTGCAGACGATTTCCAGCAGCGTGAAACCCCGCTCGGGGGCGCGGACATCAGAACGCACGGGAAAGCTCCACGGAACCGCGCTTGACGGTGATCAGCAGGTTGTCGGGGCAGGACGGGCAGCCGTCCGGGTGCCACAGTTCCCGTTTATCTTGGGCTTCCAAAAGAGCTTCGAGGCCTTTATCCGTGATGAGGTCGCTGGCAGCCTTCTGCTGCATGGCTTCCGTGTTGAGGTAGGCGATGCATTCTTCCAGAGCGCTGGTGGCCTCCGTCAGATCTTTGATCTGCCCGGCACTTTCAGCGCTTCCGCGCAAGGTCGTGGCGATGAGTTGCGCCGCCATGAAGCCCATGATCGCCATGAGGATGATGGTGACGATGATCTCGATGAGGGTGAAGCCGCGCGCGTTCATTGGACGAACCCCGTTTCCGCGAAGAGAGTGAGCGTGATCCCGCCGCCGAAGCTGAATGTTTGATCGGAGGCTGACGCGGTGCAGTAGAGGATGCCCGTGTCGTTCGGATTTCCGAGGCTGTCCTCGCCGCAGACGCCTCCCGCCGCGTCGAAGCAGAACGTAGCCAGAGGGATGCTTTGGATTGATGCTGAAGGCGTATAATCCTTGAGCAATGTCGGCAGGGCTGATTTTCCCTTCATGAAGAAACTCACCTTGCTTTTATCTATGGTGACGCATTGCCCGCCGCCCATCGCCATGCCTTGCGCGCGGGCATAGACGAGCTGGGAGAGGAGCCTGTCCCGTTCCGCGTAGGCGGTTATCTCGTCATTGCCCCGGAAGGCCGAAATGCCGAGATAGGCCAGCACGCCGAGCACGACGAGCACGGAGACGATTTCAATCAGGGTAAATCCGTTGCGGAAGGGTGGCTGCATGGCATATGTCACTGTTTGGGGATGAGCTTTTCCAGCGCCTCTCGGTTCTGTTCCAGCAAAGTACGGAAACGGATCTGCGCGTAGCCGTCGCCCGTGGCTCGGGCGCGGTATAATTGCTTTTCAAGCTGCCCCCGCTCCTTTTGCAGCTGTTCGACCTGCTGTTGGAGCATTTTCCGGGCTTCAGCGGCGGCCTTTTCCAGTTCGGCGGCGGACGGCTGGTGCTCAAGGCTCGGTATATCGAGAGGGGCGACGGGCTCGGGCTGCGCGGCTGGAGGCTGCGGCGAGAACTGGTATTCCTCCACTTTGCCCGCGGGCGGCTTGGGAGGCGGCGTTTCGCTGATGTGCGTGACCCCGGATGCGTCTTTCCAGATGTACATCTGCTGAGAGGCCGCATTGGCTGGGGTGGGTGTTTGGTCCAGCGTTTCCCGCACGCTGGATGCCATGCGGGACAATGGGGCACCGCCCGAAAGCGTGCCGTCCACGATAAGCAGTTCCACCCCGCCCGCCAGCGCGAGCAGGGCAAGCCATGCGAGGGAGAAACGCTTGCGTTTTTTCATGGGCGGACCTTTTCCCTTGGCGTCGCCGGACAGGTGCGGAGGGCGCTCCTTGTCTTTTGACGGGAGGCTCGTTACGGTTGGAAATGATGGTAGCACAGGCTGTTCCGAAAGACGAGAGGCCTCGACTCTCATGGCTGGGGTTCCCCGTATGGGCGGGCCTCATTCTGGTGTGTTGCCTTTTATGCGCCCCGGGCCTTAGGGCAGCAGAACCTTCCAAACTCAAGGTCGTGGTGCGGCCTCCCATCAAAAAAACGCTTCCTCAGCGGACCCACGCGGCCCGCCCGGATGCCCCGTCAGCTCAGCCGGCGGAGCCGTTGCCTGCGGAGTCCGTGGCCATTTATCGGCATGTAGGGGAGGACGGGACCGTCTTTTTGACAAACAGGCCGGACGGCGACGGGAGGTATCAGTTTTTCGGGCGCTTCAGCGCCGAGCGGCTGATGCGTGCGGTGGGGCCGGACGGTGTGGCGCGGCTCGCGGAACGGTATGCCGGGCAACATGGGGTCGAGCCCCGGCTGGTCATGGCGATCATCAAGGTCGAATCGGGATTCGACGCCAAGGCCGTCTCTTCGGCCGGGGCCAGCGGGCTCATGCAGCTCATGCCCGGCACGCAGCGGCATCTGGGGGTGCGAGATGCGTTCAATCCCGATGAGAACGTGGAGGGCGGGGTGCGCTATTTCCGATCCATGCTGGATCGGTACGGCGGGAACGTTTCGTTGGCTCTGGCGGCGTATAATGCCGGGCCTGCCAACGTGGACAAGTACGGCGGCATCCCCCCGTTTGAGGAAACCCGCAATTACGTGCGGAAAGTGCTCGCGTTGTACGCTACCCCGTGATGAACCGGATCCACCAGTCGAGGATTTCCTGACCGGCGAGGATGTGCACGAAGGCGCCGAGGCTCAGGAACGGGCCGAACGGGATGGGCATTTCGCGCAAGGGCGCTTCGCGGGGCATCAGGCAGGCGATGAGCAGGAAGGCGGCAAGGGCCGAGACGCCCGCGACCAGCGTGATCAGCGGCAGGCCGAGGGGCCCGCACAGGACGCCGAGCATGAGCATGAGTTTGACGTCGCCGAACCCCATGCCGTCCACGCCGCGCAGGCGTTTGAAGACAAGAAGTACGGCAAGGAACGTCCCGCCGCCCACAAGGCCGCCGAGAAGCGCGTCCGTCCAGTCCATGCCGAGGGCGAAGACGGCGGCGGGCACGGCCAGCACTGTCCCGCCGAGCGTGATGCCGTCGGGAAGGATGAAGCATTCCAGATCGATGCCCGAGGCGACGATGAGCATTCCCGTGAACACGAGATAGACGGGAAAGGCAAGCGAGGGGCCGAAACGCCATGCCAAAAGGCCGGACGTCAGGCCGGACAGGAGCTCGACGAGCGGATACCGGATATGGATGGGCTTGTGGCAGCGGGCGCACTGTCCGCGCAGCAGCAGATAGCTGAGGACGGGGATCAGTTCCCAGAAGCGGAGGCGCTGTTTGCAATGCGGGCAATGGGAAGGCGGAAAAAGGATGGATTCGCCGCTGACGTACCGGTGGATGCAGACGTTGTAAAAGCTGCCGAGCAGGAGCCCGAGCAGCGTGGCGGCGGGAATGAACATTTCGGGATGCAGCAATTCCGGGGGGATGGTCTGGTACACGCGGAGCCTTCCTTTGGCACGCCCGATCGGGCAACGGTGCGCGGGCTGTCGGCGGAAGCCTTCTGTGATTGAGTCCAGCATGTTGTGGGCTTGTTCACAAATGGCGATCAGGCCTTCAGCGGTGATGACAGAATCTTCCGTCTCGCGTATTTCATACGCACCTTGTTCCTGCCAAGGTGTACCAAGAACCGGGCGCTCCGGCAACAAAAACCGTGCAGGAAGGTCATGCATGGCAAAAATAGACAATCTTTTTCATTTGTTGCACGCCAATCACGGTTCGGATTTGCACCTTTCGGCGGGCAATCCGCCGCTCCTGCGGATCTACGGGGACCTCGCACGGGTGGACGCTCCGGTTGTTACGACCGAGGAACTTTTGGCCGTACTGCGTGAAATGGTTCCCATGGAGCGCGTGCAGGCATTCGAGCAGACGGGCGATCTGGACTTCGCCTATGAAATTCCGGGGCTGGCGCGTTACCGTGCCAACTTTTTCCGGCAGAACCGCGGCATTTCCGCGGTGTTCCGCGAAATCCCGCAGCGAATCAGCACGGTTGAGGAGCTGGGGCTTCCGATCATGCTGCGCGAGCTGGCCCTGCTGCCCAAGGGCCTCGTGCTTGTGACCGGCCCCACCGGGAGCGGCAAGTCCACCACGCTGGCCGCGCTCGTGGACTACGCCAATACCAAGCGCCGCGACCATATCATTACCATTGAAGACCCCATCGAATTCGTGCATCAATCCAAGAGCTGCCTCGTGAACCAGCGCGAGATAGGGCGCGATTCCCGCTCGTTCGGCACGGCGCTGCGCTCCGCACTGCGCGAGGACCCCGACATCATCCTCGTGGGCGAAATGCGCGATCTCGAAACCATTTCCCTCGCCCTCGAAGCGGCGGAAACGGGGCATCTCGTGTTTGCGACCCTGCACACCATCTCCGCTCCCAAGACCATCGACCGCATCATCGAGGTCTTCCCGCCGGAGGAGCAGGCGCAGATACGGACGAGCCTTTCGGAGTCGATTCAGGCGATCATCGCGCAGACGCTGTTCAAACGGGCCGACAAGAAGGGCCGGGTACCCGCGCTGGAAATCATGTTCGGCATCCCGTCCGTGCGGAACATGATCCGCGAGAGCAAGACATTCCAATTGCCGAGCGTTTTGCAGACCAATCGCAATGTTGGGATGCAGACGATGGACGACGACATCGAACGCCTGCTTCTGCAGCGCATCATCGCGCCCGAGGCGGCCCTCGTCCACGCACAGGACAAGGGGCGTCTCCGTGAGGCCATCGGGAAGTTGAAATAGCGCGGAAGGATGGAGGCCGGGAAAAACGGGAAGGCCTGTGCGTTCCTACTCCCGCGACGAGCGTTTCGCTTTTTCCTTCAATGCCGTTTTCTTGAGGGTATTGCCGAATGAGCAGCTATTTGGAGCTCCTGAATCTGACGCGGGAGCCGTTTTCGAACTCGCCGGACCCGGACGCGTATTACCGGACGCCGACGCACGAGGACTGCCTGAACCGGCTGGAAATCGCCATCCGGCTGCGGCGGGGCTTGAACGTGGTTCTCGGCGAGGTGGGCACGGGGAAGAGCACGCTGTGCCGCTGTCTGCTGAGGAGCCTGAACGAGCAGAGCGGCATCGACGTCTTTTTGCTGTTGGACGCGGGGTTCGAGGATGCCGATGAATTCGTGCGGCACCTGTGCGAGCTGTTCGCCGGGCAGCGGCCTCCCGAGGGCGTGGCGCGCCGGGAGTGCATCAGCGTCATTCAAAATCGGGTTTTCGATAAGGCGCTGGAGCAGAACCGGAATCTTGTCCTTTTTATAGATGAGGGGCAGAAGCTCAGTCCGGCGGCGCTGGAAGTGCTGCGCGAACTGCTGAATTTCGAGACGAACACGGAAAAGCTCCTGCAAATCGTCATCTTTGGGCAGCCGGAATTGGCACAGATCATTGAAGGTATGCCCAACTTTAAAGATCGGATCAACGAGTACCTGTATCTGAAGCCGCTCTCCATGCGCGAGAGCATCCGGCTTGTGCGCCACCGGTTGCGGCTGGCGGGAGGGCAGAGGGCGGAACGGCTGTTTTCGCTCGGGAGCCTCATCGCCCTGCACCGGGCCAGCAGGGGGAAGCCCCGCCAGCTCATGCGCCTCGGGCATCAGATGCTGCTTGCCCTGCTTGTGGGCAACCGTACAACCGTAACCGGCCGTATGGTGTGGGCGCAGGTGGCCCGTAACGGCAGCGATGTGCAAAACCGGTGGGGCCGCTGGCTGGTTGTGGCGTTGGCGTTGATCTGCGTCGCGGGCGGATACCGCTGGATGCCGGAGGCTGTAAAGGACGACGCGCACGCCCGGCTGGAGGCGGTGGTGTCCGGCGTGCTGGGCTGGCTGCCGGAAGCGGAGAAGGCGGATACCGCCGGGACTGCCGGAAAAGGGCGGGCAGCCGGGGATGATGCCGTGCGGCGTGCGGCGTCGCGGGAAGCCGTTCCGCAGCCTCTGCCTCCGGATGAAGCGCCCCCCGCCGTCCCTGAAAAGGCGGAATCCTCTACTGCGGAAGCGGCGGGTGGGCAGGGTGCCGAAGCGGAAAAGAGCGCGGTCCCCGAAACGCTGGGGACGTTCCGTTTGCAGCCCGGCGAGGCTCTTGCCGAACTGGTGCGGGCGTTGTACGGTTCCGGCTCCGCCTTGGAACTGGTTTTAGGCAAAAACCCCGGATACAGAAACGATATCGGTGCGGGGCCTCAGGATCTGACGCTTCCCGCCGTACTGTATGCCCCTCCGCCGTCCATGACCAAGGGGGTGCTTTTAAGCCTTGGTGCGTTCGGTACGCTGGAAGAGGCGTATACGGCGTGGCGCGGCTACGGCAAACGCTCCCCATCCGTGGCGCTGACCCCGATCTGGCGTCCGGGCGAAGGATTGTCGTTTCATATTTTGGCTCCGCGCGGCTTTGCGTCGGAGAGGGCCGCGTGGAGCTGGCTTTCCCGCTTTTCTCCGCCGGCTGAAGCCTCCGTGCGGCTGCTGCCGCCTTTTGATGGGGCGTGTTTGGTGTTTCATAAATTTACCGTGAAATAGACAGGAAATGTTCATGTCCACATTGCGTTCCATTGTCCTGTGCGGCGGCAGCGGCACCCGCCTCTGGCCCCTTTCCCGAGCCTTGTATCCCAAGCAGTTCATGGATCTGGGAGGGCATACCCTGTTCGGCGATACGGTGGATCGGGCGGCGGCTCTGCCGGACAGCGCCGATCCGCTGGTGGTCTGCAATGAAGAGCACCGCTTTTATGTGGCGGCGGCCTTGCAGCAGAAAGGCGTATCCGGAACTATTCTGTTGGAGCCCAAGGGACGGAATACCGCGCCCGCCATTGCGCTGGCGGCGTTCGCGGCGTTGTCCGGCGGGGGGGATCCGTTGCTGCTGGTGCTGCCGTCCGATCATGTGTTGAAACCTCAGGATGTTTTCGCCGAAGCCGTGGCGCGGGCCCGCGCCTGCGCCGAGTCCGGGCGTATCGTTACATTCGGCATCACGCCGGATGCACCGGAAACAGGGTTCGGGTATATCCGCCGGGGTGGGGCGTTGCCCTCGGGCGGGTATGCTGTGGCGCGCTTTGTGGAAAAACCGGATCTCGCCAGAGCCGAGGCCATGCTGGCGGACGGAGGGTATCTGTGGAACAGCGGCATGTTCCTGTTCCGCGCATCCATCTACCTTGAAGAGCTGGCCCTGCACGCTCCCGGCATTCATGCGGCGTGCAAGGCGGCGTGGGAAGGGCACCACGCCGATCGGGACTTTATCCGTCCCGACGCCGACGCCTTCCTGAGTTCGCCCGCCGACTCCATCGACTACGCGGTGATGGAAAAGACGGACCGGGCCGCCGTGGTCCCTCTGACAGCCGACTGGAGCGATCTCGGGTCATGGGAAGCGTTCTATGAAGCCGCTCCGCACGACGGGGACGGCAACGTGCGTGTGGGGGATGTCTACGCCGAGGGCGCGGAAAACTGCTATCTGCACGCCTCCAATCGGATGGTCGCCGCGCTCGGCGTATCGGATCTGGTGGTCGTGGAGACGGCGGACAGCGTGCTGGTGGCGGATCGCGCCCGCACGCAGGATGTGAAAAAGATCGTCGAATCACTGAAAAAGGAAGGGCGCGGCGAGGCGGAAAACCACCCGCTGGTCTATCGTCCGTGGGGGAGTTACGAAACGCTGGCGAGAGGTGAGCGTTTTCAGGTGAAGCGCATCATCGTCAAACCGGGCGGGCAGCTTTCGCTCCAGAAGCACCACCACCGGGCAGAGCACTGGGTGGTGGTCGAAGGGACGGCCGAGATCACCGTTGGCGACAAGGTGCTCCTGTACCATGAAGACCAGTCCACCTACATTCCCCTCGGCACCGTGCACCGGCTCAAGAATCCCGGCATGATCCCGCTGGTCATCATCGAGATCCAGTCCGGCACCTACCTTGGGGAAGATGACATCGTGCGTCTTGAAGACAGCTACGGGCGCTGACCATGAAACTGCTCCTGACCCTTCTCCCGGCGCTCCTGACCCAGACCACGGGACGCCGCAATCAGCGCATCGTGATCGGCTTCCTGCTGTTCACGACCGTTCTGGTGGCGCTGTTCAGCATCGTGTTTCATCAGATCATGGCCTACGAAGGGCGGGATTATTCTTATATCACCGGCGTCTACTGGACGCTGACCGTCATGTCCACGTTGGGGTTCGGGGACATCACCTTCACGAGCGATATCGGGAAACTGTTCTCCATCATCGTGCTGGTGTCGGGCATCATCCTCATCATGATCGTGATGCCGTTTACGTTCATCCGGTTCGTGTACCAGCCGTGGATCGAGGAATACAACAACAAGCGCAAGCCGCGCTCCCTGCCGTCCGATACCAGCGGCCATACGGTTCTGGTGGGCGACAACGACATCTCGTTGAGCGTGGCCCGCAAGCTCCGGCAGCACAACTATCCGTATGTCATCCTCGTACCGGACGGGCAGCACGCGCTGGAACTGTACGACAACCGCTATGATGTGGTGACCGGCGAGTTCGACGACGCCAACACCTACCGGAACCTGCGGGCGGACAAGGCGGCGTTGGTCGCAGCGCTCGAAGGGGATCTGCGGAATACGAACATCGCCTCTACGGTGCGCGAAGTCGCGCCGTCGACCCTGCTCGCCGCCAGTGCGGAGAATCCGGAGGCCATGAACATCCTCATGCTGGCGGGGTGCGACCACGTCTACTCGTTTACCGAGATGCTTGGGCGGAGCCTTGCCCGCCGCGTCTACGGGAC
>NZ_JH114237.1:63272-67838 GCF_000224655.1 Bilophila sp. 4_1_30
TTCTGAAGAAAGTTCCCTCCTCCCCCCTCCAAACCTCCCCCCTTCTCCCTCAAAGACTTTTGACTTTATCGAATCCCTGTTCGCCGCGTTCCCTGTGTCTCGTTTGATCGGGTGGTGCTTTCCTTCTCAGGGGAAAAATCCTACATTTCATAAAGAGTATTCGTCTTTCCATTCTTCAGAAGGTTTTTTCATGGCCAGCAAGATCAAAGAAACATATGTGTGTGCGGAATGCGGGGCAAAGTCGCCGCTGTGGCGGGGACAGTGCCTCGTGTGTAAGGCTTGGAATTCGCTGGAACTGGTGGCCGCGCCCGTCGAGGGCGCACGGAAGCGCCCGATAGGGAGCCTCGGCTCGGTGAAGGCCATGCCTCTGGCCCATGTCGAGGATCACGGCCACGAGCCGTTCGGCACGGGGCTTGATGCGCTGGACCGCGTGCTCGGCAGGGGCCTTGTTCCGGGAAGCGCCCTGCTCATGGGCGGTGAGCCGGGCATCGGCAAGTCCACGCTTCTGTTGCAGATGGCCGGGGCCGTGGCCGCTTCGGGCAAGCTGGTTCTGTACGCGAGCGGCGAAGAATCGTTGCCGCAGATCAAGGATCGCGCCAACCGTCTGGGAATGCTGCATGACAACTTGCTGGCACTGTCCACGTCACGGGTCGAGGACGTACTGCCGTTGCTTGAGGGCGACGGTGCACCTGATCTGCTTATCGTGGACTCCGTGCAGACGTTTACGTCGGAAAGCGCGGAAGGTCTGCCCGGCAACGTGAGTCAGGTCCGGGCCGTGGCGACGGAGATCGTCGACGCCTGCAAGCGCGGCACCACGACCGTCGTTTTGGTGGGCCATGTCACGAAGGACGGCGCGCTCGCCGGGCCGAGGCTGCTTGAGCACATGGTCGATACGGTCATTTCGCTGGAAGGCGATCGGCGCCAGATGTTCCGGCTCCTGCGCGTGTTGAAGAACCGTTTCGGGCCGAATCAGGAACTACTGGTCTTTCAGATGGTCCGGCAGGGGCTGGAAGTCGTTGAGGACCCCGCAACCTATTTTTTGGGCGCGCGCGACGCGAGCCTCAGCGGGACGGCGGTGGTTATGGCCGTGGACGGGCAAAGGCCGCTGGCCGTGGAAGTGCAGGCGCTGGTCACGCGCAGCTACTTGTCGATCCCCCGGCGCACGGGGCTGGGATTTGACGTCAACCGATTGCATCTTATCTTGGCTGTATTGGAAAAACGCCTGCGCCTGAACTTCGGTCAGGTCGACATTTATGCCAAGGTCGGCGGTGGCATGAAGATTCAGGAGCCGGGCATGGACCTCGCGCTCGTGGCGGCGATGTTGTCGTCCTTCTACGACGTGCCGCTTCCCGAGCGGGCCGTGTTGTGGGGCGAAGTGGACCTTAACGGTCAGATCCGCCCTGTGGCCGCGCACGATATCCGGCTTTCGCAGGCGCGCAGGCTCGGCTACAAGCCGATTCTTTTCCCTTCGCAGGGCGAGGGCGACGGAATCGCCACGGTCGTGGAGTTGCAGGACAGGCTGTTCCGCCGCAAGAACTGACGGCGGAAGCGGAAAGGGCCTCAAGTCGGTTAGGTGTGGATTCTCCACGGGCCGGTTTTGGCGTGCGGGGAAAAAATGCATGACGCTCTCCCGTTGCTCTTGCGCGGCCCTTGCGAACGCGTTATCAGGAATTATTCTTTATTCAAAAGGACGATTGAACCATGAGCCAGATTCCCTTTCACGCGGCCCCGGGCGGCCAGCCGGACGTCATCATGGACGTAGAGGTGGCAGAACCGAAAATGTATCAGGTCCTGCTTCACAATGATGACTATACGACCATGGAGTTCGTCGTGAATATCCTGATGACCGTTTTTCATAAGACGGCGGATCAGGCCACGAACATCATGCTGGCCGTGCACAAGCGCGGAAAAGGCATTGCCGGGGTCTATCCTCATGAAATCGCCGAAACCAAAGTAGATAAAACTCATTTCCTTGCGAGAGAGGCAGGCTACCCCCTGCGTTGCACGCTTGAGGAGGTTGGCGCATGATTGGCAAGAAATTGCAGAAAGCATTAGGCCTTGCGGTGGAGGAGCTGAAACGGCGTCGGCATGAATACCTGACGCTGGAGCATGTCCTTTACGGCATCGCATCCGAGCCTTCCGGAAGGAAGCTCATCGAACGGTGCGGCGGGAGTGCCCCCGTGCTGCGGCAGGCACTCGATCATTTTTTCAAGACCTATATGGAGAGCCTCGACGAGCCCACCAAAGACGTTTACCAGACGCTTGCCGTCCAGCGTGTGCTGGACAGCGCGCTGGCGCACGTCAAAAGCGCGGGACGGGACGAGGACATCGGTGTTGAGGTCGGCGACGTACTCGCCGCCATCCTTGAGGAAGAGGAATACTCGTGGGCTGCCTACTGCCTGAAAAAGCAGGGCATCACCCGGCTTGCCGTGTTGGAGAGCATCTCCCACAACGACGAAGAGGGGCAGGACGAATCTTCCTCGGAATCGGGAGAGGGCGAAGGCGGTGCCGAATCGGCCAAGGACGCCTTGGCCCGTTACACCGTGGACCTGACGGCCCGCGCCCGCGAAGGAAAGCTCGATCCGCTGGTCGGACGCGAGATGGAGCTGTCGCGCTCCATCGAAATCCTCGCCCGGCGCCGTAAGAACAATCCGTTGTACGTGGGCGATCCCGGGACCGGGAAGACCGCCATTGCGGAAGGTCTGGCCCTGCGCATCGTCAGCGGCAATGTGCCGCCGGAGTTCAAGGAGACGAAGATATACTCCCTTGATCTCGGGGCCGTGCTCGCCGGGGCGCGTTACCGCGGCGACTTCGAAGGCCGCATCAAGGCCGTGGTCGGAGCGTTGCAGAAGATCCCCGGCGCGATCCTGTTTATTGACGAAATCCATACTATTGTGGGTGCCGGTTCCACCAGCGGCGGCTCGATGGACGCTTCCAACCTGTTGAAGCCCATCCTTGCCGAAGGCAAGCTCCGCTGCATCGGCTCGACGACCTACGACGAGTTCCGCAACCACTTTGAAAAGGACCGCGCGCTTGCCCGGCGTTTTCAGAAAGTGGATATCAAGGAGCCTTCGCTGGACGAGTGCGTGGATATTCTCAAGGGCCTCCAGCCCCACTATGAGAAGCACCATAAAGTGCGTTACTCCTCGTCGTCCCTGCGGGCGGCGGTGGAGCTTTCCGCCCGCCATGTGCAGGATCGCCTGCTGCCTGACAAGGCCATCGACGTCATGGATGAGGCCGGGGCTTCCGTGCGGCTGCGTCCGGGCTTCAAGTCCGGCTCGTCGGTTTCGCGTCAGGACGTGGAGCGTATTGTGGCCCGTATGGCCGGGATTCCCGCCCGCACCGTATCGGGCAAGGAACGCGACCGCCTGAAGACGCTCAAGGATGACCTCGGGTCCGTGCTGTTTGGTCAGGATGAAGCGGTGGATATCGTGACCCGTGCCATCCTGCGTTCGCGGGCCGGGCTCGGCAGGACGGATCGTCCCGCCGGTTCGTTCCTCTTCTATGGACCCACCGGGGTCGGCAAGACGGAACTCGCCAAGCAGCTTGCCGAGCGCATGGGCGTCGCCTTCCTGCGTTTCGACATGAGCGAGTACATGGAAAAACATGCCGTATCGCGGCTTATCGGCGCGCCTCCAGGCTACGTGGGTTTTGATCAGGGCGGCCTGTTGACCGAGGCCGTGCGCAAGACGCCCTATGCCGTGGTGCTGATGGACGAAATCGAAAAGGCGCACCCCGACATCTTCAACGTGCTGTTGCAGGTGATGGACTACGGGACGCTGACGGACAACACGGGCCGCAAGGCCGACTTCAAGAACGTGGTCCTGATCATGACCTCCAATGCGGGCGTCCGGGATATGGATGCCTCGCCGATGGGCTTCATTGAGGCCCCTGCGGGCAAGGTGGCCCAGAGCGCGGCGCAGCGCGGCCGCAAGGCCGTGGAGGCGATGTTCAGCCCTGAATTCCGCAATCGGTTGGATGCGTTGGTGCCGTTCAATGCCCTGACGCCCGATCTGATGGGTATGATTGTGGACAAGTGCATTGCCGAAATGGGCAAGGGGCTTGCCGACAAGAAGGTCAACCTGACCCTGACGCCCGAAGCCCGGAGCTGGCTGGCCAAGGAAGGCTATGACGCCAAGCTCGGCGCGCGTCCCTTGCAGCGTCTTCTCCGCGAAGCGCTGGAAGATCCGTTGGCCGGGGAAGTCCTTTTCGGCCGCCTCGTCAAGGGCGGCACGGTCATTGTGGACGCGCCCGAAGAGGGCGGCGACAAGCTGGTATTGAGGTTTGAAGAAAAATAGGGCGAAGATTGGGAAAAAGGGAGGGGAAAACCTTCCTCCAAACCCACCCCTTCCAAAGGCTTTCGTGTTCATCGAATCCCTGTTTCCCGCGTTCCCTGTAGATGAAAAGGGAGTATGGGACAGATGGACAGTACGATCCTAGCCGTGTTTCATATACGAAAGAAGGGAGCCTGAACATTTTTTGTTCAGGCTCCCTTGCTTGTTTTTCTCTCTTTCTTACAGCACTGGAGTGGAACGAACTCCTCTCGTGCAGCCTCCCCACCAGTTG
>NZ_JH114237.1:68251-90383 GCF_000224655.1 Bilophila sp. 4_1_30
AAAGTCCCCTCTTCCCCCCTCCAATTCCCTCATTCCTCCTACCCTGCGAAATAATACTTCCAAATAAGGGAAACGAACAAAATGACAAGCGAGAGGAGCAGAAAGCGGCGAACGATGGTCGGGCCGGTACGGATGGCGAGCTGGCTGCCGGCGAGGTTGCCGAGCACGTCGGCCACGGTCATGGGGATGGCGTAGAGAAAAAGCACGTCGCCGTGATACAGGAAGACGAACAGCGACCCGAGGTTCGAGGAGAGGTTGAAGACTTTGGTCAGCGCGGAAGCCTGAATGAGATTCATGCGCAGACAGACGTTGAAGGCGATGATGAAGAAACTGCCCGCGCCGGGTCCGAAAAAGCCGTCGTAAAAACCGACGCTGAAACAGATGAGCGGGGTCAGCAGGTAGACGTCTTTTGAGGTGAAACTGTCCTTGCACGACTTGGAGCGCCGGGGGATCAGGGTTATCATGGCCGCTACGGGGAGCAGGGCGATCAGGATTTTCCCGGCAGTCTGGGGATCGAAGGCGAGGATGCACTTGCTGCCTGCCGCCGAGCCGAGCAGAGCGCAGGGGATGCCGATGAATGCCAGCTTCCACAGGATGAGCCCCTTGCGGGCGAAGTTGAGCATGGCCGCGCCCGTGCCTATCGCGCCGACGAACTTGTTGGTGCCGAGGGCCTGTTGCGGCGAAAAACCCGCGATCAGGACGGCGGGCAGCCTGAGCAGCCCGCCGCCCCCGGCGATGCTGTCGATGAGGCCGGCAATAAAGGTGACGATGCAGAGGAGAGATACGGTCAGGAGCATGAAAACTTCCCCGGAGCTGAGTTACACATTGATGTTGAAAGCCGACAGAAGGCTAAGGTCCCCCTTCCCATATACGGGGTATCTTCCCCTGCGGGAGCGCGGCGTATGATATACCGCTTGCATCCCGATTACCCGGAACTGTTTCCTGATCCGGAAGGGGCCGATCCCGAAGGCCTTGTGGCGGTCGGCGGCGACCTGAGCGTCCGCCGTTTGCTGGCGGCCTACGGCGCCGGGATTTTCCCGTGGTACGGGGAAGGCCAGCCTTTGCTCTGGTGGTCCCCCGATCCCCGGTGCGTCCTGTTTCCTGAAAAATTCCGTATCCCGCATACCGTCCGTAAGGAAATACGCAAGTGCGGCTTTTCCGTGACCGTCAATCAGGCCTTTTGCGACGTCATGACGGGATGCGCGGCTACGCCGCGCCCGGATCAGGACGGGACGTGGATCATGCCCGAAATGGTGGATGCCTACGCCAGCCTGCACGAACTGGGTTTTGCCCATTCCGTTGAAGTGTGGGAGCATGATGCGGCCGGAAATACGCTCGTGGGCGGCCTGTACGGCGTCGGGCTCGGGAGGGCGTTTTTCGGGGAATCCATGTTCCACCTGCGCCCCCATGCGTCCAAGCTGGCGCTGGTCAGCCTGATGGAATGGCTGAAAGCGCGGCATTGCCAATTGGTCGATTGCCAGATGGCAACGGACCACATCATGCGTTACGGCGCGGAATGTATCCCTCGGCATGATTTTCTGCAACAGCTCCGGAAGGCTCTCTGCCGCGGTGGATGAGCATAAAAGAAAAGGCCCTTTCTTACGAAAGGGCCTTTTCTTTGGTTTGCGGCGGAGCGGAGAACACGCTCCGTACCGCTGGAGGGATGCCTGATGCGTTACTGTATGACTTCATGGACGCTCCCACAAATATATTCCAGAAAATCCGCCGCACGCTTCTCGGACCAATAGAGTTCCTGTCCCGGCGTGACGAAGCCGACGTGCCCGCCCCAAGGGGGCATTTCCAGCGTCATGGCCGCATTCGCTTCCGCAATGCGGCTCGGATAGCAATCCGGCGAAAGGAACGGGTCGTCCGAGGCATTGATCAGAAGAAAAGGCACATCAATATGCTCCAGAAAACGCAGGCAGCCGCTTTCCCGCCAATAATGGCGTGCGGAATCGAAGCCGTGCAGCGGGGCGGTATAGCGATCGTCGAATTCGCTGAACGTACGGATGCGGTCGAGCCCGTCGATATCGATGCGATCGGGAAAGCGGGAATGTTTTTCTTCGACCTTCCGCCGCAGCGTCCGCAGAAAATAGGCCATGTACGGAGCCCGGGAGGGCAGCGAAAGGACTTCCGCCGCGCCTTCCATGTCGCACGGGACGGAAACGGCGACGGCGGCGCTTACTTGTGAAGGGATAGCCCGGTCGCGCTCCCCGAGATACTTGAGCGTTTGATTGCCGCCCATGCTGAACCCCACAAGTACGATGCTCCCGTAGCCGAGGGAGATGCAGTACTGCACGACAAGGTGCAGATCGTTCGTTTCCCCGCCGTGGTAGAGCTGAAGCGTGTGGTTCATTTCGCCGGAGCAACCCCTGAAATTCCGGGCCACCACATCCCATCCTCGGCGGTTGAGCGCTTCGGCCATGCCAAGCATATACCGGCGTGTGCTGTTTCCTTCGAGGCCGTGCGACAAAATGGCCACACGCCCGGAACGGATGCCCGCGCAGGCGGGGATATGATCTATGTCGATGAAGTCGCCGTCCGGGGTCTCAAGGCGTTCGCGCCAGAGAGAAGGCAAGGGAGGATTGCGGAACAGCACGGGCCAGATGGTCTGTAAGTGACCATTCCGCAACCATATGGGAGAATTGTAGGACGAATGATTGACGACGGGCATGGCTTCCTCTTTGCGGTTACATGATTGTTCCTTGTTGTACACCATGCCGCGCCATCTGCCCACCCGGTTAGACAGCCGTGTGCGGCTCTGAGTGAAATATGGAGAAGCCGGTCTTGTTTTCGTCCCGAGTTCGGGAGTGGAGATGTGTCGCGGGGCCTTTACTCTTTCGCCGAGGAGTCATGGGGCTTCTCTTTGAAAGGGCATAGGACATTCCCCCTATGTGCGGCGGCATCACAGCAAGGTAAGCTCAATGGAGAGTATTGGTGGCTTTGGCTTTACTGCGTGTTGTTGCGCCTGACCCGTTTAGGTCTGAGCGTTTCAAAGGCCATGTGACAGGGGAAATGGGGTTTCCCCGTGGAGAGAGGTCCTTCTCGCAGAAGGAATACCAGAAAAAAACTAATAATTATTCATCTATAAATATAAATCTGTTGCCTGGCGCATCAATATGGATGGTTTTTACCAAGAGGCTATGAACCGTTTTCCCTTTTTAAAAAGAACTTTGTGTAATCGATAAAGTATAATGGAAAAGAGAATGCGTTTTGGCTTTCCCATCGTGGATGCACGATTAAAGATGAACTCTTTTGAACTGATAAATATGCATTAATCTATTTTTCTCAACTGATATAGACAAAATAATGTATAGGTATTATTGATACGCCTTTCTTTGTTTCATTATTCATATCGTTGTATGTTGAGGGAAATGTATGCAAAAAACTAAGAAAGGGCAGTTGGGATTTACGCTTATTGAAATTATTTCGGTACTGGTCATTTTGGGCATTCTCGCCGCGGTCGCGGTGCCGAAATACTATGATCTGCAAAAAGAGGCGGCAGACAAAGCCGCCGCTGCTGTTGCTGCCGAGGCTATTGCCCGGTATAATATGAAATTTTCCAAAGAGTTGCTTGGCGGCGGCAAGACGTGCAGCGATGCGTTGAACGCTGCGAAGATAGAAGCTTTTGGTAAGGATGATGACGCGGCGGGCTATGGCACGGATTGGAAAGTCACCTACGTGAGCAACAAGGTCACGGCGATGAATGAAGCGAACAATGGGATATACGCAATCGACTTTGAAGAACCTTTTTGCGATTAGCATATAATAAGAGAGAGCCTCCCATTTTCGAAGAAGGGGAGGCTCTTTTTGCGTTTATTGGCCGCCGATGCACAAGACGTGCGCGTAGCGGCCTGATTTTTTACCGGTCGTTTCCACGAGGCGATGAGCAAGCTCCCGGCAATGCGGGCAGGCGTTGCGAGGCAAAAGCAGGCACAGGCTTTTATCGACGCGATCCGACGATGTTTCGATGCAGGTCAGTCCGGGGCAATCGGGGCAGAGCCGTATGCCTTCATTCTGGTGTTCGCTGAGGCCGTCGGTGTCGTAATAGATGTCCCGTTCGCGCCGCCACCACTCGCCGTCACGATGGCCTTCGGAGGGGCGGGACGGCGGGTTGTGGTACTGATTCAGAACATCGTCACAGAGGCGCGAAATGTATTCCGTGACTTGCGGGCGCTGCTTGAGCGCCTTGGCGTCGTGATCCGGCTCATGGACGTGTTCGAACGGCAGGCCCGCCAACGCGAGGCAGATGCCGAGGTTGACGTAGGGCAGGGCGCCGCGGATGGAGTAACCGCCCTCAAGTACGGCTATATGCGGGTTGAGGAGCGCGTTCATGGCGGCGTAGCCGTGCGCGGAAAGCTGCATATTGGTGAGGGGATCGGTGTAGTGGTTGTCTTGCCCCGCCGAGTTGATCACCAGGTCGGGTTTGAACGCCTCCAATAACGGCAGCACCACGTTTTTTGTGACGTATAAGTAACCTTCGTCTCCGGTTCCGGGCGGGAGAGGGATGTTCACCGTCCGTCCGAGCGCGCCGGGGCCGCCGCATTCCGGCAGAAACCCCGTGCCGGGATACAGCGTCCTGCCGTCCTGATGCATCGAAATGAACAGCGTATCAGGATCGTTCCAATAGATGTCCTGCGTACCGTCTCCATGATGGCAGTCGGTATCGACGATGGCCACACGCAGCGGCCCGAAGCGGCGGCGCAGGTTTTCGATCATCACGGCTTCCATGTTCACGTTGCAGAAGCCGCGGTTGCCGTGGGTGACGCGCATGGCGTGATGTCCCGGAGGCCGCACCAAGGCGAAGGCCTGCTCGCGTTCCCCGGAAAGCACGAGTTCCCCGGCCCGGATGGCGCCTCCCGCCGAGGCGAGGTGCGATGCGGAGCACACGCGCCCGACGTCCGGCAGGCAGAAGTGCACCCGCTCGATATCTTCATACGTGGCCACGCCGGGTTTGTACTCGGTAATGCCCGGAAGGTCGAACAACCCCTCCTCGCGGAGCTGATCCTGCGTATACAGCAGGCGCTCTTCACGTTCCGGATGCGTCGGGCTGATCGCCCAGTCGAACGCCGGGAAAAAGACGACGCCAAGGGTTCGTTTGCTCATGGGAAATTCCTTTGTGAGATAACCGGGGGAGGGAGAAGAAAAAACTTGAAAAGGGCGCCTTCTTCCCTCCCCCGGACCCCCATCCCTCATCTTCCCAAACAGTTGGGCTGGTGGGGGAGGCTGTGCGGAGGGAGTTCGTTCCAGCGGAGGAAGAGAGCCTTCCGTTTGAGGAAAACGCCTGAACGAGACCGCTCAGGCGTCTGGATATGCAGGGAAATCCGCTCAACAGAGATTCAATAAGGCCAAAAGTTTTGGGAGAGGAGGGAGGACGAGCCGTATTGGCAGGTTTGGGGAAGGGAGAGGGAACCGTGGGGTACTCCCCCCTTCTCCAGAAAAGTTCTCCTCCTCCCCAATAAAAACCCTAGAACCCTACCGCGTCGCGGACCATGCCGCGGAAGCGGGCGAAGAAATACTGGCTGTCGATGGGGCCGGGGCAGGCCTCGGGGTGGTGCTGCACGGCGAGGATGGGCTTGGTCTTGTGGGCAAAACCTTCCAGCGTGCCGTCGTTCAGGTTTACGTGCGTGACGACCACATCGGAAACGTTGTCGATATCCACACAGAAACCGTGGTTCTGGGAAGAGATTTCCACATGCCCGGTAGAGAGGTCTTTAACCGGGTGGTTACAGCCGTGGTGGCCGAATTTCAGCTTGCGGGTCGTGCCGCCCAGAGCGTGGCCGAGAAGCTGATGGCCGAGGCAGATGCCCGCCACGGGATAGCTTTCGACAAGCTTCTTGATGGTCACGATTTCGTCGGTGAGGGTCGCCGGGTCGCCGGGGCCGTTGGACAGGAACACGGCCTGAGCGCCGCTGGCCTTGACCTGTTCGGCGGTGAAGGACGGCGGAACGACCAGCACGTCGAAGCCCTGCTCGGTCAGAAGGCGCAGGATGTTCCACTTGATGCCGAAGTCGTAGGCGACGAGGCGCGGGCCTTCGCCCGGCCAGTTGTAGGAGCCGTCGGCGTTGAGTTCGGCGGGGACGCCGCCGTTGCCGGTCCACTTCCACGGCGTAGCGGGCATCACGCGGGTGACGAGGTTCTGGCCTTCCATCGAAGGCAGGGACTTCGCCTGCATGACGAGTTCGGCGGGATCGGTGATGGAGGTGGAAACCATGCCGCGCATGGCTCCGTGCATACGCAGGTGGCGGGTCAGGGCGCGGGTGTCGATGCCCTCGATGCCGGGGACGCCGTGCTGTTGCAGAAAGTCGGGCAGGGAACACACGGAGCGCCAGTTGGAGGGCGTCTTGCAGCACTCCTTGACGATGAGGGCCGCGGCGTGGACCTTGCCGGACTCCATGTCTTCGGCACTGATCCCGTAGTTGCCGATCAGGGGCCACGTCATGCACACCATCTGGCCGTAATAGGAGGGATCGGTAAGGATCTCCTGATACCCGGTCATGCCGGTGTTGAAAATGACTTCCCCGCCGCCCTCGCAGGGGCCGGTAAAGGAACGTCCTTCAAGTACAAAACCGTCTTCAAGAGCCAATAGCGCCTTCATTCCGTCTCCGTTATGTTGAAGCGTGGCGGCAGTCCCGCCGTTGCATTTGTCAAAGTCGCGTATGCACCCGTATTAACGGACGCAGCTTTTGCAGGTGTGCTCCGCGAGCAGTTCGCGGATGGTTTCCAGATCTTCCGGCGTGTCCACGCCGTGGGCTTCGTAGCCTTCCACGCGGACCACGCGGATCGGGACGCCGTTTTCCAAAAAGCGCAGCTGCTCCAGTTTTTCCCGCTTTTCCAGCGGAGACTGCGGCAGGCTGACGAACCGTTCCAGCGCCCCCATGCGGAATGCATACAGGCCGATGTGCCCCAAAATTTCACCGTCCCCGCCCTCGCGGTCGAAAGGGATGCGCGAGCGGGAAAAATACAGCGCGTCGCCGTTGGCCGCCGTCACGACCTTCACCTGATTGGGGGAAGCCGCACGTTCCGGCGAAATCGGCGTGGCGAGGGTACTCACCTGTACCGTTCCGTCAAGGAAAGGCCTTACGAGCTGCTCGATGACGGCGGGGTCCAGCGCGGGCTCGTCGCCCTGTATGTTCACGATGACGGCGTGGGGCTCGACGCCGAGCTTTGAAGCGGCCTCGAAAACCCGATCCGTTCCGCTGGCGTGGTCGCGGCGGGTCATGACGCAGGGGATTTCCCATTCAAGGGCGGCTTCCGCAATGCGCTCGTCGTCCGTGGCGAGTACGATGTTCCTGAGCACCGAAGCTCGTTTCGCGTGGGCGTAGACATGCCAGAACATGGGGCGTCCCCAAATATCGGCAAGCGGTTTTCCCGGAAAACGCGAAGAATCGTAACGCGCTGGAATGATGCCGTAGCATGGAATGGATGTGTTCATCTCCCCCCCGTGGGCCAATGCCCGCTCCCCGCAGGTATAGCAATATTCCTTTCCGCAATAAACCCTTTTTTTGGAGAGGGGTATGGGCGGAAAAGAATATTGGAGGGGGCGGTGAGGACTTTCGTAACGGCTAATGAAGATCGGTGGAGTGTGATGCCCCATGCGGAGGTTTCCGTCCCCCGGTTCGCCGACAGAAGCGTGCGGGGGCAACGGCATAATGGAATCCTAGCCACAGAAAAAGAAAAAAGGGCTCCATAAAGAGAAAAGCCGTTGAAAGGAGGGAAGGCCCTGTCCTGTGAAAGGGGCCTTCCTTTGGTTTCTTTATCCGGCCTTAACGCCCGCCGGATGCCAGCTTGGTCATGTCCCACATGGGCATGAAGATGGCGAGGGCGAAGAAGCCGACGACGGCGGCGAGAACGACGATGAGGATGGGGCCGATGGCTTCGGTCATTTCACCCACGGCGTACTCGACCTCTTCGTCATAGTGGGCGGCGAGGTCCTCAAGCATGGTCTCGAGATTGCCGGCGCCTTCGCCGACGGCGACCATGTTGATGGTCAGCGGCGTGAAATAGCGTGCGGTGCTGAGCGGTTCCGCGATGCCTTGGCCTGATCGGAGTTTTTCCTTGATGGTGGAGAATTCCCGCTCCAGTGCGGCATTGTTGATGGTCTCTGAAAGAATATCCAATGAATCGAGGATACTGACGCCGCTGCGCTGGAGGATGGAAAAGATGGCGGCAAAGCGGGCCATGATCGACATCTGGACGACCTTGCCGACGAGAGGGAGGGTGAGCAGCGTCCGGGCCCACAGGTAGCGGCCCCGGCTTGTCCGTATCCACCAACGCACCCCGAAGAACATGCCGACGGCAGCCGCCAGCAGCAGGTACCAGTAGTCGGACAGCGCGGTATTCATGGCAAGGGCCATGCGCGTCGGCCACGGCAGTTCGATTTTGGCGTTGACGAACAGCTTGGCGAAGCTCGGGACCACCCAGTTGAGGAGGAAGAAAAAGGCTCCGGCCAGCGTGATCAGCACGATTTTGGGATAACGCAGGGCCGATTTCACGTCGTTGCGGATCTTGTTTTCGTGCTCCAGCAGGTACGTGAGGCGATCCAGCACGTCGCCCATCGAGCCGCTGAATTCGCCAGCCCGGATCATGGAGCAGTAGAGCGGGGAGAAAATATCCGGATGCGACCGGAACGCGTTATACAGCGTACCGCCCGTGCTTACCTGCTGCGCGATGTCCGCCGTGGCGGCTTTGAGCGTGGGGTTTTCCGTCTGCGTCTGGAGGATGCCCAAAAGCTGCGTGATGGAGACGCCTGCGTTGAACAACGTGCGGAACTGTTTGCTGAACAGGATGATCTGTTTGTAGGTGACCGGCTTCTGGAAGAATTTTTGGAAGCGTTTGCTCTTCAAGGGGCCGTCCCGACGGGTAACCTCGGTCGGCATGAGGCCGCGGCCAAGCAGCGCCTGACGCGCCTGTTCCGCGCTTTCGGCCTCAATATCGCCGGTGAGCGTCACGCCTTCGTCATTGATCGCCCGGTAGGCATACGTATGTTTTTGGTCCGCCATGAGTATCCTTTTTCAATATTCGCCCGACAGGGACTCCCTCCGTGCGGCCTCCCCACCAGTCGAAAGTCTTGGGAAGGGAGGGGGACGGGGGGAGGGGAAACCCTTCTTCAGAAAGGTTTCCCTCCCCCGATGCTCTCTTCCGGTCCCCCTACACCATAGCGGCGCGGAGGGCTTCCTCGACGGTGGTGATCCCGGCGCGGACCTTGCGGGCCGCGTCCTGAGCGAGGGTGTTCATGACGCCCTGCCGCTGGGCGATGGCGGAAATCTCCTGCGCGTGGGCCCGGCGGACAATGGCTTCCTGGATTTCCGGCGTCACGGGCATCACTTCGAAAATACCGATCCGGCCCAAATAGCCCGTGTTCCCGCAGTGGTAGCAGCCTTTCCCGCGCCGGAAGGTTGCCCCTTCCGCGTCCTTGATCCCGAAAAGCCCGAGCAGGGCGCGGGGCGGATCATAGGGCTCGGCGCAATGGGGGCACACTTTGCGGACAAGGCGCTGGGCAAACGAGCAGAGGAGCACGGAAGCGACGAGATAAGGCTCGATGTGCATTTCCATGAGCCGGGAAACCGCGCCGGGCGCGTCGTTGGTGTGCAGGGTGGACAGCACGAGGTGCCCGGTGAGGGCCGCCTGCACGGCGATCTGCGCAGTTTCGCTGTCGCGGATTTCGCCCACCATAATCACGTCCGGGTCCTGGCGCAGGATGGAGCGCAGGCCGGAGGCGAAGGTCATGCCCGCCCGGACGTTGAGCTGTACCTGCCGGATGCCGTCAATGCGGTATTCGACGGGATCTTCAAGCGTGATGGCGTTCACGTCCGGCTTGTTGAGAAGCTGGAGGATGGAATAGAGGCTTGTGCTCTTGCCGCTCCCGGTGGGGCCGGTGGACAGGATCATGCCGTAGGGCCTTTCGATCGTTTGGGAAATGGTCTTGCAGTCCTTGTCGCTCATACCGAGCTTGTCCAGCGTGTAGACGTGGTTGGTACTCATGTCGAGCAGACGCATGACCACGTTTTCGCCGTAGATGGTCGGCAGGGTGGAGACGCGGACGTTGATTTCCCGGCGGTCCACCATCATGGTGAAGCGCCCGTCCTGCGGCACGCGGGTAATGGAGATGTCCATATTCGCCAAAATCTTGATGCGCGAGACGATGGAGGCCCCGACGCTTTTCGGGGGCGAAGGCGTTTTGCGGAGCTTGCCGTCGATGCGGAAACGGATCTGGATGGAATCCTTTTCCGGGCTGATGTGGATGTCGCTCGCCGATTCGCGCACCGCCTGCGTCAGGATGGAGTTGACGAGGCGGACCACCGGGGCTTCGTCGGGCTGGCCGAGCTCGTCTTTGGGCGTTTCACTGGCGATGAGCAGGTCGTCGGACGCCACGGGCTGATCGGGCAGAGCGGTAAAGCTCTCCATCACCCCGTCCATCGTGTTGAAATGGCCGTACAGCGCGGCGTAGAGCTGGGTGAACTCCTGCCGGAGGCACATGACCGGCTCCACTTCGCGGTCCGTGACGATTTCAATGCGGTCCAGCGCGTCGATATCCAGCGGGTCCATCATCGCCACGACCAGCACATCCCCGCGGATGAGCAGGGGGACGGCATTGGTGCGCTGCGCCACGTCGGCGGGCAGGCGGTCGGAGAGGGACAGGTTCAGCGGGAAGCGGGAGGGCGTGTAGCGTTCGATGCCGGTTTGGCGGCACACGGCGTCCACGACGTCGCTCTCGCGGCAGATGCCCTGTTTGATCAGGTACTCGCCGAGCTTCATGCCGCTGCTGCGCTGGCCTTGGAGGGCTGCTTCAAGCTGGTCGGCGCTGAGCAGGCCGGAGGCCAGCAGCAGCTCGCCGAGTCTCATTCGTGTATGCATGGGCTATCTCCTCGCGGCCCCGGCCGAGGGCGCGGGAAGCGCCCCGTTCCGGAGCGAAGGGCTTTCGCTCATGGAAGGCGCGGACGGGAGCGGCGGCAGTTCCCGCGTGGGCAGGATTTCCGGCGTGATGAAGATAAGCACTTCCTCCATCGTCTTGCCCTTGCTCTCGTGGCCGAAGACGTACTTGCCGCCGGGGATGTCCTTGAGCCCGGGAACGCCCGCGTTGATGTCCGTCCCCTTTTCCTTGGTCAGGCCGGAGATGACCACGGTTTCGCCGTTGCGCATGATGAGGGTCGTTTCGGTCTGCTTCTTGATGATGAAGGGATTGCCGTCCACGGAACGGGAGGTGTCCACTTCGTCCTTCTTGACCAGCACTTTGAGCTTGAGGTTGTCGCCGTCGATGACGTTGGGCGTCATCTCGAGGCGCAGGACCGCGTCTTCGAACTTGACCTCGCGGTCGCCCATGTTGCTTGTGGAAACATAGGGGACCTTTTCGCCGTTCTCGGTGTAGGCCATCTTGTTGTCCAGCGTGGTGATGGAGGGCGAGGACAGGATGTTGATGTTGCCGTCCTTTTCCATGAGGTTGAGCTGGACTTCGAGCATACTGCCGCCGACCTTGCCGAACAGGAAGCCGAGGGAGCCCATGTCGTTGGAGGCGATGCCGGAATAGTCGAGGCCGAAAGGCGCGCCGCCGAGGCCGGAGCCGTGCGTTCCGGTCAGGCCGCCGGTGACGGGGTCCTGCCCCTGCGTGCCGGACGCGCCGGAGCCGATCCACGCGTGGTTGCCGTTGTTGAAGGAACCGGAACGCCAGACGCCGCCCCACTGCACGCCGAGTTCGCGGGCGGTTTCCTTGGTGGCTTCCACGATGTAGGCCTTGAGGTGGACCTGCGGACGCGGGCGGTCGAGGTTGTCCACAAGCCGGATGATGCGCTGCTGATCCTGTTCCGTGGCCTGTATGATCAGGGCGTTGCTGTGTTCGTCCACTTCGATGACGGCGGCCTGCCCGCCTTGCCCGTTGGCGGCGGTAAGGAATTTGGTGAGGCTCTGCTGCAGGGCCGCGGCTTCGGCATAGCGCACGCTGACCACGCTGACGGTGAGCGGCGAGTTCTGGCGGGAGATGAGCTCCTGCTGGGCAAGCTGGTTGTCGAGCGTCTGGAGGTTGATTTCCTTCTGTTTTTCCACGGCGGTCAAGACTTGCAGGATGTTGCCCTGCCAGCGGTATTGCAGGCCGTTGGCTCGCAGCAGTCCTTGGAACACGTCCCGCCACGGGGATTTCTGGACATTGAGGCTGACCGTCCCGCTCACGCCGGGGCTGAGCATGACGTTGACCCCGGCGGCGGCCGCGAGGCTGCGCAGGGCGACGCCCACATCCACGTTGTGGAGCTTGAGGGTGACGGGAATGGTGGGCAGGGGACGGGACGCGGCCTGTTCCTGTTTTTCCGTGTGGCGCATGATCACGCGGGGCTCGGGGCGCAGATCGGAGGGTGCGGGCGAATAGCCCTGCGAATCCTGCGAGAGCTGCTTCCAGTGATCCATGAACTCCTGCTTTTTGTCTTGCTTGGGGGAGCAGGCCGCGAGCAGACAGAACAAGGCCAGGAGGCAAAGGATGGAAACGGGCCGTTGTCGCATAGTATTCTCCACTCGCCGCAAGGGCGCGGCGAAGCTGTTCGTTGAGAGGCGCGGCTTATATGTCGTCCCCGGAGTAGGGCAGGGTCCACTCGGCGTTCCGCGACGGCGAATAGAGGCGCACGCCGTCGGAACCGATGAACCGGATCACGTCGCCGGTATTGGGGAGCGTGTCGCCCACGCCGTATTCCAGCCCGCCGATGATGGCGAGAGCTTCCTTTCCGGCCTGCACATAGCCGGAATAGACGAGGCCCGCGGCGTTCGCGGACGCCGCCTGCTGCGCGTCCGGCAGCCCGTTTGCCGGAAGGGTGAACGGGTTGCGCGGGGCCGGGCGCAGCGATGAGGCGAGGATGTAGCGCTGGCCGTCCGACAGCGGGAGGGCCTGCAGGCGCGCCGTGACCTCTCCGGCGACGGCCCGGGCCTGTTGCAGGGAGCTGTCCGTGCCGGAAGGCGCCGGGGAAGGCAGCAGCGTCGAAAGGCCGAACTGGATGCCTCCCCCCATGACGGCGGCGCCCATGGCCGCCAAAAGTATCTTTTCCCGTAGCGTCATCGTATCAGCCCTTCATCAGTGCCGCGGCGTGTTGGCCTGTTGCGTGAACGTGGCCCATATCCCCAGCGAGTATGCGGGAAGCGCGCCGGAAGGGGTGACGTTCAAAAATTCCATGCCGGAAAGCCACGGCTGTTCGCTCAGCAGGAGGACAAGGCGCCGGAAATTGTCGGGAGGGCCGGAAAGGGTGCCGTCCAGACGGATGCGGTTCTTTTCCACGACGGTTTCGGCGGCGGGGACGAAATGGGAGCTCTGCATCCCGGACAGGCTGACCATTTCCTGCAGCGAGGTGACGATGAGCGGCAGGGTGTCCGGCGTCGGCAGGGTTTTGGTCGCTCCGAGAAGGCGTCGGGTTTCCTCGCGCCGGGCATTGAGCCCCTCCATGAGCGGCTGAAGGGTTTCCTGCACCTGTATCCGGGTTTCGAGTTCTTTGATGTCCGCTTCGAGCTTCCACGTAACATACCAGAGCGGGGCGAGGCAGAACAGCAGCACGCACAGCGCCATCACGCCCTGAAGCGCGAGGGCCCTGAGGGGGAACCATGCCGGGACGATCGGGAGACGCATGTTACACCAGCCTCAGCGTTGCGACGAAGGAGAGGATTTCCGTATCCGTCTGCTGCTTTTCCACAACCAGGGACAGAACCATCGGCGAGTGCTCCAGCTGGCTGAGGAATTCCGCAAGCTGCGACTCGCGCTGGAGCATGTCGCCCACCACGCTTCCGGTGAGCACGGCGACGGCGCTTTCTTCGGGTTCGGATGGTTTCTTTGTGCCGCGCGGCGCTTCCTGCTTGCCGGGATTCACGTCCTTGAACGTAACCCGCATACCCGTGATATGGATGGCCTCGGGGGTGAAGGTCGAGAGTTCGGTCATGAGCGCGGCGGCGATGCGGCGTTTCGCCAGTGTCCGGGCCTGCACCTGCCATTTCTGGGTGTCGGCCAGATTGTTCCTGAGTTGATCCGGCGTGTAGAGCACGGGCCACGAGGCAATCCGGCTTTCCAGCTCGGCCTTGTGCGCTTTCTCGTCCAGATAGCCCATGTACAGTTTGCCGCAGAAGGCCAGAAGCAGCATGAGCACGACGGTCGTGAGCCCTATCGAAAGGAACGTGATCCGCATCTGCCGTTCCCTGCTCTTCTGATCCTTGTAGGTCATGATCGCATTGGGCGTATACGCCGGGGCGGAGAGGCTCAGGCCGATGGATTGCAGCAGGCTTTCGTCGGCGGATCTGGCCAGCGCCTTTTCCAGATCCGTAGCCGCGCCGGGCGTGGTCTGCCCGTCAAAGCGCAGCGGGCGGCAGGGGAGGCCGAGGGTGGTTTCGAACTTTTTCAGCGCAAGCGCCATGCAGCCGCCGGGGGCGAACACAATGACGCCCTGAATGTTCGGCATTCCCATAGCGTTGCGGAAGTGGTCGGCGGTGCGTTCCAGCTGCCTGGCCAACCTCCCGAGAGGCTGGGAAAGGCGCAGAAGCAGGCGTTCCTCTTCTTCGGGCGTGCGGCGCCTGTTTTCGCAGAGCAGGTGCAGGCCTTCTTCATAGGAAATTCCATCGTCCGGAATTTTTTCGGCGAGGGAGGATAGGGGCGCTGCGGGCACGGAAGGCGCGACAGGTGCCGAAGCCATGTCCATATCCATTGGGGACAGCTGTGGAAGGGACAGCTCCAGCGGCAGGGATTCCGGCTGCAGGATCAACGGGAACGGGTCCGAGGGCGACGTGAATGATGAAACGGCCTGCTGCCGTTCGGAGTGAGGCCCGGCAAGCTCCCCGCCCAACGCCTCCATCGGCAGGTGCTGCGGCATGGGCGGCACAACTGGAGGCGGAGGCGTTTTCTTGCGGCCGCCGCCGTAGGATTCCTGCAACGCCGTGACGAGGCTTCTCAGGCCGGTTTTGATGGTCCGGCTGAGCGCGATGTTGGTACCGGAAAAGATCTCGATGCGAGTGGAGTCCTCTCCTATGTCGGCGAAGGCGAAATGTTCCCACGGCGAGGACAGCCAGCCCGAAGCGAACAGGTTTTGCGCGTAGATGTTCCCGGAGGTGATGCCCGCCGGAGAAACGCCGGCCGCGGCGAGCGTATGCCTGACGGTGTTGACCGCGCCTTTGTTGGCGATCATGGCTGTGACGGGGAGGCGGGGCACGCCTTTGTCCAGCACTTCGGCGTCCACACGATAGTCGAAGATGTTTTCGGCCTCGTCGAACGGTTTTTCCCGGATCGCGGTCATCTTGGCAATGGCGTCGCGATCTTTAGGGCTGACTTTGGGAATGCGGTAATGGCGAAGCTCATCCTGCCCGTCGGGGAGCCGGACCCATATGTCCGCGTCGCGTCCGCCATGAGGCAGGAAGGCGCTCAACGCCTCGCGTATCCTGTCGGCGAGGCCCGGTGTTTCCCAGTCCATGGTTTCCGGGATGCTGAAGCTCTGAATGGCCTCAAGGATCGGTGTGCTTCCAGCGCGGCGTTGTACAAGGCAGATCCTGCCCTTGCCGACATCAATACCCACAACCGAGCGCTCTTTGCCGAACAAAGAACGGTGGGGCGCGACCGGAGGACTCTGGAGGGGTGGGGCGAAAGAAGCGGGAGCGTCGTCTTTCTGGGGTGTACTGCGGATATGATCCAGCAGCTTCTGTGTGGCACTGGCCTGGCTTGCGGATAAAGACACGTTAACACCCCGTCGACTATCAATTGGAATTAAATGATATCCGCCAACGGTGACGAGAGCAAGAGCGTTCTTGTCCTTTTTACCGGGCAGAGGCGTTAAAAGTACGCCGGAGGCGGAACGTGGTGTCGTCGCCCCATTCAATTATGGTTTTTCATATAGAAGATGCTGGAAACGCGTTCGTTTCGGCGCAGGGTACAGGAAGGGAGGGCGGACGTGCCGCTTCTTTTTTCATCCCGGCAAGATGCCCCGGTTTTTGAACGCGGGGACAGGTGCCCCCTCATGAATCAAAATAAGGAGGAAGAAACATGATGCTTCTTCCTCCTTTTCGGAAACCGGGAAGGGGTACCCTTCCCGGCGATATCCGAGGCCGGGCCTCAGTTCGTTTCGTTAGTCGCGGCGGGGACGGCGTTCGCGGCGTTCGCCGCGATCCCCACGGTCACCGCGATGATCGCGGTCGCCTTCGCCGCGCGGAGCACGGGCGGGGCGGGCGGTGTCCTCGGGCTTCCATTCGATGCCCTGTTCTTCGAGGAGGACGGCCTTGCGGCTGGCACGGATGCGGTCGCCGTTGATTTCGATGACCTTCACCAGCATGTCTTCGCCGAGGTGGGCCACGTCGGAAGCCTGCGCCACGCGGCTGGTATCAAGCTGCGAAATGTGCACGAGGGCTTCGACATTGGGCATGATTTCCACAATGGCGCCGATTTCCAGCACTTTGCGGACCTTGCCCATGTAGTTCTTGCCGAGGTCGGGGCGCTGGTCATAGTACTGCACCAGTTCCTTGGCCTGTTCCATGGATTCGGCTGTGGGGGCGAAGATGGAGATGCGGCCGCTGTCTTCGATGTCCACGGAAGCGCCGGTGGCGGCGGTGATCGCCTTGATGTTCTTGCCGCCGGGTCCGATGATCATGCGGATGACTTCGGGGTTCACGAAGACTTCGGCATGTTGCGGGGCATACTTGGAGAGTTCGGCGCGGGGGCCGTCGATGGCCTTCTTCATTTCGCCGAGGATATGCAGGCGGGCTTCATGCGCCTGACGCATGGCCTTGCGCATGATCTCGGTGGTCAGGCCGGTGATCTTGATGTCCATCTGCACGGCGGTTACGCCTTCGGCGGTACCGGCAATCTTGAAGTCCATGTCGCCGAGGGCATCTTCGTCGCCGAGGATGTCGGTCAGCACGATGAAGTTGTCGCCTTCCTTGATGAGGCCCATAGCCACGCCGGCGACCGGATCGGAAATCGGCACGCCCGCGTCCATGAGGGACAGGCAGCCGCCGCACACCGCGGCCATCGAGGAGGAACCGTTGGATTCCAGCGTTTCGGCCACCACGCGGACGGTGAAGGGGAAGCCGTCGCCCGCGGGGATGATGGGCTTGAGGGCTTTTTCGGCCAGCGCGCCGTGGCCGATTTCGCGGCGGGACACGCGGACGGGCTTCACTTCGCCCACGGAGAAGGGCGGGAAGTTATAGTGCAGCATGAAGGTCTTGGTCACGTCGCCGGTGAGCGAATCCATGCGCTGGTTGTCCGTGGAGCTGCCGAGCGTGGTTACGCACAAGGACTGCGTTTCACCGCGCGTGAACAGCGCGGAGCCGTGGGCGCGGGGCAGGATGCCGGGCTGGATTTCAATGGGGCGCACGGTCTTGGTGTCGCGTCCGTCGATGCGGGTGCCTTCGTCAAGGATGCGCTTGCGCACGACCTTCTTTTCGATGTGGCCGATGATGTCGCCGACGGAGGAGAGGGCCTTTTCGTCTTCGCCATAGGTCGGATCGGCCTTGAGGGCTTCGACGATCTTTTCCTTCACGAGCTTGCGGGCGTCCTTGCGGGCCATCTTTTCGGGCACGCGCATGGCGGCTTCGAGGCCGGCTCCGGCGGCAAGTTCTTCGATGCGAGCGAGCAGGGCCGCGTCGTCTTCCTGCGGGGTGAAGGCCATCTTCGCCTTGCCCGCAAGCTCGCGCAGCTTGACCTGCGCTTCGACGAGGGGCTGGATTTCCTTGCGGCCCCATTCGAGGGCGTCGATGATCACGTCTTCGGGAACAAAGGTGGCTTCGCCTTCAACCATGACCAGTGCGTCGGCGGAAGCGGCGAACACGATGTTCAGGTCGCTTTCGGCCATTTCCTTGACGGTGGGGTTCAGGATGAACTGGCCGTTGATGCGGCCGATGCGTCCGCCGGCGACGGCTTCGGCGAAGGGCAGGGGCGACAGCATGACGGCGGCGGAAGCGGCCGTGATGGAGAGCACGTCGGATTCGTTTTCCTGGTCGGAGGAAATGACGCTGGCGAGCACCTGCACGTCTTCGGGGAGGCCCTTGGGGAACAACGGGCGGATCGGGCGGTCGATGAGGCGGGAAACGAGGGTTTCGCGCTCGGACGGACGGCCGATTTCACGGCGGAAGAAGCTGCCGGGGATACGGCCCGCGGCATACATGCGCTCGGAATATTCCACGGTCAGCGGGAAGAAGCCGCGGTCGAAGTCGAGGGGCTGTGAACAAACGGTAACGAGCACGACGGTGCCACCGCACTGGATGGTAACGGAGCCGTGGGCCTGCGTAGCGACGCGGCCGGTCTCAATGATGATTTCCTTGCCGCCGATGGTGGCGGAAACCCGGGTGGGGGCTTTTCTAAAACTCATGGTGAATCCTTTTCTCTTCGGGAAGGAGACTCCGGGAACAATATCGATCCAAACGTCGATCCTGTTCGCGGAAACTCCTTCTCATGACGGGTTGAGGTTGATGATGTGGAAAGGGGGAGCCCAAGGCTCCCCCCCGAAAACGCACTTACTTGCGCAGTCCCAGCTTTTCGATGAGAGCGCGGTAACGCTGAATATCTTTGCTCTTGAGGTAGTTCAGCAGGTTGCGGCGCTGGCCGACGAGCTTGAGCAGGCCACGGCGGGAGTGGAAGTCCTTCTTGTGTTCCTTGAAGTGCCCGGTGAGGCCTTCAATGCGGGCGGTAAGCAGAGCTACCTGGACTTCCGGGGAGCCGGTGTCGCCTTCATGCTTGGCGTGAGCTTCGATAACAGTCTTTTTCTGGGCGGCGTCCATAACCACAGCGATATCCTCCGAATGGGTTGCGTTAGTTCCAAAGTCCCCTGAGCACTTTCCATGCGGGGCCGCCGGAGACGGCTTCGGCGAGCGCGAGAGGCTGCCCGTCGGGCGAGAGCAGGACGGCGTTGGCGCCGGGAACGCACGGGATGTCCGTTCCGCCCTGTGCTCTGGAGCGCGCGCGGCGCGCTTCCGTCCACACAAGGATCTTGCCATTTTTCGTGTCCGCCTCTTCCTGTCCGGTCACGGTGATCGTGGGCCAGTGGGGGAGAGCGGCGGTCACGGGGATGACCCGTTCAGGCAGCGTTTCGGGCTCGGCGAGCAGCGTGTCCAGCGGACAAGCCCTGTCGAGGCCAAAGGGGTGGCTATACTCCCGAATCAGTTCCGTGAGCACGGCTCCGCACCCCAAGCGCGTCCCCAAGCTGTGGGCGAGGGACCGTATGTAAGTGCCGGAACTGCAAATGACTCGGAAGGTAACGTACGGAAGCTCAACCCTGAGGACTTCCGCACGCGAAATTTCGATGGTCTTGATTTTGAGCGGGGTTTCTTTCCCCTCCCGGGACAGCTTGTAGAGGGGCTGACCTTGATGCTTGGCCGCCGAATAGGGCGGTACGGGCTGTTCACTCGTGCCCACCCAGCCGGCGATGACGTCGGCCACGGCTTCGGCGGTCACATGGTCCCACGGCGCTTCGGCGGTAATCTGGCCGTCGGCATCCCACGTATCAGTGGTCTGCCCGAGCCGGACAGTGCCCTGATAGGCTTTGACGCCTCCCGCCATGAGATACCCGGAGATTTTGGTCGCGTGCCCGAGAAGCACCAACAGAACACCCTGAGCCATCGGGTCCAGAGTGCCTGCGTGTCCTATCTTTTTTTGCCCCAACCGTTTGAATCGGTTGGTACACTGGGCGGACGAGAGCCCGCGTGGCTTGTCGACCACAAGAAGACCGTGCTGTTGTTCCATATGAGGTGAGTACTCTATACATTTTTTTCTCGGCCGTCCAGTGGTTCTTGTGAGAGATGTGGAAGTCGAAGGCATCCCGGGAGGGCGGCGCCTTTCGGAAGACAGGCCTCCTCCTCTGCGCATTCCGCTTCTCCCGCTCCAGCGGCTTTTGACTGCCGGATATCCGGAGCTGGCTGCCGGATTGGGCCGCCTGCCGTGCGCCCCCGTCCAGAGAGGGGAGCAGGGAAGCGTTGAGTTTCCGTCAGGTTTCCGGTAATCGGAACGGTCATCTTCGCTTCTGATGGTTTCAAGAGGAGATGGATGGTTCAATGGATTGGCCTCGCCTGACGTTCCCGCAAGGACGCGGCGGCAAAGCTGAGGCATGCGGGTTTTCGCTGCCGAGGGACGTTTTGCTCTCATGATCTCCCCCGATTTTCTTCAATAAGGATTTTCTATGGATATATCCCTTCCTGATGCCGAATCGACCGTTGCGTTCGGCAGGCAGCTTGGCCGGGCGCTGAACGAACAGTACGCCGAGGGCGGCGAGCAGGTTCATATCATATTGTTCTACGGCGATCTGGGCTCAGGCAAGACCACGTTCACACGCGGCTTCATCGAAGCGTTGCCCGGAGGGGAGAATGCGGAAGTCTCCAGCCCGAGCTTTACCCTGTGCAACAGCTATCCCACGACGCCCTCCGTCATCCATTGCGATCTGTACCGCTCGGAGGGCGCATTGCCCGATGAAGTGGACGAGGCGCTGGATACGGAATCCGGACTGGTGCTCGTTGAATGGGCCGAGCGGATTGCGGCCGAGAATTTGCCCCCGAAACGTCTGGACATCCTGTTTCAAGTCTGCAAAAATAACAGGTTGGTAACGCTGTCCCCCTATGGGAAGGCGGCGCACTGCGTATTGCAGAAACTGGCTCGTCTCCGCGATTCCGGGGAATGACGGCAAAGAGGAAGGGTTTCTGCCTCACAGGTCACGATGAAGGACTCAGCTATGCGTATTCTGGTACAAAAATTCGGAGGGACGTCCGTAGCCGACATCGACCGCCTAAAAATGGTGCGTGGTAAGGTGAAAGCCGCTCTGGATCAGGGATACAAGGTAGTCGTGGTGCTTTCCGCCAAGTCCGGGAAGACCAACAAACTGCTGGATCTGTCGACCCGTTGGGCCGCAGAGCCTGATCTGGCGGAAGTGGACAGTCTGCTTTCCACGGGCGAGCAGGCCTCGATCGCGCTTTTCAGCATGTTGCTCAAGGACTCCGGCATCAAGGCGCGTTCGATGCTCGGCTGGCAGATCCCGATCATCACGAATGATGAATTCGGCCGTGCCCGCATCCTCTCCATTGATGCTTCCCGCATCCATAAGGAGCTTGAGGCGCACGACGTGCTCGTGGTCGCCGGGTTCCAGGGCTCGACGGAAGACGGGCGCATCACCACGCTCGGCCGTGGCGGGTCCGATACGTCCGCCGTGGCGCTGGCCGCCGCTCTGGATTCCTGCGAGTGTGAAATCTATACGGATGTGGACGGGGTCTATACGACGGACCCCAATCTGTGCTCCACGGCTCGCAAACTCGATCGCGTCACCTATGAGGAAATGCTTGAAATGGCTTCCATGGGTGCGAAGGTATTGCAAATCCGTTCTGTGGAGTTCGCAAAGAAGTATAATGTTCCCGTTCACGTGCGCTCCACGTTTTCTGATGATCCGGGAACGCTGGTCGCCCAGGAGGACGCCATGATGGAAGCCGTGCTCGTCTCCGGCATTGCATATGACAAGGATCAGGCCCGTGTAACCGTATGCGGGGTTCCTGACCGCCCCGGCGTCTCCGCCGCCCTTTTTGCGCCGCTGTCCGAAAACGGCATCATGGTTGACATGATCATCCAGACCGCCAGCCGCGAAGGCGTGACCGACATGACGTTCACCGTGTCCCGCAAGGATCTGGAGAAAGCCATTCAGCTCATGAAGGAAATCGTCGCGAGAATCGGCGGTACGGGAGTGGAACACGACCCCTATGTCGCCAAAGTCTCCGTCATCGGCGTGGGAATGCGTAACCACACCGGCGTGGCGACCAAGGCCTTCGCCGCCCTGCAGCAGGAAAACATCAACATCCAGATGATCAGTACGTCCGAGATTAAGATTTCCTGTCTGATCGACGAAAAATACACCGAACTCGCTGTGCGCACCCTGCACGACGCGTTTGAACTGCACAAGCCTGATCACGCCTAGCCGTGCAAGCGAACTGATGCGAAGGCCCGGAGAGTCCTCTTTCCGGGCTTTTTTCATGAGTATCATCCCGGAAAACGCATATTCTCATAGTGCAATAAAACAAAAAGGTTGGATATTGAGAAGAAAACGTTTTGGAAAAAATTCCAAAAAATGGTTGACAGAGAGCGGGGTCTGGGGCAAGGTATACAAATGCTTCGGCTACGTGGTGAAAACAACCTGCAGTCGTTGTGTCGTCACTGTGACAGCACAGTAAC
>NZ_JH114238.1:0-32852 GCF_000224655.1 Bilophila sp. 4_1_30
CCAACTATGAGCAAGATCTTTTCAAAAATAAAATCTCTCACAGCCTATGAGATGATCCGGAATATGATCCTGTCAGGGGAGGCGCTTCCGGGAACACGGCTGGTTTTGACTGAGCTTGAGGAAAAAATGGGTGTCGGACGCGGCCCTATCCGTGATGCCCTCATGCGTCTGGACAAGTCGGGACTCGTTCAGAACATTCCTTATAAGGGGGCCGTGGTGACACTCCCGCCGTCATTCCGGGAGATGGAGCACATTTATCAGCTGCGCATCCAGGTTGAGATTGTTTTGGCCATGGAAGCCATGCGCGTTGCCTCCGATTCGGATATTGCCCAGCTTGAGGAAATAGCTTCCGCGATGGAAAACTCTTCTCCTGATGAACCCTATTTTTTCCATAAGGACAGAGAGTTCCACCGAGCTCTTTATGCTATTTCAAGAATGTATCATCTTCAGGCGATAGTCGACCATCTTCTGGATTATGTGGAAGCTTTTTTAAACCTTCGCCATTATGCCAACGCGGATAAGGAGCTGTTTATTAAACAGCATTCTATTATTATCCAATCCCTCAAAGATCATAATGAAAATGCCCTTGCTGAAACATTGAGAGAGAATATTATGGTAGGACTTGAGCTGGTAAGAAAGGAGATGGCCCGGTTTCCCCGGAATGGGTATTAAAGCATATGAGTTTTCATGGATGAAGAGCCCGAAAGGATATCCTTTCGGGCTCTTCATCCACTTCCTGCCGATATTTTGGGAGTTACGCCAGATGGTAGGCAATGTATACCTAGCAGCTACTGCATTCTTGGTGTTTTCCTTGCCGGGGGGCAAGCATGACAACGATAACAGCGCTGACGATTAATACCGTGCCGAGAATGGTGCGCGCGGTAAATGCCTCACCAAAAACGAATATTCCGATGCACATAGCGGTTACGGGTTCAAGGCCTCCTAGTATGGCAGCCAATGATGAACCGAGTTTTTTAATAGACTCCACAAGGGCTAAATTGGATAAGACGCCCGTAATGGCGGCGAGTAAAAACATATCTACCCATTGCCCGGTTGAAGCCGGCAGTGCCAGTCCTCCATCTACTAGGGCAAAAAGCCCTGTAAAAAAGGCTCCCGAAGCCATCAGATAAAATGTGACGGTGAGTCCGTTGCTGACATTGGTTTTTGTGATTTGGATCCCAATGACGTAAAGGGCTGTTTGCGTAGCACATAGCAGGGTCAATCCCATGCCCAGCATACTGAAATGAACGTTTTCGCTGCCATGCAATGAAAACATGGCTACACCAGCTATGGACATAAAAGATGCGATAAGGGTGGTCTTACGTAATTTTTCATGAAAGCAACATGACATGATGACGACGACAAAGACCGGATAGCAGTATTGCACTGTAGCGACGATACCGCTATCCATATAGTGAAATGCCAAAAAAAATGTAATAGCCGATGCTGCATAGAAGAAACCCAATACTGAAAGACGCCACATGTCGCCACGGCAGATGGCCAACGGTTGGCGGCACAATACGAGTATTACACCCATAATCATGGATGATATGCCGAAACGTGCGAAAAGGATGGTCGATGAAGCTATGCTCTCTTGCATGAGCGGCAATGTGAACAGTGGGATAAGTCCAAAAGAGCACGACGCCACAACTGCATAGAATAGCCCTTGCAACATACAGATATCCTTCGCGGTTACTTTGTAGATTGATGGAAAATGTCCATGAACGAGCAATGTTGGGGCTATCAATCCAAAAAGTATGCCAAAACACATTTACGGGAAACTTTGGCTTCACTGTCGGAAACAACGTTTATAATATAATGATATAAAAATACTGTATGATTTATTTTATTGCCACTGTCCGGTTGCTTCTTTATGGGAGAAGTTGTTTTTATACGACAATGTTGTCGTGTTATGCGACAATTTTATTCAAAGCAGTATGACTGTTTTGTCGCTAGACTGTATTGTCGATAAACACAGGGCAATCTCCGATAAAGGCCCATGAAGGATATATTCTATTTGATATTTTATAGGATTATATACCATTCATCAAATCGACTGTTGATTCTTTATCGTTCTGACTATTTTCTATAACGATGATTTGCTTTTTTATAAATTGAATGAAGATAATGAACCTGTAATAAAAATAATATAATTTCATTGCTATTCGTGTTAGCTCTATAAACTTGTAAAAGAATGTTCAATTTCAACAAGGAGTTTCTATGTTCAAGAGCAACATCGAGTTACTCGACAAACCAACATTTATCGGATCTCTTTTGCTTTTATTTATTGTTGTTATTCCATTGGTCTTTTTTCCAAAAGAAGGGGCCGAATGGATTGCCGCCGCCAAAATATTGATGACGGACAAGCTTGGCTTTATGTATTTGGGCTTGGGGCTCGCTTCATTTTTCTTTATGATTTATATCATCTTTTCCGATATCGGGCAGATCAAGCTTGGAGAGCCTGACGAAAAGCCCGAATTCAGCACGGCATCATGGGCCGCCATGCTTTTCTGCGGCGGCATCGGAGCCAGTATCATGTATTGGGGGTGCATCGAATGGGCCTATTATTACCTTGATCCGCCGTTTCAGCTTGCGCCGGGAAGCGAGGAAGCCATTCGCTGGGCGGCAACGTACGGTATATTCCATTGGGGGCCCATTGCCTGGGCGATCTATCTTGTCCCCGCCTTGCCCATCGCCTACTTCTTCTATGTACGCAAGCAGCCTGTTCTCAAGGTTTCCAGTGCGCTGATGCCGGTAATCGGTGAAGCCCGCAGCAACGGCTGGACGGGAAAGCTCGTGGATATCCTGTTTATTTTCGGCCTGCTCGGGGGCGGAGCTACGACCCTTGGGCTTGCCGCGCCGCTCATCACCGAAGGGATCCACCACTTGTTCGGTATTCCCAGGGATACGCTTGTGCAGGTGCTTGTCCTGCTGGCCTGTACGGTGCTCTTTGGCTATTCCGCCTACATGGGCATGGAGAAGGGGATCAAGGTGCTCAGCAATATCAATTTCTGGGGCGCCATGGGCCTGCTTGCCTTCATCTTGCTCACGGGGCCAACGATCTTCATGCTGGAAACCGGGTTAGATTCCCTTGGGCGTATGCTGAGCAATTTTTTCGTCATGGCGACATGGGCGGAACCGTTCGGCGGGTACGGATCGTTCAAGGACACGCACTTCCCTCAGGATTGGACCATTTTCTATTGGGCATGGTGGCTGGTCTTCGCACCGAGCATGGGGCTTTTTGTCGCCCGGATTTCGCGTGGCAGAACCATCAAGCAGATGGTGGTGGGCTCCATTTTCTTCGGCTCCATGGGGTGCTTCCTGTTTTTCATGATTCTGGGCAACTATGGCCTTTCCCTTCAGCTCTCGGGCAAGCTTGACATCGTGGGAATGCTTCAGACGGACGGAGCGTATCAGGCCATTTTCGCCATCCTTGATCAACTCCCGTTCAGCAGCGTGGTCATCGCGGCGTTCACCACGCTGTGCCTGATTTTTACAGCCACCACCTTTGACTCCATTTCATACATCCTTGCCTCCGTGGTTCAGAACAACGTGACCGAGGAGCCCATGCGCTGGAACCGGCTTTTCTGGGCCTTTACGTTGTCGATCATGCCTTCGATCCTCCTGTTCATGGGGGGGCTCGCAACCCTTCAGACCGCCGCCATCGTCGGGGGCTTGCCTCTTTTGATCATTGCGGTCATGCTGATGCTCTCCGCCGTCCGGGCCGCTTCTTTGGATCTTGCGCATCAGGAGGGGTACGAGTCCCCCGAGATCAACATTGAGGTCTTGCCCGATGTCGATCCGTGGTCGCGTGAGGGGGTGGCCCTTGCCCGCTTCGAGCAGCTCAAGGAAGCGGCCATGGGCGCTGCGGAGGCGGAACGGAATGCGTTGGGTGCCGTTTATCAGTTAAAGAAGTCCATCCGTTCAGCTGCGCTCGCCAAGGGGAATGATGCCGAGCTGGGAGACGCCCCGCAGGAATTGCTGGATGAGCTGCAGCGCCTCACGAAAATGGCGCTGGACGCCAAGGAACGAAAACTGGCGGCATCGGAAAAGGCTCAGCAGGCGCGCGTCGAATTCGATGCGCTCATGCGCTCCCGCCCGATAGACGCTCCTTCCGTGGAAGCCTGATAGGCCAAAGGCTCTATGGGGCTGCCTGATGATATGGAAAAGAGGTGGAGGCTATGTCTAATCCGCGTAATGGAAGCGAGGGCGGTAGGTTCCGCATTTCGGCGCGTTCGGTCGCATACCTTCAGGTGGCCTGTTCCCTTTTGATGCTTTTTCCCCTGCTGGGATACGGGCTTTTCTCCGAATGGCAGCTGGCGCTAAAAGAGCAGAGGGAGCGGATAAGCCATACGATCAGTGTGATGGCCGCCCGCCAGGCGGCCCTGACCAGAAGCACTGAATCCTTGCTCTTGGCTTTGAGCCTTTCTCCTGAAGTGGAGGACGGCGATCCTTTGGCCCTCTCCGTCTTCCTTTCACGTTTCACCTCCCGGCAGAGGGATTATGTCGGCTTTGCGATGTTCCGTCCTGACGGGCACAGCGTCGCCAGCGTCCTTGACGGCAAGGCGTATTTTGTACCGGAAGAGACCATACGTACCCGCAATTATTTTCAGAAGACGGCGGCCAGAGGACGGTTTTCCATCGGTGAAACTTTTCCTTTGAACGACGGGCGGGTTGTTTTGCCCATGGCAATGCCCGTGCTGGACGAAGGTGGGGGAATCCGCTTCGTCCTTATGGCCCCGCTTTCCACGGGGTGGTTGGAGGAGCTGGCCCGTGGGCTCTTGCCCAGTAACGGAGAATCCCTTTTTTTATTTGACGCGGGGTTTAACTGCCTTTTCCCGCAAGGGCAGACGGAAAAGAGTGCGTTTGTCTCACAGGATTTTTTCGTACGGCAGATTCTCCCGCGAGCCGCCGATACCTTCCCGGAGATGTCCCCGGGCAGCAGGGCAAAAACGTTTTCCTTTGCAGGGCCTGACGGCAATGGGTATGTCGGGGCCATAGCCGCATTGCGTTTGAGCAGGGATGATATCCCTTACCTGTATATCTGGGATTTTGAGAAGCAGTTCACTTGGCTGGACTTTGGGTGGAAACATTACCCTATCCAGATCACCGGCTTTATCGTTATCCTCTTGTTGTCCTTTTCCTTGGCCAGAATTGCGGGAAAGGTTTTCTTTACTGATGGCCTTGAGAAGATGGCTGATGTTGCGGAGCGCACGCGAAGCGATCTCTCCCTACGTGCCCAGCCGGTTCGCGGTTGCCGCGAGATCGGAGTACTGGCGGGGACGTTTGATCGAATGCTGGATACCATACAGGAAAATACCGAGCAGTTGCGAGGGCAGTCCTTGCGCGATCCCCTCACAGGTTTATGGAACCGCCGCCATTTTTTGGAGGCCGCAGTCAAGGAAGTGGAGCTTGCCGCAAGGCACGCGCTCCCGCTGGCCCTGGGCATGGCCGATATAGATCATTTCAAAGCGGTGAATGACAACTATGGCCACCTGGCGGGGGATGAGGTCCTGCGGCGGATAGCGTCCCTTTTTCAGAAAACCCTGCGCGGAACGGATATCGTGGCACGTTTTGGGGGAGAGGAATTCGTTCTTTTGTTCCCGCACTCCACGGGTAGGGATGCGGCGATGACGCTGGAGAGGGTCCGCCGGATCTGTGCGGATACAGAAATACTGTATGGGGATCAACGCATACGGGTTACTGTGAGCTTTGGAGTCTCGGAATTCGCAAGAGAAGAGGGGCAGGCGGGCGCGCTGGACCTCAATTCCATGATTTCCAACGCCGATTCGGCGCTGTACAAATCCAAAAATGATGGGAGAAACCGTGTCACCGTGTGGGAGCGGGATGGGAGGGAATGAGCCCGTTCTCAAGGCAGTGAGGCTGGCATGAGGGCATACCTACAGATGGGGCCGCTCGCCAGAGAAAAATGTTTTGTTGCCTTTCGTAGGTTGGGTGATGGAATCAAACCACCGTGGAAGGAGCCTTGCGGTTGGAGCAGTGCGCTCTGGGGCATAGCTGGCAGTTATAGTATTTGGTGTCGGTCTGAAAGAAGATGCCTGAGACGCTGAACTCAGGTTTCATAAGCATACTGGGGAGAAGGGTTATCCCCAGACTTTCGGAAACTGGGGCCATGAGCTGGAAGAATTGGGCTTGTTCCGAAAGGGGCCAGGCCTCCAGCGAACCGGGGTTCATCGCTGAAATTTGGCTGATGCCATATTGTTCCAGTATTTTCTTCTCCAACAGAGATCTATACTGCCCGACGATCGCTTCCCGGAGCGTGTATACAAATATTTGATCAAGCAAATCAAGGGAAAGGCTCCATTCCGCCAATTCCGTCCCCTCAGTGATCAGATAGGGGAAAATGCGGCTTCTTCCGGTGAGTTGCTGGCGCAGCAAGGAGCTGGTAAAGGTGACGCCTTCGATTTGCACTTGGTCCTTGTTTAATACATCTAGGCTGCACATTTTGAAAGCGGCTTTTGGGCGCGCTCTGTTTGCGGCTTCCTTTACCAGTCGAACCAAGAGCTCCAGTGCGTTTCCTTCATTATGGGAAATGTCCAGCTTGCACTTGATAGGCTCCAAGTCGAATGCTATAGGAATTTGTTCAATGATAAATGTATATTGATTTATTTCTTGTTTCCTATATACGGTTCTTTCCATGGATTGAAAGTCCGTCTGCTCAAAGATGGCCTATGGATGAACCCGGAAACTTCGGTGTACCACCCGGCGGAAGTTTCCGGGTATGATCTAGGCTCGGGTCTTTTCCTTTTTGGGATCATAGACAGGGAAGGGGACAATAACTGCTCCGCATTTGGAACCGTCTTTGCGTTTTACTACAAGACGGGTGCCAATGGCAGCATGGAGAGGTACGATGCGCGACCAGGCCAGCGACTTGCCAAGCATACTCGAGTACGCCGGCGCGCCGTTCACCGTGCCGACCCTGATATCTCCAACAAGAAGCTCTTCTCCTCCTTCAAGCGCATGGTTGATATCGATTTCAATTCCACGCAGCATAAAGCGTTCCATCCCTTCGGCAGCACGAACGGCATCTTTGCCGCGGTAATCGGCTTCCTTATTTTTATTTACAGCCCACCCCAGCCCGGCTTCCCATGGTGTCTGTTCCATGAGATCGTAGCGCCGCCATACAAGTCCAGCCTCCATACGCAAAGGGAAAAGGCTGTCCAAAGCACAGGGGAGGACACCGTCTTTTTTCCCATACAGCAAAATATTATCCCATATATCCGGTGCCGTATCTGGCGTGGCAAAAATTTCATAGCCGCGTTCACCGGAGTACCCCGTGCGGGAAATGACGCAGGGGCATCCAAAAAGGGTTGTCCGCACATGGCGGAAATATTTTAGCGCGGGAAGATCGGATGGCGTGTGGGGAGCTAGGATGCCGCATGATTTCGGCCCTTGCAGCGAGATCAGATGCACGCTGTCGTCAACATCAATCTCGGCGTCCAGCCCCTGTGCGGAGGCTTCCACCATCTTGCGTGCACAACCATCACCATGAAATACTATGTATTCGTCCTTTCCCAAATTGAATACAATGCCGTCGTCACAAATGGTTCCATCATCGCGCAGGAACGGGCCGTATTTCGATTGGCCCTCGGTCAGTTTTGAGATATCGTTGAGCATGGCATGGTTGATGGCTTTGCAGGCATCCTTGCCGCGTACATAGAACTTCAGAAATGCCGTCAGATCATAAAGGCCAGCGGCATGGCGCACTGCGTCGTGCTCTTCCTCCACACTACTGGTGCCATACGTCATTGGAACAGCCATGCGGATATATTCTTTGAATTTACCTCCAAGATCCTTGTGACGGCAGGTCAATGCAGAGGTGCGCTTAATGTTTGTGAGCATAGTGGATCTCCTATTGTGGGAAGCAGCACAGGTTATAGTTTCAACGTCATGATTCATGACTAAAATTTGAGTATATCAGAGATGTTTATCCAAAAAAGTAGCTTACACTAAAATCTACGAGTATCTAGGCGGGAATAGTCTGAGTTTGCTGGGTTCCCCAACAACAGCTAATTCCGGGAAAATTCTATGCGTTCGCATTGCCAGGAGGATCCGAATCTCGTAAGTGTGACTTAGCGGATGATGCGCGAACTGTAAGATGAAGGAGCTTTTGCCCGGCTGGCGTTAATCTTGGAGCATTCTAGCGGGGGTTCCTTTAGGCGGTTCTCATGCACATTTTGGGGGAGATTGGGCACAGTCATTTTGTTTCTTGGTGCGGTATCCCTATTTGGCTGGCAGTCGTGCCCAGCGTAAGAGCGCTTCTTTTCAGAAAAGCGCGGCAGGAATACGATTCAGACATGGGGTTCTCCAGATATGGGTGACAGGCTTGGTTGTCTTCGGCACCCAATTTATTTTGTCTCAGAGCATTGTTATTTGTTGAGGTGCTGCTCAAAGAAGGATGTCAGTTTGTTCCAGGGAATCATCTCAGTGCGGTCATACAGGTCGATGCGGTTGGCCCCCTCAATGACCACAAGTTCCTTGGGTTCGGCAGCCATCGCATAGGCCGTGTCGGTATAGCAGCGGGAAGGAGCCACCTCTCCCACCACAAACAGGATGGGACGGGGCGAAATGGAGTCCATGTCGTTGAACGGATAGAAGTTCATGAACTTCGCGTAGCTGGCGGGCGTGGTTCTGCGGTCGTTGGAAGCCACCTTGCCCCTTTCCGTCTGGTAAAAATCGTTGGATTCCGCCGCTTCGGGAAATACGGCGTCGTTCTGTCCGGGGCCGTAGACAGGCGTTCCGCTTTCAAAGGCCGTGTAACGCTGTTCAGCCTCCGTCTGAAGGTCCTTATTCCGGGTTTCCGCCGTGCGGGTACGGTTCAACCCCGTGCGGAAATACTCGCCCATGTCGTACATGCTGACAGTGGCCAGCGCCTTGATGCGCGGGTCAATCTTGGTCGCCGCGATGGCGAATCCGCCGCTGCCGCAAATGCCGATAACTCCGATTTTTTCCCGGTCAATAAGGGGTCGTGTTCCCAGATAGTCCACGCCCGCACTGAAACTTTCCACATAGAGGTCCGGCAACACGGCCGCACGCGGGCTGCCGCCGCTTTCCCCCCAGAACATCTGGTCGAAAGACAGGGTGACGAAACCGGCTTCCGCCATCTTTGTGGCGTACAGATTGGCCGCCTGTTGTCTGACCGCCGCAAAAGGATGCCCCACGACAAGAGCGGGATATTTTTTGCCATTATCCATCTGTTTGGGCGTGAACAGGGTTCCCACAATCTCCATTCCGTACATATTGTTGAATTTTACTGTTTCCACGTTTACCTTTTCGCTGGTGTAGAAATTGTTCGCGCCGCGCGACATGTCCGCAGCATCGGCGGTAGCGGTTCCGACGAACAGGGCCGTTCCCAGAACCGCCGTAACGGTCGCCTTTTTCACGTTATTCATAAGTGTCGTTTTCATGGCATTGCCTCCCGGCAACTCAAGTTTGTTGTTGATATTGTTCGTCACTGACCTTTTCCATCCAGCAGGCGTTTTTTCCGTCCAACGCCTCGCAGATGGAAATATGCGTCATGGGGCTGTTGCTGGCGGCCCCATGCCAGTGTTTGACATCGGGCGGAAACCAGACCACATCGCCGGGGAGGACTTCCTGCACCGGTCCGTTCCACTCCTGCACCAATCCTTTGCCGGAGGTGACTATCAGCGTCTGCCCCAGCGGATGGCTGTGCCATGCAGTCCTTGCCCCCGGTCTGAACTCCACGGAAGAACCGGACGCGCGGGCAGGAACATGGGCGGAAAACAGGTGCTCGATACGCACGGCTCCGGTAAAACACTCCGCAGGGCCGGGAGCGGACGGCTGTTCGCCCCGTTGGATGAGAATGTGCGTCCGCATATGCTCTCCTTCCCTATTTTGTCCGACTGGCGAACACTCTGGCCAATACCGTATTGGCGGCCTGCGCCTCATCTTCACCTACGCGATCGGTCAGCACGGAGATGAAATCTTTCATCTGCGCTTCGTTCAATCCCGTGTTCATGGCCGCATTCATATGAAACTGAAGCTGTCCGCCAAGGCCGGGGATGCTGGCCAGCGCGGAAATAGTCGCCAGTTCCCGGCTCTGATGGCCCAGATTGTCACGGGCAAAGATGTCCGCGAAAAGATGTTCCTTCAAAAAAGTATCGATGACAGGCGCAAAAAGCTGGTAACCGCAGGGCGCGGGGATGGTGTCCCTGCCGCTGAGCTTCGCCCGTACCTGAGCGCCGTATTCGTCACGGTTCCAGTTCGAGGGCATGGGGCTGGCCTCACGGCCTTCCATATCCGAGATTCCTTTGGCCTTGCGTTCGTCCATGACGGCCATGAACGTGTTGATGCCGTTGAGACTGCGAGGGAAGCCCGCATAGGCATAGAGCTGTACCAGCACTTCCTTGATTTCGTTGACCGTCAATCCTGCATCCAGACCTTCGTTCAACGCGCCTTTCAGTTTTTCCAGATTGCCGTTGGCCGTGAAAGACGAGATGGCGATGATGCTCTGCTGTTTCGGATTCAATTGTTTCGGATTCAATGCGCTATCCACAGCCATGCCCTCCGAAGCGGCCGTCAAAAGAACAATGGCCGCACACATTAAAGAAAAAATGCTTCGTGGTGTCCTCATATTGACGCTCCTGTGCGGCGGCCCCGTTTTTTCCGACGGGGTCGCCGGAAAAATTTCGCTATTTCGCGTTGTACTGCTGGTCGCTGACTTCTTCCATCCAGGTGACGTTCTTGCCGTCCTTCATACCGGTAAGCGCCATATGCGTCATGGCTGTCGTGGGGGAAGCGCCGTGCCAGTGCTTGATATCCGGCGGGCACCACACCACATCGCCAGCCTTGATTTCTTCCACCCTGCCATCCCAGGTACCGGTCAGACCGGAGCCGGATACGACCACAAGACGCTGTCCGGCGGGGTGGGTATGCCAGAAGGAACGGGCTCCCGGCTCAAAGGTTACGTAGGAAACAGAATATGGCGCGGCTTCGTTGGGACTGAACAGCGGGTCATGCCGCACATTGCCGGTAAATGTCGTGTGGCTTCCCACACCGGACGGGCGGGTTCCGACTCTGGTGATTACCTGCTCTTCCTTACCCGTTTCGGCCGCATGGGACTGAACCGCGGCCATTCCCACCGAGGCCAGCAACAAGGCCGCCAGCAATACCGTTGTTTTCTTCATGGTGCACGCTCCTTATGCGCTCTATACGTTTCTCTCTTCCTCATGCCGATGGGCACGAGCCTTTCTGTGATTCGGATAATAGGGGGCGAGGCGGTGCGAACAAAGACACAATCCCCCTGAAAAACTGCCTGATTCTCCCATATGACTGGGCAGGTACGGGGAAGGTATGGTACAAAAAACACAACTGAGGATATGCTGGAACAACGAGGGAAACAGCCATGCAGGAACAACGCGCCGAACTCGAATGGATAAACGGGCAGTTGAAAGAAAAGATTCTGGGACGTGCGTCTGAATCAGGAAGTCACCCTACGGCAATTTCAGGATTCCATCTTGTCAGGAGGGTGCAGGCAAACGAGCTGTGCGTCTTCTACAGACCGTTCATCGGGCTTACGGTTCAGGGCTTCAAACGCACCATAGTGGGGAAGGACGAGTATTCTTACGGGGAATACCATTGCTTTGTGGCGGGCGTGGATATGCCGAGCGAAAGCTATATCACTGTTGCGTCTGACGAAGAGCCATTTTTGGCACTTTCTCTTGATTTGGACAGGAGTCTCGTGGCACAGCTTGCGGCGGAAATACCACATCCAGCCCGTACAGAACAGGGAATGGGAAAGAGTGTCGCCGTCATGGAAGCCGACGCCAAAGTCATGGCCGCTTTTCTTCGGCTGACGGAGCTGCTCGACGAACCGGAAGAAATTCCGATTATGGCCCCCATGCTGATACGGGAAATCCTCTATCGACTGCTGCTGGGGCCGCAAGGTGCATGGCTGCGAACTATCTGTTCCCTCGGTACGGCTAGCAATCAGGTGGCACAGGCAGTTACCTGGCTGCGGGAAAATTACAAGGCTCCGCTCCAGGTGGAAGAACTGGCGCAAAGGGTCGGCATGAGCTCTTCCAGCTTCTTCCGTAACTTCAAACAGATGACAACGCTCAGCCCGCTCCAGTTTCAAAAAACGCTGCGCCTGTATGAAGCGCAGCGCCTTATGTTGACCAATGAGTATGATGTCGCCAGCGCAGCCTATGCCGTCGGCTATGAAAGCTCAACGCAGTTTATCCGTGAGTACAAACGGATGTTTGGGGACCCTCCGCGTAGGGATGTCAGTAGGAAACGGATAAAATTCCAATAATATTTTAACGTTTTTGTAGAATTACAGGGTGTTTTTTGTTGCAGTGACATAGATGTATTCTGCCGTGCAAAAATAAGTCCGATAAATCGTTTGATTACAGGAAAATCTTTTATTCAGTTCGCGTTCGTTGGGAACGTCGGGGATGAATTTGAAAATCTACTTGGTATCCCTCCATCTAGAATCGGAATAAGTTATTCCCATAGCGAGTCGAGATCTGTAAAGTCTGTCCCTTGACAAAAACAGGTAACTTTTTATCTCTCGCGTATACTACTCTGAAAAGAGTACCCACCGGTTGGGGCATACGGCTTCGCATGGCGTTGTCCATGACGAAAGGAAAGCCTTCTGGTGCGGCGTAAGCCGTTTGCGCTCCAGCACACAGCGCCTGTTCAGCCACCATAGCGGCTCCCCTGGAGTACGCGAGTCGAGCCTTGCCTGCACAAGGTTGTCCGCACAGCGGTTAGTCGGCGCTCAAGTCATTTTTGCTGTTCGCGCTCTGAAGAGGGTGGTCTTTCAGCGCGGAAAAGCATACCCGATGTTACAAAACATCAGGTTATGCCAGGCACAGCGACATGAGTTGCAGCATTCTGTCGCAAGTCTAAAGTGTTTATCTTTTTGTATTTTTTTCTATTCAATTTCCCTTTTATTGTTGAGATAGATCTGTCAAACGGCAGACTTTTCTTGTTGTTACCCGCCTGGCGCAAGCTCTGCGGGCTTTTTGTTGTTTTATCTAAAGGCGAAAGACAAGTATGACCTTATGAAATCCAGTAACATCACTATTTGAAAACATTTTTATGGAGTACTCGCATATGAAAAAAACACTCAAAGTAACTCAGGCCATTTGCCCATGTTGTCATTTTCGTAAACCTCTGGAGAACTCGGACCATTATTTTCAGCATATCCTCTTGGGATGCAAGTTACCTTCGGGTGAGACTGTCAATTGGATTTGCGTCGGGTCAGGCATGAAAGCGAGCAGATTTGCGTTGCGGCAGGAACGAAAACGGCTGCGTGACATAGACACTATCGAGCGCCGCCATGTCGAAATGCAGCGTAAGCGCCAAGAGCTGGCTGCTGAAGCTCGAATGCTCAGTCAGATCGCGGCATCAATGCCAATGCGATTTGTGACCTGCTGATCGCCTACGATCTCTGGTCATCCATTCCGCCAAGAAGAAAGTTTACGATTCGCAATATGGTGAAACGCCTTTATTCTGAAGGCGCAAATCTTATTGTCGAAATGAAAAACAGAACGAAAGCCAACAAGGGCTTGCAAGCGATTGTCCAATCGCTGGTTGACCAAATTCAGCGTCGGCAATCGGCTTTGTAGCAAGTCTCTTTTCTGACGCATCATCTAAAGATTACTAACATTACTCAAAAGGAACCTATTATGTCATCAACACGATTGAACAAAGAATTGCGTTTTCTTATCCGTTCATCCTTAATGCAGAGGGCATTTGTTGAACGCAAACAACAAATTGAATATTTAGAACACGAATTGGGAATGGAAATTTATAATGATATGTATTCTCCTCAAATTCGAGAAGATATGAGCAAGTTACCGAGGAATTTTTTTGAGGAATCGATTTGTATAAAAGTTGTATTTAACAACTGTTTCCACACTCTATTTGTAAAGGAGCCTTTGATTTTTGGATATCTTCACAATTCTTTATATAGTCCTGACATTTATAGTATTCCTGGCGATCATAATTTGAGTGAAAAATTTTTCAATATCAAAAAGCTCAAAGATGACTTTGCTAAGGAACAATCCCGTCTCGAAAAGCAACTTTCCGTATTCCTTAATAAATGTGCGACGGTCCAAAAACTGATTGAAACGTGGCCTGACGTTGAGCCAATTCTGAAAGAATTGAACATTCAGACTAGCCAATCCAAAGAAGTACAACTTCCGGCCGTCATTCACGGTATGAATGAACTTTTTCGTTTGAATGGAGCTGAAGTTCAGGACACGCAGACACAAGATGCCGCGTAAGCGGAATTAAACCGCCAGGTGGGGTTGTAGATCAATTCCTTGGAGAAGACGATGAACGGAAAACATTTGCTTTACATGGACCAGCTCGGAAATCAGTTTTTCGCGCGATCCGTCAAGGACCTCCGACAACAGATCGGCGGCGGAAAAAGTCGAGTTACAAAGATGTTTCAGGACAGGAAGGACGGGCCTACGGTCCATGTTGGATATGTCATTGGTAGGCACTGGTTGAGGATGTTTGAACCAGTAATGTTGCCTGTTCATAACTAAGCTCAATCTGAAATCATTCTTCGCTTTTCACGTCTTTTACTTTTCCCCCTGCGAAATTCCTCATCGTTCGATGGGACTTCATCATTTTTACCCCACATTGATTCCTCTTTGTGGGATTTTTTCTATTCACAAAAGGAGATCGTCATGAATTCATTGAATACTGTGATGTTGATCGGACGCTTAGGAAAAGATCCCGAACTGCACTATTCCCAAAAAGGTACAGCAATACTTAATATGAGTATTGCGACCGATGAGTCTTATACTGACCCGCAGGGCGAGCGCCAGCAACGAACTGAATGGCATATGGTTGTATGCTTTCAGCGCACTGCTGAAAACTGCGCTCAGTATTTGAGCAAGGGCAACTTGGTGTATGTCGAGGGCTCGCTCGCCACGCGCAAATGGGAGGCCGAAGACGGAACGAACCGGTATAGCACCGAAGTCAGCGCCCGGACTGTAAAATTCCTTGACCGTAAAGCGGAAGGAAAACAGTCAACGCCGGATAGCCAAGCGAAAGCGGAACCCGCCAGAGCTCAACGCCGAGTATCCCGCAGAGCTTCTTCAACGATGCCCACGGAGTCGGTGGCTATGGACGATATTCCGTTTTGAACCGGCCTGACAAAACCTTCGGGGAGTTTTCCCCGAAGGGGGGCTCTGCCGCCTGAAAAGGAGTAAGAGCCATGCGATTGCTGTTAGTTATTCGGAATGTTTTGTTCATGGCCGTGCTCATGGAACTGGCCTTCATCATCGGGGGGCTGAGAACGCTCTCCCTTGTCCAAACCCTATCACAATAGTTTGACTTGTCCGCCGCAGGAGAGGAATCCTGCGGGGTTCCTCTTTTGTGCAACAACGGGGGAACCATGGAAATTACAGAAATGTGCTCTGCGGAGATCACCAAGTTGGCCTCGGCCATGATCAAAGTTCAAACGATGTTGCAACCAGCCATAAGAGATAGGAACAACACATTCACTAAATCGGATTATGCAACACTGAATTCGGTTATGGATGTTTGCCGCCAACCTTTGCTGGAAAATGGCATTTGGCTGACTCAATATCCGGTCCCGGTGCAACCCGGTTATCTGGGCCTTGTCACCAAGTTCATCCACGCCGAGTCCGGTCAGTGGCAGGCATCTTTACTCAGCATGCCATTGCCCAAGGCTGATCCGCAGGGATACGGCTCCGCGATGACCTACGCGAGGCGTTACATTCTTTCGGCCATGCTCGGCATTGTGACGGAGTACGACGACGATGCGAACGCGGCCCGAGAGGGCGAGCAGAACGAGCGGGAAAAAGCGCCTCCCAAGCGCCCACGTCCTAAAAAAGCTCGGCCTGAGCCCCAAGTTATTCCACCACCTCAGCCGGATGAACCGGCTCACCCCGTCTTGAAGTCGTTACCCAAACTGGATGGCATCAGCTACCAAGTTGTGAGTAGCAAGGATGGGCAGGCTTGTATCATTGCGGAGGGAAAAACCCGCGCAAAAGAAAAAGCGCTTGAAGCGGCGGGATTCGTGTGGAGCGACAAACGCCATACATGGTGGCGCTACGCCGAAGCCGCATAATCAGAATCAGAAAACCCGAACGGGAGATTTCTCCCTTCGGGAGAGATCTCCTTTTTACAAAAAGGAGAATTACATGGGGTATCGAAGTGACGTGGCTCTTTGCTTGACGGCTGAAGCTGAACAAACGTTGCGTAGCCGTCTTAATAAAGTACAAAAAACTCATTCTTCTGGTGATGTTACCGCTCTGAGAGAGTTCATCACATCTCCTCAGACTTTTAAAGAAGAGAACGGAGTTACTCTTCGCTATTGGAGCTGGTGCAAGTGGTATCTTGAAGCTCCGGTTATCAGCTTTATGGACAACTTTATGGCGAATCTGGAATACTCCAGCTATTTGTTTTGCCGTATCGGAGATGAGCTGGACGACATTGAGCGCGATGGTGGATTTTATGAGAATCCATTTGAACTCAATGTGTCTGTAACTATAGATTTTAACTCCAATAACTAATCCATACACCCCAAGGGGAGCTGATCCCCGCCAGGGGGTGCGCTCCCCGTTTGAGGAGCGTCCTATGGTCAACATTGAAAAGGCGAAAGCTCTGCTCGGTACTCTGAACAGTGCCCTGAACCACTACTCCACACAATGCCTTGATCCCAAACTCGGGGATCGCAGCTCCTATGTCGGCTTGTCCGATGTCGGCAAGGGCATGGAATGCATGCGGGCGGCGGTGGCCTCAAAATTCTGTCTTCCCACGAAACGCATGGGGACCGATTCCCTGAACCTTATGTCTCAGTTGCGTCGCCAGATCACGCTTCAGCGCGGCCACTGGCAAGAAGACGGCCTTGAGGCTGCACTGACGGCTTATGGGCTGCGGTCCATTCCGCAGTTGTCCATCGCGCTGTCCTACAAGAATGTGCCCATCCAGGCGCATCTTGATTTTACCCTGGTTTGGGGTGGGGCAAAACCCGCAGTTCGGGTTCTTGAACTCAAATCCAACGAAAACATTCCAAAAACGCTGTATGCCTCATACGAGACACAGCTTCACGGCCAGCTCGCTCTGCTGCGCGAAGCGTGGAATAAACCCTGCTTCCTGCATGACGAGCCTGCTCGTTACGTCACCTTTCCCGAACTTGTCGACAGGCTTTTTGGCGCCTCCATGCCCGATAATCCCGAAGATGTGGACATCGAAGGATGGGTGGTGAGTCTCGCCATGTCCGACATCAAGGTTTTTGGAGCCTATAAGCCCAACACCTTCATGCTCGGTAGCTGCCTGCAAACGGCGGAATCAATCTGGAATTGCGTCCAGTCCATCCGGCAAGGAACCATGACGCTGGATGATGTGGAATACCACAAGGGATTTCATCCCCTGTGCGACTGGTGCGACTTCAACGCCGACTGCCCGAAATACTGTTCTATGGAAGCATGGAATGCTCCGGAAGCGGAGCAGGAGCTCGAACGTCTTGCCGCTTTCAAGACGGAAGACAAGGCCCTGAAAGCCCAAATCAAGGAGCTCGAAAAGCGCGTCATGCAAACCTATGCGACGCTCAATCCAAACGGCGCATGGATTACGGCAGGAGAGCACCGCTTCCGCGCGACTATCCAGCCGGGACGGGAAAACATCGACAAGGATGCTCTGACCAATGAGCTTCTTTATCTCCTGGAAGGAGATGAGGAGCGTGTGGCCAGCGTCCTGCGAAATGTCACTCGGACCGGTGAGAGCTACGAGCGCCTCTGGGTCAGTCCCATACGCCGGAGCATCCAATCTGTTGATAACGCCGCGTAATAAGTGAGTGAGTTATGATTGACAAAACACCATCGTATGCCCAACAGATCAAGTCCTTGGAAGAATACCGCAAAGCCAATCAACTCCATGATGAGTTGAGGCAGATGCTTTTTGAGGGACATTGCCCTCGGCGCTTGCACCAAAATGTACGATTGCTGCTGGAAGCGTATGAACGTGCGCTTGAAGGCGACAAGGGCGTCAGTCCTGCGGGATTCCTTTTGCTTGGAAACATCTGGCTCAGCCAGATCCGTGACCACATGGCAGAGCAAAACCACAAACAGCACATCCAGGAAAATTCCCATGCGCTGATCATGGAACGGGCAAAAGGCCGTTTGCGCGCTCTCCAGGCCGACCCGTCCCCCTGCACGGAATGCCGTAACTATTGCGGCGCATTCCGTAATTTCCTGCAAGGGAAATCCGTTCCGGCCATCCTCCGGGATGAACGGGACATGGTGATTGGCCCTGAAGAGTTTTTGCGCCTGACCGCGCGGTATACCTTGCTTTTGGCAGGGAAAAAATTAGCCGCCTGATAAGGCGGCACAACATCGACTGCCTAAGAGGGCGGTCAAGGGACTACATCATGACAAAGAATCAAATCATTCGTATTCCGGCGATCTCGTGCAGAGGCTGCGTCAATAACGGCGCTTGGATATGTGAAGGGTGCGACCCGAACGAGTGCATTTTCCGTGAGCCTTTGCCCGACAGACCCGTGGACGTCACTCCGAAGCGGTATATTGAAACCGACATGCCGGAAGCTGCGTGAGGCGCGAGGGACAGCTATGTTGAATGCACGTTATCCCCAACTTACCGAAGATCTCGAAATTGCATACGCCCTGAATGGGAAAGGCCCACTGAGCAGACCGTTTTTTTCACTCTCTTTGAATAACACAAGCAGGCTTTTGCTTGCGCTTGTGATCTTGGCACAAGACAGTGAGGAGAAGGGTTTTGAAGAGACTATCCTGGATAAGTCCACAGGAACAAAATGGTTTTTCCTTTTTCAGCGGATTCATGACAATTTGACTGTCTGCCAACGAATAGTAACATTCCTTTACTTCATACTTTTTCAAATCACAAAAAGGCTGAATAAAACGACCGTCCCGGAACAGGGCACGTTGCCTACGCTTGATGAAGTGTTGGGTCGCCTTCTGCGCATCATGGCGAAAGAGCCGCGAGATCGCGTGAGCGTGACCTTAACGTTCACTGCCCGTCAGGAAAAATGGAAGTTTCTTTTTCTGCCAATTTCAGATTGATAACCCATAACCGCGGGGGAGTTTTCCCCCTGTGGGGATTGCTCCCCTGTTTTCAGGAGAGCGTATGGAAAAATACCATTTCGCCGGCATTCAGGCCGGACATGCCATCAAGCTCCCTCTCGATGCGGATTATGTCCGCCAACTGATTCCCGCTGCCTGGACAGACGATTGGGAAGTCTGCGTGCTATCTGAAAGCTCTTTGTGCGTAAGTGTCATCCCCTTGATTTACCAAAGCCCAAAGCCTGGTTACGCGCATCTGGCTCTCAAAAGGCGGTCGGATGATACCTTTTGGGGCATTGAAATCGTGCGTTTGGAAGAGTTTCCGTACCGGGCCTTACAAATCCTGCGGTATCAGGAACAGATGGACGCCTATTTGCGCTCCGTTGTTGTGCATACCACACTGTCCTCCTATGAGAAGGCCCTGCGCGCCCTCTCCAGAATCCATAAAAGAGACGTTCCCGGCCCCCAAGTCAATCAGTTTGACGCGTTCAAAGCGTATTTTGACGCGATGTCGTCCGGGAATGAGCCCTGTCAGAAGGAGCGTTTCCAATGAGGCACTCTTCTGAACCTACCCGGGAAATGGCCCTCTGCCTCACATCCGAAGCCGAGCAAGCACTGTGGTGTCGCATGGCAAACCTGGTCGGTGCTGAATCCTCCGCGATCCGACGCGCCCTTGAGACGTCGGATCGGATGCTTGAAAATCCGGTGCATGCCATCATGCGCTTCTGGTCCTGGGATTTGTGCGCCGATGGTGAGCACCCGGTTGTCCCTGGCTCCTGCATTTCGTGCAGACCCTTTCGGAAGAAAGCTATTGGCTGCTGAGAATTGTGGCCGATAGCAATACGCTGGAAGAGGCGGGCCGAAATGACTATTTCAGTGGATTAGGTCTGAGCGTCATCATGGCGCCCCGCATCGTATTCTGATTCTGATCGGCAACCATCTTCTGTAACCCGCCAGGGGACTCCCTGACGGGGATGTCTCCTGGTTTCACCACAAAAGGAGACATGATGTCCCGATTTAATGCCCAAGCCCAAAAAGGCTATTACAAAACGCCGACGCATCTGTTGCCGGTGATCAGCCGTTACGTGTCGTGTTCCGACCCTGAAAACGCGCGGGTCCTGGACCCATGCGCGGGCGAAGGAGAGGCCATCGAGCACCTTGGCCTTGGCCTCGGACTCTCAACATCCCGGATCTACGCCAATGAACTGGATGAGCCGCGAGCTCTCGCCTGCGAGAAGCGCGGTCTGGTATCGCTCTGCGGCGATGCCGTACATGAGCTGGACGCACCTCTTGGAGGATTTCAGCTTGTCTTTTTAAACCCGCCCTACGACGAGGAAGCGGACGGAAGTGGACGCACGGAACGCAAGTTCCTGTCTACAATACGCTTTCTGCAACAGAATGGAATTCTGGTGTATATCGTGCCTCTCTTTGTGCTCCAAACACGAAATGTGTTTGAGCGTCTGACACGGAGTTTCCACAACATCGGCATGTTGCGCTTTCCTGACCCGGATTACGCGGTCTATGGACAATGTGTCCTGATTGCATGCCACGGTCGGGGAGACATGGAACAGGAAAAAGAACGGCTTGCGGCGCTGTTGGAACACCCTCCCGTTTTGGGGGAACACAGTGCGGAACCGTGGATCGTTCCGGCTCCCCGTATGCGTATCGAGCCTTTTCCGTTTTTCTCCCAACACCTCACCGCGCGTCAAATCGAGGCTATGCTGGCTGGACCTGTGGCCCGGTCCGAATGCCTCTTCGGTTTGGTTCGCCGCGCGGAACGTCCCGCCCGCAGTCTCATGCCGCTGCGTTCCGGCCATCAGGCCGTGATGCTGGCCAGCGGGCTCATGGATGGAGCGTTCACCGATCCTGACTCCGGGAATCTCCTGATTATCGCCGGAAAAACTGAAATCATTGAAACAAAATCCGTAAAACTTGATGACAGCGACGTTCTTGTGACCACAGTGCGCAAAACTCCGCAAGCTCTCGTCAAGGCGCTGGACGTGACGGCTTCGCTGGAAGCCGGAGAACTTGTACTCTACGATATGAGGTAGAGCCATGTTTCCACAATGTCCATTTTATCCACAATTCCACGGAGAAGCGGCCTGGCTGGTCCAGGCTGTCCATTGCAATTCCAACTACTGCAAATTGCTGTTTATCGGGGTCAAAGAGTCGGTCAATGCCGTCACAGCCCGCGCCATCCGTGGGGATACGTTGGAGTGCGGTGCGGAGCGATTTCAACCGGCGCGGGATCAAGCCATCCGGCGCGGCTATAAAGCCTTGTCAGGCCCCTATGGCGTTGGAAGCGTGTATTATCCCGGCCTGCTTGAGGAAATCGTCTGCGGCGACAGCCCGGACGAACTCGCCCGGTCGGCGGCGCCTCTGTTCAAGCGCATGGATGTACCATCGCTTGATGTGTGGATGCCGTTGTTTTGGGACATCTCCGTCCAGGCCGGATTTGCGACGCCTCTTGATACATGGGGCATCCCTCACGATGTCTGGCGGCTTCGCCTGCCTGAACCGGGCATTTTTTTGCCCTTGTTGGAACAGCATCTGCCTGAATTGTCCAGTCTGGCTGAAATGACACATGCCGCGCAGGCGGCGTAACCGATAACCCTCCCGGGGAGAGATCCCCGAGAGGGGTGATCTCCCCGCAACGGGGATGATCATGCGTACAGAAACACGATCTCTGAAGAATTTTGTCCTGAGCGCCAGCAAACAGTTGTCGGCCAAGGTCGAATCCGTCCTGAATCCCATTTACACGCCGGGCGACACGACGCCACTCATCCGGCGCATCAAGGAACGCATTGCAGCCGTTGTCCGCAAACAGCCCTACGCTGCGCAACGGGACGCGGTGTGCGCTCTCATGCAAGGCTACGCGCATGGCGCACGGTGCCTCGGACTCGTGGCTGAAATGGGGTGCGGCAAAACGCTGCACAGTGTCTTGAGCGCCGTAAGCATGGAGCTTGTAACCGGACATCCGATCCGGACACTGGTTTTGTGTCCTCCTCATCTCGTATCCACCTGGAAGGAAGAGATTGAAGAGAGCCTGGGAAAGGCCGCACTGGTAATTAATGCCAGCGGTCCCAACGCGCTCTCGCTGCTGATCCGCCTTCGGAGTGACGCACGGATACCGGATAAACCGGAATTCTGGCTTATAAGTTTCAATAGGGCCAAGACAAATTATTCCTGGAAGTCGTCCTTCTTCAAACAAACGAAACTCAGTTCTCTTGTGCAGGGAACCGGCAGCGCCGGACGCCATCTGTACAAGACAGAGTTGTGCGAGCACTGCTCGGAAAAACTGCCGGACGATATGGACTGGTCCGGAGCCATCCGCAACCGGTGCCCCTCATGCGGCAATCCGCTCTGGGGACCATCAGACAAGGGAAGTCATGTCTATGCGCCGGTTTTGTATATCAAAAAATACCTTAACCGGCATTTCCATTTAGCTGTCTTCGATGAAGTTCAAAAACTCAAAGGTGGCAGCACTATTCAGGGTGCATTGATGGGACAAATCGCTTCGGCAATCCCCCGTTCTCTGGTGCTGACCGGCACGTTGTCCGGTGGCCGAGCCTCTGATGTCTATTACCTGCTGCAACGAGGGGTTGCCCTCAACTACAGCAAAGAGGAACGCCGCCGTTTGCTTCCAGCCTATACGGATCTTATGGACTTTGTTAAAAGTTACGGATCAATAGAAGAAATCTATAACACTGCGTCGACTGACCATCTCACCGGACGTTCGACACGCGAAAAACGGCGTATCAAAGAAACGCCGGGAATTTCGCCTTTGCTGCTCAAGGAATTTTTCCTTGAGCATTGTGTGTTTTTACGGCTTTCGGATATTGCCGATGCGCTGCCGCCTTATCGGGAAGAGGTAGAATACTGCGATCTCCAGCCGGAATTGGCGGAAGCGTATCAGGCTTTTGAAAGAACCTTGAAAAAAGCTGCGCAGGCAGCACTTACGAAACATGATTACCGGGTTCTCGGCCAGATGTTGTCCAGTTTGTTGGCGTGGCCGGATATGCCGCAACGAGTGGTCGAAGTCTTTGACCGCGACAATTGCGTTGTTGCCAGTGCTCCCGCGCTGGACATCCCGCTCACTGCCAAAGACGAACGCCTGATCGAGTGCGTCCGCAACGCCAAGGCCGTAGGCCGGAAGTCGCTTGTGTTCGCGGAGTATACGGGCAAGTTCGGAGCTGGTGAGCATGTGCATCGGATACTCTCCGACGCCGGGTTCAATTTCCTGCACCTCAAGCCGTCCGTGCCCACGGACAAACGTCTGGGCTGGATTCGCGGCCATATGGCTTCCGGCGCTTACGATGGCCTAATCTGCCAACCCAAACTGGTGGAGACTGGTCTTAACCTGCGCGAGTTTCCCGAGATCCTTTTTTGGGAAACAGGCTACAGCACCTATGTGCTCAGACAGGCATCCCGCCGCTCATGGCGTCCTGGTCAGACTCAGGACGTGGTGGTCCGATTTTTCGTCAACCGGAACACCATGCAGGAAAAAGCCATGTCGCTCATTGCCTCCAAGCTTGAAGCGTCACTGATCCTGGAGGGAGAACTTTCCGGCAAGGGGTTGGTGGCACTTTCGGAAATGGGGGACAGTATGGCGGTGGAACTGGCCCGGGCACTGGTCGGGCAACTGGAGACTCAAGGATTGGAAGCCCAATTCCGAGCATACCGATCTCTTGAAATAAATCGGCTCCCGTCATCCAGAACCGTTGCCTTGCCGCCATCACGGCATCAACCGCGACTGGGCCCCATCGTTGGTTCACTCTGCGGTATGGACGGTGGAACTGTGACAGGTACGTTGTTCAGAAAACCCATCAGGATCGACGGGGAGAACAACTGCTACCATCTTGTAGATGTCCGGGGAGTGACCCTGGCTGTGTGGAAGGGAGATCAGCTTGTCGTCTATATGCCGAAAAAAAGCCAAGAGGCTTATACGGTTATTCCCGACAGAGCTTTGCCCGGCATGAACGCGTGGCGTATCCACCAGATTGCAGCATAACTAAAGGGTGAATTATGAGAAATACCCCTATGACTCAGGGAGAGTATGTGGCGTGTGAGGGGAACAAGTGCCCCTATTGCAATGCGGAAGAAATTGAAAGCAGTCATTTCGACTTTTATGATGGATACGCCATTGCAAGTGTGACATGCAGCAAGTGTAACGCTGAATGGCATGAGACATACCATTTATCGGGATATGAAGCGGTATAGTTTTCGTTAGATACAAACAAAACCCCAACGGGGCGCATCGCCCCTCGGGGGAGTGCGTCCTTCACACTTTTAAGGAGCACGCACCATGTACACACCCAATGCCTCTTTACAACAACTCGAATCCCTGACCCCTGTCGAACTGGACGCGGGAACGGTGTTTAGCGGAACGCCCTCGGGACGTATGATCCGCGGCTACGCTCAACCGACCGCCTATACGCCGAAAGTCGACCCCCTTTACCAGTTTCACGAGAGCATGCGCGATCCGGCGGTCTGGTTTTTGAACCCCTCCGATCCGCTCTACGTTTTCGGCCCGACCGGCAGCGGTAAGACCTCACTGATCAAGCAACTTGCCGCCCGCCTGAATTTTCCCGTTTTTTGCGTCAACGCGCACGGACGATTGGAATTCCAGGATTTGGTAGGGCATCTGAGCGTCCAGCAAGGGTCGATGGCCTATCAGTATGGCCCTTTGGCTCTTGCGATGCGCCACGGGGGTTTGTTTCTTTTGGACGAGTTCGATTTGCTGGATCCCTCAACGGCGGCAGGTCTCAATTCGATCCTGGACGGATCTCCGCTCTGCATCCCGGAAAATGGGGGCGAAATCATTGAGCCTCATGAAATGTTCCGTTTTGTTGCGACCGCCAACACCAACGGCGGTTCCGACGAAACGGGCCTCTATCAGGGCACGTTGAGACAAAATCTCGCAGCCATGGATCGCTTTGTGCTCTGCGAGGTGGGCTATCCCACCCCGCTCATCGAGCAACATATTCTGGAGCGGTCGGCTCCCGCGCTCCCCACGGAATTGCGGGAACTCATGGTGAAATTTGCTAATGAGGTGCGCGAGAAGTTCATGGGAGAAGGAGAGGGGGCCATCGAAGTCACGTTCTCAACCCGCTCCCTGATCCGTTGGGCGGATCTGACCCTCCGCTTTCAGCCTGTTGCCCGCCAGGGACTGCAACCTGTCATGTACGCGCTGGATCGCGCCTTGGCCTTCCGGGCCTGCCGCGAGACACGCGCCATGCTGCATGAGTTGGCGCAACGGTATTTCTCTCTGGAGACTGATCTGGGGGAGCCGTTGGGAGCGTGAATCAGGATGATTCCGCTCCGGTTGATGACATTGTGTATCTAAAACAAAAGATGGATCAAGTGATCCATGGATTCAGCGCGCTTCCGCTTCTTTCCAGCTCTATTTTGGTTGATATTTTGCTTACCAAAGACACCCTTTCCGGTGGAAAGTTCTGGTCGGGGTGCGTGACTCCATCTCAATTTGTATTGCGGTGGGGCAAAAAAGGGACGGCAGGCCAAAAACGTATCTCCACAAAAGTGTCGATCGACCTGGCTCTAACTGAGATGAAAGACCGGGCGCTTCTCAAAATTCGAGAAGGGTATGCGGTAGTTCGACAGGACTCGACATTCAATTATTAACCCCGGCAGGGACGTCTCCCTGCGGGGGGCGCTCCTTGCTCAAAGGAGACTATCATGACAACCACCATCATTCCTTTTTCGTCCGTTGTGCATCTGGCCATTCCCGATGACGAGGGACAGGAGATCCATTGGCGAGCTGAAGCCGGTCCCGATGAACTTGTTGTTAGAACGTGGACCGGAGGACACAACGCCTGGTCTGCCACCCATTGGCAGACGTGTGATCGTCTGACGCGGGAATGCTGTCTGAACCGCAATCCTGTGTTCGAGATGCGTCGCCGCGCGGCGATGCTCCTGGATTCCGGCGAATATGAATATGTCGAAGCGATCTGACGAAAAAGGAGATACCCCAATGACTGCCACCAATACGATGACCGTTCTTTCTACCGTCACCGACATCAAAGTGTTGGACTGCCTGTTGGCTCTGAACCTCCAGGTCTCAATCTGGTCGGCGCGGAAAAAACTGACCCCGGAAGATTTCTCCGGAGTCAGCGCGCTGGATCTGCCTCCCGATGATCTTGCCAGCCTCGGTTCCAAACGGGTCTGCGATCCGGATTCTCTCCGGATATTTTCCACACTCAAGACTCGCGCGGTCAGTCTGCTGGACCGGCACGGCGTCCGTTTCCTTGGAGGATGGGCCATCCCTGAAGCCGAGGCCACGGGCATTGTGAAGGATTTACAGCAATTGCAGCACGATTTTCTGGTTGAAAAGGATGCATTTCTGACGAGGTATGACGACGCGGTGCAAGATTGGATTGCCAAGCACTGTGGTTGGGAGCCGCTCATCGCAAATTCGACGGTGAGCGCGGACTATGTGCGCTCACACCTGAGTTTTGACTGGCAGGTCTACAAGGTAGTCAATCCGCAGGAAATGCATAATTTGACGCCTGTCGTGACCGAAGGTCTGAAACAGGCCGTGAGCGGCCTGGGCATGACGCTGTTTGGCGAAATCGCCAAAGCGGCCGATGACGCCTGGAAACGGACGTTTGCAGGCCGCACCTCGATTACACGAAAAGCGCTCTCTCCACTTAAAACAATGCAAACCAAGCTCAGAGGCATGAGCTTTGTCGAACCTCGCGTGATGCCCATTGTGGATGTCATACGCACCGCGCTTGAAAACTTACCGTCAAAAGGCGAAATCACAGGACGCGATTTGCTTGTGTTGCAAGGGGTAGTGGGGTTGTTACGCGATCCTGAATCCCTCGTGTCGCACGGTCAGAAGGTGCTTGACGGACAGACGCCCGCGGCAGTGCTGCAAACTTTGCTTGCCGCGCCAATTGATTCGGCGGATTCGTTGGATGACGGTGCGACCGCACCGACTCCTCTTCCGCCGCAACCCGACCTCAGCGAGCTGATTCAACCGCCCGTATCAGGCCCGGCTCAACCTCTCACCCCTGTTCCGGGGCCTACGCCACCTTTGTCGGATTTTCCGGTTTACACACCGGCCCCGTCCGTGGATTCCCTCGGACTGTGGTAATCCGGCGCATTCATAGTCGTTAATCACAACGCACACACAATGTTCCCCTCCGGTTCGGACGCCCAGGCGCCCGCCGGAGGGGATTTTTTACAAGGAGATTCAGATGAGCAATACCATCCGGAAAGAGGATATTTTAAACTGCCTGCCGCTGCTCGCATCGGTTCTGGGCAAACGCTACGGCGTTGAGGTTGTTATCGACGGAGATACCGCATGCACCGATGGACACACCATCTATCTTCCTTCCCTTCCCCTGGACAGTGATGAAAGCCTGCTGGTGCAGGTAAGAGGGTTTATCGACCACGAGTCGGCCCATATCCGGTTCACCGATTTTGAGGCGTTTCAAAGAAACGTGGAAAATCCCGTATTGAAGTACATCATAAATATCATAGAAGACTGGCGAGTTGAAAAAGCCATGAGCGGCATTTTTCCCGGCTGCCGGGCAAATTTGAACAAACTCATTCCTTACTTGTTTTCAGAGCCATACAAAGCGCCAAAGGAACCGAGAATGGCGATCTTGAGCGCCATTCTCCGCACGGTAAGACGCTGGGATGTCCCGACTGTCAGCCTTTCCGAGTGCCTGACGTTTGTTAATGGTCATTTTCCTGGCTTATGGCCTCAGATTCAAGGCGTACTGGACAGGACGCGGAAAAAATGTACGTCAACCGATGATGCGATAACCTTTGCCCGGGAGATCCTGGCGATTCTGCAACAATATTGCAAAACACGCACAGATGCTTCACAGGAGCAAAACCAGACGCCTGCGGGTTTATCTGAAGAAGGCAGGCATGGTGAAGGCTCTAACGACAGTCAACAATCCACTGCCAGGAAAAGTCCCGAAGCATCCTATCAGGATCGGAACGATTCGCGGTCTGGAGCGGTCACTCAGGACGCGTCAGAGACGCAGGACGATGGAGCTTCGGACAGTCAAACTCCGTCCAATTCTCCCACGGCAGGCGCGACTGACACATCTGCCGATGCGCAGCCTTGTCAGATGTCCTTAGGTGAGGCTGACAAAGCGGAATGTTCCGCACCGCCAACGGGCCAAAAAGACGTGAAGGCGCTTCTGGACGCATCCGCCGCCGAACTGCCGCAGGACATAGGAGAAATTATTAGAGAATCGTTGCGTAGAACATGCCGGGGTAAAAAACAGCAAAAAAGGTTATCAGTGGCCCGTGTGAGGGTGAAGCATACAGAACCGTTATCGTTCGCGGAGCTGACTGAAACCAAGCGGGCGACAACAGCCCTCAGAACCCGATTGCAGAATATGCTGCAAGCCCAGACACTGTGCCGGTCCAGACCGGCCCAACGGGGACGATTGAGTTCGAGCAGGCTTTACCGGCTCATGATCCAAGATTCAAACGTGTTTTTGGACAGAGAGCCCAAAAAATTGGTTGATACCGCAGTCCATATTCTGTTGGATTCAAGTGGAAGTATGGAATGCCGTATCAAGTTGGCGGGTAGAGCCTGCTATGCCGTGGGTAAAGCGCTGGAAGCGGTACATGGCATATCCGTGGGCATCAGCGTCTTTCCTGCTGACAGGCGAGGAGGGATTTATCCCATAGTTCCACATGGAAAACCTGTCCATAACAAGTTTACAATGGTTGCATCAGGAAAAACGCCATTGGCCGAAGCTCTCTGGTGGACTATGCAAAATATGATTTTACTGCCTCAACCAAGAAAAATGATCCTTATTGTGACGGATGGTCAGCCCGACGATCCCGATTCGACATTGAGGGCCGTGGTGGACGCAAAGAAAATGGGCTTTGAGCTATATGGGATCGGGGTTGATTCTGATGCAATTTGCTTTTATTTACCCCAATCGAGCACAACAATTTGGGAAATGAGTAAATTGCCAGCGGTAATGTTCAATCTCTTTCAGAAAACATTGCTTCGTAAGTAAACCAGTACCAGGAAAGCCCCTCAAGTCGAGGGGCTTTTTTTTGTATAGTCCCCAATAAAGTTTTGTACAGAATATTACCGAGATCTTTGCTTGTACAGCATATAATCTATCCATTCTGAAAGCGAGATAAGGGATTTTTCATCAAGCTTATACAAATCTCTTTGTATATTTGCCACAAGAGAGCTTTTTGAAGAAATGTCTTGTTCATCCAAAGAGTTGAGCAATTCCGAAAGAGGCACTTCAAGAGCATCGGCTAACAGTATCAATTTGCTAATACTGATATTTTCATTAGCTCTTTCAACATCACCCACATAAGTAACATTCATATTAGCCCGAAATGCCAACTCGGCCTGAGTCAATCCTCTGGCTTTTCTTAACGCTCGTATTTGGTTTCCCAATATTTTTGCATATCGTATCTGGCGTGTTGTAGTCGTCATAAGAATTCCCTTTCATTTTTAATAGAAAGGGAGACCAAATACGCAAAGCGTATATATGGAAATTTTCTAATTCACAAAATCGTATATATACGTTATATTGCTGTCGGCGTTTACGATAGTAGACTGTATTTTTTGATAAAAATAAAACTACGATAGGAACAGGCAGCACGCCACACACGGGAAAAAACATAACTCTTTTTTTAATTCAAAACCCCCTTTCCCTGTGGAGCAGAGGTGAGGGGGGAAGGAGGCTCAAGAGAAGAGACTATTCGGGGAGTTGAGGTTCGGAGGCGGATTCTTCCAACAACAATGCTAAATGTCGAATTAAATCACCAGGGTCCATGTCCAGAGCTTTGGCAATATCAATAATTGTCGTCGCTCTGGGTTCACGTTGCCCGTGCTCCAGCAAGTTCAGCCATCTCCGGTCGCGTTTCATGAGAGCCGCAAGGCGATATTGCGTGATCCCCCGTTGCTCCCTAGCTTGGATCAATACCTGCCCGAAGGGAAAGGGTGTTTTTCGTTTGCTTGTCATTATAATAGAATACCCAGACCGTACTAGGTACAACAGGTGAACAGTTGACTACTAAAAGAGGACAAGCGATAATCATCGTTGCAAAACTATTGAGGAATAATTCCAAATTTCTGCGGTTATAAATAGCCGTCTTCGGCTATTTCACGCCACTGTGTCTGAGTCATCAGAACTTGATAGTTCGGATACGATTTTGAGGAGGGAAAGGAGTGTTTCATCCGGCAGTCGTGCCGACTTCACCCGCAATGATTTGAGCATGTTATTTCGGTTCAGGCTGTTGCGACAATCAAGCAGTATGGGCAGAGGAACCCCCAAACTCGATGCAATAGTATCTAAATTGGCAATTGAGGTGTTTATTTTTCCAAGTTCTATTCTACTGAGGTACTTTTCATTAATGTTGGTGCGTTGAGCGAGGTCACTAAGTTTCAGTTTTTGAGCACGTCTAAAGCGGCGGATACGTTTTCCAAGAGCGACGGATAAATCTTCCATTATATTCTCTGATACGTTTTTTTCAAACATATCAGATTTTTTTGAACCCTATCAACCTTTATATTTTATGATTAGTTCTATATAAAATACGATTATTTTTTATATCTATTTGATTTTATTAAAAATATATTTAATAAACTTGCTTGTGACTCTACTTTCTAATACGGAGGATTTCGCTGTGAATAAAGTAAAACTCGCCTCCGCAGACCTGGAGCAGATTCTGAAAAGAATTTACGAGGTTGCGAATGCGAAAACCCAAGATGAACTTTCTGCGGTGCTTGGAATCAGACAATCCAGTGTTTCGGAGGCAAAAAAACGTAAATCAATACCTTCAGATTGGTATCTTACGTTATTTGACAAGTTTGAAGTCAATCCAAACTGGTTGAGATATGGTTGTGGTCCGAAATACGTACGTTCTGATAATAGGTACGCCCAACAGAATGTAACTTCAAACATCTCAATAGGCGCTAGTGAATTCAAGTCTTCATATTTAAAGGCCGTATACGGCCATATTTTCAATATGGACTTCAATGCTGCAACTCCTAATGAATCACAGCGTACTATAGGACAAATAGTTCTTCCTGAAGCGTATTTGAGAAATAATATTTCTGTTTTTTGTGTAAATACAAATTCTCTTGATCCATTTATCAAAAAAGGTGCTCTTGTAGGTATAGATACAACTAAAAAGAATCCTGCAAGTGGTGAAATCTTTGCTTCATTAATACCAATTGAGGGTATTGTATTGGGAAGATTATTTTATGATGAGTATCAATCTGGATTCATAATAAAGACAAACCATACTATATATAAATTGAAAACAGAAAATATTGAATCTCAGATTTTAGGAAGAATGTCTTGGGTATTACAAAACTTTTGAGTATAGATAATATATTTTGACATCAAAAATTTAAATGCTCTTGGAGATTACATGTCTATCAGACAGAAGGACGCTACCTGCACATCTCAAACCCTAATCAATTCTTCAAAGAGTGTTTTAAATGAACGTACAAATTTTGGTCTACTCTTTAAACTTATAAAAGATAACAATATTTTTGATACAATCAAGAGTTTTTTAAATAGTAATGTAACACTGCAATTTGGTTTTTGCGATTTCACTCTTTTACACTGTGCTGCATTATATAATTCAGATTGTAATATAATCAATGGATTGTTAGATTTTGGATCTGATATTAACGCAACTGATAAATTAGTAGGTGCTACATCTCTTTTACATGCGGCTGCTATGAATAGTTTATCGATAGTGCGTACACTGTTTGATCATGGCTCTGATCTGAATGCCAGAGATAACAATGGCGCAGATATACTCAGTTATGCGGCCGTCAATTGGGAATATGGTTCGCAAATCATTTCATTTTGTGCTCAACAAGGTGCCTATGTTCATGGTTGGGACAACGAGGGCGCGACGCCGCTGGCCTATGCGGTGAGGGCTCGTGCGCCATTGTCTACGGTGAAAGCCCTGGTCAGGACTGGCGTCGATCCGCTTACGGCTGATATAAACGGCGTGACTCCGGTGCTCTGGGCTGCCGCAAATGGAGACGAAGACACCATTGCCTATTTGCGGGAGCATGGTGCTGGTCCTGATGAAAAACAAAAAGCCGCTGTGAAGCGACTCCTCCGAAAAGCAAAAGAAGGTATACATTTCCAATAGATGACCTGCATTACATCAAAAAAACGTCGTTCACCATAAAAATTGTGACCCCTTGCAAAATACCGTTTCCCGCCTCCTATCGGTAGAGGGATGCCCCTCAAAACGCCGATAGGAGGCTTTTTGATGCGAAACGTGTTTTGTGTATGGGCGCTGTGCGCCATGTTGTTTTGTGTTGCCCCCGGCCTGGCCGGTGCCGCGCCTCAACTCAATGAAGAGGCATTACGGTCGGTGGTGATCTCCCGCCTGGGACGTGTGTTGACCGAGAATGGGCAGGATGCCGTGGCTCGGAAACTCTTGTCCGACAACGTGAGAATCGACAAATACCAGCCCGTCCGGGTCGGCGTTGTCGATCTGTACGCCGTGCAGCTCTCCTTGCATCACCCCGATGGCTCCTCTCAGCCGAATCTGCCGGACAGGATGACGCTGCTTACGGATGCCAGCGGCACCATCCAGTTCGGGATGGTGGCCGATCTGGCGACGGGGCAAGAGGCTGCGCTGTCTCAGGCCACGGAGATCACACGACTGCGGCTCCCCGACGCACTGCCCAAACAATTGGCGACAGGGACCGGATCGCATGATGTGATTTTTGTGAGCGATCCCTTCTGTCCGTTTTGCCGACAGGCCGCGAGTTATCTCCTTGAG
>NZ_JH114238.1:33061-48468 GCF_000224655.1 Bilophila sp. 4_1_30
TTAGTGCATCTCCCGTTGCCCATGCACCCCGGCGCCGATGCGGCCACATGGATCATGGAATATGCGACGGAGCGCCAGTCAGCCGATGTCGATCCGCTGGCTGTCATGCGTTACGCCTACGCTCAATTGCGGATTCCCGCTCAGGGAACGTCCCCCGACACCGCCCGCAAAGACGTTGTCACGCAGTTCCTGGAGCAATTCCCGGCCCTCGCCGCGGGTCTTGAAACCTCGTCCCCTGAAACGTTCCTCTACATCCTCAAAGGCAAGTACGAAGCGCAATCCGCCGATACCGCGGCACAATTGCAGCGCCTTCAGATCACCGGCACTCCCTTCATCCTCGTTGACGGACAGTCAGTACTCGGCTTTGACAAGTCTCGCCTGGAAAAGCTCCTCAGCTCCAGACCTCATGGCGAAAAGGAGGGCGCATGACTTTGATCTGCCAACATCGCCCCGCGTCATCGGCTCAGGGCTGTCTTTTGTCGGGAGTGCTGCTGAGCGTGGGGCTCGTGCTGTGCCTGTTTAATTCATGGGCAACGGAGTGCTCTTTGGGAGAGTGCTCTTTGTACAGCGGGGCTATGGTATTTGGAGCCTCCTTGTTCGCCTGGGGCGCGGGTACATTCGGTCTGCTCATTTGTGCGCTGCCCACGCGGTATTTCAGCACGATTTCTTTCCTGGCGCTTTCGGCTGATGTGCCTTTGCTTCTCTGGCAGGTCATCTACGGTCCATGCGGCAAATGTTTGCTTGTGGCCGGGTTGCTGGTCGCAAATGCCCTTGTGATCACATGGGGCGGATTCCCGGTGCGCAGGTCATGCAAAATAGCGCTCCGCGTCGCCGCCGCACTGCTTTGTATCAACCTCAGCGCCTTGGTCGGCAATGCGGTTCGGCCGTGGCTCACTGAACAAATCAGCACGACTCCCGCGTTGAAGGAGTTGCGCATCTTCCTTCCGCCGTCCCGACCGCTGCTGTTCCAGGATCAGTTCACCGGATCATCAGGTCGATAAGCGAATCAATAGCACGGGAGGGGCGCGGCGTGCGCCCCTCCCAAGGGGAAAAACATGCCCAAAAAGTATTTGCGGGTCTCCGCGCTGATTCTGCCGCATGAGCGTGAAGCCTATGCGGCCTATCGGATGCAGCCCAAACGTGAATCATGCGCCGCGCTGTATCAGGCGCTCCGTGAAAATATGGCCATTCTGGAACAGGCCGCGAAAATCCCGAATTTTCGCCGCAAAAAAGGACAAGCGGGCATCGCTGTCCGTTTGTATCTGGAGCTTTTGGACGAGTACCGGGACGTGATCAATTATGTGTTCCTGGAGCGCTGTAAGGTCTGCGTGGCCGAACTGATCAAAGAGGCCGCCCTGTTTGGCACCGTCTCCTGGACGGAGGCCAAAGCGCAGGCATGGCTCGCACAAATTGATATGCGGCCCTTCATCTCTCCGTGTCTGGGAAAGCCCCGGCCCGATGCGCTGTTCCAAGATAAAAACCTGGTGACTCTGGCCTCGATCATGAAGGAGGATCTCACCCCCGCCGTCCAGGGAGTGCCTTTCTACTACAACTCAATGCGGTACGATTGGTTTGCCATCCCTCTTTCCGCTTATCCTCACCATTTTCAACAAATGGACGCCTTCCAACTTCTTGAGAGGTTTCATCTCAGGTACGGACCCGCTCCTCTCAAAGCAACCGAATAGGAAATGTCATGCAACACATCAAACTATGCGTCAAAACAACATATGGAACGATCTTTGTCGGCCTGACCAAATCTATGGATGCCCGTTTTTTTACCCTTCAACAAGCAATGCTCGATGGCAGGTTGGAAAATGAGGAGTTTTTAATGTTGGCCTACGGAGTCGAAGCCGTATGCGACGGAGCCCTGGACAGGCTGTCCATGGACATAGACGCTTTTTCTCTCAAGGAAGGGCAGACCAACGGAGCCATTTACAAATGCACGTTGCGAGATACCCGGACGGGCAGGATGTGGCCCTTGCGGATCTGCACGGATCTGGGGAACACGATGGTCAGCCTGACCCAGACCATGGATCGGATATGTCTCGCCGTGACCATGCTCATGCAGGAACGGCGGATCGAGCTGGAAAAAGCCCGAACGTTTTTCAGGCACATCCAGGAGACCGTCAATCATTGCCGCGTTGCCGATCAGGAGCTTGCCCATGTGGTTCAAAATATTCAGCGCCAATAAACAAAAGGAAGACAGCGCGGCGCAGGAGGACCATGCGCCGGAAACGCCGGATATGGAGCCTGTCCCCGCAACCTATGACGCGTTGATGCGTCGTTCCCGTGTGCATCGTTTGGACATTCGTATCGATCCGGACTCTTTGCCCCGCATTGCCCTGATCCGCAAGCCCGCATCGGACGAGTATCTGCCGCTCAAGCACAAGCTGGTCAACGCGGCTCTGGAGCGGCTCAGGCCATATCTCGACTACTGCGAGAGCCTGCCGGGTATGAGCGGCAATCCCCGTGTTCTTCTGGAAAACATCGTTCGAGCGTTTTTGGTGCGTTATTGGGACATGCCGTCATCGGCGGACAATCATCACGCCTACCCTTGGGGACATTGCCTGCACAGTCTGGACGTGGCCTGTGGCGAAGCCGAACTGGCCAGCGCCTGGACGCCCATGAATACCGTGGGCATCGATGAGATCACCAAGAGCCGGTATCGTTGCGTCATGATTCTCGCCTCTTTCGCCAAAGGGCTCGTCCATGACGGATACAAAATCTATCAATACAGGCTCACAGGGCTGAGAGGTGAAGTGCGCGAAGCGTTTGATCCCTGTCTGAAGGACGGCACCGTCCTGGATTTCAAGCTGGTGCATCCGAGCGGGCTGAGTTGGGATTGGCAGACGGAAATACGTATGCCCGGACGGCGAAACATGCTCGAATTTCTGGAAATCGTTCCCCGAGAACTCCTAAAATCCATGCCGGTGGAGATCAACAGCGCGATCATCGCCAACATCTGCGATATGGACACGTGCGATGCGGATCAGGAGAGCGCCAGCCGGGATCTGCGCTGCAAAAACGGGATGGAAACCCGCTCGACGGTGCTGAATGCTGTCCGGGATTATTTCACGAGGGCTCCAGGCCGGGCACGTCCGGCCGATACGGTTTTTTACATCAATGAGCAGTGGTGCGCAGTGGCGATGCCCGCCTTTTTCAAACAACTGCTTCCGCTGCCGGGGTTTAGAGACGTCTCTTCGGTGTGTCAGTATTTGGGATATGAAAACACGCTGGCTGAGCAATCCGCTGAAATATTCCTGGCCTCGGTTGCCTTTCAATGCGCCAAGGATGGCAAAACGTTCCGGCATGAAAAAATGTCGCTGGCTTTCCTGCGAACGGACTATCTTCGCAAAGCGGTAGCCAACGAGGTGGACGGCCTGGCCGTTGCCACCTTTTGCCTGGAGGACGCTGCGGCTCTGAGCGCTATCGGTATCCCTGACAGCTTCTTTTCCAAATGGCCGGACCCCCCGAAGAAGGAAAACAATTCAGCGGGCGCACAGGGCACAGAATCCGGCCAACAATCCGATCCGGCCCGAACTTCGCTCCCGGGCTCCGCGCAACCCGCATCCGTGGAACCGGAAAAAAAGGACGCGCAAATCGTTCAACCAGCAGTGCTTTCTGCGGCTTTCTCTCCGGCTGTCCCGCAGCCTGTGACCCCGGAACCGGAACAACCGGCCACAGAGACGAATCAACCAGACGCGAAAGCACTGGAGCTGACCGGCATGACCTGCGGCGCTCGTTTCCGTCTCATGGCTGGCCGATCCTCGGAAAGAGATTTGCGTGCGGAAGGAGGGTGGCTCGCCTGCCGGGATGACGCGGCGTTTCTCCGCTCACCGGAATTTCCCCGTACTCTTTTTACCCTCCTGGGCCAAGAAGCGCTCTGTGAGGATGCGGTTGCGGCGGAACGTCTGCATCAGTTGTTGCTGTCCACCGGCTTGGTGCTCCCGGACGTGCTTGAGTCCGTGGAATGCGACGTGCCCGATCTGATCGCCGGTACATTTACCCGGACCGTGTTGAAAGGACAGTTCTGGCCTCTGTCTCCCTCGGCTATGCGCCAGGTGGCGATCATGCAAAAAATTGCCGGAGGTACGCATGCGCCTGCATAATCGTCAACCCGTGGTGCGTATCCGGCATGACGTGCGCCATCTGTATGTCTATGGCGTCTGCGAGGGGATCTTGGCCTGCCTGGCGTACATTGCGCTTCCGGCCATCGGCTGGACGTCTGATTTCGTATTGATAGCCGGGTACGGCATGGGCGGGTGCGCCCTGTGCCGGATCTCGCAAGGGCTGCGGCGCAAGCTCGGATTGCGCGAGTTGACGCGGGCCCGGCCTCTCAGCCGTACCGTGGCCTGGATCGATGACCTGAAAACACGTCTGGGGCAGGCAGATCGACTCTACATTGGAGAAGGGTTCATCTGGGGACCCGAACACACCCAAGCATACCATGAGGTTTATGAACTCGCGGAAAAACGGGTTCTGCTGCCTATGGACAGACAGGCCCGGGACGCGGGCGGGTTGCCATACATACATGGGATCAACGCGCTGGTGAGCCCGGATGCGGAACAGTCTCAAATACACCTGCTGCCGGAACACACGGCGATCATCGGAACCACGGGCATCGGCAAAACCCGAACATTTGAGCTGTTCATCGCGCAGTCCATCCGGCAGGGGCATCCGGTCATTGTCGTGGACCCCAAATCCGACCGGGATCTGTTGGATGCGACCTATCAGATCTGCAAGGACAGCGGGAGGGAACGGGCCTTTGAATATTTTTCCCTGGCGCATCCTCAAATCAGTGCAACCATGAACCCCTTTGCCAATTACAGCACACCAGGCGAAATTGCGGGCCGGATTACAACCATCATGCCCAACAATGGCAATTCACAGCCTTTCATTGACTTTTGCTATGACGTTTTGACGACCGTTGTGGATGTGTTGATCCTCATCAATATCAAACCGAGCCTGAGAGCCCTGTATCACTATGCGGTTCTGGACAGAGAAAGCCTCTTGATCGAAGCCCGAACATTTCTGGTGAAGGCGAATATCTCCGACGCTCATAAATACCAACTTGCATATGCGATCAGGGACTTGGAAGCCAAAGTGGATCACGACAAAACCCATTTTCAGAAAATGACCACTTCGTTGCTGCCAGTTCTGAAATCGCTTTCCTCTGGAAATATCGGTGAACTCTTGAACCCCGCGCAGGAGAGTTTGTCCTGGGAAAAAATCATTCAGAATAATCTGGTGGTGTACCTCTCCCTGGCATCCATGAAAGACAGTTACGTTTCTTCAAACGTGGGAAAGCTGTTTATCCAAGACTTGGTATCCTACATTGGCACCCTGTACACACGGCAATCCACTTTCAAAACGGTGTACCTGTATGTGGATGAGACCTACTCGGTTATTTATGAAGGCTTTGTGGATATTTTGAACAAAATGCGCGCCGCGGGCTTACATCTGGTGCTTGGGCTTCAGACAACGGCGGACATTGAGGCGCGGATCAGCGACGCGGTGCGTCGGCAGATGTACGGCCTCATCTCCAACAAATTGTACATGCGTATCCCGGACGGCGAACAAGCCGCCGAACTGGTGGAAACACTCGGCAAATGCTCCATACCCAAAATGACTGTGACCCGGAATGTGGCGGCGGGGCTCAAAGGCCCTGAAGAACTGTTCCGCTCAGGCTATGCCGTGCGGCTGGACATGGCCGAAACCGAACTGCTCCCTCCGGAAGTGCTCACAAGCCTGCCTCGGGGGCAAGGCATACTCATTACACAGGGCCAGCCTCCTGTGAAACTGCGCATACCTCTCCTTGATCGGAACGGATTGCCGCGGGAGAGTTTCTTTGATCGTGTGACCAGCGCCTATGCCGGTATGGATTCCAAATTCACCGGCGATGCCCGGAACATCCTGGGCGCGGATCTGGAACGGTATAAGCCAGCCGCGTAAATTTGGCAGTAAAAAAAGGCCATCCCGGTTTTTCCCGGGTATGGCCTTTTTTGTATCGAACTTATTCGGCGCGTGTCCAATCCTCAATACGGAGTGCGCCTATTCGCTGGTAATGGCGCAAGTTATTCGTCACAAGCGTCGCGCCTAGTGACATGGCGTGGGCGGCGATCATCATGTCCATTTCTCCGATAGGCTGGCCCATGGAGACAAGTTGGTGCCGTATTTCCGCGTAGTATTCGGCGGCGTCCACATCCCAAGGCAATATGGTGACGATTTTAAGATAGCGCCGCACTACGAGCTGAAGCCTGTGATCGTCGGGAAGACGCTTCAAACCGTATAAAAGTTCAGCCTTGGTTATGGCTGAAATACAGATTTCGTCCGGGCTGACGTTCAGAATATGCGTCTGAATTTCAGGAGAACGCCCCTTAATGAGGTAACTGGAAACATCCGTATCAAGCATGTAGAGCATTACTTGCTCTCCTCATCGAACAGGCCCCGCTCGCGGGGAGCGACATTCATCGGACGCTCGGCCATGAACGCTTCAGTCTCCTCGGATGCGGACAGCGAAGAGAAAAAATCCTTCCAGGCTTTCGGACGGGGTTTTTCAGAAAGCACAATATCTCCCGTAATTTCGTCACGGAAAATATAGACTTCCTGTCCTGAAAAACGGAATTCAGCGGGTAAGCGCACAGCTTGGGATGCGCCGTTCTTGAAGAGTTTGGTTGTATATACTTGGCTCATAACTGTGCCTCCTGATAAGGTCTATACGTATGTATAGATCCAACCCGCTATTGCGTCAATGCGAGGAGCCAGTGGAAAAAGGACAGAAGGTCGTCCCGGGCGTCCCCGGGATGGCCTCAAAAAATTATCTCTTCTCCAGAGAAGAAAGCGCGTCTTCGAGAGCTTTTGTCTTGTCCTGCCCCAAGGGGTTCAGAATAATATCGGCGGCTTCTCCAGTGAGTACCGAACGGGTATTTTCGAGTGTTCCCTTGTTGACATCCAGGTGGCTGACATCATCCACCACCTGCACGCCCTGATCGCGCAGATCCCGCTGCACCTCCTTTGCCGCCCGATCCAGGGCCGCGCGATCCGACGCCGAACCCGCCGCGAGCCGCGCGGTTTCCGCGCCGAAGGTATCCTTTGATTTCAGGGACTCATTGGGGCTAAAACCGGTATCCAGTCGGCCGGTGTCCACGTTTTCATCCAGCCGCCTTTGACCCGCGTCCACACCGCTTGCATAGCCGTTTCTGTACAAGGTCGCCTCGTGAGCCACACCGTTGATGAGGCTTCCTGTCTTTCCGGGGAGCGCGCTGCCAGCGCCAGCTCCACCATTTACGCTCGTTGTGTGCCTCGGGGGCTCGTTGTTCGTCATCCCGAGCTCTCCGGCGGTTTGTGTCCGCTGTTCAAGGATGCTCATGGCGAGACGCGCATCCTGCGCATTATACTGGTTGCTGTTAGCCACAACTCCAAGCACGTTCATCACCGCGCTCTGGGCCTGAGTATCGCCTTTTTCAGACGAGCGCATGAGCCCGGTCACATCGGCGTTTGCGGCGATGCGCAGGTTGTCGATGTCATCGACGCCACGATGCAGCTCGCCGTGCAGGCGGTTCATGCCGGGGGTCATTGCCATCAGCTCCAGATCCGCACGGGTGGTCACGGCGAGCAGTGAACCCGTATTGATGGTCTTTCCCGCTGATGCCGAAAAAGCGGCCTGGGTTTCCACCATACGTGTTTGGGTTGCGGAAAGAGATTGCCAGGCGGAATCCGTGCGCTGCATGGCCGACTGAAATCCCTCATGTTTGGTGGCCGACTGTGACCACTCTTCTCCGGTCCCCGTCCGATGGGCGTCACTTATGGCAAGGGAGCGAGCTTGAGTATAGCTGCTCACTTCTTTGTTGTCGTTGAGCGCGTCCGCGATCTCCTGTACCGCCACCTTCGCCCGTTCCGACTCTCCGGTCTGGATGGCGGCATTGAATTGACCTCGGGCGCCCATGCCCACCTTCGATCCGGTGAATGCCTCAAAAACAGCCCCAAGAGCTTGTTTGTCCGAAGAAAAATCCACACCGGCATAGGCCCCGGCGCTCAAAACCCGCTGAGCCTGCGCCACTTGTTCGCCCTCAAAACCGTGGCTTTTTGCAACGCGCTCTGTGATGCCGCTGATCGTCTGCTTCACATCGCTGTACTGGTTTTGCCGGGATTCATCCATCCCTTGTTCCCAACGTTCGAACTCTGAGCTTCCCCGGCTCGTACCCTCGCCCATGGCGAAATTATAGGCCGCGCTGGCATGTGCTGAGTGCAGCATGGCCTGTTGCTTGGCGACCGCCTGTTGCAGGCTGTTTGACGTTTTGGCATCCAGCCCTCCCTGGATGGCGTAGCCCTGGCCTTCGATGGCCGTGGTGCGCGTCCCGCTGTACTGCATGGGGCTGGCGCCCGTATTGCGGCCAAAGGCTACATTGTCATGTCCGCCGATCAATTGGTTCATCCTCTCGTTCCGTGCCAGATGCGTGTCACCGGCCTCCATGAACGTTCCGTTGATTTTGTCGAGTTCCAATTCACGCGCGGAACGTTCCGCGCCCTGCAACGCCTGCATCCCGGACCGTTGCGCGAATCCTTCCGCCCCTTTGGCCGCGAGGACCATGCCGCCCACGGCCATTGCGAGACGCGGGACCATCATTTGCAGCATCATGGCGGCGAACGTGGGAATGGTGAAGGCCAGAGTTCCGGCCACAGTGCTGGTATCCGTTATCCAGGCCATCAATCGAAGCTTGTTGGGGAGCGTTACGCCTCCTGTGGACAGAATCATTCCCTGAAGCTCATTAATAGCCGAGGCGACATACGTTGCCTTGATGATCGCCATGATGGGCAACCAGAGTGAAACGGACAGCAATGCCGCGCACCAGTGTAAAAACGGTTGCCCGCTCTGCGCCAGAAAAAACGCGGCTATCAGGGGTAACATGCCCACGATCACCAGTTTCATCATCGCCCGCAATTTAGGAGCTTTTTTGATGTAAACGCTACTCGCGGCCGCGATACCGGTCGCTTGGGACACTTCCGCTTGGGAGATGGCCGACAGCATCTGCGGATTGGATCGCGCCAGACTCGATTGCAGGCCGTTCATCATGAACGCCTGCTGAAACAACGCCTCTGACGTGCTCTGGTGGCCGGGAAACAGCGTCGAGGCCAGACTGTCCATTGCCATGATCGTGTCAGCGACATTTTTGTGCCGTCCACCGAAAAGGTTGGACAGATAGTCCGCCATGCCTTCCGGTCCCATGTTCTGGGCCTCGTCCTTAACCGTGCCCCACAGTCGGTTGTAGGCCGCTTTACAGGTCATGACATCCCGCGTCCCGTCCCTGTTGACCAGTTCCGTGAAATAGACTCCCCACGGCATGTAGCTGTCAGTAAGAAGATCTCCGCTGCGGTAATAGGCGCTCTCATTGACAAATCCTGTGGCAATGCCTTTCAGTACGCAATCGTCAAAGTACCTGCCCACGGAGGATACGGCTTCAAACTGGCTTATGGCCTTGCCGTTGAGCACCTCCCCGAGTGCCGCTGCTTCCATGAAGAAATCAAAATCTGAAAAGCTTGTCATGTCTGGCGGCATGATGTGCGTTTCCACCATATCAAGCACCACTTTTTCCAGCGTGGAGCAGACGGAGAGAGGAATAGCGACTCCCACAGGCATGTTGTCGATGGTGTAGGCTTCATGGGCCCACTCATCCTGAATGCGGATTTGGGCAGTCTGGCTGAAAAACAAGGCATAGAGCAGAAGTGGACCGGCATAGGCTTTGAAATAGCCCAGAGGACTGATTTGGCGGACCATCAGAATGCCCGCGAGTGTCAGTCCGCTGACCATCAAAAAGACAAGCCCGCTCCATTCCGGCGAGGCGAAGTAACTCCGAAGCCCGCTCAGAAAAAGGTACAACGGATAGCCGTCATTGAAGCAATAAACCTGGAAGTGCATAGTTCCTCCCTCTCAAGCGGCTCGGAATTGTCGGTTGGCGTAAGCGAGCGCTTCCTCCTCGCGCTCCAGAGCAAGACGCTCGGCATCCTGGGGACTGTAGCCCTGAGCCAACAGGGAATTCGCAAAACAGGCCAGGCTCAGGACACGAAGCGGTTCGGGGGACTCTCCTCCCGCATTTTTTGCCAACGCGGTCTGGATGTCCTCGTACATCTGCATTTCCACCGGAGAGGTCGTGTAGGCGACTTTTTCCGCTTCCGTGGGAATGAATCGAAATACAGTGGATTGTTTTGAAGAGAGCAGAAGAACCTCGGAGTAGCTTCCTTTCGTTGTGCGTACTGTACCGGCAATGTGCATCTGTGCTTCATTCAACGTAATCAAATGATTTTCAACACACTCCTTGAGTTCTTCAATTTTTGGCTGCAATGCGAGCTTGATAGCCTGCCCGACCTGCGAATTGCCTTTGCGCGAAAAATCCAGAAAACTCTGTACAATGGTCCCGATTGAACCATTGTATTTTCGCATACGCCGGTAGGCAGTCTCAATAAATGCTGCCGTGTTGGGGTTGCGAAAAAGATCCCACGCCTCGTCACAGAGCAGAAGTTTGGGAATCTTTCGGTCTCCAAGGTAGAATTGTCTTTCCATAATGGAGATGAGAAGCAGTAGAATGACCTCTCTGAGATCTTTCATGGCGTTGAGTTGTTCCAGCTCCAACACCACAAAAGGACGTTCAAAATTGATATTCATTTTGCCATGGAACCATTTTCCGTACTCGCCTCCCCGGCAGTATTTGCGGAGACGCTCGGCAAGTTGCCCGTAGACGAACTCTTGCTTGCCCGCACGGTCATTGTCCGCCTGCTTGGCATCCAGAATGTCCACAAATCTATCGACTTCCATGATTTCGCCCGGGCGCAGGCGGGTATATCCCTCAATGATACTATTGGAGAGGATAGCTTGCTCCAAGTCCGAAATGCTTTCCCGTGGCGAAGCCATGACCGAAAGGAGCTGCGTATACATTGTGAGCAGAGTTGCCCGCTCCTCCCTGTTTTTTATGGAATCTTCAGGGACAGCCCGATTCTCCATCTCATCCAGGGCAAACAGTTCGGCGGTGAGTTCGGAAAAAACATTGACACTCATGTTTTTACCTTCCTCAAATTCGACATATTGCCCCATTTGGAGCCCGCATAGCTTTTTGTAGGATTTTCCCACGTCCACGACATAGGCAATCCCTTTTCGGCTGGCGTGCTCTTGAAGCACTTTGTTGACCAAAAATGACTTGCCGGAACCGCTCGGTGCCGCGACGGCAAAATTGTAGTTGGTATCCGAGTCGAAAAAATCCAACGAACAAAGCTGCCCCCGGCGCGTCAGGAACAGCATGGCGTCGGTTTCCGTTCCCCGCCAATCCGCCTGGATAGGCGCGAGTAGAGCCAAGCTTCCCGCAGGAGCCGATACCATGCGCCTCATGTTCTTGAGCGCTGGCCGGTACAGTCCAAAGGGCATGGCCGCCATCATGTATTCCAGCCCGGCAAAAAGTTCATTTTGCAGTCGGAAGCCCTGGTTTTCCCACACTGTTACCGCCATCGATTCGTTACGGGAACAGTTTCCTGTACCGGAGGCGTCGGTGCAGGGCTGGTTGTCATACATGACCAAGGTGAGATACCCGCGCAGAAATTTTGTTCCCTGTTCCTGTTGCGAGGCCGCCCAACAAAACTCTTCGTTTTTACGGGCTATTCTCGGCGCGAGCGCCTTGAATGCCGTATGCTGCATCCCGGTGATTTCACTTTTGAAATTGAGCGAGTTGTCCGCGGGCATGGGATCGATCTGGAGCGTCAAAGCAAAGGGGGAACACATTTGTTGCAAATTGGAGCCGAAAAGATCCCCAATCAGCAGATTGGCCTTCACCGATGTAATGGACAGGGGGTAGACCTGCGGCGTTTTCACAGCCACCCTGTAGCCATCAACGACTACACCGGCTCGGCAACGGGTGATTTCCGTATCGGGCGCAATGACTTGCTCACGGATGGGGCGGCGCTGGTCCCACAGATTACGGTCCAGAAAACCATGCCCCGGATTCCAGAGTTGCCACAGTACCTGGATCAAGGATTCGGGCCGCGTGTTCTGAGTACAGATCTGATTGCTGCGGAACACGCCCAACAAATTGTCCCGAACCACCGCGAGCCGATCCGCCGCTTGAGTGGAATCTCCCCGGATGTCCCGGATCGAGCACGGCACCTTAACCGTCAGAAAGCAACGAAAGTTTCTGAAGGGGACAGGCACGTCCATGCTAATACCTTGGCGGCAATGCTTACGTAAATATCCAGCTTGCCACAGTGACCACTCGTGCAAAAACGCCTCACGCGGTTCGCTGACATCAAGCAACCGGTTACGGATGCAGGAGTACCTGTCGATGATTCCCGTCATATTGGGGTCGGCATACAAAATGATCTGGATGAGAGCGTCTGTCGGCCATTCCTGTTCCAGCACCGATGTAAGGCCGTTGAGCAATTGCTCGCCCGCGAACATCACAGGCGCGATTTCCTGTATGAACCCAAATGTTCCGTCCGCATTGACATAGAGGTCCCGGTCCTCGTCATAGGCGAGGTATGGGAGCCAGTCAGTCAGGCGATCCGTTTGGAACATGGATGCCATTTTTGAAAGCAACATACAGACCTCCTGATTAGAGACCACTGAACACGGACTGAATCCCTCTGTTTTTCAGGAGGGACTGGTAGTAATCGCGCATCTGTTGGAATTGGAGATTTTCTTTAAATGCCGTCATGTATGTCTGGTGAACATCTTGGAAACTCTCCATCAATTCACGCCGGAATGACGCCATTCGTTTTTTGATGGCCTGATAGCCCGCCTCCAGAGATTGCGGGTCAACCGGAGCCGCTTTTTTGCTGGTGGAGAGCTGAATGTACGCCTGATCCAAGATGCCCTCTGCCCGCATGACAAACTCTTCCAGTAAAAATTGGACATAACCGATGCTGGTCAGTTTGATCAGTGCCGCTTTTTCCTCATGCGTGAGCGCACCGCCGTAGAAACCGCGATAGGCCAGAGAGTTGATGATCTGGTACACGGGCAGGCGAGATTGCAGCACCACATCGATGACGAAATTGTCCAGCGTCGTCTGCGGGTTGTTCTGCATGGCGTCGGCAATTGTTTCGATGGCGTTTTTGGCTCGCTGATACACTTTAAGAGAATCGGGCATCTCCCGGACCTGGCACTCTGTCACTCCGATGGCCGTATCGTCGCGGCGGATCACGTCCCGGAAGGCAATCCTGCTCAATTCGGACGAGGCGTCCACAGTGCCGGATGGCGGTGTGGGGACAATGGCTCCGGATGAGGCTCCGTCCGGCAATGTTGCATCCTGGTTCTGCGCCGATTTGGCCGTGGCGGTCGCGGTCAGATTGCCGAGCATGTTGGCGACAACGGTTTTCACTGTGGTCGTGGGGCACGGATCGTAATAGTCCACTCCGTACATGGTCGTGGCCTTATCTTCTCCGTCTCCCGGTTCAGACGGGGTGACGATCATCTCGCCAAACAGGGCCCGCGCCATCTGGAAAAAGGATTCATCCGGCAGATTCTGTGCGGTTCGATCCACTTTGCGGGCTTTGTCCCAGAGAGAACCGGAAATATCCATAAAAGTCGCGCACCTGTCGTAATCTTCGTGATTGGAGAATCCTCCGCAAAATGCGTAGTTTTGGAGTTTGCGAACCTCATCGTTGAATTTGGCGACGCCCGAGGTTAGCTTGTTCGCCTTGTCAGAAACCCAGATTCCGAACTCGGACGTGCCCTGGTTCGCGTCCATGCCCAACATGGAAGAAATCGCGTCGCCTCCCATGTTCACCAGGGCTTGGGCCGAACCACACTCGTCGAGCGCCAGATTGTTCGCGGCCTGCGAAATCTGCTGGAGGGCGCTCATCACATCGTCACAGGGGTCGCAAAGCTGTTGCAAGGCCAACTTAAATGCGTAAGCCGGTGCTGCCGACATAATGTTCTGGAACGCCTGCACTAAATATTCGGGCCGCAAGTAGTTAAAACCACCCCAGAACGCATCAATACCACCGCACCCGGCGCTAATGCGCGGCGGTTGAATGTTCAGCAGGGGTTCCCGCGAGGTTTTGAGCCGAAGGCCGAAGCCGCCCCCGGTATAGTATCCCCGTTTTTGCCCCTCCCACGCTGCGGGACTGTTGGTCTGGATTCTGTCAGTCAAATCCGAAAACCAGTCCGCTTTGGCTGGCCCGCACAATGCGGCGAACACAACGCCCGAGAGGAGCGCCATTCTGAGACTCCATTGCATAGGGCCTCCTATTCGCTCTGTGCTGGATTGGAAATGTCGGTAGACGGAGATGTTTTCTTTTGTTGAACAGATTGGGCCACGCGATCCGCCATCGCCGGGAGCGTTTTGCTGCCCGCTTTCCCCAGATCAATACTCAGACGGGCGGCCACTCGTGAGGTGAGGTTTGTACTCGGATTGAAAACGGCTCCCGCGAGATACACCGGGCGCTGCCCGGCTTCCTCGGTAATGACCTGATGAAGTTGGCCAATGAATTTTTTGATGTCCGTGGCTGAGGCGGGATGTCCGTTTCGTGAGTCCTCCACCATCTGAGACAGCTTGGCCTCTGACAGAGCACGGAAATCAACCACGATCATTTCATGGGGTCGGAGGTAGTAGTGGTGATACAGGAAAACGACAACTGAGGAGATTGCGGCGACGAGAAGCATACAACAGAGCAGGCAAGAAAAAACAACGGCAGCGCTTTTCAACATAAAAACCTCCCGAGGCTACAGGTGGACGATTCACCTAAAGCTGCCGGGAGATGGTCTCAAGCAAGGAGGTTTGTCGCCTTCCATTTAGGGAACACCTGTAGAGCCAATAGGGGGGATGGACTGAAATCAGGGATTGACGCTTCAGGCAAACCTGGCTATTTGTTCTTCAGAACTCAGGGCGTCGGGATTCCCTTCGTGCTTGCTGAGGTCGTTGCTTAAATCACTATAGAATTAAATAGGTTGCTGATTGGTTGCTGACACTGCTTGTCAGCAGATACTCAGCAGAGTGTCAGCATCAAAGCTCAGAAATGATGCCCGTATTCAGGCCAAGCGGTTTTTGAGGGTAGCGTAACTCTTCGATTTCAGTGGAGAAGGGTTAAAGAGGCTTTCCACTGGGTGGCCTCATAACCCGAAGGCCGTAGGTTCAAATCCTGCCCCCGCAACCACAACGACATGAAGAAGCCCAAGGACAATCTCCTTGGGCTTTTTTGTATAGAAAGAAAACCTCCCGCTAGGCGGGAGGTTCCGAAAAGCTTACAGCTTTGTATATGTTATAAAAACTCCTTTTGATTTGTTAGTAAAGCTTGCGGTCTGGCAACTGCAAGCGGCAACAAATCAAAAGGAGGTCACAATGAGTGACGTTCAAAGTTTAGCCCACACAAAATGGAACTGCAAATACCATGTGGTATTTGCCCCCAAATATCGCAGACAGGTTTTCTAT
>NZ_JH114238.1:49505-52504 GCF_000224655.1 Bilophila sp. 4_1_30
CGCCAGTTCGGCGGCGTTGGCTTCGGCATCTATCTCCGTGCCCGTGCGCCCGTACCGCCGCGCCAGCGTTTCGCACTCGGCCTCATCCAGCGGCGACGCGTGCCTGTAGCCGCGCCGCTCCATTTCGAGCACAAGCTCCTTATGCCGCCGGAACATGCGCCGGGGGTCCACCAGCTTTCCGGCGAGGAACCCGTCAATGTTTTTCCCGCGCCGCAAGCTTCCGAGAAGCATATGTAATTCAACATGTTCACCCAACAGGTGCTTACGGCACATCGTTTCCGGGGGAAGCATCCACATTCGCATAGCCGCACTCCTTTGCCGGGAGTCTAGCGGGCGGGGCGCTTGCATACAATGAGACTTGTGCCGGGCTTGCGGCGCTTGGGCCGTACCCTTGCACCCCGCCGTTCCGCCGGACGGGAGCGGCGCGGTGCCGTTCCTCTGTGCCGCCGTTTTCCCCTGTGCGGCCTCCGTCCGTTTCGCGGCGGGAAGGCTGCCCATGCGGGCGGGGTACTGACGTACCCCCGGGAGCCGGAACCTTGAGCCCGGTGGAGGACGGGCCCTTCCCTGAACTCTGCGGGGGTACGCCGGCAGCGGGCTTTCAGCTCCGTGCCGTGAAGAGAACATTTCATATATAGAGTATCGAGTCAAGATAAAATTCCATATATGAGATTAAAAATCGCCGTATGGATTCCAGAAACAGCATTATCTATGGGAGTCCATTTCCCAACCATGCGAAAAAAGATCTGAAGAAGGCGATAGGAAGGAATCACAGCCCGGTTTGGTGGGAAAGCCCGGAAAGGGGCGGCTGTGGACGGAGGCGGCGTAGGGGCACAGCCGACCGGAACGGGGCTCCTGGCCGGGGCAGGCGCGGTGGGGCGCTGGCCATCTGGATCTTGGGGACGGAGGCGGTTCCGGGGGCGCAGGACAGCCGATCCCGGTGAAGGGTGCGGGCGCGGCTCAAGAAGGGGACACGGGCAGGGGCAGGGCGGAAAGGTTTCATGGTACGTCTTTCCTGAAGGAAAGACGCGGGCACGGCAGGGGAATCCCTTTTTATGAAGGCGGAAACCGGAGGGGGAGGAAAGCCGGGGGGCGGGCAAAGGGTGCCCCGCTATCCTCTGGAGAGGCGGGGGGAGGGAAAGGGGGCGCGGCAAGGAAGCATTGCATTTTATGGAGGGGAGCCCGTTTCGGTGCCGCTGTCCCAGCCGGGGCGGGCCCATGCGCGGGGTGGCTGTCTACACGCGGATTCTTGCTAAGGATCTAGCCGAGGCGTGCCCGCACTGGGAGGCTGTGCCGGGAGGCGGCCCGTGCCTCCGGGGAGCCGTGCGCGGGCCGCCTCCCGGGATATGTGTAGATGTGGGGGGGACTGCAAAAGGGGAAAGGAGGAACTCCTCCGGTGAGCCGGGATAGGTGGGTGGCGGGTGCTTTTCAGCTGGAGGGGCAGCCCTCAGACGACCCGCCCGAACCAGCGTACCCGCCCGTAGACACGGAAGGTTTCGAGATCCGGGCCTTCGACCACGATGTCGGAGAAATCGCGGTTTTCCGACTTGAGCAGCCAGCCGCGCGGGGTGCGCTGGACGCGCTTGACGAGCAGCTCCTCCCCGAAGCCCACGAGGAAGATGTCCCCGTCCCGCAGCTCCTTGACGGACTGATCGACGAGGATGGTGTCCTTATGGCGGATCATCGGCTCCATGCTGTGCCCGATGACGTCCAGCATGACGGATTCCTTGGCGTGGACGCCCACCCTGCGCAGGAAGTCGTCGCGGAAGGCATACATCCCCAGAACCTCGTCCGAAGTGATGAGCGACGACCCGGCCCCGGCTTGGGCCACGACCTTGGGGATCAGGGTATAGCCTTCCATCCGCTCGTCAGGGAATACGATTTTCCCCCCGAGCTGGGAAATCCAGTCCAGCAGCTTGTCGGCTCCGGGAGGCGATCCGCCCTTGAGCACGCGGAAAAACGTCGAGGCCGGGGCTCCCACCGTCTTGCCCAGATTGGTGATCCCGCCCGCCTTTTCCGCCTTTTTGTTCAGCCATTCTATGGCCTTTTCGTAATCGGTCTTCATCCCGGAACCGTAGCAAGTTTTTTCATATATGGGAAGATTCTCATGTGGCATTTTTTTGTTGCCATTTGTTTTCATATATGGAATCATTCGTTCCGTGTATGGGATAGGACGCGCTTTCGTGAACCGCCCAAGGCTGTGCCCCGGCGCTCGGCACCCCTTGCCCGGCCCCGTCAGGGCCGAGGCCGGCATCATCGGCGCGCCGTTGCCGCTTCGCAGGCGTTTCATCGCGCGGGGCAGGGGAGCGGAAAAGTTGAAGGAACGCTTGAAGTTTAGGGGAGACGGCAGGGCCGCCCCCGGACGCCATACGGGAGGACAGGAGGAAAGGTGATGAAATACCGTAAGATATCGCCGTGCATCTGGAACGACGCCAAAGTCCGCGAGCTTTCCGACAAGGGCAAGCTCGCGCTGCTGTTCCTGCTGACGCACCCGCACATGACCCCGCTCGGCGCGATCCGGGCGAACGCCCCCGGCCTCGCCTGTGAGCTCGGGTGGTCCGAAAAGGTGTTCCGGAAGGCGTTCGGGGAAGTCCTCGCGCTCGGCATCGCCAAGGAGGACGCCAAGGCCCCGCTCGTATGGTTCCCGAACTTCCTCCGCCACAACATGCCGGAATCGCCCAATGTTGTGCGCTCGTGGGTGGGGGCCTTCAGGGACTTGCCGGAATCCCCGCTGAAGGGGGCCATGCTGGAGCGCACGGGGGAGGCCGTCCTGACGCTTGGGGAGGGGTTCCGCAGCGCGTTCGCCGAGGCGTTCCCCGGCGTGTTGGGCGGGGCCGCGCCCGGCGTTTCCGCCAGCCGTCCCGGAAGCCTTGCCGGGGCTCCTCCCGAAGCCTTGCCCATACCCTTCGGGGAAGCCTTTCCGGAGGGTATGCCCAATCAGGAACAGGAGCAGGAACAGCGGCGGAAGGGGGGAAGGGGCACGCGCGCGGGCAGCGCGATCC
>NZ_JH114238.1:53544-55022 GCF_000224655.1 Bilophila sp. 4_1_30
GGAGTCGTGATGGGCGAGCTTTGGGTGAATTATGCGGAACTGGCTGATGCCATTGGCGAAGACGGTGCGGAAAAGCTGTGCCGCGCCGTGGGCGGGGTGTCCACGTACATTCCGCGCACGCAGCCGGAAGGCTCTCCGCTCTGCGGGGTCATCGGCACGGAACGGATGAGGCGGCTGTGCTCGGCGTTCGGCGGGTTGCGGGTGACGCTGCCCAACAGGAGGCGGAGCGAGCCCTCCAAGGTACGGATCGCGCGCCTGCTGGAATCCGGCAAGGCGCCGGGGGCCGTCGCCCTCGAAATCGGCGTCACGGAACGGTATGTGCGCATGATTGCCAGCCGCTGCAAGATCGGGAGCGGCGGAAGCGGCGGGCGGGGTTCGGTATGCCGCCCGGACTGAGAAGGGGAAGGGCGCGTCCCGCGTTGTCCGCCGCCCGCTTCAATCGGAGCCCCTTCCGGCAGGCATGGCTTGCCGGGTTGGGAGGGGGGGCGGGGCTTCGCAAAGACCCGTGCGCGGGGTGTGGGAGGTTTCCGCCGCAACCCCGGAAACATCGCAAGGCAGCCCGTTGCCCGAGGCGCGGGGAGGTGCCCCATTGGAGCCGCCGTAAGCCCGGCGTCATCCGCCGTTGCTCGAGGCGCGGGGAGGTGCCCCTTTCTTTTTCTTGCCGATCCACGGCGTGGGGCGAGCTTCCTGCGGGCCTGAACCTGAGGCTTCCCCGGGGGCTCCTGAGCTGGCGTGGCCCGTACGTTTGGGGGCGTGGGGCGGGGCTCCGCCGGAAACTGTTCAGGGTGTGGCTTCCGGGCCGGACGCGCCAAGGTGGGGGAAGGAGGTTCCTATGGCTGGTTTTACCTTGCGTCATTTTTCCCCGGTCGAATTCCGCTGCAAGTGCGGGTGCGGCGCGGGCATGGAAAAAATGGACGCCGATCTGCTGCATCTGCTCGACGAGGCCCGCGATCTGGCGGGCGCGCCGTTTTCGCTGACGTCCGCCTACCGTTGCCCCAAGCACAACAAGGCCGTCGGGGGCGTGCCCACGTCCGCCCACGTGCGCGGGTATGCCGTGGACATCCGCTGTGTGGATTCCCATTCCCGTTTCGTGATCCTTCAAGCGTTGCTTGAAGTTGGTTTCCGGCGCATCGAGCTGGCCCCGACGTGGATCCATGTGGACAACGACCCGGACAAGCCGCGTGACGTGGCCTTTTACCGGCATGGAGGCGCATACTGATGGAAACGGCTGTGATTGATTTTCTTTTTTCGGCACTGGCCCAGCTCGCCGCCCAGTATCCCGACGCGGCGTGGCTTGCCGTCGCCCTGAGCGCGGTCATGACCGTCTGCGGGCTGTGCGCCGTGGCTACCGTCTGGATGCCCGTGCCCAAGGAAACGGCGGGGCTGTATGCCGCCGTGTACCGCTGGGCCCATGCCTTTGCCGCGCATTTCGGGCAGAACCGGGGCGCGGTGGCGGACGGCAGATCCGAAACCGTGCA
>NZ_JH114238.1:55339-57688 GCF_000224655.1 Bilophila sp. 4_1_30
GGGGCGGAGGGGCGGCTTTCGGGCATTTGGGCCCATACACCGGACCCGCTCCCACCTTGTATGGGGGCCTTCCCGGAGCCGTCTCAGCCTTGCGTGGCGGGCTCTGCGGAGGGGCTGCCGCTCGTATGGGGAACCGTCTCCCCGGCGAGCCCTTGTTCCGGCGGGGAAGGGTTGGGCTTGGCGCGGGAAGCGGGCCCGGAGGCCCCGGATCCGGGGCGGCGGGCGTATCCCGTGCCCGGTTCCGGCGGATGGGGGTTGCGGTTCAAGGGTATGGAGGCGGCGCGGTGAGCGAAGAAGAGAACATCCGGCTTGTCCGCGAGATCGGGGAAGTGAAGGCCGAGCTTTCCGGGCTCAAGGCCGAGGTCGCGGGCACGAACCAGCGCCTCGACGACATCGTGATCACCCAGCTCAAGGATCACGGCAAGAGGCTGGCCATGCAGGATATCCGCATCAGCTCCCTTGAGCAGGCCGAGAACAGGCGGGCGGGGGGGATTTCCGCGCTCGCGGCGATCGCCACGGTCGCCGGAAGCGTCGGGGCGCTGCTCATGAAGGTCTTCGGCTGATCTCCGGCGTCCCGCATCCGGCACCCTTTCGTCCCCGTCTGGAGGGGCCTGCACACATGCCAGCTTCCTCAGCCCGAGGACCTTCATCCCCGTCTGGAGGGGCCCCGTAAGCGCTTGTGGCCGAGGCGCAGCGCCGGGACCCTCCATCCCGTCCGGGGGAATCCTTTCCCCTCCGTGGGGCGTCCTTGCGATCAACATGGACGGCTATGGAATGGATACCCCCTTTTCCACCCGTGGGGCGTTCCCATAGCCCGATTCAATAAGCTTCCCTACGCACGCCCTTTCCCACCCGTAGGGAGACGCTCGGCCTCTCATTTGGCCCTCTACGGACAGGTTGCCCCTTTCCCGTCCGTGGGGAGGCGCTCCGGCTTTCATCCGTGCCTTCATCCATCCCTTTCCCCTTGCCCGGCCCCCTGTTTCGATGCCCTTCTTCGGGGCCGGTTTCCCGCCGCAAACGGTTTCCCGCGGCCCGGCGTTTTCGGCTTTTTTCGTCCGCCGGAACTTGTTCAGGGTGCGCTTTTGGGGCGTTGCGCCGCATTGTGGGGACAGCCTCCCGATGGGGAGGCCCCTCGCCGCACAGGGGCAGGCCGATCGGCGCATAAAGCCGGGCCCTGATGACAGGGTGCCCCTCGCCGCACGGGGGAGGGGGCGCTCCGGAATGCGGGGGCCCCCGGATCACAAAAGGAGCGTTCATGAACACTAGCGCGACAGGCGGCTTCCTCCAGCCCGAACCCGGTCTGGCCCGTTCGGACATCGAGCGGCTGATCGGGGACGTGATCGCGGGCATCACCGGGCTTCCCCGGGATCTCGTCCGCGAACGGGTCGCCGTGCCTCAGGCTGATCCGGAAACCGGGGCCACGTGGTGCTCGTTCGGCATCACGAAGCGTTCCGAATCCAAATCGCAGGTGCGGCATTACGAAACCGAGGACGGGCAGGGCATGAGCCGCGTGCTCACCCTTGAGACGCTGACGGTCCCGGCCAGCTTCTTCGGCCCCGCCTGCGAGGACATGGCCCTGAAACTGAAGGCGGGGCTTCACATTTCCCAGAACCGCGAACCGCTCTGGCACGCCAACATCGCGCTGGTGCAGGCAGGGGACGTGATCACGCCCCCGGCTTCCTCCGCGTCCGGCGTGCCCGACGATCTGCGCTGGAGCGGGCGGGCGGATCTGACGCTGACCTTCCGGCGGGGGCCCTCGTCCCCGCAGGGCAAGGCGGCGGAAGGCACTGTGGCAATCACCCATGCGGAACAGCCCGATTGCGGCATCCGCGGCAACTGACAGGAGTTTTATCATGGCACGAGCTCTGAGCGTGGACCGCGTCGTCCGCGTCGGCATCAATCTCCAGCCGATGGCGGCGGCCCGGCGCAATTTCGGCACGCTGCTCATCATCGGCGCTTCCGGCGTCATCGACATGGAGGAGCGCCTCCGCGCCTATACCGGCATCGACGGCGTGGCCGCCGACTTCGGCATGGACGCCCCGGAATACCGGGCCGCCGAACTCTATTTCTCCCAGTCCCCCCGCCCCGCGCAGCTCTGCGTGGGACGCTGGGGCAAAACCCCCACCCCCGCCATCCTCAAGGGCGGCATCCTTTCCGACGGCGAGGCCGACGCTTCCGCGTGGGCTTCCGTCAAGGACGGCAGCTTCGCCGTTTCCGTGGGCGGCGTCTCCAAGGACATCACCGGCCTCGACTTCTCCGGCGCGGCCAACATGAACGGCGTCGCCGCCGTCGTCAGCGCCGCCCTCGCCTCCGCCGGGGCTTCCTGCGCGTGGGACGGGCAGCGCTTCG
>NZ_JH114238.1:58762-60207 GCF_000224655.1 Bilophila sp. 4_1_30
GGCACCGACGGCGAAACCGCCAAGGAAGCCGTGGCCGCGCTGGCCGACAAGTCCGGCGACTGGTACGGCTGCGTCTTTGCCGACGAGGGCCTGACCGTCGAGGATCACCTTGACGTGGCCGCCTTTGTCGAAGCCTCCGCCAAGGCCCGCATCTACGGCGTCACCGTCACCGACAGCCGCGCGCTGGACGCCGGATACGCCGAGGACGCCGCCAGCAAGCTCAAGGAGCTGGCCCGCAAGCGCACCATCGTGGCCTACAGCCGCAATCCCTACGCCATCGTCTCCGCGCTCGGCCGCGCCTTCACCGTGAACTTCTCGGCCAACCGCAGCACCATCACCCTGAAGTTCAAGCAGCTTCCCGGCGTCGCCGCCGAGGGCCTCACCGAAACGCAGGCGAAAGCCCTCGAAGCCAAGCGCTGCAACGTGTTCGCCGCCTACGACAACGAAACCGCCATCTTCCAGGAAGGCGTGATGTCCGGCCCGGCCTACTTCGACGAGATCCACGGCCTCGACTGGCTTCAGAACGCCATCCAGTCCGAAACCTGGAACCTGCTCTACCAGTCCAAGACCAAGATCCCCCAGACCGACGCGGGCGCCAACCAGATCATCACCTGCATCGAGGCCGTGCTCGGCGAAGCCGTGAACAACGGCCTTGTGGCTCCGGGCACGTGGAACGCCGACGGTTTCGGCCTGCTGGAACGCGGCGATTATCTCGACAAGGGCTACTACGTATACACGACCCCCGTGGCCGAACAGGCGCAGTCCGAGCGCGAGCAGCGCAAGTGCCCGCCCATCCAGATCGCCGCCAAGCTTGCCGGGGCCATCCATTTCGTCGACGTGCAGATCGACGTCAACCGCTGATTGAGGACGGAAAACCATGGGACATTCGTATAGCTTTCTTGATGTGCAGGCTTCCATCTACGGGCCGGGCGGCAACGTCTCCCTCGCCGGAGACGAGGCCGGGGTCGAACAGGGCGGCATCACCGTCACGCCCGCCGGCGAGCGGAGCAAGATGACCGTCGGGGCCGACGGCTCCGTGATGCACAGCCTGCTCGGCGACAAATCCGGCACCGTGTCGGTCAAGCTGCTCAAGACCTCCAGCGTCAACGCGGCGCTCCAGATCATGTACAACCTCCAGACCACCACCGGCGCCCAGCACGGCATGAACACCATCGTCATCCGCGACGTTGCGCGCGGCGACGTGATCACCTGCCAGAACTGCGCCTTTGCCAAGCAGCCCGCCATCACCTACGGCACCGATGCCGGGGCTGTGGAGTGGACGTTCAACGCCGGGTCCATTTCCTTCCTGCTGGGGATGTAGCCATGCAGTTCACCATCAAGGACAAGACCTTCGATTCCGGCAGGCTGAACGCCTTCCAGCAGCTCCATGTGGTGCGGCGTCTGGCCCCGGTGACCGAGCGGCTCGTGGCCCTCGCCGGAAGCGC
>NZ_JH114239.1:0-2080 GCF_000224655.1 Bilophila sp. 4_1_30
GTGGAAAAAGACCTTCCTTTACGCCACCGAGAATACCCCCATCCTTCACTGTCCCGCCAAGCGTTTTCTTCGGCGGCAAGCCGCCGGAGAAAACGCGCCGCCGGGTCAAGGGGCGGCTCGCCCCTTGCGGAGTGCAGAGGCAGCGCCTCTGCCGGGGTCCGAGGGGCGGAGCCCTTGGATTCCGCCATCCGGGACAAGACACATCGATTTACATCTATTGAATGGTAGATTTGTACTTCATCTTGCCATCAACGCGCAGACTGCGTTATTGTTTTCACAAATGTCCGCAGATCTGCCACGAGGACGCCAACATGACCACTTCCCTGCGCAAGGGCTGCATCGGCCTCGCCATCCTTCTGGGATATTTTCTGCTGGTTTCCCTTCCATGCCCCGACGGGCTGTCACCCAACGGCAAACGGGCCATCGCCATGATGTTCGCCGCCGTGCTGATATGGGTATTCGAGATCCTGCCCGTCGCCGTCGCCTCCGTGCTGTTCGCCGTACTGCCCGCCGTGGCGGGCATCCTGCCTCTGCCCAAGATGATGCAACTGTTCGCCACGCCGACGATCTTCTTCGTGTTCGCCATGTTCTGCATCGCCATCGCCTTCCAGAACTCCGGCCTGAGCCGCCGCATCGTCCTGTGGACGAGCCTGCGATCCAAGGGTTCTCCTGTGCGCCTCCTGCTGCTCCTGATGATGGTCTGCGCGCTGCTCTCCACCATCCTCGCGGACATACCCGTCGTCGCCATGATGCTGCCCGTGGCTGTCCTGCTGCTCGAAAAAAACGGCTGCGTGAAGGGAACCAGCAATTTCGGCAAGGCGGTTATGCTCGGGCTGCCCATCGCCTGCCTCATCGGCGGCGTCGGCACCCCGGCGGGAAGCGCCATGAACATGATGACCATAAGCCTCCTCCAGAGCACCGCCGGCGTACACATCGGGTTCTTCGAGTGGACGGCTATCGGGATGCCCATGGTCCTCGTGCTCACGCCGCTGGCGTGGTGGCTCGTCATCCGGGCCTTCCCCCCGGAAATCGGACGGCTCGCGGGCATGGATCTCGTGGAGCGGGAATACGCCGGGCTCGGCGGGCTTGGGCGGAGGGAAAGCGTGTTCATCGCCGTGCTGGCCGTGAACTTCATCCTCTGGAGCACGGAAAAGCTGCACGGCATCCCGCTGCCCGTGGCGGCGGTCATCGGCTGCGCGATCTTCTCGCTCCCGACCGTCGAACTGCTCACATGGGAACAGGACAAGGGCCGGATCGGATGGGACAGCCTCATGCTGATCGGCGCGTCCAACGCCCTCGGCATGGCTATCTGGGAAACGGGCGGCGCGGCGTGGATCGCCCATGCCTGTCTCGGCGGCGTCGCGGGTATGCCGCTTGCAGGTGTTATAGCGGTGATTTCCCTGTTTACCGTGGTTATCCACCTGCTCATCCCGGTGAACACCGCCATCGTCGCCGTGCTCCTCCCCGCGCTGGTGGCGCTTGCCGGCACCATGGGCGTCAACCCGGCCATGCTGGCCATCCCGATGGGCTTCAGCGTGTCGGCGGCATTCCTGCTGCCGCTTGATGCGGTCCCGCTGGTGACCTACCCCGCCGGATATTACCGGATGTACGACATGTTCAAGCCCGGAGCGCTCCTCTCCGCGTTCTGGGTGGCCGTGATGACGGCCGCGATTCTCATCATTGCCGTCCCCCTCGGGCTCATGTAGGGCATTCCCCAAAAAGCCGACGGGAGACGAAGGAGGTTTCATGGTTCCATCCCACCCTCTGGGCGCGTCTCCCGTCCCTCATTTCTTGTTGGACGCAACCTGCCGAATCTCATTCTGGAACGCGGCTTGCGAAAAACTGTTCCACCTACAGGCCGGGGACGCGCTCGGCACAATGGCCCACAGACGGATCTTCCAGGAGCGCGAGATCCCCACGCTGGCCGATATCCTTATCGAATCAGGCGGAGTGCCGCCCTGCCACTCCTCACAGGGCCAGCCCGTGCTGCCGGGGCTTGTCCCCGGAACGTGGGAAGCGCTGGCGGTCTGTGCCAGCCCCCCGGCCACCTTCCGGTGCACGGTTTCGCTCCTGCGCGAGG
>NZ_JH114240.1:0-1782 GCF_000224655.1 Bilophila sp. 4_1_30
AGGGGAGAGGAAACCCTTCTCCAGAAGGGTTTCCTCTCCCCTCCCCAATCTTCATCTTTTATTCGCCAAGCCACTTGTTGCGGATGGCCTTTTCCTTGCCGTTTTCGCGGATGGCCTTGAGGCCCTTGTTGACCTGAGCGGCGAGTTCGGCGTTGTCCTTGCTGAACACGAAGCCGATGTACTCGACGTCTTCGGTGAGGAAGGCAACCTTCATGAGGTCCTTGTAGCCTTCCTTGCGGCTGGCGTAGTAGCGGGCGACGGGATCGTCGCAGACCACGACGTCGAGGCGGCCGTTGCGCATATCTTCGAACACGAGGCCGACTTCGTCATAGGTGCGGAGGTCGATGTCCACGTTCATCTTGCGCAGCGCTTCGATGGCGGTGGTGCCGATCTGCACGCCGACCTTCTTGCCCTTGAGGTCTTCGGGCTTCTTGATGGCGGAGTCCTTGGCGACGACGACGGCCTGATGGACTTCGTAGTAGGGATCGGAGAACACATAGGCCTTCTTGCGCTTGTCCGTGATGGTCACGCAGGAAGCGATGACGTTGGCCTGTCCGGATTCGAGCGACGCGAAGATGCCGTCCCACGCGATGTTGCGGAACTCGCTCTTCATGCCGATCTCTTCGGCGATTGCGGCAATGATGTCACGGTCATAGCCGATGATGTTCTTGTTTTCGTCCAGGAACTCCATGGGCGGCCACGTGGGGTTGGCGGCGGCGATGAGCGTTTTCTCTGCGGCGAACGCGGAGCCGCAAAGCACCAATACGGCGAGAAGGCTGGTCAACACGGTACGAAACATGGTTTCTCCTCCTAAAAATAAGGAAGGAGTATTAGACGTGAGCACGGGGCGCGTCAACAGAAAAGAAAAGCGGTCGCGGGGAGATGAGCGCAAAAGGCGGAACGCCGTATCCGTAAGCTGGCGTGGAGCGCGGCTTTACGGAAATACGGTATCTGCACTTGATTTTTGTTGATGGATGCGTGATTCTAGGGGTTGGTATGCTGGGGAAGGGTGTGTGCCGCAGGAGTCGGGGGATTTCGCGGCATGGGAAATGCTCTTCCTCAGAACAGGGGGTCCGCGCAGGAGGAGTCGCGTGGATGCCTCTCGGTTTCTGTCGCCGGGACAGGTCCGTCCCTCCGCAGTGGAAAAGGCCACGCCGTTTTTCCGAAGGTTCCGGATGCGGCCCTTCCTTTCTCCCCTAACCCAAAGAGGTTGATAATGAAACGTATCGCTGCCCTGATCATGGGTTTTGTTCTCATGACCGTGCTGGTCGCCCCCGCCTCTGCCAAGGAACTTGTCGTCGCTCACGACACCAACTTCATGCCCTTCGAATTCAAGGGGCCGGACGGCAAGTTTACCGGTTTTGATATCGAGCTCTGGGAAACCATCGCCAAGAAGCTGGGCCTCTCCTACAAATTTCAGCCCATGGACTTCAACGGCATCATCCCCGGCCTCCAGACCGGCAACGTGGATGTGGGCATCGCCGGCATGACCATCACGCCTGAACGCGCCAAGGTCGTGCAGTTCTCCAACGGCTACTATACGTCCGGCCTCAAGATCCTCGTCCGTGACGACGAAAAGGGCATCAGCAAGGTTGAAGACCTCGCGGGCAAGGTCGTTGCCGTGAAGACCGGCACCTCTTCCGTGCCGTTTATGTTGGAACCGGGTCCAGCATCGCTCCCGGCTTCAACCTCGCCGCGCATTACAAATTCAATGAGGAATGGGCCGCTGGACCTGACCTACCGCAGCCGCGTCAAACAGGCCGTGCGCGGACACGTCGAATT
>NZ_JH114241.1:0-1776 GCF_000224655.1 Bilophila sp. 4_1_30
CTTTCGCGCGTCGCCAGATAGCCGAGCCCTGCGGTCAGCGCCGTCACCGCCAGCCCGACCGGGCCGCCGAACGCGCCGAGCAGGGCGGAACCGGCTGTTTTCGCCATACGCCCGACACCGGCCAGAGAACTTGAGAAGGAGCCCAGAGCGGTGGGCAAGGCTTTCAACTTTTGCTGGTATATCGTTTCCGCCGCCGTCAATTGTTGTTTCAGGGCAAGTTGCTGGCGATCCTGCGCGGCGCGGATGATGGCGTTATCCGTGCCGTTTTGCACGGCCAGCGCGCTGCGCCGTTCGGCTTCAAAGCGCTCCAGTTCCGCGCGGGCGGCGTTACGGGCGGCAAGGGCGGCCTCGGTATCGGCCTGCGCCTTCATGGCCACGGCCTGCGCGGAGCCGAGGAGCGTCACCTTCCCGCGCAGTTGCGCCGCTTCCAGTTTGATGGTTTCGGCGGCGTAGCGGGCCGTTTCGTTGGCGGCCAGCTTTTTGGCCGCCGTCATTCCGGCAATCCCGGAGCCGAGCACGACGGCCCCGGAGGCGACCGTATCGAAGTTGTCGGACAGGAGCTTCAGCACGTCGTTGAGCTGGCGCAGCCCCTCGGCGGCGGCAGGGGCGAACAGGTTGCCGCCTTGCGTGCCGAGGTTGTCCAGCATGTTCGCCGTGGTGTCCTTCAGGCCGTTCAGCGTTTCCTTCCAGCGGGCAAACGAGGCGTCCGTTTCCCCGGTTTTCTTGTTCATGGCGTCGAGATTGGCGGCGTGCTGGGCAAAGGCCGTTTCAAGTTGCGGGGCCAGCCCCACAAGCGACTCTTCGGAGCTGAGGAACTGCGCCAGCGAAGAGCCGGACTGCCGGGCCGCCGCGTCGAGCATCCGCCACGTCCGGGCAAGGCCGTTTTGCTTGACCATCGCTGTTCCGGACTCGTATCCCAGACGCCCAATGAGCCCGGCCAGCTTTTCGTTGGGCCGCAGCAGCTCCATGACCGCGGCCTTGTACTGCGTGGCCGCCTTCGCCGTGCCGCCGGAGGTGAGCGTCAGCGCGGAGAACTGCGCGCCCATTTCGTCCGCGCTGATGCCCGCCTGCTTCGAGACGCCGGCCAGTTCGCCGATGACCGGGATGACTTCGCCGACAGTGGTTTTGCCCTGTTTTTCAATGGCAAAGAGGAGGTCGGAGGCTTCGGCGGCCCTGTTCAGTTCCCCGGTGTACCCGGTCATGAGCGAAGTGAGCGCGTCCACGGCCTGCGCCTGCGAAACCCCGGAAACCTTGGAGGCCTTCGAAGCCGTTGAAAGCAGGTCAACCGCCTTGGCGGCTTCGGTCACGCCGGACGAGTAGACGGTATACAGCCCCTGCATGAGCTGGGTTTGCGAACCCAGCTCCGGCCCGAGCCCGGCGATGTCGGCCTTGAGCTCGCTTGCGCTGCGCGAGGTGACGCGCCGCATGCTGACAAGGGCCGTCTCGAAGGCGGCGGCCTGCCGGATGGCCTGCCCAAAGCCGACGCTGACGCCGAGCCCGGCAAAAACGTTCCGCAGGCCCGGCCCCAGCGCGTTGAGGGCGTCGATCTTTTTTGCCAGAGAGTCCGCTTCGCCGCCGACCCTGCGGAACGAGGCGCTGGCCTTGTCGTCGGCATAAATGCTGATGCGCGTCGCCATGTTGGCCATCAGTGTTTCTCCCGGTTCCAGAGTTCAAGTTGCGTGCGCTCGATGAGCGCCACGCCGTTCAGCGTGTCCGCGTCCATCGTGATGCCGAGCGCCCGCGCCACGGCGAAGACGGCGGGGTAGTCCAGACCGT
>NZ_JH114242.1:0-1661 GCF_000224655.1 Bilophila sp. 4_1_30
CCCGAAGGACCCGTGGGGCAACGATTACGTCTACACGGCGCCCGGGCAGAAAGTGCCGTTTGAAATCATGAGCCTCGGTTCCGACGGCGCGGAAGGCGGCGAAGGCGAAGCCGCCGACATCTGGGGCGAAGATGTGCCCGACCGCTGAGCGGCGGCCCGCCGGGTTCACCCTGCTTGAGCTGCTCATTGTCCTCGTGATCATGGGCGTGCTGGTGGCCGTGGGTGCGGGCGCCCTCTCCGTTGAGCGGAATCCGCTCTACACCGGAGCGCAGGCGCTCGTCACCGCGTCCTCCACGGCCCGCAGCCGGGCACTTCTGCTCAACGCGCCCGTTACGCTCGAACTCGGCCAGACATTTATGGAAATCAGCTCGGAAAACGGCGACCGCCCGCTCAGGGAAGCCTTTCCCAAGGGCATGTCCGCCGCCTCGGTCGACGAACACTACCTGCTCGGCGGCTCCCAGAAGCTGCTGTTCCATCCCCTCGGCGTGGTACAGGAACACGTCGTCCATCTTCAATCCGGTCAGGATACCCTCTCGGTCTATATCCCGGCCACGGGAACGGCCCGCATTCTCGAAGGGCAGTTTTCTCTGGAACAGATTCGCAAGGAGTTCTTATGATGTCGGCTCACCGTCCCGTCCCGCAGCCCACGCCTTCCCGCCGGGTTCCCTTCCGTTTCGCAGCGGCGGCTCTTTGTGCCGCTTTCGTCCTCATGGCGGCTTCCGGCTGTACGCCCATGCGCAAACAGGGAGCCGTCCCCACCTTTCCGGCGAGCACGATGAACGACGCCGTCGAAGCCTATCAGAAGGGCGACTGCCGCGAGAGCATCCGCCGTTTCAGCGCCGCGCTGCAGCAACAGGAGCACCCGGCCCTGCTCAACGGGCTCGGCATGGCCTATCTGAGCTGCAACCAGCCTCGGAACGCCGCCCAAGCGTTTGAACGCGCCGTCTCCATCTCGCCCGGCTCCGCCGCACTGCATACCAATGCGGGCACCGCGCTGTATGCCGCCAACGATTACAAGAGCGCCGAACGGCAATTTGACGCGGCCCTGCGGATCGATCCCACCAACCCGGAAGCCCTTGTGGGCAAGGCGGGTATCCTCATTCAACGGAAGGAACCGGAGAAGGCCCTCCGGCAGCTTTCGCTGGTCAGCGGCACGGACGCGGCGTCTCCCGAAGTGCTCTACAACAAGGCGCTCGCCATGTATCAGATGGGGCTCACGGACGATGCGGGCACGGATCTCGGCACCTATGCCCGTGAGCATCCCAACGACGCCGAAGCGCAGAACGCCCTCGGCGTGGTGATGTTGCGCGCCGGGAACTACGCCAGCGCGAAGGCGCATCTTGATCGGGCCATAGCCTTGCGCCCCGAGCAGGGTGAGTATTACTACAATCGGGCGAACGTGCTCAAGGAGCAGAAGGAATTCAAGGCCGCCATCGACGACTACACGCGGGCCGTCGCCTTCATCCCGGATCTGGCGGGCGCGTACATCAACCGCGGCGACGTGCGTTTTCTGCTGCGTGAGACGGAAGGGGCCTGTCAGGATCTGAAAAAAGCCTGCGAACTCGGAGAGTGTGATCGTTTGAATAGATACGAGGACGCCGGGCGCTGCCGGGATTTCTTTTAAGATTGGGGAAGGGGAGGAAGGCCCTTTCTGGGAGAAA
>NZ_JH114243.1:0-1598 GCF_000224655.1 Bilophila sp. 4_1_30
CGGACCCCCTCCCCTCATCTTCCCAAGACTTTTGACTGGTGGGGAGGAGGCCCGCAGGGAGTTGCCTGTATTTAGTTGGAGTTGGCGACGTAAGTTGCTGGCAAGGCTGCGTACAGGGCCGCGCACTCGATGAGATCCTGTTTCCACGTCTTTTCGTCGGGAGCGTGGGCTTCCTTTTCCTTGCCGGGGCCGAAGCCGACGACCGGGATCCCGTAGCGGCCCATGATGGACACGCCGTTGGTGGAGAAGGTCCACTTGTCGGTGCGGGGTTCGCGTCCGAACAGGCTGCGGTAAGTCTCTTCGGTGGATTTCGTCACCACATGGTCTTCGGGCAGGACCCACGTGGGGAAGTAGCAGTCGGTGGGGTAGACGAGGCCGGTCCACGAGGGGACTTCGTAGGTGTACATGGACACCTTGGCCTTGTCTCCGGCGGCCTTGACCGAGGGCAGATTCTCAATCTGGGAAATGGCGAGATCCTTGTCTTCGCCGAAGGTCAGGCGGCGGTCCACGGAAATGGCGCAGCTGTCCGCCACCGCACAGCGGGAGGGCGAGGTGTAGAAAATCTGGGAAACGGTGAGGGTGCCCTTGCCGAGGAAGGGGTCGTCCGCGAGCCGGGCATTGAGCTGTTCGAGCTCGGTCATGATGTGGGCCATGCGGTAGATGGCGTTGTCGCCGCGTTCCGGGGCGGAACCGTGGCAGGATACGCCGCTTACGTCCACGCGGATTTCCATGCGCCCGCGCTGGCCGCGATAGATGCCGCCGTCGGTGGGTTCGGTGGATACCACAAATTCGGGCTTCAGCCCGTCTTCGTTGATGATGTACTGCCAGCACAGGCCGTCGCAGTCCTCTTCCTGCACCGTCCCGACCATGACGATGGTGCAGTCTTTGGGGCACAGGCCAAGCTCTTTGATGATCTTCCCGGCGTAAACCATGCTGGCCATGCCGCCTTCCTGATCGCTCGCTCCGCGCCCGCCGATGGTTTCGGCGTCTTCGTAGCCTTCGTAGGGATCGAATGTCCAGTTGGAGCGGTTGCCGACGCCCACGGTGTCGATGTGCGCGTCAAAGGCGATGATGCGGGGGCCATTTCCGATAAAGCCGAGGACATTGCCCATCTTGTCGATTTCGACCCTGTCGAAGCCGACCTTTTCCATTTCTTCCTTGATGCGCCGGATCACGCCTTCTTCTTGGCAGCTTTCGCTCGGGATGCGGATCATATCGCGCAGGAATCGGGTCATTTCCGGTTCATATTTTTGGGCGAGTTCGTTAACACGGGAAAAATCGACGGTGCTCATGGGAAGCCTCCAGAGGAATGATGCCGGATGTCCGGTCTATTTCCCAAGAAAGCAATTGTCGGGCCAATGTTATGAGCCTTCATGATAGCGTATAAAACAAACCGATTAAACGAGTCTCTGCATCCCTCTTCCTGCCAAAAAACTTCTCAGTTTGAGAAAATTCTCATTTCGGGAAATCGCAATGCCGTTGTCTGGATGAAAACAAGAAAGGGCCGCCTCCGCAAAGGAGCAGCCCCTTTTCATACGAACTTCCCGGAAAGGGGGATTCGATAAAGTCGAAAGTCTTGGGAGGGAGAGAGGAGGGGG
>NZ_JH114244.1:0-1568 GCF_000224655.1 Bilophila sp. 4_1_30
GCCGCCACCGGGAAGGTGAGGGCAAAACCGCCCCGCCCGGGAACACCACCGGCACGTCCGGCAGGATGGGCAGATCCACGGAAGCGGCCTTTCCCGCCTCGTCGGAGATCCGCCCGGCAACGGCGGGCTGTACGGAAACCGTCATCGCCGCCGGATCAAAGGACTGGACGATGCCGGGCAGCGCCGTCCACATTTCCGCCTGCCTGCCGTCGAGGGCCGCGCGCAGGGCTTCGACGGGCTCGGCCCATCTTTCTCGTCTGTCCATCACCGTGCCTCGTCCAAAGGAAGCTGAGAGGTATCGTCAATGCCGACGCACGACAGGGTGGCGTACCAGTCCGTGCCCCGCGTGTCGCCGGAGAAGGTTATCGAAAGGATGCGGTAGAGGCCGTCGTGGACGTCCCTCGGCTCCCGCCCCGCCCCGGCCTTGAGCCCGGCCCCGCCCGCGTTGTCGAGCCGGACGCGCCCGCCGATGCGCAGGCGGGGGTTGAGCAGGCACTTGATCTCGATGCCCTTGTCGTTGGCCTTGGGCGTGCCGATGAGCCCGGTTCCGGCGGAAAGCACCACGGCCTCGCCGGGGAGGTAGCCGCTGGCGGGCACCATCTGCATCTTGCCCTTCTGGAAGCTCCACGCCGTGCCGGTGCGCCTCGCGGTATCGCGCATGTAGGCGCGGGCCATGCCGTACATGACCTTGCCCCGGGGGAGCTTCTGGCCGGGGAGGAGAGGGATGTAGCCGGGTTCGATCCCCTTGGCGGAAAAGGCCTTCATGCAGGCGCGGACGTGGTCGTCGGGGGTGGAGCCCGCCGCCAGCGAGGTATTGACCAGCGCGTAGTTGTAGGCCCTGTCGCCGTCCCCGGCGCTGATCTCGAGGCAGGTGTCCAACCCTTCGCCCTCGCCGCCGTTCTTCCCGGCTCCGGGGCCGCCCTCCTGCCCGAGCGCCACCTTGGTGATGTTCCCGTCGAAGATGACGGAACAGTTGCCCTGATACCCGGCCTGAAGGATGACGCGGGTAAATTCCTTGCGGATCCGCCCGGCTGTGGCCTCGGAGAGGTTGTAGACCCTGATCGAGGCGCTGTTGGGGGTTTCCTGCTCGCTCACCTTGACGGTGAAGGCAACGCGCAGTTCCCCAAACTCCAGCGCGCCGCCCTCCTTGGGCCCGACGAGCAGCGAGCACCGGCGCAGCCACTGGCGGCCCTCATCGCGGCGTTCCCCGCTACGGCTTGTTGCCTCAGCCATGATCAGCCACCTCGAACAGCAGGTCCACGCCCCGCCCGAGCGTATCCGGGGAGGGCGGCTCGTCCCCCGAGAGCAGGAGCGCGCCCCCGAGCCCCAGATACGCATACGGCTCAAGCAGGTCGCACCCCGCCACCAGCGGGATGCCGGAAACGAGGGGGACGCCCTCGGCGTCGGCCATGTCGAGCAGCCAGCCGCCTTCGGGCGCGTCCATCCAGCGGACGGCAAGCAGCAGCTCGCGGCCCGCCAGAACGATGCTGAACCGCTGCGGCTCAGGGGTCAGGGGAATGACATAACGCATTGTCGCACTCACTTTGGTTGTATCTTCAAGGCCATGC
>NZ_JH114245.1:0-1547 GCF_000224655.1 Bilophila sp. 4_1_30
GGCAAGGCCGTGGTCTGCGGTTATGATTGCGAAGGGCTTCCTTCCGTCCTTGGCGAACGTCCCTGCGTGGGCATGGTCGGCGGCATAGTGTATGTGCGTGGCGCGTTTTCCGAGGATGTTGCGGACGATCTCGCCGTATCCGGGCTGGAACCGGATGATGTCGCCTACCTTGAGGCCGGGATGGAAACATTTTTGTCCGCCGTGGGCAGGCCGGAACTGTACGCCGTCCTCAGCGATTGGAGCGAGTGGCGGAAGATTCATCCCCTCACCTTGGGGGGACACCCTTCTAGGCCCGAGCCCATGCCGATGGGTGCGTTCCGGGCCAAGGAGTGGATACAGGGCGGCATTTTCAGCGACGTATGCCGTGATGATTTCGCCGTGAACGCCACCGTAGCGCGCGGCCTGTACCGCCAGCGTGTCCCCTCGTGGGACAACGCCGCCTGTGCCGCGCCCTGTGAGTTCCGTTGCCCGGCCTCCATTCCTACACAGCGACGGTACAACATGCTGCGCGCGGGCAAGGTGAAGGAAGCCTACAAGCTGGTGCTCGACTATACGCCGTTCCCCGGTTCGGTATGTGGCGGCGTGTGTCCCCACCCGTGTATGGAAGGGTGCACACGCGGCGGCATCGACGAAGCCGTCCAAATCGGGGCGCTCGGGCGCTGTTCCATTGATGTGGCCTTGCCCCGTCCCACTGGGCGTACCGGGAAAAAGGTCGCCGTGATCGGCGGCGGGGTCGCGGGCTTGAGCGCCGCATGGCGGCTTGCCCGGAAAGGGCATGAGGTCACCGTCTACGAAGCCGACGACCGCATGGGCGGCAAGCTGGAGCAGGTCATCCCCCGCGCCCGTCTTCCGCACGAGGTTTTGGAAAAGGAACTGAAGCGCATTGAGGACATGGGCGTGCGTTTCGTGACCGGCAACCGGGTTGACGCGGACGGGTTCCAGCGGCTCCGGCGGGAAAGCGATGCGGTGATCGTCGCCACCGGAGGGCATATCCCCCGCGTGTTCCCGTGGCCCGGGCATGAGAGGATTGTGGCGGGCATCGACTTCCTCAAGGCCATCAACAAGGGCGGGAATCCTCGTGTCGGCCGGAATGTCATCGTCATCGGCTGCGGCAACGCGGGCATGGATGCCGCAGCCGGGGCCTATGCGATGGGCGCGGAAAGCGTGACCTGCATTGACGTGCAGAAACCGGCGGCCTTTGCCCATGAAATCGCGCACATCGAAGCGCTGGGCGGCAAGCTGCTCTGGCCGGTGATGACCAAGGAAATAACCGATGACGGACTCATCACGGCGGACGGGACACTCATTACCGGCGATATGGTCATCATCACCATCGGCGAATCCCCGGATTTGGGCTACCTGCCTGAAGGCGTGCGGAAATTCCGCGATTGGGCCGTTCCCGGGGAGGACATGAGTCTTCTTGAAAACGTGTTTGCGGCGGGCGACGTGATCAAGCCCGGGTTGCTGGCGGACGCGATCGGAACGGGAATCAAGGCGGCTGAGGCCGTTGACGCCTCGCTTCGCGGTGTGGCCTATGCGCCTGTCGA
>NZ_JH114246.1:0-1527 GCF_000224655.1 Bilophila sp. 4_1_30
TTTCTGGAGAAAGTTTCCCTTCCCCCCGCGCCCCCCATCCCTTCAAAGACTTTCGACTGGTGGGGAGGCGGCGCGTCGGTTTTCCCGTGAGGGAACGGGAGATGTGCCTCTCGAAACGGTCTGTTTGTTCACAAAAAAACAATGAGCTGGAATGGAGAACCATTTCAGCTCATTGTTTTATAAAACTTGTCATATTGAAGTGTTGAGAACGTAGGGGATTCTTGTGCGGCCCGTTCCCTCAACCCAAAGCGCATCTGAAGCCCGCTTATAAAAGTCTTGGGAGGTGGAGGGAAGGGGGTTCGGGGGAAGGGAGGAAGCCTTTCTTCAGAAAGGTTCTTCCTCCCTTCCCCCGATTTCTCACACATTGAACAAGAAGTGCATCACGTCGCCGTCTTTGACGACATACTCTTTGCCTTCGGTGCGGAGGACTCCGGCGGTGCGGCAGGCGGCTTCGGTCTTGTACTTGACGTAATCATCGAAGCCGATGACTTCGGCACGGATGAAGCCGCGCTCGAAGTCCGTGTGGATGACGCCTGCGGCCTGTGGAGCCTTCCAGCCGTCCTGAATGGTCCACGCGCGCACTTCCTTTTCTCCGGCGGTGAAGTAGCTGGCGAGGCCGAGCGCCTTGTACCCGGAGTGGATGACGCGCAGCAGGCCGCTTTCCTCAATGCCGTACGCGCCGAGCATTTCGCGCTGCTCTTCGTCGGAAAGCCCCTGCAGTTCTTCTTCAATACGGGCGCAGATTTTGACGACTTCGATGTTGCGCGTGGCGGCGAACTCGCGGAGGCGGGTCACATGGGCATTGTCCTCGGCAAGGCTGTCCTCGTCCACGTTGGCGCAGTAGATGATTTTTTTGGCGGTCAGAAGGCCGAGTTCATGCCAAGCGGCGGCGAAGGCCGGGCAGTCCTTGGCTTCAAAGGTGGAAGCCGGATTGCCGTTGTTGAGGTGCTCCAGAAGGCGGGCCATTTCGTCGGCGGCCACGCGCGCATCCTTGTCGCCCTTGGACATCTTGACCATGCGCTCGTGGCGCTTGGATGTGCCCTGAATGTCGGAGAGCAGGAGTTCGGTTTCAATGGTTTCGATGTCGCGCAGCGGATCGACCGAACCGTCCACATGGGTGATGTCGTCGTCCTCAAAGCAGCGCACAACCTCAAGGATGGCGGCGCATTCGCGGATGTTGCCGAGGAACTGGTTGCCGAGGCCTTCGCCCTTGCTGGCCCCGCGCACGAGCCCGGCGATGTCGATGAAGTCCACGGTGGCATTAATCGTTTTTTGCGGGTGCACCAGATCGACAAGCGCGTCGATGCGGCGGTCGGGCACGGGAACCGTGGCCTTGTTGGGCTCGATGGTGCAGAAGGGGTAGTTCGCGGCCTGCGCGTTCTGTGCCTTGGTCAGCGCGTTGAAAAGGGTGGACTTGCCCACGTTGGGAAGGCCGACGATGCCGATGCTCAATGCCATGAGTAGCGTCTCCGGACGGTTATTTTTTTGTTGCTACAATCGATTCCCGGCCTGTTGCCGGAACGAACT
>NZ_JH114247.1:0-1473 GCF_000224655.1 Bilophila sp. 4_1_30
ACGAACAGGATTTATCAACCTTTGCCGGACTGGTGCCGTCGTGATCCCATCCGGAGACAATATCGCCTTCCTTGTAGGGGCAGGCGGCGACGGCGGCGTCACGTTTGGCGACTTCAAGGGCATTCTTCGCCTGTTGCACGGCGCGTTCGCACCTTCTGACCTCATCAACGAGTTCCATGATTTCAGCGTCGTTCATTACCGTTCCGTGTGATGCGTGTTGAGGTTATGGGTTCATCTTTTGCCTGAGCTGGTCGGCAAGCTCGGGAACCACGCCGAGCAGGGCCGCCCGGAGTATCGGCTCAAGGCTCTCTGCCGCCTGCTGTTCCGACAAAACAGGCGTCGGGGGCGTATCCGTTCCCTCCACATACTGCGGGCCTTCGCCGGTGCGGATCCAAGAGGGATTGAGGCCTTTCTTATTGAAAAGCGTCAAGATCCAAGAATCGGGGATGTGGTTGCGCCGTTTCGCTTCCGAAATGCTGCTCTGCTTCACACCGAGCAGGGCGGCGACATCCGTTTGTGTGCGCAGGCCCGTGGATTGAAGGATCCGCTCATAGGCGTCTTGGAAAGGCATGGCAAGTTCTCCTGTGAAGCCCCCAGATTGGGAGCCTATCGTTTCGGTCGCGGGCACCCGCACACGGGGCAGGCCGCGAACTTATGGCTTGTGCCGCACTTGGGGCATTCCGTCGGCGGTTTGCCGCCGGAGGTTTTCAGCCCTTTGCAGGCGGCGTTGATGTGGGCGAAGTTCTTTGCCTTGCGCTTGCCCGTCCATTCCGGGCGGTTCGGGTCGTCGTAGCCTGGCATGGTCAGCCTCCACAGTAGCCGTAGCGGTCGGGGCAGGAAGTACAGTTGCACACTGCTTTCCTACAATCCCCATTATAGGAACACTTTCCTCCGTCCACTTTTCCGTCCCGCCACTTGGGGCATTCTTCGCCCGCACACTTTCCGTATTCGATGGCTTCGTAGGCGATCCCGGCACCATTGGCGTGGTATTCGTAACTTTTGGTCGTCGGCATCAGCGGACAGGGCTGTTTTTTCGCCTGTTCTCTGGTCAGCACGGTATTCCCTCCTTCGGGGCATCCTTCCATGTCCAGCGGTCCTCTTCGCCGCCGTGTCCGGGATCGGGGTTCAGGCTGCACCCGCCGCAGGGGAAGCCGTCCACGGTGCTGGTGACGTGGGCGCAGGTCTTGCATTCGCGGCGCGGCTCCCAGTTGTCGGCATCGCCGCCGTTTGCCTGTGCGCAGGCCATGCAGGGCTCGGCCTTTTCCGTGCCGTCAGCGGAAAGGTGTCGGCATGACAGGCAGGTGCGGGCGTTGGCGGCGGGCGGCGCGGGCAAGGTGAGCACTTCCGCCCGGCCTTCGCCGTTGTCCGCGGGCTTGTCCGGGGTGACGAGTTCAAGGCGGTGCTGCCGCTCATCGGCGGTCATCGGGCGGCGGCTGATTTCCTTGCCCGTCATGGAATCGCACCATACGACCT
>NZ_JH114248.1:0-1468 GCF_000224655.1 Bilophila sp. 4_1_30
CCGCCGCGCCCATCGTCCCGGTAGACGGGTTGGTCCAGAAACGCAGCCCGTCCCAGTGCTCGCGGGTAGGGCCAAGTGTGACCATAATCCGTATGCCTTCCATATCCTGCGGGGCCAGCGCGCGCAATCCGGCGAGATAAATCTCGCGCAGGTCGGCAAGGCGCCCCTGCCCCTCTTCACCGCACGCCGTGCGCCCGCAACCGGGCTCGACCACGGCGCACCCCCGTTCACGGAGGGTGGCGATGTTGGCTTGCGTGGCCGGATGGCTCCACATGGCCGGATTCATGGCGGGGGCGATGACGGCCTTGCCTCGGAAGGCAAGGGCCTGGCACGCCAGCAGCTCGTCCGCCTGGCCCTGCGCCAGCCGCGCGATGGTAGCGGCGGAGGCGGGGGCGATGACGAGGGCTTGCGCCACCTGCCCCGGTTCGAGATGGGCGAAGGGCGAGGGTGCCTGCGGATCATCGAAGGGTGCCGTGTATACCGGGGCCGCGCCGAGTGCGGCGAACGTCAGCGGCGTGACGAATTTCTGGGCGGAGGGGGTCAGGGTCGCGCTGACGGAAACGCCCGCGTCCTGCCACTGGCGCACGAGATCGAGCGCTCGGTATGCGGCGACGGACCCGCACACTCCGAGATGGAGGCGGGGCCCGCCGACGCCGCGAAAGGCGAGATGGGCGTCCATTACTGGCTCAGGCCCTGCTGGTGCACGCCGCCAGCGCCGCCCGTGCCCGTGGATGTGCTGGGCGTCAGATAGAAGGACGGGGAAGAGCTGCCGCCCGCGTCCATTCCTGCGGCGGCCCCGCCGTTCGTCCCACTGGTCGGCAGGACGCCGTCGGCGAGCCGGGTCATGACCCAGATTTCCATGGCTGCGGTGGTGGTCTGCTCGTAATAGTAGATCACCGCGTACCGCTCGCCCTTTTCGTACAGGTGCATGGTCTTGGAGCCGATGGCCGCACCGCGCAGGTTCCAGCCCTGACGGTTCATGTTCAAAATCATGGCGTTGGCGAGGGAAGGCTTGTCCACGCGGCCTTCGACGGTGATGAGGCCGGTTTTGGTCCCGTCTTGGGCCACGGAAATAAGGCTGCGCTTGGCGTCGACGGACATGTCGCGGGGAATCGGGACATCGGGGAACTGATCAAAATAGACTTCGCTGCCGTCTGAGGATTTCGTCTCGAACGGATTGGAAATATTGAGGTCCGCGCACCCGGAAAGGGGAAGCAGGGAACAGATGAGCAGCAGGCAGTAAAGAGCACGCATGGGAAACTCCTTCGTCATGGCGGTGTCCGGGAACCCCCGGCTTTTTGTTCATAGCCAATCTTCGCGTGATGCGCAAATGGGGAGCGGGGGGAGGGGCCGACTTTGTATCGGAATATCAGATAAATGAAATCTCAGCGCGAAGCGCTGTGCCGGAACAGGCTCCTGCCATGCAACCTCCCCACCAGTTGAAAATCTTTGAAGAGGATGGGGGAGG
>NZ_JH114249.1:0-1407 GCF_000224655.1 Bilophila sp. 4_1_30
CTCCCCCTTCAAAGACTTTTGACCTTATCGAATCCCTCTTGTCGGCTTTCCGCGAAAAAACGTTGTGTCGCCTGCTATTCGGCAAAGGCAAAGCAACCCCGCTTGTCCTCCATTCTTCTCCAAAAGGATTTCCAATGCCCTGTTTGAAGATGTTTGCGTCCCACTGTATCGTTCAAGCTGAGGAAGCGGACTTGGAGACAATACTGGAGTTGCAGCGGCTGGCGTATCAAAGTGAGGCAAGGCTGCTCAACGACTTTTCCATTCCGCCCCTCATGCAGACGCTTGAGGAAATGAAAGAAGAGCTCAGGAACGGCGTGTTCCTGAAGGCAGTTGATGCGGGCGGGCGGATTGTAGGGTCCGTTCGAGGTACTTTGCGGGGAGATACGCTGCTGATCGGAAAACTGATGGTACATCCCGAGTGCCAAGGAAACGGCCTTGGCTCCCGTCTGCTTCAAGAACAGGAAAAAAGCTGTCCTGCGCCCCGGCTGGAACTGTTCACCAGCAGCAAGAGCCTGGGCAATCTTTGCCTGTATGAGCGCAACGGCTACACCCGCTGCGCCGAAAAAGCCGTATCCCCAGCGCTGACGCTTATCTTTCTTGAAAAAAAGCCCTCTCATCCAGCCAGCGCACAGAATCCTGTGTGAGATGCCCGTTTCCCTAAAAGCAAAGGGAGACAGCCTGCCCCAAATCTCCCCGGAAGAAGAACGAGGAAAAGGCTGGCCTCTTCCTCGTTCGCTGTATCCTTGCTACCCTTTTTTATAACCCATGCCGGGCTCTCCGGCCTTGACGAGACGCTTGCCGGAAATATGCTCTATATTCAGGCGGAACACCCGGATCTTGTCGGCGGCGCGGTTGGCGTATTCTTCCGAGCTGATGGTGGAATACTTGTCGCCGACGACCTGCGCACAGCGGACTTTCTCTTCGCGGTCCTCAATTTCCTCAAGGAGCCCTGATACCATGACGCTCTTGTACTCAATGGAAAATTCTTCGGGCAACACATTCGTTTCCTGCACCGCCACAAAATGCGCCCGTGGATTCGCGGCAAAACAGGCCAGCTTGTAGCCGTCGCGCGCGCAGTGGAAGACAAGCCCCTTGCCGTCTTCCTCAACCGCGTACGTCAAAGGCACACCGTAGGGTTCGCCGTCCGGCCCAACCGTGGACAGCACGCCGTATTCCGCAGCTTTCAAATACGCCATCGCCTCTTCATCGGACACCTGCCGATCCTTGCGCCGCATCGCCACCATATGAGCAACCTCCGTGTTTTTCTCCCCCTATCCTATTCCTTCCCGGCTGTCATTCCCTGCCTTTCCAAAAGATCAGGCGCAAAAAAGAGTAAGGCAAAGTGGGGAGTAAGGCATCTTTTAAAACAAAAACCATCCGGCGCGATCAGAAACGGCCCGAAAGACC
>NZ_JH114250.1:0-1396 GCF_000224655.1 Bilophila sp. 4_1_30
GGACGGCATCCTCGGGCGGCGCATGTACGCGCTGCCGCTCGACGAGGTGCGCGGGATCATGCGGCGTTACGAATCCCTCTAGAGGCCGCCGCGCCGCATCCCCCGCAACGGGCGCGGCGGCCCCCTTGTTCCCCTGAAAAGGAATGGCGAATGTTTTGAAGCGTTTGAAGAGTCAGGTTTTCATCGTGAGACAACCCTCTTGCCGAAAAAAGGACGCCCCGCGAATGGGAAGCGTCCCCCATGAACAAGGAGTTCCTTATGTGGAAGCGCTTTTTAGGCATCATGGCCGCGGCCCTTTGCGTGCTGAACCTGACCGTAGGCAGCGCCTTCTCGGCTGATCTCGTCAAAGTCCCCACCGCGTGGCTGGACGAGCACGAAACCTTCCTGATGTGGTACGCCAAGGAAAAGGGCTGGGACAAGGAAGCCGGGCTCGACATCGAGATGAAGCTGTTCAACTCCGGCCCGGACATCCTCAACGCCCTGCCCGCCGGGGAATGGCGTTTCGCCGCCGTGGGCGCCCTGCCCGCCATGCTCGGCAACCTGCGCTACGGCACCTCCATCATCGCGCAGGCCAACAACGAGGCCGCGCTCTGCACCTCCGTCGTCGTCCGCGCCGACAGCCCCATCGCCAAGGTCAAGGGCTGGAACAAGGACTACCCCGAAGTGTACGGCAGCCCCGAGACCGTGCGCGGCAAGACCTTCCTCGCCACCACGCTGACCTCGTCGCACTATGCCCTCAGCACGTGGCTCCACGTCCTCGGCCTCAAGGACAGCGACGTCGTCATCAAGAACATGGACCAGTCGCAGGTCGTGGGCGCGTTTGAAAACAACATTGGCGACGGCATCGCCATCTGGGCCCCGCACACCTTCATCGTCCAGGAAAAGGGCGGCGTGGTCTTCGCGGGCGACATCGTGCACTGCAAGAAGTCCAACCCCATCGTGCTCATCGCCGACACCAAGTATGCCGAAGCCCATCCGGACGTGGCCGCGAAGTTCCTCAGCGTGTACATGCGCGCCGTGGATCTCATGAAGAATACGCCGCCCAAGCAGTTCGTCGAGGAATACCAGAAGTTCTATCTGGAATTCGTGGGCAAGGAATACAACTACAATCAGGCCCTGCTCGACCTTGAGACGCATCCTCTCAGCAACATCGACGAACAGCTCGCCATCTTCGACGACTCCAAGGGCCCGAGCCAGGCGCAGCTCCACCAGTCCGACATCGCCGCCTTCTTCTCGGGCGTGGGCCGCATCACCGCCGATGAAGCCGCCAAGGTTGCCGACGGCAAGTATGCGACCGACAAGTACCTGAAGCTCTTGAAGGAGCAGCAGAAGTAATTGGGGAGTATAGAGAAATATTGGGGAGGGGAGAGGGAACCTTTCTGGAGAAAGGTTCCCT
>NZ_JH114251.1:0-1384 GCF_000224655.1 Bilophila sp. 4_1_30
CCTTTCAGTCACACTGGGAACCTAATGGGACTGTCGCTTTGGAAACGAAGACTGCTGGAGTCTGGGATAATCTGATCATCGATGCCTCCAATTCTAACCCTGTCTACGGATCATCACAAACCGTCATGCCTGCGAGCATTGATGTTCCATGTATCATCTATCTTGGTCTTTCGACTTGAGTTTTTATGTTGATGAACGCCTTTCCGAGCTTGGGTGCAGGGGACAGGGCGGGAGGCCGGGAGTTCACAAACAGATACAGGCCGTAACGCCACGGGTGCAATCGATACTGCAACTTTTATGGAAAATATTTACGGCGTGTTGTACGCGACCCCAATAGGCAATTCCGTGTCTGGGGTAGGCGTCGATGACCAGAAAGACTGTCTCAATATCGATTTAGCCCGCGTTTGGGGGGAGCACGCCGGGACGGAGTTTGCTCCGATCCACATCCGTATCCCTATGGTTCTCTATCTAGGTAACTCTGCATGACTTTTAATCTTACCTTGCGCTTTTCCGAGCTTGGGCGGGAGGCAGTACCGCCGGGGCAACAAACCCGGCTGGTTTGCCTGCTTTGACTGGGGAGGCTTCATGGACAAGAGGCGCTGGTGGTGAGCCAGCCACAACCAATAGCGCAGGAGCATTTCGAGTGACACTCGCTGGCTCGACGACGACTAATGCGGTGAGCGGCGCAGGAGATGTAAGGCTGGATTTTGATGCTTCATGGTCAAATCCAATCTACGGAGCATCTCCTACGGTCATGCCTGTGTCAGTTAACCTCCCTGTTTGTATCTATCTTGGCCTTCCTGTCTAAGAGGGATTGCCAAGATATAAAATGACGGGGAGCGCGACGTTGACCGGGCGGTTTTCAGTTGCGGTAGTAACGACATTGCCAGAATCAAAAGTCAGGGTTCCTGAAGTCTTTATTACGCTATCTTCTGTGACAGCCGTTGCACCGCTTCCAGTACCAGATTGCGCTAGCAAACTTCCCGTAATGAGCGTTGGCCAACGGAATTGGCCGATAAGACCAGTGATCCGGCGCATTGCATCGCCTTGCGTCGAGCCTGCGGCACGACTGAGTCCAGACGTCCACCCTCGGAAACGCGCAGCCCGTCACAAAAACTCAAGTACGGAGGCCAAGATATAGAATGACGGGAATCGCAACGTTGACCGGGCGGTTTTCGGCGGCTGTAGGCACTGTTCGGCTACTGTCCAACGTAATGCGCTGCCTGTCCGACGGTGGCTGTGACAGATTTGTCCCGGACATGAGGGGGGCTTCTGCGAAAAAGACCCCATCATCTGCGCTGCTGAATGCATAAAAAGCCCCAGTAATGCGGCGCATCGCATCACCCTGCGCGGAACCCGCCTTCCGGCCCACCCCCGTCCAAGC
>NZ_JH114252.1:0-1379 GCF_000224655.1 Bilophila sp. 4_1_30
TCATGTCAGTGCAATTTCTGGTTCATGAAGACGGCGACAGCGTCGGCGTCATCACCGTGGAAGGCGTGAAGGCCGGTCAGGAACTGACTGGCTGGATCATGAAAGAGGACAAGACCATTACGTTCAAGGTCCTCGATGATATTCCGATCGGACACAAGATCGCACTCAAGGATTTGAATGTCGGCGATACCGTCTTCAAGTACGGCACCGATATCGGGAAGGTTGTCAAACCCATCCGTCAGGGCGAGCATCTTCATGTCCACAACGTCAAGACCAAAAGGTGGTAGGTCACATGCAAAAGTCATTTTTCGGTTATCGCCGCGACAACGGCCGCGTGGGCATTCGCAATCATGTGCTGATTTTGCCCCTGGACGACCTTTCCCAGCCCGCTTGCGACGCCGTTGCCAATAACATCGGCGGCACCGTTGCCATCCAGCATCCTTACGGCCGTCTGCAGTTCGGTGCCGACCTTGACCTCCATTTCCGCACCTTGATCGGCGCCGGCAGCAACCCGAACGTTGCCGCCGTCATCGTTATCGGCATCGAAGAAAAGTGGACCCAGGACGTGGTGGACGGCATTGCCAAGACCGGCAAGCCCGTTGCCGGCTTCGGCATCGAACAGCACGGCCAGATCGACACCATCGCCCGCGCTTCCCGCAAGGCGAAGGAATTCGTGCAGTACGCCTCCGCCCTCCAGAAAGTGGAATGCCCCATCTCCGACCTGTGGGTTTCCTGCAAATGCGGCGAATCCGACACCACCTCCGGCCTGGCCTCCTGCCCGACCGTCGGTAACGCGTTCGACAAGCTGTATGAAGAAGGCTGCACGCTGGTGTTCGGTGAAACCACCGAACTCACCGGCGGCGAACATCTGGTGAAGGCCCGTTGCGCCAATGACCGGGTCCGCAGCGAATTCACCGCGTTCTTTGACCGTTACGCCAAGGTTATTGACGATCACAAGACCTCCGACCTTTCCGACTCCCAGCCGACCAAGGGGAACATCGAAGGCGGCTTGACCACCATCGAAGAAAAGGCCCTCGGCAACATCCAGAAGATCGGTACAAAGGCGCCTGTCATCGGTACGCTGGACAAGGCCGTGACGCCTACCGGCCCCGGCCTGTGGTTCATGGACTCCTCCTCCGCCGCCGCCGAAATGATCACCCTCGTGGCCGCCGCCGGCTACGTGGTGCACTTCTTCCCCACCGGGCAGGGCAACATCATCGGCAACCCGATCGTGCCCGTTATCAAACTGTCCGCCAACCCGCGCACCATCCGTACCATGTCCGAACACATGGACGTGGACGTGTCCGGTATCCTGCGCCGCGAAATGAATCTCGACCAGGCTGGCGACAAGCTGCTCGACATGATGTTCCAGACCATCG
>NZ_JH114253.1:0-1324 GCF_000224655.1 Bilophila sp. 4_1_30
CCGCCTTCGGGACGGCGGGCATGGAGGCTTCCCGGCCTGAAAGCGGGTTGAGGGCGCAGGTGATGGGGATCATCTTGTCGGCATTGCCCACGCAGCCCTGCCCACAGGCCACGCAGGGACAGATTTCGTCCTTGCGCCCGGCGGCGTATTTTTCCACCAGATGCGAATCCGCAATAAGCGCCCGGCCCATGATGGCGAAGTCGGCCAAGCCGTCGCGGACGACCCGTTCGGCGGTGTCGGCGTCGGAAATCCGGCCCGTGAGCATGACCCGTGCCCTGTCCCCAATCGCTTGCTTGACGGCGGCGCTGGTGGCGGCGTTCCATGCCTTGGGCATACAGGTAGGGGGCGTCATCAGCTCAAAGCAGCATTGCATGCCCGCCGTGATGTCGAAGGCGTTGACGCCCGCGTCCGTGAGGGCGCGGCACAGCTCCACGGTGGTGTCGAGGTCGATGCCGTTCCCGGTGGGCACGTCCTCCACGGAGGTATGGCGGTAGAGGATGGGGAAATCTTCGCCCACCGCGGCGCGGACGGCGCGGGCGACCTCGGTGGGAAAGCGCAGGCGTTTGGCGAGCGATCCGCCGTACCCGTCGGTGCGGCGGTTGGTGAATGCGGACACTGCCTGTTCGAGCAGATAGCCGCTGGCCCCGTGGATTTCCACAGCGTCGAACCCGGCGGCCTTGGCGCGCAATGCCGCCTTGCCCCATGCGTCCGCGAGGCGGGCGAACTCGGCCCCGTCAAGGGTGATGGCGTTGTCGGGCTCGAACACGCCGGGAATAACGCTCATGACCCGGCGGGGCATGTGGGAATATTCGGGATGCGCCCGGCCCCCGCCGTGCTGGAGCTGGATGGCGACAGCGGCCCCGTGTGCATGGACGCGTTCCGTGAGCAGGCGCAGGCCGGGGATAAAGCGGTCGTCGCTGATGTCCAGCCCGTGCAGGAAGGTCTTGCCGGAAACGTCGATGGAGGTGGCTTCCACGATGACCAGCCCCACGCCGCCTTTGGCCCGCTCCTCATAATAGGAGAGCAGCCGTTCCGTCACATAGCCGCCGTCCACGGCCATGTCGGTCACCATCCCCGGCAGGACGAAGCGGTTCCTTACCGTCAGGGTATGGATGTTCATGGGGGTTAGTGAAACAGGGATATCCATCTGCGACTCCTTTCATTCGGTAGCCATATACCCGGCGGCTTTTCCGCCACCGTTTTTTCACACGCAAGGCGGCAACCCTATCCACGCCGGCAACACGCAAAACCGACACGGAGGATTCGATAAACACAAAAGTTTTTAGGGGGAAGAGGGAGGGGGTTGGGGAGGGGGAAGGGCCCC
>NZ_JH114254.1:0-1311 GCF_000224655.1 Bilophila sp. 4_1_30
CCCGACTGGACTCGCGGAAGGCGTCATTGACGGGTGCGCCGCCGATCATGATTTTGACCTTTCCGGCAAGGGGGCTCTCGGCCACGCCCTTCACGACATCCTTGATGTGGACCATCGTGGTGGTGAGCAGGGCGGAACAGGCGATGATGTCGGCGTTGTGCTTGGCGGCGGCTTCAATGTATTTGGCCGGGGGCACGCTGTTGCCGAGGTCGATGACGTTGAGGCCCTTGGATTCCATCATCATGCGGACAAGGTTCTTGCCGATGTCGTGAAGGTCGTCCTTGATGGTCCCGATGACGACGGTGCCCTTTTCTTCCATCTGGTCGCCCACGAGGAGGGGACGGAGGACTTCGGTTCCGGCGGCCATCGCGCGGGCGGCGATGAGCACTTCAGGGATGAAGATGTCGTTCCTCTTGAAGCGTTCGCCGATGATGTCCATGCCGGGCATGAGGCCCTCATTGAGGATGGTCAGGGGCTGGATGCCCTCGGCGAGGGCCTGCTTCACCAGCTCGGCGACTTCCTTCATCTTCCCTTTCTGCAACTTCTCGGAAATGTCCTGCAAAATAGCGCTCATGGTATGCTCCTTAAAGGTTTGCTGATTCAGGCGATGCCCGCCGCGTGCAATGCGGCGCGGACGGCTCCGGCGGTTCCCTGCATACAGATGATCATGAGGGGCACCGGCGCGTCCCGGCTTTCCATCGTTTCAAAACCCTGCCCGGTATCCGAGACGAACCGGACGCCGTCGGCGGCCCGGATATACCCCTTGACCCGCAGCACGTTTCTGTCGGCGGTCAGGGCGTCGAGCAGCGTCTTGGCGTCGGTCCTGACAGCTTCCAGTGCGAAGCAGTCGGGCCGCGTCTCCGGGGTATTGAACCCGACCGGGAACAGGCGAAGTGCCCGTTCGGGCAGGGAGGCAAAATCCGCGTTTCCGTTATGGCTTTCCACTATGGGGAGGTCGGGTTCCAGCGAGCGGATATAGGCGCGGGCTGCGTCCCGTTCCTCCTTAGTCGTGATGTCGGCCTTGGTCAGGACAACGACACTGGCCGAGGCGAGTTGGCGCGGGATGACTTCCAGCACGCGCGCCAGCTTGAGGCTCTTGACGGGATCGAACAGGCAGATGGTCGAGGTGTGTTCAAAAAGGCCGTCGAGGCCGGAGAGCCGGAGCATCTTGTCCACGGCGGAGGGATCGGACATGCCGGAGGCCTCCACGATGATCAGATCCTCGTCGCGGGCGGCGAGGTTGGCCAGCGCCTTGATGAACGGCTCCCGCAGGCACGAGCAGAATACCGATCCGCCTCCGATCTCCACCAC
>NZ_JH114255.1:0-1306 GCF_000224655.1 Bilophila sp. 4_1_30
CCCGGACCCCCTCAGATTTTTATGTTGCACTTGAAGTCTGTTCCCGTAGCGGGATGGATGAATGGAGTGGATTTTTTAATGGTTTTGCATTGATGGGAAATGCCGGACAGCCATGTATAAAGACATGGGAACATGGACGGCGGGGGCGTGGGGGAGGGGAGAAGTTCGCGGATGTTCCCGCTTTCAAGAAGAGGCTTCTCCCTTCCCCCGCACATCCGCTCAAAAATCACTTGCTCTAATCTAAAGGATTTCCGATGTACGATGATACCGCCCTGCGCCGTCTGCTGATCGAACTGGCCGCATCCCACCCCGAGCACGCCGCCCTGATCCGGGCGTTCACGCCGCTGGCGCTGGCGCGCGGCAAGCTGCTTGATGCCTACGCGCTGTCGCGGAAAACCAAACCGCTGGAAGGCTTCCCCATGTTCCGATTTGAGGAGCTGCCCGTATGCTCGGAAAAATCCGGAGCCATTGCGTCGGCAGTGCTCGAAGCCGTTGCCGAGGGCTTCCCCGGCGCGCGGGAACAGGTGGAGGCGGTGCGCGATGCGCTCAAACCCGGAAGCGTCCGCCGCCTGTGCAAGGCCAGCCTCGCGCATGAGCCGGAACCGCTGGCCCTGTTCGCGGAGAAAAACGGCCTGTCGCCGGATGTGTTGGATATGGTGATCGCGCAGACGGTGAAAATCCTTATGGCCCGCACGGCGAACAGCCTGCCCGAAGCGCCCTTTGATCCGGCCCGGAAGACGTGCCCGTACTGTGGAGGAAAACCGGAACTCAGCATCGTTCATGAGAAGGAAGGGCATCGGAGCCTGTTCTGCACCGACTGCGGACGGCACTGGCGTTTCCAGCGTACGGCGTGCCCCTCATGCGGGTGCGACAAACCGGACAATCTGCGCCTGCATTTTGCCGAAAGCACTCCGGACGAACGCGCCGTTTCCTGTAAGAATTGCAGGCACTACATCCTTGAAGCGGATATCCGCAAGCGGGATCTGGCCTTGGACGGAGCCGCCATCGTGAGCCTCGGCATGGGCTATCTGGACGCGCTCATGCAGGAGCAGGGGATCTTACCCATTGGTGAATCTGTATAGCGCCAAGATGGTTGCACAGAAAAAGGCGGCTAAAGCCGCCTTTTTTTATGGAAGGGAGAACGGGGATCATCCTCCGAGATAGGCTTCCTTGACCTTGGGATCTTTGAGGAGTTCCTGTCCTGGGGCCTCGGCGACGACGCGGCCGACTTCGAGTACATAGGCGTAGTGCGCGATGGACAGGGCCGCGAGGGCGTTCTGTTCCACGAGCAGCACGGTTTTGCCCT
>NZ_JH114256.1:0-1281 GCF_000224655.1 Bilophila sp. 4_1_30
GGCCCGGTCTTGCAGGGCGGGCGTCGGCCTCCTCGCCGCTGACCGGGTTCCTCGGCGGCCACGACGAGGGGGCCGCGTCATGAGCCGCCTGTTTTCCGACGTCCTGCCGGAGTGGCCTTTGGATGAAGTGGAGGCCGGGCTGGCCTCGGCCACGGAAACGGATGTGCTGACCGCGTTGGAGCTGGCGGAAAACGGCCGACGCCTGAACGCCCGGGATTTCATGGCGCTGGTATCTCCCGCCGCCTCTCCGCATCTTGAAACGATGGCCCGTATTGCCCGCGACGTGACGGTCCGGCAGTTCGGGCGCTCCATCCAGTTGTTTACGCCGCTTTATCTCGCCAACTACTGTACCAACCAGTGCGTGTACTGCGGCTTCAACACCAAGAACCATATCCATCGCTCCATGTTGACGATGGACGAGGTGGAGGCCGAAGGCAAGGTCATCGCCGCGACCGGGCTCCGCAACATCCTGCTTTTGACCGGTGACGCTCCGAAGCTGACCGGGCCCGCGTACATCGCGGAGGCGGCCCGTCGCCTGCGCCCGTATTTCCCGAGCATCGGCGTCGAGGTCTATTCCATGAGCGAGGATGACTACCGGATGCTGGTGGACGCGGGAGTGGATTCGTTCACGATGTTTCAGGAGACGTATAACGAGGAGCTCTACCTCAAGCTGCACCCCGCCGGTCCCAAGCGCGATTTCCGGTTCCGTCTGAACGCTCCGGATCGGGCGGCCCGCGCGGGTATGCGTTCGGTGAACGTGGGCGCGCTGCTCGGCCTCGATCAGTGGCGGCGCGACGCCTTTTACACCGGGCTGCACGCGGACTGGATTCAGGCGACGTATCCCGGTGTGGACATCGCCGTTTCCGCACCGCGTATGCGTCCGCATGAAGGTTCGTTCAACGACATCCATCCCGCTTCCGAACGGGATTTGGTGCAGTACATCCAGGCGCTCCGGCTCTATCTGCCCGCCGCCGGGATCACGCTGTCCACGCGCGAGCGCCCGTTCCTGCGCGATCGGCTCATCGGGCTTGGCATCACCAAGATTTCGGCGGGCGTTTCCACCGCCGTGGGCGGACATGCCCATGCCGCGCAGGATGCCGCCGAGGAGCACGACACCGCCCAGTTTGAGATCGCCGACGATCGGGATGTGGATCAGATGATTGCCGCCATTGAGGCGCAGGGCTACCAGCCCGTGTGCAAGTCGTGGGAGCCTCTCGACGAAGCTTACGCCTGCGGCAAGTCGGCGTAGAGTAGAAGAAGTGGGGAGACTGGGGAGGGGAA
>NZ_JH114257.1:0-1245 GCF_000224655.1 Bilophila sp. 4_1_30
GCCGCTGGACGCGAAGTCCGCGCCCGCTCCGGTTCAGTCCGCCCCGGCGGCCCCGGAAGCGTCCCCCGCTCCCGCAGCAAAGGAGAGTGTATCATGATGACGAGACGGGTATTCCTCGGCATGGCGGGCGTTGCCGGAGCCGGGTTGTGGCTAGGGGTTCCGGGACTTGCGCAGGCCGCCGTGTCCCGCGAGACGAAAGTGATGCTCGGGACGTTCGTGGACGTTTCGGTGGCGGGCGTTTCCTCTATGCAGGCGTCGGACGCGCTGGCTCTGGCCTTTGCGGAGGCGTCGCGTCTGGAGCGGGTGTTCAGCCGGCACGACGGCGGCACGCCGGTGAGCGAGCTGAACCGTGCGGGCCGTCTGCGGGCCGCGCCCGCCGAATTGGTACGGGTAGTGAACCGGTCGCTGTTTTACGGCGCACTGACGGGTGGGAGTTTCGATGTGACGGTGCAGCCGGTGATCGATCTCTTCCGGGCACACCGCAATCCCTCCGGCGAGCTGACGCTGGACGATTCGGAGCTTCGGGCGGCCCGCTCCCTGGTGGGCCGCCGGGGACTTCAGGTTTCGGGAACGGATCTGTCCTTTGCGCGTTCGGGTATGGGCATCACGCTGGACGGCATCGCCAAGGGGTACATTGCGGACCGGGTTTCCGCTGTCCTGACGTCCGCCGGGGTGAAGAACCATCTCGTAAATGCGGGCGGGGACATCATGGCCTCGGGGCACAAGTCGCCGGGTGTGCCGTGGCGGGTTGCGGTGCAGTCACCCACGGGGCCGACCTATGCGGGCGAGCTTTCGCTTTCCGGCAAGGCTATTGCGACGTCCGGCAGTTACGAAATCTATTATGATGCCTCGCGCAGGCATCACCATCTGATCAACCCGGCCTCCGGCTTCAGCCCCGCCGTGGGAAGCGTCTCGGTCGTCGCAGGCACGGCGATGGAGGCGGACACCCTCGCGACCGCGCTGTCCATCCTCCCTCCCTCCGACGCCCTGAAGCTCGTGCAGGGCCTCCCCGGTCGTGAGTGTTGCATTCTCTCGCCAGACGGTTGCATACATACCTCTCAAGGATGGGCCTCCTTCGCCTAGGCACTATCGCCAAAACGTTATTGACAGGCCATATGCGATGAGAGCTTTTCCTGTGTATGTTTTTTGCAATTTACCCATCAGGTTACTTGATGGGAAAAGATAGCCATACCCCCCTAATGAAGCGGGCGTGTTCCTCCGTGGACACGGTGGCTAGACAAGTTA
>NZ_JH114258.1:0-1219 GCF_000224655.1 Bilophila sp. 4_1_30
AGATATTGCGCAGGCTTTGTGAATGGAAAGGTGTGACAATTCTCGAAGTGGAATGCTGCCCGATCATGTACAGTATGCTGCTGGAGATACCGCCCAAGATGAGCGTGTCTGGATTTATGGGGTATCTGAAGGGTAAAAGCAGCCTGATGCTGTATAAACGATTTGGCGATCTGAAGTTCAAATACCGCAATCGTGAATTCTGGTGCCGGGGCTACTACGTGGATACGGTAGGCAAGAACAAAGAGAAGATTAGGGATTACATAAAGAAACAGCTGGAAGAGGATAAACTGGGTACGCAGCTTTGCCTTCCCTACCCGGGTAGCCCGTTTACGGGCCGCAAGTAACAGAAATGCCGACGCCAGATTCGCTATGCGCCTGTTAGGGCGCTGCTGGTAACAGAGCCTTACAGGCGCATATGAAGAACCACCGGCTAGGCCGGTGGGTTCCTTTTTGTTGTGCGTGCGGTATGCCCGACGTGGGGCATCGGCGGCTGGCGGAAAAAACTCCCCGCCCTTGGCCCTGATGAATGCCCGCCGTGGGGCATGGCGGCTGGAACGGCAGGCTGTCCATAGCCGATGCCGCGTAGGGGAATGGCGGCCTGCCCGTGCCGTCGGGCCTGCGTGGAACGGGGCGGGGATTTCGGAGCGGGAGCGGTCCTCCACGTGAAAAGGGCTCCGCTTCATTTGGCCGGGAACCGCGCTAGACCATAGGCCGCGCGCCGCCCGGCTGTCCTTGCTGTCCGCCCGGCTGCCCGTATGGTGTACGGCGTCCGCCCGGAGGATAGGGGCGCGCCCGTCCGAAGCCCGATGAGGCATCCGCGACATGCCTCGCGGCGGGGGCTGAGGCGGCCCGTGCTGCGGCCTTTCCGTCCTGCTTGGCCCGGAGGAGGGCGTACCGGTCGATCAGCCGGGCACTTACCCATGCGGCGCAGTCGGTGATTTTTTCAGGTTCGACGGTGAATTCAGACCCGCCGAGCACGATGCCGAAGCGCTCGCGCAACAGTTTTTCCACCGCTTCGGGCACGTTGCACATCCGGTCGAAATCGAAATACCGGGCGCAGGTGGCGCATACGCGGGGCTCCTCAGCCGGTTCTGCCTCATAAGGGTTATGCATGGCATCCTCCTTGGATTGTTAAGGAAGCGTGACGGGGACAAAAAAAGCCCCGGGACCGGGGCTTCCCGTGCTAGGGGCGGCGGAGGCGTTTTGCGCACTCCGGGCA
>NZ_JH114259.1:0-1208 GCF_000224655.1 Bilophila sp. 4_1_30
TGATTTTTCACCAAGATACAAGATTACGGGAAGAGCGATATTGACCGGACGGTTTTCTTCAGCGGTCTGGACAACCCGGGAAGCTTTAAACTCCACTTCTGCCATCGACTCACCTTGTGCCCTCTGAAACAAGTAGTTGGCGCGAGTGATACTTGAAAAAGTGCCAGCGGCACCAGCATCAGACGGGGCAAGTGGTCTAGTGAATGCACCATAGATCTCCCGAATAGCGTCCCCCTGCGTGGATCCTGCCTCCCGGCTCCCTCCCGTCCAAGCTCGGAAAAACTGGTCGCTCAGCTTGGGAACATATAATCCCGTGGGGTTAGCGGCGTTGGGGCGCCATTTGCCGAGGTTGGCGGCGATGGTGGCACTGGCGGCGTTGTAGGCGAGCAGCATTCCGGTGAATCCTCCGCCATCATAGACTTTTTTCAGCTCGGGCCAGTCGGAGAACAGGACGAGATCTCCGTTTGCCCAGACGTGATTCGCGGGGAGGGTCGTCGAGCGCCAGTAGCGCGGAACGCCGATCATCGACAGGCGGAGCGCTTCGCAGTAATCAACGGACTTCTTGTCGGCGGCGCTCATAAGGCCGGCGACGGACTGCGTGGCCGCGGCATACGTCGTGTCCTTGGCGGCGATGGTCAGTTTGTCGTTCGTGGCATCCGGCGTCAGGGTCACATTGGTCCCTGCTACGAAGGTCAGCGTGTCGGTTTTCGTGTCCGCCGCAATGGTGGTCGACCCGACGAGGATATTGCCGAAGGCGTTCTGGTTCACTTCCGCGCCCACGGCGATGCCGTCCAGCTTGCCCTTGTCGCCCTTCGCCATCAGGCCGTCGTTGGAGGCCGTTGCGAGGGAGTAGGTCGTGTTCGTGTCCACGTCGCCGACAAGCTCGTACTGCGCGCCGGTGTAGACGAACTCGTAGGTCCGGTTCGCGGCCAGCGTCCCGGCGGCGATGGCGGCCCCACGGTACTGGATGGGCTTCGCGCCCGTACCGTTGACGTCGAGGGTCGGGTTGGCGGCGCTGTTGGTTACGGTGAACTTCACAAGGACGCGGGCCCCGGTAGCCAGCGCGAACCCAGACAGCGCAACGGTTTTCGCGGCGGTGGCGGCAGCCGTCGAGCAGGTTGCATAGTGATGGATGTTCGCCGAGCCGTCGAAGGCCACGCCTCCGATGGTGCGTTTCGTGGCGAGGCGGGTGGCGGTCTGGGCGTTGC
>NZ_JH114260.1:0-1205 GCF_000224655.1 Bilophila sp. 4_1_30
CGCCCACGGCGACATTCTCATGTTGGGGGCCTATTTCGTCTTTTACGGCACCACGACATTCTTCCTGCCCTGGGGGGTGGCCGTGGTGGTGGCCATCCTCGCGGCCAGCGCCGTCGGCATCCTGGTGGACCGCATCGCCTACCGGCCCCTGCGCGACGCCCCGCGCATTTCGGCGCTCATCAGTGCCATCGCCGTATCCTTCTTCATCGAAAGCCTCTCCGTGGTGGTGTTTTCCGGCCTTCCGCGCCCCGTGTACCAGCCGGAATGGCTCATGACGCCCATCAATTTCGGGCAATTGAAGCTGCTGCCGATCACGCTGGTCGTGCCCGTGGTCAGCTTCGTGCTCGTGCTCGGGCTCCTGTGGATCATCCACCGCACCAAACCGGGGCTGGCCATGCGGGCCATCTCCAAGGACATCGAGACCACGCGCCTGCTCGGGGTGCGGGTCGACCGCATCATCGCGCTGGCCTTCGGGCTCGGCTCCGCGCTGGCGGCGGCCTCGGGCATCATGTGGGCCCTGCGCTACCCGCAGATCAACCCCTACATGGGCATCTTCCCCGGCTTCAAGGCCTTCATCGCGGCGGTGCTCGGCGGCATCGGCTCCATCCAGGGCGCCATGATCGGCGGGCTGCTGCTCGGCTTCATCGAGATCATGACCGTGGCCTTCATGCCCAGCCTGTCCGGCTACCGCGACGCGTTCGCCTTCGTGGTGCTGGTGCTCGTGCTCCTCGTCAGGCCCACCGGCCTTTTCGGGCAGCGTTCGGAGGAAAAGATATGAAGACCTCCATGCGCAACCTGCTACTCAATCTCGCCGCCATCGGCCTGCTGGCCCTGTTCCTTGTCTGGGCGGAGACCAACCTCGACGGCTACAAGGTCCAGATCCTCAATCTCATCGCCGTGAACGCCATCCTCGCGCTGTCCCTGAACCTCATCTACGGCTTCACCGGGATGTTCTCGCTCGGGCACGCCGGGTTCATGGCCATCGGGGCCTACGTTTCCGCCCTGTGCGTGCTCCCCGCCGCCCAGAAGGAAATGATGTGGATCCTCGAGGACATCATCTGGCCCTTCTCGGTCATCCATACGCCGTTCTGGTTCTCGGTCGTCGCCGGGGGCTTCGTGGCCGCGATCTTCGGGCTGTTCATCGCCATCCCCGTGCTGCGGCTCGGCGGCGACTACCTCGGCATCGCCACGCTGGGGTTCGCGGA
>NZ_JH114261.1:0-1183 GCF_000224655.1 Bilophila sp. 4_1_30
ACGGAAAGGCTTTCGATGAAGAAGGACACGGCGATGGCACTGATGAGCGCCGAAATGCGCGGGGCGTCGCGCAGGGGCCGGTAGGCGATGCGGTCCACCAGGATGCCGACGGCGCTGGCCGCGAGGATGGCCACCACCACGGCCACCCCCCAGGGCAGGAAGAATGTCGTGGTGCCGTAAAAGACGAAATAGGCCCCCAACATGAGAATGTCGCCGTGGGCGAAGTTGATCAGCCGCAATATCCCGTACACCATCGTATACCCGATGGCGATGAGGCCATACAGGGAACCCAGTGTCAGGGCATTGAAGAAGTGCTGGAAAAACATGTCCAGACTCATAGTGCCTGCCTTATCCGTTGAAAATCCGTGAAATCCATAATCCGTCCGAGCAGGGAGGAACCCTCCCGAATGAGGCTGGAAGACAGCAAAAAAAGGCGGGGAGGAAAGCGGAACTTTCCTCCACCGTCATGGACAGGGGGGCTTATTCGGGGACGATTTCGCCGGCGTAGACGCGCTTCCCGTTCTCGTACTTGAGGATGCCGACGGGGATCTCGGCGTCGTGGGTCGCGTTGATGGTCAGGATGCCTACGGGGGTGGCGAGGTCCTTGGTCTCGGCGAGAGCCTTGGTTACGGCTTCGCGGTCGGCCTTGCCGGCGCGGTTCAGCGCGTCAAGGATCATGTTGTAACAGGTGTAGCCGAGCGTGGCGTTCACGTTGGGGTCCTTCTCGGGGAAGTTTTTCTTCCACGCTTCCGTGAAGGCCTTGGCCTGATCGTTCATGTCCTTCATGGTCATGTCATAGGGGAACGCCGTCTGCATGAAGCCTTCGGCGGCTTTGCCGGCGATCTTGACGGTGTCGGGGTTGTCCATGGCGTCGCCGCCCATGAGCACGAAGGTCGCGCCGAGTTCGCGGGCCTGCTTCATGATGATGGCGCCTTCGGCGAAGTAGGCGGGCATGAACACGATGTCGGGCTTCTTGCTGATGAGTTCGGTGAGCTGGGCGGTGAAGTCCTGGTCGCCGGAGCTGTACTTCATGTCGGCCACGATTTCGCCGCCGAGCTTCTTATAGGATTTCTTGAAGAAGTTGGAGAGGCCCACGGCATAGTCGCTGACTACGTCGGTGAGGACGGCGGCCTTCTTGAAGCCGAGATCCTTGTAGGCGTAGGTCGCGGCGGCGGCACCCTGA
>NZ_JH114262.1:0-1156 GCF_000224655.1 Bilophila sp. 4_1_30
CGTAGTAGGGGTAGGAGGGGTGAACAGGATTTTGTCGACCTTTGCCGGACTGGTGCCGTCGCGATCCCATCCGGAGACGAGGTCGCTTCCTTGTAGGGGCAGGCGGCGACGGCGCGTCACGTTTGGCGATTTCAAGAGCGTTCTTCGCCTGTTGCACGGCGCGTTCGCACCTTCTGACCTCATCAACGAGTTCCATGATTTCAGCGTCGTTCATTACCGTTCCGTGTGATGCGTGTTGAGGTTATGGGTTCATCTTTTGCCTGAGCTGGTCGGCAAGCTCGGGAACCACGCCGAGCAGGGCCGCCCGGAGTATCGGCTCAAGGCTCTCTGCCGCCTGCTGTTCCGACAAAACAGGCGTCGGGGGTGTATCCGTTCCCGCCACATACTGCGGGCCTTCGCCGGTGCGGATCCACGAGGGATTGAGGCCTTTCTTATTGAAAAGCGTCAAAATCCAAGAATCGGGGATATGGTTGCGCCGTTTCGCATCCGAGATGCTGCTCTGCTTCACACCGAGCATAGCGGCGACATCCGTTTGCGTGCGCAGGCCCGTGGACTGAAGTATCCGCTCATAGGCGTCTTGGAAAGGCATGGCAAGTTCTCCTGTGAAAGCCCCCGGATTGGGAGGCTAACGTTTCGGTCGCGGGCACCCGCACACGGGGCAGGCCGCAAACTTGTGGCTTGTACCGCACTTGGGGCATTCCGTCGGCGGTTTGCCGCCGGAAGTTTTCAGCCCCTTGCAGGCGGCGTTGACGCGGGCGAAGTTCTTTGCCTTGCGCTTGCCCGTCCATTCCGGGCGGTTCGGGTCGTCGTAGCCGGGCATGGTCAGGCTCCGTTTGGAGATTGTTCTCTGGTCAGCACGGCATTCCCTCCTTCGGGGCATCCTTCCATGTCCAGCGGTCCTCGTCGCCGCCGTGTCCGGGATCGGGGTTCAGGCTGCACCCGCCGCAGGGGAAGCCGTCCACGGTGCTGGTGACGTGGGCGCAGGTCTTGCACTCGCGGCGCGGTTCCCAGTTGTCGGCATCGCCGCCGTTTGCCTGTGCGCAGGCTATGCAGGGCTCGGCCTTTTCCGTGCCGTCAGCAGAAAGGTGGCGGCACGACAGGCAGGTGCGGGCGTTGGCGGCGGGTGGCACGGGCAAGGTGAGCACTTCGGCCCGGC
>NZ_JH114263.1:0-1147 GCF_000224655.1 Bilophila sp. 4_1_30
CTTCGCCCACGGCGACATTCTCATGTTGGGGGCCTATTTCGTCTTTTACGGCACCACGACATTCTTCCTGCCCTGGGGGGTGGCCGTGGTGGTGGCCATCCTCGCGGCCAGCGCCGTCGGCATCCTGGTGGACCGCATCGCCTACCGGCCCCTGCGCGACGCCCCGCGCATTTCGGCGCTCATCAGTGCCATCGCCGTGTCCTTCTTCATCGAAAGCCTTTCCGTGGTGGTGTTTTCCGGCCTTCCGCGCCCCGTGTACCAGCCGGAATGGCTCATGACGCCCATCAACTTCGGGCAGTTGAAGCTGCTGCCGATCACGCTGGTCGTGCCCGTGGTCAGCTTCGTGCTCGTGCTCGGGCTTCTGTGGATCATCCACCGCACCAAGCCGGGGCTGGCCATGCGGGCCATCTCCAAGGATATCGAAACCACGCGCCTGCTCGGGGTGCGGGTCGACCGCATCATCGCGCTGGCCTTCGGGCTCGGCTCCGCGCTGGCGGCGGCCTCGGGCATCATGTGGGCCCTGCGCTACCCGCAGATCAACCCCTACATGGGCATCTTCCCGGGCTTCAAGGCCTTCATCGCGGCGGTGCTCGGGGGCATCGGCTCCATCCAGGGCGCCATGATCGGCGGGCTGCTGCTCGGCTTCATCGAGATCATGACCGTGGCCTTCATGCCCAGCCTGTCCGGCTACCGCGACGCGTTCGCCTTCGTGGTGCTGGTGCTCGTGCTCCTCGTCAGGCCCACCGGCCTCTTCGGCCAGCGTTCGGAGGAAAAGATATGAAGACCTCCATGCGCAACCTGCTGCTCAACCTCGCCGCCATCGGCCTGCTGGCCCTGTTCCTCGTCTGGGCGGAGACCAACCTCGACGGCTACAAGGTCCAGATACTCAATCTCATCGCCGTGAACGCCATCCTCGCGCTGTCCCTGAACCTCATCTACGGCTTCACCGGGATGTTCTCGCTCGGGCACGCCGGGTTCATGGCCATCGGGGCCTACGTTTCCGCCCTGTGCGTGCTCCCCGCCGCCCAGAAGGAAATGATGTGGATCCTCGAGGACATCATCTGGCCCTTCTCGGTCATCCATACGCCGTTCTGGTTCTCGGTGGTCGCCGGGGGCTTCGTGGCCGCGATCTTCGGGCTGTTCATCG
>NZ_JH114264.1:0-1146 GCF_000224655.1 Bilophila sp. 4_1_30
CCTTGAGGCGGCTTGCAGCTTTATCGAGGCCTGCCAAGCCTGCCTGCCCCAATCGGGCGTGCTGAACGTCGTCCTCGACGCCGAGCGCTGCGCATGGCGTCTGGACACCCCGGAAGGCGACGTGCAGCAACAGGGCGAAGGCCTGTATGCCCTGCTGGATCTGATGCAGGGGCTCGATTCCGGGCTTGTCGGCATGTCCAACGTCAACTGGATGCGCGTCTAGCGCACGGAGGCCACCATGAGCTCCACGATTTTCACCGCGACGTCCGGGACTTCCATCAGCGTCGATCCCCATGCGGACGTCGAAGGCGCCGGGCAGCAAAACCCCGCAGTTCCCCACGACGCCCAGAACGGGGCGCCGGCCCCCGGAAACCCGCCCAATGAGGATCTCGTCCAGGCCGAGGCGCGGCTGCGCCAGATGCTGGACACCGCCCTTGACCGTTCCGGCGGGCTGCGGGGCATCGGCGGGGATCTGTACGACGCCATCAAAACCGAAATCCCCCGACCCAAAGTCTTCCACGGCGGCTTCCGCATCCACTCCGCCATGCTGAAGGCCGCCAACGCCTGCGACGTGGCGGCGGCGAACCTGCGCCGCATCCCCATCGCGGACTTCCACGCCAATCCGCTTCCCGATGCCGCCTTCGCCGCGCTGGAAGCGTTCGTCGGCGCGCAGAACGAGCTCTACACCCAGATCGGCGCATTCCAGAAGGCCAGCGGCGTCAGCGCCGCCCTGCTCGATTCGCTGGCGCAGGCCACCCAGTTCCGGGCTTCCGAGGCGCTGAATTTCGCCGCCACCATGCAGCTCGCGGCGATGCCCGCCGAACGGCGGCAGCAGATAGCCCCCGGCGTCGCGGATCCGCAGGCGCCCACGGCGGGGAAAGCCATGCAGGACATGGCGCACTTCATGCACGGCAGCGGTGACGTCGCCGGGGCATTCAGGGCCGACGCGGCGCGGCTTTTCGGGAGCATCGACGCGCTGGAAGGCCGCAAGGGGCAGATGCCGCTGGCCGAATTCCGGGATACGGCCACCCGGTTGCGCGCCGATCTCGAAGCCCTGCGCGGCCGCATCGACGGGGCGATACACCCCAACGCCGATCCCGGGGGCGGCCCCGTCCTCATCCCCGACCGCACCCTGTTCGCCCCCGC
>NZ_JH114265.1:0-1080 GCF_000224655.1 Bilophila sp. 4_1_30
GCCCCCCCTCTCCCTTCCCAAGACTTTCGGCTGGTGGGGAGGCCACGCGGGAGCTTTCCCGGTTGGAGCAGGAAAATGCTGGAGGGATTTGCCCGCATCCATAAGAAGAAGGCTCGGCGCTGCCCGTCGTAGTGGGTACCGCCCCGGTTTGCCCACACTCATGGGAAAAAGACGGGGAAAGGGAGGTTTGCACGTACTCGCGGGAAGAAGAAGGGGAGGCGCTGTATGATGCGTCATTGCCGGGGCGTGTTCCGTTGGAAAGGCAATCCGCGAACAACGGGCGCAGGGCTTCCACGGCGGGCCCGACAAGGGCGGCGAGGCTGGACCATGTGTTTTCGGCATTGTTTGCGAATCCGGTTTGGTAGGGGATTTCCGCGAGCACGGGTACACCGCGTTCCCGGCCCATGCGGGCGAGGGTTTCGGCGTTGTCGCGCAGCAGCCTGCGTTCGTTCCCGACATCCGGATCGGGGCCGGAACCCGGATCGCATACCGTTTCCGGGATCGGGCGGTTGAGGATCATCCCGCACACGCGCAGGCCGTGCGATTGCAGCACGTCGAGCGAAAGCAGGGCGTGGTTGATGCAGCCGAGCTTGTTCCCCACGACGAGCAGGACCGGAAAATCGATCTCCCGCATAAAGTCGAGCATGGTTTCGCGGTCATTCAGCGGCACGTAAATCCCGCCCGCGCCTTCGATCAGCAGAAACGTCCCGTCCGGCGCCTTCCGCTCCAGCTTTTCCCGCAAGCCGGAAACCGTGAGCGGACGCCCCGCCAGCCGTGCCGCCAAATGCGGCGAACACGCGGGCTCGTAGGTTTCCAGCACGATCCCGCCGCCTCCCGCCGCCTCGTAGCAGGCCACGTCGGGAGCGACAAGGGCGGAAGAGGCCGAAGAAGAAGAAGAAGAAGAAGAAGAAGAAGAAGAAGAAGAAGAAGAAGGCCCTTCCAACGAAGCGCCCACACCTCCCATGCCTGCGTTCCCCCCGCCCTTCCCACGCTCAGGAATGGAATCACCTTCGCAGCCGCAGGCACAGCCTTCCTGCCGCGCCTGCAAGGGATCCCCGCCCGCCGGGAAAGCCCCCTCAT
>NZ_JH114266.1:0-1032 GCF_000224655.1 Bilophila sp. 4_1_30
TACGTACGTACCCTACTACTCTCTCTCTCTCTCTCTCTCTCTCTCTCTCTCTCTCTCTCTCTCTCTCTCTCTCTCTCTGCGGATCATCTCTCCCCCCTACAGCTTCATGATGAAATGGAGCGCGCAATACGGGGGCAAGGTGCTGATCGCCTTTGCCGTGACCGTATGGGCGTGGCCGCCGTCCGTAAGCGTGTGGCTGTGGGCCTCTGTTGCTACCGTGTGCCCGTGCGTGGGATCAGAGACGCCGTGGGCGTGTTCGCTTGAGCCTACAGCGTGCGCGTGCCCGGGGTCTGAGACGCCGTGTGCATGGCCCCAACTGTTGCCCGCAGCCGTAGACGTTGCGTAACCATCTGGAGGATGGCCAGAACCAGAATCGTTCAAGCTGGTATCTGACCCCTCAGATCGATCCGAGGGGGTTTGGTGCGTGTGGCTCGGAAGGGTATTCCAATCCAGCGTCGTCCCTTGAATGCCGATCCCTGTCCCGGCCGCCCCGGTCCAGATATTGAGGGCGGCGTTCTGGATGCCGATCCCGGTTCCCGAGTTCCCCGCCGTGCCTCCCGGCGCGGCATCGGCAAGCCTGATCCCCGTCTTGGCCGTCCCCGTGCTCACGTCCGGCGTTGCCGATGCGGCCCCGCCCCTGGCGTCCAGCGCGTACTTCCCGCCAGCGCCGATGATGAAGCTGTCACGCAGATCGGGGGTGCCCTGCGTGCCGTCGCAGATCGCCCAACCTTCCGGCACGGCGGAGGCCTCGCCGTACCACATTTTGACGACGCCCCGCGGCTCGATGTCCGGGACGATTTCCGGCCTGAGCTTTCCGCCCTTGCCTCCACCGGAAAACAGCTTTTGCAGGATACCGGGGAACCCCATTATTTCACCCTCACATGTATGTCGTAGTCTGTCGGGATTTCGTCGTGCCACTGGATGGCCGTCGACATGCTGCCGGGCTGCCCGACTTCACGGAACTGATCCTTTGCCGGATCGTCCCCCGGAAAGCAGGGGACGCCAGCGAGGAACACCTGCAGCTTTTTCGAG
>NZ_JH114267.1:0-1028 GCF_000224655.1 Bilophila sp. 4_1_30
CCGCTGCCGCCGCAAAGCCGTTCCGGAGCAGCCCGAACAGCTCACGGGGGGCGGTTCCGGGCCATGCCAGCGCGTGGCGCAGCTCGGAGAGCGTCCGTGCCGCGTTCACGAGCAGAAGCTGCCTGGAGGTTGCGGGCTCGTCGAGTCCGCGCCGTCGGGCTGGCTCAAGGCGGCGTATGGCTGCGGCAAGCCGGGCTTCGAGTCCGCGCGCGAGCCCGCGCAGTACGGGGTTGGCCTCCACATAGAGGGAAGGCGGCGCGTAGGCGGGATCAGGGCGCGGTCCGGAGCCTTCATCCGTGAGGCGCAGCAACGGCAGAAACAGCCAATCCGGGCGGTCGGTGGTTTCGTTTTCCCAGAAGAGACGGGGATAAAGATAGAGCGTGCGCACGGGCATGTCCCTCTTGCTTTCCGTGGCAAGGGGCAGGGCGTAACGATCAGCGATGCTGTCATCGCTGTTTGGGCAAAGATAACGGCCCGGCGCTTCGGGCAAGGTGTCCGCATCGCATCCGATCAGCCTGCCTCCGTCCCGCATGCACGATGGAATCCCGGCGACGTTGCCATAGGGTTTCAACGGCGGGAGGCCGGCAAACACCGTAAACGGCATATGTGAGTCCGTCCATGCTTCGCGGAAACTCCGGCTTGGCAGGATGGCGTTGCCGTCTTCCGGCACGGCGGCGATTACAACCTCGGTGCCATCCTGAAAACGCATTATCCCGCTGCGGACGAGAATCCGCCCCTCGGCAAGCGCCGCTTCGTCCACATCCAGATTGCCCACGCCCCAGAAGCACGGCTGCGCCGACTGGAGCAGCGACGCCCTTTCCGAGGCATGAAAGGCATCAGCCTGCTGGAAGTGCTGCGGTTCGAGGAATTGTCCTGAATACCAGTATACCGGACGTTGAGGCTGCATGTCGGCCTTCCCAATATGGTTTGCGCGGTGCCTTCGGATGCCCGGAGCGGTTCTGCTCCGTCCTATGCCCGGGAACCCGCGTCAATCAAAACGGATGGTAAAACGTCTCTCTCTCTCTCTC
>NZ_JH114268.1:0-1022 GCF_000224655.1 Bilophila sp. 4_1_30
CCCGTAGCGGATCATCCGTTCCGTATGGAACTGCCCTTCCCGGCCGGTGATGCCCTGCACCAGCACCCGGCTCCCGTCGTCTATCAGGATACTCATACGCCTGCCTCCTGAGGGGATTCCGCCGCGAGCCCGACGATCAGGCGGGCCGCCTCGGACATGGAGGAAGCGGTGTGGAACCGGAGGCCGCTTTCTTGGAGGATGCGCCGCCCTTCCGCCACATTCGTCCCTTCGAGCCGCACCACCAGCGGCACGGCGATGTCCAGTTTACGGGCCGCGTTCACGATGCCGTGCGCCACGATGTCGCAGCGCAGGATGCCCCCGAAAATATTGATGAGGATGCCTCGGACGTGCGGGTCGGAAAGCATGATCGAAAACCCGGCGGCGACGGTTTCCTCGCTGGCCCCGCCCCCGGCGTCAAGGAAGTTGGCTGGCTCGGCTCCAGCCTGCTTGATGGCGTCCATCGTGGCCATCGCAAGCCCGGCCCCGTTCACCAGCGTACCGATGGAACCGCCCAGCCGAACATAGGTGAGCCCCTTTTCGGCGGCGGCGCGCTCCAGCGGATCGCCCTCTTCCCTATCCCTGAAGGCCGCGATATCGGGATGCCGTTTCAGCGCGCTGTCGTCAAAGTTCATCTTGGCGTCCAGCGCCACAAAACCGCCCCCTTCGCTCAGTGCCAGCGGGTTGATCTCAAGCAGGGTCATATCCTTTTCGGCGGCAAGGGCCGCCAGCCTCCGCACCAGAGAGGCCAATTCCTGCGCCGGGACGGACTCCAGCCCCCAGCCCTCCAGCAGGTTCCGGGCCTGAAAAGGCCACAGGTAGTGGCCTCCGTCCAGCCGGGCCGTGAAGACCCGCTCCGGCGAGGAAGCCGCCACAGCCTCGATGTCCATACCGCCGTCCGGCGAAGCCATGACGGTCAGGCACTGGGATGCCCTGTCAAGAGCTACCGCCAGATAGCATTCCCGGGCGCCCGCCGTGCCCCGCTCGATCCACACGACATTGACGCGCTCACCGTCCGGCCCGGT
>NZ_JH114269.1:0-967 GCF_000224655.1 Bilophila sp. 4_1_30
GGAACCCACCGGCCGTAGCCGGTGGTTCTTCATATGCGCCTGTAAGGCTCTGTTACCAGCAGCGCCCTAACAGGCGCATAGCGAATCTGGCGTCGGCATTTCTGTTACTTGCGGCCCGTAAACGGGCTACCCGGGTAGGGAAGGCAAAGCTGCGTACCCAGTTTATCCTCTTCCAGCTGTTTCTTTATGTAATCCCTAATCTTCTCTTTGTTCTTGCCTACCGTATCCACGTAGTAGCCCCGGCACCAGAATTCACGATTGCGGTATTTGAACTTCAGATCGCCAAATCGTTCATACAGCATCAGGCTGCTTTTACCCTTCAGATACCCCATAAATCCAGACACGCTCATCTTGGGCGGTATCTCCAGCAGCATATGTACATGATCCGGGCAGCATTCCACTTCGAGAATTGTCACACCTTTCCATTCACAAAGCCTGCGCAATATCTCGCCGATCTCACGCTTCTTTTCCCCATAGAAAACCTGTCTGCGATATTTGGGGGCAAATACCACATGGTATTTGCAGTTCCATTTTGTGTGGGCTAAACTTTGAACGTCACTCATTGTGACCTCCTTTTGATTTGTTGCCGCTTGCAGTTGCCAGACCGCAAGCTTTACTAACAAATCAAAAGGAGTTTTTATAACATATACAAAGCTGTAAGCTTTTCGGAACCTCCCGCCTAGCGGGAGGTTTTCTTTCTATACAACAAGGCCCCGGATAATCTCCCGGGGCTTTCTTTTGTCAAATGCCTTCGGCATATTCACCGAGTTCATCAAGCACGTTTTTTCTATCCGAGTTGCTGTCGGCAAGGCAGTGTTTCGCATAAAACGTCTGCAAACCAAGCTGGATGAGGAGTCCGGGAGTTTTCTTGACGGCAGGTGATACTTCCGGATCGGCGTTTAGTTCGATTTCAAGTTTTTCCAGTCCCTCTTTCCAGCTTTTTCCTGGTCTTGAGCAAAGCCATAGG
>NZ_JH114270.1:0-960 GCF_000224655.1 Bilophila sp. 4_1_30
CATCAATGCTACGCAGGCATGACGGTTTGTGATGATCCGTAGACAGGGTTAGAATTGGAGGCATCGATGATCAGATTATCCCCAGACTCCAGCAGTCTTCGTTTCCAAAGCGACAGTCCCATTAGGTTCCCAGTGTGACTGAAAGGCTCCAGAGGGGCCACCACCTTCGATTGACATAATGTTCCATCCGGACCAAGCGCCCGTGATGTTAGGAATCCCCGGCGCGTTGTACCCGCCCGCGTTCCCGCTCCCCGACCAAGCTCGGAAAAACTGTTCGCTTAGGTTAGGAACGTATAATCCCGTAGGGTTAGCGGCATTTGGTCGCCATTTTCCGAGGTTAGCAGCGATGGTGGCGGAGTTCGCGTTATACGCCAGCAACATCCCTGCGAACCCTCCGGCATCGTATATCTTTTTCAGTTCGGGCCAGTCCGCGAACAGCGCGAGGTCGCCGTTCGCCCAGACGTGTCCGACGGGCAGGGTCGTGGAGCGCCAGTAGCGTGGGACGCCGATCATGGAAAGCCGGAAGGCTTCTGAAGCTGTCACGCGGGCGTCGTTCCCTTGACACGCCGTACCCGCACCAGTGCCGTACTTGACCGTCAGCGTCCGATTCGCCGCAAGCGAACCGCCTCCGGAGAGCCCGGTTCCGGCGATGACCTGAATGGTCGTCGGGACAGCACCGATATCCGCAGGGGTGAGCGCATCCGTGCCCCCGGTCTTGTGTGTGGTCTTGTGTGCCGTGGGCGTCCGGGCATTGCTCAGACGAGCGTCGTTTCCCTGACAAGCCGTGCCCGTAGCCGTGCCATAGGTGACTGCCAACGTCCGGTTCTCCGTAAGTGAACCGCCTCCGGAGAGCCCGGTTCCGGCGATAACCTGAATGGTCGTCGGGACAGCACCGATATCCGCAGGAGTGAGCGCGTCCGTGCCCCCGGTCTTGTGTCGTGGCCTTTGTGTGCCGTGGGC
>NZ_JH114271.1:0-955 GCF_000224655.1 Bilophila sp. 4_1_30
CTCTTGCCCACGCAGGGCTGGTTGGCTTCGCTGACCACCGAAGAGACGAAGATCTTTTCCCAGCCCACGGACTGCGAGAAGTTTTCCCAGTCCATGCGCGTGTCGAGGTCATGCTTGATGGCGCCGCGCTCCTCGCGCAGGGCCCGCAGCAGGCCGTCCACGCCCCGGCTGTGGTACCACGGCGGGATGACCACATGCAGGAACGTGCTCCCCGCCGTATAGGGGTACTGGGCCATCGTGACGTCGATCCCGGCGGCGCGGGCCTCGTCGATGCGCCGGATGAGCGCGGCGGAGCGGCCCCAGTTCTTTTTCCCGCGGATCTTGAAGTGGGTGATCATGGCGGGGATGCCGGAGCGTTCGCTGATGGCGATCACCTCTTCCACGGATTCGGCGATGGCGTCGGCCTCGTTGCGCATGTGCACGTCGTAGATGCCGCCGTGCGCCGCCGCGGCCTTGGCTACGGCCACGGTTTCCTCAAGGCTCTGGTAGCGGCTCGGAGGGTAGATCAGCCCGGCGGAGATGCCGCGCGCGCCCTCGTCCATGCACCGGGCGACCAGATCCCGCATGGCCCGGATTTCGTGGCCTTCCGCGGGCCTGTCGGTCATGCCCATGACGCTCAGGCGCACGGTGCCCAGCCCCACGTACGAGGAGACGTTGAGCGGCGGCTTTGCGGCCTGCAGGCAGTCGAGGTATTCCGCGAAGCTGTTCCATGTCCACGGCACGTCGAGCGTCCCGGCGAGGCCGGAAAGGTGTTTCTTCCAGTCGGCCTTGTCGCCGTCCTTGATCGGCGCGAGGGACATGCCGTCCAGCCCGAGGTTTTCGGTGGTCACGCCCTGCATGATCTTGCAGTCCATGATTTCCCCGGCGAGGAGCGGCAATTCCGAATGGCTGTGCCCGTCCACGAAGCCGGGCAGAGCGCCTTGCCGTCCACTATCCTCCACGCGGCGGGCGCGGC
>NZ_JH114272.1:0-950 GCF_000224655.1 Bilophila sp. 4_1_30
AAAACCCCCTCCTCTCCCATCTCAAAGACTTTTGGCCTTATTGAATCCCTCTTGCTGGTTTTCCCCGTGGTTGGAGGGGCGGGGAAGAGGAGACATGTATTCTTTTGGGTTTTACCATGTGAAAAAGGCAAGGAAACGTTCGTTTCCTTGCCTTGTGTCTTTTTGATGCGAAACCGGGAGACGTAGGCCGACAAACGGGACTGGGCCGTCCCTCAGCCCATCACCGACCTTTACGAAAGTCTTTGGGAGGGGTGGGGGAGTTTGAGGGGGCTCAAGTGTCTCTTCAACCGCTAGAACTTGTAACCAACGGATACGGCGGCGATATGGCTGCTCCCGTTGTGGGAACGTCCCTTCAGGACGCCGTCGGCGGTGGACTTGTCGTAGCTGAGTTCCTTGATGATCAGGTAACCGTAAGCAAGGTCAACGGTCCACTGATCCCAGTTGAAGCCCACACCGGCGGTGATGCGGTGACGCCCGTTGCTCGGGGTCATGTAGTCGCAGGTGCTATCCTTCATCGGGCTGGTTTCGAAAACATAGCCGCCGCGCAGGGTTAGCCAGTCGAGCGCCTTGTATTCGGCACTGACGTTGAAGCCCCACGTGTCGCGCCAGTTTTTGGGGCTGTATGCGGTGCCGTACTGGGGATTGTCCATATGGATATTCAGGGAGCGGTAGTTGCTCCATACGGTATAGACGGTTCCGGCTTCGAAGCTCAGGGTTTCCATGGGCTTCCACATCACGCCGAAGGAAATGGTATCGGGAAGGTTCAGATTACCGTGCAGATCGGAGTTTGGTAGATTAACGAGGCCCGGAACCGGATTTTTATTTTCGAATTCGACGTGTCCGCGCACGGCCTGTTTGACGCGGCTGCGGTAGGTCAGGCCAGCGGCCCATTCCTCATTGAATTTGTAATGCGCGGCGAGGTTGAAGCCGGGAGCGATGCTGGACCCGGT
>NZ_JH114273.1:0-941 GCF_000224655.1 Bilophila sp. 4_1_30
GGGGAGGCGACGCGGAAGGAGTTCGTTCCCGCAAAAGACGTTGAGCGAGGGACACGGAAAAGCCGCAATGGTGGAGCAACAATGAAACGGGATTATTGAACCAGCGGCATACGAAAAAGCAAAACTCTTATTGCCGGAGGCGGCATGAACATACGTTGGAATTTGAGTGGTATGGAAATCGAACGGGAGAGCTTCCGTGTCATCGAGTCGGAGTGCGATCTCCACAAGTGGATGCCCGCACTGGAATGGCGTGTGGCGCGCCGCCTGATCCATACCACGGCGGACATGTCCATCGCGGACACGCTGGTTTTCCGGCATGACGCCATCGGCTCTGGTCTGCGGGCGTTGCGGGCTGGAGCGCCGATATTCTGCGATTCCAAGATGATCCGCGCTGGGCTTTCCATCGAGCGGTTGAAGAGGCTGAACCCCGGTTACGGTCCCGAAAGCCTGCACTGCCATATCAGCGATCAGGACGTCATCGATCGCGCCAAGCTCGAAGGCCACACCCGTGCCCTGTGCAGCGCGGAGAAGGCTCGGCCCATACTTGACGGGGCCATCGTGCTCATCGGCAACGCTCCGCTGGCGCTGGCCCGCATTGCCCGGTACGCGCTTGAGGAAGGTGTGCGGCCCGCCCTTGTCGTCGGGATGCCTGTCGGATTTGTCAACGTGGTGGAGTCAAAAGAACTTCTTGCCCAGTGCGACGTTCCCCAGATCGTCCTTGAAGGACGGCGCGGCGGCAGCGCCCTCGCCGTCACCACGCTTCACGCCGTTATGGAGAGCGCGTAGGGATATGGAATTGGGGGAGGGGAGTCTATGCGAGAGGCGTTCGTTCCGGCAGGAAACAAAATATCCAGAATATAAGTCAATAATCTAAATATATTAAATAAACAGTCTTCACATTGCCTTTTCTAGAAAGTATGATACAACAGACACTCGGCAAC
>NZ_JH114274.1:0-941 GCF_000224655.1 Bilophila sp. 4_1_30
GCCCGCCGCGTCTACGGGACCCGCGCCCAGTCGAACATCATCGCCCGGTTCGGGACGTTGTGCCTTGCCGAGGCGCCGGTCATCCACACCGAGTTCATGGGGCAGACGCTGCGCGAGTGCGGGTTCCGCGAACGCTTCGGCCTCAACGTGGCCGGGCTGTGGGAGGGCAATTCCTATATGTCCGCGCGCCCGGACAGCCGGATCGACGAGGCCTCCATCCTGCTGCTCGCGGGGACGGCGGATCAGCTTGAGGCCTATGACCGCAAGGCCGAGCGGAGCAGCAAGGCGAACCGGACGCCCGTGCTTATCCTCGGCGGCGGCAAGGTGGGGGAAGCGGCGGCGGATGCCTTGGAACGTCGCGGGCTGCCGTTCTGTCTCGTCGAGAAGAACCCCCGGCTCGTGCCGCCGGACGATCCCCGTTACATTCTCGGGAATGCCGGGGAACTGGCGGTGCTCCAGCGGGCGCACATCATGGAAACCCCGTCCGTCATCGTGACCACGCATGATGATGACCTGAACATCTATCTGACCATCTATTGCCGCAAGCTGCGGCCTGACGTGCAGATCCTCAGCCGTTCCACGCTCGATCGCAACGTGCCCTCCCTGTACAACGCCGGGGCGAATCTGGTGATGTCGCACGCTTCGATGGCGGCGAGTACGATCATCAATCTGCTCAGTCCCGGCCGGGTAACCATTCTGACGGAAGGCTTGAACATTTTCCGGGTGACGGCGCCTCCGGCCCTTGTCGGCCTGTCCCTGCGTGACAGCCGCATCCGTGAAAAGACCGACTGCAACGTGGTCGCCTTGAAGAGTCAGGGCGTATTGCGTGTGCCCCCGGACCCCAACGCGCCCATGAAGTCCGATACGGTGCTTGTCCTCATCGGCACCGCCGATGCCGAGCGTCGGTTCATGGAGCATTTTCCGAGTTAGGCGATACAATT
>NZ_JH114275.1:0-914 GCF_000224655.1 Bilophila sp. 4_1_30
CCTTCCGGCTGCTCCTGCGCCCGTTCGCGGCCTTGTCGGCCACGGCTGAAAGCCTGCTTGGGGACCCCGCCCGCGTGTCGTTGGACGGCGAGGCGGCCCCGATCCCCGGTTTCGACGCCGCCGGGAACATCCGGCACATCCCCGGCGGGACAGGGCGGGAACTCCGGCTCACGGCGGCGTTCGGCAGCGCCGGAGCCCAAGGGCGTCCCCTCGCCCGTCTGCCCCTGCGCCACAAGCCGCTTGAGGAGGAATCCGGCCTGCCCGTGCTGCACATCCTCACCGGCTTTCTCGGCTCGGGCAAAACCACATTCCTGCGGCAATGGCTGGATTTCCTGCACGGGCGTGAGCGCTATACGGGCGTCATCCAAAATGAATTCGGAGAAATCGGGCTTGACGCGGCGCTTCTGCGCGGCGAAACCCAGGTGGAGGCGCTCGATGAGGGGTGCGTGTGCTGTTCGCTGGCGGACAGCCTGCGTCCGGGGCTGCTGCGGCTCATCGGGGACATGCCCGCCGAGCAGTTCATATTGGAAACTACGGGGCTGGCGAACCCCGCCAACGTCATGGACGCGCTGTCCGAGCTGCGCGACATCGTGCAGCCCGGCCTTGTGATCACGGTGGCGGACGCCCTTGATCTGTGCCGTTCGGAAGGGGACATTGCGGGCATCCGCCGGGCGCAGGCGGCACGGGCGGACGTGATCATCCTGAACAAGGCCGACACCGTGGAGCCCGCCGCGCTAGAGGCGTTGGCGGAACGGCTGCGGGCGCTGAACCGTCAGGCGCTGATCCTGCCCGCGCGCCACGGGGCCGTCGCCTTCGCGGAGCTGGACGCCTTCTATGCGGACTGGGCGGATCGCCGGGGCACGCCGCTGCCGTCGCATCGGCCAGCCCTGCCGCGTTTCGGCGAAACGGTGACC
>NZ_JH114276.1:0-881 GCF_000224655.1 Bilophila sp. 4_1_30
GACGGGAGAGGCCGGGAGCTGGCAAAGTGACGCGGTACGGGAAGTCTACGGAAGTATAGACGGGCGGAATTCGTGGCATTACGTCCAAGGCACAGGGCCTTTCGCATAAAAGGGGTGGTCAACTACTACCTCGCGCAACTTGTTGAGGGCGGAGATGGGACCTTTGCCGGTTTAGACTTCAGACTGTCCCGCTCTGTCCCGACCGGCCCTGTCACCGTTCCGCCGCACGTATGGCAACCTATTATTCTGTATCTCGGCCTCCCGGCCTAAGCTGGAATGCCGAGATACAAGATAACAGGGAGGTTAACTGACGCAGGCATAACGGTATCCGATCCACCGTAGATGAAGTTGGATCTGGATGCCTCTAGTGACATACCGTCCCATACATAGCCAGACCCTCCTATTGTCAATGTACTGTTAACATTGGCAGAGTTTGATAAACGGATAGCACCTGACGGCAGGGGTGCGGGGACAGATATAATGGGGACATTAAAGTTTGACCACTCCCCCACCACATTCGGCAACCCCGGCGCGTTATACCCTCCAGCGTCCCCCGTTCCCTGCCCCCAAGCTCGGAAAGGCTACATATAAAGATAAAAACTATGATTTTTCACCAAGATACAAGATTACGGGAAGAGCGATATTGACCGGACGGTTTTCTTCAGCGGTCTGGACAACCCGGGAAGCTTTAAACTCCACTTCTGCCATCGACTCACCTTGTGCCCTCTGAAACAAGTAGTTGGCGCGAGTGATACTTGAAAAAGTGCCAGCGGCACCAGCATCAGACGGGGCAAGTGGTCTAGTGAATGCACCATAGATCTCCCGAATAGCGTCCCCCTGCGTGGATCCTGCCTCCCGGCTCCCTCCCGTCCAAGCTCGGA
>NZ_JH114277.1:0-870 GCF_000224655.1 Bilophila sp. 4_1_30
GGCCTTATCGAATCCCTGCCCACGGGGTTGCCTGTGACTGGAAAAGCCCGGACGGAAAACCGTTCGGGCTTTTTCTATGGGATTGACGGGACGGGTTTTATTCTTTCCGCCTTGTTTCCAGTAGGATTGCTTTTACAGAATAGTCCTGACGGCCTCTTCGAAGACGGCGCGGGCCTGATCGAACTGGAGGGCTATGGCTCCGAGGGCCACGAACAGGAATATGGTTTCGCGCCACGTCCCCGTACTGACGAGATTGATGCCGAAGCGCTTGCTGCCTCCGAAAGGATACAGAGGAACGCGCATGGGCGTGAGGGCATCCAGCAGGACGTGGATCAAGCCGCCGATGCCGACCCAGACGAGCAGATCGTTGCCGATGCCGCTGACCTGCGCCAGCGCCGACGGAGACACGCCGGGGAATGTGATGTGTGTCGCCCTCAGAAGATCAAGCACGATCCGCTGCGTCGGGATAAGAAAGCCCAGTATAATGATGACAAGGTACCAGCCGAACCAATGCGATGTCTGGCGGTGGATGCGCCTCCATACTTTCTTGTCGCCCCGCGCCATTGCCGTATCCACCATATCGGGCAGCACGCTCCCGATCATTACAGCGAACAACGCCGCCGGATGCGCGCCTGCCGCGAGCGCCCCCGCTACAGCCACTGCCTTGTGCGTAAACCACTTCATGCTTCATCCATAATGATAGAAAGGAAAAACGGCACAGTACGGTTTCTCCCCCGCAAAGGTCAAGCGTCTTCGCTCCGTATCTGGAAACGGCCCTCCATACGGTAGGGACTCCTGCCGCGCAGCCTCCCCACCAGTCGAAAGTCTTGGGATGGGGAGGGATGGGGGTTCGGGGGAAGGGAGGGGAAC
>NZ_JH114278.1:0-829 GCF_000224655.1 Bilophila sp. 4_1_30
GACCAGCGAGAACACGACCATGCGCATGCCGGGGATGCCGGGGATTGCGAATCCGCCGAGGGTGATGGGGTCTTCCACGGCGCGCAGCCATTCGAGCAGGACGGTGATGACCGCGCTGCCGAGGATGCTGCCCGTGAGCGAACCGAGGCCGCCGGCCACGACGATCATGAGCACGTTGAAGGTCAGCAGGAAGGTGAACATCTTCGGGTCGATGGTGGTCAGGAGGTTGCCGAGCAGCGCCCCGCCCACGCCCGCGAAGAACGCGCCGAGGCAGAAGGAGAGCACCTTGGTCCTGAATGTGTCGATGCCCATGACCTTCGCGGCGATTTCGTCGTCGCGGATGGCCTTGAAGATGTTGCCGAAGTTGCTGCCCAGGAGCTTGACCATGCAGTACAGGGTGATGAGCAGCCACCCGTAGTTGACCAGCAGCGAGGCGTGGAAGGGGATGCCCTTGATGCCGAGGGAGCCGTTGGTGATGGGCGTCAGGTTCACGATGAGCACGCGGATGATCTCCGCGAACCCCAGCGTGGCGATGCCGAGGTAGTCGCCGCCGAGCCGCAGCACGGGGATGGCGATGAACAGCCCGAAGATCGCGGCCACGAAGCCCCCGGCGACCACCGAGAACCAGAACGGCGTATGGATGACCGAGAAGGGCCAGATGATGTCCTCGAGGATCCACATCATTTCCTTCTGGGCGGCGGGGAGCACGCACAGGGCGGAAACGTAGGCCCCGATGGCCATGAACCCGGCGTGCCCGAGCGAGAACATCCCGGTGAAGCCGTAGATGAGGTTCAGGGACAGCGCGAGGATGGCGTTCACGGCGATGAGA
>NZ_JH114279.1:0-819 GCF_000224655.1 Bilophila sp. 4_1_30
CAAAAGCCAGCGAAACCTCGGCTCTCGCGTCAAAGAACAGCGCGGCCTCGTCAGCGGCTACGGCAACGACGAAGGCCGGGGAAGCCGCCGCATCCGCTAAGGCTGCGAAGACGTCCGAGACGTCGGCCCTTGCTTCGAAGAATGCGGCATCCTCTTCCGCAACCGCTGCGGCCAACGCGCAGAAGGCGGCGGAAGCGGCCCGCGACGAGGCGCAGGACCTCGCCAATGTCGGGTATGCGTCGGAAAGCCACGCGGGGCTGTCTAAGGTCGACGGGAAGACCACGCAGGCCGATGCGGGCGGCGTGATCATCGTGAAGGACGTGGCTATTGGGGGGATCTTGAGGATCTGGCGAGCGCGCGGGGGTACTTGGTGGATGAGTATCTTCCTGAGTTCCCATCCCGTACCGTCTTATCGAGCTTTGACGATGCTACGACGCCGGGCAATTTTCATGTCCTGTGGGATAATACAACAACATCCGCACCTGACGGCATCCTGAACAAAAACCAATATGCAGATGGCGTACTAGAAGTAAGAGATAATAGATCGGCAAGTTTTGTGTCTTCATTTGCGAGATTAATGCAACGTCTCACTATTATAGGTGGTGCTACTCGTGCGGATTCCGCACGTATCTTTGTGCGCACTCAGTCGTGGGGCGTAACCCGTGAGTGGTTTCCGTGGGTCGAATTGGTTTCGTACAACAAATTCGGCGACGGTTTCCGCAACACCAACGGCATCATCTCCGTCCCCGAATACGATGGTGCAACGGCATCGACTGCCGGGACGAGCGGCCTTGTGCCGCCCGCAACCGCCGGGCAGCA
>NZ_JH114280.1:0-785 GCF_000224655.1 Bilophila sp. 4_1_30
TCTCTCTTAGGCCTTGCTTATAAACGTTATTCTTTAGTACCCCCATTGTTTCAATAAAAAGGCTACCAAGTATGTATTACCTGGTGGCCTTTTTTTATTTATACAAATTTGTTTGTTTTCGGGGTAGTGTCTCATGTCCAAGAGGAGTCTTCAATGGCTAAAGCTACGTTTGATACGGCAAATGGAACAATCGCAGGGCGCAAGCCATATTCCGATTGTCGCCATGTCCGCAAATGCCTTTGTGGAAGACATGGATAAGGCATATACAGCGGGCATGGATGATTATATAACCAAGCCCATTGCCCTTGAGGAAATCAGCAACGTTTTGAAAAAGTATATGGGCGGCATCAGCAAAAGCCTGTAGCAAGCCGGGGCGGCTTGTCCATGATGGCCCGGCATGCGACCAGATGTCACCGGTGCCGGAGGGTGCCCGCCCCTGATGTCCCTCGCGGGGGCTTTGGGCAGCGCGGCGGAAAAACAGCATATGTGCACATGATTGGGACGCTTCCGGGGGAACTGTACCGATGAAGAGAATTTTGACGACGTTGCAGGGAAAAGCCGTCCCAACGCTTTTGAGTGTAGCGTTGCTGCTGACCGGGGTGCTTTCGATCGATTTCATCAAAAGCCTGCAGGGCGACGCCCGTGTCATCAATTACACCGGGATCGTCCGCGGGGCCACGCAGCGGCTGGTCAAAAAAGAGCTGAACCATCTTTCCGATGATACGCTGATCGCGCGGCTCGACGGGATCTTATCCGGCCTTTCGGAAGGCAGCGACGAGCTTGAT
>NZ_JH114281.1:0-782 GCF_000224655.1 Bilophila sp. 4_1_30
AATTCTATCTCCACACTTCGCGCAGGCCTTCCGATACAGCCAGTTCCAGCTATGCTTCTTGCAGGGCCGCAAATGCGGATATTGCGCGGCGGCTTCCCTGAGCCCTTCCGCCGTGAGGAACCCCACGGCCTCGGGCGACGGGATACGGTGGCGGCAGCGGATGATCATGACTCCACCATTTTCTTGAACAGGTTGATGAAGTAGATTTGCCCCTTGCCCGTGATTTTCGGCGTGCGGGTGATGCGGCTTTCCCCACTGCTTCCGATGCGGGTGCCCTCCTTGATCTCCATCCATCCGGCATCCATGCTTCTCTGGGTAGGCATGTTGGTCTGGGAACCATCCTTGTGCAGGTAGCCCCTACTCCTGAGCCACTCAAAGAAACGGTTCTGCCCGATGTCGTACCCCGTGGCTTGCTTGATGAGCTTCGCCATTTCCCCCACGAGGATGCTGGTCTTGGCGACCTCGATGGACTCGGCGAAGACGACCTTGGGCTTCACCTCCTCCATCTTCTGCTCCAGCGCGAGACGCTTCTGTTCTTCAAGAAGCCGCTGCTCCTCCTTGTCCGCCCACGCCCGCGCCGCCTCCGCCGGATTCCTGAAGTTCGGAAGCGCCGGGGCACCGTAGCCGCCCGTCCTGCGGATGGACGGAATAACCTCATGCACGATCCAGCGTTTGAACGCCTTGGCCTCCGGCTTGCGGGACCGGAGGACGAGCGAGTACAGGCCCGGTTCTGAAATGATACGGCTATCGCGTCGCAATCCTGTGGAATCATTCAGAGTGTG
>NZ_JH114282.1:0-773 GCF_000224655.1 Bilophila sp. 4_1_30
CCCCGCAGCTCCGCAAGGACTCCGGCGAGTGGGAGCCGCTCACCGCCGACGGCACCACCAATCAGGGCGACGGGCTTGTAGAGTACCGCTTCAAGGCGGCGCTCTCCAACGTCAGCGAGGTCAAGGTCAGGCTGACCCTGACCGGCACGAGCACGGCCCGCCCCCGCGTCAGCAACATCCGGCTCATGGCCGTGATCTAGGAGCCGCCATGATTGATGAAAAAACAACGTACCTGAAACTCCCGCTGCCGCACCCGGACAACCTCCTCGAGGACGACGTGCTGCGGCTGCGCGAGACCTTGCAGGGCCTCGACGCCGAAGCCAAGACGCAGGACGACGCCCTCAAGGCGCAGTCCGACGGATTACAGGGCGTGGAAGAGGAACTGCGGCAACAGAAACAAGACCTGCGGGACCTGCTCGCGGCGGCCGTCGTGTCGGCATTCTCCCCCGCGGGCTCACGCCCGGGGCTCATCGCCAAGGGCACGAACTACACGGTGCCCTCCTATACCGTGGGGAACAAGCGGCTGCGGGTCTACCTGTGCGGCCTGCGCTGCGAGGCCGGGACCGACGAGGCCGTGCACCAGTATCAGGAAGTGGGGACTGCCGGGGCCGCCTCGACCGTCATCCGCTGGCACGACGCGATCCCCACGGACTACGATATCCTTGTGGAGGTGATCTGATGGCCAACCCCATGCTCATGCGCGCGCTCGACGAAGTGCGCCGCTTCCTGATGCCCAGCCGGGGCATCATCATGTGGTCGGGGACGGCTGCGGA
>NZ_JH114283.1:0-766 GCF_000224655.1 Bilophila sp. 4_1_30
CCTTCCGATACAGCCAGTTCCAGCTATGCTTCTTGCAGGGCCGCAAATACGGATATTGTGCGGCGGCTTCCCTGAGGCCTTCCGCCGTAAGGAATCCCACGGCTTCGGGTGAAGGAATACGGTGGCGGCAACGGATGTTCATGACTCCACCAGCCGCTTGAACAGGTTGATGAAGTAGATTTGCCCCTTGCCCGTGATCTTCGGCGTGCGGGTGATGTGGCTTTCCCCGCTGCTTCCGATGCGTGAGCCTTCCTTGATCTCCATCCATCCGGCATCCATGCTTCTCTGGGTAGGCATGTTGGTCTGGGAACCATCCTTGTGCAGGTAGCCCCTACTCCTGAGCCACTCAAAGAAACGGTTCTGCCCGATGTCGTACCCCGTGGCCTGCTTGATGAGCTTCGCCATTTCCCCGACGGAGATACTGGTTTTGGCGATCTCGATGGACTCGGCGAAGACGACCTTGGGCTTCACTTCCTCCATCCTCTGCTCCAGCGCGAGGCGCTTCTGTTCTTCAAGAAGTCGCTGCTCCTCCTTGTCCGCCCACGCCCGCGCCGCCTCCGCCGGATTCCTGAAGTTCGGAAGCGCCGGGGCGCCGTAGCCGCCCGTCCTGCGGATGGACGGAATGACCTCATGCACGATCCAGCGTTTGAAGGCCTTGGCCTCCGGCTTGCGGGATCGGAGGACGAGCGAGTACAGGCCCGGCTCGGATATGATGCGGCTATCCCGACGCAATCCTGTGGAATCATTCAGAGTGTGGATAATATCG
>NZ_JH114284.1:0-718 GCF_000224655.1 Bilophila sp. 4_1_30
TTCACGTGAATGGGAACTCCCTTACTGTGGTTCTCTGTCTGAAAGTGGAAAGAGTATAGGGAGCCCCCGACATTTCATCATCTTCATCATCATCATCATCATCATCATCTTCTTCTTCTTCTTCTTCTTCTTCTTCTTTAGAGCGGATTAAAATCTGAAAGCCATAGTAGGTTCGGCCAGTCCGAGAAAAAAGTTCCCCGGGATGGGAACCGGCTCTTTCGTGTCCGTTTTTTGAGAAGGCGGGAGGAAGAAAGTCTTTCTCCCTGTTTCTGATATTTTTATCTGATATATCTATAGACAAAAATCGGGAAGCTGCGTATGATGAGGGCGTATTCGAGATGAAGGAATGAATCCATTTTTTTCATATAGAAACATACTTCTATCTGGAAATTTTCTGGATGCTCTCATCTTGCATACGGCTCTTTTTATATATCAAGGGGTGTGGATCGAATGGATCGCAGGGGCTCTAAACCCTTGTAGCCGGGTGAAACTCCCGGACACCCCGCCAAAGAGAACGGCAGGAGGCCTCTTTCCGCATCTGGAGGAAGGCTCCTCCTCATAACGGCAGGTCAGAGGGTCCCCCTCGCGTTTTCCTCTCCATACGGGAAAAATCCGCATCGGTGGTTCATCATGAGTCAGGCTCAAGCGCTTTCCTTCATGTTCGGGAAAACCTGTGAACAGGGATTCGATAACGTCGAAAGTCTTTGAAGATGGAGGG
>NZ_JH114285.1:0-718 GCF_000224655.1 Bilophila sp. 4_1_30
TATTTATTGCCAGCGCCGGATGCAGAGCACGCAGTTGATCGATGATGCCCCCTGCCGCGAAACTCAGGACAGTTTCGAGCATCGACATGACCGGAGCCCCGCAACTGGCGTTGAAACAAAAGCAACCGCGCATTCCCTGCGGGCCGATGGGGGCCTGGCTACCCTCCGCACCGCCGTAATCGCATTGCTCGCGGATTGCGCCACCCTCCAGAGACCAGCGGCAGTAACGGCAGTTCAGCCACGACCCGGACGGCGAGCAGTCCCGGATGATCCCGTTGCCGCACATCCCGGCCACGTTGTTCACGGTCAGGACGCCCTCCAGCCTTCCGTCCAGATCGCGGTCGTATTCAATCCGCAGGTTCAGTTCCCCAATGGCCGTAAGCGAGCCGACAGGGTACGCGGTCACTCTGACCACCGGTGCTTCCGAGGAACACATGAGATTGGCCCGAAATCTGGCGCTCCCATCGAAGGTCTCGAATTCCCGCTCCGTGGACAGGGCGGGTTGAAAAAGCCGGTCGTTGATGGCGCCAGGGCTCTTGAGCGTGGACTTGTGATCTTTGGCAAATTCCAGAGCCGAGTCCTGCGTCGCGGGGGGACTCGCCCGGGCCGGGAAAGAGATCACGACGATGGCTACAAAGACGATGCCACCCAATCGCCAGTGGAACTTCATGTTGCGCCTCCCTTATGTGCGGTTTTCATTCAAGAGGAGGCGGGAGAG
>NZ_JH114286.1:0-716 GCF_000224655.1 Bilophila sp. 4_1_30
CCACACGAACAAGGAGCAGACGCACAGCATCGGAAAGAGACAGGCCCATGCCGTCCAAGGCGGCACATGCTTCGCGCTTGAGCTTTTCGTCAACACGGATGTGGACCATTGTCGTACTAGCCATACTCACCTCGTATCGTATTTGAGTTATAATGCATCTCAATTGAGATACTGTCAATCTAACGTCCCGAAAAAAGGGACTGCTTAGAAACATTTCTTGTGTCCATCTTCCGAATTTTTTATATTATACTGTATTTACAGGATAATGTCTTTATTTGCTCCCATGCGTGCACAAAAAAGAGGGCGGACCCAAGCCCACCCTCCCATATATCCGATTTTTTACGGAACTATCAGGCATTTCCCCCGATAGCGGCTGTTTCTCTAGCAGCAGCCCTTTTATTGCCCAGCATGTGCAAAATGAACACACTGATGAGCAGCAGGACAAGGGAAGAGCCAAGGCTCCACCACAGGTTGGCCTTGGTAAATCCGGCGACAACGTAACCGACGAAGCAGCAAAAAGCCACGATGCACGCATAACCCAGCTGTGTCGATACGTGTTCGATATGATTACATCCGGCTCCGGCACTGGAGAGAATGGTCGTATCCGAAATGGGGGAGCAATGATCCCCGAACACGCTGCCAGCGAGGGTCGCGGAAAGGGAAACCACCACGAGATCCGGATCGACAGCCTGAGCCACGGGGACGATGATCGGGAT
>NZ_JH114287.1:0-713 GCF_000224655.1 Bilophila sp. 4_1_30
ATAATCTCCCGGGGCTTTCTTTTGTCAAATGCCTTCGGCATATTCACCGAGTTCATCAAGCACGTTTTTCTATCCGAGTTGCTGTCGGCAAGGCAGTGTTTCGCATAAAACGTCTGCAAACCAAGCTGGATGAGGAGTCCGGGAGTTTTCTTGACGGCAGGTGATACTTCCGGATCGGCGTTTAGTTCGATTTCAAGTTTTTCCAGTCCCTCTTTCCAGCTTTTTCCTGGGTCTTGAGCAAAGCCATAGGACAAAAAAGGGTCGGTGAAGCACATATCGTCAAGGAGCGTGAGGTATGCGGCAACTTTCTTTTGGGCTTCAGCGGTGGGAGTTTCGGCATAAGCCGATGAGCCCATGCAAAGCATAATAATGAGTGCCAGAACGCGGCACATCTTTTTTCTCCCTTTCATTCGCATTTTAGCTCCCCCTCGTTAGTCTTCCAGCACAGCCTCGACACGCTGGCGCAGTTCGGCTGCTTTGCGAGCATTGCCTCGGGCGTAGGTCCGGCCCATCTGCCACAGTTCGCCAATGGCATCTTTAAGTTGGGTCGGGACGTACTCACGCCGCATGGCCTGCCGCTGGAGCGTTTTGATCCTGTCGCGCCATTCGCTGCCCGGATTCTCGCTGCCGCATCCATAGACACACCGCCGGAATATCTCCGAGTCCTTGAATCCGTCGAAGTCGTCCAGAAGGTCGTTATGGCCTCCCGGACG
>NZ_JH114288.1:0-709 GCF_000224655.1 Bilophila sp. 4_1_30
CTGGTGGGAAGTCTTCCATGACGACGCCCTGAACCGCCTTGAGGAGGCGGCCCTCGCGCACAACAGCAACCTCGCGCAGGCGATGGCCCGGGTCGAGGAGGCAAGCGCGGCGGCGGGCGTCGCCTTTGCGGATCGCCTGCCTGCCGTGGGCCTGCGGAGTCAGGACGGCAAGCGCCTGATGACGGAAGGGGAGGAGCTCACGCACCGCTACGCCTCGCGGACGCAGGAGGCGTACAAGGCGGTCGGGTTCCTGAGCTTCGAGCTTGACCTGTGGGGCAAGTACCGCCGTCTGGACGAGGCAGCCCGCGCCGAGCTGCTGTCGACCGAAGCCGCCCGCGACACGATCCGGCTGGCGGTGGCCTCGGAAACCGCGCTGGCGTATTTCCAGCTCCGCACCTTGCAGGAGCAGGAACGGATCGCCGCCGACATGCTCAAGTCCTACGAGCGGACGTGCAAGGTTTATGAGACGCGCTACCGCCTCGGGCAGTCGCCGGAAACCACGCTGCGGCGGTTCGCGGCGGAACGCGACAAGACGCAGGCGCAATTGTATGATCTGGAGGAACGGCGCATCCGCTGCGAAGGCGCGCTTGCCGTGCTCGCGGGGTTCAGCCCCGCCGGGATCGTGGACGGGGCGGGGCGGGCCTTTCAGGAAGGCCGGACGCTCGGCGAACTGGCACCGCCGCTGGACGTGCCCTCGGGCATCCCTTCG
>NZ_JH114289.1:0-707 GCF_000224655.1 Bilophila sp. 4_1_30
ATGCGCGCCGAGGTGGTGAAACAGGCCACTGAGGAAATGCTGCGCTCGTTCGACCAGTCCGTCGCGCAGCGGTGGGCGGCGGTGAACGGCAACAGTGATGAGGTGGGCCGGGCCATATCGCAAGCCAACGAGTTGCGGGAGACGATCCAACAGTTCGGGGAAGGCTCCGCGCAGGTGGCGGAACTGTTGAAGCTCCACGCGGCGGAGACGGCGAAGGCCGCGCAGGACGCCGCGAAGTCCGAATACGATTCGCTCAAGGCGCAGATGGATGCGCTGGAACAGCAGCGGGTCCAGCTTCAGCAACAGGCGATACAGGAACAGATCAACGCCATCAACGAGCAGCTTTCCGCCGCAAAGACGCTCAAGAGCACATGGGAAGGGCTGGACAAGAGCCTTGGCCAATCCCGCTACAACCTGTTCGCCGGGAGCGCCAACATTGACGCCGAGAACCGTCTTGGCACGGTACAGGCCGAATTCCGGCGGCTGTCCGGGCTTGCGCTTGGCGGTGACTCCGACGCGGCGGGTCAGCTTGCGGGCGTGGGCACTTCCCTGCTCGATCTGGTGAAGCAGACGGCGGGGACGGAAGAGGAATACCTCGACGCTTTCTGGGCGGTGAACGCACAGTTGAAGTCCGCGCAGGACGCGGCGGGCGCGCAGGTGTCCGCAGCCGACAAGCAGCTTGAAGCGTTGCAGGGCCAGCTTGATGT
>NZ_JH114290.1:0-697 GCF_000224655.1 Bilophila sp. 4_1_30
GCCCACAGGATGCTGAACAGCGCGCCCATGACGAACGGGTGGTTGCGGGGCAGGGGCTCGGAGAGCCGCGAACGTCCGACGATGAAGCGGTCGAGGTACGGCGCGGTGTGGCCGGACACGCATTCCGTCCCGAACGAGGCCGCATGGAGCGACGGCAGGTAGGCTTCCGCCTGAAAGCTCCTCTTTGTCCCGAACGAGACGACGATGTCGCCGTCCGGGCCTTCGACGGAGACGCCGGAGTGGAAGGACAGCCAGCCGTCGCCAAGGGCCGGGCCTTCCGAGAGCACGATGGGCCGCCGGTCGTAGGCGTCGGTGTACAGGCGCCACAGGCGGCAGCGCGCCGGGGCCATCTCGGTGCAGATGGTGACGATGCGGCGCACGTCGTCCATGTCCGCAATCTGCGGCAGGCCAAGCTGGTACGTCGCCCAGTAGGCCCCGGGGCCGTTCTCCTCGATGGAGGCGGCATACCCGAACCGGCGCAGCGCCGCGTAGAGGCTCGCGGGCGTGCCCTTGATGCGGTGCCATGCGATGGCGTCGAGGATGAGGCCCGCCAGTTCCGCGTCCGTCCGGGCCGTTTCGCGGAAGTCGACGTGCAGTTGCCACGCGAGCAGTTCCAGTTCCGCCGTGCTCAGGGGCGTCAGCCCGCCGGACGCCTCGGCTACCCGCCCGATGGGGGCGAGCATATCGGGGACGGGAC
>NZ_JH114291.1:0-689 GCF_000224655.1 Bilophila sp. 4_1_30
GTCCCCACACGAAGGCGAACACGCCGAGCACGGCTTCCCCGAGCGCCGCGAAAATGGCGAAAGCCGTTTCCCGGAAGCCCGAGAACAGCCCGAGCGCCGCATCCAGCGCGCCGGAAAGATCCCCCGAGAACACGGAGGCCACGAGATCGCGGATGCTCTGGAACTCGCTGGCGAGCCCCTGCCCCACGGCCTCAGCCGCCGCGCCGAGGCTCGGGAACCGGCCGGATACGAACGCCACCGCGCCGGACAGCGCCGAAGAAAGCCGATCAGCGGCTTCCGAAGCCGCGGGCCCCACCATATCCAGCGCACCGGAGAAGGCCGAGGACGCCGCGCCAGCGACGTCCCCGAAGGCTGTGCCCAGCGTGTCCGCGACGCCTCCGAAAGCCGAAACCGCCGCTTCCGCTAAACCGGAAACCGCCGGGGCCACGGCTTCAGCCGCACCGGAGAAGGCCGAACCCGCAGCTTCGACAGCGCCGGAAACAGCCGGGCCCACGAAGCCCGCGACGCCCGAACACGCCGAAGACACCGCGCCCGCGACCCCGGAAACCGTGGAGGAAACAGCCTCCGCAGCCCCCGAAAGCACAGGGGCCAGCGCCTCCGCAACGCCGGAAACGGCGGGGCCCACGGCGTCCAGCGTGCTGGAGAGTGCCGTGCCCGCGGACTCCGCCGCACCGGAGAAGGCCGAACCC
>NZ_JH114292.1:0-683 GCF_000224655.1 Bilophila sp. 4_1_30
AACAGGGATTCGATAACGTCGAAAGTCTTGGGAAGGTGAGAGGAGGGGGTCCGGGGAGGGAGAGGGAACCCTTCTGGAGAAGGGTTCCCTCTCCCCTCCCCGGTTCAATCAATTTATTGCTTGTTCCTTCTCCCAAAACGGCGGACGGCGTTCCAGCGCTTGCGGATCGGGGCCGTGCGCATGTAGCCGACGGCGATGCAAATCAGAAGGATCGCTTCGGCAGCGAACGTGCGGAACAGGCGTGCGGCGTCGGCGGCGTAGTCGGAGGAGGTCCAGAGGACGGGATCGGAAGGGTCCATGTGGTAAATCAGCAGGCCGAGCCCGGCGGAACAGACCAGCACGCTGACGATGGCGAACAGCCAGCTGGGGGTGAGGTGCAGCTTCCACAAGGAGGACGGGCGGCAGCACTTCCTCCGTATGGAGAGGACCGAAAGCAGGACGATGAGCGACATCAGGGCCACGAACCAGCTCAGGGAATGCAGCAGGGGGCCGATAATCCCGATGCACAGCATGGCGATGGCCAGCCGGAAGGCGGCGCGCTGCCGATGCTGTATGCCGCGCGTGAGGAACAGCAGCATGACCCCGGNGACGCCTGTCGCCATGCTGGCGAACTCGACGATGCCGAGGGGGATCCATTCCCTGATCTGCGCGAGCCGTTCGGGCTGACGGGCAGGACGACGTAG
>NZ_JH114293.1:0-655 GCF_000224655.1 Bilophila sp. 4_1_30
CGTCTCGACGTGCCAGTAACGCTGGCGGGGGTTCCACGCATGGCGGCAGCGGGCAAGGCGGGTGATGCGGGTTTCCGGGACAACCCCCTCATGCAGGAGCACGGCGGTCCCTTGCAGGGACTTGCGCTTGCCGAAGCTGGTGAAGTCCACGGTCAGCGTTTCACCGTCCCTGCGGATGGAAACGTCCTTGGCGGCGGGGTGGCAGGGCGCGCCGAAGAAGGTGCGCAGGCCCATGCCCATGCCGTGCAGCAGGTACTGCGGGCGCAGGAGCGCGCCGGGCATACGCAGCGCGGCCTTGAACAGGCTGGCGGGGCTGCCCGTCAGCGCGACGCCCGCGATGGGGATGCCGAAATGCTTCAGGTGCACGACGGTCTGGAGGATGAGCGGGCCGTTGCCGCACAGCACGACCGGGCCTTCGGGCAGCATGGAGGCGGACTTGAGCAGCACGTCGGCGGCCCCGGCCCCGAGCACGCCCGGCAGGGTCCAGCCCGGCAGGGGTACGGGGCGCTCCATAGCGCCGGTGGCGATGAGGATCTGCCGCGCCTGCATGACGTGGCTCGTCCCCTGATGGCTGACATAGGCCCGGCCCGGGGCAAGGTGCCAGACGTTCGCGCCGCCGAGGAAGGTAGCCGGGGGACTGGCGGAATTCGCGGAC
>NZ_JH114294.1:0-647 GCF_000224655.1 Bilophila sp. 4_1_30
CCGGGCGGCGTGGCCTCCGGCGTCCCTGAGCTGGCCGCATGGCTGGCCACGCAAACTGCGAAGCCCGTGTACGCCTACGCCGACGGCCTGTGCGCCTCCGCCGCCTATTACCTCGCGGCGGCCACCGGGCGCGTCTATGCCCCGGCCACGGCCACCGTCGGCAGCATCGGCGTCATCTGTCGGCATATGGACTGGTCCGGCTTCCTCGAGAAATGCGGCGTCCGCGTCACCCACCTTACCGGCGGCGCATGGAAGGCCGCGGGCAACGACGCCGAGCCGCTGACCGATGAGGTCAAAGCCTACCTGCAGCAGCCCATCAACGAACTACACACGATGTTCCGGGCCGACGTCGCCGCGCACATGCCGGTCGATGCGTCCGCCCCGGAGACATGGGGCGACGGGCAGGTCTTTCTGGCATCCCGCGCCCACGAGCTGGGCCTCGTCACGGGCATCGTGCCCGGCATGGACGCGCTCATCGCGCTCATCAACACCACCAAGGAGAAACCTATGGATCGCATAGAACTCGCGTCCAGCCATCCCGAACTGCTGGCGCAGATCGAAGCGGACGCCAAGAAACAGGGGGCCGCCGAAGCCAACGCCGCAATGGAAACGCAACAGCAACAGGCTGTGCAGGCCGCCCTCGACAA
>NZ_JH114295.1:0-633 GCF_000224655.1 Bilophila sp. 4_1_30
CGGGGCGACGGAATCGCAGCTTGCGCAGGTCGAGGCCATGCGCGCCGAGGTGGTGAAACAGGCCACTGAGGAAATGCTGCGCTCGTTCGACCAGTCCGTCGCGCAGCGGTGGGCGGCGGTGAACGGCAACAGTGATGAGGTGGGCCGGGCCATATCGCAAGCCAACGAGTTGCGGGAGACGATCCAACAGTTCGGGGAAGGCTCCGCGCAGGTGGCGGAACTGTTGAAGCTCCACGCGGCGGAGACGGCGCAGGACGCGCAGGACGCTGCGAAGTCAGAATACGATTCGCTCAAGGCGCAGATGGACGCGCTGGAACAACAGCGGGTGCAGCTTCAGCAACAGGCGATACAGGAGCAGATCAACGCCATCAATGAGCAGCTTTCCGCCGCGAAGACGCTCAAGAGCACATGGGAAGGGCTGGACAAGAGCCTTGGTCAATCCCGGTACAACCTGTTCGCCGGGAGCGCCAACCTCGACGCGGAGAACCGTCTTGGCACGGTTCAGGCCGAGTTCCGGCGGCTGTCCGGGCTGGCGCTTGGCGGCGACTCCGACGCGGCGGGCCAGCTTGCGGGCGTGGGCACATCTCTGCTCGACATCGTGAAGCAGACGGCGGGGACGGAAGAGGAATACCT
>NZ_JH114296.1:0-564 GCF_000224655.1 Bilophila sp. 4_1_30
CGCTATTGCGGCGGCGGACAAAGGCGCGAGCGTAACCTTGCTGGATAAGGCCAACACGAAGCGCAGCGGGGCGGGAGCCACGGGTAACGATCATTTTCTCTGCTATATCCCGGAGAAGCACGGCACCATCGATGTGGTGTATGAAGAATTTATGGACAGCCAGAACGCCACCAGCAACGACACGCCGCTTGTCATGCGTTTTCTGGAAACCAGCCCCACGATCGTCAACATGTGGAATGACTGGGGCATCAACATGAAGCCCACCGGGGATTTCCACTTCGAAGGCCATGCCTATCCGGGGCGTCCGAAAATTTTCCTCAAGTATGACGGCCACAATCAAAAAAAGGTGCTCACGGAACAGGCCAAGAAACGAGGCGTCCGTATCGTCAACCACTCGCCTGTGCTGGAACTGCTCCGTGACGATAACGGCATCACCGGCGCTCTGGCCCTCGATATTTCCTCCGACGAGCCGTCCTATCGCATCGTGAAGGCCAAAGCCGTAGTGGTCGCTACGGGATACGTCAGCCGCCTGTTCACGACCGATCCCACGCCGAGCCAGATGTT
>NZ_JH114297.1:0-561 GCF_000224655.1 Bilophila sp. 4_1_30
TCGGAAAGGCGGGTGTTAACCCCAAAACTCGAAGCAGAGAGGCCAAGATACAAAATGGCAGGCAATTGGACATGTGTCGGGGCAAACTCTGTCCCGACGTGCTCGGTACCCCATACACGACCCGCGTCGATACCTACATGAAAAGGCTGGTTAACTTTTTGTCCTGGTTCACTTGAAGCTTCAAAAGCCATTTCATTTGCCGTAAAAGCCGCGCCGCTGGTTAGTATTGTGGGAATAAAATGCGTAATCCACCCTGTTGTCCAGCTCGCAGTCAAATTTCGACCCATATCAGCAACACGGAGCCCTGCCTGCCCAACCCCCGTCCAAGCTCGGAAAGGCGTTCATCAACATAAAAACTCAAGTCGAAAGACCAAGATAGATGATACATGGAACATCAATGCTCGCAGGCATGACGGTTTGTGATGATCCGTAGACAGGGTTAGAATTGGAGGCATCGATGATCAGATTATCCCAGACTCCAGCAGTCTTCGTTTCCAAAGCGACAGTCCCATTAGGTTCCCAGTGTGACTGAAAGGCTCCAGAGGGGCCACCACCTTCGAT
>NZ_JH114298.1:0-556 GCF_000224655.1 Bilophila sp. 4_1_30
TTGGGGGCAGGGGGCGGGGAACGCTGGAGGGTACAACGCTCCGGGGTTGCCGGAGATAGAAGGCGCTTGGTCTGGATGGAACATTATGTCAATCGCCGGTGGTGGCCCCTCTGGAGCCTTTCAGGCGAACTGGGCACCCAATGGAGTTGTCGCTGTGGAAACGAAGGTTGCTGGAGTCTGGGATAGTCTGGATATCGATGCATCCCGCTCTAACCCGCTCTACGGCTCGTCTACTACTGTCATGCCTGAATCTATCAACCTTCCTGTGATCTTGTATCTTGGTCTTACCACTTAGGCCGGGAGGCCAAGATATATACACACGGGGAGCGCGACATTGACCGGGCGGTTTTCTTCGGCTGTCGGGACCACACGAGACGACTCAAAAGACAGACCTCCTGACGCTTCTGTTTCATATGTTATAAGTGTCAGAGGACCGATCAGTGTATGCCAAGAAAAAGCGCCCTCGGCTTGTGCGCCAATCTGATTTGTCGAAAGATATGGAGCGTTCGCTGAGATATTACGTGCAGCATCTCCCTGCGCCGAGCCCGCCTCCCGG
>NZ_JH114299.1:0-536 GCF_000224655.1 Bilophila sp. 4_1_30
CGCTGCCCGGCGGGTTTGGAATCGATCCCGGCGCGCTCGGGCGCTGCTGTGATGAAACCGCGCTCGCCGTGGTCCCCGCGCATCTGGGCGGCAGGGCTTCGGACATTTCCGCCGTCTCCGCCGTGGCCCACGACTGCGGGGCCGCCGTGATCGAGGACGCCGCGCAGGGGCTCGGCGCGTTTTTCGGAGGCCGGAGCGTGGGGCTGTCCGGCGATATCGGCTTTTTCAGCCTTGCCGTGGGCAAGGGGCTTACCACGTACGAGGGCGGCGTGCTGTTCAGCCGCGATCCGGACCTGCACGCCGAGCTTCAAGGGACGGCCTCCCGCGTCTTGCGGCCCGGCCTGCTCTGGAACGCCCGGCGCGTCCTTGAACTGTTCGGCTACGCCGTGGCCTACAACCCGGCGCTGCTGCCCTTGGCCTATGGGCGCCCGCTGCGGCGCGAGCTTGACCGGGGCGACGAGATCGCGGCGGTGGGCGACGCCTTCACGCTGGACGACATCCCCCTGCACCGCATGGACGCGCTGCGCCTGCGCGTG